>CAVWUP010000019.1:0-78109 GCA_963758155.1 uncultured delta proteobacterium
CCAGGAGACGACATCGCGCAGTTGGAGACGCACGTGGGGTCGGAAAACTTGCAGGCATCCACGCACGCGCTCAAGCTCGCACAGGAAGGATTGTTGAAGCAAGCTATCATTTGCTGACAGCAGCAACTGCTCATACACTTGCCGCATGCATCGGTTGCCAGATTCGCACACTGCGAGTTGATGGGGCCACATGTGTCTTCCGATGGATTACTTCCGCAAGCTGTACTGGAGGCCAGAACCATTCCCAAGATCAACGGAACAAAGCCTCGAACCATCAAGCTGCTCCCGTTCATGTTCCCAATTCTTTCTCTGTCTTCAGTTGGTCACAGAGTCCTGATCTGGCGATGCCAGTGCTATGAACCTGGGTTACTTGTACTGAATGGGGGAGGGTGTCTTGGCTATCTTGCCGCCTATTCATCAAGGCTCACAACAAAAAGGAATCTGACACCGGAGATCACAGAGTACATTACCATAGCCACCGTCAATTGGATTCCCGTTGACGTCCACTGCCACGCCGTTCAGGGGCCCCAGGTCACACCTCTCGCCAAGATTTGTCTGGATGACTCCATCACCACAGTAGCCTGCCGGTCCCGCATCACAAACATCCATCGCACCAGTATCACAGGGTATGCATGACTGCCCTGGGACCGGACATTGCCAGCCTGCTTCGATCTGGCAAAGGGCATTGCAACCATCATCAAAGGGAATGGCACTGGGATCGAGTTTCCTGGCAGGAGGCACACCATCATCGCACTCCTCACCTGGGTCCAACTTGCCATTTCCACAAGGAGCGCTGACGGGGACATCTATGCTGCCTGCCTGGCCTCCACTTGCTAGTGTCGCATCAGCAACATTGCCCTCAACCTGGGAGCTGCTACATGCCAGTCCCATAGAGCCGGACACAAAGAGAACTGCAACCCTGGATATATTCATGGAATCCCTCGTGCGCTGCCCGACATCCTGTTCATTCATGACCGATTTGCCAGCGTAGGAGACATGCTGATGTGCTTGTGGTGCCGTATCAGGGACCATCTATAGTGGCGAACGTGCACATTGTGGAGCACAAGACCGAGGTGCCTGCAGGACACTTGCACAGGACTGTGACCGACTGACAACTCATGTCCTCTGGGTAGCCAACTGGGTTCCATTGGGCATCCAGGCACATACCATTCAGTGTGCCGAGGTCACAACGCTCGCCGAGATTCGCGTCGACAATGCCATCGCCGCAGTAGTGAGGCTTGAGGCATCCAAACGCGCATCCATTAGGGCCTAGGTCCGAGCCGTTCAAGGTGCCGAGGTCGCATTGTTCTGGTGGGCTTTGAACTGTTCCATCCCCGCAATGGGGTCCGAGCATGCATTTCGCCGTGCAGCCACCATAAGTGTTGTCGCTATTCGGACCCAAGCAGCCCGCAGGAACTGGAATCGTTCCAGCCCCGCAATCACATTCCTCCCCGGTCTCGACAATGCCATCACCACAGCGGGGTAACGCTCCAACGCCCGCATCCACACCTATCGGTCCATCGCAAACATAATAGGGGGTGCCTATGTCACCTCCATTGAAGATCTCGATCTCCCCACAGACTAAGCCACCAGCACAGGTGCCCCCTTTTACGCATGGGGTGTAGCACAAGCTGTCGCCTGATGGCTCGCAAGAGGAAAAGGAGCAAACGGGCGGGCCGGCAACGCAAGGGCACATTTCACCAGAATTGAGAACTTCGCCGGAAAGACACGGTTGGGGGTGAGGAGCGCCTACACGCTGAGAACTGCCATCAGATTCCGGCTTGCCGCCTGCATCCACACCGGCATCTGTCCCATGTTTGCATAGAATAGACTGCGCACACAGCTGCTTGGTGTAACAGGGATTGGGGTTCTGCCAACAGTCTTGGTCGCCCGACGTTGTCTCCGCATCGCCAGGATTGCACGACAGATCGCTACAGTGCACACCCGCAGGCAGCATGCACACGGTGGTTGCGTCGAAACATTCCTGTTGAAAGGAATAGCACTCCCGCGCTGCCGGGCACGGGCCATCTACCTGCTGATCGGTTGGGTCGCACATGCGAATCGATGCGCACGTTGCGCCTTGGCGACCTGTGCTAGCGGTTCCAGAGCTGCCGGCAGTTCCACCAGTTCCGCTTGATTCACCAGACCCAATGGTTCCACCAGCACCACTCCCACTGCCACCGAAGGCTCCACCTGGGCTAATCGTGCCACCAGCACCTCCTGTGGTTTCGCTGCTGATGGTGCTGCCTCCCTGACCTCCGGTTGCTGCTTCCCCATCATGGACATTGCTCCTCAGACCGGAGTTGCTACAGGCCAGTCCCATGAGGCCGGTCGAAAGAAGGGCTACGATGGCGGTTGAGATGTTGAACATTGTCTCTCCCGTGTGGCACCCGGTAGGCGTCAAGGACAATCTATAGATCAGGGGTCAACCTCAATAGTCGTGCAAGTCTTGGTGCATATGACATCGGTGCCTGCGGGACAACCTGTGTCCCCTGGGTATCCCGCAAAGTTGCCACTGGCATCAAAACATGCGCCGTTAGCCTCGCCGAAGTCACACTGCTCACCATATTGGGTGTCGACAATGCTGTCGCCACAATGAGGCCCCAGCGAGCATCTTGTCGTGCAGCCGTCGTACACGTTGTCGGCGTTCCGCCCTGAGCAGCCTGTCGGAACCGGAACGCTACCATCACCGCAATCACAATCCTCTCCCGTTTCGACAATGCCATCACCACAGCGGGGTGCCCCCGAAATGATCGGGGCCTGGCACGTTGTGGAGCACGAAAGAGAGGTGTGTGCAGGATATTCGGGACAGTTGCAGGAGGCTGGCAACGACTGACAACTGGCATTCTCTGGGTGGCCGACTGGTCTCCCTTGGGCATCCAGACACAGACCATTCAGGTTGCCGGCGTCACATTGCTCACCCTGATCCACGATGCCGTCGCCACAGCAGGGCATCGTTCCCCCATCCTCTCCATCAGCAGATGCGTCTGGTTGTTCAACGAAAACGCCATCTGACCAAGCGCCACTGCAGATGCTCCCATACCCGCTTGAGGGCGCACTACAGTAGATAGATTGCATACAGAGCTGCTTGGTGTAGCCTCGCCCCGTGTACCCCACAGAGACCTGGGGTATCGGTGTGTCGCCAGGATTGCAGGACAGTAGGTCACTGCAATGCACACCCTCAGGTACCATGCACAGGTTGTAGCCACAGCCCATCCGCAAGAGATAGCACTCGCGTCCCGCTGGGCACGGGGGAATGGTGGCGTTTGGGTTGCCAATCTGGAAGGCTACCGACTGGTCGCCATGGTTGCATGGTCCTGGGCCCGACTCGCACAAAGGAACAAAATCCGTTGTTGCCGCTTGGCCACCAGTACCGCCTATGCTGGCAGCTCCGGTAGCAATCATGCCACCAGTACCACCGGTGGTTCCGCTGCTGATGGTGCCGCCCGCCTGACCGCCGCTTGCTGCTCCAGCATCTGGGAAGGTCTTCAGACCAGAGCTGCTACATGCCAGCCCCACCAGGCCAGCTATGATGATGGCTGCAGCCCTAGGCATACTCTTCAGGAAACCCTCAATGCGCTGCCTGACATCCTGTTCCTTCATGGCCGACTATCTTCCCACAGTTTGCGACTGGGATTAGTGACCTAGATCACTCGTACCAGGGGGTATGCTTTCCTGCCATGCTCCTACATCGTTGGCGACCAAGTGCGTCCACCTGTTGTGCAGGCCATTTTCCCGGCTGTGAGCATCGAGGAGCCTACATAGTAGCAGTCCTCTTCTTCGCTGGCGTTGCCTGCTACAGGCTTGCAACAGCCGGCGAGATTTGCTGTCGGGCAACCTGTTCCAATTGTGCCTGCTTCGATTGCGGAACTTGTGCATGTCTTTTGCTCAGCAGCCTGCGCGGAGCTTGTATTGGGAATCAGTAGCTGGATGCACCACTGATTCGTTGAGTAGAAGCACGAGGCCATCACCATGCCGGTTGTGCCACTGCTGCCCCCTGTGGCGGTGGTGCCGGTGTGACCGGCATTGCTATTGCTGCTGCCGCAGCTCAACACAGCCGAAAGGAGGCAAGCCATGACCAAGATTTCCAACTTTCTCATGTACTCTCCTTCGCCCCACGAGATGCTCATTCCGGATGGGTCCTCATGACCCAGGGCATATGGTACCGCTTTTCGGGTAGACGGGATGCTCAAGAAGAACGGCGCGAGCGGCACTTTTCTTGGCAACACAGAAATGTATTCGGAATTGCTGTGTGTAGAGCATTTCTGATGCCTGTTACCACGGATTCATCAACAACATCGAGACGATGCAAGCGACGTGGTAACGGTTTGCTGCTTCCTGTCATTGATTAAGCGGTTGTTTTCATTAACTAAGTTGCCATTTTCGTCAGGAATCGCACTCTAGAGGCCGTGGGTTCGATCCCCGTCAGCTCCACAACACACGAGAATCGTTTGCTTTTCTTGAAGTGATTTGGCCAGATGCCTCTAGATTGCGTGTTTACTAGACAGCGTAAAGTTGTCGCTGCTACTCGCCGTCGGCAATGACGACCTGGTACGAGTACCCCTGCTCGGTGAGAAAGAGCCTGCGGTGGTGGTGCGCCCGCGAGAAACCGCCTTTGCTGCCACCAGCGAGGCCGCCCCGACGCCCAAGGAGCGCGGCTGCACGACCCATCGCAACCGTCTTGGACCATCAGAAACAAAGCGCAATGCTTAGAGCGCCATAGTTATGCTGTGAAGTCGATGTCCCTTTGCACGCCGGCGTTGTTGACCAGGATGTTCAGATCCTTGAAGCTCGCGCCCGTCCATTCGGCCAGCGATTTGCAATCCGATTTCTTGGCCACATCGCAGGTCCTGACGTGAAACTCGGGATGCTTTTTGCGGGCGTCTGGGAGTCTTTGGAAGCCGGAGTGTGGATGCTCGGGCTCGGTGGGCTGCGGCGGGTAGATCGGCGGGCACCCAGGGCGAGCTGGCCGACCACGCCCTACGGCTCTTTCAACTTCCGGTAGAGGCTTTGCAGGACGGTGGCATAGGCTTCCTTCACGGTTGGCTCCAGAGCGGCCAGCGGCTTGACCGGGACCAAGTCCATCACTTCGTGCGGAGGCATGCCTGCGTCGCTCATGGTGCGTGCGGCTCCCTGGGCCATTGCGAGGACTGCAGCCTGTGCTGCGGCCGGTGTCAACCCGCACTGCTGGGCCAGCTCAATGAGTTGGTAAAGCTGATACCAGAGATAGGTCGGACCCATCGCCGACACAATAGCGTGGGCCTCCAGTGTCTCCTCGGGGACCACAGGACAAGCGCCCCAGATCTCGAACAGCCGCGTGATTTCGTCGCGCCCATCCTGGTCCAACCCAGAGCCGAAGCAGATCGGGTTGTACCCGGCGTTCACGATGGACGGCGCGTTGGGGATGGATCGCGCCAGACGGCCGAAGGCGCCAAGAGTCGATGCGATTCTGCCCATCGACCATTTCGGGGCCAGCGAGATGACGATGGCTCCTGGCCGCAGGACGTCTTTGATCGCGGCCAGCACGGCCGGAAAGGCCGGCGGATGCAATGCCAGCAACACGAGATCCTGTGCCGCCGGCTGTCTGATGTCGGCGGTGGTCGTGAGCGCGCCTGCGAACTGCGCCTGGAGGTCGGCGAGAACCTTGCTGTCGGAATCGCTGACCACGATTCGTTCGGGGAGTCGTCCTGCGCGCTTGCAACCCCCGAGCAGAATCCGAGCGATGCGCCCACCTCCAATGAATCCAAGGGATCTCTCTGTCATGACGAGTGCCTTTCAATTCTGGTACGAGCGGTTCTCATTCTTGTGGATGTGGCGATGAGGGATGCGCGAAGAGGTCGCCGATCCGCCGGCGCAGATCATCGCGCACTTGGCGAAAAGCGTTCAAGCGCTCGGCCTCCGAGCCGCTCACTGCCGCAGGATCAGGCAGGCCCCAATGCAGCCGGGTGGCTTTGCCAAGGAAGACAGGACACTCCTCCTCGCCGCACAGGGTGATCACCGTGTCGACCTCGGCTGCTGGGATCTCGGCGACCGCCTTCGCGTGATGCCTTGAGATGTCTATGCCGATCTCCTTCAATACCGCGATCGCCTCGGGGCGGACGTTGGTCGGGCGCGACCCAGCGGAGCAGATTTTCGTTCCTGCCGGGGCCAGCGAGCGGGCAATCCCCTCGGCCATCTGGCTGCGCGCCGAGTTTGCGACGCAGAGAAAGAGTACACCTTTCATGTGGAAATCTCCTGTGCGGTGGGGAAGTACCTACGCCCGAGCCAGAGTGCGACGTTGACCAGTCCGATCATTATGACAGGCGCTTGGCGACACCGTGAGTTGCTGTCGGGATTGACCTGGAGCTTTCGCGCGTTCCAGCATCATGCGACCAAGCCATGATCTGTCTGTAGCGCCTTGCAGGCGTTGCCGATCACTCGCCGGGGGCAACGTTGAAGGCGAGTGTCTCCCGACCAAATGTGAAGTCGGCGTGGGGCAGCTCGCCTTCGGGCGGATGCCACACGGCTTGGGACCGATTCCCTCGCAACTACGCGGAGAAGAGCCATGTGGCAGGTGAGAGCCTGCGGCCGCGGAGTCCGTCGACTATCAGAATTCTGAGGGTGTTCTCAGGCCGCTGATGGATCGTGGCCATGCTGTTATTTGTCGTTTGTCCCCGCAAGCGCTCACAATGGTCGGCAGGACCGTCGAGAGGTGACCGGTATGAAGATTTCGCTCAAGCTGACCTTGTTCCTGGCTGGGGTCGTCGCGCTTTTCGTGGGACTGGCTGACGCCTTGATCGGGCAGACGCGGGCCTTGGTTGCCAGCTACGACGAACTCTTGCAGACCTCGGTCAAGCAGGCTGACTTGGCTCGCGTCACGCAGGTCGACTTCAAGAAGCAGGTGCAAGAGTGGAAGGACGTCCTTTTGCGCGGCCACAACCCGGAAGACCTGGCGAAGTACACCAGGCAATTCCACGAAGCCGAGGCAAGGGTCAACGAGAATTCCCTCGCACTCAGCAAACAGCTGCAAGACCAGGCGGCAATTCGGCTTCTGGCTGAATTCGTCGTGCGGCACGAAGCTTTGGGCAAGAAGTACCAGGAGGCCTACAGCACGTATGTAGGAAGCGGCTTCGATTTCAAGGCGGCAGACAAGATCGTACGTGGCATGGATCGACCACCGACCAACCTGTTCGACCAGGTTGTGGCGCGGCTGGCAGCGCAAACCGAGCAGTCGGTGAAGGCACAGCAGAAGGTCGCGGCGCACAAGCAGATCCTGGCCCTGGCGATTGCAGCGGGCGGCTTGCTGCTCCTCACCGTGGCCGGCCTGCTCGTGGTCCATAACGTGACGTCGCGCCTTGCTTGTCTCAAGCTGATCTCGGACCGGCTGGCGCAAGGTGAAATTGCTGGCTTGGCCATCGAAATCGGTGGCAACGACGAGGTTAGCGAATTCGGCCAAAGCCTCAAGGGCGTCCAAGCCGAAATCGAGGAGCTAGCCACGGCGAAGGCGGGCTCCTCGACGATACCATCCTAGCCCCGTCCTTCGCGCACGCGGCGCTGCAGCTCGACGGGATCGCGGGCAGCGGCCACCGCGACTTCGCGGCTGATGCGCCCGGCGCGCGCCAGATCGAGCAGCGAGGCATCCATGGCGACCATCCCGTCGTCGCGGCCGGTTTGGATCTGGGTGTTCAGCTGGTGGGTCTTGCCTTCGCGAATGAGCGCCCCGACCGCGTAGTTGACCATGAGGATTTCCAGCGCGGGATAGCGTGTGCCGGGCAGCGCTCCTTCCAGCAGCTGCTGCGTGACCACCGCGCGCAGCGAGCCGGCCACCTGCTGCCGGATCTGCGCCTGCTGGTGCTCGGGAAAGATGTCCACGATGCGGTCGATGGCCATGGACGCGCTTCCACTGTGCAACGTCGACAGCACCAGGTGCCCGGTCTCGGCTGCGGTCAAGGCCAGGGCCACCGTCTCGCGGTCGCGCATTTCGCCCACCAAAATGATGTCAGGACACTCGCGCAAAGCCGCGCGCAGACCGGCGGCAAAGCTTTCCACATGGGTGCCGACCTCGCGCTGGTGAATCAGGCAGCGCCGGGGCTGGTGCACGAATTCGACGGGATCTTCCAGGGTGATGACGTGGCGGGCGCGGGTTCGGTTCACCAGTTCAACCATGGCGGCCAGAGTGGTCGACTTGCCCGACCCGGTGGTGCCCACCACCAGCACCATGCCGCCCGTCAGATTCCCCAGCGCGCCCACGCTGTCAGGCAGGTTCAGTTCGGCCAGTGTCGGGGCGTGGCGGTTCACCGGCCGCAGCGCCAGGGCCAGGCCGTGTGCCTGCCTGAATACGTTGACCCTCATTCGTTGCGGCCCGGCCGCGTCCAGCGCTGGCGCTTCCCAGGCCAGATCCGCGCTGCCGCTTTGCTCAAGACAGCGGCGACGCGGCGGATCGAGCAGCGAATCGACGAAGCCCTGGATTTCTTGCTGATCGATGGCCTCGCCCGAGGCGGCCAGGCCATCGGCTGTGCGGATCCACAGGGGCTGTCCTGCGGACACGATGATGTCGGACACGGTTTCGTCGACCGCGCGTGCGATCAAGCCGGCCAGGCGGGAGGACGTGGCTGCGACCGCCCCGGCGGGCGGACTGACGGTTGGTGCAGTCACAGCCGCGACACTTGGGGCACGCGTGTCGGCTGGGCGCGGGCTGGCGACTGCGGGCGGCGCGGGCTTTGCCAAAACATTACCTGTGCGGCGCAGCTTCAGTGACAGCTTGTCAGCGTCCTTGCGCGCCTCCACGGCAAAGGCGCCGTGTCGTTCAGAGCGGTAGACTGTGTCGCACGCGCCCGAGGCGCGCAGCCGGTCAAGCTCTGCCGGGGCGAGCGCCTCGGCCGCGAAAGTCTCGAGTATTTGAGCGTCGAGCGGGGGCATGGTCAGACCGCGGCCCTGGGCGCCAACGAGCACCGGCGGCTCGCGCGCCCGCAACACGATCCCGGTGGCCTTCTGTGCGTCAATCAGGGCGAGCAGAGAATCGATGGCTGCCATGTCTCAACAGCCTAGCAAGACTTGCGCCGGGACTCCCGATGCGATTGCTTGCTGTCGTCGGTTCGCGGTGGCGGTGACAGGGACCGACGCAGCGACTGTGGCCCGGGGGGTTCTACTAGTTTCGTTGACAGGATTCGCGGGCAGCCGGTAGAAAGGCGGCTTCGGTGGGTGGGAGCTTCCTACCCTCTGCCCTCTTCGACAAGGAGATGACCATGACTCGAACGATGGGGTTGCTTTCGCTGCTGGTTCTTGGTGGGGCACTTGCTGCCACGGGTTGCGAGGACAAAGTCTGCAAGGAGGCTCTCAGCAAGGCGACCACTGCCAAGGCCGAGATCCTGCAGTCGGCGGAGGCCCTGCACAATGAGGTCACCGATCTGAAGGCCAAGCTGGCCGCCACCGAAAAGAATCTTGAGGCGGCAGAGAAAGCCGTGGACGAAGCCAAGGAGGCTGCGGCCAAGGCCGAGGAGAAGCAGCCGGCCAAGACCAAGGGCAAGAAAGCCAAGAAGGCCAAGAAGGCCAAGAAGGGCAAGCGGAAGTAGTCGATCACCCGAAGATTGCCATCTGACTACAATCACGATTTCGTCATCCTCTTGGCGGGATCGCTGTGCCAGGGCCCATGATTCCGCGCGAGCAGACTGCGGTTCGCAACATCGGCCTGCTGCTGATACTGCGGGGCCTGCTGGTCGCCGGCGGTGTGGTGGTCGCTGCGGTGGTTCCGCGTCTGATGGGGCCGACCGGCTACGGCCAGGTGGCGCTGTTGGTGGCCCTGAGTTTTTGGTTCACGCTGGCGGCCAGTCTGGGCTTCACCCAGGTCATGGGCCGGCACCTGCCGGGATTCAGCCAGACCGGCGACGAGGATGGCCTGCGCAGCTTGTTTGGTCGCCTGCTGGCCATTCGCATCGGGGCCGGCTTCTTGGCGGCGGCGCTGTACTTCGTCGTCACTGTCACCTGGCTGCGGGATCTGGATGCAGTGGCCATGGCCATTTTGGCGGTGGCCGTGTTCGTGCGCGCGCCTGCGGGTTTGTATTTTTCTCTGCACCTCGGGCTCAATCAGGCGGCGCGCTGGGGCGTGGCCGATATCTTGCGCCAGTGGGGGACGCTGGCATTCATGCTGCCTGGGTATCTGCTGGCCGGGCTGCGAGGCGCTGCCCTGGGCGTATTGTTGGCCGAGCTGGTGGTGCTGCTGGTCGGTCACATCGGGGCGCGGCCCTATCTGCGCTGGGCGGCCTTTCGCCTCGATGTGCGCGGCATGGGTTCCTATTTGCGCTTCGGATTGATCTTCTACATCAGCGATTTGGTTCTTTCGGGATTCGAGCGCAGCGGCGAGGCGTTGGTGCGCGCCCGCTGTGGCGACTACGCGCAGGTGGGATTCTTTGGCGTGGCCTACTCGGTTTTTCTGGTAGGGGCCGTGGGGCTTCCACAGATCGCGCTGGCGTTTGCCCCGCTGCTGACCGTGCTGCGCCTGGAAGGCGACCAGGCCGCGCTGCGCTTGTGGATCGAGCGCTTGTTGAAATGGCTGGCCCTGGGCAGCGTGGTGGTGGTGCTGGCAGCCGTGCTGGTCGGCAAAGATCTCGTGCCCCTGGTGCTGGGCGGCGCTTATGGTCCAGTGGCCGCGAATCTGGTTCCACTGGCCATCGGGCTGGTGGCCCTGTCGCTCACCAGTGTGGCCAATTTGTCGGCGCTCACGCACGACCGGCCCGGGGTGGCCTTGACCGCTGCGGTGTTTCGGCTGGGGACATTCTGGGCGCTGGGCCTGTCGCTCGTCGGCCGCTGGGGAAGCTTGGGTGCAAGCCTGGCCGTGCTGGGCGCCTTGATTGCACAGTCCATCTTCTTCACCTGGCGCATGCGTCGGGTGGTGGGGTATTCGTTGCGCCGATGGGTCGGCGTGGTGGGGCTGGGGGCGATCTTTCTGCCTCTGGCTTTTCTGCGCTCGTCGCCCGCGATCGACGCAGCCTTGTTCGGCGCCTTCGTGGTGGGTTACGGCGGTCTGCTTTTCTTGCTTGGTTTGGTCACTCTCGGCGAGCTGGGTGTCATGTGGCGGGCGGTGACAGGGGCGCGCCCGCCGGCACTGAATAGCGGCTAATCCTTCTTGCGCAGAGACTTGCCTGGAAAGGCCGGCGTGATCGTGCGCAGGTCCACGCCCATGGCTTGCAGGACGGTGGGCGTGATGTCTCGTTGCTCGCCGGCTGAGGTCACCTGCGCATCGTTGCTGGCCAGGAAGATGTGGGTCGCCTTGCTGTGGTGGGTGGTTCCCACGTCGAAGCCATGGTCAGCGGTGATGTACACGGCGGTGCGGTCGTAGAGTCCGTCGGTCTTGAGTTGAGCCACGATTCGCCCCAGCCAGGTGTCGAGAGCCACCAGGGCGTCGTTGTATTCCTGCGAACCCTCGCCGTACTTGTGGCCGTTGACGTCGGCATCGCCAAAGTGGAGGAACAGGAAGAAACGTCCCTTGGGGCCGAACTTGTCAATCATCGCCAGGGCTTTCTGCCCCACGCCGCGCGCGTCGCGGGGCATGTCGCCATCCCACGCCGTCAGCGTGCTCTTGGTCAGGTGAAAGGGCTGACCCAGCACGTTCTGTTCGCCAGCCAGACGCATCTTTTCCACCCGGCGCGTCTGCTTGTCCTCCTCATCGCTCGGCTGGTTCGGGCTGGCCGCCTCTGCCTCGGCGGGAATTTTGGGTCCGCCGGGGCCGAGACCCATGGCCTTGCCGGTCACCATGATGGTGGCAATGTCTTTCTTGCCGAAGGCTTGCTGTAACCGCTCGAAGATGGAAAGGCCGAGCGGGATGGGACGAAAGATCGCGTTGGAAACCACCCCCGTGACGCTGGGATCGTAACCGGTCAGCATCTGCGCGTGGCCGGCCCTGGTGTCGGTGACGTGGTCCGACACCTCGATGTCCACCATCCCGCCTTCCTTGATCAGCTGCGCCAGGTTGGGCATCTGGTTGCGCTTCAGGCAGTCGTTGACGTGCTCGCGCAAGGCCCCATCCCACGAGATGAGAATGGCGCTGCGCTGCCGCGGCGGCGTCGACGGTTTGAACGCGGCCGCGCTGAAAAGCAGGAGGAGCGCGACCAGGAGACGGGGGCGGGCGAGCATCGTAGGGATCTTTTAGCACCGAAACGCTCATGACTTGCACTCGCACTTTGCCAGGCGCTATCGTTTGTCCATGACAACCACGCGAATGACATGGACCCTGGCCGTTGCAATATTGATGATCGCTCCGTCGGCCCTGGCGCTGGACATGGGCAGCCTGACCAAGAAAGCCGCGGGCGGCGCGGCCACAGCGGCGCGCGACAAAGCCGCCAAGGAAGTGAATGCCAAGCTCCTGGCCGAGGGGCGCAAGAACCAGTGCAGCTTCAAGACCGACAGCGACGAGCTGGCTGCCGGCTGTGACAAGAAACTCAAGAAACTGGCCGATGCGCTGGTCGAGGCCAAGAAGCGGCTGAGCGTGGCGGGCGTGACCAGTTTCAAATTCGAGGTTTCCGGACACACCGATTCAAGCGGCAAGGCCGAGCACAACAAGGAACTGTCGGGCAAGCGCGCCGCCGTGATCGAGCGCGAATTGGTGGCGCGCGGGATCGCCAAGAGCGAGATCGTGGCCATTGGCATGGGCTCGGAACGCCCGCTGGTCACGCCCGACAACACGCCAGCCAAGAAGGCGAAGAACCGTCGCTACGAGATCCAGGTGCGTTTCTAGTTAGTTTTGGGCTCAGTCAAGCACTCTGCTACCAGAAACGCACCGGGGTGCGCCACCGTTCCGGACGCCGGCAAGTAGGAAATCCGTTGGCCGTTGTATGAGCGCGCGCACCCCAGAGCGGTGTTGTCGTACGAGAAATACCAGCAGGGTCGCAAGTCTTCAGGCACAGTCGAGAGATCGGGACTGGCGGGGTCGAGCACGTTCCCTTGGCTGTCTCTGCACTCTGGGCGGCCACTCTCCACCCAGCCCGTGTCCAGACAGCCGTTTGTACCCACGGCCGTGCACGGACTTCTGTAGACAACCTGGCATTCGGGTTGGACCCCGGGCGCGTTGGGGTCAGTGTCGATCAACGGGGCATTGATGCAGCCGCCACCAAACACGTCGTCGTTCCAAAGATAGCCAACCTGGATCATCGCATTGGTGAAATCGGAGTTGCAGATGCTGAACAATTGCCCCAGGCTGCCAAAGGAGCCGATGAACTTGCTTAGGCGCAGGCCGCCGTAGGCTTTGTAGATGTTGCCATCAGCAGATCTCTGGTTGGGATCCCAGCATACTGGCATGTAGTCCCACAAATCCTGCTGCGAAGCCGGAAGCGAGGTGGCGTCCTTGCCAATCTGGTATTGATTGCTGGTTTGAAGCGTGGCCGGCAAATTCGTGTCGACGGTCGGATCCGGGGGCCAGCCGATGACTCCCGACACGATGATCGGGGGCGAAGCAGGCCCCTTGACCTGGTTGACGCTGTCGATCATCTCCTGAACGTCGATGAGCGGCATGTAGGTGTAGTCAGGGTTGTTGGGATCAAGCTGCTCCTTGGCTGTGCAGTCGGAGAAGTCGTGGGTGAACCCTGAACCTGTGTATCCCACTGCCGGGTCGTAGTCAGGAATGGGCTGACCGCCACAGAGATGGCCGCGAGCCGCGCATCGCAGGGTAATGGTGTCGCCCGGATCAAGCTTGGTCACCAAATTGAACATGTCATCGTTCTTCTTGTTGTCGTTGCTGGCCGAGCAGTCGTCCTGGTCGGTGACGAGAACTATGAAGAGATAGGCGTCCCGACGCACAAAGCCTTGGTTTGCATCGTTGATGCCGGGCTGGGGAATGAGGGCAACGCGAGTCGCTTGCAATAGGTGCTGTTCTTCGCAGCCTTTGCTTCCAACGGCCGTGGCGAGGCAAGTGAACACATCCTCAAGAGATCGGCCGGAGTAGTTCCGTTGTCGGCTATCTGTCCCGTCAGGGCTTGCGATATCCTCGATCCAGCGCGCGCCTGGCGCCAGGCCGCAGCCGTCGGCGATCGGGTTATTCGGATCTGTCGCGGCAATACTTCCCGCCGCAACCGAGGCAGTCAGATCGTTGGGATCGTTTCCCCAAAGAAGGCCTCTGTCGCCCAGCCCATCGCCGCAACGGCCGCCCAGAGCGCCCATACCGGCCCCCATGTTGCTGCTGACCACGCCGACGTGCACCTCGGGCAAGCCGGCAGGAAGCCTTTCCAGCGAGGCGATCATCTTGCGAAAGTTTTGAGCCAGGAGAGTCTGTTTGGGCGCCATGGACGGCGAATTGCCGATCACGAACAGGATGTCGACTTGGCGCTCGGGTCCGCCAACCAGGACAGTGACGTCGGTTTGTGCTCCGTCGTGCGGCCCGGGCCAATCCGGCGCGCGGGACGTGCAGGTGCAAAGAACCAAGGCAAGAACGGAGGCCAATCGCTCGCGCAAGTGTTGGCAATGGCTATGGGAAAAGAACCGTGAAGTGAGACGCGCCACGAAGACCCTCCGTGCAGCCCACAGCAAGACGCGTGCCGCGAAGAAGTCCAGCATTCATCGCCACAAGTCCTCCTTCCCGCCAACATGGGTGGCATCTTGGCCAACTTGGTATCGCAACCGGGCCTGTATAGTTTCCATGGCCCCCAGCGGGTTCGGCGCTACCGCCGTCAGCGCCGTCTTCGAATCCTGCGCAAGAAGACAGCCACCCCGGCAAGGAAGAAGAGCTTTGCCGGACCAAAGCCGGGAGTTGCTGCGTTTCCCAATGCACAAGTGCAACCCGCACGGCTTAGGTGTCCGGTGTTGCTCTGGGAACCGGAATTGGTTGCTTCGCCGCTTGCGCCACCAGATGAGCCAGAAGCTCCGCCGTAGCCGGTCGCTCCGGCGTAACCACTGACGCCGCCGTAGCCGGTCACTCCGGCGTAACCACTGACGCCGCCGTAGCCGGTCGCACCCGCGTAACCAGTGACACCGCCGGAACCGGTCGCGCCGCCGTAGCCAGTGACGCCGCCGTAGCCAGTGACGCCACCGTAGCCAGTGACGCCGCCGGAGCCGGTGATTCCGCCGGAGCCGGTCGTTCCTCCGCGAGCTGTGGTTCCGCCGTAGCTGGTCGATCCGCCGCGGCTGGTGGTTCCGCCGAAGCCGCCGTAACCGGTCGATCCGCCATAGCCGCCATAGCCGGTCGATCCGCTATAGCCGCTGTAGCCGCCGTAGCCGGTCGATCCGCCGTAGCCGTAGCACGACGGATCCGACATGTCACACGAGCCCGCGCCGTCGCAGAGTAGGCAGGAACCACAGCTCGTTCCCTGCGCTGGGAACGCGCAGGCCCCGACCCCGTCACAAGTGGACTTGCAGGCTCCAGAGCCCTTGCCGCATTCCTTCTCCGGGTCGCTCCCGACTGCGTAGGGGCTGCATTTTCCGGCAAGCCCGGCCTGGTTGCAGGACACACATGTGCCATTGCAGGCACTGTTGCAACACACGCCATCCACGCAGAAGCCCGAGGCGCATGCACTGGCACTGCTACACGCTTGACCATTGTTGGTCTTGCAATTCCCGGTAGCGTCACAGGCTTGTCCGCTCGAACAACTGCCGGCAACCTCTGTTCCGGCCTGGGCGAGAACGCAGCTGCCTTCTTGGCCGCTTACGTTGCATGACTTGCAGGGACCCGCGCAGGAAGCGCTCTCGCAGCACACGCCATCGACACAGTTGCCGGATGCGCAGGACGAGGCGGTGCTGGCGGAGCAACCCTCGCCATTGCCCAGGCCGGTCACGCTGTATTCCCAGGTTTCGTCCAGCGGGGTGCCGTTGGCATTGCCGCCGAAGAGAACCACCACCGCGCGCGCGGAGTCGAAGGCCATGGCAATACCGTAGCCCGCAGAGGGCGAGTCGACGATCGAACGCACGTACCAGGTCGGGCCCTTGGCGTCGAGCTCCCAGGTCTCGTGGTTACCCGTGGTCTGGCTCCAGACATCGCCAAAGATGACTTCGCGCCGTCGTGTGGAATCGTAGGCAGCACAGTAGGGCGTGCCGTAGTCGAGATAGTCGCTGGTGGTGTGCATGGCCCATCCCGCCGAGACTGGATCCCACTCCCAGAAGGTGCTGTTGCTGCTACCGCCATAGTAGCCGAACGTGGAGGTCTCCTCGACGAAGAGCTTCTGGCGAGCCGAATCGTAGGCAAGGATGGGATACTGACGAGGACTCGGCGCGCTTGCGCCGACAACCAACGTGCGCTTGGTCCAGGTCATCTTGCTGCCGTCCCACTCCCAGACATCGTTGCGCATCGGATCCTGGTAGCCACTCGGCATATTCGGATCCGGCGGGAGTATATAGTCGCTGTAGTTGCTCATCCCGGCGAAGAGGAGGATCTTGTTGCGGGTGGTGTCTGTGACCATGCCATGTGAATAGAGCGGGTCGGGGCTGGAATTCGGATAAAGCTGCGTCCACTGTCGCGTGGTGCTGCTCCACTCCCAGGTATCGCCCAGGGCTGTTTGATAATACATACCCCCCATTGAATAGCTTTGGCCCCCGTAGAGAATCAGGGATTTCCTGACTGGATCGTAGGCCAGTCCCGCGTCGGAGCGGGCGGAAGGACTCACACTGGTGACAACCTCGGTCCAAGTCGTGCCATCCCACTCCCACAGATCGTCGAAAGCATTTTGCATCGAATCTATCCCGCCGAAGACGTAGGTCTTCCCTGTGGACGGGTTGTATGCCAAAGCGTGATTTGAACGGGGCAGCGGCGTATTGGATGGGGCTGAGCGATCCTGGCAGGCGTACGTTGCCGTATCGATCTCCCAAACTTCTCTGGTGCCCTGCCAGCCATAGGGCGAGGGCATGCCAGGCGGGCTCACGGGTATGGGTACGCCACCCATGCCTCCCATCCCGTAATACCCATTGGATGTCGTAGCGCCGGCTATCAGTTCAAGCCGCGCCTTCGTGTCGTCCGAGACCAGGGAGGCATACATGCGCGCCGACGGAGTGTTGGTTTCGGTCCCGGTCCAGCGCGAAGTCCACGCGCCACTGACCGGATCCCACTCCCACAAATCGTTCAGGCTGCCTCCGCTCACGATGTCCCAACCGCCGAAGACAATGGCCTTCTTGATAGCCCCGGCGAAAGCCATCGCGTGGGCGTAGCGAGGGGATGGTTTGGCCCCTTGGGTGGTTCGCTCGGTCCAGATGCCAGCCGTGGGATCCCACTCCCATGTGTCCTGCATGGGAGTTCCGTCGACTCCCACTGTGTCCTTCTGCATGCCGCCGAAAAGCACGGCCTTGTTGCGCGAGGAATCCCAGACCAATCCCAGATCATGTCGAACCCCTGGACTGGCGGTTGGTTGCAGCTGGCTCCAGCTTTGCGTCCCCGTATCCCACTCCCATGTGTCGCCGTACGAAACCGTGATGCCCGTCCCATCGTAAGAGGTGGAGTCGCTGCGTCCGCCTCCGAAGAGCAAGATCTTCCCGGTTGATTTCTCGTAGACCATGGCGTGCTGGCTGCGTCCGCTGGGGCGGCTGCCTGACGTGGTCAGGTCCGTCCAGGTTCCGCTCGTTGGATCCCACTGCCAGGTGTCTTGGTAGTTGAATCCGCTGCCCGCACGGCCGCCAAAGAGGACGATTTTGTTGTGCTGAGAATCGAACGCCATGGCCGCACCGGAGCGCGCCGCTGGCGCCGTTCCGGTTGCCGTGCGATTGGTCCATTCGCCCGTTGTGAGACTCCACTCCCAGGTCTCCTGGCTGGCGGAGAGACTGTTGGTGGAAGTGGCCGTGGTCAGCCCTCCGAACATCACGGCTACCCTGCGGGTCTCGTCAAAGGCCACGGCCTGCAAATAGCGGCCGTCGGGCAGGGTGCTGCCTCCGACCTTTCGCCAGGTGGCCACTTCGCTTGAGGGAGTCTTGCCCAGTGCTTGAGTTGAGGATTCGACGTTCGCCGTTTCAGTTTCGTTGCACGTAGTGAGCAAGAACAGAGCGGCGATGGCGCTATTGCGCAGCTTCATGGCTGGCCTCCTTGAGGAAAGGGATCGTTGCGGAGGAAACCTTGACACGACCGGGCAAATTCGGAACATTCTTCTAGTGACTTGGGGACGTCTTTCTAGTCACAAGATCGACTAACAGATGCGTAATTTTCGGGAAGGCGTGTCCACACTGATCTGAAACCCGTCCCAGGCACGCAAGGCCCGTGCCATGCCCGGGAGACGCCAACTGTCCAGAATCTGGGACGCTTGCCATGGATAACTACGAGTGGCCGGACACCAATGTCGCGATTATGTCGGCCCGCCAGCCAAGGCAGAGGCGCGCAGCACTTGCCGGCTACTCGACCACAAGCGCATTGAACGCGACTACAAGCTGGCGATAGGCTGCCGACGCCGCGTCGCCGTCTTGTCTCTTGCCGGTTTGGCCGCGCGCGAGAGTGACGACGTCTTTGGCGGCCTTCATGAACTCGTCGGCGGCCGAGACTTGCGCCATCTTCGTCGGGGAATGTTGGGTGAAGTTCAGGAGGGCTTGGTGGTATTCGTCGAGCTGGGCCCGCCGATCTGTCGCACCTCGTGCCAGGGCCGGTGGAGCCTTGCCTTGGCGCAACCAGGCCTGCGCCGCTAGGGCCACCCGACGCATGTGCCAGGCGGCTGTCTGTCCTTCGTCGGTTTCTTGGCGCGACAGCTCTTCCATCTGCCAGGCCGTTCGAACCGCCAGAAACTCTGCGCGAAAAGCCGAGGCCAGCCTGTGGAGTGCGCCAGGCTCACCCCTGGCCGCGCTCTGTAAATACGCCCCGCCCGCGGCATGAAGCTGAGGCATCTCCGGTCGCAAGCCGGCGGCTTCTTGGAGAAGCTGGATGCACCGTCCGATTTCCGCTCCGCTGGGGCCGGCGCGATTGGCGTCCTTGCGCGCATCTCCGTCGGTGTATCCGACCAGAGCCAGGCACCGGGCGTAGCGGTCGAGCTTGGCGAAAGCGCGAGCGATCTCCTCACTGGAAGCTGGATTATTGGGATAGCTCGTCGCCAATTCAGCGCGCGATGGTTCGGGATCCGTTGCTGAAGGAAGGGGGAGAACGCGGCCGAGGTGAACGGAAAGTTCGAGGCCGGGCTTGGCCTGGAAGGAGAAACTGCGCGTGATTCGCCCCGGCGCCGCGACGTGGAGCACGTGGGACGTGCCTTCGTCGAGAAGCAAGTCGTCTCTGGTCACGGGAAGGTGGTCGGCGTGCACGGTTGCTTCGCTGGGCTCGACCGCAAGAACGACCTGGCATTGCGTGCGATGCTCGGTCAGCGCATTTACTCGGCGGGTGGTGCGAAAATGGCGATAGGCGAAGAGGGCCACCATGAGCAACGCGAGCAGGCCGAGGGCTTTCCCCATGCGCGAGAGGTTGCGCGGGGAGAGAATGCCATCATGCGCCTCCGCCTTACGGGCGGCGTCGGATCTTGGCCACGATCGCCCGAACCGATCGATCGGCTCGGCGGCCGGCGGGCGCGGCGCACGACCCCGATCCTCGGCCAACAGGGGCACGCTGGCCTGGTCGGGCAAGGCTGCAGACCCATCCGCTGCGGCATCGTCCCTCGACGGTCGGATTGCGAAATAGGCTTGCGTGGACCCGGGTTCCGGCCGCAGCCATATCGAGGGCGGTCCGTCACCCGCTTGGGATTCTGGCGCCAACACCGAGAATCCCCCGAACGAAGCCGAAACAAGCTCGGGCGAGGGGGTGAGATCGCCGCTTCTCCCTGTCACCGCCTCGCGCATGGCCACCGCCGTCGGGAAGCGCTTCTCCATGTCGCGGTCGATTGCGCGCACGACGGTCGCTTCCAAGGCGGGTGGAATCTCGGGCCGCAGGTGGCGCGGCAGGATATACCTGCCATCGAGGATGTGGGTGAAGACCTGCGCCGGGCTCTCGTCCTCGAACGGAGTGCGACCGCACAACATCTCGTACAGGACCACCCCCGTCGAGTAGATGTCGGTGCGATGGTCGATGACTGCGACTTGCCCCAGCACCTGCTCGGGGGACATGTACAGCGGGGTTCCCATCACCGTTCCCACGACCGTCCCGCTGCCTTTGCTGACGGCGCCCTGTCCGGGCGCCGAGCGGACCAGCATCTTCGAAATGCCAAAGTCGACAATTTTGACGAAATTGGGCCTGTCTTCGGTGTTGAGGATGAAGATGTTGTCCGGCTTGAGATCGCGATGAACGATTCCGTTCTTGTGCGCGGCCGCCAGCCCGCCAAGAACTTGGCCGATCAAATCAATAGCGAGCGGAAGCGGCAAGCAGGGCGTCTTGGCCAGCAGCGACGCCAACGACTGGCCATCCAGCAGCTCCATCGCCATGAAGAGCAAGCCTTCCGGCGTGCGACCGAGGTCAAAGACATCGACGATGTGAGGATGACCGATGGCGCTAGCGGCGATGGCTTCGCGCTCGAAGCGAGCCGCGAGTTGGGGATCCTGGCTGGTCTCGGCCAGCAAGGTCTTCACCGCGACCCGGCGCCCGAGCGTCACGTGCAACGCCTCGTGGACCACGCCCATGGCGCCACGGCCGATCTCACGAACGATCTGATACTTTCCCTGGAGGATCTGTCCAGGTCGCAAAGACGCCGGCGGCGGTTTGTCGCCGGACTGGCCCGGTCCCATACAGCCTCCGCTTTCCGAGGAATGATATCGACCGCAACGCGGACAGACCACCCGGTGAGGATATCATCAAACCCGGCAGTGCCGAGAAAGCCCCCTTGCACACGGTTAACACTACTGATTGAAATTTGGACCGAGCCGGCGCGTCGCGAGGAGGCCCGGCCGCGACGAGCGCCGAGGGAAGATACTCGACGTATCTGACCGAGAAGCGAGAAAGCGGACGGGCCCCGCAGCAGCGACGGCGACGGGAGAATTTCAATCAGTAGTGTTAAGCTCCGGTAGCCTCGTGCGGGCGGTTCCGGAGTGCAGCCATGGGGAACCGCAGGGCATTGCAAGCCTGGTGATGGTACCGGACATTCCCGGGGTGCAGAGCCGGTCTGCTCCTGAGCAACTTTTGACGCGGGCAAGAATGACCCTTCTTGCCGTGTCGCTGCCCCCTATACCTCACAGGGGGGCCTCCATGACGTGCACACGCGCCTTTTCGATCGTTTTCTTCTCAGCGACGCTCGTCGCTTTCGCTTGTTCATCAAGCTCGCCAAAACCGACCGGCGGTACCGGCGGTGGGGCGCCGAATTCTGGCGGCTCCGTGGGGAGCAGCGGGACCGAGGCTGGCGGGGCTGGACAGACCGCGCTTGGCTCGGGCGGGAGTGAGTCTGGCGGTCAAACCGTGACCCCAAGTGCTGGCAGCGTGGCGGGCGGCCAAGCTGGGCAAGCCGGCGGCGGCGTGGCCACCGGCGGCCAGACAGTTCCGGTCACCGGCGGCAAGACAGTTCCGGCCACGGGCGGTCAAACGAGTCCGGCCACCGGCGGGCAGACGAGTCCGGCTACCGGAGGCAAGACAAGTCCGGCTACCGGCGGTGCTGTCGCGGGCCAGACCGGCTCGAACCCGCCTGGCACTGGTGGGTTCATCCCATCCACTGCCAGCGGTGGGAGTTACGTTGCTTCGGGCGAAGCCGACTACAGCATGGATCCAGGCTGGATGTTCATCAAGCAGGACCAAAGCGGAGCCCAGGCTACAATGGCCAGCGAGACTGGTTGGACTTCGGTCAGCACGCCGCACACCTACAACGACGTCGATTCCTTCCGAGGCCTCATCTCCCACAGCGGTGGCGACCACGGCTTGTACCAAGGAACGACCTGGTACCGCAAGCATTTCAAGGTTCCTGCCACATTCGCTGGCAACAAGTTCATCGTCGAGTTCGAACGGATCCGGCAAACCGCCACGTTCTATATCAACGGAACACAGGTTGGAACCTACTCCGACGGTGTCTCAGCGGTCGGCATTGATATCACTGCGAATGTCAAAGCTGACGGGACCACCGACAACGTTCTGGCGGTTCAGGTCGACAACAGCGGCGGCGGTGAGTACTGGAACGCGAATGCCACCAACCCGGACTTTGGTGGCTTGGTGGGGCATGTCTGGCTGCACGTGCCGGGCAAGATTTATCAAACCTATCCGCTCTATCAGAACCTGAAAACGACGGGCATTTACATCTACGGAACTGGCTACGCCAATATCACCAACAACACGCCCAAGGGTGACACGGGCGATCTGACCCTGAATGTGGAAGCCGAGGTGAGCAACGAATCCGGGAGTGCGGCCAGTGCCACATTGGGCGTCAAGGTGATCGATCCCGCCGACGGCTCGACCCTCGCAACATTCTCAGGCACTGCCGCCTCGCTGTCCACCACTGCGACAACTGTGCTCAAGGCGACTGGGCCTTTGACCGGCGCCAAGTTGTGGAGCGACCTCTTTCCCAATCTTTACAATGTCGTCACCACGCTCACTGTGGGTGGGACAGTGGTCAACTCACGCAGCACGGTCACGGGGTTCCGGCAGACTGCCTTCAAGGGCGGCGCTGGCACGGGCGGCGTCTATGTCAATGGGCGCTTTGTTTATCTTCTCGGCTTCGCCCAGCGCTCGACCAATGAATGGGCCGGACCGGGCCAGGCCGTGCCGGACTGGATGCACGACTACACGGCCAATCTGATTAGGGGCGCCAACGCGAACTACATTCGCTGGATGCACGTGACCCCGCAGAAGGTTGACCTTCAGTCTTTTGACAGATACGGCGTGATTAACATTGTGCCGGCCGCCGATAAGGAGGTGAACAATCCGACGGATGCCCAGTGGCAGGCGAGGATGACTGTCATGCAATGCGCTATGATCTACGTGAGGAACAATCCGAGCGCTTTCTTCTATGAGGCGGGCAACGGTCCCGTATCCGCTGCCCAGATGCAGCAGTTGCAGACTCTCAGAAACACTTGGGATCCAAACGGCGGCCGCGGTGTGGGTGACCGCACCCCGAGCGACACTGGTGTGATACCCTATTCCGATTGGTTCGGCACGATGGTCGGCTCCGGGTATCAGGACGCTTATCGGGACCAAGGGCCTGAGCTTGAAGAAGAAGACTACCGCGACGAAGCGCTGCGTGGCATTTGGGACGACTATTCGCCTCCACACGTGGGCGGCTTCATTCCGGGGACTCTCGACACCTACAACGAGACATCGGAAAGCTTCGACACAGGGCAGATCGGCCGGCTCAATACCTGGTTGATAACCGATACAATCCGGAACACCTCTGCGGGCAGTTCCAAATACGCGGGCTACGGCTCGATCTACTTTTCGGACGCCGATGCGGACGGGCGCTTGCAGAGCAGTTGCGTCTGTCGTGTGAGCGGCAAGGTCGACGTCAACCGTATCCCCAAGGAGGCCTACTACTCCTTCCGCGTGGCCGGGAACACCAAACCGGACATTCACATCATCGGGCACTGGACCTATCCGGCGGGAACGACGAAGACCATGTACGTGGTGGCCAACAACGTCTCGTCGGTGGACCTGCTGGTCAACGGCAAGTCACAAGGAAAGGTGACCAAAGCGACCAACGGCTATCAGTACAGTTGGGCGAACGTCGCCTTCGCCTCGGGCACCATCCAGGCCATAGGGTACGACGCCAGCGGCACGCAAGTCTGCCAGCATACCTTGACCACCGCTGGGGCGGCCGCCGCCATCAAGCTGACCAGGACAGTGGGGCCCAACGGTCTGCAGGCCAATGGTGCGGACTTTGTCATGTACGACGTTGAGGTCGTGGATGCGAGCGGAAACCGGGTTCCCACCTACGGGCCCACCACCAAACCAACGGACAACACACCAGTCAACGAGCCCAAGATTACTTTCAGCGTGAGTGGTCCCGGAACCTGGCGCGGCGGGGTCAACGAAAGCATGACCAATTCGACCAACAACCTCTATCTGTACACCGAGGGCGGAATCAATCGCGTCTTCATTCGTTCGCAAATGACAGCCGGAGACATCACACTGACTGCCACCAGCCCCGGCTTGACCCAGGCCACGGACACGGTGACGTCCAAGACGGTCAACGTCGTGAACGGCCTTCTCTAGGGAGCCGAATCGGCAAGGACCGCGCGGAAGCAAACCGGACCGCATGCTTCCCCGTTGGGCGTGTACGTCTCGTACGTCGCAACCTTCGTGATCGAGGCGACGGAGGCGCCAGACGGATCGGTGACGTCGAGGAGGAAGACGTCACCATCGGCATGGGTGGAAAGCTCGGCGTCCCAGGTGGCTTCTACCTGGAAGGCTCCGCTTTCGTTCCACAAGGTGATCGAAACACGATCGTCGCCACCCGGAGCGGGCAATGAGAGCGAGAGACCGACGCCGCCCCCCCATGACAGCAAGGATGTATCGAGGTTCGCGAGAGCTGCCGTGCCGCAGTTTTGGTTTCTGCAGAAGCGAACTTCGTAGATTCGCGCTTGATCGAGACTGGTCGTCAGCGATTGCGTGCGCAACTCCGCGACCGTGCTGCACCCAACATTGGGGCAGGCGATAACACCGGATGGTTGCCCACCCGCGTCCAAGCCGGATGACCGCTCACCCGGATCCGAGGCATCTCGTCCATTGCCGCCGCAACCCAATCCTGCCGCGACAAGTGCGCAGAGAAGTCCGTGAGCAGATTGGGGGATCATGGCGAATTGGCTGCGCCCTTCGAATAGATGACGGTGGGTTTTCGGGGTCATGTTGGGTCCTGAGGAAGCGAATGCCACAACTGTCGATGTGGTCGAAACAGATCGGCCTCGACGTCTCCCAAGAGAAGCAAGAAGCAGTCCAGGTGGAGGAGTGGCTGCTCGGCCGCTAGATCTTCGCTCAAACGACGGGGCGTCGCCGCTGCCCGCGCCGTCATCGTCTCGGGCTTTGGTCTTTGGCGCGACAGAATTGTCCGACTCCCGTCGTGCGGTTGGAGGCCGAATGCAGCTCAGCCGCGGGTATGCTACTTGGGCAGCATGAGAATGGGAGCAATCTCGCTGTTCGCATGCGGCTGGCTCGCTGGTTGCGGTCAAACGCTGCTCGATCAGCTGACCAGCGGCTGCTGCTGCAGCACACTTACAACAAGCGGCGACCTACGGCTTCACAACGGCTGCGTCCGGCTGGCTGGCTCTCGGCACGCTTGATCGTCCTGAGCCGGCGAGATTGGTCCCGCCAGGTAGGGCGCGTCGAAGCGGCGGTGGTAGGCGCCATGCTTCTTGAGCTGGTGATTCCAGTAGTAATTGATCAGCCCGAGGCCGCTGAGAAGGTGAATGATCGCACACGCCGTCCATCCGAAGGTTCTCGGGCTGGCCATGGTGCGAATCAATTCCGGCGAAAATCTTCCCTCTTGACCCAATCCCCTGCCGGCTTCGACGAAGAGGGCTTGGATTTTGGCGACTCTCTTGGGCGGCAACATCCGAATGCTTTCCACGCCCCCTTTGCGCAGGGTTCCCAGGTGAATGAACCCCAGGCGCTCGCACACGCGCGCCAAATACGCGCCTAAGGCTTCGGTGTGAATGCCCTCGGGGAACCCCGACTGGATGACGAAGGCCACGCGCTTGCCTTGCAGCCGAGTCTTGTCCGCCAGGGCGATGGCTTCCAAGAATCCTTTCACCAGACCCGGCATGGAATCGGTGTACAGCGGGAAAGCGAACACCACCTCGTCGGCAGCGAGAAAGGCCTGGATGTTCGCCCCGCGCATAGGATCCGGCGCGACATCGACGATGGCTGGCGGGTCGATGCCGGCTTGCTCCAGCCCTTGCGCGATCCACGACAGGATCTTGCGGGAATTGGCATCCTTGCCGCGGGGAGAGCCATTAAGCAGCAAGCGCGTCACGGGCGGCCTCCTCGACGGGGGTGGCGGTGGTTGCGAACAAACGGAACCGCGTGCGCGTGTTTCTGGAGAAGCGCTCGAAGAGTTCAAGCGTGAGGGCGAGATCCGCGTCGCTGTCTTCGGCCGTCGGCTCGACGATCACGCCCACATCGGCGTTGTACGGGTAGCGATGCCGGTGGTGGCATTCCCCATCCACCAGCTCGACGTAGGGGTGGGCGATGGGAATGAAGCGATCCTGCACTTTCTTGAGAAGCGCGCTGACGGTGCCCACCACCAGGGGACTGGCCCACAGTACGAGATCCGCGCGGACCATCTTGGGATAGATGTCGGCCATGTCGTCCCTGTGCGCGCACAGGCCGGGGGTTTTCCACCAACAGCTCCAGCAGCCGACACAGTAGCGCAGGTTCAGATCGCGCAAGTCGATGCGCTCGGCCGCGTGGCCCTGCAGGCGCAAGGCCTGTGTGAATCGAGCGAGGTAGTCGTCGAAGCCTGATGGCTTGGGATTTCCGTTCAGGATCAAACAGTGCATGGCAACCTCCCTGGCATGGAACCAATGTTGACAGTGTCTACATTGATGTAGATCTGAATGTTGACGGTGTCAACATAAAAGCTACAATGGCCGTGTGCCCAAGAAACGGAGCTACCACCATCCCGATTTGCGACAGGCGCTCCTCGACGGCGCGGTGCGCCTGATCAAGGAGGAAGGGATGCGCGATTTTTCCTTGCGCAGGCTCGCCGCCCAGGTCGGGGTCAGCCACGCCGCCCCCTATCGGCATTTCGACAACAAGGAAGCCATCCTGGCCACCTTGATGCTGGAGGGGCACAAGCGGCTGAGGACCAGCCTGCTCGACGCGCGGGCGCGGTGCTCGGACAAGGCCATCGACCGGTTGATCGCGCTCGCCCAGGCCTACATGGAATTCGCGCGCAAGAACGCGGAATACCTCACCGTGATGTTCTCCAAGGAGGGGATGGCCGCGGCCATGGCCGTCGGGGAGAAGCTGGAATTCCACCAGGAGGACTACGATTCCTTCGGCGTGCTGGAGACCACGGTGTCGGAGTGCCAGGCCGAGGGCTCGATGGATCCCCACGCGGACAGGGGCGCGCTCAGCCTGCACGCCTGGGCCGAGGTGCACGGCCTGGCCCTGCTGCGCAACGAAGGCATGATTGCACTCATGTCCGAGATGCGCGGGGGAAAAGAGTCGAGCACGCTCGACGCGATCTTCGCGATCATACGGGCGCGATTCAAGCGATGAGGGACTACATCGCCGCCACGACGTGGCCCTTGGATTTCGCCTCGAGCGGCGTTTCCTCTCCCTCGGGCAGCACCGAGACGTGGCCGAGCACGACTTCCGCGAAGCCGTCGATGATGTCGTAGGCCACCGGCACCACCACCAGGGTGAGCATGGTCGAAGTGATGAGGCCGCCGATGACGGCGAGGGCCATGGGGGCGCGCATCTCGCCGCCCTCCGAGAGTCCCACCGCCACTGGCATCATGCCGAAGATCATGGCTCCGGTGGTCATCAAGATGGGCCGCAAGCGCACCGGGCCGGCCGCCAGCAGAGCCTCGCGCCGGTTCTTGCCCTGGCGACGCAAGGTATTGGTGTAGTCCACCAACAAGATTGCGTTCTTGGTCACCAGGCCCATGAGCAAGATGATGCCGATCATGGTCATGATGTTGATGGGCTGGTGAGCGATGGCGATGGCACCCAGGGCGCCCACCATGGACAGAGGCAGCGAGAGCATAATGGTGAACGGGTGCAAGAAGCTCTCGAACTGCGCGGCCAGCACCAAGTACACGATAATGATGGCCAAGAGCAGGGCGCCCAATAGGTAACGGAACGACTCGCGCATGATATCGCCCATGCCGGCCCAGTCGGTGGTCATGGAGGCTGGAACTTTGGCTTTCGCGGCAGCCTCGGTTTCGGCAACCGCCTGGCCCAGGGCCTTGCCGTTCAGATTGGCGTACACCGTGATCTGGCGTTGACGGTTCTGCCGGTCGATTTTGGCCGGGCCGGTGCCGTCGGCAATCGACACCAGGTTGGACATGCTGACCAATTGGCCAGTGCTCGATCGAACCTTGAAGGTGAGCAAATCGGACGCTTTCTGGCGGAAGACTTCGTCGAGTTTCAGGCGCACATCCCAGCGTTGGCCGTCGGCCGTGATCTCCGTGACCTTGTCGTTGGCCATCAGGCTGCGCACCGTGCTGGCAATGGCCGCCACGGGCACACCCAGATCGGCGGCGCGGTCGCGGTCGATGTTGATGGCCACTTCCGGTTTGCCCCCGCGGTAGGACACATCCACGTCGACGAAGCCCGGCTGCGTCTTCATCCAGGCCACCAGATCGTCGGTGGCCTTGCTGATCTCGGCGTAGTCGCGACCGCGCACGTTGAACTGCAGCATGGAGCTGCGAAAGGCCGAGTTGCCACCTCCGACCATTTGCAAGGGCTCGACCGCGAAGTTGATGTCCTGGCGAGGCGTCCAGCCGGGAAATTCCTTGCGGACGTAGTCCATGAGCTGAAGCTGGGTGAAGGCGCGCTGCTTTTTGGGCACGAGGTTGACCTGAATTTCCGATCGGTTGATCTCGGACTGCGAGGTGCCACCGATGGTGACCAGCGTGTCCTTGACGCCCTTGATCGAACGGATCTTGCTGGCCATCGACTCGCTGAAGGCCTCGTTGACAGCCAAGGCCGAGCCCGTGGGCAACTCGATCTTGACCAGGAACATGCTGCGATCCTCGGTGGGCATGAACTCCTTGGGCAGCACGAATGCGAGCAAGAGACTGGCGACAAAGACGACTATCGCGACCAGCACCGTGAGCGCACGCTGCCGAAGCGCCGCGCCCAGCACGGCTCGATATGCGCCTTCAATGGCGTCCAGGAAACGCTCGATGGCCCGGCCCACCGGCCCCTTGCCGGTATGCGTGCGCAAAAAGCGCGAAGACATCATGGGCGTCAGGGTGAAGGCCACGAACAGCGACACCGTTACGGCGAACGCCACGGTCAGACCGAACTGCACGAAGAATCGTCCGATGATGCCCTTCATGGTGGCCACCGGCACGAACACCGCCAAGATCGATGCCGTGGTGGCCATGACCGCCAGGCCGATCTCGCGGGTGGCCTCGGCCGCGGCCTGCATGGGCGGCTTGCCCATTTCCAGGTGGCGGTGGATGTTCTCGATTACCACGATGGCGTCGTCGATCAAGATTCCTATGGACAGTGACAGCGCGAGCATGGTCATGAGATTCAGGGTGAAGCCCATGGCCTGGATGAAGGCGAAGGTGGCGATGACCGAGACCGGCAAGGCCAGCGCGCTGATCAGGGTGGCGCGCCAGTCGTGCAAGAAGAACATGATGATGAGAATCGCCAGCACGGCGCCGTAGACCAGGTCGAACTTCACGTCGTTGATCATGTTCTCGGTGAAAACCGCGCTGTCGTTGGGGATGGCGACAGTGACGTCCTTGGGCAGGCGCGTGCGCAGCTTATCCAGGGCCTGCCGTACCTTGTGCGAAACATCGACCGTGTTGGCCCCCGACTGTTTGCGCACCAGCAGCGTGACCGAAGACTTGCCGTTGAGGGTGGCGTAGGAGCGGTGCTCTTCGGCGCCGTCTTCCACTCGGGCCACGTCAGCGATGCGCACGGGCGCACCCGCGGCCGCGGTGATGATGATGTTGCCCAGCTCGCGCGCCGAGAACACCTGACCGCGGGTCTTGATGGACAGCTCGTTCTTGCCCACGTCCAGTCGGCCGCCCGGGATCTCCACGTTCTGCGCCACCATGGCTTGCGTCACGTCACCCACCGCCAGGCCGTAGGATTCCAGTCGCTGCGGATCGATCCACACGTGGAATTCGCGTTCTTGGCCGCCGATGATGTCGACGCCGCCCACGCCGTTGAGCGCCTGTAGTTGCTGCTTGACCACATCCTTGGCCAGAGCGGTGAGATCGCGTTTTTCCATGGGACCAGCCAGGGCCAGCGCCATGATGGGGGCCGCGTTGATGTCCACCCGCTCGACAATGGGTGGTTCCAGATCCTTGGGCAGGTTCTTGAGTGCGCTCGACACCTTGTCGCGCACGTCCTGCACAGCCTGGTCGGCTTTTCGCTCCAGCTCGAATTGCACGAAAACCAAGCCTACGTTTTCCATCGAGGTCGAGCGCATGACCTTGATGCCGTTCACCGTGCTGATGGCCTCTTCCAGCTTGTCCACCACGCGCGACTCGATGGTCTCGGGGTCGGCGCCCGGGTACACCGCGGTGACCGTGACGATGGGAAACTCCACCTCGGGATACAGGTCGATGGCGATCTTCGGGTAGGCCCACACGCCGAACACGGCCAGCACGCCCACCATCACGGTGGCGAAGACCGGACGCTTTATCGAGACATCAGAGAGCTTCATTGACTAGTCCTTGGGCGAGCGCACGTGCTTCTTGATCTTGCCGGTGTCGGTGGTCGTGAGGGCTGCGGCGCCGCGCGGGCGCAAGGTGACCTCGGCATAGAGGCCGGAGCGCAGGCTGTGATCGCGGTTGGGGATCTCCACGATGGCGGAGAAGGTGCGGGTGTGCGGATCGGACGATGGCACCACGCGGGTCAGGCGCAGATCCAGCTCCTGGCCCGTGGCGGGCAGGCGCACGTGTACGGGCGAGCCCGCTGCGACCTGGGCCATATCAGTCGAGGGCACCTGGATGCGCAGGTCGACCGGATCGATCTCCTCAATGGTGACAAGCGGCGTGGCTGGCATGACCGAGGCGTATTCGCCCTCGTTGACGAAACGTTTGACCACCAGGCCATCAAAGGGCGCGCGTACCACCGAGTCGTTCAAGGCCTTTCTGGCCATGGCCACCGCGGTCTCGGCCGCAGCCAGCCCGGCCTTGGCGCCCTTGTAGCGGGCATCGATCATGTCGAACTGGCTCTGCGGGACAGCCTTTTCCGCCAACAACGACTTGAGGCGATCCCAGTCCAGCTTGGCCGCGTCGAGCTGGACCTTGGCGCCGTCGCGCGCGGCATTGGCCTGCTGCGCGCGCAGGAGAAAGTCGCGCGTGTCGAGTGTCACCAGGGGCTGGTTTTGCTTGACCACGTCGCCCTCGCGCACGTGCACGTGCGTGACCGCACTCGACACCTTGGGCGTTAGAGTGCTCTTGCGGTGGGCCTCGGTCGTGCCGGACAGGAAGGGGCTGGCACTTCCCGCCGAAGACGCGGACGGATCCGCAGCGGGCGCTGGCGCGGACGCAGGAGCGGGTGTCGCGGGGGCAGGCGTCGCGGGCTTGGGCGCGGCTGGTTGGGCTGCACTCGGCTGGGGCAGACGAGCCACATCGGAATTGCCCTGGCACGAGACCGTGGCCAGAACGAAGAACACAACGAAGAGTGGGCGAGCGGTCATGAGGAACCTCGGTTGTGGGGTGGGGCGAAGGGAAACTGTGCGAGTCATAGGGCGCGGCCTTCGAGAGGGTTTTGCTGGCCGATGGCGCGGGCCAGGTTGGACTGGGCGATGAGGTAGTCGTAGCTGGCGGCCTGCAACTGGCCGCGCGCGGTGGTGAGCTGGTTTTCCGCGTCGAGCACGTCGAACGAAGTGTTGTCCGTGCTTTCGTAGCGTTTCTGTTCGATGCGGAAGTTTTCTTCGGCCTGCTCGACGGCATGGCGGGCGACCGCCAGGGCTTCAGCCGCCGTGGTCACGTTGACGTGGGCGCTGCGCGTTTCCAGGCGGATGGCATTTTCGGCCTTGCGCCGGGCGGCCAGGGCCTGGGCCAGGCGCGCCTTGGCTTCGTCGATTCCATAATAGGTACCGCCGCCTTCCCAGATGTCCCAGGACGCGGTGGCGCCGATGAACCAGATGTCCTGCTTGGGGGCGAAAATCGTGGCCGGCGACGAGTGGGTGTAGTTCGCCACAGCGTTCACCTGGGGCAGCATCTTCGACTTGGCCAGGCTCTCGGCTGCGCGGGCCTGCTCGGTCTGGGCCGCGATTTCCTTCATCTCCAATCGGTCAGCCACAGCGCGATCTTCGGCTTGCGCGGCGGGAATCACGGGCCCGATGGTCACGTCCGCGATCGAATCCGTGGGCTCGATGGCCGCGTCGGGGGCCAGTCCCATCAGCGTCGCCAGGCGGCCACGCGCCAGAACCACGGCGCCGTTGGCCTGGATGAGGCGCTGCTGGGCCGCGGCCAGGCCGAGTTCGGCGCGGAGCACATCGTTGCGGCCCACGGTTCCTGCTCGGTAGAAAGATTGCGCGCGCTTGACCTGCGCGTCGATGTTCTCGACCGACTTTTGCGCCACATCGACCAGACGCATGGCCTGCAGAACGCGGTAGTAGGCCTCGGTCACCTGGAAGGCGACGTCGCGGCGGGTGGCTTTGCGTTGCAGCCCAGCCAGGTCCACGCCCATCTTGCGCAGGGCATAGCCCTCATTGATGGTCCACAGCGAGGCGATCGGTTGCGCGACTGTGAAAGATGCCGACCAGGTGGTTTGCGCGCGGAATTCAATAGTCTTGTCGAGGTCCGACTGGATCGGCAGTTGCGGATTGTTCGGGTCGCGAATAGTTCTCCACCCACACGTCGGGCAAACTTGGAACACAGGACCGAACAGGTTCGCACCGAGCGGACTGTCCCATCTCTGGATGCCCGCATCGAGGTGCAGCCGCGGTCCGAAGGCGCCGCGCGCGCTATTCTTCTGCGCGGTCGTCGCGTCCACCTCCAGGTTTGCGCTGGCGATGTCGGGATTGCCCTGCAAGGCCACATCAATACACTTGGCCAGGGTCATGGGTTCAGCGGCCGCAGTCCCGACTGCCAACAGCGACAGCGCGAACACCGTGATGGTAATCTTTGTGGCCCTCATTTCTTCTTGCCTCCCGCTTTGGAATTTCCCGACACGCCATGAAAAAAGAAGTCGCGCACCAGGGGCGCGCGGTCGGCCAGACTGCCCTGCTCTGACCGGGCCACCCAGCCGTGCAGCAGGCCGAATACCATGCCGACCAGCAGGCGCGCCACCAGCTCTGGATCGTGACCGCCCAGCTCCTCGGGCTTGGCGTTCCTCTTTATCCAGTCAGCCAGGCCGAGGATGCGACGCTCGAAGTTTTCATGAAAGGATTGACCGTGGCTGTCGCCCGGACAATGGCCGCTCTCGGCCTCGGCGGAGTGAAAGGTGAGCATCAACGCACGCCGCTTCTCGATCAATTCAAGGTGTCGCACCAGCAGGATCTCGAAGCGCTGCGGGAAGGTCAGATTGCTGGGCAACGGCTGCTCGAACACCTGCAGGAACTCGGTCGTGAGTTGGTCGAGCACGGCCTCCACGATCTCCTGTTTGCTGCGAAAATAGGTGTAGAGCGAGGCCGCCGTGTAGCCAGCCTCGGCCGCGATGTCCTGCATGGTGGCGTCGTGCACGCCGATTTGCACGAAGGCCCGGCTGGCCGCCTCCACAATGTCCTCGCGCGTGCGCGCGATCTCCCGTTCACGTCTTTGGGGTGCCTTCATCTTTGTTGCCCTTAGCTCGCGCCGGCGAACTTGTATTCAGTGTGCCGAATGACCATTCGGCTGTCAATCTGAATTATTCGGTCTCCTGAATGTCAGTTCAGACGTGCCGGGCCACCCAATCGGCCGCCGACGTTGTAAAGTGCGGACGTCCGCCGTGTCATGCGCTCGCCGAAGATCCGTCCTGCTCATCGCCGCCGTGGCTTTGTTCTCCGGCGTCGCGGCTGCGCGTCGTGGTCCCGCCGTGGGCACGCGACCGCCCCTGCCCATGAGCCACAAGCGCCACATGGAAAAGGATATGAGGTGCCGAGCCTGCCACCAGGGCGTGGAGGGCGAGGCCATGGCGTCGTTTCCGACGCTGGCCGATTGCATGGACTGCCACAAGACGCCGCAGGGCCAGGAGCCCGCCGAGCCCGAGGTGCGCGCCCTGGCGGCCCACGGGCAAGAAGTCTTGTGGGTGCGACGCAACCACTTGGCCGGGCATGTGTACTTTTCGCACGCGGCGCACGTGACCTTGGCTCACATGAAATGCGAGGATTGTCATCGCGACATGCGCACGATGGATCGCGCCTTGACCGAGCCCGACGTACACCAGGACATGCGGGCCTGCGTCGCCTGTCATCGCGCCAAACACGCCAGCCTGGACTGCCTGGCCTGCCACAAGTGATGCATGAGTCGATTCGGCCGACGTGAACTTCTGGGTGGCGCTGCGCTGGCGGGCGCCGCGGCTTGGGGCTGTCGCCCGGGCAAGGATCGCTACCGCATCGACAAGCCGCCGCTGCCAGGCAGCCGTCCCGGCGAGGAGCGCTGGGTTCTCTCCACCTGCGCCCTGTGCAACGCGGGTTGCGGGATCAAGGTGCGCGTGGTGGAGGGCAGGGCGGTCAAGATCGAAGGCAACCCGGATCACCCGGTGAACCGCGGCGGTCTGTGCAGCCGCGGCCAGGCGGCGCTGCAGGCGCTGTACAACTCGCAGCGCGTGCATGCGCCCCTGCGGCGGCTGGGCGATCGCGGTGACGGTTCGTGGAAGCTGATTTCGTGGGACGAAGCCATCGGTGAAATCGTGACCAAGCTGGGCAAGCTGCGCGCCGCTGGCCATCCCGAACGGCTGGTGTTGATCGACGGCGAAGCAGGCACGTTCACCCACGTGCTTTGGACGCGTTTCCTGTCGGCGTTCGGCAGCCCGAACCACATTGGAATGGGATCGGCTCGCGCCGCGGGCGTCAAGTTGGCCAGCCTCTACACGACGGGCAGTTACGGTCTGCCCGCGCACGATCTGGCCCGGGCGCGGGTCGTGCTGGCCTTTGGTGCGGAACAGATCGAATCGTCGGGCCAGACCATGCAGTTCATGCGCGCGGCCAGCGCGTTTGAGCGCCCACGCGTGATCTGCGTGTCGCCGCGCCGGCCGAGCTGCCGTTGCGATGAATGGATCCCGATTGCGCCCGGAACCTACGGCGCGCTGGCGTTGTCACTGACCCATGTGCTGGTTCGCGATGGCCTCATCGACCGGGACTTCGTCCGCGATTTCGTCTCAGGCTTTTCCACGGGGCGCGACCGAGCCGGTGTCGAGCAGCCAGGATTCGAGGCGTTGGTTCGCGCGGGGTATGCGCCGGACAGGACACAAGAAGTGACGGGCATTCCGGCAGCCACAGTCGAGCGGCTGGCGCACGATCTCGCAAAACAGCGCCCCGTGGTAGTTACCGGCGACGGTAGCGCAACGGCGGCGAGCAATGGACTGGCCACGGGTATGTCCATCGCTGCGCTCAATGTGCTGCTGGGAAACTCGGACCAAGGCGGAGTCGCGGGACCGCGTGAGATCGCTGTTCCGAAATGGGAGGCGCCCATTGTCGATGCGGTCGCAGCCGCCGGCAGCTCGGCCCCACGCATCGACGGCGCAGGCACGGCGGCTTGCCCGCTGGGGCGCGGTCGCGTGCAAGCCGTTCCCGCGGCCATCACACAGTCCAGTCCCTATCCCGTCGAGGCGCTGTTTCTGCACGGCACAGATCCGCTGGCCGCGCTGCCAGGACGGAAGGCCTGGCATACGGCGCTCCAGCGAGTGCCTTTCTTGGTGCGATTCGCCTCGTGGCTCGACGACAGCGCCCGCGGGGCGGACCTGGTGTTGCCCGAGTCTCTGCCTCTCGAGGCATTGGACATAGTCCAGCTCGCGGCGGATTCGGGCGAGCCCATGCTCAGCTTGCGCCAGCCCGTGGTGGCGCCCTTGTCAGGCACGCGGCAGGCGGGCGACGTCATTGTCGCTCTTGCTGCTGGACTTGGCGGATCAGTCGGCCGCTCGCTGCCGTGGAAGAGCTACGCAGACGCTGTGGCAAAATCGCTGTCAGCGGAAACCTTGGCTGACATGAAAGGAAAGGGCGGCCAGTGGAACGAGGCCAAGACCGACCTGCCTCCGCGCAAGTTCGAGATCGGCTCGCAGGCGATCGCGTCGCGCATGGCCGGCTTTCCCGACGCTGCGATGGCAGCACAGGCCTGGCCGTGCAAGGGATTGCCCCCCTGGGAGCCGCCCCGATTTTCCGGCGACCCGCGAAGGTTCCCCTTGCAACTTGTCCCTTACCGGCCGGTTCAGTTTGTCGAAGATGGCGGGCCGTTTTTGTCTTGGCTAGGTGAGCTGCCGCTGGTCTCGGGCAATCCATGGCCGCTGCGCGCGGAGATCAATCCTGCCGATGCTGCGCGCCTCGGTGTGGCCGACGGAGACCAGGTGCTGGTTCAATCTTCGATTGGCACCTGCCCGGCCATCGCGCAGGTCAGCGACGGTGTCTGCGTGGGCGCGGTGGCCATGGCCTTGGGCCCGGGCGGGGTTGCCGATCTGGTGGTGTCCGACGAAGACCGCTGGTCAGGCGTGCTGGCCTGGCAAGGCACGCGCGTGCGCGTGAAGAAGATGTCATGAAGCGCGGCCCATCCGACGACGACATGCGCGACTCGCGACGCAAGCTCTTGGCAGGGCTGGCCGCCTCGGCCGCGGGCGCAATGGTGGGTTGCGCGCGCGCGGTGGCTGCAGCCGAGCGCACTGCCGGTTCACGCGGCCGACGGACATCGCCGCCAGTGGGGCCTGGTCATCGATCTCGACCGCTGCGCCCGTTGTGCCGGGTGCGTGGTGGCTTGCCAGCAAGAGAACAACGTCGCGCCCGCTGGCCCGCGCGTCGCGGCCCGCACGCGCCCGATCCACTGGATGGATTTTTTGCCGCCCGCGCCGGGAAGCTGTGCCGCCACTCCCATTCCCTGCATGCACTGCCAGGACCCGCCCTGCGTGAAGGTTTGCCCGGTGGGCGCGACCTACCAGACCGACGAAGGAATCACAGCGCAGGTCTGGGACCGTTGTATTGGCTGTCGCTATTGCATGGTGGCCTGTCCCTATGCGCGCCGCTATTTCAATTGGAGCGAGCCCGACTGGCCCGGCCAAGATCTGAGCAGCCTCAATCCCGACGTGGCCCCGCGGCCGCGCGGCGTGGTGGAAAAGTGCACCTTGTGCCACCACCGCATTCGCGCTGCGCTCGAGCGCGCGCGTCTCGACGAGGAACCGCTCACCGACGAAGCCTTGCACCGGCTGCCGGCTTGCGCCCAGTCCTGTCCGACCCAGGCCATCACTTTCGGTGACTTGGCTGAGCCCACATCCGAGGTGGCACGCCTGGCCGTGAGTCCGCGCGCCATGCGACTGCTTCCCGAGGCTGGCACGCGGCCCAAGGTCATCTACTTGCGGGAGAGCACGTGAAGGTTCGACAATCCCTTTTGCTTCTCACGGCGCTGTTCACCGTCGGCGCCTACGCCTGGGTTCAGCAGGTCCTTCAGGGCGGCGATGTGGTCATGGACCTGCACACCATCGGGGCGGGCGGCGTGGCGTGGGGCTTGTATGTCGTGGGCGATGGCTTCTTCGCCAGCACGGCGCTGGCCATCTTGGCCGTGGCGTGCGTGTTGCGCGTGCTGCGACTGCGGGGCATGGAAAACGTCTCGCGGATGGCGCTGTCTCTCGGGATCGCGGGCCTCGTGGCCTCGCTCGGCTGCGTGCTGGCTGATCTCGGCCGCCCGGAGGCCGCCATAATGAATCTGCCGCTGGTGGGGCGCCCACGCTCGCCGTTCTTCGGGACCTTCACCGCGGTGGCAGGCGCGTCGCTCTTCGCGACGGTGGTGCACCTGGCGCTGACCAGCCGGCCGGCCTGGGCACAGCGGGCACAAAAAGGCGAGCGATGGGCGTGGGTGTGGCGGCTGCTGGCCTGCGGCTGGCACGAGACGGCGTCGGCGAAACAGCGTCGAGAGAGCGTCGACTTCTGGCTGTCGCTTGTCCTGCTGCCCTTTCTGTTGGCTGGCCTTGTGATTTTGGGGATCGTGTTTGGCGTGAGGGCTGCACGTCCGACGTGGCAAAGCGTATTCGAAGTTGTCACCTTCGTCGTGTCAGGGGGCGCGGCTGGGTGCAGTCTGTTGTTGCTGGCTGCGCACGGGTCCGGGCGGGCAAGCGTGTTCACGGCGCGCATGCTGGCGGTGTTCATTGGCGTGAGCGCGCTTCTCGTGGTCACGGGACAGATCCTGGCGCTGCGTACACCATATTTGTCCGTACATCGCTACGCACGGGCGCTGCTCGACGGGCCGTGGAGCAGGCTGTTCTGGGCGGAGGTGATTCTTCTCTTTTTGGCGGGGATCGTGAGTCTGGCCATGGCCTGGCGGAAGAAGGTCCCATTGATTTTGGCGGCAACAACCGCACTGCTGGTGTGCGCGGCCGTGGCGCTTGAACGTTTTCTGGTGTTGGTGGCCTGGCAGACGCACGGTCTGGGGCTGTCTTGGCCGGCTGGCAAGTACAACCCGACATCGATCGAATGGTCGGTGCTGGTCGGGGTAGCAGCCGGATCTGCGCTCGTCTTTCTGTTTCTGATCAAGGTTTGTCGCGCCGAAACCGGCGACGCGGCCGAGCCCGCCAGCCCCGAGCCCGCTGGCCGCCGACTTCGCTGGCTCGTCACCGTGGCCTGCCTGATTCTGGGCTTCGCCGTCGCCGCTTCGGGTTTGGCATTGTCCGCCGGTTTCGCCAGCGCGCCATTCCTCGATCCGATCTTGCCCGGCGGCCCGCTGGTTTTCCTCGCCGGTCTGTTCCTGATGGGCCTGGCCGCAGTCGCCTACGAACTGATTCCGGATGGGGAAGTCGCTAGCGGCGCCAAGATCTGAGCCTCACGAGGTCACCCTGCTTGATGCTCTTGACGGTCCCCTTGAGCTGGTTTCTTGCGCTGATGGTCATGCTGGCTGCCATTCCTTGAAGAGTGTCGAAGCACACGCGCCCGTCACCGCGCTCGGATCTCGCCGACCTGCTGCCCTGATTCGTGCGTGATGTACCCGCCCACGGTGTCGAGTTCGCGCCGAAAAGTTCTGCCGCCCAGCATATCGACCAGGCGCTCGACTCTCGGGTCGGTCGCCAAGGTACGGGGGATCACGAGGTCGAAGCGTTCCACGGCGAGCGGAATGAATCCCAGCCCAAAGGCCGCCGCAGCGCTGCGAATGGCGATTCCCGCGTCGGCTGCGCCCATGGCAATCGCTTGTGCGACCTCCATGTGTCCAAGGGCCACGCCCGCGCTGCCGGGCACGGATGCGGGAGGTACTTTTCTTGATCTCATCGCTTGTTCGAGCAGCTTGTTCGCTCCTGCGCCGGGCTCGCGTTGGATCAGGCGGATTCTACGATGGATAAGATCTTCCGCGCCTCGGATTCCCAGCGGATTGCCAGGTCGAACGACGATTCCCTGTTCCCAGGATGCGAAGTTGACGAACAGCATCGCGCGGCCTGGCAGCGCGCGCCGAACGAACGGGATATTGAATTCCTTCGTCGCCTCGTCGCACAGGTGAAGGCCGGCGACATGGACCTCGCCTCGCGCGAGGGCCTCGAGCGCGGCCATGCTTGAGCCTTGAACCCAGGAGATGTGAATCCCTGCCGGCTCCTGGCCGAGCCTTGCCGCCAGCATCCCCAGCGCCGGCGCGCATCCCATGACGACCAGTCGCCGGCGGACAGTCTCGATGTCACCCAGGGGCTCGACTCGCACCGTTCGCGGGCTGGCACGGCGCCGTGGCCAAGGAACCACCAGGCCATCGGCGGCGCGGGAAGATGACTCGCTGCGCCGCGGGTCGATGGGATGCGCGATCAAGCGCCCGTCTATCTCGGCCAGGGAAACCCGGGGGCTGTTCGACTCAAACGCCCAGAGGCTTTCAGCCAAAGTTGCATCGAGCGGCTCCGGCGGAACGTTGAGACAAAAGAGAGACTCGATCCGACAGCCGAGAACATGGGCGAGGCGGAGTGCAACGTCGGTGCCAGGGACCACGCGGCCACTCTCCAAGCCGCACAGACTTTGTCGTGACAGGCCGACCTTCTTCGCGAGCTGAAGCTGGCTCAGCCCGCGGGCCAGCCGGAACTCCTTCAGCGAGGAGCGAAGCGCGGGAGGCCTGACCGCGGGGCATGTGTCGCGCCGACCTGACACCAAGTCAAAGATGCTTGCGCCGTGGCGAAACGTCAACTACTTTTGTTAGCACAGACTTGGCACCATGCCCCGGGTTGCAACGTTTGGGACGAAAGATGAGCCGCCTCGGTGGATTCCCGTCACTACAAGGGAGAGGCTTCCACCCGAGACTTGACCCACCCGGCACTCAGCCATGAATAGGTTCGGTCAGCCGTCCGCTTGCTAGAAGGAGTATTTCATGAAGAACCAACGACGGGATTTCCTCAAGATCACGGCCGCGGGGGCGGCGGGATTGGCGCTGGCACGAGCGGACAAAGTATTCGCGGCATGGCCGACCACCGGCACCTTGGCGGTGAATCCCACCATCGACAACATGCGCGTCGTGGCCTGCGTCGACACGAAGATGCTGAAGACCGCCCTGACCTCGATGACCTTCGCCGCGGAAAACGCGGCTGTTGACACGGCCCGCGTGCAGGCGAACATGGACGCCATGGCCATGCAACTGGCCAACCAGACCACCGCCGATGCGGCGTGGAAAGCCATTTTCAGGTCAAGCAAGGCGTGGAATGCCACGAAGGTCGCCATCAAGATAAATACAATTGAGCCCAAGAACCAGGCACGCATAGCGGTCGTTCAGAAATTCTGTGAGCTCTTCTTGGGCTTTGGCGTGCTGCCGGCAAACATCATCGTCTATGACGGAAATACGACCTATGCCAAGCAGATGGTCACTGATTACTCTCCGTATTTCAGCCTGACCGACACCACCAAGATCCAGGCCGTGGTCAGCAGTTTCAATGATTCACTGGGGGGCACGATAAACGCTGCCATTCCGGGCGGGAATCCCGCAACCGCGGCCTGCACTGCGGACATCGCCAATGGCACGATCGACATTCTGGTCAACATCGCAAACAACAAGGGCCACACTGAAATGGGTGGGGCCACGCTGAGCATGAAGAACCACTTTGGCACTTTTGCTCCCAATCACGGTGCCAGCCCGGCCTATATCTTCAACATCAACAAGAGCGACGCCATTCTCGGGGGAACCCCCGTGCGGCAGCAATTGTGCTTTATCGATTCGATCGTCGCCAACAAGGCCTCGAATACGGGAACTCCAGAAGTGGCGCCCTGCTATCTCATCATGGGCGTGTTCGGTCCCGCGGTGGACTATCTGACCGTCAAGAAGGTCCGCGAGGCGGTCATGAATTGCACCCATGATGAGACGATCATCAGCTCGTACATGACGACCTTCGGGTACGCGACAACCGACCCGGTGTGGGTTGTGGCGCCGCCCGCTGATGGCACAACCAGCGCCGATGCAGGCGCAGGCGGGGCAGGAGGCTCGGGCGGCGCGGGCGGCAGTGGCGGGACCAGCGGATCCGGCGGAGCGAGCGGTGGCGGGAGCAGCGGGGCCGGAGGAACGCGCACCGGCGGGACCAGTGGGTCTGCCGGCGCCAGTGGCGGCGGGACCAGCGGGAGCGGGGGAGCACGCCCTGGCGGATCCAGCGGGTCGGGCGGCGCAGGCAATGGCGGCAACAGCGCGACCGGTGGTGCGAGCGCAGGCGGCGGCAGCAGCGCGACCGGCGGTGCGACCGCAGGCGGCGGCGGCAGTGGGGCTGGAGGCGTGGCCAGCGGCGGGACGAGCGCGCCGGGGAGCACAGGCAGCGGAGGTGCCATTGCCACCGGCGGCGCGAACGCCAGCTCTGGCGCGTCGGGCGGCGGTGCCGGCGGCGGCGCCACCAGCGCTCCGCTGGCGTCCGGGGGCTCGACCGCGACAGGCGGGACGAAGGCCGCGGGCGGGACGACGGTGAGCGCGCTGGGCGGCAGTGGCGGCAGCCGCGAAACTGCCGGGGCGGGCACGACCAATGTCACCGGCGGCAACTCGTCAGGCGGCTGCAGTGTGGCCGGCGCCGAGAGCAGGACCACCCGCTGGGGGGCGATGCTGGCGCTCGGCACAGTGGTGGCGGCCAAACTTCGGCGTCTGGTGGGCGGCGACGATCAGTCGTCGTGACGGGCTCAAGTAGGCGGCGGGAGAAGCCAGGGTGTTTGACGGATTTCCGTTGGGCGTCCTGGGAACTCCTGCGGTATCCGCCTGCCAGCCAGGATTCTTGCCGTGGCCCGGAGGTCGTCGTCTGTTAGTATCCGTGTCAATCTCTGACGTTCAAAGGATCATTCCCATGCAAATCAGAACCTCGATCGCTTTCTTTGTTTTTGGATGTCTGTTCTTGGTTGCAGGCAGCTCAGGCTGCGGCAGCAGTCCCAGCAGCCCCGCCGTCGATCCGGCGGCCTTTGCCAAGAAATACAAAATTGCCGACAATCAAATTCAGAACTGGACGCAGGATCCGAGCACGGATCCAAGCGCCAACTGGAGCGGCACGGACCTGGTTTCGTCGGGGATCGACGGCGGCAACGAGCGCTATGACAGCAGGGGGTTCAAGCAGGGACTGTTCCAGACTCTCGATGGTCCGAGTCAGCAACAATGCAACTTCCGCGCGATGGATTTCGGCACCGATGCCAACGCCACCACCATGTTCACGTATTCTGTGCAGGGCGCTGGTGCCACTGTTCCCGTTCCACCTTTCGACATATCGGTTGCGGCTGGGGAGGCGGTGATGGGTGGCGCCACGGTGTTTGCCCATTTCAAGGCATCGTACTTCGAGGTGTACATGACAGGGTATGCTGATACCGCTTCGGCAATCGCAGACTCAGCGCCATTCCTGACAGTGTTTCAGACAGATACCAACTAGGAAGACGCACAATCGGGCTGCGCCGAACGGGCGGCCGTCAGGCGGACAAACCATGGCCCGAGAGGCGCGGGTGGAACCGCGGGGTAGCGACGCGGTAGCCAGCGGGTAAACTTTGCTACACTCCCGTCGCGTCAGGTTGACATGACGGCTGGGTTCGGGAATGCTTCCGGCATGGACACCCGGGTTCGAACCGCGGTCAAGGCCATGCGGCTTAGGCTCGAGATGCAGCAGCGGGATTTGGCCAAGGCTGTTGCCGTCAGTCGACAGACGCTCAGTTCGATCGAGGCGGGCGAGACGGTTCCATCCACGCAGATCGCCCTGGCGCTGGCGCGCGAGCTGCGCTGCCGAGTAGAGGATCTCTTCAGTCTGCGTGGCGATGGACAGGTGCTCGAAGCCGAGTTCGTGCCTGAGGCGGATCGCAGTCCCGGCGATGGGCACAAGACGCGGGTGTCGCTGGGCTGGGTGGGTGAGCGCTGGGTCGCACGCTTGCTGGAAACCGACGAGGCTTTGGCGCTTGGCACTCCGGCCGACGGAATCGCGACGCTGTCAAAGGGAAAGGGCAAGTGGACCAAGCGCGCGTCCGTCCCCTTCGCGATCTGGAATCTCTTCATCGCAATCTTCTGGTCGCGGGCTGCGATCCCGCGCTCGGCTTGCTGGGGCGCCATCTGGAGGAGCGTTTCCACGGTCCTCGGTTGCATTGGATCGAGAAGGCAAGTCGGCCCGCGCTGGAGGAACTGGCGTTGGGGCGGGTGCACTTCGCCGGGATGCACCTTCTGGGCGAGGGCGGGGTGGGCGAGAACGTGGTTGCCGTTCGTGAAAGGTTTGGCAGCGAGCCCATGGTGCTGGTGACGCTGGCTTCATGGGAACAGGGCTTCGTCAGTCGGCCGGGATATCGGTACAAGAGCGCGGCGGACTTGGAACGGAAAGGCACGCGTGTAATCGCGCGAGAAGCGGGCGCGGGCGCGCAGGAGCTGCTGGAAAGCGTCTGTTTCGCAAGGCGGGCCGAAAGTTCAAGAACGTGGCGCCGGTGGCGATGGCGCGCGGGCATCGCGCGGTGGCGCAGATGGTGGCCATGGGGGTGGGCGACGTCGGCGTGGCCACGCGCTCGGCGGCGGCGAGCTTTGGCTTGCACTTCGAGCCGCTGGCAGAGGCTTGCTTTGATTTGGTCTTTCCGGCGGCGCTCGCCTCGGACGGTCGCGTGCAGGCGTTGCTCGATTGTCTGTCTGATGGGCGTTTTCGCCAGGATCTGGGGGGCATGACCGGCTATCGAACCGTACGCACAGGACAGGCTTTCACAGGGCGCACAAGCATGAATCGTCGCGGGCTCGTTCTCGCAGGCATGGTGGCCGTCTGTCTCAATGCACGCCGTTCCTTGCAATGCAGCGCGCGAGGCAAGTCGAGCGCAGGAACTGGTGGTGTTTGCGGCGGCATCGCTGCGTGAGGTCTTTCAGAGCGTCGCACTGATTTTCGAGAAGCAACACCCGAATACGAAGGTCCGTTTCAACTTCGCGGGCAGCCAGGACCTACGCGTGCAGATCGAGCAAGGCGCCAAGGTTGACGTGTTCGCCTCGGCCGACTGGAAGCACATGAAGCTTCTGGCAACCCAGAAACTGGTCAGCGGCCCCGCGGTCTTTGCGCGCAATTTGCCGGTGTTGGTCGTGCCCAAGAACAACCCCGCCCAGGTGCGCAGCTTTGCGGATCTACCAACAGTCGCGCACCTGGTGATCGGCGCGCCCGAGGTGCCGATCGGTGCCTACACTGAAACGATTTTCGCAGCGGCGGAAAAGCTTTACGGCAAGGCCTTCCACGAACGGATCCTGGCGCGGGTGCGCTCGCGCGAGCTGAATGTGCGCCAGGTATTGACCAAGGTCGCGCTGGGCGAGGCCGACGCGGGCATCGTGTACAAGACCGATGCGCTGACCATGCCCGACAAGGTCCAGATCATCGAGATTCCCACTGAGATCAACCTGGTGGCCGAGTATCCCATCGCGGTCTTGAGCGCGGCGCCTCACTCCGAGCAGGCGCGCGCGTTCGTGAAACTGGTCTTGTCCAAGGAAGGGCAGAAGACGTTGGCCGCGGCGGGCTTCAGCAAAGTCGACGGAGCGAAGTGAGGCAAGCGACTTCTTATGCCAGAAGTCGTCGTCTCTACGACGCGGCCATGGTCGGGACTGGGCGGCGTGCTGTTGCTGTTTCTCGTGCTGCCCTTCGTGGCCCTGGTTTTCGATGGCGGACCCGAGGCCATCTGGCGCGGTCTCGGCTGCTCTTTGACCTGGCCCGCACTGCGACTCAGCCTTGGGACGACGCTGGTATCGGTTGTGCTGGTGGTCGTGGGAGGCACGCCGCTGGCTTGGTGGCTGGCGCGTTCGCGCTGGCGTTCGGCGCGTTGGCTGGAGATCCTATTGCAGCTTCCGGTGGTGATTCCGCCGGCGGTGGGCGGCATCGCGCTGCTGCTGGCGTTTGGTCGGCGCGGGCTGTTTGGCGGAACCCTGGAGCGTCTCGGCTGGACGCCGGCCTTCAGCGCCGTCGCAGTTGTCATGGCCCAGGTCTTCGTGTCGGCCCCGTTCTACTTGCAAGCTGCGGTACAGGCCTTTGGCCCGTTGAACCCCAATTTGCTGGCCGTGGCGCGCAGCCTGGGCGCTTCGCCGCCGCGCCTGCTTTTGCGGGTGGCCTTGCCCCTGGCGCGCCCCTGGCTGATTGGTGGGGCCGCCATGAGCTGGGCACGCGCATTGGGGGAATTCGGTGCCACCTTGATGTTCGCCGGGAACATGACGGGCAAGACCCAGACTCTGCCCCTGGCCATTTACACCGCATTGGAACTCGACATTCACACCGCGCAGGCCTTGTCGCTCTTATTGGTTTCGTTTGCCTTTGCCCTGTTGCTCTTTCTCCGGCGCTTTAATCGCGATCCCGAGGTCGCGCGCAGGCTGGCCACGCAATGACCGGCGCCTCAGTTGCGCGATTGTCTGTCGCGGTTGAAGCCGTGTTGGGAACATTTGTGCTCCAGGTCTCACTCGAGGTTGGTGCTGAGCCGCTGGCCCTGGTTGGTACCAACGGTTCGGGCAAGACCAGCTTGCTTCTGACTATCTTGGGGCTGCGCAATCCCGCGCGCGGCCGCATCGTGCTTTGCGACGAGGTTCTTTTCGACGCCGAGACGGCCGTCGACCTTCCCACAGAAGAACGCCACTTGGCATATTTGCCGCAGGACTTTGGCTTGTTTCCCCACCTGAGTGCGGTCGAAAACGTGGCCTTTGCCCTGGCATGCCGGTCACAGCGGCTGAGCGCAAGACAACGTCGCGACGAGGCCATGACCTGGCTGGAGCGCTTTGGAATCGGCCAGCTGGCGAAGCGAAACCCGGCGCGACTCTCCGGCGGCGAACGGCAGCGGGTCGCGCTGGCACGGGCTTTGGCGTCGTCTCCCAAGGCGCTTCTGCTCGACGAGCCCACGGCATCGCTGGACGTCGAGGCCCGTGTCGAGGTGCGCGCCTTTTTGGCTGAATCCATCCGCGCGCTCGGCTTGCCCACCATCCTGGTCACCCACGACGCCAAGGATGTCGAGGCCCTGGCCAGCCGCGTGGCGGTGCTCGAGAACGGGCGGGTTGCCGGTTGCGGCGTGCTGGGCGACATCCGGCAAAACCCACCGACGTCGTTTGCCAGCAAGCTGTTCGACTCGTCGAGAGTTCCGGGCGTAGGCGCAATCGCCAGCCCCTCTTGTGGTGGAGACGTTTCTCACAACTGAAATAGGAGGTTCCTGCCATGGCAACGTGCTTCGTCCTTAGAATTCGATCCGCTCTTGCCTGTTTGTCTTCTTTGGCCTTCGCGGCCGCCCTGTCTGGATGCGGGAGTTCATCGGTATCCAAACCCGCAGATGCCGCCACGGACACATTGGCCATTGCCGACACAGCCAATCCCAACCTGGGCCGGGACACTGCCCAACCCGACACCGCAGTCGACATGGCGCTCTCTCCCGATACTGTTTCCAGTCCGGGGTTGGACGCATCCGACACCGGCGGCACAGTCGACGCGGGAGGCGTTGTCGACGCGCCCATCGCCACTGGCGGATTGGACGCGCCCACCGCGGACGTCCCGGCCGACGGAGTCGGTGATGGCGGCGACGGAGGCAGCGACAGCGGCTCGTTGGCGGACGGCGGGGGCGGCGACGCCGGTCCTACCACCGCTTGTTCGTCGCTCGTGAATCCGCTGTACATAATGACGGGCGACACGCAGGTGCCAGTGCTGAAGACCCTGGGCAAAGCCTTGCGGCAAAACTCAGCGAATCCCATCACGCTGGTTTGGTTCGCAACTGGCTCTTGCACCATCATCGACGCTGTCTACAACGGCACTCCGCTGACCCAGATCCCGTCCTACATCCCGAGCGATCCCACCTGGGATGACACCACGGGCGCAGTACCGACCTGTGCCTTGGAAAGCGGCGGGCGCAGCGTGGACATCGGCATTCCCATCGTGTTCCCCGCAGCCTGCTCGACCGCCACTCCGCCTGCCAACTTGGGCGCATTCAAGGGTCCGGTGCAGTCGATGCTCTTCGTGGTGCCCAAGTCGGCTTCGCCCATGGCCATCAGCTCACAACAGGCAGCCCTGGTCTTCGGTACAGGCGCCACGGCCAACATCGCGCCCTGGACCGACGAGAATTTCTACTTCATTCGCCCACCCACCAAGGGCGTGGAGGTGAGCCTTGGCGCCCTGATCGGTGTGGCACCGGCGCTGTGGCATGGGAAGCAAATCAGCGCTTCCAACGATGTCGCCACCGACGTGGCCACCTCGGTGCAGCCTGACAAGACCATCGGAATTCTTGGCAGCGAGACATACGACAGCACAACCAACCGGGCCAATCTCAAGGCGCTGGCTTTCCAGGCCGTGAATCAGACCAACGGCTATCTTCCCGATTCCACCGCAACGGCCTTCGACAAGCGAAGTCTTCGCGAGGGGCACTATGTCGCCTGGGCGCATGTCTTCTACTTGACCAAGGTGACCTCAACCGACGCAGGCGTGTCCGTTCCAGTCAACGCCAACGCCAAGCTGTTCATCGACATTCTCACCAACACAGCCGATTCCGGCATTCCGTCCACGCTGGATCCAGTGGCGCTCGTGGCGAAGAAAGGAATCGTTCCTCTGTGCGCCATGACGGTGACCCGCTCCGTCGAAGGTGGCCCTCTTTCACTCTCCGCGCCGCCTGATCCTTGCGGCTGCTACTTCGAGAAAACGCTCGGCACCGGTACGGTTCCCACGTCCTGCGTGGCCTGTACCACAAGCGCGTCTTGCACGGGTGGCACCACCTGCCGCCATGGCTACTGCGAAGCTGACGATGGCCGCACCTCACTCAGCGATTGCAGCGCTCTCGCCAGCGGCGCCACGTACGCTCAGATCATCAACAATACCTGCACCGCTGGGGCGCGCTTTCAGGCCGACAACATTCCCAATCCGTGAAGACGCGCATTGGCCGGTTGAGTTTGGGCGGGCTCTTTTTGGTCGGGGCGGTGCACACTGCCCTGGCCGAGGAGGCGCCTGCGCCAGCTCAACCGGCGGTGGCGACCAGTTCGGCGGGCCGTCTGAGTGTAGGAGAGACCACTCTGACGGTTGGAGGGTTTGTGCAAGCAGACGCCGTGCTGATGGACCAGTCCTCGCAGGATCAGCTCTCCCCCTCTGGGGGCGAGCCTCTCAATACGGAACGGCTTCTCATTCGCCGTGGACACCTCTTCGTCGAAGCCAGCCGAAGAATTCCTTCGCGCGGCGGTCGAGCTGGACGCGAATACGGTCAAAGGCATGGCGGTCGGATTGGCGCGGGCCGAGCTGGCCGCGGGCCAGACGCGGCCGCAGTGGAACTGGGAACTTGCCCTTGGCCTCGTTCGCATTCCATTCGGACTTGAAGTTCAGGAATGGGATCCCGATCGTTTCTTTCTGGAGCGCAGCAACGTCAGCCGCGCGCTCTTTCCCGGCACATTTGACTTGGGTGCGCGCGCACAAATTGGCTGGCGATTCTTGCGTGCGCAAATGGCGGTCATGAATGGCAACCCACTGGGGGACGCATCTTTCCCGGCCCGCGATCCCAATGCGGCCAAGGATTTTGTGGGAAGGATGGGAATGGATGCCACCATCGCGGCCAAGGTCCATGTCACCGCTGGCGTTTCTTCGCTGAAGGGCACCGGGATTTCATCCCGGCACGCCCGCGACCAAGAACGTCCTGGTGTGGAACGACCAGAACGAAGACGGTATTGTCCAACTCAGCGAGATCCAGATCATTCCCGGCCGCGCGGCCACGCCATCGCAGAATTTCTCGCGCTTCGCCGTGGGGGCAGACAGTCGCATCAGCTTCGCGATTCCCCGCTTGGGTACCTCGGTGGTCTTCGGCGAAGTGGTTTGGGGCGCCAATCTGGATCGCGGGCTGCAGCCCGCCGATCCCGTTGCATCTGGTCGCGACTTGCGGGAATTCGGCTGGGTTGTGGGTGTCAGCCAGGAATTCACGCCATGGGTTGGGTTCGGCGCTCGCTACGACTTCTACAACCCGGACGTGGATGCCTCTCGGCAAACACCCACGGTTCTGGTGCCCAAAGATGTGTCCTTTCGCACCTGGACCTTCACGCTCTCGTTGGGCGGCTTTGCTCACAATCGTTTGGCTCTCGAATTCCAACATAATCGCAATGCGCTGGGCGTGGCTTCCGATGGATCGCCGACGACCCTGGCCGCGGACACGCTGACCTTGCGCGGGCAGATGGTCTTCTGATGAAGGGCAGGTCCGCCACATGGCTTTTGCCCCTCGCCGTGGCCGCGTGCGGCGGCGCGACCAGTGACACCGGCGTGGAGGCTGTCGTGCGCGTGGCCGGCGGTCAGTTCTATCGCGGCTCGATCGACAAGCTGGTCAGCGTGCGGACAGCCCCAACCGTCGTGGACGTGTTGAATAGCCAAAACGTGATCACGCCCGGCCTGGAAAACAAGCAGATCTCTGGCCGCTTGGATCCAGGGAGCACGGCGGTGGCCATCGGTTTGGCTGGCGATATCGGCTACTGGATTCTTGCGGCTGACGTGCCTGACATGGACAGCCCAACCCAACCGACCTTCCATGCCAGCCTGTCGTTTTCACCGTCGCTGCCAAAAACGTCCTACGATCTACTGGTTCGTGCGGCGGCCCCGCCCAACAGCATGGGGCCCGCGACGCATGTGCCTCTGGACGTGGAGCAGAGCTTGCCCCCGACCGGGGCGTTGGTTGTCTCATTGTGGTGGGACACGGAGTCCGATCTCGATCTGCACGTGGTCGACCCTTCTGGGGTCGAGGTGTGGGCCGGCAACATCAACTCCTACGATCGATATTCGACGTTGCCGATGCCCGATGCTGGAGCCATGAGTGAAGCTGGCATTCTCGACTTCGACTCCAACGCTGGGTGCGTGATCGATGGCCGTTGCAATGAGAACGTGGTTTGGGCAGTGACCGCGCCAGTCGGTGACTATGTGGCTCGCGTGGACACATTCTCGCTTTGTGGGAATTCGGCTGCACGCTGGACTGTAGAGGCACTGCTCAATGGGGTTTCGCTGGGCAAGGCAAAGGGCGAGGCACTTCCCGCCAGTCAGCGTTTCAGCAAAGGCAAAGGTAGTGGACTCACGGTCCTGACATTCACTGTTCCATCCCCATGAAAGCGCAGGCGAGCGTCTTCACGCTGGCAATGCTTGCGGGCGAGCCCGAAGCGCTGGCGAGCGACGCCAACGAGACCGTGGTGATTGCGCCGCCGTCGAAGACCGTAGGCGAGTCTGGCTTTTCCACGTCTGAGTTGCGCCAGCTTCCCGGAGCGCAGGGCGATGCGGGCAAGGCCCTGGAAAACCTGCCCGGTGTGGCACGGCCGGGACTGGCGGGTGGCGAACTGGTGGTGTGGGGCGCAGCGCCTACCGAGACACGCGTGGTGGTCGACGGCATGGAGATTCCAGCGCTGTATCACTTGGGTGGACTACGTTCGGTGGTTCACAGCGGCTTCTTGCGCACGCTGACCCTGGTGCCTGGCGGCTATGGTCCGGAGTACGGCCGCGGCCTGGGCGGACTGGTTCAAATGGCCAGCCGGGGGGGGCCGATCGAACGCTACCAAGGAGAGGTGGATGTGGATGTCCTCGATGCGTCGTTTTGTGCGGGCGCGGCCACAGAAAAAGGCGCTGGCGTTCTGGCCGCCGGCCGCATCGGCTATCTGGATCGTATCATGAACGGCGCCCTATCATCCGACACCCGGCGCTTGTTTCCCCTTGCGCGCTATCGCGACTTTCAGGGCAAGGCCGTTTTCCCTTTGCGCGATGACGAAAGAGTCGAGGTGATCTTCCTGACCTCTGCCGATGCCAGCTCGATCTCTGGTAGCACTACGATTCCTTCCTCGTTTGCCGAGCAAGATCGGACGCAATCCTTTTCCCGTCTCGGGTTCAGATACCTGCGCGCGTTTCCCGATGGTGCAAGCGCATCGCTGACTCCCTTTGTTGGCTGGGACCAAACGCGCCGGCAGGAAATCGCGGGGCAGGGCAGGGCGGACGAATCGATGGCCTCGACCGTGCTGGGTCTGCGCGGAGAGTACGGGGCGCCGCTTTCTCCGAGGCTGACTCTGGTCGCGGGGTTTGATGGACTGCTTACGCTGTCGAACGTCGAGCGCTCCGGATCACCGACGCTGCCGCCCAGAGAAGGCGACATAGTCGCTTTTGGCCAGCCGATGTCGGGAGGAGCGAGTGCTGACACGTGGAGCGCCTCGGTGGGAAATCTGGCTCCCTACACCACATTGGAGATCACGCGAGGGCGTTGGCGCTTGCTTCCGTCGCTGCGGCTTGACGGATTCGTCATCTCACCCGATCGCAGCACCCCCGAGAATGGCGTCACGCCGCGAGCGGGATCTGCGCGTTTGTCCTGGTCGCCAGCTCCGCGTCTGGCCGTCGCACACCAGACCCGTTCTTGGCTGCGCGAAAACCTGTCGCTGGGGCTGTACCACCAGGCTCCCGCGCCGAGCGACCTGAGTGCAGTCTTTGGTTCGCCCAGCCTGGGGGTTGCCCACGCTGTGCACGTTGTGGCTGGGACAGACATGGATGTCGGTCAGCACCTGAACGTGCAGCCCACTTTGTTCTACCGCTATATGTGGGATCTGGTGATGCGCAATCCCGACGCAAGCCCTGCCTTGGCGCACGCTCTGGTTCAAGATGGCGTGGGCCGCGCCTATGGCGCCCAGATCCTATTGCGCTTCTCGCCTCACGCGGGGCTTTCTGGTTGGCTGGCCTACACGCTCAGCCGCAGCGAGCGCAGGCACGCCTCCGATCCATCCTACCGACTGCTCGATCAGGACCAAACCCATCTTCTCACCTTCGCTGCCCATGCTTCGCGCCGCGGGTTCGTCCTGGGTCTGCGATTTCGCTTGGCCAGCGGAATGCCACGAACGCCAGTGATTGGCAGCTACCTGGACGCGACCACAGGACAGTACCAGCCCATCTTCGGCCCACAGAACAGCATTCGCCTGCCTGTCTTTTACGCGCTCGATCTTCGCGTCGAGAAGCACTTTCGCAGACGCTCGCTGGACATCGTTCCTTACCTGGAAATTCTCAACCTTACCAATCACGCGAACGTCGAGGAATTCGCCTACGACGAACAATTCGCCTCGCGCTCGAACATCACGGGCCTGCCCATTCTCGCCGTGGCCGGAGTGTCAGTGAGGTTCTGATGCGTGGACTTGCACTTCCTGCGTTTCTGTTGCTGGCCAATTGCGCGCCGAAAATGGGCAATCCTGCTTCGCTCATCACGCAGGAACGGATCATCGGCGTGCGCGGCGATCCTGCTGAAGCGGCGCCTGGAGATCTGGTCAAGTACTCCAGTTTGGTGGCTTCTCCCTCGGGAACCGTGCAGGCCCAGCAACTGTCGTGGAGTCTGTGCAAACTGCGCAAGCCGGTTGCCGAGAACACCCCAGTGAGCCAGGCCTGCCTGACCGACGATCTGGCGCAGTCGGCACAGGGCGGATCGGTCTCGATTCAGACGCCCAGCTCCGCGTGTTCGAATTTTGGGCCGTTGGCGCCAGCCTCAAGCGGTGGAACCCTTCGACCCTCCGACCCGGACGCGACCGGTGGCTACTACCAACCCCTGCGGCTTGATCTCGACGCGGCGCAGGCCATTTTTCGCGAGCGGCTGAGCTGCGGGCTCGCGGGCGCGTCGCTGGCCATGGCCCAGGAATTCCGCGCGAGCTACACCCCCAACCAGAATCCCACGCTGGTGTCCCTGTCGGCCCTGGTGGACGGGACGTCGGTGTCGCTCGATGCGCTGCCGGCCAGTCAGCGCGTTGGCCTGGTCGCGACCTGGGCGCCCGACTCGGCTGAATCCTATCCCGTCTTCGATTCTGCCTCGCAGACGATCGTGGACCAGTCTGAGGATCTTTGGCTCTCTTGGTTCGCCACGGCCGGCGCTTTCGACAAGTCGCTGACTGCGCGCCCGGAAGGCGATACGGCGGCCGCGAACGAAAACACTTGGGAGTCCCCCGCAGGGGCTGCGGTCGTCTTCCTATGGCTCGTCCTGCACGATAGCCGCGGGGGCGCTGACTTCGCCGCCTACACGCTGACGGTTGTGCCGTGACTATTCATGACTGCTTCAGGTCCTTGGCCATCTCGACCACGGTCGGCCTGAAGCCGAGCGCGCGGATGAGAGCGTGCGATGTCTCGTTCTGCCAGGCGGCGGTGGCAACCGCGAAGGGGGCGCCGAGGGCGGTCAGCCGATTGAGGCACTCGCGCAGCATGGCGGCGGCCAGGCCTTGGCGGCGAGCGCGGTCGACGACGAAGACGTCGTGCAGCCGGCCACAGTCATCGCGCAGCTCGGCCCAGTTGCGGTCTTCCAGGCTGGCGTAGGCGTACCCCACTATCTCGCGACTGTCTTCGTCCTCGGCCACCAAGATGATGGTGCCGTGGTTGCCGAGCTGACTGGCGAAGTACCGCGCGTAGCCGGCCTCGACCCGCTCGGGAAGCATCCAGCGCCCCGGATCGAAGCCGTGGTGCTGGCGCACGAGTTGGCCCGCCAAGCTGCCCACGGCCGGCAAGTCTTCAGGCAAGGCATCGCGAATGCGGAATCCCACGGCGAAGTCGTAGCACGAACCGATCCCTCAAGCTTGAGCGCGAGACGGGGCTCGGACCCGCGACCCTCGGCTTGGGAAGCCGATGCTCTACCAACTGAGCTACTCGCGCAAACGGACCTCTCATAGATACCACTTCTGCGGGCAGGTGGGGAGGGTTGTTCGACGCTTCGTCAGCCTAGATCCAAGATCCACGGGTTGACCCCGGCTTGTGCGACCACCGCATCCGGCAGACACACCCAGTGCGGACAGTTGTCGAGCAGCCAGGCGTCGCTGGAAGCAGCGACCCAACCTGTGGCAGCGATGGCGCGATCGGGATTGTCGGCCAGCTCGACTTGCCAGGGCCAGCCCGCTGCCTGGGCCATCGCTTCGATCAAGCCGCGCAGCCGGCCGCTGTTGGACACGGGACGGTCGAGAAACCAGCGCACCTCGGTCGGGGCAGCGCCCACGATGACATTGCCGAGAAGTTGCAGGGCGCGTTCGGTCTCCTGCACCTGGCGGTAGCTGCCGTGAACACTCGAAAGATCGCGCAGGGCCCGATCGCGGCCGCGAAGCAAGACGCCTCCGGAAAGGGCCGCTTCGACTGTGATGAGACAATTGAAGCCGTCCACGGCCAGGCGCAAACCATGCAGCTTGCTAACCGTCAGTCGCCGCTGGCCGCGCTCGGTGGCCGCGCTCGTGCCACAGGAGCTGCGCAGGACCGCCAGACGCTGTCGTTCGCGCAGGGCAAAGTGATCGCCCACCAGCTTCAAGGCCGCAGTCTGGCTGTACCTGTGCTGGAAAAGCCAAGACAGCTCCTCGGTCGCCTGGCGCAGGACTGGCACCGCGACACCGTCGAAAAGCCGGCTGTCAGCTGGATGCCGTCCGCGATGCTGGCGCTGGTCGGTCATGGCCAAAACCTCATTTCGTGCCCTGGCTCGCGCGGTCTTTGGCTCAGGCTATCATCGAGCGACGCCGATTTGGGGTATCGTCTCTAGTGGTCGCGATGGGTCGCTCAATTTCAGCAGGGGACTACTAGGTCGCGTGTCAAGCGCTGAGCCATCGGTTTCCAGGCCTGCGCTGACGGGTCTGTCCGGCCGCACGCTGGGCTTGCTGTTTGGCCTGGACCTGGTGTTGCGCTTGGCGCACGAGCTGGCCATGGGCGCCAGCCTCTACTTCGACAACCCCGTCATCGACGCCGGCACCTACGAAGAGCTGGCCACCTCGATCGCAGCCGGCCGGGGTCACCCCGAGGCTGTGTTCTGGCACCCGCCGGGCTATCCGTATTTTCTTGGCGTGATCTGGCGGCTCGGGGGCAAATCGTTTCTCTGGCCGCGCCTGGTGCAGGCCCTGCTGGGCGCGCTGGTGGTGGTGCTGACCGCGTGGATCGGGGCGCGACTTTTCGGACCGCGCGTGGGGCTGGGCGCTGGCGTCGCTGCGGCCTGCTACAGCACGCTCATCTACTTCGACGGCGAGTTGCTGCCACCCACGCTGGCCATTTTTTTTCTCTTGCTGGCCGTGGCGGTTGCGATCGCGTGCCGGAATCGCCCGGGCCGGTGGCGCTGGCTGGCCGCCGGGGCAGTGGGTGGCATGGCCGCCACGGTCGTCGCGACGTTGCTCGTGGTGCCGCTGGTGATCGCCGGCTTCGCCCGTCGCAAGGCGGGCTGGGTGTTGCTGGGTACGGCCCTCGCCATTGCGCCGGTCACGCTTCGCAATGCCGTTCGCGGCCACGAGTTCGTTCTCATTTCGGCCAATGGCGGGGTGAACTTCTGGATCGGCAACAATCCGCAATACCAGAAGATGGTCGACTTGCGGCCGGACTTGGGCTGGAAACGCCTGGTCCAGGAGCCTGGTCGCGCGGGCGTTCACGGCCTGGCCAATTCGTCCCGCTACTTTGCCAGAAAGGCGTGGACTTGGGCGGCGCACAACCCTTCGGCCTTCGCGCGCTTGCAATTGCACAAGCTGCGCCTCTTCGTCGGCGGTGACGAAATCTACCGCAACCAAGCCATTTATCCGGCGCGCATGGATTCGCCGGTGCTGCGTCTGTTGTTGTGGAAGATTCCTGGTCTCGCATTCCCCTTTGGCCTGCTCTTGCCTTTGTCGGCGCTGGGTCTGTGGGTCGGGGCCCGGCGCGCGCCTCTGCTGGCGGCGCTGGTCGCGGCGCTGTCTTTGTCAGCGGTCGGGTTCTTCATTACGGCGCGCTACCGGGTGGTGGTCGTGCCCTTCCTCCTGATCTTCGCCGGTCAAGCAGTGGCCTGGTTGGCTGGTCAGTCCTCGTGGCGGCCGCGTCTGATCGCTGCCGCGGCTGTGGCAGGGCTTTCTCTCGTCGCCAATCTGGGCCAGGGGCGCATGGAAAGCAGAATGAACGCCGACGCCGAGTACAGCCTAGGCGTCAGGCTGGGCGAGAAGGGCCAAATCAAGCGAGCGGCCGCCCTGTTTGAGTCGGCCCTGGCCAGCAAGCCCGACTACACCGAGGCGTGGCTCAATCTCAGCGTGTGCTACGACGTTTTCGGCCGGCACGAGGATGCGCGCCAGGCCTTTGCCCGCGCCTTTGCCCTCGACCGCGAGGCCACCATCGGAATGGTGCGCGACTTTCTTTCTGCGGGAAAACGCGACGCCGCGCAAGCTCTGCTCGGGCACATGGCCGCCGTGCGCGCCACGCGCGCCGAATGACTGCCTCATGCTATCGTCGCGCCGTGAAATCGCCGCTGGCCCTTCTTTGCCTGACACTGGCCACGCTTGCGGCGTGCAAGACGTCGCAAGTTCCCGTTGCGCCCTCCTGGATTCGCGACGGCATGGTCGAGATTCCGGGCGGCATGTTCGCCATGGGCAGTGACGGCCGGGACACCAACGAAAATGAAAAGCCGGTGCATTCGGTGACCGTGAGAAGCTTTCGCCTCGATCGGACGGAAGTGACGGTGCAGGCCTTTGCCGAATGCGTGCGCGCCGGCGCCTGCAGCGAGCCGGATGCCTTTCGCAACGAACGGGGCAATTTCCACATCTCTTGCAACTGGAAGAACCCACAGGACCGTTCCTCGCACCCAATCAATTGCGTCGACTTTCAGCAGGCCACCACGTTCTGCGCCTGGGCCAACAAGCGTTTGCCGACCGAGGAGGAATGGGAATATGCAGCCCGCGCTGGCTCCGAAGGTCGCACGTACCCCTGGGGAAACGACAAGCTGGACCAGACGCGGTTGAATGCCTGCGGAAAGGAATGCCCCGCCAACCTCGTGGCCAAAGGCTTTCCTCGGTGGGAGCCGCTCTATGAAGTGGACGATGGCTGGCCCGAGACGGCTCCGGTGGGCAGTTTTCCCGCCGGCGCGTCGAAACACGGCGTTCTCGATCTGCTCGGCAATGTTTGGGAATGGACGTCCTCCGAGTACGCGTTCTTTGATGGCAGCCACGCCGAGAAGAAGCGGATTCTGCGTGGGGGAAGTTGGGGCGGCGGCGATCCGCGGACCGAGCGGAGCGGCAATCGCTTTCGCCTGGTTCCGACGAGCCGCGCGCAATTCTTAGGCTTCCGCTGCGCCCGATAGACATTGCGAATTTGCGCCGGCAGAGAAAGTCAGGCGCGGGCGCGGCGAGATTGGTACACAATAGCCCGACATGCGGCCGGTCCCGTGCTCCATCTCTCGTGCCATGGGCAGCTACCTGCGGCGCATCGTCGTGTACCGGCGTCCCTTGGCCAAGATCTTGATCCTCTTTCCCCTCAAGCACTCGGCCTATCTCTTCTATCCCATCCTGATCAAGCTGATCATCGACCGCTTCATTCCGGCGCGCCGGCTTGACTTGATATTCGGCACCCTGGGTGTGGTGGCCCTGCTGGGTGTGCTCAACTTCTTTTGCCATCGCGCCTACACCGTGTGCGAGACCGTCATCACCAAGGGCGTGTCGCGCGACCTGCGCAATCAGATCATCGAGAAGCTTCAGATCCTGTCGCTGCAGTATCACGTCAGCCATGAGAGCGGGCGCTTCGTCTCGAAGCTGCTGGTCGACGTAGAGCGCACCGAGCGCTTTGCCGAGCTGCTCTTCAATACCCTGTTGGCCTCCGTGTTCACAGTCGCGTTTTCAGTAGCCGTCTTGGCGGCCGACAACTGGAAGATGCTGTTGTTCTACTTGCTGTGCATTCCCTTCTACTTGTTGGTCTACCGCTATTTCAACGTCCGCTTCGGGCGCTTGCAACACGCGGCCCGCATGGCCAACGAGGATCTCAGTCAGTCCATCAGCCAGTTCATCCAGACCTCGTTTCTCAGCAAACTGCACGGCGAGGAGGAATTCGAGCGCAGACGTATCGATGAACGCAGTGTCGACATCATCCAACGGCAGAAATCCATCCGCAAGACCATCGCTTCGTTCGGCATCATTACCGTGACCTTCTCGCAGGTGTTCACCATGCTGATCGTCGCGGTGTGTGCGACCCTGGTGATTCGGGGCGAAATGCTGATTGGCTCACTGGTGCTGTTTTTGACCTACATCACCCAGCTTACCAATACAGTCACCAACATCATCAATCAGTTTCCCACCGTCACGGAATTCGCCGAGTCGGTCTATTCCATCCGCGAAGTACTCAATGCTGCGGAGGAGGAGCAGAATCAGGGGAAAGAGAAGCCCGCCACCATTGTTGGGGAGCTGGAATTTCAGGACGTGGATTTTGCCTACGTCGGCGGAACGCCAGTTTTCGCCGGCCTTTCCGTGGCGCTAGTGCGGGCTGCCACGGTCGCGTTGGTGGGCGCCTCCGGTTCGGGCAAGACCACCTTCGTGAATCTGGCCCTGGGCCTGGTGCGGCCGCAGCGCGGGCGCATCTTGCTCGACGGGCGCGACCTGCAAAGCTTGGACATGCGGCATGTGCGCAAGCAGGTCGGCGTGGTCACGCAAGAGCCCATCATCTTTCGCGGCACGGTCTACGAGAACATCGCGCACGGGCGCGAGGACTACGACAAGCAGGCTGTGCAAGAGGCGGCCCGGCGGGCCAATGCGCACGACTTCATCGCGGCATTGCCCGACGGGTACGACACCGTGGTGGGCGAGCGCGGGGCCACGCTGTCAGGCGGTCAGAAGCAGCGCATCGCTATTGCACGCACCATTTTCCGTCGGCCGGCCATTCTGGTGCTCGACGAGGCCACATCGGCCCTCGATGCCGAATCAGAGCGCGAGGTGCAGAAAGGCATCGACGGCTTGCTCGGCGGCCAGACCACCATCGTGATCGCACACCGACTGAGCACCATCTTCAAGGCGGACCGAATCCTGGTCTTCGATAAAGGAAAGATCGCGGAATCCGGCACACACGACCAGCTGATTGACCGGCGCGGCCTCTATGCCAGCCTGCTGCAGGTACAGATGGGGCTGGACGAGCATAGTATCGGAGTTCTGAAACAGACAGGGCATCGCGGGGCTGGCGGGGTCGCTTGAATTCTGACCGGGCCTGCCGGTATTGACCGCGGTTCAGCGCGGCATTGGCTGCTGCCAATACATTCTTGACGCTGCCCTGCCTGTTCTGGGACACTGCACACGTCCGGCTTGTCACGCCAATGGTCCGCACACAGGGATGGGGCGGAGCAGGTACGGGCGCCGTCACTCAGAAAGGAGCCGATACCTATGTCACAGCAGAATTTCTTTGGTCTTCTCTCCCGTGGAACCCTGTCTCTGGCGCTGCTAGGGGTGGTGATTGGATGCGGCAGCTCGCCTCCCAAGCCACAGAATGCACTCCAGGCCGAGATGGTCGGCGCTCCCAAGTGGGCGCAGGGTAGCTGTCAGATGGGTTTGCAGAACAAGAAGGCCATCTGTGGCACCGGCAGCGTATCCGGCATGACCAACGTGGCCTTGGCCCGCTCGGCGGCCGAGGGTCGCGCGCGCACCGAACTGGCGCGCAGCCTGCAGACGCGGGTCAAGGCCATGCTCAAGGACTATCAGGCAGCCACCCAGGGCGGCCCCGCGAATCAGACCGCCAGCGAGCAGCACATCGAAGACGTGTCCAAGCAGATCACCGACACCTCGCTCTCGGGCACGCGTCTGGAAGACACCTGGATTTCCAACGCCGGCACCTTCTGGGCCCTGGTCGTGCTGGACACCGATGCCTTCAAGGACTCGATGAACAACATGAAGCAGCTCGACGACCATATTCGCGCTGCCATCGTCAAGAGGGCTGACAAGGCGTTCTCCGAACTCGACGACGCCACGGCTCAGTAGCCCGCGCGCGACTTATACCAGGGAACCCCCCCCCATGAAGACAACAGTCTACCGTCATTCTCTACTCGCGACTGTATCGTTCACTTCGATCCTTGCTGTTGGCTGTGCCAGCAGCATCACGGTTACCCGCTTGGCGCCGGCCGAGGTCAACTTGGCCGGGATCAAGCGCGTGGCCATCACCAACGTCGACGGCCCTGACGGCGAGACTTTTTCCACCCTGGTCAGCCAACGCATACTCGATTCCAAGCGCTACGAGCTGGTTGAGCGCGCCGAGATGGACAAGATCGCGGCCGAGCATCGCGGCGCGCTCGATGCAGCCTTCGAACAGAATCAGGGCGTGGAGATTGGCAAGTTGTTGCCCGCGGCGGCGCTCATCGCCGGCAAGGTCAACGAATCCAAGGCCAGCGACAATGTGACCAGCCGTTCTGATACCTGTACGCGCTATGACAGCGGCAAGCTGTTTCGCTACCCGTGCACCCGCTACACCCGCTTGGTCAAGGCGCGCTTCGTGACCAACGTGCGCGTCTTCGACACCAACACCAGCAGGGTGCTGGTCAGCCGACGCCTGGTCGCGGAACACAAGAAGGAGACCACGGCCACCGACGGCGATCCCGCGACCGTGGACAGCGACGGGATGCTGGATCAGTGCCGCAACGAGGTGGCCGACCAGTTCCTCAAGATGATCGCGCCGCACCCCGTGCAGGAACGTGTGGATCTGGAGGCGGACGGCGCCTTGCCCGAGCTGAAGCAAGGCAACGACTACCTGAAACGCGGCGATCCGGGCACCGCGGTGGAGTTCTTTGCTCGCGCCGTGGCCAAAGCGGACGCCAACCCATCGCTCAAGCCGGATGTCAAAGGCCGCGCTCACTATAGCTACGGTTTGGGCAAGGCCATGGTGGGTGACTACGACGTCGCCCTGGCCGAGCTCCACATGGCGCAAACTCTGAAGGCGCAACCGGCGTGGATGGATCTGGAAATGCGCGTGAAGGCCTGGAAGAAAGACGCGGACAAGGTCAGCCAGCAGATGAAAGACGGCGTGGCCGAGGCCCAGCCGCAGCAACAATAGGGCACGGGCACCGCCCGGAAGCGGAGGCAGAGCGTGATCACGAAGAACTATTTGACCCTGGCCGTTCTGGGTTCCAGCCTGCTGCTGGTTTCCACAAGGGCCAACGCCGGGTGCCCTGATTGGACTCGCAGCGGCCAGAGTCCGGAATATCCGCGGTCCCGCTATCTGGTCGGACTGGGCGTGGCTGGTGCCGTGCCCAGTCAGGCTGCCGGCGAAGAGCCGGCCAAGACCTCGGCCCTGGCCGACATGTCCAAGCAGATCGTGGCGTCGATCTCGTCGACCACCACGGTCGAGGCTTCGGGCAGCTCCAGCGGCGGCGCGCAATTTTCCATCAAGGACAAGTCGACCATCAAGAGCGCCATCAAGCTGCCCGACGCGCAGATCGTCGCGCGTTGCTTTGATCCGCAGCAGGCCACCATGTACGCGCTGGCAGCGGTGGACAAGGCGGTGGCGCAGCAGCGCATCAGCGCGGCCGTGGATATCGGCGCTGACAAGGCCTCGCGCGAGATGAAGGCCATCGAGGCGGCCATGAAGAAGCGGGCGCCCATGGACGCCCTGCCGCACGTGCAGCCCGCGCGCGAGGGCATCGACGAGGTGGAGACGCAACTCATCGTCCTGCGTGCCATCGGCGGCAACTACAAGGGCACGGCCCCCACGCGCAGTCAGTTCAAGGATCTGGCGCGTTCCCTGCGTTCCAAATTGCGCGTGACCGTGATCGCCACAGGCGATGGCAGCAAGCAGGTGGCTGCTGGCGTGGTTGAACGATTGACCAAGCTAGGCGTCGAGGTGCAGACCGCCGACAGGGCCGGGGGAGCTGTCGTCATCACGCTCGAAGTTTCCGAAAAGGCCCTGGTGCCGTCTGCCATCGCGGCCGGCATGGCGGCGCAAGAAGCGGCCAACGTGGAGGTCAAGCGCACCGACACCGACGCGGTCATTGCCGGGTTCCAGAAAGAGGGTCGTGGCGTGGGCCGCGCCGAATCCGATGCGCGCAGCCGCGCCTTCACCAGTCTGGCCGGACTCATCGGACCCGCGGTCGAGAACGCGCTCAAGGGTCCGCTGGCCCTGGGCGCCGAAGGCGAGTAAGGTCGACGATTTCGCCACAGTGGAAAAATGGCTGCTCAAGCCCTACCTCGCGCCGATGATGGGAAAGTAGGCTCTCGTCTCAGCGATCGCGCCGTCTCTCCTGGCGCTCGACGTGATCTTCCAGCTTGCGCGTGGCGATCTTGAGCAAGGCCGCCACCCCGGATTGCACCGCCGTCTCGAATTCCTTCGCCCCCTGAGCCACGGAGTCGCCGCCCTCAAGAAACTTCTGCTGCCACGCCGCGCGCGCAGCCCGGCGGCGCTCGCGCTCGCGCCGCTTCTCTTCGCGGCGTCGCTGTCGCAGAACCTTGTCATAGGGAAAGATCACGTTGCGCACTTGCATGGCCAGCAGCGCCCCGCTGCCCAGCAGGGGCCAGACGTACCAGTTGCCGCCGGTGAAGCGCGTGGCAATGAAGTAGAGAAACACATTGAGAACGGAGTAGCTGACCGCCGAGGATGCGAAGCGTTTGAGCTGCACGGCCCGCTCGGCCGCCAGCTCGTGCGCGGCAACCTGTCGCGCCTGGTTCTGCGTGCGCGCCTGCGCCAGTTCCGCGGTGGCGCGTTCCACGGCATCGCGCTCGATGCCCGCCTCGGACGCAATCTCGATCAGCTCGGCATGGCTGAGCGCACGCTCACGGCTCGCCGGCTCGCTCAGGGCGCGCCTGATGATCTCGTTGATCTCTTCCTGCGTGTAGCGGGCCTGCGGATCGCTCATGAATTTCCGCCATTGTGCCCCCGGAAAGCGCCGTTGTCAGTAGTGTACAATCTCCTGATTCCCATCCAGCCACTGGAGACGACATGAACAAGGCCAAGATCGTTTGGGCACTGGGCTTCGTGGTTTTCGGATTTGCGGCCTGTGACAACGGGGGTGGCTCAAGTGGCAAGGCCGGCGGGGCAGGGGGCGCAGGCGGAGCCACCGGTAGGGCAGGCGCCACGCGTGCGGGCGGCACGACCGGCGCTGGCGGCAACGCCACGGGCGGCGCAACCAGCGCGGGCGGCACGACCGGCGCTGGCGGCAACGCCACGGGCGGCGCAACCAGCGCAGGGGTGACGAGTGGCGGCAGCGCTGTGGGCGGTACGACCGTCGCCGGTGGCGCACCAGGTGGCACGACTGGCGCAAGCGGTGGTTCGCCGGCCAACGCAGGCATCGACGCCCCGATTGACTCGCCCGATGTCGGTCGCGACGCATCCACCGCGCGCGATGAGACCGGCGAGATAAAGGTCAATCCAGACGCCGCGTCCGACATGGGCGACAGTGCCACGGACAGCGGCGAGGGTTCCGGGCTGTGGTCCATGGGTTACTACGCCGGCTACGACAGCACGTCGTATCCGGTCAGCGCCATCGAATGGGCAGGGATGACCCACATCGCGGTCGCGTTCTACTCGCCCACGGCTACCGGCGCTTTTGACGAGAGCCTGTCCCAGGGCAGCGCCGCGCAGGGCGCGACCCTGGGCCACGCCATCGTGACGGCCGCACACGCTCATGGCGTCAAGGCCGTGGCGTCTCTGGGCGGCGCTGACTCGCGCACCCAGTTTCTGGCCGCGACGGCCAGTGGCGTGCGCGACACCTTCGTCGGCAGCATCGTGAAGCTGGCAACCGACTACGGGTACGACGGGATGGATTTCGACTGGGAATCGCTCGATACAGCCGACGAGCCAGTGCTTGTGGATGTGATGCAGAAGGTGCGCCAGCGTGCGCCCGGGTTGCTGCTCACCATCCCGGTGGGGATTATCAACGTCAACATGCCCGGCGATCTTTTTGGGTACGCGGCCCTGGCCGCTGCCGCGGACCAAATCAACATCATGTCCTACGGCGCAGCCGGGGCCTGGCAGGGCTGGAAGAGCTGGCATTCCAGCGCGCTCTACCAGCAAGACAGCGCGACGCCCACGTCGGTCGATTCGTCGGTCAAGGCCTATGTCGGCGCGGGGGTGCCCAAGGCCAGGCTGGGCATCGGCATCGGCTTCTACGGGCTGTGCTACACCCCGCCGGTGACCGGTCCTGACCAGGCACTGAACGGCTCCACCGTGGCTGCCGGCGACGTCGACATTTCCTACGCCAACATCATGACCTCGTACTACTCGGCCTCGGCGGCCGAGTGGGATGCCTTTGCCCGCGTGCCCTATCTCTCTTTTGCCAAGGCCACCGGGCCGATGGGCTGTGGGTACATCTCCTACGACGACGATCGCTCGATCGGGGAGAAAGGCGCGTACCTGAAGGCGCAGGGTCTGGGCGGCGTCATCATGTGGGAGATCAACGAGGGCTACATCGCCACGGCGTCCGCGGGCCAACGCAACCCGCTGCTCACATCCATCCAGCAGCATGTGCTGCAGTGACGCGGTTCGGACTTGACGATGGTCGTCTCGCCCTGGGATGCTTGAGTTTGTGGATGACGGAATATAGAAGATTCCCATCACGTCGAGACCCTGTTGTAGTGTAGGAAAAACGTGACTCGCCCGTTGACACAGGCCCTGCTGGCAGTTGCCGCGACCCTGGCGCTGGTGGCTTGTGTGAACCTCACCCAACCCTTGGTGTTGCAGCAGGATGCCGACCAGGGGGGCACCACCGCGGCAACAGGGGGCAGCGGCGGAACTACGCTGGCGAGCGGCGGTTCACGAGGCGGCACCGCGGCCGGCGGCACAGCGACAGGCGGCACAACTGGAACGGGTGGGGCAGGGGGAAGCGCTGCCCCGGACGCAGCCCGGGACGCGACCGTGACCCCAGATGCCGCGATTGACGCTCCCTACGTCCCTGATGCCATCCCACCGTCGGACCTCGGCACAGGCGGAAGCGCTGCTGGTGCCTCTGGATCGGGCGGCGCCGGCGGAGCGGCGGGACAGGCGAGCGGCGGCCAGACCAGCGCCGGCGGCACAGCCGTGGCCGGCTCGGGCGGCAGCACGGGTGGCACGACGGGGCCGGCCGGTAGCTCAGGCGGCAGCACGGGCGGCGCAAGCAGCAGCGCCACTGGCGGCGCAGGGGCGACCGGTGGAACGACCACGGCCACAGGCGGGGTGACGGCCACTTGCACGCCTGTGCCCAAGAGCACGGGCGGCCTCTCCTGTCCCAACGGCCTTTGCACGGTCCAGGCTTATAGTGGCTACGATTTCACATTCAGTGACAAGATAGCTTCTTCCGTCTGCATGTTGCCGAACAGTCTCTGTGGGGCGGGCACCGTGGGCGCGCAGAATCCGGCCGGCGGATACACGGTTTGGGGGGCTGGCTTCGGATTTAGTTTGTCGCCACAAACCACGCTCACCAGTGAGGTGCCAGTTCAGCTCACGGGAACGGGTGTGAGGGTCACGGTCACCAGCCTCCCCACCAACGCGGACATGCGCCTGCAGGTGAAGCACTACGTAGGCACCACGCCAACAACATATTGTGCAGTAATGACCACGGCCACCCAGACCATTCCTTGGACCAGTTTCAATACGATGTGTTGGGCCCCGGCTAGCGGTGTTGCGCTCACGGGTCCGCCCAACACCTCGAACATCCAGTTCCAGGCCAGCTCGCGTCCCACGGCTGGCTCATTCGATTTCTGCGTGACAGCTCTTTCGTTCCAGTAGGTGCTACCAGACCCGCGGAACCTGCCAGCCCCTCCCCGGCTGACCCGGTCGCGCGTGCCCGCACTCGCAAGCCTGCCGCCCGATAGCGATCTGTTGCACGATTGCAGCTTGCCGATTCAGGCGCGCAAGGCAGGATTCCCGCTGCGGAGGGCTCCATGTCGAACATTCGTCTGTGCCGGCTTGTCTGTTTGTGCGGCCTTGTCGCGCCCGCTTGCGACGGCAGCCACAGCCCGCCTGTGGTCCCGACTCCGACCGTCAAGCTGATGGTTTTCTCTGACCCGCACTACTACGATCCCTCGCTGGGAACGACCGGCGCGGCGTTTGACAACTACGTGGCCCACGATCGCAAGCTCATTGCGGAAAGCGATGCCATCATGCGGGCTCTGGTTTTGGCCGTGAACGCCGAGAATCCGGACGTCGTGCTCATCCCTGGCGATCTGACAAAGGACGGCGAGCAGATCTCACACACCTCCGCGGCCAGCTACCTTGGGCAGATGAAGGCGCAGGGTCGCAGGATCTTTGTCGTGCCCGGCAACCACGACATTCAGAACGCAGGAGCCGCCAGCTACTCCGGCGATACCACAACGCCGGTGTCGTCGATTGCGCCCGCCGATTTTGCGACGATTTACCAGGATTTCGGCTTTGGCGACGCCATTTCGCGCGATGCCGATTCACTCAGCTATGTGGCCGAATTGGTGCCTGGGCTGTGGCTCTTGGCACTCGACTCTTGCATCTACGGGCCCAACCCCGGCGACTCGCAGAGTGCGGGCCGCTTTCTCGCCACCACCCAGGCCTGGATCAAAGCCCGGCTCGACCAGGCCAAGGCAAACCAGATTCGCGTGATCGGGATGATGCACCATGGAGTGATCGAACACTTCACCGACCAGGCCTTGGTCTTCCCCGAATATCTGGTGAACGACCGCGACACAATCGGCGGCCTGTTCTCCGACGGTGGAATGGGTGCGGTGTTCACCGGACACTTTCACGCCAACGACATCACCCAGGGAACGCCCAGCGGAGCGACCCTGTCGCTCTTCGATATCGAGACCGGTTCAGCCGTGACCTATCCTTGTCCCTATCGCATCGTGGATGTCGCGGGTGACACACTCACCATCACGACCCAACACATTACCTCAATTGACTACGACCTCCAGGGCGCTGCCGACTTTCAGACCTACGCCCACGACAAGCTCTTGGCCGGCCTCGATCAATACATCGCCAGCCTCATCACGGCGCCTCCCTACTCCATCGATGCCGCCGAGGCCCAGCAGATTTCGCCCTGGATGGCCGAGGGATTGGTCGCGCACTACGCTGGCGACGAGGTTATGCCTGCGGACGCCCAGGCCGACATCCAGAGCCTGAGTGCAGCTCCCGGTATTTCAATCCAACTTGCCGCCACCATGCTGCAAAGTATCTGGACCGACCTGCCTCCGCCCGACAACAACCTGACCTTGGATCTCGCGACCAGGTAGACGCGCGCCCTGGCGAGCGCGTAGAGTCCCTATGCGCAATTGAAATGAAACGCCAACGGCTAGCACTCTCCTTCGCCGCTCTCTGCATTGTGTTGGCAGCTTTCTTTGAAAGCTACCTGCCCTACTATCTTGCCGATCACAACAAGCCGCCGTCAGCGACCTTCCTTGGCCAGGTGGCCCACACCACCGACCAGAACATGTATTTCTCGTTCATCCGCCAGGCGTATGACGGAAATATCCTCTTCAACAATCGCCTGACCGCCACGCCCAATCAGGGCGCCTTTGTCAATCTTCAGTTTCTCGCCGTGGGGCGAGTCATGCGCCTGTTTCATCTGTCGGCCAACGCCGTCTATCAGGTGTGGCGTCTGGCCGGAGTCTGCTTCTTGGTCTTCGGTTTCACGCTGCTTTCCCTGGTGGCCTTGCCGACCTTTTCCAAGCGTCTGGCCTCTCTTTGCGTCTTCATTTTCTGCAGCGGGTTCGGAACCTTCATCTTCTTGGCGGCGCGCGCAGAGGCTTCGTATCCCACGACACCCTCGTCGGACTGGCGCCCGACCTCTGGTCAGGCCAGCTGCCCTTTCCGCAACTCATGCTCAACCCGCACTTTTCCCTCCCCCACGGCCTCATGCTTATCGGCGGCGCTCTGTTTCTCATGGCCGAAATGCGCAACCAATCCCCGTGGCTCTATGTGGCCTCCGGGGCCGTGTTTCTCATCAATGGCTTCGTCCGCCCCTACGATCTCATCTCGCTGGCGGTGGTGATCCCGGCCTTCATTGCCAGCGAGGCCATCCGGCGCCGCGACTGGCGCAGCAGTGCCCTGCGCGCGATTCCGCTTGCCATGTCGTTGCCGGCGCTCGCGTACTCAATCTGGCTCTTCGAGTTCCATCCCATCTTCAAATACTGGTCGCAGCAAGGACACAACATCACGTTCATGCCTTCGCCGCAGGTTCAGTTGTTCGCATACGGCAGCATTGGCCTGCTTGCCATGGCTAGACTGCTGCAGTTCAAAAGCAATCCGCTTTCCTTGGTCGAGCGGTTTCTGCTGGTATGGTTCGTCGGAATCTTCGCTTGCGTCCATCTGGGCAGCCTGATACCGGCGCTCGGGTTCAGCCCGCAGAACGCCATTCCGCTCTTTGCGCCGTTGGTTGTGCTGGCCTTTTCTCTCCGCCTGGGCCTGCGACCCTTGCGTCGCTGGCTCTTTCTTTCAGGGGTGGCTGCCCTGCTGGTCATCGGCAACCTCGGCGGCGTGGCCTATTCTTCGCAGCCATTCATGGGCGGGCGCGAAGCCCACAAGTACTACGCCACGGCCGACGAAATGGCGGCCCTGGACTGGCTGGACAAGAACCTGCGGCCCGGCGCCGTGGTGTTGGCCCTGCCGCCGGTGGCAAGCCGCATCGGCAAATACACCAGCGCCTCGTCGCTGGTCGGACACTACAGCGTGACCCCGAAATACAATTCCACCATGGCCCGGGTACGGCGCCTGTTGGCGGTCCAGGAGTTCACGCCCGCCGAGTTGCACCGGCTGCGCCACCTGGGGGCCGACTATCTCTTCGTCGGCCCGCAGGAGCAGCATTTGCTCGGCTTTGATCCAGATGCGGCGTCTGGGCTGACGCGAGTTTTCGCTCAGGGAAGCGTGGCCATCTACAACGTGGAGTCCCTGCCGCAATAAAGCTGTCTTGGTCGGGGCGGCCGGATTTGAACCGACGACATCCTGCACCCAAAGCAGGCGCGCTACCAACTGCGCTACGCCCCGTCTCCCGCCGCAAGCGACGGAAGGCGACCGATGATAGCAGAAAGTCGGTGTTCGCCACGCATGAACGTGCGGGACCTGATGCCATGGCCTGCCGCGCCAGAGGCACCTGAGCCGTGGCTGGTCACGACAAGGCCGTCACTTGAGCGACAGCTTGCCCCGCGGCTCGATGTGCTGGGCCGACGAGCCGACCAGGACATCGAAATCGCCCGACCGGCGCGCCCGGTGGCTCAGTTGACGGTAACAGCGAAGTCGGTCGTTTCCAGGCCGACGCCGCCGTTCCAGATCTCGAACCCGGCGAAAACGTTGGTCAAACCCCACGTGTTCTGGATATAGCCGCGCGACACGGCATCTTTGATGAACAGGTTGAGATCGAATGACAACGAGTTTAGGTTCTCTTGCGCCACGTATGAGTAGCACGGCACGCCGTTCGAGGTCCCGACCCAGAGGTTCCAGTTCTTGCCCGCTATGGTGACCGAAGAGGTGCTGTTGCCGTTGGGCTGGTTATCGCTGGGCTTGTAGAACCAGACCATGAGATAAGCCCCGCTCGGACTCTTTCGATCCGGCTCGGCCTGGCCAGTATTACTGAACCAAACGTCGTAGGTGGCGTTGTAGGATCCCGTCGCGTTGTTGGAAGCCCAGGTCCAGGCAGTCTGCACCGTGTTGAGCGAGCTCACCACTCTAGTGAGCTCGTTCCCCGTAGTGATGTGGCTATTATTGGCGCCCAGGAAGATGGAGGGGAACGACGAAGGGTTGTAGTTGACCCCGGTTCCGTTCTGCACGGTCACCTTGAACTTCGTTCCAGGGCCGTAGGTCAGGGTCTGGCCCGCGGTCGATCCCCATTGATTGCTCTGGACGATGTAGTCCTGCCCATTGCACTGCACATGGGCCGTGCCGCCGGCCGCGTCGGTGATGGTTCCCTGGCCAGCGACCGTGCTGCAGCTATCGGTGGTGCCGGTGCTGCCGGGGTCGATCACCGGCGATATCTTGCTCACGCATACGTTGAACGCGCCGACCGAGGCTGGCGTGCTGCCCGCAGCCACCTGGATCTGCAGATCGTAGGGCTGGCCAGGGTCGCCTACCGCCTTGGTGCAACCCTGCGTGGCCGCCCAGGTGGGGCACTGAGCGTCGGTGAAGCACACCCGCCCGCTCCATCCATTGGTGAACGCAGCGACCGACACGAACGGCGAGACCGTGTTGGTTGTGTTCGTGCTTTGGGTGAAGTTGATACGCACCTCGTTGCCGCCGCTGCTCCCGATCAGATCGATGTCGAAGCACTTGACCGGGCCGCTGTAGACGGCCTTTGTGCCGGTGTCGTTCAGTTCCATGCCCAGGCCGCAGCCCCATTTCTTGTAGGTGAGGTCAACCACCGTGGTGCCGGTCATGCAGCAACCTGACGACGCATAGCAAAGCGGCTTTAGCACCTGGCATGATGATCCGTCGGTGTACCCGTAGAATGCACCCTGGATCGCGACAGGCGTGCTCGCGGCGCAGACGTACCCGCTGGCAGACACCAGGTTGGACGTGTCGGTCATGGGAGTGCAGGCCACGGGCTTGGCGCCACCGCCGCTGCCGCCAGCCGATTGCGGCGTTCCGCCAGCCCCGCCAGTCCCACCCGACTCCAGTCCGGCGCCGCACGCCCCCACGAACAGGAAAATGAAGAGCGCGCATCGAGACAGGCTAAGCATAGAGAACCTCCTGAGAATTACGACTCTGGCGAGTCCGGATCGAATCATTGAAGGATGCCACAGCCTGCCGGCCAAGCCAACGGCCGGTGGCGGTTTCATGGGTACGTCGTGTAGTCGAGGAAATTGGCCGTCATCATCAAGAGCGACATGACCATCCATGAATCATCGTAGTAGGTGCCGCCCACCAGGGCCTTGCCGGTGATGAGAACGCCGTAGGCGTCATTCACGAAACTCTGATAGCTGGAGCTGCTCATGGCCCCCACGCCGGCTGGACCAATGAAGGCACAGGATTGAATTTGGGCGCTGGCCCCGGTCTGCCACTGGGCGTGCGGGTTTCCATTCAGGTCGTAGCCGTCGACCATCTTGGCCACGGTGATGCCGCTGAAGAACTGGCTGGTCTTGGCGACATAGGCCTGGGCGCGCGTCTCGCCGTTCCAGCACCAATCCAGGCCGATGCGGAAGGGCGTGCGGCAGGAATCATATTGATAGTTGGTGGGCGCGGTCTGTCCCGGTCCAAAGGCACCGCCGTTGGGCTTGCCGCTGCTGTCGCACCAGGCTGGCACCAGGCCATTGTTGGCATTTCCATTGGTCGAATTGAGAGAAGCATTGAGAACCTGATACATGGTATCGACAGTGTTGGTCCAATTGGTGGTATTGGCCGTGTCGATCTTGGCAAACAGCTTGTAATAGGCCGGGGCGAAATAGGAAAGGTTGATGGTCGACGAATCGGCCGTGGGCCACGGTTTCAGGTACTTGTAGTCGTAGATTTCGTTGTTCCACACGGCGGTCATCATTCCCTTGGCAATGTCGAGATACTTCTTGTTCAGCGTGGCCGACGTGACCCACTGTTTGTCAGCCATGGCCAGCGCGAAGGTCATGTCCTCGTCGGCGTCGGTGGCTGGGCCCGTGCCTCCGCTGGTCGGGCCCGAGCCGTCAGCGCTGATGTTCCAGTCCATCAGGCCATATTGCCCCAGGTGCTTCTGTTCGTACTGCCAAAGATCGTCGAACAGGGACTGGTCATTCATGTACACGGCCATAAGCATGCCGTAACCGATCCCTTCGGATACAGTGGAATTGGGCTCCAGGGTCCCTGGCTCGTTGGGGCGTTTGACCCGCCGGAAGCCGTCAGCGCCGTCGCTGGTCACCGTATCGTTTTTCCACTGCGTATAGGCGGCTTGCACGTCTTCGTTGCGATAGAGATTGGGGTAGATGCAGCGGCTGTTCTCGCGATTTTGCGGGAAGGGGAACTTCACCCCAGGCTGCGAAGGCGTGGGTCCGCGCGTGGGCGGAGGCGGAGCCGTATCGACGGCGAGATCCGGGACCGCGGCATCGCGCCCCTCGACAGGCGCGGCGGCGCCGCCACTGGCTCCTGCGCCGCCATTTCCCGCGGTCCCGCTGCCGCTCGATGTTCCGCCGCTGGCGCGCGTGCCGCCTGCCACGTAGGCGCCGCCTGTGGCGACGGTTCCGCCGCTGCTGAGGGCACCGCTGCCCGCCTGGCCTGCGCTGCTGGTCTGGCCCGCGTTGCTGGTTTGGCCGCCAGGGCTCGACATGCCCCCGCCGGAAGTGCTGCTGCCCCCACTGCTGCTGCTCTGTTTGCTTGCCCCGCCGTTGCTGCCCCCAGATGCCGAAGCGTCAGGGCCGGTGCTCAGTGACGACGGAGCAGGCGGTCTGAGCTTGCACGAGGCAGCGCCGAGGACGGCGATGGCCAACACGCTCCACATAGAAACGTGGAGGTGAGGGATTCGAGGTGACCCAGTCATGTTCTAGTAACACTCCGTAGCTTCAGCAGGGGAAAAGGTGAAAAGCGGAGACCAACCTATCCACCACTCGGCGTCAATGTTGCGACGGCTGACGAACGTCCTTGGACGTGCGAGTCGCCGCATCCGCGTCCGACGCAGTTTCTTCTTCGTGGATCTAATAAGCGAAGGGGTTTTCTAGCAGGCGCACGATCCTTCTTTGATCGCGCAGCATAGCTGAGCCGTACCATACAGGTAGGAACAAAGCAGTGGCAACTGCCTGTTCTCTGCTGAAACGCACCAGGGTGGCCGGCGCTCGGTCAGCGCGCGCGGACGAAAAAAAAGAGCGGCGACCCTGGGGCCGCCGCTCAGTCTTACAGAATCACGGAAAGCGGACTAACGACGCTTCTTCTTGAGCGCCTTCTTGGCGGCTTTCTTGGCCTTCTTTGCGGGCTTCTTCACCTTCTTGGCCTTCTTTACCTTCTTGGGCGCCTTCTTGCGCTTCTGCCCGCCAACGGCGCGCTTGGCGCGAGCTACATCGCCCGCCTTGTCGAGGAAATAGATGTAGTTGTTGTCCATCTCGAAGCCGCAGTCCTCAACTTTCTCCGGCTTTCCCTTCGGCACGCCTGGCTGCTTGCGACGGACCTTCCAGACTGCGCCGTCCTTCACGTAGTACATCATGTCCTTCTCACGAACGATTCCCGGCCTTGCTACTTTTTCCTGCATTTCTCCGCCCTCCGGCTTGATGTGGGGAGATCAGAACTACCCGCATGGTAGCTATGAGCCAAACTTCGTCAAGAGTTTTCCGTCGAGGAATTCCGCCGGGCTCGACGGGCGAACACAGCCACCATCGAAGGGGCGGTGCGGCAGCAAGACGCCAACTAGCGCGCTGCGGCTACGTAGACATGCTCGTCGGCCAGACCGGGATCTCCGTCGCGCGGCCTGCCGTCAAAGCCGCCGAAACACGCCAGCACGCGGAAGCCTGTTCGCGCCAGCAGCGATTTCACCAGCGACGGTTCAAGCTGCCGGTGGCAGAGGCGCACCACCTGCTCCGGTCCCGACGGGCGGCCGCTCTCGTCGAGCGGCTGGTAGTACAGGCTCATGTGCAGAACCCGTCTGCGCGGGTCGAATCGGTGGGTGTTGGTGTAGACCATCCGTTGCCCTGATACCGGATGGCGGAAAACCGTGCGTCCCCACCGGCGCAGGGGATCGCGCGCGATCCACGCTGGATCCGGCGGCAGCACGTCGAACGCCAGCCAGCCTCCAGGAACCAGGCAGGCGCGCGCGGCCCGCAGAAAACGCAGCAGATCCGCCTCGCCATAGAGGTGCTGCACGCTGTGGAAGGCAGCCACGGCGAGGGCGAAGCGCGGCCGAAAAGCAAAAGCACGCAGGTCAGCCTGCACGAGCTGGCAGCGCGCGCGGCGGGTGGCGGACAGGCGCGCGACCCGACGCCGAGCCGCGGCCAGCATGGGCGCCGAGCGATCCAGTCCGACCACTGTGTGTCCGTCGCGCAGCAGGGGCAGGAGCAGCCGTCCTGTGCCGCAGGCGAGATCCAGGATCGGGCCGGTCGGCGCGAATTCCATACGGTTGCTGGCCAGGCGTCGGTAGAAGTTGATGTCGGCGCGGCGGCGGCGGTACTCGAAATCGTACAGGGCCGCGTCGGCAAAGGCTTCGCGACCACCCGCTTCTTCATCGGCGCGCAGAAAAACCTTCCTCGCGGGCATGGGCAGTTGCAAGAGTATGCAATAGATTTCCGCCATGCAGGTCATCGTGCTGCTTTCCGGGGGCCTCGACTCGGCCACCGTGCTGGGCATGTGCCGCAGCCAAGGGCTGCTGTGCCACGCCCTGAGTTTCCACTACGGCCAGCTTCACGCAGTGGAATTGCAGGCGGCCGCGCGCGTGGCGCGGGCACTGGGCGCGGCCTCGCATCGCGTGTGCAAGATCGATCTGGGCGGGATGGGCGGCTCGGCCCTCACCGGTCAGGGCGCGGTTCCCAAAGATCGCAGCGACGCGGAGATGGGCCACGGCATTCCCACGACCTACGTGCCCGCGCGCAACACTCTGTTCGTGGCGCACGCGCTGGCCGTGGCCGAGATCCTGGGCGCCGAGCGCATCGCCCTAGGAATCAACGTGCTCGATTCTTCGGGATATCCCGACTGCCGGCCCGAATGGCTGCGCGCCATGCAAGAGGTCGCGCGTCTGGGCACCCGCGCGGGCGTCGAGGGACGAGCGGTCGAACTGGTGGCGCCTCTCGTGGGCATGACCAAGGCTGAGATCATCCGCGCTGGCGCGGCCCTTGGCGTCGACTACGGGCTGACCCACTCTTGCTACGACCCTGCTCCTGACGGTGCGGCCTGCGGCGGGTGCGACTCCTGTCAACTCCGGCGGCGCGGCTTCCAGCAAGCCGGCATTGCGGATCCCACGCGCTACGTGAGTTAGCCTCTTTCACCACAGAGAGCACAGAGGACACAGCGGTCGGAGGGGAAAAAGTTCGGACCAGACAGGAGCCCAACCCTTTCCTTCTGTCCGGTCCGGCTCTGTGGTCTCTGTGAACTCTGTGGTGAAAATCACTCCGCCCGCGCGCCCCAGCGGCTGCCAAACGGTCCTCTTCCCAAGAAGGCGGGGCGAAGGGGCACAGGCCGCTCAGTCAGGCTGGGAATGGGCGTGAATGCGGGAAAGCGACGGCCGGAGAAAGTAACGGGCGCGGGTGCCTCGCGCGACGGAGGGGGGCTCGCGGGCTCGCTGGTCCGGACTGGTGCGCCGAGCTGGGCCGGGCGGCGATCGCGCCTGCCGCGCCGACGGCCCGCGCGTTCTGAGGGCTGCAGGTCTTCAGGCAGCTCTTCCTCTGCCACGGCCTCGGCCCCGCCCTCGGGCGCAGCCAGCGGCCGGCCTACCAGCGTGGGATCGCTGCTTTCCGCGTCGGTAACAATTTCCACCAGCCGAAGCGCGTCCTGATAGTACTCGCGGTTGTCCAGGTGGGGCCGTTTGCGATTGGGGTTGCTCGACGGGAACAGGTAGCGCGCGGCCAGCAGAATCTGGCGCGCCAGCTCGGAATCGCGCCGCGAGGCTTTGAGTTGCTCGACAATCGACTGTGCTGATTGCAAGATCAATTGTCCTGGGTTGGGAAAAGCGGCACTGTCCGGGTGCAAGGCGTCCCGCAAGGGCGGCAAGAGAAGGGTGGCCAGAACCAGCGCATCCGAGGGTGTTTCATCGCGGCGGATGGTCGAACGGTCAACGGCCGCCAGATACGCCCAGAAGCGGGCCAGGCGAATGCGACCTGATTCATCAGCGGGCTCTTCCCGCAGCGCCCTGGCCAGGTCAGGGGCCAGAACTTCAAGCAGGCCGGTGCCGAGCAGGAGCTCGAACGAGCGTCGGGCCGCGCCCGCGCGCAGGAGGCGGAAAAACTCCTCGGAAACTCGGGCTTGGGCGCACTTGGCGATTTCACCCTTGTGCTCCATCATGCGTCGGTAGGTTTCCGACTCGATGGTCAAATCGCAGCGAGCCGCAAACTTCACAGCGCGCAGGATGCGGATCGGATCCTCTCGGAAACGAATGTCGGGATCGCCGATGGTTCGCACCAAGCGCGCTTCCAGATCGACCAGCCCGTCGACGTGGTCGATGACCTGTTCGGTGTCGATGTCATAGAAGAGACCGTTGATGGTGAAGTCGCGGCGGCGAGCGTCCTCCACGGCGGTGCCAAATTCGTTGTCGTGCCGAATCAGCAGATCGTTCTTGCCGGAACTGTTGCCGTTTCCATTGTCGCCTTGGTCATCTGCGGCTGCGCGCGGATTGGCGCGGAAAGTGGATGTCTCGATGATTTTTCTGCCGAAGAAGATGTGGGCCAATCGGAAGCGGCGGCCAATGATGCGGCAATTGCGAAACAGACGGCGCAGCTCACTGGGCGTGGCGCTGGTCGCGACATCGAAGTCCTTGGGCTTGCGCCCCAGCAGCAGATCGCGCACGCAGCCGCCGACTAGGTACGCCTCATGCTTGGACTGGCGAAGCCGCTCAACCACCCTGGCGGCATCGGGATCGATCTGATCGCGCCTTATTTGCATCTCTTGTCCCGTAGCATGGCTTACAACGGCGGGCAAGACTGCTGAATTCTTCGCTGGATTCTGTTGGGAGGGGCAGCGGTCGCCTGCGACTACATCCCCAGGGGCAGGAGCGAGTCCGTGGTCTTGGTGGGGGCCAGTGGGCGCTGACCGCGAAGGTTTCCGCGCTCAGAGGGCGCAGTCCGCGACAACGGGCCGACCGTCCTTCGCATGGGCTGGTGGGTCGCTTTGGGACGAACCGCCAGGGGCTGCGCGACGGGCACGTCGGAAGCTGCCGCAGCCGAGGGGAGACCGGGTGGAGCAGACGGCGTTGGCGGGGGCGCAGGCGCGGCCTCTGCGGTTGTCGGTGCTGGGGGCGCCGGAGTCGCGGACGCCCGGGTTGTGCCCGACGGGGGCGAGCCCGTTTCGCCGCATCGGTGCAACTTCAGAACGGCCAGGGCCACCAGAAAGCTAAACAGGGCGGCCACCGCGAAGATAGCGATGCGGGAAACCCAGGGATCGCGCGGCACACGCGGCAGGTCGTCGGCACCGCCGAATATGCCACTGCGCGCGAGAAAACCACCGCCGGTGGTCCAGCGGCCGAGCAAGCGCGCGAAGGCGGGAAACTTGCTCTTGCCAGTGTGGCTGGGTCGCGGCGGAAGCTGGTCGGTGGTTTCGTCGGGGATGGCCTCGGGCACTGACGTTTCCCCTGGCGGGGGTGGCGCCTGGGCCGCCGGGCGCGGCGCAAGCGGTGTCCGCAAATGCATTTCATGTCCGATGACAGTGCGGGCTGCGCGCGGCGAAGAGTCCTCGTCGGGCTTGGACGCAGGGGCCTCGCCACCCGCAAAGAATCCAGGTCTGGTCTTGCTGCCCGGCATGTCCCAAAGTCCAGGGTATCCCACGCGCGCTGCTGTTTCCAGGAACCCGACATTTGACATTCGACGCGTGCCCTTGGCTTCGGGGCGCGATACCCTGGCACCTGCCATGCGCATCTGCTTCGTGGTCAACAGCGTCAGGACGCAGCGGCCGACCTACACCACCGCCCACCTTGCCTTCGCCGCACATCGGCGCGGGCACGACGTAGCCCTGGTGTCGGTGGACGATCTTTCACACGGTGGCGAGCGCATCGTGTTCGGGGACATCGTCCGCGCCGCCGGAAAGCAGCCGGACGCGACTGCATTCGTCCGCGCCTTGGTCGCGTCGTCTGCGCCTTGCGAGCATGCGCGTCTCAACGACTTCGACGTGATCTTCCTGCGCAACAATCCGCACGTGACGAATGGCGCAGGGATTCGCTTCAACCCCGCCATCGAGTTTGGCCGGCGCCTCAAGCAGGAAGGCGTGATGGTCGTCAACGATCCGGACGGACTGCTGCGCGCGGGATCGAAGATGTACCTGGCCGGTTTCCCGGTGGAGATCCGTCCCCGCACGCTGACCACCAGGTCTCCCGAGCGCGTGCGTGCCTTTCTGCGCGAGCTGGACGGGCCCGCGGTGATCAAGCCGCTGTACGGTTACGGGGGCCAGAATGTCTTTTTCGTGGCCCGCGGCGAAATCGCCAATCTGGCGCAGATAATCTCCGCTGTAGAGAGTGAAGGCTACCTGATCGTGCAGGAATACTTGCCTGCGGCGGAAAAGGGCGACAAGCGCGTGTTGATGGTGGGCGGCGTCCCCTTGCGGGCCGGCGGACGCGTGGCGGCCTATCGACGAGTGCACCCCAAGGATGACATGCGCAACAACATGCACCTCGGGGCTGTGCGACGGGCGTGCAAGCTCGGCACGCGGGAACGGGGCGTGTGCGACCTGATTCGTCCGCGCCTGATCGCTGACGGGCTCTACTTCGTGGGCGTCGACATCGTGGGCGACAAGATATTGGAGATCAACGTGTTTGCCCCGGGCGGAATCAACAACATGAACGAACTCTACGGCATTGACCTGGGCGATGCCGTCATCGCCGACTTGGAGCGGAAAGTCAGGCTGCGAGGCGCCTACCACGAGCCCGTGCCGCCCCACGTTTTCATGCGGGGATAGCCCGCGCAGTGGCCGGCCGGTCGGCGGCGCCGTCCATGACACGGCGTCGATGGCGTCGATGGTACTTGACGGAGCGCCCCGCATGCGGCACCTTCTCTGCCTCAAACGTGATGCGGGGTGGAGCAG
>CAVWUP010000020.1:0-11653 GCA_963758155.1 uncultured delta proteobacterium
CTTCGGCAAGGTCATCCTCAACACCACCGCCAGCCGGGCTGTCACCTTGGTCGACCAGGGCACTGAAGCCTGCCAGGTTTCGAGCGTCGCCTTTGGCCAAGGCACCGACCCAGGCTTCACGTTGGCCCCGGCGCAGGCCCTTGCGTTCACCGTCGCGCCAGGCGAACAGCAGACCATCGACGTCAGTTTCGGCGCGTTCAATAGCGCGCCCCCGCACGTTCTGACCGGAACCCTGGTCTTTCAAACCGGCAACCCGCGCGCGCCGAACGCCTCGATCCCGCTGACAGCCACCGTCGCCACCGCCTGCACCGAAGCCAGCCGGTGGATCTACACCGTAGACAGCGACGGCACGTTCTCGCGATTCGATCCTGCGACCCTGACCTTCACCGATATTGGCCTGCTCGACTGTTACAATCCCCCAAGACAGAACCCCTTCTCCATGGCGGTCGATCAGAACGCGGTCGCCTGGGTTGTCTACGCCGACTTGGAGCCCAACGATCCCCTATTCGAGCCAGCAACTCTCTACAAGGTGGCTACCGGAACGGAGCAGTGCCAGCAGGCGACGAGCTTCCACGTGGATCCGAATGGACCATTTGCCCAGGGCTTTGGCATGGGGTTTGTGTTCGATCCCTCGACCAACCTCGACACTCTGTACATTGCCGGTGGTTACGGCGCGAGTGCAGGACCGGCGGAGCTGGCTACGGTTTCGTTCCCGTCACTGGCGGTGACGCAGATCGGGTCCATCGCTGCCGGCAACGCGGAGCTGACCGGAACGGGCGACGGCAGCCTGTGGGGCTTTATCCCCGCCGGGGAGGGGCCAGACCCGCAGGGCCAAGCCGCATTGGTACAGATCGATCCTGCCAACGGCGCGACCTTGGAGACTTACTCCTACCCGACCCTCTTCGGAGCCACGTCTTGGGCCGTGAAGTTCTGGGGCGGATCGTTCTGGATCTTCCTCAACGGAGCGGTGTATGAGGTGCCGCGCGCCACGCCCCAGACCATCCTGCTCCGCATCGCCGACACCGGCCGCAACATCGTGGGCGCCGGCGTCTCGACCTGCGCGCCGCTGTTCTAGGCCTTGCGGCCCGGCCAATCTTGATACACTTCGTCGGCTGTGCGCTTTGTCGCTGACCGTCCCACGCTGCTCGAAGAATTCCCAAGTCGCACGACCGCGCGGTCACAGGGGCCAGCGCCTCGGCGAGATAGCCATGGCCTGGTCGAGCCAATGTTTGAGCTGCCCGTTAGGCATAGAATTCGCCATCCCGATCCAGATCAGTCGCCCAAAGACCAGGTTGGGATGCAGCACGAGCGCCTTTTCCAAATCAGCCTGGGCGCGCTGGTGTGCCTGGGCCATGCGCCGGACCGAGGTCTTGTCCGCAAACGCCTTGCCCCGGGCAACCTATCCCGTCGCCTCCAAATCTCCACTGGGCTCACTGCTGCACGATCGGCGGTGCGGGGGGTATCGTGATCATGTCCCAAGCCGGCGTCGTGTTCACCGAAGTCGTCGGCTGCCACCACAGGTATATGGACTTGTACGTCGTGTACGTCCCATTCTCTGCGGATACGGCGGTCAGGTAGAGCTGCGAAATCTGGTGCGCCTGGCCGTCGTAGGTTGACTTGACCGGCGGAATCCCGGCACGGTTCGACGAGTAGACGACCCAGTAATATGTCCGCCCGTTGTACGCCCCCGCCACCGGCGCCCACTTCGGGAAGTGGTTGTTGACCCCCGGGCTGGCCATGCCGGTACACTGCACCGGATCGTTGGCGGCCAGACGAACGGCCTTTCCCGCGCCGGACGCCGCTCCCATCGGCACGAAGAAGACCTCCGCATTCGCATTGGCATACATGACCTGGCCAGAAGGAACCCGGTCGAACAAGACCATCTGGTCGTCCGGCGAGTAGGCGGCGTCTTCCCAGTTCGGGTCGGAGGCACCGGGAACCGGCTTGGCGTTGCCACCATTTCCTCCGTTGTAGGGCACTGAATACAAGTCCGTCGCACCTTGGTTCAGCCGGCCATCTTTGCATCCTCCGAATTGGTTTGGCGACGGCGGACCGACCGTGGATGAGTACACGATAGTGCTGCCATCGTGGCTCCAAGTCGGGAAGGCCGTCCCAGGATTCGGATCGCCGCTACGGGCAATGACGCCATACTGCTGTCCCAGAGAGGCGAGTGGACCCTGTCCCACCGACTGAGTGGGCGCAGGGCCGTCAAGGTTGTACCAGACCAGCTTGGCTGGCTCCCAATCGTCCGTCTCCCATGGCTGCGCGTCGTACTGTTGCGCCGAGGTAGTCACCATCATCCGATTCCCAGTCTGCCAAAACACCGACGAGAAAGTCGCCGCGCCAGCCCAGGACTTGTTCAGAGCCGAAAGTCCACCGGGAGTCAAATTCGTCAGCTCCGCCCCGACGTTGTCAGGTTTGACCCCGGCGATCACCGAATTCCAGGGCCAGTTGTCGACGAAGGCCACGAACCCAGAGTCGGGCGTGGCGGAATGGCAGCCGATACAGGTAGGTGTGCGGACGTTGTAGGACTGAGCACGGCTGGGTTGCTGGACCTGCGAAAACTTCAAAGTCGCGATTGTGCCCTCCTCGCCGACGGTAAAGCCGCGCAGAAACGACGTCGTGTCGTCCACCGTGGTGACGTTCTGATTGCCAACCGCAGACGGATCTGCGGCCCAGAACACGATGCTGCCGGCCGCGCTCGCCGAGGCGATCTGGAACTTCACCGTAGTCGCGCCGCCGCCGGCCGCGCGAACCGTGACCGAGATGTCGGATTCGTGTACGTGGGACGCCAGCCCCTGCCAGATGTTCTTGTCCATGATCCACCGGCCAGCGGAGGTGTAGACGACCAAGTCGTTCGCCTCGATATCAGCATGCACGGTAATCTGCACGAGGCCGGTCGTGCCCGTCCAATTGATGCGCGGACGCGTCCAGTTGTAGGGGAAGAGCGACCCGTCTTCTGGCTCGGTCACGCAGGGACCTGCACCCGAGGGAGAGCCCGAGAACTGGCTGGCAGCATTGGCGGGCACGGGCGTGGGCGAGTTGGGGTCGTTGATTGGAGTGGAAGGAAAATCCGTGCAAGCGGTGGGGTTGGTACAGGCGATGGGAACGGCGCCTGGGTCGGTTTGGGCAGGCGTTGGTGGCGGCGTCGCGCTCGCATCGATGTTTGAGATGATAGAGGGACCACCTGATCCCGCGCCGCCACCGCCATCGTTCGACTTACTTCCGGTGCTGGCTCCGTTGCCATTCTCGGCGGCCACTTGCGCGCTGGTGCAGCCGAACCACACAGTAGAGATGACCAGGGCAACGGTCAATTGAAACTTGAACATCATTGGAGTCTTGTCCTCACTTAGAATTGGTTCCGGCTTCCGACCAGAGTTCACACGTCTGCGCGCCAGAATATTGTGAAGTCTTGACGTGGTACCTGCAACCGTTGCGTACCTGCCAATACGCCATGACCGTTGTGAGCGTGCGGCCTCTCGAGCCATCGCCGAGTCCGTACAAGTCTTCCCGCCAGCAGCGAACTGTCCGTCCGAAGGACGGGCACAACCAAGTCGCGTCGTTCGAGCCAAGCAGCATTGCGCCTGTGGCGGAGCGGCTTCGCGGGCTGGGCCTGCCCGTGGGCGTTGGCGGCAATCCCGGCACCAACCGCAATACCGTCGGCGGTTCTGTGACCGGCGGAGGAGGGACTGACCGTGCGGGCCGGCTCCGGTGGCTTTGCTGCCAGCCGAGGCAGCTGCGGTGCCTGTGGCCGCAGATCACGAGCGGCGACACCTACGCGTGTCTGTCGCCGGTCCTGTACGCCGCAAATACTCCGCGCGGACCTGGAAATGGCGGGGATCTTGTCTGTGCTCGTGCCGCAAGGAACCAGGACGGGAGCAAACGGCAGGGTACTCTTGCCCGATGCTTCGTGAAGTCACAAAAGCCGTTCCCGGCCTGACCAGGATCGGCCACCACCGCGCTGACAAGCCCACCGACCAGCGGCCAAGGGAAAGCCATGCCCGGCGTTTGTCCCCGACGAAAGATTCCAGACTTCCTCGACCCCGATCTCCACCCTACCCGACCCAACGACGACGTTTCCCCCTCGGCATGGCCATCCTGGCTGCGTTCACGCTAGCCACCACCCCCTTCAACGGCGATCGCGGGGCATGTCCACCGACGTTCAAGGGAGACTCCAGGAAGACCTCCAAGAAAACTCAGGCACCACGCCCCGGGCCATTCAATGCCCCGGCCTGACCAGGATCGGCCACCACCGCGCTGACAAGCCCACCGACCAGCGGCCAAGGGAAAGCCATGCCCGGCGTTTGTCCCCGACGAAAGATTCCAGACTTCCTCGACCCCGATCTCCACCCTACCCGACCCAACGACGACGTTTCCCCCTCGGCATGGCCATCCTGGCTGCGTTCACGCTAGCCACCACCCCCTTCAACGGCGATCGCGGGGCATGTCCACCGACGTTCAAGGGAGACTCCAGGAAGACCTCCAAGAAAACTCAGGCACCACGCCCCGCGCACCACGCCCCGCCCGGCGGCACCACGGCACCACGCCCGCGCTCACGCCCTCGCCCACGCGACCCGCCGCACGCCAGCCGCGGCCCGACTTGCCTACTCCTGCAGCGTCCCGCGCTGCATGCGGCCCTCGCGCCACAGGGCCTCTTCCATGGCTGCGAGCAAGGGCCTGGTGCTCTGGGCGTCGCGGGCGCTGAGGGTGATGGCCTGTGGGGCGGCGGCGAGCCCGGCGCGCTCGTCGGGCGTCAGGCGATCAATCTTGTTGTACACCAGCAAACGGGGCGTGCTGGCCAGATCCAGGTCATTGAGAATGCGCTCAACGGCCACGATGTGCGCCTCGCGATCTGCATCTGCAGCGTCGACGACGTGCAGGAGCAAATCCGCGTCCTGCAATTCCTCGAGGGTGGCGCGAAAGGCCTGCGCCAAGTCCTTGGGCAGGTCGCGGATGAAGCCCACGGTATCGGCCAGGATCAGCTCGCGCTCGCGCGGGAAACGCAGCCGCCGCGTGGTGGGATCGAGGGTGGCGAAGAGCTTGTCCTCGACCAGCACCTCGCTGCCGGTCAAGGTGTTGAGTAAGGTGGACTTGCCCGCGTTGGTGTAGCCGACGATGCCCACGATGGGAACTTCGCGTCGAGTGCGCTCGGCGCGACGGCCGGCGCGCTGGCGGCGGGTCTGGTCGATTTCATGTTCCAGCCGATGCACGCGCTCGCGCGCGCGGCGGCGGCCGATTTCCAGCTTGGTCTCGCCCGGACCGCGGCCGCCGATGCCGCCGACCAGGCGGCTCATCATGGTGTTCTCTTCCTGCAAGCGCGGCAGCCGGTAGCGCAGTTGCGCCAGCTCGACCTGCAGCTTGGCGTCGCGGCTGCGCGCCCGCTGGGCAAAGATGTCGAGAATGAGAATCGTGCGGTCGATGACCTTGAGATCGGTGAAATCGGAAATGGCATGGGCCTGTCCCGGCGTCAGATCGAGGTCGAAGACGAGCAGGCCGGCATCGTACTGCATGGCCCGAACCAACACATCCTCCAGCTTGCCGCGACCGATAAGGTACTGGGGATCGGGCTCGGGCCGGCGCTGAATGGCCACATCCGCGACGACGATTCCCGCGGTCCGACACAGCTCGCGCAACTCGTGCACGCGGCTCTCGGTGCTACCCGAGGCGCGCGTGTGGCGCGACTCCATCATGACCAGCACCGCGCGCTCCGCACCCAAAGTCGCGCGGGTGGTGGGCAAGGCGCGGTCAAATTCTTCTTCCAGCGCGCCCACCAGTTCCTCGACATCGACCGAAGCGCGGTGAAAAGGCACAGGCGTGAGCACGGTCCAGGGCGACAGCTTCTCGCGTGGGGGCAGCAAGTGAGCCATGTGCAGATCGCCGGGCCGGCCATCCTGGGTCACACCCACAGCCGCCACCAGATCCAGGCGCAGCAGCGCCAGGTCGACCAGATCGTCGCGCGAGATGGCCTCGTTGCGCAGATGGGTGTGCACCAGGCGCAGCCCGCGGAAGCGTCCGTGGCCGGCGCGCACACGCCCCACCGCAGGCAGCATGATGCGCGAGGCATCGCCCACGACCACATGCTCGACGTCGCCCCGGCGTGTGATGAGCACGCCCACCTGGCGCGCCAGCTCGCGCGACAGCCCGCACATGTACGTGGCCAGCTCAGCTGACACCAGCTCATGCGGCGCCACCCGCCGCCGGTAGATGCGTTCCAGTCCTTTCAGCTCACTGGGCTTGAGCCCGCCCAGATTCCCGGTCACCTCGCGCATGAAAACACCGCGGGAAGAGTTGGCAAGCTGGTTTCACCACAGAGGACACAGAGGGCACAGAGAGCCCGGAAGCAAAAAGAGTTCGGATTCAAGATCCGCAACCCTGCCTTTCCGGGCTCTGTAAACTCTGTGCTCTTTGTGGTGAAAAGGCACTCCTCCCTCGCCACGCTACACCCACAGAGTTCAGCTACCCCTCGTCGGGCGAGCGCGTTGCGGGCGGCTGGGATGCGGCCGCCGGCGTGGCCGCGCCTCGATCGTCCAGCAGGGTCAGCGCCACCGCCAGGGCTCGCTTGGCCTTGTCCACGATCTTGTCGTCGTTGCGCAGTTTCTGATAAGCGCGCAGAATCTGGTCCTCGAAATCGGCCAGCTTGGTCTCCAGCTCGGCAATGCGATCGCGCGCCTGGGCCAGCTTGACCTCGCGGTCGCGCAGGTCCGCGCGGGCGGTGTCCAGTTCACCCTCGATGCGCAGCACGCGCCGGCTCAGCTCGCCCAGTTCCTGACTGCGTGCCGCCAGCTCGCCTTCGGCGCGCGCCGCCCGCGCCGAGGTCTGATCCAATTCCGAACGGTGGCGCTCGGCCATCTCGGTCTTCTCGTCGAGGTGCCGGCAATCCATCTCGGCGACCGCGTTGTGGTGCTCCTCGTCGCGCGCCTGCAGTTCGCCACGGCGGCGTTCGTCGGCCGCGGTCAGTTCGGCTGACTGGCGCGTGGCCGCTTCCTCGATGTCGCGCTGGCGCTTGGCCTCGGAGGCAGCCAGCTCGTCTTCGGAACGGCGGCGCAGGGCCTGGATCTCGTTCTTGTGGTCGCGCTCCTTGGCCTCCAACGCCGCTTCATGGGCCTGGCGCTCGGCCGCCAGCTGGGCAGACGACTCTTCCTTGAGCGCGGCGACGGCCTTCTCTTGTTCGCGCCGCAAGCGCGTCAGCTCGACGTCGTGGCGGTCTTCCAGGGCCGCGGTCTCGTCCGCCGCGCGTCGCTGCTGAGCCTCCACCTCGGTGGCATGGTCCATCTCCATGCGCGCCTTCTCGGTGCGAATCTGTTCCTCGCGGGCCGCCTCGGCGGCCTGGCGCTCGTTGGCCAGCTGCGCGAGTTCGGCCCGGTGGACCTGCTCCATGTCGGCGACGTGGTTTTCCAGATCCTGCCGGATCTTGTCGACCTCTGCACGCGACCGATCCTCGGCGGTGGCCAGGCGCTTGCGCAGGGATTCGATCTCGTCCTGGGTCTTGGCCAGCTCGATGTGGCTGTCGTCGAGCCGCACCTTGAGCGCGCGCTCGCGCTCGACCGCGCGATCCTTGTCCTGGCCCAGAGCGGTCACGCGCTCGCTGGCGTAGACCAGGCTCTTCTCCATGGCCAGCATCTTTTCCTCGAGGTCGCGGCGGGCGCGCTCGTGCTCGCGGATGCGGTCCTTGTGGTCGAGCATCTGGCGCTCTTTGGCGTCGAGCGCGTCGCGCAGGTCCAGCATGTCCTTCTCTTTGCGGTTGATGGTCTCGCGCAGACCGAGCAGGTCCCTTTCCTTGTGGAAAGGTTGCGCCTGCAACCGCCCGTTCAAATCCTCCACTTCACTCTGCAAACTACGCTTGTCGCTTTCCAGTTCGTGGATGCGCTCCTGCAGTTCGGCGAGCAGCCCTTCGGGGGCGCTGGCCGTGGCCAGGGTTTCCACCGATGTTGCGTTCACCGCGTCCGGCGAAGGCGGCGCCCCTGCCTCGTCGAGGGACTCGCGCAGCACGCCCGGTGGGATCTCGATCTGCGCCTCAGCCAGGACCGGGGGTGGCGCGTCCTGGGCCGGTTCCGACGGCGGCGCCATTCCCGGCATCGCGCTCCCCGTCTCTGCTTGGCCAGACGGCTGGTCTTCGGGGGACGGCGACAACAGATCAGCCATCAGGCCCGACGGTGCCACAGAGGTGGGCGCGTGTTCCCAGGGCTCGGCATTCTCTTCAGGAGAATCCAGGCTACCAGGCGCAGGTCCGCTCACCGTTGGCTGATCGTGGATCTCGAGGGCATCGAAAGCCGCCTGGGTTTCCTTGTCGAAGATCGCGTCCAGGCTGCGTCCAATCGCGGACGAGTCGCTGGCCTCTGCCTCCATCTCGAGAACGGCTCCGCCCACGGACTTGGCGGCCGAGGCCGGCGGCGGCGTGGGGACTTGCGCTTCGTCGACGATGTCGTCCGCCTCGATGGCAATTTCCGAAGACAGCAGGTCAGAGCTGAGGAATATCTCGTCAGCCGGGCTGGCGGCCGCTGCGCCCAAGCCGACCAGCTGGTCCACCTTGCGGCGAAGCTCCTCGGCGTCGAAAGGCTTGAAGATGTACTCGTCGGCACGCAGCTTGAACGTCTTGTGCTGCTCGAACTTGGCTGGCGCTTCTTCTGACGAGGTCAGGATGAGCGGAATGCCCTTCAAGTCCGCGCTGCGCTTGAGCTTGTTGCAGATGGCATAGCCCACCTTTTTGGGCTCAACCGAGACGATGATGAGCACAGGAGTGTGCTGGCGCGCCCATTCCACCGCCTCGTCGTCGTTGGTGATGTTCGTAATCTCGAAGCCGTAGGGCGCCAGGGTTGCGGTCAGCGCTTGCAGCGCATCCTGGTCATGCTCCACGCACATAAGCGTTCTCGTCGCCATTAGAGCTGACGTTACTACGGATGGGCCTGCAGTACCAAACTAGACCCGAATCGAACGTGCGCTGAGACGCGGCGTGCTATTGCCGTTGCAAATACACCGTCTCAACCCAATGGGCCAGCGCGTCCTCGTCGAGATCCGCGGTGAACACGTAGGTCAACCCGTCCGGTCCATGGTACGCGGCCGTCGAGACGCCGCGACTGCTGCCCACGTACACCTCTCGACCACCCAGGGTCCGGCGGCGCGGGCCAAAGGCCAGGTCATCATCCGCTGGGAACACCATCAGACCCAGGCGGTGGCCGGCCGGAGCCTGATAGACGACATAGGCTGCAAAGCGCTCGCGCACATTCACCAGCCGGCCGCCCTGGCAGCGCGCCCGATCAGCGCCAGCCGGCGCCGGCATGGTGAAGTCGAGCTTGCCGCGGAACCAGTCGGTGACCGCGGCGCAGCTCTGCGAAAGCACGTCGAGCGGCACGTCGCGGTGGAAGGTGGACAGAGCCTGCTCGAGCACAGGGGACGAGGGGCTGCGCCGTGGGCTCGCCACCAGCAACACGACCGCTGCGGCCGCCGCGATGGCCACGGTGAAGACGCGCGGGTAGGCCTGCCAGGGCCACTGACGTCGCACCGTGGGCTCAGCCTCGAGCGCGCCGTGAAGGCGCTGGCGCAATCCCTCTGGAACTTCCGGCCGCGGCAGATGCCCGCGCAGGGCCGCCTTGAAACGCGACTGCAAACGCGTCGCGTGCGCGCAGGCGTCACAACTCACCAGGTGGGCCTCGTAGGCCGTCCGATCAGACCCAGACAGTTCGCCGTCGACAAAAGCGAACATGATGGCGTCCGCTTCCGAGCAGTTCATCCCCATCACCCGCCCTCCTGCCTGGTCTTGCGAAAGCCATCCAGATCGACGACCTGGGCTGCGCGATCCGTTTCGCTGTGACCTTGCTGGGCGCGGATGATTCCCGACTCGACCGCGTAATCATGAAGCCGTTTCTGCAGCATCTTTCGCCCCCGATAGAGCCGGCTCATGACCGTGCCTGCTGGGCACTCCATGACATCGGCGATCTCCTTGTATGACAGGTCTTCCAGGTCGGCCAGGATGACCGGCAAACGGAACTCGGCCGGCAGGTCGGCCAGTGCCTGCTCCACGTCGCGCGAGAGCATGCGGCCAAAGAGCGCGCTTTCGGCGTCGCGCGGATTCTGACCCTGAAACTGACCGAGGTGCGCGTCACAGGATTCCGCCTCGCCCATGATTTCCTGTTCGCGCTCCCACGCCCGGTAGCGATTGCGGAAAGCATTGGTGAGGATGCGCAAAAGCCACGCCTTGCAGTTGGTGCCAGCCTCGAAGCTGTCCCAAAAACGGTAGGCCCGGAGCATGGTTTCCTGTACCAAGTCCTGGGCATCACTTTCGATCCTGGTCATGCGCAAAGCCACGCCATAAAGAAGGCGAAGATGCGGCATCACCTCGCGTTCAAAATCGGCCTTGGATGGGGCAGTGCGAAACAGCATGGTCTGTCTACGATCTCCAAACAGATCCTGGCATGGAATTATTTCCTGACAGTCGCAGATCTGCTCGTCGTGCCTACGAGGCGGCTCGTGAAGCACCGCGCTGGCACATTTTCCTCAGGGTAGGTCGGCGGGGCCGATCACGGTCACCAGAAAGCGCTGGCTTCCCACTGGAACCGCTGCGTCCGCCTGCCTGGACGACCCCGCAATGTCCAGATAGGTGACATAGGCCGCGTCGCTGCCCACCCACGCAGACACGGGGCCCGTGTTTCCGGACGCGCTGGGCAGGTAGAGCGCCCTTCCCCTAGGATCTGCGAAGACGTCGAATCGCACGACTTCAGGACCTTGCGGCCGCGCCAGCCCGAGGGTGAACTCGTATCCAGCTGGGGCGATCCATTCCAGCTTGGGCATGTTCGCATACCCACCATAGAGCGCAGACGCCATGACCCCGGCGGTGGTCACGTTGCTGGGGGTGTCGGGGCCAGAGTCAGGCGGAGGCGCGCTGAGAATCGCGAAGGAAGTGCCTCCTCTGGCCGTGTTGTCCTGCCAGGCCACGAGATAGCCATCGGACGTGGCTGTCGAGACGATGCGACAATCGCTCACAACAAGCGAGTCCATATCAATCTCGTCACTCCCGGCGATGGAGCCGTCATTGTCGACCTTGAAGTGGCGCCAAGCGTACTGGTTCGGATGTGTCGAGCCTGGGGACTCGACCAGGGTGACGCCCAGATTCGCCGAATTGTTCTGCGTGGTTGCAAGGCAACTCCACTGCGGGATCTTGTTCGGGTCGGAATCGTCGTCGATGGTCCCCTGGTTGCCGACCAGCGCCGCGTCGGCGCCGAGCATCTGGTAGCGAATCGGCGCAAGCTGGCCCTCCACGCCCCACAGAACCATGGCCCGCGTGCCGTCCGGCGAGCTGCCCGCCACCAGCCGAATGGGACCGGAAGTGGGCGCCGCGGCTTGCACGTCCAGGGTCTGCATGACGGGTGGCGCGGCGGATCCCAGATCGTGGACCCCGACATGTATCTCGTAGGTGTCCGTGCTGCCGGCCTGGAGCACGCCCATCACCACGACCAGCTGGTCGCCGGGCGCGGTCTTGCTGGTGACCGCGAAGAGCGGGCCCAACGATTGGCCGCCAGCCGTTGTTGCGGGCTGTTCCGGCAGGTCGAAGGCCGATTCGCCGCTGATCTGGCCGTCGCTGCCGAGTTGGCCCCAGCGCACGGTGCTCCCGTCGAGCCCGGCCATGACGAATCCATCGCCCGCACGCACCAGTTCCGTG
>CAVWUP010000021.1:0-558738 GCA_963758155.1 uncultured delta proteobacterium
ACTACGGCGCCGGCCACCAGAGCGACGGTAGTAGCTGGGTTGGCCCTGACTTCTCGGCCGACTTTCACACCTTTGGCCTCGAGTGGAATCCCGATTCCATCATCTGGACCATCGACGGTGTCGAGCGCAAGCGGCACACCGGCGCCGGCGTTCCGCAGGTCGCTATGTACGTGATTCTCAACCTGGCTATCGGGGGCACATGGCCCGGCGCCCCCGACGCGACCACGCCGTTTCCTGGCCTGTACCAGATCGACTAAGTCCGCGCCTACACGCGACTGCCGGATGCCGGGGTCACTTCGACGGGCGGGGTTGTTGCGACCGGCGGGGCCACCGCAACTGGCGGCGTCACCGGGAGCGGTGGTGTTCTCGCGACGGGCGGAATCGTCGCGACCGGCGGAGTGACAGTCATCGGAGGGTTCAGCGAAACCGGCGGCGCCACGGCAACCAGTGGTGCGATTGGAACTGGCGGCGCCACGGGAACCGGGGCGACCGCCCACAGCAGCGGCGGATGCGGCTGTCGTGTGGCGGGCACGCCATCCGTTGCAGACCTGATGGTGTTTTCGATCCTCGCGCTCGCCTGGCGCCGACGTCTACCGTAGACGCCCAGATCCCGCAACCCCTCAGAATCATGCTTGTATCTGCGCGGACAAGGGTGGCTGTTCTGCGCAACATTCAGATGTCGGGCAATCCGGGCGCAGTACGACAGGAACGAAATCGAGATTGTTCCTCTCACCGCTGATGAAGCCCCCGGTGTATAGTCGTTCAAGGTTCTTTCAGGGCATTGCCAGAGTCTCTCCCTTCGAGGTGTTCTCCGATGAAGACAGCCCACACCGGCCATTCGTTGTTTCTTGGTCGACGTGCAACCAATCTGACGGGGACCGGTCTCGTCGTGGTCGTTGCCCTGACCGCGGCGGCTTGCTCCAACGACGAGGTGCAAAACGGCCTGGACGCAGGAGTTAGCGTGGCAGGCGTGGGTGGTTCGAATTCGGGCGCCGGCGGAGCGGCAGGCGGGAACATCATCTCCACCATCACCCCGCCGTCGTCGGGCGGCTCGACTGCGAGCAGTAGCAGCGGAGTGGTTTGCAACGCCACCAGCACCGTGGGCTGCAAGGCTGAATATCCCGAGGCCTGCGGTGACGGGATCAACAATCAGAATGGAATCGAGCAGTGCGACGATGGCAACGTCCTGCCCGGCGACGGCTGCAACGGCAATTGCCAGGTCGAACCCAACTGGAAATGTCCCCCAGCGGGAGCTTGCACCCGCATGATCGTTTGCGGCGACGGCACAATCGGCGCGGGCGAGGTGTGCGACGACGGAAACACCTTGGACGGCGATGGTTGCAATTCCACCTGCACGGTGCAGGACCCCGCCTACACCTGCGTGGCCGGACAGCCCTGCGTCCGGACTTCGCAATGTGGAAACAAGCGCATCGAGGCGGGCGAGAAATGCGACGACGGAAATACCCTGAGCGGCGATGGCTGCAGCAGCAGTTGCCAGCTGGAGAGCGGCTTCGTGTGTCCGATACCCGGTTCGCCTTGCAAGCCGGCCCCGCGTTGCGGTGACGGCATCGTCCAGCCCTCGCTGGGCGAAGCTTGCGACGACGGCAACACCGTCAGCGGCGACGGGTGCTCGGCCGACTGCAAGACCAAAGACCCGGGTTGCGTTTGTACGCCGGGCCAATTGTGTGTATGTCCTGTGGTCAAGTGCGGGGATGGCGTGCTCGAGGGCAGCGAAGAGTGTGACGACGGCAATACCGTCAGCGGCGACGGTTGCTCGAGCGATTGCAAGACGGTCGAGACAGGGTTCCAGTGTCGGGTGGTGGGCAAGCCCTGCACGGCTAAGTGTGGCGACGGCAAGATTCTCAAAGGCGAGCAGTGTGATGACGGCAATACGGTAAGCGGCGATGGCTGCTCCAGCACCTGTCAAAGAGAGCCTGGCGCCAACTGCCCCACGCCTGGCCAGCTCTGCACCACAGCCAAGTGCGGGAACGGAATCAAGGAGACGGGCGAATCCTGCGACTGCGGTACCGACCCGACAAAGCTTCCAACCGGTTGCACGGGCCCGAACGGCCTGTTCAACGGCGACGGCAGCGGCTGTTCAAAGACCTGCACCACGGAGCCGATCTGCCGAGGAACCAGCGGGACTGGGACGACCCACGCCTGCGCGACGACCTGCGGAAACGGCAACCTCGAAGCGGGCGAGGATTGCGACGATGGCAACCTTGTGGACGGTGATGGCTGCTCGTCGTCATGCAAGCTCGAAGCGGGATTTACCTGCACGCCAAAGACCAACCCCGACACCCAGCCTTGCACGCAAACCATCTACAGCGGCCAATGCCTGGAGTTGCCGGTCAAATACCGTGATTTCCAAAGCGAGAAGGAACCCAGTGGTCACCCGGACTTCTTCTACTACGGCGTGCCTTTGCAATCAGCCAGTGTCGTCAGCATCACCGGCGTGGCAGGCCAGCCCGGCGCTGTGAACTACAACAAGCGCTACTGCGTGCCCAACTCGGCCGGTCCGGCGCGGCTCAACGATGCGACCCAGCGTTGCTGGGGCATGGCCCAGGCGAATCTGGACGCGAACGGCCGCCCGGCATTCGATACGACCCGTAACGGCGGGGGCGCAAACGCGACTTTGTGTGATTGCCAGTTCACGGACTGGAGCCACGATACCAACGGCGGGCACGTGCCCGGCTACACAATGGCCAATAGCCCGCTCAATGGCCTCACATACAATGCGGGAGCAAGCGGGCATCCGATGTACAAGGGTCTTGCGCCCATCGCGACCAGCGCGACCACGTTCGGCCAATGGTGGGTAGACAGCAAGTACACCAACAACACGCACATTGTATCGACGCTGGAACTGGGGCCGGTGGCAGGGGCGACCAACCTTTACCGCTTCTCCAGCCCTCCCCACAGCGTGTACGGCAGCTTTTTTCCCCTCGATCCACCAGCCAACAATTTCCCCATCTATTCGCTGACCGGGAGCACAACTGGGCCAGGGACGGTCATGACCTCGACCACCGGCAACAGTGAGCCCCTGCTCTGCAACCTATGGCCCTACTGGTATAGCTCCACCACATTCGGGGCGGGGGCAGGCTGCAAGGGCGATCAGTTTGTGTTCCCGCCCAGCTTCGCCCCTGGTGTCGATCCGGCTACCTGGTTCGGCTTGCACCCGGGCGGCGACTGGATCCCGCAGGCTCAGGGCTGGTTCCACGACTCCTGGTTCTCCGTGGAAGCGCGTTACCTGTTCGCATTCAACGGCGCCTTCCAACTGCAATTCTTCGGGGACGACGACACCTTCGTGTTCATCAACGGCGTGCTGGTGATCGACCTTGGCGGCGTCCATCAGCGGCTTCCGGCCAGCGTGAAAGTCGGCATTGATGGGGTTGCGAACATCCAGGAGGGCGGGAACGTCTACATGCCGTGCACTGGAGCCAACTGTCCGGTGATTCCTGCGGGCTTCGCCGTTGGGGACTTGGTGCCGTGCGACGGAAGTGCGAACGCAGTCGATCCAGTGACGAAGAAAGCGTTCAACGCCACCTGCCCGGGCGGCAGCTGCGACTGCCGCCAGCGCACGGTGGCGCTCGGTCTGAAGACGGGAAGTACCTACGAGATCGGCGTGTTCCAGCGCGACGGACACCCCACGGAGTCGAACTTTCAGCTCACGCTCAGCGGGTTCTCCACCACCACGTCAGACTGCCAGCCTCGATGCGGTGACGGAATCGTGTCAGGGGCCGAGGAATGCGACTGTGGCGACGGAACAGTTCCAGTTCCGGCGAGCTGCCCTGGTTCAAACGACAACCCCTCATATGGCGGCTGTACCTCGCAGTGCAAGTGGGGCGGTTACTGTGGCGACGGCGTGGTCAGCGACGGCGAGCAATGCGACAACGGGACCAACAACAGCGATTACGGTTCCACCTCGGGTTGTGATCCTGGTTGCAAGTTGCCGGCGCGCTGCGGGGACGGCGTCGTGCAGACGGCCTACGCCGAGGTATGCGACGATGGGATCAACAACGTGGCCAGCACCGATCCGAGTGTGGCCTACGGGGGTTGCATGGCGAACTGCCAGCGCGGCGGTTTTTGCGGCGACGGCGCGGTGAATGGCAGCGAACAATGCGACGACGGCGTCAACGACGGGACCTACGGGACCTGCAATCCTGACTGCACCCTGGCGCCGAGGTGTGGCGATGGTGTGGTTCAGGACGCTTACGGCGAGCAGTGCGAGCCCACCATGGCGAACGATCCCAATTGCACCGATGCTTGTCGCAAACCGGGCGGATGTGGCGATGGCCAGATCGAACCGCCCGAGCAGTGTGACGACGGAGCCCTGGCCAACAATGGCGACTACGGCGGCTGCGCTCCCAGCTGCATCTTCGCGCCCCATTGCGGTGATGGCATTAAGAACGGCCCTGAAGAGTGCGACGACGGCAAGAACGACGGTTCGTACGGCGGCTGCACCCCGCAATGCAAGCTAGGGCCTCACTGCGGCGATGGTTTCGTCAACGGTCCCGAGGAATGCGACGACGGCGCCCAGAATGGTGTCGACGGCATTTGCTCTTCGTCGTGCAAGAAGATCATCTGGCAACAGCAGTAGGCGTGTGCGGCTCCGGGATGCGAAGACAGAGAAGACATAGAACCCTCGGCGAGGAAACCCAGTCGAAGCCCGCAGGGCGCGGCAGATTACGCATACTGGTCGCGAGCTGCGCTCTGCTGGTCGTTCTGACCGTCGGCGCCATCGCAACCTGTGCGGTGCTCAAGCGTGGTTCGGCATCGCGAGCAGCAGCGCCCTCATCATTTTCGGGCGAAGACGCTTTCTCGCAGCTGCGGGACATTGTGCAGCTTCAACGTTGGTATGGTGCCAGCGGCCGCGGCCATGCACTCGATGTCCTCGAGGAGCGGCTCAGGGCCAACGTCGACACAGTCGAGCGTCAGAGTTTCCAGCGGCTTGAGCCAATGTCGGGAGAGACTTTCGCCCTGACCAACCTGGTGGGGCGGCAGAATCCGCGCGCCAAACGCAGGCTGCTCTTCGGATCCCACTGGGACAGCCGCCTGTGGGCCGAGGAGGATCCGGATCCGGCCCAGCGCAATCGTCCCATTACCGGCGCGAACGACAGCGGTTCGGGCGTGGCGGTTCTGCTCGCGTTGGCGAAGCACACGCGGGGACTAGCATCGATTGGGATTGACTACGTTCTCTTCGACGGCGAGGAGTTCGGGCGCCCGCAGGGCGGGGCGCCGTACTGCCAAGGATCCAGCTACTTCGTGCGCAGCATCGAGGCTTTCTACCCTGTGGTCCGACCGGAGGCTGTGGTGATACTCGACATGGTGGGCGATCGAGACCAAAACCTCTACTGGGAGATATCCTCGTTGCGCCGCGCTCCCGAACTCACGCGCGAGATATGGACCGCCGCCAGCGCGCTGGGGGTGCGCGGGTGGTATCCGCAGACGCGCCACCATATCATCGACGATCAGACCCCCTTTCAGGAGCTGGGCATTCCAGCCGTGCTGGTCATCGACTATGACTACCCGCCCTGGCATACCCAGAGCGACACAATCGACAAGGTGTCGCCAACAAGCCTGGGCGGAGTGGGCACCGTTCTTCTCAAGGTGGCGCGGGATCGCGATGCACGGGGGGCGGGCCGATGAGTGCGCTGCGAGGTCGAGGTCGTCTGACAGTGCTGCGTGTGGCTGCGGCGATGGCCCTTATCTTGGGCAGGAGTGCTGCACCGGGGGCAGCGAAGCCCGATGGACCTGCCAGTGGCGGCATTCCTCTTTGCGGTGCGGAGCGTTCGAGCCGAGGCGGCCTGGTTTTCGAAACCACCAGCGCGTTCTCTCATTTCTATGTGAGGGATGAGGGCGCGCGGCGCAGTCTTCTCTTTCGTCGCGATTCGGGCGAGATCGTCCTGGAAACGTCCGTCGACTGTGCGGCACCCTACCACCTCTTGATTGGCTACACGCGGGTGATGTTTGCCAGCCATTTCTTCGTCCCCAAGCCCAAGAGCGTCTGCTGGTCGGTCTTGGCGGCGGCGCCATGGTGCACTTCATGGCGCACTACACGCCGGAAACACGCGTTGACGTTGTCGAGATCGATCCAGCCATTGTGAAGGCCGCCAAGGACCTTTTTGGCGTGAAAGAGGGCGGGAACACGCGAATTGTCACTGAGGACGCATTCAAGTTCTTCGGCCGTGGGAGCAATCGCTATGACGTCATCTACATGGACGCCTTTCTCAAGCCTTCAGGCGACACGGACGCGACAGGCGTGCCGATGCGGCTCAAGACCGAGGCGTTTCTGCGGACCGTGCAGCAGCGGCTCAACCCGGAAGGCGTGGTGGTTTGGAACCTCAATGGCCACGAAGCCATTGGCGAGGACGTGCGCGCGATCCAGAAGACGTTTCCGCAAGCCTACTACTTCAGAGTGCCAGGAGAGGACAACCACGTGGTCGTCGGTTCGACGTCCAGCAAGCGCGTCTCCCGTGCCACCATGGAATCCATCGGTGCGGCGATTGACAAGCGCTTGCGCGCCGACTTCTCGTTCGCACAACTGGCGCAGCTCGCTGTCGGACCGGATGGTCGGCAGCGCCGCTAGCGGCCTGCCCTGACCAGCATCTCGACGGGCGCGTAGTCATCGGTGATCACGCGCGAGTCGGACAGGGCTGACTGGTAGACAGCAGGCGCGACGATCGACTGCGTGAGGGAAGACATGCCCAGTTCATTGCCGGTCCGCTCGACATCGTCGGGAGACAGCCGCCTCGCGCGGGCCGGGCAAACCAGGATCAGGTTCTGGGCGTGACGCGGGTCGGAGCCGGTCGCGAAGACGTAGATTTCGGGAAAGATGGTGCGCAGCGTGCTTGCGGTCGCGCGAAAGAAGGACGAGCCCGCTCCGTCGACGGACGAGATGATGTTCGTCATGTAGACGCCCTGGTCGGTCAGGTGGGCGCGCACGAGATCGAAGTACTCGCGCGTGGCCAAGTGAAACGGGATCCAGCGAATGCCGTTGTAGGCGTCTCCGAAAATCACGTCATACCGGTCGGACGTTTGCCGAAGCAAGCGCCGCGCATCGCCGGTTCGGTTGGTTATGCGGTCGAATCGTTCCACATCGAAGAAACGACGTCCCACCGCCGCGACTTCGGGATCCAGTTCAAAGACATGCGCGAAACCCTTTCCGTGTTTGTCGACGAAGTGCTTGGGCATCGAATAGGCCCCGCCGCCGATGAAGAGCGCGCTGAGTGGATCTTTCACGAACAAGATCGGCGACATCGATGTATCGCGTGTAGACGAAGGGCATCTCCGGATCATTCAGGAACATAGCCCCTTCGTCGGTGGTATCGAGCATCAGCAGGCGCAGCGTGCGGTTGCCGAAGGTTTGGTCCTTGACCCGAATGCGATGGTAGAAGGTCTGCTTGTCGAAGACCACGCTGTGATCGTTCGCATCCACGGCCGGTTCGCCGGCGGAGAGGGCGACGATGACGACAACGGCGGCTACGGCCGATTTGGCTGGGCGTCGCTTCTGCAAGAGGAACCCGAGTGCCGCGAGGACGATTGAAGTCGCGGCAACACCCCAGAGGATGCTGCGGCTTCCCGCCATGGGGATGAGGATGAACCCGGCCGCGAACGTGCCCAGAATGCTTCCCAGGGCAGAGAGCGCCGACACTGCACCTGCTGCCCGCCCAACCTTTGATCCGGCGTTGGCCGCGAGCTTCACCGCTATTGGCGAGATCACTCCGAAGAGCAGGGACGGGGCGAAAAACAGCAGTAGCGCAGCTATCAGGGGTCCGCCTACCGGCCCGGAGTCCTTGCCCGACCAGGCGAGAACTGCTCGCGACAACATCGGGACAAGTGACACGGCCAGACCGGCTGCAGTGAACGCTGCGCTCAGCGCGGACAGGCCGGGCCGCCGGTCCGCCAATTCGCCACCCAGCCAATAGCCCACGCTCAGCGCGGCGAGGATTATTCCGATCACGCAGGTCCACAGGAATACCGTGTTGCCAAAAACCGGCGCCAAGACTCGACTGGCAACCAACTCGAGCACCATCATCGAGGCGCCCGAGAGAAAGGCAGCGAGAGCGACGTAGCCTCGTTGCCATCGCCCCAAGCCGTTGTCTCGGGCTGACATCGGCGAAATCGGGTCGTTGGCGACTTGGACGCGCGGCTTGGGTTTCTTGGGCATGCGATCCGATCCGGGCCGATGAACCGCGCTACCGTAGTGTTTGAAGAAAGCGTTGTCAACGTTGCGCCCGGGCTGCGTTGCGGGCACGCGATCGCTCCGCGCCTCGTCCTATCTGCTGCTCACACAACGGAATGGGCCCAGCTTCTCGCGGCCCGTCTTGGGCGCCGACTGGGTCCACTCCATGGGTGCCTGAGCCGCCGTCGGATCGGTGGCGGCACGGATCTCCATGTCGGTGGGCAGCCTGCCTGCGCGGCTCTGGCAGTAGACGTCTGCTTGCTTCCAGGTCGTGCACAGAATCGGAGCGGCTGTCGCGTTGTTCCCGGCCAGGCAGAATTCGGAGTGCGACGTGGTCCTCCGCTTTACCTTGGCACGGCCCAGTCTCGGCTGTTCACACGCGGCGCATGTGGCATATTCGATTTCGCTGACCGGGCGCTCGTCGACACAGACGGTTTGGGCCAGGCCGTCTGGGGCGGGCTCAGCTTGGCCGATCGGCGCGTTCGGGCCATTTGCTGGAAGAGAGACCACGCCTCGCGTGCCGGGCGGACACTCGGGTGAGGTTCCCGTTTGGGCGCCCACGCTGGGCAAGCTGGCCACCGCGCGATCGATGGCCTGTTGCGCACTCTTGCGCAGGCCGGGGAGCCACTGTGCCGCCTTTTCCCTGACGACATCAACCGCTGAGGAGATGAACAGACGGGTTTCTCTCGCCCCCTTGAATTCGGTGGCACTAAAGGCAGCCGCGCCGCCAACCAGCAGGACAAGCATGATCAGCGCCAGCCCGAGTTTGCTTTGCTTCGGAGGCGCAGGCTCTGGCTTCGTCGTCGCAGGAGAACTCGCAGGAGAAGCGGTCTGGATTTCGGGCGAGACGAGGAGCGTGGGTGCGAGTTGGACGCTCGGAGACGGAGGCGAAAGCTGAGGGGCCAGTGCGGCTGGGTTGGGAACCGTGGGCGTGCGCGGTCCCGCGGCTGCGAGAATATTCTCGAGAAACTCTCCCGCATTGGCAAAGCGGTCGGTAGGGCTTACCGCCAGCGCCTTCTCGAACGTTGCTTCCAGATGATCGGAGACCTGCGTCCCCAGAGACCGGGGGGTGGGCCGCTGCGCGGGATTGGCCGAGGAGAATCCAAACTGGACGAGATCCTCTCCCTGCAGTGCGGTCTTGCCGGCCAGCATTTCGCTCGCCACCAGGGCAATCGAGTACACGTCCGTCCACGGTCCTGTGGCGCCAAAGCTGCGCGCGAATTGCTCGGGCGCTCCGTAGCGAGGCGTGAAGGAAGTGATGGCCACGCCGGTCTTCGCAAGCGCGGCGTTGAGCTTGGCCTGCTCGGAAACCATCTTGGCCACGCCGAAATCCAGCAGCTTGCACGGCGTATCAGGCGCGCGAGCCGCGCCACCCATGACGAAGATGTTGGCCGGCTTGATGTCCCGGTGGGCGATGCCCCGCCGGTGCGCCACATCGAGGATGGGCAGGATCCTCTTCAAGAACCCGACCACTTCCTCCTCGGTCCAAGCCAGCCCCTGGCGCTGGTCCTGCTGAAGAATGGCTTCAAGCGACGTGCCGTCGAGCCACTCGAGAACCATGTAGGGGACCCACTGCCCGGCAGGCGTTGTGCAGGCTCCCACGTCTCGGGCTTGCACGATGCCCGCGGTTTGGCTCGACAGCTCGGTCAGCAGAGCGCCCTCCTGTATGAACTGATGCAGCAGCTCTTCCCTGTGTTCAGCCGGGGCTTGCGACAGCCCGCTGAAGAACTTCACCGCCACCGGCTGTTTCCAGATGGTGTGCTCGGCCAGGTACACCAGGGCGAAGCCACCCTCGCCAACTAGATGTTCAATCCGATATTTCTCGGCGACGAGCTGTCCAGAGATATTGAGCGGATCGTGTTCGGGCATGGGCGAAGCTCGGAGCGCGCAAGACTATCATCCGCTGGATGCGCGGTCGGATCAATCACGCTCGCAAGACGCCGGACGCGCGACCTGCGCGCCGGAGGCGCCGGGGGCACGCCGGAAATCCTAGATTCGCGCGAAGCCGAGGTTGACCTTCTCGAAGTGGGCGTCCTCGGTGAGCACGGCGTCGATCCCTAGTTCGTGCATCACTGCGAACGAGGTGCAGTCCGTGAACGAAAGACCGCGAAGCTGGTGGTAGCGGACGAACATCTTCCACGCGGTCAGTTCACGCATTTCGGTAATCCATTCCAAGCGCAGGGCGCCCTGGTTGGTCAGGGCACGAAGATTTTCCCCGAAGCTGATGGCGGGGTGGGCGCCAGCACGCATGCGGATTCCAGTGAGTGTTTCGTCGAAGACGTAGTTGGTCGTGACGGGCTCGCGGCGATCTGCCATGAGGCGTTCCCACTTGGCGACCAACGCGTTGTGGGCAGGGTCATGCCGGTCGGCCATGGCCCGAAAAGCCCAGGTATCGACGAAGAAGAGACGTCCAGTCATCGATAGATGTCGTCGGGGTCGTTGCGTTTGCCGTCGCCGCTGTAACTACCCGCGAGCAGCGCGGCCCAGGCCTCGGCCGCGGGCCGGCCGGCAGATTCACCTTCGTGGCGAACCACATATTCGGCGATGGCCTCGCGCACAACGGTGGCTTGCGAAACCCGCCGTCGCCGGGCAATTCGCTCGAGACTTACCTTTTGCTGCGGTTCTAGGTAGGTATTGAGGGCCTGTCTTGCCATGGATGCTACCAGTAGCTACCATAGTCAGTCGCAGCCGGCAAGTCGCCCCAAGGTCCATCAGGGCCGGCGAGCCCTCGCACATTCCGAAAGGCCTCGCCGCGCTTGCCGCGATCGATATCTACTTGTCGCTGCCGCGCACCTTCACGAAGGTGCCGTTGCGCAGTTCTTCGTAGGCAATTCGCAGTTCTTCTTGCGTGTTCATCACGATGGGCCCGTACCAAGCGACGGGCTCCTTGATGGGCTTGCCTGAGATCAGCAGAAAACGCGCCGGCTCGTCGCCGGCCTTGATGGTCACGCTGTCGCCGTCGGCGAAGATCACCATGTGGCCGTCGCCCAGCTGCCCGCTTCGTTCCATGTCGAAGTAGTTGCCGCCCTCGGCCTCGTAGCTGTAGGGATCGCTTTGTTGACAGAACACGGCCTTGCCGCCGATCACGTAGGCCAGCACCGTGTGGCCGCGCGGCGTGGCCCGGGTGAAAGTCACGCCCGCGGGCACAGTGACGTCGAGATATTCAGGCGCGGTGACCACGTCGCGCACCGGGCCGGTCACGCCATCGGCGGCGCCGGCGATGACCTTGATGCGAACGCCGTTCGCTAGCGCGGCCTCGGGAATCTGCGCGCTGACAAAGCCCCGGTAGCGCGGGTCCATCATCTTTTGAGCGGCCGGCAGATTGGCCCACAACTGGAATCCGTACATTGCGCCCTGGGGATCGCCCTTGGGCATTTCCTGGTGAACGATGCCGCTGCCGGCGGTCATCCACTGCACGTCGCCCGACGAAATGACCCCGCTGTTGCCCAGGCTATCGCCGTGTTCGACATCGCCGCGCAGGACGTAGGTGATGGTTTCGATGCCGCGGTGAGGATGCCAGGGAAATCCCTTGAGATAGTGCTCGGGCCGGTCCGAGCGAAAGTCGTCGAAGAGAAGAAACGGATCGCACAGCGTCGGATCGCCGAAGCCGATAGCCCGATGCAGATGAACGCCCGCTCCTTCGATGGTCGCGCGACTCCTGACAACCTTGCGAATGCGTCTGTTCTCAGCCATGGGTGCCCTCCCTTTCCAAATTTCCCGGGCCACCAGGCCCAGCGAAACGGAAGTGTAGCAGCACCCGTGGCAAGGGCTATTGGTAGAGTTCGGCGCTTGCGAGGACATCGTCGCCGCTATCTTCTCCGCCGACGACTAGCACTGCGCCACTCGGCAACAGGGTGGCCGTGTGTACATACCTTGCCACGCTCATGTTGCCGGTGGCGGTGAAGGTTTCTGGCGCTGGGTCGTATAGCTCCGCATTCGCGGAAGCTGGGGTACCCAAGCTTTCGGATCCGCCAACGACGAGCACCTTTCCGCTCGGCAACAAGGTCGCCGTGTGCAACTCCCTGGCCGTGGTCAAGCTGCCGGTGGACGTGAACAGACCGGCTGCCGGGTCGTACAGTTCCGCGCCCGCGAGGAGATTGCGTCCGTCGGATCCGCCAGCGACGAGCACCTTCCCACTTGGCAACAACGTCGCTGTGTGAGCCGACCTGGCCACGGCCATGCTGCCGGTGGCGGTGAAAGTGCCAGCTGCTGGGTCGTATAGCTCCGCGCCCGCGTCAACTCCGGTGACGAGCACCTTGCCGCTGAGTAGTAGGGTCGCGGTTTGCGCTCCGGTGGTTACGGTACCGGTGGCGGTGAAAGTGCCGGCCGCTGGGTCGTATAGCTCGGCGCTCGTGCCGGTAGCGTCTCCGCCAGCGATGAGCACCTTTCCGCTCGGCAACAAGGTCGCTGTGTGACCATACCTGACTGTATTCATGCCGCCGGTGGCAGTAAAAGTGCCGGCCGCTGGGTCGTATAGCTCGGCACTCGCGAGACCTTGCATTGAGAGGCCATCTCTTCTGTCCGCTCCGCCAGCGATGAGCACCTTTCCGCTCGGCAACAAGGTCGCGCTGTGACCAAACCGAGCTGCACTCATGCCGCCAGTGGCGGTGAAACTCCCGGCCGCTAGATCGTATAGCTCGGCCGCCCGAAGTATCGTAGACAAGCCCCATTTCGCCCATGGGGTCAGTGAACTGTCCGCCGGCAATGAGCACCTTGCCGCTGGGCAACAGCGTTGCGGTGTGTTGGAATCTCGGCACGGTCATGTTGCCCGTCGGGGTGAAGATTCCTTGCGGCGCCGGTCCCGCGTCGTTGCCGCCATCGCCCACGCCAGCGTCCGGACACGGCATGCACATCGCCATTCCCGCCACGCGAATGCCGCAAGTCCAGGCGCCACTCTCGCAGCTACAGTTGAAGACGTGAAGGGGTCCCGAAGATAGGTCGCAGGCACAAGGAACACGGGCCATTACTTCGCATGTGGGCGTGCCAGCCTCGCAGGATCCGTACGGCAGGGCCGTGTCAATATTGGGATAGTCGAGCGCCGGCGACGCCGAGTCTCCGCAAGCCGCAGGGCAGGTGGTGGTTGCCGCCGGGGAACCACTGGGGAGGAACGGGAAAACCGACGTCGGCCCATAGTCAGGCGAAGGCACGCGGCACGACGGCCCGTCTGTGGGCGACCCCCAAGCATCAACGCCACCATCAACTGACGGATTCCCGAGGCAGAAATAGGTTTCGCTGGCGGGCGGGGAATCCGTGGGCCTCAAGGTCAACGGGAACGAAGTGGCGCCAATGGTCAGCGTGGCCGTGCAATTCGTGACCGCCGCCACACCGTCAATCGCGAAGTTAACAATGGTTCCGGAATCGCCTCCCATAAAGATTTCGACCTGATCCACATGGCGATCGAGCATACGATCCGCCGTGCCAAAGAAGACGCGAAAATCCGTCAGAGTCCAGTCATCGAGTGGGCGAACCACCAACAGGCCTCGCCCGTCGGGAATGGTTGCGTTGCACTCGATGTAGGTTGCTGCGGGAATGTTGGCGACCGGCATGGCGACGACCTGCGAGGCCGGAACGAGAGTGAGGACGTCGCCCTGCTGGCCGATGGTGAAGGTCTTGCCGTCTGTCGTTCCCAGCAGCACGCCCATGGCTGTGGGACCCGCGGTATTCATATTGAGTCTGAGGGTGAATGGCGGAACGTGATCACTGATGGAGAAGGTGTAGCTGGAGCCTCCACTCGCATTGCCCTCGATCCCCGATCCGGCAATGCGCTGGCGTTGCAGCGTGGCGCCCGACGAGACGAATACGCGCTCGCTGCCAGGCTGCGGTTGATCGACGACGTACAAGGTGCCATCCGTGTCCTGGCCCGCGCCCAGCACATTGGTGAGCGTAATGGGCTTGGTCGGCGGTTGAAACGGGTCGCAGGGAACGGAGCCAGTGGCGGTCGAAGGTCGGGACTCTGGTGCGTTCGGGTTTCCGCTGTCCTGGGGACGTGCGATCAAATTGCCACCGTCTTGCACGGCGCCCGCCTGTGGCGGGGATCCACCTGTGCCACCTGTGTTGGTAACTCCGGCAGCGAAGTCGCCCTTGCAGGCTGCTGTGAAGAGCAGGACCGTCGCCATCGCACGAAACAAGTTCTTGGTTGTCATGCTCCTCCAGTAGCGCGGCCGCGCGCGACCTTACCAATCAAAGCGATCAAAGTAGCGAAACCGAAATTCCGGCCCCCAATTGCAGCTCGACGTGCGGAAGGCTGTGCTGGCTGCGTGTTTCGGTAGCCGAGTCAGTGACAAAGATCCGCTGCGATTGCGGCCATGCGACACCGCGCATTTCCAGCCAAGGCGCCCAGCGCCCGACCTTCCAGCTCAGGCGGGCTCCGGCGCTGAGGCCGAAGGATGTCCCACTCGATTGCTGGTTGGGGGCGTAGCCCTGTCCCTCGACGAAAACCAGGCTGACGACCGCCGCCCCGTCGAGTCGCAAGGGACCGCGCGACCAAGCCGCGCCAATTTCGCTGGCTAGGCGGCGGAATTGCACCTGGCCCGGACCCAGGCTGGCGCTGTGGGCACCGGTGCCTGCCAAATCCAGACGAAATGCCAGGGCGCTGGCCCAAGGCGCCCACGCCACTTCCGTGTGCACCCCTGGGGCTGCACTGCCGGCGATCAGCGACGCAAAGCCACCCGCGGCCACGGTCACGACATGCGTCCTTGTCCGCGGAGCCGGCGTCGCAAGCGTGACTGCCACGGGCGCTGGCTTGATGTCCTTGGCGGCCGGTTGGGTTGGCCACCAGGTCGCGATGGCCACGGCCGCAGCCCTGGCGCGCTCCTCGCAGCCGCTGCCAACCGCGATCGAACGCTCTTCGCTCTGCTCGGTACCTTCGGGCTGCAGGTGGATGGCCAGCCCATCGGCGCGCGATATCACTGCCACTGTTCCGGGTCGGACCGCCTCGGCGGGCAACAGCATCGACAAGTTCTCCTCGACGGCACTGGCCGACGGGCAATTGCTGTCAGAGGCCACGTGGGGCTGCAACGCAAGCAACAGAGCGACGATCGAGGCAGGAGTCATCCGGGCCGGCCGTCTCTACGGGCCTACCTTTGCAACATCCCGCGCCTGTGGGGCGAACGGTCCTGAAGGGAAGCGCTGCAGATACTCGAGCGCGTCCGCGCGCGCCGCTGCAACGTCGCCCAGTCGTTGGCGGCACCTGGCTCGGCCTGCCAGCGCGCGCTCGATGGCGTCCGCGCCGCGAGTCTGCGCGAGCACGCCATCGAAATCAGCGATGGCTTCGCGAAAGCGCCCGCTGGCCGCGCGCAATTCGGCCCGCTGCAAGCGGCGCTCAAGGCCGCCTGGCACGCGGCCCAGATCGAACTCATCGAGAGAACGCAAAGCCTCCGGCTGTCGATGAAGTGCAGTGAGCGCATCCACGCGGAGCACGCTCGCCTCGACAGACATTCGGCCCTGCGGATAGCGGGCTTGATAGGCGTCGAGCGCAGCCAAGGCAGAAGCAGGATCTCGCTTCGCGCGCAGCGCACGCACGGCGGTGGCCAGCAGCCGCTCTTCGCTCGTACCTTCCGCGGGTGCAACGGTCTTCTCTGACGGGCGAGGCAGCGCGGGTGCCGTGGTCGTGGCCGAGGCCGCTTGGGCAGGAGCTTCTGGTTCGAGCGCCGGCAAGGCTGGCGGCGTCGGTCCGGTCGGATACAGATCCTCGCGGTGGGGCTTGTCCGCGGGAAAGGCGATCGCAGACGGAATCGCGAGGGCAACGCGCGTTGGGGCAGGGCGCACGACAGAGCCGTGTGATGTACGTGGCCGCACCGGGGCCGCCGGCAACGGCAACGCGGCAGCGATTTTGGCGGGCGCGGTCGGTTCAACAGTCGGGGCAGCGATCTCTTGCGGGACAGGCGAGGCAGAAGGCTGCTCAACCTCGACGGAAACCGGCTTCTCCGGCCTGGTCTTTGGTCGATGGGCGCGAGGCTTCTCGGATGTCGGCGCTGGCTGCGTCTGTCGATCTGGCGAAGCGTGGTGTTCGATCACGAAGCGATCGATGGCAATGCCAAAAGCGGTTCCCCAAAGCAGCAGCGAGCCGGCAACCACCGCTGGACGCAGCCAGCGCGCTCGTCGGAACGCAGGGCTGTAGAGGCGCGTGCGCAAGCGGCGTTTCACGCGCTCGTGGGCCGCGGCAGGCAAGGGCTGGAATCGCCGGTTGCTTTCCAGCAAGGCATCGGCCAGGGCCAGCCCTCGATCACGCCGCTCGACTTCGGGCGTGGGTTTGGTTTCGCTCATGGCTCTTCCTCTTTGCTGAGCAGATCGGCCAGCTTGGTGCGCGCGCGGTGCAGGCGTACCCACACGGTGTTGGGTTCGATGCCAAGCAACGCGGCGATATCTTCGCCGGTGGATTCTTCGAGTGCGGACAGGACCAAAACCGTTCGGTACTTTTCCGGCAGGCGATCCATGGCGGCGTACAGGCGCAGACTTTCCTCGCGTCGTTCAATTTCTTCGACTGGCGTGGGACCGGCCGACCTGGATTCCGCCAGCGCCTGCCCGTGCAGGCCCCACAGCCAGCGGCGGACAACGTCGTTGCGGCGTCGCCAGCGCACGACCTGGGCCGTGATGCGGAATAGCCAGGTCGTGATGCGGGCCTCGTTGCGGAATTCCTGGTGCCGGCGCAGCACGACCAGAAAGACATCATGCAAGAGATCCTCGGCATCGAAGCGCGGACCGGCCAGCCGGCGGGCCCAGCGTTCGACCTGCGGGGCATAGCGATCGTAGATCTCGGCCAAAGAATCTGCCGAGTTGAGGCCGCTCAATTCCAAGCACTCCCCTGGCGGTGAAGTGGATGGCGGCGGTTTACGCATGAAAGAAGCCAATGACGGTTGGTAGCGCGAGGCCCCTCCACCTTACAGAAAATCGAAAATCACGCCACCGCGGTGGGGGCAATGCTCGGAGCCACAGCTTGACGGGAAGTTCGGAGCCGCTTGATGACACCGCCATTCGTGTCGCCTGGCGCGGGCTCTTGGGTGAAGTACAATCGCCTCGCCGTGACTTCTCCCCATTCCGCTGTCTCGCCAATTCCGGTCCATTTTTGTCGCCTGCGGCCGACCGCCGTGCTTCCGCACTACATGACGCCAGGTTCGGCCGGCATGGACCTGGCGTCCGCGGCCGACGAGCCGGTGACCGTGCCGCCGGGCGAGCGCGTGGGCATCCCCACCGGATGGGCCATGGAACTACCGCTGGGTTATGAGGCGCAGGTGCGCCCGCGCTCGGGGCTGGCTTGGAAAGCCGGGTTGACCGTGGTGAACGCGCCAGGAACCATCGACAGCGACTACCGCGGCGAGGTCGTGGTTTTGCTGGTCAACTTGTCCCGGCAGCCGGTGGTGGTTCAGCCTGGCGATCGCGTGGCCCAGATGGTGATCGCGCCGGTCCTTCAGGTGGCCGTCGAGGAAGTGGCGGAGCTATCGAGCACCCAGCGCGGCGGCGGTGGTTTTGGACACACCGGTTGATCCGAATGAGTCGAGTATGATTAGGTGCACCCATGAGCAGTACCCCCGTTGATCTTTCTCCCAAGCGGGCCGGCGTCGTCGGCGTGTCCGGCTATTCGGGGATGGAACTGGCGCGCATCTTGGCCAGCCATCCGCATTTCTCCATGGAGCTGGTGACCAGCGACAAGTGGGCCGGCAAGCGTCTGGGCGATCGGCTGGCCGTAGCTGAGCCCGCGGCGGATCTGATCTGCTTCAGCCACGAGCAGGGCCAAGCCCACCTGGGCGAGGTCGACGTGGTCTTTCTGTGTACGCCGGCCGAAGTTTCGGTCGAGCTGGCGCCGCGCGTGCTGGCAGCGGGCGCGCGCGTGGTAGATCTGTCGGGCGGTTTCCGGCTGGCGGCTGACCAGTACCCGCAGTGGTACGGCTTCACTCATCCGGCACCGGCGTTGCTGGCCGAGGCTGTCTATTCCATGCCCGAGGCTACCAGCAACGCCGACAAACTGCGCACGGCCAAGTTGGTGTCCAATCCCGGCTGCTACCCCACGGCCTCGGTGTTGGCCGTATTGCCGCTTCTGCGCGCGGGCTTCATGGAGCCAGACTCCGTGATCATCGACGCCAAGAGCGGAACCACGGGCGCGGGCCGCAAGGCGAATGAGGAAATGTCGTTCTCCGAGGTAGCCGACGACATTCGCCCCTACCGTGTTCTGCGCCACCAGCACCAGCCCGAGATCGACCGGGCTCTGGGCATGAGCGGCGCGCCCCACGTGCGCGTGACCTTCGTTCCCCACCTGCTTCCGGTGCGACGGGGCATCCTGGCCACGGCGTACGGGCGGCTGCGCCACGGGACGGGAGGCAGCGATCCAGTCGGCGGCGTGCGCAAGGCGCTCGCCGATTTCGCCGAGGAGCGGCCCTTTGTCCACGTGGTGGCCGCCGAGGAGGTTCGTCTGCAGGCTGCAGTGGGCACCAACCGCGTGGTGCTGGGGGCGTCCGCCGATGCCAAGCTGGGCGCGGTGGTGTCGTTCGTAGCCATCGACAATCTGGTCAAGGGCGCGGCCGGACAGGCTGTGCAGAACGCAAATCTCATGTTCGGATTTTCGGAGACAGCCGGTTTGCTCAGACTGGCCGGGGCCATGCCATGACCGACAGCAACGGCAAACAGCCAGAGAAACTGGGCGATCGACGCGACCTGGTGGTCGAGGCGCTCAAGTACATTCAGAAGTTCACCGGCACGCGCGCGGTCATCAAGTACGGCGGCGCGGCCATGGTCAAGGATGACCTCAAGCGCAGCTTTGCCCTTGACGTGGTCTTGCTGCAAGCCGCGGGTCTGCGACCAGTCGTGGTTCACGGCGGCGGGCACGAGATCACGCGGACGCTCGATCGCCTGGGCCAGAAAAGCGAATTCATCGATGGCCAGCGCGTGACCGGCGCGGTGGAAATGGGTGTGGTCGAGATGGTCCTGACCGGCAAGGTGAACACGGAGATCGTGGGCCTCGTCAATACCCTGGGCGGAGCCGCGATGGGCCTGTCGGGCAAGGATGCGAATCTCATCAAGGCGCACAAGTTGCCGCCCCGACCGGGGAAGCCTGACCTGGGCTGGGTGGGCGAGGTCGAGAGCATCAACACCGTGATTCTCGATTTGTTGCTGGGCAAGAGCTACATGCCCGTGATCTCGCCGGTGGGCTTGGGCAGCGAAGGGGCCAGCTTCAACATCAACGCCGACATGGTGGCAGCCGAGATCGCGGTGGCGGCCAAGGCCAAGAAACTGATCTTCCTCACCGACGTGGCCGGAATCTTGGACGAGAACGGCCAGTTGTTGAGCGAGCTGCGCGCCGCGGATCTGCGCGGTCGCCTGCAGGAAGGCCGCGCGGTCAAGGGCGGCATGCAGGTCAAGGCGCAGGCCATTCTGCGCGCCTTGGAAGGCGGCGTGGAGGCGGTGCACGTGGTCGACGGCCGCGAGCCCCACAGCGTGGTGGTGGAGTTGTTCACCGAAAAGGGCGTAGGGACGCTGGTCACGGCGTAGAGCTACGGACATCGGTTGATCCGTTCCGCTCGTCCGTCGTGTATCATGGGCGGCGACAGTCGAGGGATCTCATGTTTGCCCGCTTTGCACGAGCCCAGGACGCAAATTCCCGCGTGGTCGTGGCGGGCGTTTTGGGTGGGGTTCTCCTGGCGGCGTGGTCGGCCTGGTTCTTCTTGGCGCGGGTGGGGCTATACGAGGTCAGTCGCTCGGCGCGCTTGGAAGTTGCGACGGCGCCTTATGACGTCGACTCGCCGGTGGCTGCGCGCCTGGTGCGCAGCGCTTTGGTGCTGGACCGTCAGGTGCAGCAAGGCGAGATTCTCGTGGAACTGGATGCCGAGGCGTTTCGCCTAGAACGCGCGGCCGAGCAGAGCCGTCTGGCGACCCTGGGCCCGCAGATCGAAGCTTTGCGCCAGGAACTGGCCTCGCAGGAGCAGGCCATGCGCGGCGAGGGACGCGCGAGTGCGGCGCAGGTGAACGAGGCACGCGCCCGGCTGCGTGCGTCCAATGCCGTGGCCGAACAGAAAGAAGCAGAGCGGGCCAAGATTCAGTCGCTGCACGAAAAGCGGCTGGTGGCGACGCTGGACCGCGATCGCCTGCAGGCCGAGGTGCAACGGCAGAACGCCGAGACCGAGGCCGCGCGCGTGCAGGTGGGCCGGGTGGGCAACGAGGGCGCGGTCAAGGTGAGCGAGCGCAGGGCGCTGATCGCGGGCCTGCAGGCGGACATCGCGCGCCTGCAGAGTGATCGCGCCGACGCTGAGGGCAAGGTGCGCATTCTCGATCAGAAGATCGACCTGCACCTGGTTCGAGCGCCCATTGCCGGTCGCATCGGACACATGGTGAACCTGCGGGCCGGCGCCATGGTGGCCGAACGCACTCGCCTGTGCACCATCGTTCCCACTGGCGGGCTGCGCGCCGTGGCCTTCTTCGATCCGGCGACGGCCACTGGTCGGGTGCACGCGGGGCAGAGCGCGCGGCTGCGCATGTTCGGCTTCCCCTGGACCAAGTACGGCATGCTTCAGGCCGAAGTGGATCGCGTGGGCAACGAGCCCAAGGACGGCCTTATCCGCGTGGAGTTGGTCTTGCGCACGCCGCAGCGGACCAACATCCCCTTGGAGCATGGCCTGCCGGCTAGTGCCGAGGTCGAGGTGGAACGGGTCTCGCCCTTTGCCCTGGTGCTGGACACAGCCGGCCGCTTTCTCATGAGCGCCCAGGCCAGCGCCGCGCCAGCCGCACCCAACCCGGCGTCGGTCCCAGACAAATGAGCATGTCTATTTCCGAGGACGATGCCCAGGGTGAGTCGGAGCGCGCGCGGGAGCGACGGCATTTCTTTGCCCACGAGGTGGTGCAGACCTCGGCCATGGACTGCGGCCCGGCGGCCCTGAAATCGCTGCTGGAAGGCTTCGGCATTCGCGCCCACTACGGTCGGTTGCGCGAGGCTTGTCACACCACGGTCGACGGGTCGTCCATCGACACACTGGAGGACTTGGCTGGAAAGCTGGGCCTCGACGCCGCCCAGATGATGGTGCCGGTGGAGCATGTGCTCTTGCGCGAATCCGATGCACTTCCGGCCCTGGTCGTGGTCAGGCTGCCGTCGGGTTTGACCCATTTCGTGGTGGTGTGGCGAATGTTGGGGCCGTGGGTCCAGGTGATGGACCCGGGCCGCGGCCGGCGCTGGACGGGCAAGCGAGATCTCCTGCGCGATTTGTACGTGCACGAGATGCCGGCCCCGGCGGCGGACTTTGCGACGTGGACGCGCGAGCCAGGCTTCCTCGATCCGTTGCGGCTGCGTTTGCAGGGGTTGGGCGTGCGTGATGCCGGTCAGCGCATCGCTACGGCCGCGGCCGGCCAAGACTGGCGCCCCTTGAGCGCGCTCGATGCCTGCGCCCGGGCAACCGAACAACTGCTGAGCGGCAAGGTCGTGACTCGCGCCCGTGCCGCGCGAGCCTTCGAGTGCCTGTGGCAAGAGGTGGGGCAGGGCGCAGAGTCGCCGCTTTTGCCCGAGACTCTCTGGTCCGCGCGCCTAGCCGCGCCGGTCGAGGGGCGACCTATGCTGACCTTGCGTGGGGCTCTTGCGCTGCGGGTGTCCGGCCGGGCTGCGCAGCAAGCCGCGCCAGGGCTGCCGCCCGATCTGGCTGCGGTGCTGGCCGATGACCAGCCCGGCCCGGCGCGCAAGCTTCTCGAGTTCTTGCGCGCTGACGGGCTTCTGCGTTTCGTGCCCGTGCTGGCCGCTTTGGCTCTGGCTGGCGTGGGGACCGTGGTGGAATCGCTGCTCTTCCGCAGCGCCATCGACATCGGCCAGCGCTTGCCGCTTTTCGAGCAGCGCCTGGCCGCGGCGGGCGCCTTGCTCGTGTTGCTGGTCGCGCTCTTCTTCGTCGAATGGCCGTTGGCGCGGGCCCTGTGGTCCGTGGGCAGCAGGCTCGAGCTGCGGCTGCGCCGGGCTTTTCTGCGCAAGCTGCCTTTGCTCGGGGATCGCTATTTCCAGAGCCGGCCCATCTCGGACATGGCCGAGCGTGCGCACCTTCTACACTGGCTGCGTCTTCTGCCAGGGCAGGGTGGACAGCTGGTTCGCACCACCTGCGAAATGATCACCACAACCGCCGGCGTGATTTGGCTGTATCCCTCGGGCGCGCCCTTGGCGCTGACGCTGGTGGGCTTGATGCTGGTCTTGCCGTTTTGTTGTCAGCCGGCGCTGGTGGAACGGGATCTGCGCATGCGCGGGCACGCTGGCGGCCTGGCCCGCTTCTATCTGGACGCCCTGCTGGGTCTGTCGGCCATTCGCGCGCACACGGCCGAGCCGGCCCTGCGCAACGAGCACGGCGGGCGCTTGCGCGAATGGGCGCGCGCGGCCCGGGATGCCACGCGCCTGGCGGTCCTCGTCGAAACCGCGCAGGGCTTGCTGGGATTTGGTCTGGCGGCGGTTCTGGTCTTCCGCTATCTGGTGTCAGCCTCGGGTTCGGGCTGGGCGATTCTGATCGTGTACTGGCTTTTCATGCTGCCGTCGCTGGGCCAGGAGATCGCGTTTCTGATCCAGCAATACCCGCAGCATCGCAACGTGACCCTGCGCCTGATGGAGCCGCTGGGCGCGCCGGAGAGCCCAGCCGAAGCGGACAGCTCGCTTCCGCAGTCGACGGCGTCCGGGGCTGCCGTGGATCTGCGCGACGTACGCGTGATAGCCGCGGGCAACGAGATCCTCGCGGTCGACAATTTGACTCTCGCGGCTGGCGAACACGTGGCCATCGTAGGCTCATCGGGTGCGGGCAAATCCAGCTTGGTTGGGCTGTTGCTGGGCTGGTATCGCCCGGACGTCGGCGTGGTGCGCGTCGACGGCCAGGAACTGCGCGGGCGTTGGCTGGACGAGCTGCGCCGCCAGACCCTGTGGGTCGATCCCGCGGTGCAGTTGTGGAATCGATCGTTGCTGGAGAATCTTCGCTTCGGCAGCGAGGGCGAGCATCGGGCGGTGGGCGACGCGGTGGAGGCCGCGCAGCTCGACGAGGTGCTGGCCCGTCTGCCCATGGGCTTGCAGACGTCGCTGGGCGCGGGCGGGGCCTTGCTTTCCGGCGGCGAGGGCCAGCGGGTGCGGCTGGGTCGGGCCGTGTGTCGGGGCGCGGCCCGCTTGGTGGTCTTCGACGAGCCGTTTTGCGGGCTGGAGCGTTCGCGGCGGGAGGCTTTGCTCAAGGCCGCGCGGGCGCGCTGGGCCACGGCGACGTTTCTGTGCATCACCCACGACATCGGCCAGTCCCTGGAATTTCCGCGTGTGCTGGTGGTGGACAAGGGACGCGTGGTCGAGGATGGCGCGCCCAAGGATCTGGCCAGCCATGCAGGCACCCGCTACGCGAGCTTGCTGGCCGCCGAGGCGCGGGCGCGGGCTCGTCTCGACGGCCCTGAGTGGCGACATCTGCTCATCCACAAGGGACAGATCGAGGAGCGCCGGGCGCAGGGGAAACCCACATGAGCCGCGAGCGCACAGACACTGCGGCGAGCGCAGTTCCCGCGGCCGCGACGTGGCCAGCCGGTCGGCTGGGCGACGCCTTGGTCGCGGTGACCGAGCGCTTGTTGCCTCAGCGCCGGGCGCCGCGGCTGCAGGATCCTCCGTCCGACATCGGCGACGGGCCGGCCTTGGCGGCTTTTGTCGAGGATGCCGCCAATCAGCTCGGACTGGATGTCGAGCCGGTGGATGCGCGCGTGTCGACCGTGCGCGGACTTCTGGCCGAAGGAGGTCCGGTGCTGGTCGCCCATCCGGGCTCGACAGGGGCGTTGTTCTTGGTGCTGCTGGCCTGCGACCAGCGCGGGCGTGTGGCCGAGGTGCTGGGCGTTGATCGGCGCGTGCATCGTGTGGCCGCGGCCGAGATCGACGCCTGGCTCGACGACGAGCAGCGCGGTCCGTCCGGGCAGGCTTTTGCGCGGTTTGCTTCGGCCGTGGGTTTCGCGGCCCGCGACGAAGAAAGAGCCCGCCGGATTCTCGGCGGCGTGGTCGGGCCCAGCCGCGCGGCAGTGGGCTGGGCGCTGCACCCGGCTGCCAGCAGTTTGGCCGAACGGCTCCAGCAAGCGGGTGCCGCGCGCGTGGTGGGCACGGCGCTGGCTTCGTATCTTGCCGGCTTTGCGCTCATGGTGGGCTCGTGGTGGTTGCTCGGGGCGGCGGCGTTGCAGGGCCGTTTGGAGCGCGGCTGGCTTTGGGCCTGGGGCATGTTGCTGCTCACCTTCGTGTTGACTCGGGCAAGCGGAGTGTGGGCCGCCGGCCGTCTGGCCGTGCAGGTGGGCGGACTCGTGCGCGAGCGCTTGCTGGAAGGCATCTTGCGCCTGCCCGCGGACCAGGTGCGGGTCAGGGGAATCGGGAACCTGCTGGGCACTGTGCTGGAGGCTGATGCCTTGGATGCGTTCGCGCGCACCGGCGGGCCCTTGTTGTTGGCCGACGTGTTCCAGTTCTTGTTTGGCGCCGTGGTGTTGCTGCTGGGCGCGGCGCCCATCACCCACCTCGTCCTTTTGGTCGGCTGGCTGCTCTTGGCCGCCGGACTGGTGCGCCACCTGCATCGACGGTTGCTCGACTGGTCCGACGCACGCTTGGCGCTCACCGACGAGCTGGTGGAAACCATGGTGGGCTATCGCACCTTGGTGGCGCAGCAGCCGGCGGCACAGCAGGGCGATGACCGGGGCCTGGCGGTTTATGCCCGCAAGCAGGCTGCGCTCGACAGCGAGATGGCGCGGCTGTCGGCGTTCTTGCCCCGTGGCTGGCTGGTGCTGGGTGTGGCGGCGCTTGTCCCGGGGTTTGCAGCCGGCACGACGGAAAGTACGATGCTGGCGGTCAGCCTGGGCGGCGTTTTGTTGGTATATTTGGCCTTTCGTCGAGTGGCCATGGAAACCGGGCCGGGACTGGCCGCGGCTTTTCTCGGCTGGAAACGGACGCAGCCTCTGTTCGAGGCGGCGTCAGAGACAGCAGAAGCGGGAGAGACCGTCGCGGTCCTGCCCACGGAAGTGGACGAAGCCAGCGCCGGCCGGCGCGGGCTGTTGGTGGGCCGCGACGTCAGCTTCAGCTACCCGGGCCGGCTGGAGCCGGTGTTGCGAGGGTGCAACATCGAGATCCGGCGGCGACAGCACATCCTGCTCGAAGGGCCGTCGGGCTCGGGCAAGTCGACGCTGGGTGCGCTGCTCTGTGGGCTGCGCCAGCCGTCGAGCGGCCTGCTGCTGCTGGGCGGATTCGATCATCACAGCCTGCGACCCGAGCGCTGGCGCCAGCGCGCCGCCGGCGTGCCTCAGAGTCACGAGAACCATATCCTGTCGGCGTCGCTGCTGTTCAACATCGCCATGGCCCGGCGCTGGCCGCCGCGTTCAGCAGACGAGCAGGAGATCGAGAGCATCTGTCGCGAGCTGGGCCTGTCCGACCTGATTGCGCGCATGCCCGGAGGGCTGCAACAAATGGTGGGGGACAGTGGCTGGCAGCTTTCGCAGGGCGAGCGCAGCCGTGTGTGCGTGGCGCGTGCGCTGCTGCAGGAGGCCGACTTGCGCGTGCTCGACGAGAGTTTCGCCACCCTTGATCCCGAGACCCTGGACCGCGTGCTCGAGTGCGTGGTGCGACGCTCGGAAACCCTGGTGGTGGTTTCGCACGCGTAGCACGCATCCGATTCCGGAGCGGATTTCACCACAGAGAGCACAGAGATCACAGAGACGGATGGGAAGGAAAGAAGGGTTCGGACTCGGATCCGGAACCCATTCCTTCCGGCCTCTGTGGCCCCTGTGCTCTCTGTGGTGAAACTCCGGATCGCCTCTTGCGGGCGGCGGCCGTTACTTCGCGCGTGCTTGCTTCACAATATCTACGAACAACTGTGCCCGATCGGTGACCAGTTCGTCGCGTCCCTCGCGCAGAGCCTTGACGTCGACGAGATCGCCGCCCACGCCGAGTGCCTCGGCCCCTGCTTTGATGAAGGCCGCCGCGGTCTGCAAGGAAACCCCGCCGGTGGGGACCAACTTGATCTGCGGCAGCGGCGCCTTGAGCGCCTTGAGGTAGCTCGCCCCGCCGACAGCGCCGGCGGGAAACACTTTTACGAAATCCGCGCCGGCTGACCACGCGGTTACCACCTCGGTCGGGGTCAGTGCGCCGGGCATCACCAAGATCCCCTGCTGGTTGCAGAAGGCAATCGTCTCGAGGTTGAGCGCGGGGCTCACGATGAACTGGGCACCAGCTTCGATGCAGGCCTGCGCGGTTTGCGCGTCCATCACCGTGCCCGCGCCGACGATCACCTCGGGATCGATCTCGGCAGTCAGCTGCTTGATCACGTCCACCGCGCCGGGAACCGTCATGGTGATCTCGAGCACCGAGATCCCGCCTTTGAGGATGGCGGCCACTGCCCGGCGGGCCATGTCGGTGGATTCGGCCCGGACCACGGGAATGATGCCGATGGATGTGAGACGGCTGCTAACCTCTGCCTTGTCGCGCGATTTCATGCTGCCTTTCTTTGGAAACTAACGGGCCACGCGCGCACTTGCGCCCTTCATGACCTTCTCGACTTCTGCCAAGGTTGCCATGGTGGTGTCGCCCGGCGTGGTCATGGCCAAAGCCCCGTGTGCTGCTCCACACTCCAAAGCCCACTCCGGGGATTTGCCGGCCAGAAAACCGTAGATCAACCCGGACGCGAACGAATCGCCGCCGCCGACTCGATCGTAGATTTCCATGTTGTTGCGAACCGTCGCGCAATAGAGCTGCCCCTGGTAGTAGCACACGGCTCCCCAGTCGTTGCAGGTCGCGCTGCGGGCATTGCGCAGGGTGGTGGCCACCAGCTTGAGATTGGGGTACGCGGCGATCACGCGTTCGATCATTCGGCGGAAGCTTTCGGGATCGAGCTGCGACAGGTTCTCGTCCACGCCTTCCACCTCGAAGCCCAGCGCCGCCGTGAAATCCTCTTCGTTGCCGAACAGCACGTCGATCTGGGACACGACCTCGCGGTTCACCTCGATGGCGCGCTTGCGCCCGCCGATGGCCTTCCACAGCGACTCGCGATAGTTGAGGTCGTAGGAAGCCACCGTGCCGTTGTCTCGCGCGGCCTTGAGCGCTTCCTTGGCCACCAGAGGTGTGCTTTCCGAAAGGGCACAGAAGATCCCGCCGGTGTGGAACCAGCGCGAGCCCTCGCCGCGGAAGATCTGCTTCCAGTCGATGCTGCCGGGTTGCAGCTGCGAAACCGCGGTGTGGCCGCGGTCGGAACAGCCCAGCGGGGCGCGCAGCCCGTATCCGCGTTCAGTGAAATTCATTCCGTTGCGAACCGTGCGGCCCACGCCGTCGTAGGGCACCCACTTGACGTGCGACTGGTCCACGCCGCCCTGATAGACGAGGTCCTGCACCAGGCGGCCGATGGGGTTGTCGGCCAAGGCGGTCACCACCGCGGTCCTCTGGCCAAAACAGCGATGCAGCCCGCGCGCAACGTTGTACTCGCCGCCGCCTTCCCACACCTTGAACGAGCGCGTGGTCGCGATACGGGTGTCCCCGGGATCGAGGCGCAACATGATCTCGCCCAGGCTGACGAGATCCCACTTTCCGCTTCCAGCTAGCTTGATCTTGAGAGGTTCCATGTGCAAGTCACCGACGAATTTTCTGGCCGCAGAGTACAGGAAATGCAGCGCGCGATCAAATGCGAGGGGCAACAATAGGTCCCGCTCAAGGCACGCGCTATAGTCGCGATCGAGCCCATGACCGAGTCAGCCAGCCCTTCGCCGCTTGGGCCGCTTTCCGACGCGGAATTGCTGCGTCTGGCGGGCAAGTTGCGCGAAGTGGGGCTGGCGCTGGATCGCCGTTTTCTCGACAAGGGCGAGTTGGTGCGGCTGATGCTCATCTCGCTCCTGGCGGGCGAGCACATGCTCATCGTGGGGCCGCCAGGCACGGCCAAGTCGGCGCTGGTGCGCACTCTCGCGCGCCTGGTGGACGCGCGCACCTTCGAGTATTTGCTGACCCGCTTCACCGAGCCCAGCGAACTGTACGGGCCGGTGGACATCAAGGCCTTTCGCGAGGGCCAGTATTTGCGGCGCAGCGAAGCCATGCTGCCCCAGGCGGAGATCGTCTTTCTCGACGAGATCTTCCAGTCCAACTCGGCCATTCTGAATTCGCTGCTCACCATTCTCAACGAGCGACGCTTCTTCACCGGGCGCGAGGCGGTCAAGGTGCCGCTGTGTTCGCTCTTCGGCGCGACCAACCAGGTTCCCAACGACGACGTGCTGCAGGCCATCTTCGACCGTTTTCTCATCCGCGCGTTTTCGCAGAACCTGGACAGCTATCACTTCCGCGGCCTCATCGAGCACGGCATTCGCAGCGAGATCGCGCAGGCCACGGCCGCCGACGAAAACCTGCAACCGCTGGTCAGCCTGGCTGAGCTGCGCGCCGTGCACAGGGCCATGGACCGGCTGCTGGTCTTCCCCGACGAGTTTCTGGCGACCTACAAGGGACTGGTCTTCCAGATTCGTTCCGAGGGCGTGGCGCTCAGCGATCGCCGCGTGGTCAAGCTGCTCAAACTATTCGCCGCCAGCGCCCTGCTCGACGGCCGGCGCGCGGCCAACCCGGGCGATTTCTTCATCTTGCGCCACGTGTGGAACACCACGGATCAGGCGCAGCTGCTCGACGGCATCGTGAAGCCGGTGTTGGAACGCCAGGGGCGCGAGCACCCCGAGGAGCGGCGGCGCGGCTCGGTTCCGGTGGACCTGGACGCCGTGCTGGCCGAGCTGGGCACAATCCGCGGCCTGTTGCTGGGCGGGGAAGCTCTTTCGGACGTGCAGTTGTTTTCACAGCTGCGCAACCTGCAGGACATCAAGGTCGCGCTTTCAGCCATGGCCAACGAAAACGCGCAGAAGATGGTGGGCGAAGTGGACAAACTGCTTGAGGGCATCTTCGAGTCATCACGATGGAACGGGTAAAGAAGAAGGATCACAAGGGCGCGGGAGGGAAGGACAGCCCTGCTGTCCTGAGGCCCCAGCGTCGCAAACAGGCGTTTTCGGTTTTCGGCGGCGCGGTAGAACAGGCTGGCGACCGTGAAAGCGCGTCGGCCCTGGCCGAGCTGCTGGCGCCTGACCCCGGTCTGGCGCGGGCGCTCACCCATGGGTTTCATAGCTACGCGGGCCGCATGCACCCCTTCACCGCACGCACAGCCATCGCGCGCTTTTCGCAGCCTGGCCAGGACGTGCTGGATCCGTTTTGCGGCAGCGGCACAGTCCTGGTCGAGGCCATGGCCGCGGGTCGCAAGGCCGTGGGCAGCGACGCCAGCCCGCTGGCTGTCATCATCGCGCAGGTGCGCTCGACGACGCTCGGGCCGGAGGGCCGCGCGCGTCTGGTGGAGAGCGCGCGCCAGATCGCCGAGGAGGCAGCCGAGCGCGCCCGCAAGCGCCAGCGGCCCGAGATCCCTCAGTGGGCAGTGCGGGAGAAAGACCGCTTTTTTCCCCATGTCGCACTCGAACTCTATGGCTTGCGCGCGCTCATCGGCGAAACCAAGGAAGACGACGTGGGCCGTGCCCTGCGCGCCTCCCTGTCGTCGATCCTGGTGAAGTTCATGCGCGGCAGCGAGGAGGCGGAAGCCCGGCGCATCGGTCGGGGGGTGCCGTCACACTTCTTCGCCGGCCGTGCCGAAGAACTGGCGCGCGGCCTGGAGGCGCTGGAGCGGCGAACGCCGGAGGGAACGCCGGCGCCGCAGATTCGTGTGGCCGACGCGCGGAATTTGAGCCCATTGGCCGCCGGTCGCTTCGACCTGATCCTGTCTTCGCCGCCCTACGCCGGAACCTACGACTACGCTGAACACCACGACGTGCGCTTCCTCTGGCTGGGGCTGCCCCGCGCGAATCTGGATCGCGTGCAGGTGGGCGCGCGCGACGAGGGCTTGGGCTCGGCTGCCCAGCGTTGGCTGCACGATCGGCAGCGCTGGCTGTCGGAGATGGCGCGCGTGGCCCGTCGGGGCGCGGCCGTCATCTTGCAGGTCGGCGATGGCGTGGTGGCGGGTGCGCCCGAGGACGCGGCGCAAACCGTCGAGGACGAGGCCCGGCGCATGGGTCTGATTCCGGTGGCGCGCGTGTCGCAGGCACGGCCGCCCCATGATTATCGTCTGCGCCAAATCTTCGAGGGCCGTCCGCGTCGGGAACACATCGTGCTGCTGCGCAAGGAGCGTTAGTTGCTCTCCCAGGTGGCGCGTACCATTCGCGAGCAGGCGATGCTGGCGACCGGCGAACGCGTGCTGGTGGCCGTGTCGGGCGGGCCTGATTCGACGGCACTGCTGCACGCGCTGAAGCACCTCGCCTCGCGCTTGCACATCGCGCTGGTTGCAGCGACCGTGGATCACGGCCTGCGGCCAGAAGCGGGAAGCGAGGCTGCCCTGGTGGCTGAGCGCTGCCGTGCCCTGGGTATTGCCTGCGAGATTCTCTCGGTCGACGTCAAGGCCGCCCGCCACGCCCATGTTTCGTGGCAGGAAGCCGCTCGCAATGTGCGCCTTCTCGCCCTGCAGGAGGCTGCGGCCCGGCTGGGGTGCGCGCGCGTGGCCCTGGGTCACACGGCCGACGATCAGGCGGAGACGGTGCTTTTTCGTATCGTGCGTGGCACCGGCATCGGCGGCTTGGCGGGAATTCCCTACCAGCGCGGGATCTTCATCCGGCCGCTGCTCGACGTCCGCCGCAAAGACATCCTGGCGTTCTTGGCCAAACGGCGCATTCCTTTCATCGAAGATCCGTCGAATGCCAACCGGCACTACGCCCGGGTGCGAATTCGTCACGACCTCCTGCCCCTGCTTGCGGGCGAGAACCCGCGCGTGGTCGAGGCGCTGCTGTCTCTGGCACAAGACGCGCGGGCGATTGCCGCGGAGACGCCGATGCGCGACCCACTCGCGCTGCCATCAGTCCCGCGGCGGGCGGCCGCGTTGATTCAACAGATGGCGGCTGATGGCCGGGGCACGCGACGGGTGTCGGTTCCGGACGGCGAGGTGGTGGTGAGCTACGGAAAGATTCGGTTCCGTCCGCGGGCGGGCGCGCGCAAGGATTGCTCGTTGCAATGCTCAGAGTCGATCCGAGTCAAGGGCCCGGGGACCTATCGCCTGCCCGGGCGGAGCGCGGGGTGGGCTCTCAGGCTGGAAGAGGGGAGGCGCCCCGCGCTGCTTCCAAGCGACGCCGCGGTTTTTGACGCCACACAGATCGCACGGCCCCTGGAGGTGCGCGCCTGGCGTCCGGGTGAGCGCATGCGTCCACGCGGCGGCCGCGGCAGTCGCAAAATTTCCGACCTTTTGGTCGATGCCAAGATTCCCCGCGACCTGCGGCACGAGCTGCCTGTGCTGGTCGCCGCCGACGGAAACATCCTGTTTGTCGCGGGCCTTCGCCCCTCCGAAATTGGCCGTCCGCAGAGCGGCATCGAGCACTGGCTCGCCGTGCGCGCTGTCTGACAGCGTCGCCGACGGGAACTCTCGTTGACGCCGCGCCTTTTGCTGTCAATATTCTGATCAGACAGTCGACAGCATCAGAGGACCGTGCGTGCGCAATAGTCACAAGACCATCCTGGTTTGGGCCATGCTGCTCTTCACCTTTTTCTTGGTGTGGCAGCTCATCAATCCGCGGGCAACCGACCAGAAGATGGCGTTCTCCGAGTTCATCCAGAAGGTCGAGAAGTCGCCTGCCGACTTCAAGGCCGCCCCGTTGCAGATTCGGATGAACGGCAACAACGCGGAGTTTCGCGGGATTCTCAAGAAGGGTGACGAGGCCTTTGTCACCACCGGCTTTATCGGCGAGCAGACCCTGGAGAAGCTCAACAAGGCCAACATTCCCTACGAGATCACGCGCGAAGCCGAGGGCGGATTCTGGCAGCAGATGTTGATTACCTGGCTGCCCATCATCGTAGTGGCCGTGGTTTTCCTGCTCTTCATGCGCCAGCTGCAGATGGGCGGCGGCAAGGCCATGAGCTTCGGCAAGTCCAAGGCGCGTCTTCTGTCCGAAAGCCAGAAGAAGATCACCTTCGCCGACGTGGCCGGGATCGAAGAGGCCAAGGACGAGGTGGAGGAGATCATCGCCTTCCTCAAGGATCCTAAGAAGTTCACCCGCTTGGGCGGCCGGATTCCCAAGGGCGTGCTCATGATGGGCCCGCCCGGCACAGGCAAGACCCTGCTTGCGCGCGCCATCGCGGGCGAGGCGGGCGTGCCCTTCTTCTCCATCTCTGGCTCCGACTTCGTCGAGATGTTCGTGGGCGTGGGCGCCAGCCGCGTGCGCGACCTGTTCGAACAAGGCAAGAAGAACGCGCCCTGCATCGTGTTCATCGACGAGATCGATGCCGTGGGACGACACCGCGGGGCGGGCCTGGGCGGCGGCCACGACGAGCGCGAGCAAACCCTGAATCAGTTGCTGGTCGAGATGGATGGCTTCGAGTCCAACGACGGCGTGATTCTCATCGCGGCCACCAATCGTCCCGACGTTCTGGACCCGGCGCTGCTGCGGCCCGGGCGCTTTGACCGGCGCATCGTGGTTCCGCGGCCGGACGTCAAGGGACGGCTGGGTATCCTCAAGGTTCACACCAAGAAGATGCCGCTCGGGGGCAACGTGGACCTTGAGATCGTGGCGCGCGGGACGCCGGGCTTCTCGGGCGCCGACCTTGAGAATCTGGTCAACGAGGCGGCCTTGCTGGCCGCGCGCGAGGACAAGGATCAACTCGACCGCCACGATTTCGAGATGGCCAAGGACAAGGTCCTGATGGGCCCTGAGCGGCGATCGATGATCATCAGTGACCAGGACAAGCGCATCACCGCGTTCCATGAAGCAGGGCACGCGCTGGTGGGCAAGATGATGAAGGGGTCCGACCCAGTTCACAAGGTGACCATCATTCCGCGCGGCCGGGCTCTGGGATTGACGCAGCAGTTGCCCTTGGAAGACCGGCTCAACCTGTCGCGTGAGGCGGCCAACGATCAGATCGCGGTGGCCATGGGGGGCCGCGTGGTCGAGGAGCTGGTGTTCGGCCAGATCACCACCGGCGCATCGAACGACATCCTCATGGCGACCGATTTGGCTCACAAGATGGTGTGCGAGTGGGGCATGTCGGACAAGATTGGGCCCCTGCATTTTGGCCGCAACGAAGAGATGGTGTTCCTGGGCCGCGACTTCGCCGAGCACAAGGAATACAGCGAGCAGACCGCGGTGGACATCGACGCCGAGGTTCGCCGGATCGTCACAGCGAACCACGAACGCGCCAAGCAGGTCATCACGGGCAACATGGACAAGCTGAACATGCTGGCCGAGGCGCTGCTCGAGTACGAAACCATTGATGGCGCCGAGATCGACGTCCTGTTTGCGGGTGGCAAGCTGGATCGGGCCCCCACGGCTCCAGTTCCCGTGCCAGGCAAGGACGGTGGCGAGCAGAAGCAAACCCGGCCCGGGCAGCGCACGGGACTGTTTCCGCGACCGTTGTCTGACCCGGAAAAGGCCTAGTAGGCTGGAACAGCCTCGTCTGCGATGGCCACGCGGATTGTCGGTGTTGTCAATGTGACGCCCGATTCGTTCTCGGACGGGGGACGATTTTCTTCGGTGCAGGACGCCGTGGCCGCCGGCCTGGCCATGGTGGCGGATGGTGCGGACTGGATTGACGTGGGCGGCGAATCCACGCGGCCCGGGTCCGTGCCGGTTTCCGAAACCGAAGAGATCGCGCGCGTGGTTCCTGTGATTCGCGATCTGTCGAAGCATCTCACGGGAACTGTGCGCATCTCCGTGGATACCTACAAAGCCGCTACCGCGCGGGCCGCCTTGGCCGAGGGTGCCACTGCGGTCAACGACGTGTCCAGTGGTCTGCTCGATCCGGAGATCCTGGGTGTGACTGCCGCCAGCGGGGCCGCCATCGTGCTCGGCCATCTGCGGGGCCAGCCGGCCGACATGCAGGCCAGCGTCCATTTTGACAACGTGGTCGACGAAGTGGCTGACGAATTGGGCCGCCGGGTGGCCGCGGCACGGGCCGCAGGCTGCAGCGAAGTGTGGGCCGATCCCGGCATCGGCTTTGGCAAGCTCCTGCCCCACAACCTGTGCTTGCTCAGCAATCTTGCGCGTCTCCGCACGCAGCTGGGCGTTCCACTCATGGTGGGTGTGTCACGCAAGCGATTCATCGGCGATTTGACCGGCAAGCCAGCGGCTGAGCGAATCTTCGGCACAGCCGCGGCTGTGGCTGCGGCCATCATGAATGGTGCCGATGCGGTGCGGGTTCATGACGTCGCAGCTATGCGCGACGTGGTTCGCGTGGCCGAGGCCATCGCGTGCGCGCGCGAACTCGACTAGAATGCAACCCTTCCTATGAGTCATACAGACGAGACACGAAGACTATTCGGCACCGATGGGATCCGGGGTGTCGCGAACCAGTACCCGATGACTGCGGAGATCGCGCTGTCGCTAGGCCGCGCGGTGGCCGAACGGTTTCGCAGAGGCGGCCGGCGCTGCCGCGTCGTCATCGGCAAGGACACGCGCCTGTCCGGCTACATGCTTGAGAGCGCGCTAGAAGCAGGGATCGTGTCGGCGGGTGCTGACGTCATGTTGGTCGGGCCTATGCCCACGCCGGCCATCGCGTTCATCACCTCCAGCATGCGCGCCGACGCAGGTGTGGTGATCAGTGCCTCGCACAATCCGTACCAGGATAACGGCATCAAGATCTTCGCCAGCGACGGTTTCAAGCTGCCCGATGAGGTGGAAGCGGACATCGAGCGCCGCATGCGCGACCCGGAGGCACCCACGCCGGGCCCCGAACCCAACATTGGCAAGGCCATTCGCATCGACGACGGGGAAGGCCGCTATGTGCAGTTTCTCAAGCACACGTTCCCCAAGACGCGCACCCTCGACGGCGTGCGCGTGGCCGTTGATTGTGCCAACGGCGCTGCTTACCGGGTGGCGCCGCAGGTGTTCACCGAGTTAGGGGCGGATCTGACGGTGCTGTCCGCCGAACCGAATGGGCGCAACATCAATGATGGCTGCGGGGCCTTGCATCCCGAAAAGGTGGCGGCCGAGGTGCGCCGCACGCGCGCCGCCATCGGCATTGCGCTCGACGGAGACGCGGATCGCGTGATCCTGACGGACGAGCGCGGGGAAATCGTCGACGGCGATCAGATCATGGCCATCCTGGGCACGCGCCTGCTGGCGCGCCGAGCTTTGCCGGGGAACACCGTGGTGGCCACGGTGATGTCGAACCTGGGTCTGGAACGCGTGCTGGCGGCGCGCAACGGAACCCTGCTGCGCGCCCCGGTCGGCGACCGCTACGTCGTCGAAGCCATGCGCGAAAAGGGATTCGTCTTCGGTGGGGAACAGTCAGGGCACATTGTCTTTCTCGAAGAAGCGACCACCGGGGACGGCTTGTTGGCGGCTTTGCAGGTGTTGTCGATCATGGTGCAAGAAGAGCGCCCGCTGTCCGAGCTGGCTGCGATCATGACCCGCTACCCGCAGGTTCTCATCAATTTTGCGGTCGCGCGCAAGACGCCGCTGCAGGAGCTTCCCACCGTTGCCTCGGTCATCGGCCGCGTGGAGAAAGCCCTTGGCCAGGACGGCCGCGTTCTGGTGCGCTACTCGGGTACGGAGTCCAAGGCGCGTGTGATGATCGAGGGGACCGAAGAGAACACCATTCGTGGCTACGCCGAGGAGATCGTGGCCACCATGCGGAAGGCGCTGGCACAATGATTCGCCTGCACGTCAACGTCGATCACGTGGCGACGCTGCGCCAGCAGCGCGACACCATCTACCCCGACCCGGTGCTGGCCGCGGGCCTGTGCGAACTGGCCGGCGCTCACGGTATCACCGCACACTTGCGCGAGGACCGGCGCCACATCCAGGACCGCGACGTGCGCCTGCTGCGCCAGACGGTGCGCGGCGTACTCAATCTGGAAATGGCGGCAGTGCCAGCGATCGTGGATCTCGCCCTGGAGATCAAACCCGACTTCTGCACCCTGGTGCCGGAGAAGCGGCAGGAACGGACCACGGAAGGCGGGCTTGATCTGCGCGGGCAGGGGGCGGTCATCGGCCGTGCCGTACGCACCCTGCGCGACGCGGGCATCGGCGTCAGCTTGTTTATCGATCCCGAGGAGGACGCTGCGCGGGCCAGCGCGGATCTGGGCGCCACCTGTGCCGAGTTGCACACCGGTGACTACTGCCATGCCGCTCTTGGCAGCGAGGCGGCCCGTCGCGAGCTGGCCCGGCTGGAAAAAGCGGGGCGGGCCGTGGCCGGCGCTGGGCTGCGCCTGGCCGCGGGACACGGCCTCGACTACGCCAGCGTCGGTCCTGTGGCGGCTCTGCCTTTCATGGAGGAGCTGAACATCGGTCACAGCATCATCTCGCGCGCCGTGCTGGTTGGCATGGAACGCGCCGTGGTCGACATGCGCGCGGCTATTGCAACCGGCGCCCGAGACTTGGGGTAGGGGATCCCTTGGCGTCGGTGCTTTCTGCAGCCCAGATGAAAGCGGTCGACCGCGCCGCCATTGACAAGCTCGGGCTGCCGGGACTGGTCCTCATGGAAAATGCGGGTCGCGGAGTGGCGGACATCATCGCCCGCGAACGGCCCCGCCTGGCGGATCTGGACGTGCGCGTGGTGTGCGGCGCTGGCCAGAACGGCGGTGATGGCTTCGTGGTGGCGAGGCACCTGCTCGACCGGGGCGCGCAGGTGCAGGTCTTCTTGGCCATGCCCCGCGAGAAGATGACCGGCGATGCCGCGATTTTTTCGCGCGTATTCGAAGCCCTGCCCGGGGCGCTGGTGCGCGATGCTTCGTTTGAAGAGGACGCCACCACCTGGCGCGCGTATCTGGCTGGTGCTGATGTGATCGTCGACGCCGTGTTTGGCACGGGGCTGCGTTCCGACGTCACCGGCCCGGCCGCGGCTGCGATTCGCGCGATGAACGCTGTCGACTGCCTACGCGTCGCGGTCGACATTCCCTCGGGCTTGGATGCCGATACCGGCGCCGTGCGCGGGGTTGCCTTGGTCGCGCACGTGACCGCCACCATGGGCTGCCGCAAGCTTGGGTTGGTCCTCGATCCCGATGCGCCGGTAGGGCGGGTCGAAGTCGTTGATCTGGGCGTCCCTCCCGACGCGGCTGCGGAGGCTGCCAAGGCCGAGGGGCCGCTCTGCTATTGGCTGGAACGCGCAGGCGTGGCGCGCTTGTTGCCCCGTCCAGGTCCGGGGGCACACAAGGGCACCGCCGGTCACGTCTTGGTCATCGCCGGTTCGGCTGGCAAGACCGGTGCGGCGCTGCTGGCAGCGCGGGCCGCTCTGCGCACCGGCGCGGGCCTGGCGACTGTGGCCACGACTGCAGCCGGTCAGACGGCGCTCGACGCCAAGGTCGTGGCCGAGATGACCGCAAGCTACGCTGACGGCGACGATGCGGATGAGGCAAGCTACTCGCGCATTTTGGCTCTGGCCAGCCGCATGAAGGCGGCGGCCTTGGGACCGGGCATTCCCACCGGTCCGGGTATGGCGGCGCTGGTGCGCCGGCTGGTGGTCGAGTTGCCCATCCCTATCGTGATTGACGCCGATGCCCTGACCCTGTTGGCCGAGGACGTTGGCCCGGTGGTGTCGTCAGCTCGTGCTGCCCGCATCTTGACTCCTCACCCCGGCGAGATGGCGCGTCTTTGCGGTCTGCCCGTGGCCGAAATCATGAAGGATCGCTTGGGCCATGCCCGTCGACTGGCCGAGCGATCGCGCGCCGTGGTGGTTCTGAAGGGCGCGCGCACGGCGATCGCGTGCCCCGACGGGACGGCCCACATCAACCCGACGGCCAACGCCGCCCTGGGCACGGCTGGCAGCGGCGACGTCCTCACCGGGGTCATTGCTTCCTTGTTGACGCAAGGGCTGGCGGCGCCGGATGCCGCTTGCGTCGGCGTGTTTGTTCACGGCGAATCGGCGGAAACCGCTATTCGCACGCTGGGCTCACACAATCTCATGGCCGGCGATTTGCCCGACGCGATTGCGCGCACCCTGGAAGGGCTGCGCTCGTTGTAGACTCTAGCTATGACCAAAGACACCATCGCCGCCGCACTTTCAGCCGAGGGCCTGCAAGCCAATCAGGACACCTTCACGATTCCCGAGGAGCGCGAAGCGACTTTCCTCGTGTCCGCGCCGGGCGACGTCATGCAGCTGAACAAGATTGTGCGGGTCGAGCTGCGCGACAAAGTTCTCAGCCTGCAGACGGTCAAGGATGAACACTTCTGGTTCACCTACGACCTCGTCCTGGGCTTGCGCGTCCTGGCCGCCCACCTCGGCAAAGATCGCGTCGCCGGCTTCGCGAAGTAGCGAACCGGAAGCGAGCTTCTTCACCACAGAGGGCACAGAGGCCACAGAGCCGGATCGGAAAGGGAAGGGTTGGATTCGTCGCAGTCCGAACCCCTTCTTCCTTTCCGACCTCTGTGCTCTCTGTGGTGAAAAAAGCTAGCTACCGGATCGACATCGACCAGCTGGCGATGGTGCTCTTGCCTTTGTAGGCAGGAAAGCCGAAGGACTGCATCTGATTCAAGATGCACATGGGCAGCGGCCCCTTGCCCTGACCATTGACCCGCACCGCCTTCACCCGTCCCGTGGGCTGAACCACGAAGTCGACCTCGATGCTCGGCACGCCCTTGCCCATGATGCAGGGAACCAGTCGGCGGTAGTTGGCGTGCATGACTCTGTCGATCGTGCCCTCGTCCAGGATGGCGTCGCCGCCCCCTTGGCTGACGTCGCCGAGATCCATGTTGTTGTTGAAATCTTCCGCACGGCCAGCCACGCCGCCCGGGCCGGCGCCCGCGCCGCCCCTGTGGACGCCACGCTTGTGTTCCGGGAACGAGATCTTGACGTCCTTGAGGAACGCATCCACGTCAGCTTCGCTCACGCGTGAGGCCAGCACGTCATCCTTGGACGCCACGCGCTTGTGAATGAACCAGGCCAGACCTCCGGCCAGGGCCACGACCGCCGTGCCGATGATCAGCAGGGTCCAGCGGCCCTTCTTGCGTTCCACGTGTTCGTGGGCTCGCTCAGCCTGCGCCCGCCGCTGCACTTCAAGTCGGCGCTCGTTGAGTCGCGTGAATTCGAGCAACTGCGGGTGCTCGCGAATCTTTTGCCGGTCACCCGAATCCACATCGACGATGATGTCGTCGCCGTTGAAAACGCCCTTGTCCATCTGGGCCATTACTTGCGCCAGTGAGAAGGGACCGAAGTCGAGCTTGTCCTTCTGAATGAGCCACCGCTCGTACTCCTCGGTCAGGCGCACGGCATCGGCGACACTGAAGGACTTTCCCATGGTCAGCCGGGCGGGCGCCTTGGGAGCAGCGGCTGCCGAGGGAGCGGTTCCCGCCATGCTGGCCACCACGGCCCCCAGGGCGTCCAAGAGTTCCGTGGGTCGAGCAAAGCGCGTTTCGGGCAGCGGAGCCATTCCGCGCGCCACCACGGCATCCACGGCGGGCGGAACCGCCGAGTTGACCTGACTGGGCGGCCACAGCGGCGAGGCCGGGGCATGGCCCGTCAGCATTTCGTAGAGGATCGCCGCCAGGGAATATACGTCCGCTGCTGGCGACGGCTCTTCGCCCGCCGACATTTCGGGCGCGAGGTAGGCGCTATGGGAGTTGGAGTCAGGACCCCCGCGACGGGCCAGGGCGGGCAACGCACGCGACAGGCCCAAGTCTGTCAGCTTGACCCGGCCGCCTCCGGTAACCCGGATGGCCGCGGGATTGACGCCTCCGTGGACCAGGGCCGAATGCGCCGAATCCAAGGCGTTTGCCACATGCCCCAACAAAACATGGGCGTGATTCAGGCCGATCACGTTGCCTTCGTTACGTCGGGCGTCAAAGATCTGCCGAAGTGTGGCGCCGTCCATGGACTCGGACGCGACGTAGACGCGGTCACCTTCTAGGCCCCACGCGACCAGCGTCGCCAGATTCTTGTGCGGCACGCGCGCCGCCTGCGCGAGGTCAGTCTCCGCGACGTTTCGCGCCACACCCTTCACACTGAACACGCGCAGGGAAACCGAGGCGCCACCTTCAGAATCTTGGGCCTGGTAGAGTTCGCTGCCGCATTCCTCGCCCAAGAAGCGTTGGATCTGGAAGCGACCGCCGACCAGAGTGCCTGCCGCGATCTGGATGTTTGGTTTCATGTCTGCGGAAAGCGAAGGTCTCATGGGCGGAGGTAATACTACAGGCTCTTTCCCTATCGACGCTAACAGGAATTTCCGTTAGCCGGAGCGCAGAGTCAACCATTCAACATGTCCGAATGTGAATGGCGTCATGCTGTGTAGGGCTAGGTCGGAGCTAGAAAATCCTGAATCGTCGCACCAGCTCACGCAAGCGGCGCGAACCGCCACCCTCGCGAAACACGAATCGAATGCCACTCAGCCCCGGACCAGCGTGATAAATGACCCGCCCGGCAATGGCCATGGGCGCCACACCGCCTGGCGGCACCAGATCTAGGACCACATCGGTGCCAAGAGGCGGGGTCACCTTTGCGCAAACCAGCCCGCCGTTGACACTGATTTCTCGCAAATCGCCGTCGAGTGGCTCGGGCTCGTTGGTCAGACGGAGCTTGACCGGCAAGCCGATGGGAATTCGCGTGTGCCGTCGCCGGGGCGTGGGTTTGCGCTGCCCACCCAGGGTCTCAAGCACGAAATCGCGCTTGGCCGCCTCTTCCGTCGCGAATTTGACCAGGGCGCCGGCTCGCACGCGTAGCCGGGGCAAGGCCGGACGCCACGACACCACCGTGCCGCGAACGAAAACCCGGTTGGGCAAGGCCTTGCAGACGATCTCTACGACGACCTCATCATCCCGTGCCAGCTGTTTGGTCGTCGGACAGAAGATCCCGCCGTCGGGATGATCAGTGTTGTAGAAACCGCGAAACTCCTCGGCACTTCTGCAGCGGACACGCAGAATGTTCAATGAGTGCCCCCTCCCCAAGGGACCTGAGACTGATGGTGGCTTGCCTTTCACCATTGTACTAGCTTTCACGTTTCCTTTATGTCAATCCGTATTCACATGGGCGGCGGGGTTCGTCCGCCCCAGGAAGCCGCTGTCATGAGAAGGTCCTGGCATTGGCACGCACAAACGGGATGGCAGACGAGGTTTTCTTGACCAGCTCGGTGCGTGGCGTGCTGCCCGTGACTCGGATCGACGGACAGGCCTTGGGTGATGGCAAGCCTGGCCCGGTGACTCGGCGGCTTATGGTTCTCTATCGCCAGCTGGTCGAGGCGCAAACATGAACCCCGCACAGGCTGGGCTAAAGTTTTTCGTGGTGGCAGGCGCCATCTTGATTCTAAGTGGAGTGGGCCAGGCGCTGACCCGGTCTCGCGCGCCCCGCGAGACCGGGATGCAACGCTACCTCAACACAGCGACGGTCCGGGCTGCGGTGTTCGTGACCGTGGGGGTGCTGGGTATCATGGTGGGGCTGGGCGTGATTCCGATTAGGTGACTTCGACCGGCGCTGGACCCCGTTGAATCGTGCCTCGCGATCCGCTAGAAGGACACGCTTTCCCCAGCACTGCACTATGATTGAACGCTACACGCGACCTGCGCTGGCCGAACTTTGGTCCGATGCCCACCGCTACGAGACCTGGCTGCGCGTGGAATTGGCGGCCTGTGAGGCCATGGAAGCGGCGGGCCGCGTTCCCGCAGGCACCGCCGAGAGCGTGCGCCAGAAGACCGCTGGCAAGCTGCAGGCCAAGCAGATTTTGGAAATAGAGGAGCGGACCAAGCACGATGTCATCGCGTTTCTCACCCATGTCGAGGAACTCGCGGGCGAGCCCGCGCGCTGGCTTCACCTGGGGATGACTTCTTCCGACGTGCTGGACGCGTCCCTGGCCATTGTGCTGCGCCAGGCAGCCGATGAAATCCTGATCGGTGTCGATCAGCTCATGCAGGCGCTGGCGCGCAGGGCTGAAGAGCATCGCGCGACTTTGATGATCGGTCGTTCGCACGGCATCCACGCCGAGCCCATTACGGCAGGTCTGGTGTTCGCCGGCTTTTTCAGCGAGGTCAGCCGCGCGCGACGCGCCCTGGTGCTGGCGCGCGAGGAGATCTCGGTGGGCAAGCTGGCCGGCGCGGTGGGAACCTATGCCAGCCTGGACCCGGAGATCGAGATTCGCGCTCTGGGCGCGCTGGGTCTGCACCCCGAGGTGGTGCCCACCCAGATCGTGGCGCGCGATCGCCATGCGGGTTACTTCATGGCCCTGGCCCGACTGGGTACTGCGGTCGAGCGCATGGCGCTCACAGTTCGGCACTGGCAGCGCACCGAGGTTGGCGAAGCCACGGAAGCCTTTGGCAAGGGGCAGAAGGGCTCATCCGCCATGCCCCACAAGAAGAACCCGATTCTTTCCGAGAACCTGTGCGGCCTGGCGCGCTTGCTGCGTGCCTATGCCGGCGCGGCCCTCGAGGACGTGGCCCTGTGGCACGAGCGCGACATCTCGCACTCGTCGGTAGAGCGGGTCATCGGCCCGGATGCCACGGGAATCGCGGATTTCATGGTGCGCAGGGCTGCCGGCCTGATCGACGGCCTGGTGGTCAAGGCCGAGCGCATGCAGCACAACTTGGATATGACCGGCGGGCTCTTTTTCAGCGAGGGTGTGATGTTGGCTCTCGTGCGCAAGGGTTTAGCGCGCCAGAAGGCCTATGAGCTGGTGCAGAAGCACGCCCTGGCTGCATCCGCTACCTTGGGACAGCCGCCGGGATCCGCGCCCAGCTTCCGCGAGCGCGTGGCCGCCGATCCGGACATCATCGCCAAGTTGACCGTCGCTGATTTAGATGAAGCGTTCGACATCAAACACCACCTGCGCTGGGGCGGTGTCATCATCGACCGCGCGCTCAGAGACCTAGACGCCTAGCAGCCGAGGGAGGCACGCCATGGTTTCCAATGAACTTATTCGAGCACAGCTTGCCAAGACGCTGGAGAAGACCGACTTTCCTGAGTTGGGCGACAAGTACGTCGGCAAGGTCCGCGACTGCTACAGCAAGAACGGCCGGCGCACCATCGTGGTGACTGACCGGATCAGCGCTTTCGACGTCGTGCTGGGAACCATCCCGTTCAAGGGCCAGGTGCTCAACCAGATCGCGGCCTATTGGTTCGAATCCACCAAGCAGATCGCCTCCAATCATGTGATTTCTGTGCCTGATCCGACAGTCATGGTCGCCGCCGAGTGCGAGCTTCTGCCGGTTGAGTTCGTCATGCGGGCCTATCTGACCGGCGTGACCACCACGTCCATCTGGTACCACTACGAGCGGGGCGGGCGTCTGTTCTGTGGCCACAAGTTGCCCGATGGCATGCGCAAGAATCAGAAGCTGGACAAGCCCATCCTCACGCCATCCACCAAGGCAGCCAAGGGCGGCCACGACCAGTCGGTGTCGCGCGAGGAGATTCTGGCCACAGGCGCGCTGTCAGCCGACGACTTCGACCGCGCCGGCGAGATGTGCGCGCGCATTTTTGCCTTTGGCCAGAGCCTCGCGGCCCAGCGTGGTCTCATCCTCGTCGATACCAAGTACGAGATCGGCCGGCGGGTTGACGGAAGCCTGTGCTTCATCGACGAGGTCCACACCCCCGATAGTTCCCGCTACTGGTACGCCGACGACTACCAGGCCCGTTTCGACCGGGGCGAGGAGCCGCGCGGACTGGACAAGGAGTATCTGCGCCGCGTGCTGGCCGATCAGGGCTACCGCGGTGACGGACCGCCGCCCCCACTCTCGGACGAAGTTCGCTGCGAGGCAGCCCGCCGCTACATCGCGCTCTACGAACTCGTCACCGGGCGGGGCTTTGTGCCGGACTTCGAAGAGCCGGCAGGCAGAATTCGGCGGAATCTCGGGATCAAATAGGCGCGCGGAACGCGACTGAGAACGCGATCCGGAGTTTCACCACAGAGGGCACAGAGGCCACGGAGGCCGGAAGGAAAGGGTTCCAGATATGGGTCCGAACCCTTCCTTCCTTCCGATCCGTCTCCGTGCTCTCTGTGTTCTCTGTGGTGAAATCCGGGGCGGACTCGCAGGACACGTTGTGGTTAGCACCTATGAAAAGAGGGCGCAGAGGGCACTTCAGCGGCCGGGCAATTTGCCGGGTTTTTCGGCGTCAGCTTCGGCGAGGCGGCGGTTTTCCTGGGATGATGCCAGCGCGACCGCACTTTGCATCATGGTCTGAATCTGGGCCTGGGTCAGCCCTGCACCGCCGCCCGTTCCACCTATGTCGATAGGCACGGGAAACACGATGGTCGAGCGCGCCTCGGCGGAAACCTCTACCAAGGTTTGGTAGAGCCGCAGTTGCAGCGCGCCCGGCGTGGATGCGATCATGCGCGCGGCCTCGGCGAGTTGGGCGGCGGCCTGCACCTCGCCGCCAGCCGCAATGACTTTGGCGCGACGTTCGCGCTCGGCCTCAGCCTGACGGGCCATGGCGCGTTTCATCTCCTGGGGCAACTCGATGTCTTTCAGCTCGACAGCCGTGATCTCCACGCCCCACTGCTCGGTGCGGGTGTCCAAGATGTTCCGCACCTCGGTATTGATGCCTTCCCGGTTGGACAGGATGTCGTCTAGCTCCAGCTTGCCGACGACGGCGCGCAAGGTGGTGGCCGCCAGCTGCAGAGTGGCAGGCAGAAACTCCTCCACCTCGAGGATGGCGTGGCGGGGCGATGCCACATTGGCATAGACCACGGCGCTGACGACGATGGATATGTTGTCCCGGGTGATCACCTCTTGGGGCGGGATCTGGATGGCTTGAATGCGGGTGTCCACCACGCGCGCGCGGTCGATGCCAAACGGCAACAACATGACCAGGCCCGGCCCAGCCAGGCTCTTGCGGGCGCGTCCCAGGCGAAACACCACGCCCCGCTCGTACTCCCGCAGCACGCGCACACCGGTCAGCAGAGAGATGGCGGCCAGGCCAAGGACTCCCACGAGCAAAGTTTCCATGATGCGCTCCTTCTGAAGGATAATTGTGACACAGTTGGGCGGCTTCCGGGGTCGGAACGCCGGGTCTCGTGAAAAGCTTGTGACAACTGTGTTTGACCTTGTTCACCGTCGAGATTAGTCTGTCGCCCTTACTAACTCCGGGTCTGGCTTAGCCGCGTTTCGCAGGGAGGCGACATGCGCAGCGACGCGCACGATGATGAAATGCCAGAGGATGCAGGCCGGGCCGATGAGTTTCATCGGCTCGAGCAGACCTATGTGCGCGAAGAGCGCTGGGAAGACCTCGCCGGGCTGCTCATAGAGCGCACCGAGAGTGTCGCGGATGCTGCCGGGCGCTCCCTCTGCTTGATGCGCGCCGCGCAGATATTCGAGACCAATCTGGCCGACCCGGACCGCGCGTTCATCACCCAGTTGGCCGCGTTCCAGGAAGACCCAGCGAACGACGAATTGGCCACTGACCTGGCGCGCGTGGCTACCGCCCACAACCGCTGGCAGGATCTGCTGGCCGAATGCAACAGCCTGGTGGCGGGAGAGATGGCGCCCGAGTCCAAGCGGGCCGACATCCTGGTGGCCATGGCGGGGTGGTACCAGCGTGATCTCAACGATGCCGCCGCGGCGGAGCAGTCGCTGGAAGCAGCCATGGCGGCCAATCCCGCCAACCTCACGGCGCTCAATTCGCTGGTCACGCTGTACAGCCAGCGGGGCGACTGGCCGCGCGTGGCAGCCTATCTGACCAACGCTTCTGCCAATGCCTCCGATGCCCAGGCGCGGGTGCAGTTTGCGTTTGAAGCCGCGGAAATCTGTCGTACCAAGCTGAATGACATCGATGCGGCCGCGGAACAGTACGGCCGCGTGCTCGAGCTTGCCCCGGGTCAGCCTGAAGCAACGGCCGCGCTGGCTGAGATCGCGTGGGGCCGCAAGGATTGGGCCACCGCCTTGCCGTTGTTCGAGGCATTGGCCGAGGCTGCGGAACAGGCTGCTGAGCCCAGGGCGCGGCCTTGGCACCGGGCCGGTTGGTCGGCGCAGATGATCGGCGACGTGGAGCGGGCGCGGGTCAATTACCGGCGCGCGCACGCGGCCGAGCCTGGGTATCTTCCGACGCTGCTCTGCTGGTCGCAGCTGGCCGAAGCGCAGGGATGGTGGCAGGACGTGTGCACCACGGTGCCGCTGGTCCTCGCGCAGGATGAGGCCAAGCTGACGGCGGTCGATCGCGCCGAGCACCTGATGGCCCTGGGCCAAGCCCACATGGAGCTGGGGGATGCGGGCGCAGCCGCTGGGGCGTTCATGAAGGCGCTCGAGCTGGCGCCTGATCTGCCCGGACTGCGCGAGGCCCTGGCCGACGCCAGTGCCATGACCGACGGGCGCGGACCGGCCGACGCAACCGCGCTCATCGAGCAGAGTCGCGTGCTGCTTGCCGGAGCCACGTCCCCTGACGAACGCTTCGAGATCTTGGGACGCATCGGCCACCTGCAACGCGAGGAACTGAACGACCAGCGGGCGGCTCAGCAGACATTCGAGCAAGCGCTTGCGCTGCGTCCCGGCGATGCGGAGACGTTGCACGAGCTTATGGAGATCTACACGCTGCTGGAGGAGTGGCGGCGCGCGGTGAATGTGCTGGAGCAGCTGATAGAGACCGAGTCGGGCAAGGACAAGGCCCGCTACTTGGTCGCCATGGCCAATATCCTCAACTACGAGCTGAAGTCCCCCGTCGAGGCCGTCGAGCTCTATGGCCAGGCCCTCGACGAGGACCCGGACGACCGCCGCAGCTTCGAGCGCATCGAGCGCATCCTCAGCAACCGGCAGGACTGGCGCGAACTGGCGCGAGCTTACCGGCACATGATCAAGCGTCTGGGCGCTTCTCCGCCCCCTGACAAGCGACCATACCTGATGGCCCTGTGGCGCGGATTGGCCGAGATCTCCCGCGTTCGCCTGGCGGACCCGGCGGCAGCGGCGGCAGCCCTCGAGGTGTGCGTGTCGCTGGCTCCGGAGGACAACAAGCAGCGCGAGGCGCTGGTCGAACTGTACGAAGCCCAAGGGGCGCAGGGGTTTGCCGGAGCGGTCAAGCTGCGCGAGCAGCTCTTGGCAGCCGCCAGCGACGCCGAGGGAGCTGCGCAGCAGATTCGAGCCTTGGCCGGACTGTACGGCGAGAACCGGCACTACGACGGTGCTTTCTGCGCCTGCGCCGCGCTTTGCGCCCTGATGAAGGCCAACCCTCAGGAGAAGGCCTTCTACACCCAACACGCGTTGCCAGGCGTGCCCCTGGCCAAAGCCGGGTTGAGCGAGGCTCTGTGGCAGGGGTGGGTCTGCACCCCACGACAGGATCGACGCATTTCCCAGGTGCTGGCAACGGTCAGCGGCGGCGTCACGTTGTCGCGGGCCAAGGAGGCGCAAGCCTGGGGCCTCGACATCAGCCAACGCGTCGATATGACCCGGGACAACTCGTCGGTGTCGCAGATCTTGGCCTATGTCAGCCGACTCATCGGCGTGCCCCTGCCCGCGGTCTACGTGCCGCCCACCGCGCCCGACGAGATCGACCTGGTCATCGTGCTGGAAGGCAAGCAAGTGATTCCGGCATTTGTGTTGGGCGGGGGACTGGTGACGGGCCGAACCGATCGCGAGTTGGCTTTCCGGCTGGCCAAGAAGCTGGTCGGACTGCGCGCCGACCATTTCCTCTTGTGGCCGCAGGTGGTGCCGACGCAGATCGAGCTGTGGGTCATCCTGGCTGCGGCGATCAAACTGCTGCGGCCCGAGTTCGACTTGCCTGACGCCGATCCGGCGGCTGTGCGCAAGTACGTTTCGTTCTTGCACAAGGTGTTGCCGCAAGGGCAGTTGATATCCATGAACTCGGCGGTCGAGCAGTTGGTGTCGGATCCTGCTTCCATCGATCTGGGCGCATGGGCCGCTGCCGCCGAGGAGAACGCGAACCGGGCGGGCTTGCTGGCCTGCGGGGATGTGGTGGCAGTGGCTCGCGAACTGGTGAAAGAGGCGCGTGCGCGCCGCGGACGACCCGAGGAGGCCATCCTCGGTCTGGCCCGTTGGAGCGTGACGACCCACCACCTCGAATTGCGCGAGCAACTGGGGCTGGCCCTCGTCGTGGATGCGCGTAGCGCGGACACCGCCCCGATTTCCCTGCGCACCGGCCGGCGGAAGTAGGCTAGCTTTTCCACCACAGAGAGCACAGAGGTCACAGAGCCGGACCGGAAAGGGAAGGGTTGGGTTCCGGCCGGTCCGAATGATTCTGGAGTTACCGCAGGCCAAGGGCGAACCCCTTTTTCCTTTCCGACCTCTGTGTTCTCTGTGCTCTCTGTGGTGAAAACAGCTAGCTAAATGGACGTTGGCCACTCGGACGGCTAACGTCGGGCACAGTGTCTAGCGCCCTCCGCTCCTCGGCCAAGGTCAGCGTCGCCATTCTTGCGTCGCGCGTGCTGGGCGTAGTGCGCGACTCCCTCTTCGCGCGCCTCTTCGGGGTCAGTGGGTTGACCGACGCCTATGTGGCCGCGTTTCGCATTCCCAACCTGCTGCGCGATCTGTTCGCCGAGGGCGCCCTGTCGAGCGCCTTCGTCCCGACCTTCTCCGACGCGCTCAACAAGGGCGGGCGCGAACGCGCCTTCAGGCTGGGCAATCTGGTTCTAGGCGGCGTGCTGGCCGTCACCGGCGGCCTGACCCTGGCCGGAATGATCTTTTCTGACCAACTGGTCTCGCTCATCTCGCGCGGCTTCGGCGGCAACGCGGCCCAGGTCGCCCTGGGCGGTCTCTTCGCGCAGATCATGATGCCCATTCTGGCCCTGGTGAGCGTCAGCGCCGTGTGGATGGGCATGTTGAATGCCCAGCACCACTATCTGGCCCCGGCCTATGCGCCGGCCATGTTCAACGTGACGAGCATCGTGTGCGGCCTGGCTTTGATCATCGCGCGCCCGTCGGACCGCACCGGTATGATCGTATGGAGCGCCGGGACCGCGGCCTCGGGACTCGTGCAGGCAATCGTGCAACTGCCCAGCCTGTGGCGCCTGGGCTATCGCGTGCGACCGACCCTGGCCGGGCTGTGGCGCGATTCCGACGTGATCCGAATCGTGCGCCTGATGGGGCCGGCCACGGTCGGGCTGGCGGCGGTGCAGATCAACATCTTCGTCAACACGCAGTTCGCCGCAGCCCTGGGCTCAGGCCCGCTCACGTATCTGCAGAATGCGTTTCGCCTCTTCTATCTGCCGGTCGGACTCTTCGGCGTGGCGCTGGCCACGGTGACCACGGCGCGCGCTTCGCAGGAAGCAGCCCGCGGCGATCGCGCAGCCCTGGAGGCGCGCGTGGCCGAGGGCGCGCGCGGGGTGTGGCTGCTGGCCCTGCCCAGCGCGGTGGGGCTCATCGTGCTGGCCAGGCCGGTAGTCGAGTTGCTCTTCCAGGGTGGCAAGTTCGTGGCGGCCAACACCACGGCCACGGTGCCCATCGTGCAAGCGTACATGCTGGGCGTGTTGCCCTACAGCCTGGTCAAGGTCCTGTCGCCCGCCTTCTTCACTGTGGACCGTCCTCGCATCCCCATGTTCGCCTCGATGACCGCCGTGGCAGTCAACCTTCTGTTTAACGGGCTGACCTACCGGCGTCTGGGGGCGACCGGGCTGGCCCTGGGCACGACCGTCGGGGCGCTGGCCAATCTGGCGATGCTGCGGCTCTGGTTCGGCCGAGTGGTCGGCCGCCTGTCGCGACCGGGCCGGGTTTATGAAGTGGTCCGGCTGGTGCTCTGCAATCTCGTGCTCGCGGCGGTGGCGGCAGGGGTCTGGCGAGCGAGCGCCTGGCTGCTCAGCGGCGCCGGCATCGCGTGGCCCTGGGGCACTCGCCGCCTGGTTCACGCCGTCCTGCTGTTTGCCACCATCGGCGCAGGTTTCGTCAGCTACGGTCTGGGCTTGAAGCTGCTTCGCCTGCCCGGCGCCGAGGAGATTTGGGACATGCCCAAACGGATCGTGGCAAGGGTGCGAGGAACGAAGTAGCTACGTCGCCCCGTCCTTGTGCGCACCGTTCTCATCCGAGACGTTCATGGCCGCAGTCGTGCGCCGGTTCGAAAGCAGACGCGGCAACTCGGCCAGGGCTTGCTCCAGCGTCGCGGGTTCTTCGGGCGCGCGTTGCAAAAGAGACTCTATGTCGTCGCTGCCACCGGTCAGCATGCGGGCGCGATCCGCGGCCCGCCGCAGGGCCGTGTCGCCGGCCCATTCGTCCGGGCTGTCCGGGCTGGGGGATGCGGCCGGGCCTCGCGCCACGACAGAAGCCGCGCTCGTCTGTCGGGGCAACACGATGGGCACGCCGCTGACAGGTGTGAGTTTAACGGTGCTCTTCTTGTCCAGCAGGCGCTCGAGCAAGGGTCGACACTCGGGGTCGAGATTGGTGAACTGCACGCCCATTCCGTGTGCGCGGTGCGGTTCCGCCGGGTTGAACTCGCGTACCCAGGTCACGCGGCCGGCGCCCCACAGGACGGGTGCTCCCTGCGCCAGAGCGATCTCGAAACGGATGACTTCGCCCACCGGATGCGGTTTGCGGCTGGCCAAGAAAACACCGCCGCGGGTCACGTTGGGCGCAAAGCGCGCCACGAAGGTGTCGAGGTCAGGGTAGCGCAAGTTTAGTCGCACCAAAGCGGGAGAGGGATCGTTTGCAGCCACAGCAAACCCAGTATCGGCTTCTGCGCTCAAGGGGTCAACGGCATCCGTGCCTGATCCGCGAGCCCGGGCCGGGATCCGTGACAAGTCATCCGTGACAAGTCGCTATTGAACGCGCGTCCTGATGGCACTATCCTTCGCGCTGCCATGTTCGAGTTGTGGGCACAGTCGATTCTGTGCAGGTGGGAAAAGGGGGACGCTGCTCGTCTTCAGGTGAAGACTGTTTGAACGGGCCGCCCTGACTTTTCTCGTGAGAACCATCGAAAGGAGACCAGCCATGACCACGATCAGACCGTATCTTCGTCGCCGGCAGTTGGGTGCGCTCGCCAGCAGCTACCAAACTTCATACACCCCTGATCAAGTTGCCGAACTCTATCAGTTTCCCAAAGTCAAATCCGGAAAGGACCAGTCGATTGCAATCATCGAACTGGGCGGCGGCTATGCACCCGCCGACATCACGACCTATTTCAGCAAGGTCGGCCTCCCCGCGCCCCATGTCAACACGGTTTCCGTGGGCGGAGGGCGCAACCAGCCGGGGGCCGATCCTGACGCCGACGGCGAGGTGATGCTCGACATTCTGGTGGCCGCCGCTGCCTATTCGTATTCGACGGGCACGCCAGCGCAGATCGAGGTGTTCTTTGCTCCGCAGTCCGGTTTCGCCGATGCCATCAAGGCCGCCGCGGCCCACTCCTCGAAGCCGGCGGTCTGCTCGATCAGCTGGGGCGATGGCGAAAACCGATGGCAGGCCCCCGAGCTTGATGCGATGGAAGCGGCGTTCGGCGCCGCCAACGCGGCGGGCATGACGGTGCTCGCAGCAGCAGGCGACAATGGCAGCGGCGACGGCGAGCGTGGCAAGCATGTGGATTATCCCGCCAGCAGCCCGAACGTCCTGGCCTGCGGAGGCACCACGCTGCGTGCTGCGGGAGGGATCATCCAGTCCGAGCGGGCGTGGAATGATGGCAGCCGCGGTGGGGCCACCGGCGGCGGGTTCAGCGTGCATTTCGCAAAGCCTGCCTATCAAACCGACGTGGTTGGAAAGATGCGCGGCGTGCCCGACCTCTCGGGCGACGCGGATCCCTACACCGGCTACGTGGTCATCGTCGATGGCAAGCCGCAGGTCGTTGGCGGCACCTCGGCAGTCGCGCCCCTCATGTCGGCTCTGGTTGCCGTGCTCGCCAAGGCAACCGGTCGTCGTTTCGGCGCGCTGGGCAGCATGCTCTACAAAGACGTCTCCGCCTTCCGAGACATCGCCCTGGGCAACAACGGTGCGTTCAAGGCCTCGTCGGGTTGGGATCCGGCGACCGGCCTCGGGGTTCCCGTCGGCTCAAGTCTGCTCGCTGCGGTGATGAAGTAGGCGCGCCCCGGGATGCGTGCAAGGACGCCGCAGAACGAACGACATGATTGTGGCGGCTCGTCTGCGGCGCCCTTCCCGCGATCCGCGGGACGTCGCCCCATCTCTGCCGTCGCTCGCCCGCAGTCAGGCGTAGGCGGATCCATCTCTGCGGCAACTCGCCCCTTGTCTGCGGGCAGTCGCCCGTGCTTGCGGGAGGCCGCTCACAACCCGAATCTCCTTCGCGCGTTCTCCGTAGTGGCTTCGGCCGCTTGTGACAAGGGGATGCCGCGAACCGCGGCCAGCGCCTCCAGGGTTTTGACCACAAAGAAGGGCTCGTTGCGCTTTCCGCGAAAGGGTATGGGCGCCAGAAAGGGCGCGTCGGTTTCCACCAGGATCGAACGCAAAGGCGCGTAGGCAGCCACACGGCGGATTTCATCTGCGGTCTTGAAGGTCAGGATTCCCGAAAAGGAAAGCTCCAAGCCCAGATCGAGGTAGCCGCGCGCATGCTCCAGGTTGCCCGAAAAGCAGTGCACCACGCCGCCGACCTGACCAGCCGACTCCGCCCGCAGGATGGCGAGCGCATCCTCGTGGGCATCGCGCACGTGGCAGACGAAAGGTCGCTGCGCCGACCGACTGAGCGCCAGGAATCGCCGGAAAGCCTCGGCCTGCTTGTCGCGCGGGGAATGGTCGTAGAAGTAGTCGAGACCGGTCTCGCCGACTGCCACCACGCGGGGGCTGCGGGCCAGCTTGTCCAGCACGGGCCACCAGTCCTCCTCGATCTTGGCCGCGTCGTGGGGGTGGACGCCGATCGCCGCGAACACGTCGGGCTCCCGGGCCGCCAGGTCTGCAGCCCGCTGTGCGGTTGCCACATCCGCGCCTGAACCGACGCAGATCATAGCCACGATGCCGGCCTGGCGAGCCCGCTCCAGCACCGCAGGCAGATCTTCGGCGAAGTCCTCGAAATCCAGATGGCAATGCGAGTCGATGACAGGAACCATGACCGCAGGCAGCTAGCGGCCGAGGGCGCCCAAGGTTTCCAACAATTTGGCCAGCCCAGCGTCGGGCGAAGAGCCACAGTCAATCCGCAGGACGCGCCGGCCGTGCGCTTGCAATGCCTCCAGATCCCCCAAACGCTCGGCTTCGTGGAGCACGCCGAAAGTGAACGGCTCGTCGGGAATTGGCAAGTCGGCGGTCACCGAGGCATGAAGTTGCAGGAAGAAACCGGTGTTGGCGCCGCCCTTGTGGAGTTGTCCCGTGACGTGAATGCAGCGCGGCCCATAGCCCACGGTGGTGGCCACTCGAAGCCGATCACGGCACAGCGAGCGAATAGCGGCCAGCAAGCTGTCACGCTCGGGCGTGGGCTGGAAGAACGCATCGATCGCGAGATAGTCGCCGGGTTTGGCTGCGGCTACGTGATTCACGATGACTGGGTCGGCCGCCTCGACCGCCCCGGGCGCGGCGGGCAGCTTGCCGGTTTGTCGATAACCATCGAGCAGGCGGGCCGTGGCTTGCCGGGCCTCGACGGTTTCGGGTTCGTCAAAGGGATTGACCTCGAGCAGGCTGGCTGCGACCACCGTGGCAAACTCCCAACGCAGGAATTCAGCGCCGAGATCGTACCGGTCGCCCAGCTCGATCTCGTGCACCGGATGTCCGGCGGTAATGATCGCTTCGAGCTGTTCGGCGGCCGCAGCAGGCGATCCGCCACGCAGCCTCACCACGACGAACAATCGGTCGGCACGGTAGCCCGATGGCACGCAGGGTGGCTCGCCCTCCACAGGTACGATTCCGCGTCCCAGCTTGCCGGTTGCGCCGGCAATCAGCTGCTCGATCCACGGGCCCAGTGGCGCCAGCTCGGGCGAGAAGAAGAGTGTCAGCTTGTCGCGGCCAATGGCCGCCAGCCCGGCCATGAGAGCCCCCAAGGTCACACCAGGGTTCAGCGTCGGCGTCGGTTCCCGGCAGGCGGCGGCCATGGTTTTGGCGCGCGCCAGGAGGCGGCCGATATCCATGCCCATGAGGGCCGCTGGGACCAGCCCAAAGTGGCCGAGAGCGGAGAAACGGCTGCTGATGGTAGGCGCGTTGCTGAACACGCGACGGTAGTGGTTGGCCGAGGCCCGTTGATCGAGTTCGGTGCCAGGGTCGGTGATGGCCACAAAATGCTCGCCGGCGCGGCTGACGTCGCCGTTCGAACGGTGCAACGCCTTGGACCAGAAATAGCGCTCGAGCGCGCATACCTCGGGGGTCGTGCCGGACTTGGAAGCGACCACGAACAAGGTACGATCGAGATCGATCGACGTCTCGACCGCTGCCACCGCAGCCGGGTCGGTGCAGTCGAGAACAAACACGTTGAGCCAGCCCGCCGCCAGCCCAAAGACCCGCGCCAGCACCTCGGCCGGCAGCGCGCTGCCGCCCGTGCCCAGCAACACAGCCCGGCGGAAGCCGGCCTTGCGCACGTCGTCGGCTAGAGCCGTGATGCCGGCTAGCTCGCGTTCCATCTCGTTGGGGGCGTCCAGCCAGCCCAGGTTGTGACCGATGCTTTCGCGCGCACTGCACGCAGGTGCAAAAGCGGCAGCGTCCTTGGCCCAGAGGCTGGCCGGGATGCCCCTGGCCACAAGGCGCAGTTGCGCGCTCTCGCCCAGGATGCTGAGGGCGGCGGCGGTCTCCATGGCCGAAATCTTGGCGATGCGGCGACCGTGGCGGCCTCCGGCGAAGCCGGTGGACAGCCAGGTGTCTACGATCTCGCAGGCCTCGCTTTCGGCCAGAAGCCGGCCACCCAGGCAGAGAACGTTGGTGTTGTTGTCGAAGCGCGAGAGTCGCGCGGCCTCGACGCTGGTCGGGGCAAACGCCCGGATGCCGCGCACCTTGCCGGCCGCAATGGCCGTGCCGTGCCCTGTAGCACAGACCAGTACACCGACCGAGCCGATATCGCTGCGGACGGCGTTGGCCACCAGGCCGGCAAATTCGGGGTAGTCGCACGCAGCCTCGGAGTTGGTGCCGAAATCGACCACCTCATGGCCCTGGCTGCGCATGCGATCGACCAACTTGTTGCGCAGGGAGAACCCCGCATGATCACATCCTGTGTAGATCTTCACGACGCCTTCTTTTCTTGCTATCCCAGCTTGAGCATGAAGATCGCCACCTGGAACGTCAACTCGATTCGCGCGCGCATGGAACGCTTGCGCGCGTGGCTGGCTGCGCAGGCGCCTGACGTGCTTTGCCTGCAGGAAACCAAGGTCGAGGACAAGGCCTTTCCCGCGGAGGAACTGGAGTTGCTGGGCTATCACGTGGCCGCCTACGGCCAGAAGACCTACAACGGCGTGGCCCTGCTGGCGCGCCAGCCGCTCGACGACGTCGTGCGCGGCTTCGGCGACGGGGTCGAGGATGCGCAGGCGCGCTTTCTCGTGGCGCGCGTGGCTGGGGTTCGCGTGGGCACTCTGTACGTGCCCAATGGCCAGGCTGTGGGCACCGACAAGTTCGCGTACAAGCTGGCGTGGCTGGCGCGCTGGCGCGCCTGGCTGGCTGCCCAGGCCGATGCCAGCCAGCCGCTGGTTTTTTGTGGCGACATCAATATCGCGCCTGAGGATCGGGACGTTCACGATCCCGACGCCTGGCGCGACCAGGTGATGTGCCATCCCGACGAACGGGCTGCCTTGGCCGAAGTCCGTGGCTGGGGCCTGGTCGACGTGTTCCGCCAGCTTCATCCCGAGCCAAACCAGTACACCTGGTGGGACTACCGCCAGCTCGCCTTCCCCAAGAACCGCGGCCTGCGCATCGACCACATTCTGTGCACCGAAGCCATGGCCGCGCGCTGTCGCTCCGTGGTCATCGACCGCGAAGCCCGCAAGGGCGAGACCCCGTCGGATCATGCGCCGCTGGTGGCGGAGTTTGCTGAAACGTGATCACAACCAGTGCCGCAACCCATAGGCCAGCCGTTCCAGCGCACGCTCAAGCAACGGACGTCGACTGAACTGCTCCCAGCGGATTTCGGTCCCGGATGCCATGTCTTCTAGCAACGTCGCGGCCAGGGCTTCGTTGCATTCGCGATCGAGCGCATTGACGACCAGTTCCAGGTTGTAGACCAAGGAGCGGTGGTCGAAGTTATAGCTGCCGATGGACACGAACTCGCGGTCCACCAGCAGAGCCTTGCTGTGAGCCGCGGGGTTGTGCTGGAAAAGCCGGATGCCGGCTTTGAGCAGGCGAGCAAAGCTGGCGCGTGAAGCCAGATCGGCCAGCAGGCTGTCGCTGGAGACCGGCACGAGCACGCGCACGTCCACACCGCGAGCCACGGCGCGGGCCAGCCCGTTGATGAAGCCGACGTCAGGCATGAAGTAGGGACTGACCAGATAGGCCCGTTCGCGGCTGGCGCGGATGGCGTGCAGGGCAGCGCGCCGGATGGAGAAGCGGTCGACCAGCTCGCGGTTGGCGACCACGGCCAGGGCGACGTCGCCGGCAGGAGCGGGGCGGGGCACCCGCTTGCGCTTGAAGCGCAAGCGTCGCTTGGCTCGCCAGTTCCACGTGCGCAGGAAGGTCTGCTCGATGGACTGGACGGCCGGGCCCTTGACCTCGATGGCGACATCGTGCCAGGCACTTCCCTCGTCGCTGGTATCCAGCCACGCATCAGCCACATTGATTCCGCCCGCGAACGCCACCTGGCCGTCGCAAACCAGGGTCTTGCGGTGATTGCGACGGATGAGGGTCCAGAAGCGCGGGCGCCAGAGTCGGTAGGGGTGGTAGACGACGGTGTGGACGCCGGCCCGTCGCATGTTGGCGAAGAACTCGGGCGAATCGTGACGGCACCCGATGAAGTCGTAGAGCAAGCGAACCGAGACCCCGCGTCGGGCTGCGCAGCACAGGGCGTCCGCGAAGCGCCGACCGATGCGATCGTCGTCGAAGATGTACATCTCCATCGATATGGACGTGGAGGCAGCGTCGATGGCGTCCAGCCAAGCGGGAAACGCTTCGGCCCCGTTGCGCAGAAGGCGCACGGCATTCCCGGTGGTGAGATCGTCCAGGTCTTCGATGTAGGCCAGGGCTGCTTCGGAGCCGGTAGGACGAGAAGGTGTGAGAGGAGGTAGTGCCACGGCAGCGAGGAAGCAGTCTAACTGAACTTCAACCGTTTTCATGATTTGACCCGGGCGTTACGAGCGAGTAACTTCTGTCCCGCCACGATGGGTCGAGAAGAACACATAGAATTCCAAGGCCGCGTGATCGAGGTCTTGCCAGCGGGCAATTTCAAGATCGAGCTGGAGAACGGCCACCAGGTCCTCGCCCATCTTGGCGGCAAGCTGCGCAAGCACCGCATCCGCATCGTGCTCGGCGACAAGGTCACGGTCGCGCTCACTCCGTACGATCCGACCCGCGGCATCGTCGTGTATCGCGGCTAGCAGTCGGCCCGAAACACCCGCTGAAGGTCGTGGCCGTGGCCGATCCCATCAGGGCAAGGCGGGCACGTCGCCATCGGCGGTGTAAGATAGGCGCCATGACACTGGCGTCTCTTTCATTCGCTGTTGCAATCGTTCTGACCTCAGCCCAGTCCGTTCCCGCGCCCCCTGACATGGGCGCTTCGGTCGCTCCCTTGGTCGAGCGCGTGAAGGCTTCGGTGGTGACCATCCAGAGCATGAAGGTCATTCCCAGGGTCATGCGCGAAGATCCCTTTTCGCAGTTCTTCCGCGAACGCTTCGGCATGGGCGATGCCCCCAGCCGACGCGAAACCCAAATGGGCTTAGGTTCCGGCTTCATCGTCAGCAAGGCCGGCATCATCCTGACCAACAACCACGTGGTCGCGGGCGCCGACGAGGTGTGGGTGCAGCTTGGCGACCAGCGGCGTTTCGAGGCGCGGGTTGTCGGCAGCGACCCAGCCACGGACGTGGCGGTGGTCAAGCTCGACCGGCCCCCGGCCGACATGCGGCCAGCTACGCTGGGCAACTCGGAACAGGTGCAGGGTGGGGGACTACGTGCTGGCCATTGGCAATCCGCTGGGCCTGGGTCAGACCGTGACCATGGGCATCGTGTCGGCCAAGAATCGCATGCTGGGCGGCCGGATCACACAGTACGAGGACTTCATCCAGACCGACGCGGCCATCAATCAGGGGAATTCGGGCGGGCCGCTCTTCAACTTTCGCGGGGAGGTCATCGGCATCAATTCGGCGATCTTGAATCCTGCCATGGCCATGAACGTCGGCTTTGCCATTCCCATCAATCTGGCGCGGCAGATCGCCGACCAGATTCAGCGCGGCGGCAGCGTGGCGCGCGGCTACCTCGGGGTTGGCACCGAGAACTTCACGCCCGAGAAGGCGAAGCGGCTGGGAATTCCGTTCGAGCCCGGGGCATTGGTCAATGTCGTGCAACCGGGATCGCCGGCCGAAGCGGCTGGTCTGCGTCCCAATGACGTGATCGTCGAGGTCGCGGGTCGCAGGGCCGAGAACAGCGCTGGCCTGCAGCGCATCGTGCAGTCACGGGCCCCAGGTGAGACCGTAGCCGTGGTCTACCTGCGTGGCGGCCGGCGCGCGACCGCGCAGGTGCGTCTGACGGAGAACGCCGATATGCGCGGCACCCAGGTGATGGGCATGCAGGTTGTGCCCTTGAGTCCGTCTGAGGTGCAGGAGTTGGGCGCTAGCGGGCTCAAAGTCGTGTCAGTCGATCGCCGCAGCCCGGCCAGTGGCAGCCTGCAGCCGGGCGACGTCATCACCCACGTGGTGCTGGGAAATCAGGGCAAGCCCGCCACGGCGGCACTGCTCAAGCAACTGGAACAGAAGCTCAGCCGAGGCGGCGGAGGCAGACTGGTCATCGTGCGTGATGGCTATCAGCTGGTCCTGACTTTGGGGTAGTTTTAGGCTAGACAACCTGCAGGACATGTCCAATCCAGTCTCGGCCTCGCTCAAGGCCCACGCGCCGGTCTTGCCGCCCACGCTCAAGCCGCCCGCAGATCCCGCAACCCTGGCCCATCGGCAACTGCGCGACGGTCCTTTCTGGCAGCGCTTGCAGGCCTACGCCAAGGTGCCGGAATCCGATTTCCTCGACCACCGCTGGCAGGCGAAGAACTCCATCACCAACGTTCCGCGCCTGCTGGCCGCGCTGCAAGGCCTGGTCGATGCCGATTTCGTGCGCGACGCGGAGGAGGGCTTTCGTCACGCGCCCATGCCGGTGCGGGTTTCGCCCTATCTGCTCTCGCTCATCGACTGGTCGCGGCCCTACGAAGATCCTCTGCGCATTCAGTTCATTCCGCTGGCCTCGCGCTTTCTTGCCCGACCATCCCAAGGTGGATCTCGATCCCTTGCACGAGCGGCAAGACATGCCAGTGCCGGGGCTGTCGCACCGCTATCCCGACAAGATACTCTTCCTGCCGCTCGACACCTGCCCAGTCTACTGTCGCTTCTGCACCCGCAGCTACGCCGTCGGTCTGGACACCGAGGAGGTTACCAAGCTGCAGTTCGGCGTCGATGTCGAGCGCTGGCGTCTGGCCTTCGAGTACGTGGCTTCGCGGCCAGAGGTTGAAGACATCCTCATCTCCGGCGGCGATGTCTCGCAGCTGCGCGACGAGCAGGTGACGTACATCGGCGAAGCCTTCTTGGCCATGCCGCATGTGCGGCGCATTCGCTGGGCCACCAAGATGCCGGCGGTCATGCCACAGAAACTTCTCAGCGACAGCGCGTGGGTCGACGCCCTGACCGACATCGCGGATCGCGGACGCCGACTTGGCAAAGAGGTGATGATCCACACCCACTTCAACCATCCCGACGAGATCACGGCCATCACCCAGGCCGCGACCAACAAGCTCTTCGATCGCGGCATCACGGTGCGCAACCAGACCGTGCTCATCCGCGGGGTCAACGACAGCGCAGCGATCATGGGCCTGCTCATCAAGCGCCTCAGTTTTGTCAACGTGCACCCCTACTACATCTACGTGCACGACATGGTGAAAGGGGTCGAGGATCTGCGCACCACCGTGGAAACTGGAGCCCAGTTGGAAAAGCAGCTGCGCGGGTTGACCGCGGGCTACAACACGCCGGCCACCGTGGTGGACACGCCGGGCGGTGGCAAGCGCGACGTGCATTCCTTTGAACACTACGACCGCGAAACCGGAATCTCGGTCTACCGCTCGCCGGTGGTGCATCCAGGGCAATACTTCTGCTACTTCGATCCCATTCACTTGCTGCCGCCTGCCGGCCAAGCGCGCTGGGCCGATCCGTCGCAGCACGACCGCATGATCGCGCACGCACTGGAAGAGGCACGCAGCCGGCGATGAGCTTCGACGAGGAGCTGGAGCACGCCTGGGCCCTGTTGGAAGCAGGCGATCAAGCCGGTGCCGGGCGTCTGGCGGAGAGGCTGCACGATGAAGACCCGGGCCACCCCGATGTGCTTCTGTTGCAAGCCGCCTGCCGCCGCCAGGCGGGTGACATCGAAGAGGCGCTAGAGCTTCTCGAACAGGCGGCACAGGCCGACGTCAACTGGGCCGCGCCCGAAATCTGGGCCGCCGAAATACTGGCTGAGGATCCCGAGCGCGCAGGAGAGGCTCTGCAGCACGCGGCCGCGGCCCTCGACCGCGCCGAAGAAGAAGAAGAGTTTCTTGAAGCCTTGGCGCTCAAGGCCGGGCTGGAGATCGATGTGGGCAAGCCGACAGCGGCCCGCAAGACCCTGGCGGAGTTGCCGCCTCTGCAAGCCGGGGCGAATTTGCCGCCATCCCTCGCGCTGGATTTCGCCCATCTCTTTCTTGAGGTCGGCGATCTGGACGAGGCCACGCCGCGGTTCCAGGCGCTGGTGGATGCGGACGGCCGCGACGCCGACGCCTGGCACGGTCTCGGCCTGTGCGCCGAGGCTCAGGATGACGAGGACGGAAAGCGTGAGGCCTGGCTACGCGTTCTGGCCCTGGATTCCGAGAAGCCTTTGGACGCGCCGCTTTTGTCGGAGGCGCAGATGGGCGAGGTGGCTGAGGCCGCCCTGCGCGAGCTACCGCCCCGGGTGCGCGATCTGATCGTGCACGTGCCCATCTTGATCGTCGACCTGCCCGCGCGCGAGGAGGTCGCCAGCGGCCTCGACCCACGCCTGCTCGGCATGTTTGCTGGCACACCCTACTCGGACGAGTCGGCGATGGGGGGCCAGCCGCAGCTCACGCAGATTCTCCTGTTTCGCAAGAGCCTGGAGCGCGCCGCGCACAATGCCGAGGACCTGGCCGAGGAAATCCGCATCACGCTTCTGCACGAGACTGGCCATTTCTTCGGAATGTCCGAAGAGGATCTGGCCGACGTCGGGTTGGATTAGCGGGCTTGCCTGAGCGGGCGTGACAGCAGCTGGGTCGCGCCCCTGATTGATCCAGCTACAGCGTGAACAGATCCGGCCGGCTGGCGGCCTTGTCGATGGCGTCGCCGAGCTCCTTCTTGGTGGCGGCGAGACGCTGCAGGATGAGCCGGATGTTGTTGTAGCGCTGCTTGTACTGCTCCATGCGCACCTGATCCGGCGACCCGCTCATGACAGCCTCGAAGAGCGGCGTCTTTTCGATGGGAACCACCTTGTCGCCTTCGGGCTTGGGACCGACCTTGCGCGGGGTCCAGTTGGCGCCCGTGTTGGAACGAATCATGAAGCCTTCGACATCGGAGGAGCCGCAGTTTTCCGCCCCGCCTTTGCACACCGGCTTGCCCACTTCGACCAAGCTGGCGATGGCCAGCTTGCCACGCGAATCGAACACCACGCCGTAGTTGACCTGCTTGCTGGCGTCCTCGCCGCCCTTGGCAGCCATCTTGGCAGCAAAGGCTTCCAGAACGCTCTTGTCGGCCTTGGTCCGCTTGATGTGGCGCTCGACCTCGCCAAACAAGACGATGGTGTCGTAGTAGTAGTTCATCAGGCGATCGATGGCCAGATCCTCGAGCAGGTAGTAGTTGACCTTGAAGATGCGCGAGGTATCAGGACGCGGGTCCAGCTTCACCTTCTCCAGATCCTCGATGAGCTTGTAGTCGAAGGCGAGGGGCTCTTGCTTGGTCGCCGCCAGCCGCTGCGAACTCATGTTCACGTAGGTCGTGATCTCGGTGATGGTCTTCTGCATGTCGTCCAGTTCGGACTTGACACGCTTGGCGCCGAAGTTGGCCTGGTTGAACATGCGGCGGCCCACGGCGGAGGCGCCAAAGCCAAAGCCTACCGCAGCGGCCACGATCACGGCGATGAACAAGATCACCCGGCCGGCCAGGCCGCCCTTCTGCCTGACGCTGATCGCGGGTTTGCCGTCGTCGACAGACTGGAGGTCAAAATGCTTTCCCTCGGGCGGTCGCATGGACGCGAAGGGATCGTCAAACCTTGGCGCCGCAGCTGGAGCAGGCGGCGCGCCCAACGAAGGCGCCGGCGCAAAGGGAGTCGGCGGCGGTGGCGGCGGCGCCAGCGGGTTGGGAATGGCGGCCGGGCCAGGGAGAGGAACGGGCGGAGCGCCGGGCCGGGGTGGCGCGACGGCTGGGCCCTTGGCGAGGCCGAGGCGGGCTTTGAGATCTGCGATATCCCTTCCGGGAACGGGCTTCTTCGGTTGCTCCAAGACGAATCTCCGTGCGTGGTGGCTCTGGAACTGGCCCCCGGGAATTTCCCGGGGATGGCTCAAGATATGAGCGAGTTTAGGCCGGACCTGTCAAGCATAGACTCACCAGGAAAAGATCACGCCCAGCGAGGTCACGGGTTGCAAGTGTGTATTCCTAGCACCACTACCATCAAAGCCACAGAAATTGGAAGTAGGTAGCGCACCAGAATCGCGGCTCCGTCGTGACGCCGCCAGCACGGTTCGTGTTCAAAGCGCTCGGCGGCAGATATCAGTCGTGGCGACCAGCGACAAAGCGGCCGATCTGCTCGGCCGAAGCGCGTGGCACCCGGGTGAAGCGAATACCCACCGGCCCATGCGAGCCCGATGCAAACACGGCCTCGCCCGACGCTGTCACGATCTCGTCGCTGCCGGGAAGCTGAAACTGCAGGCCCATGAACCTTGTCGTCGCTGCAGGCTCACTGAGCGGCACAACGCGCATTCCGGTTCGGCTGATGTTTGTGGCCCGACAGAGGTAGGGGTAGCCGTTCAGGAATCGGTTGACGAGAAGGTCAACCTTCCGGCGCCGTTCACCTCGACGGTCGCTTTTGTCGTTACTCGACGAAGATTTGGGCGAGCACGATTGGGTATGCATAGTTCCTACATGTAGGTCACCTGGCTCTTCTTGTCAATTTTTCGCACGCAGACCGTCGATGAGGCGGCGAAGTTTGCGAAGGCTTTCTATTGTCCGATTGCGGCATCTATGAGCAAGCCTTCAGGGGATCTCAGCCAGCTGCCACGTCCCTAAGCGTCTATTCACAGTCCCGCATCTTGACTGCCCGCGTGCCAGGTGCTGATATTCCCCCCGGCGCTCGTCGCGTGTTTCGCTGTGTTCTGACGAAGCGCGACTGATCCCTTCACCCCAGCCAGCCCGAGGAGCCACATGTATCGCATCAGAATTGGACTGATCGCCGCGGCACTGATCCTGGTTGCAACGGTTGTGTTCTACCTTTGGGTCACTTCGGACTTGAAGGCAGCGGCGACTCAGGACGCCGAGGCCAAAGTCTCGCGAGCCCAGTCGGTCTATCAACAGATCAGCCGACTGGTGAGCCTCGACTTGGCCAATCTTGCCGCAGAGCTGGGACGCAAGCCCGATGTGGTGGCCGTGTTCGACAACACCGAGGAAACCGCCTTGCGCCAGGCGGCTTTCGACGAGTGCGAGAAGCTCAACGCCGCGCTGGAGAAACAGCAGCGCAAGGCCGATATTCTAGCCATTCTGAATTCCACTGGAAAGATCATCGCTCGCAATCTGAACCCCAACGCCGACTACGGCGAAGACCTGCGGGCCAAGTACCCGGCCGTGGCGCAGGGGCTGAAAGGGATTCCAGTCAAGGACATCTGGACTTGGCGCGACGGGGGCGTCCATGTGGTGGCGGTCGCCCCGATCATCCGGCCGGACGGCACGACAGTCGGAGCGATGCTGGTAGGATGGGTGGTGAGCGCGAAGACCGCTCGCGAGAACCGCGATCTTCTGGGGACAGAAATCGGGTACTTCCATGCTGACAAGATCCACACGTCGAGCTTCGTCTCTGCCGCCGACCCATCCAAGGAAGATGTGGCTAAGACTCAGGCTCTGAGCAACTTCCTGTTCTCCGGGGACAAGTTGGCAGCCGCCGCGCTCTCCACGGGCGCGCCCACCCAGGTGGCGCACTGGTTTCTCGAAGGCCGCGACTATGCGGTGGTGGCGGCCCCGATGCCGGGGAATTTTGCCGACAAGACCAGCGGCTTCGCCATTCTTGCCTCGCTCACCGACGGCATGAGCCGGGTGCAGTCCCAAGGGATGAAGGTTCTCTTGCTGGGCCTGCTGGCCGTGCTGGTCGCGCTGATCGTGGCCGCCATGACCGCGCGCCGGTTCATCGCGCCTCTGGACAAGATTGAACTGGGCGTCGCCGAGATCATCAACACCAACATCGACTACACCTTCAAGCCCGTGGGTCCTGATTTCGAGGGACTGTCAAACAGCCTGAACGTCATGCTGGCCCGTTTGCTGGGACGCGAAGAGCCCAACGACGAGGCGGTTGAAGAGGAAGAAGACGACGACGCCACCAAGCGCTGGAAGGCCGACCTCATGAGCATTGGCAACACCGAAAGCACGGCGTCGCCGGCCACGGTTGCAGCTTTGGCCCAGGAGAGCGAAGCCGCCTACTACCCCAGGCTCTTCAACGAGTACATGAATGCTTTGAAGGCCATCGGCCAACCCACGGTCGGGCTCAGCGTGCAGTCCTTCATGGCCAAACTCAGCCTAGCCGAGGCCGGATTGCGCGAGAAGTGGGAGTGCAAGAGCGTGCGTTTTCAGATCGTGACCGAGGGCGCCGAGATCTGGTTCAAGCCGGTCAAGATCGCGTAGTGCTCGAACGCCGCAGCCTGCGGGCGAGGCAGTCATGACAGTCGTCTCTGGCCTCGAAGTTCTGTGCGCCGAGAGGCTTGATCTGTGCCGGGGCCGGCGCGTGAGCGTGCTCTGCCATCCTGCCAGCGTGGACGTGCAACTGGTCCACGTCGTCGATCGGTTGATGGCAGCGGGAGTGCGACCGGTGCGCCTGTTCGGCCCTGAGCATGGGGTGCGGGGCGAGGCCCAGGACATGGTCAGCGTCGAGGGCGAGCGCGACGGGCGCACCAGGATGGCGGTCACCAGCCTCTATGGCCAATCGCTTGAATCGTTACGGCCGACCCACGAGGCGCTGGCCGACACCGACGTCCTGCTGGTCGATCTGCAGGACATCGGCAGTCGCTACTACACCTTCATCTGGACCATGGCGCTCAGCATGCAAGCGGCGGGGGCTGCCGGCGTGGCTGTGGTGGTGCTGGATCGGCCCAATCCCATTGGCGGTGCGGCGATCGAGGGCGGGGAGGTACAGAAAGGTTATGAATCCTTCGTCGGCCTGGCGTCCTTGCCGGTGCGCCATGGCTTGACCATCGGCGAGGTGGCGCGCCTGGTGCGGGCCGGAATTCCGTGGGGCGGCCCGCGCTTCGCCGCACCCATCGATTTGGACCTGACCGTGGTGTCCATGCGGGGCTGGCGGCGCCATGACTTCTTCGAGGCAACCGGTCTGCCTTGGGTCCTGCCGTCGCCCAACATGCCCACGGTGGACACGGCGCTTGTCTACCCCGGACTTTGTCTCATCGAGGGAACCAATGTCTCCGAGGGGAGAGGTACCACTAGGCCGTTCGAGATCATCGGCGCGCCCTTCATCGACGGGTTTCGCCTGGCCGAACGGTTGGCGAGCCACCGGCTTCCCGGCGTGCTTTTTCGTCCGCTGTGGTTCCGGCCCACCTTTCACAAGTTTGCCGGCCAGGTCTGCGGCGGGATCCAGGTTCACGTCACCGATCGCGCAGTTTTTCAGCCCTATCGCTGCGGCGTCGCCATCCTGCGCGAATTGCGCGAAGTGGGCGGCGCAGCCTTTTGCTGGCGTGGCGAACCCTACGAATTCGTATCCGACCGGCTGGCCATCGATCTTCTCACGGGCGGCGATGCCATTCGCACCGGCATCGAACGGGGCTTGTCGCTGGACGAGCTGGAGGCGACCTGGTTGCCGGCCCAGCGTCGCTTTGCGGAGCGTCGGCAAACTCACCTGCTTTATGAATAGATTGGTCTTTCGATCTCGAGCGTGAACCGGATTGTTTCACTCCGCGGCGAGACCGCGTTCCCCGTTGGGCAGGAATTTGAGGTACGTTTAACTCATGCGGGTGGCAATTTTTGGCGGCAGCTTCAATCCGCCGCATGTCGGACACCAGTTGGTGGCGCTCTACGTCCTAGAAACGGCTGCGGTGGACGAGCTGTGGTTCGTCCCCTGCTGGAAGCATCCCTTTGACAAGGCGCTGGAGGCCTTTCCGGATCGCTTGCGCATGTGCGAGCTGGCCGCCGCTGGTTTGGGACCGCGCGTGCGTGTGAGCGACATCGAGGCTCAGTTGGGCGGCGAGGAGAGCCCGACCTTGTTGACCATCAAGGGCCTGCAGACGCGTCATCCGGAGCACCAATTCCTCCTGGTCATCGGCGCGGACCTGGAGCCCGAATTGCCGCTGTGGTACGGGGCGGACGAGCTGCGGCGCACGGTCCAGATGCTGGTGGTGGGGCGCGGCGGTTTTGTGGGTGGCTCGGCCGTGGCCATGCCAGCAGTCAGCTCCACCGAGATACGGGCGCGGCTGCGCGCGGGCGAGTCGGTTGACGGTCTAGTTCCCGGAAGCGTGCTCGGTTACATTCGCCAGCGCGGCCTCTACGCGAAATAGCCTGGAAGAAGTTAGCCTTTTTTTTCACCACAGAGAGCACAGAGGCCACAGAGCCGGATCGAAAAGGGAAGGGTTAGGTTTTGCCCGATCCGAACCCCTTCTTCCTTTCCGACCTCTGTGTTCTCTGTGCTCTCTGTGGTGAAAAAAGCTAGCTCACGCCAGACACGTGGTCTGCAGCCGGCCGCTGGCGTCGCAATGCAGCCCCAGCCGGGTTCCCCGGCGCAAGCGGCCGGAGACAATCTCGGTGGCCAGCGGACTCTCCACCAGGCGCTCGAAAGCGCGGCGCAGGGGACGCGCGCCTAGGGAGCGATCGGGCTCGGACTGGAGCACCTGGGCGACCACGCTGTCGTCGATTTCGAACGAGATCCCGCGTTCGGCCTGCAGCCGGCGGCTGGATGAGAGCGCAAGCCGCGCGACGATCATGCCCAGCTCGGACTCGGCCAGCGGCGCGTAGCAGAGAACCTCATCGATTCGATTCCACAGCTCGGGCGGCAGGCGCGTTCGCGCCAGGGCCTGAATCGTCGCGGGCGCAGGCGATCGGCTGCGGCGGTAGCACTCACTGCCCAGGTTCGAGGTCATCACGATGGCGCTGGCCGAAAAATCGACGGTGCGACCACGACCGTCGGTGAGACGGCCATCTTCGAGGACCTGCAAGAGGATGAGCAACACCTCGCGGTGGGCCTTCTCGATTTCGTCGAAGAGCACCACCGAGGCTGGCCGGCGGCGAATGGCCTCGGTGAGTTGCCCACCGTTTTCGTGGGCCACGTACCCGGGAGGCGAGCCGATGAGACGCGCGACCGCGTGGGGCTCGCTGTATTCGGACAGATCGATGCGCACCAGAGCCGATTCTCCGTCGAAGAGCGCCTCGGCGATGGCGCGGGCGGTTTCCGTCTTGCCCACGCCTGTCGGGCCCAGTAGCAGAAACGAGGCCAGCGGCCGACGACCGCGAAATCCGGCGTAGCTTCGTCGCAGCGCTGCCGCGATCCGACCGCGCGCTTCGTCGTGCCCCACCACGCGCTCGTGCAGACGATCTTCGAGGGTGCGGAAACGATCGTCGTCATCGCGCAGAAGTTGGCTGGCCGGAACCGCGGCTGCGTCGGCCACCACCTCGGCTACGCCGCATTCATCGACCATGGTCTGACCCAGACGGGCGGCGCGGGCGGCTGCGATTTCAGCGATGGCCAAGGCGCGTCCAGGATGGGCTCGCTCGCTGGGATAGCGGGGCGCCAGTCGGACCAGCACCGAACACACCTCGGGGGCAAAGCCGACCCCCGTGGCTTCGGCCGTGGCTTCCAGACCGGCCTCCACGATTTCCAGCAAAACCGACGGCGAAAGCGCCGGCAGAACCACGGTTTCAAGGCTGGTGGCAAGATCGGGGGCCGCCACTTCGATGTGTCGCACATCCGCCGGGGTCATGGTCATCACCCAGCGGCGGCCGGCATTCATCGTGCACATGAGCTGCAACGGTCCATCGCTGCCCTCGGGGCCCAGCCATGCCGTTCCGTCAAGCACGATGGCGGCGGCCAGGGGCGCGCGGCGGTGAAGGGCTTGCAGAAGAGCGCCGGGCGAGGCCATGGCGCCCAGATCGCCGAACGGCGTGAGTGGCTTCTCGGCCGATGCGGCGGAGAGCGCTGCCAGCAGAGAGGTGCGACCGGAGCCAGGCTCGCCGACGACTGCGATCACACGCGGTGTTTTGGCTTGCAGGAGATCCAGTACGCGGCCCACCTCGCGCTCCCGGTGCAGGACCGGCGTGCGAGGCGATTCCACGGGCAAGAGTTCCCAGCCCGATTCCTCGACGGCCAGGCGTGGGGTCTGTTCGGCTGCAGTCGGGTTGGACCTTGGGCTCTTCTCGCGCGTGGAGGGAGCGGCGACCTCCTGCGCTTCGATCCCAGCGGCGCGCTTGCGCTCGCCCGCAGTCCCTGCGGCCAGCCCTGGCGGTGTGCGGTCGGCTCGTCGATCGGCCGAAGGTCCAGGACCGGTGAGCGCGCGCAGGACCAAGGCTCTGACCTTTCCAGGATCGTGGCCGATCTGTCGCAGCGCCTCGGTACCAGAGCCGGCCAGACGCAGCACCGCCAGCAGAAGGTGGAGGGACGACGTCTGCTGGGCGCCAACCCTCTGAGCGATGCCTTGGGCGTCGCGTTCGAGCGCGGCCAGATCGAGATTCGCCTCACAATGCACCTTGGGGGCAACGGCCTCGATCTTGGCAACACCAATGCCCCGCTCCCCGAGCAGGCGCGCGGCAGCGCCGCCAGCGCGCAGGAGGCCGAGCACAAGGTCAAGCGAGGCCGTTGTTCGGCCATCGGCCGTGGCCAGGGCTCGCGCTTCGGCCAGGGCTCCAGAGTAGTCCGCGCTCACACATGCCCCTGCGGGCGCGTGCGTTGGCGCGGAAACGGGGCAAGGTTCACCAGCCTGGAGCATCAAGGGACAACGCTACCAGGGTGAGCTGCGTCGTCAAAAAACCTCCAGCGGCCGAGCCGAAAAGCGGCTACAGTAATGGGGCCTAGTAATCCACCCCACCGTACGAGGGCCGCGATGTCCAAGTTGTACCGAGTTTCTGTCACCATTCTTTGTGTTCTTCTTGTTGCGAGCGGGGCCGAGGCGGCAAAACCAGAAGACGTCTTCAAGGGACGAATCATCATCACGGCCAACAGGCTACCCACGCGATTTGGTTCGCAGGGGGCGTTTGTTTCTGCTGTGCGGAGCCAATCTATCGACAAGGTCTGGCCCAAGGAAGAAAAGGGAAACGATCACGCGGTGTGGAAGCTGGAGTACATCGCGTTTTTCGCCCAGCCGCTCAATGACAACGAGATTACTGTCAAGTTCTGGGAGATCGCGCCTGGTCAACAGCGCTACGTGGCCGGCGACGAGCAGTACATTCGCGAGAAAGGCAGCCGAATCTTTGCCTCGAGCATTGAAGTGGCCAAACCCGATTTCGAAACGAACAAGAAGTACAGCATGACCATCGAGCGCGGCAGCCGCGTGTTGGCGCGTACCGAATTCTGGCTGCGCGGCAAGGGCCCGAACTACAGCGGCAAGGTCGAATTCTCCGACGAGGAAGCCAAACAGCGCTGACGCGGGCAACTGTGGGCTGCGCGCCGCCGTCTGGCGCATACGTCGGTCTGGAAAGAGCACTACATGAATTGTTCCATGACTAGGTATCTGATCGCGGGAGCTAGCTTCTACTTTCTCTTGAGCTGCGGTGGCAGTGACAACGCGGACGCGATCCGCCAAGTCAACCAGGCCAGCAACAAGGTGGTGGCGTGCAAGGGCGAGGTCAATGAACTCAAGACTCAGGTGGCCGGGCTCAAACGCCAACTCGCCGAGGCGGCAACGGGTCCCAACCGTCTGCAACTCAACGATCCCGAGATTCTCAACTTGATCGGGGACCTGCGAAAACAGAAGCAGGCAGCGGGCGACGAGATCGCGATCGGCAAGGGCGATCTCAAGCCTCAAGACGCCAGCCGCGTGGTCAAGAGAGGCGCGCAGGCCATTCAGGTGTGCTACGAGCGGGCGCTCAAGAGAAACTCCGCGCTCCAGTACCAGGCGGGGCTGGCGCTCGTCGTCGAATTGACCGTCAAGCCGACGGGCGCAGTGAAAGAAGTCAACGTCAAGCCATCAGTCGACGCCGACATGACGTCATGTTTTCAGACGGCAGCCATGCGCTGGAAGTTTCCAACCTTCGGCGGCGAACCGGTCGTGGTCGCGCAGAAGGTGACTCTCACTCCCAAGACGTAACGACGGCTCGTCGGGAAATCGTTAGTGAAGCACCGCCGTTGTCGGGCTCGTGCACGCCGACTTCGAATCGCGGATCGCGTGACAGAGTTTCTGGTAGCGCGCCTCCACCGGATGATCGTAGGTGCGTGGGCGTCGGCCGCGATCGTTGATCGTGAGACGGGTGGTGGTGACCTCGGTGGTGTCGACGCCCATGGTCCGTGCCAAGGCATAGTACAGGACACCAATGCGATGAGGGTAGTGCCGGGCGGGTCCGTGATCGATGTACATCGGACCGTGGTTGTAGTGAGCCCAATAGGCGTGGTTTCTGTGCGCACACGCGACGAATTTTTGCCGAACCACGAGGTGGCCTTTGTTGTCGCGCGCCCGCACAGTCACCTTGGAAACCCCACCGCCATCGCGGTAGTGGGCCAGCTCGCGCGCACCAAGCGCGATGTTGATCGTCGGATCCATGACTTCCTTCCACGCCATGCCCCGCACCAGTCCGTTGCCACAGTGACCGTGTTTGTCGACGATGCAACGGATACCCATGAGGCCGCCGTCTCGCGCATACACGGCCCCGCCACGCACGGTGATGCGGAAGGTGGACTCGTTCATATCGCTCTCGTTGATCATCACGGCGAGGATGAGCGCCGGAGGAATCTGGTAGCGCTCGGCGGATTCCAAAACGGCGTGAGAAATTTTTCGGCAGAATTCTGGCTTCCAAGCGGGGGCACGCCAGCGCACGTGATCCTTCACAGCGCAGATGGTGTTGGCCAGACAGTCTTCGTTGGGCAGGTCTCGCTCGGCCTTTTCAGGCGATGTGGTCGCAACAACGGGCGTGTGGCTTTCTGTGTGCAGGGCCACGCGGGCCGGAAGGGCCGCAGGGAAAGCCATCGCGCCGGCAAAGACAGCGACGGCACCCCGGGATTGGTTTTGACCGATTTGATTCAACAAGGCGAATTCTCGCTACTTGCGATTTCTGTGACGACCTAGGCAGTTCGGCCGAGTTCACGGGCCTGCCAGCAGCGAGCCCGGAACGGTCTTGTATGGTCGAACTCGAAATTCTTATGGGGCGATTGGGGTCTAGTCAAGAAAGAAATCCTTGCGCATGGAAACGGCCCGTGATCTCTCGTAACGTGAATGCATTGGTTTTCCCGAGGCCCATGAACGAAATCGTCGACATTTTTGTCCCGCTGGAAGCGCTTGACGATTCTTTGAAAAATCAGGCGGCGCGGGCTTTGGGTTGGGCGGAAACAGAGATCGGCGCGTTCCGCGTCGTGCGCCGGTCGCTTGATGCTCGCAAGGAACGGCGACTCGGCTATCGCATGCGGGTCGAGGTCGCGCGCGCCGGCGAAAGCCTGGGTCCGGTCGCGTCGCCGTCGTCGCGCCCGTCGTGGCCCGTCGGCGTGAAGATTCCCCGCGTGGTGATTGTGGGCTCCGGGCCGGCCGGTTCTTGGGCGGCTTTGCGTCTGGCCGAGGCTGGCGTGACTTCGATCATCCTCGAACGAGGCAAGCCCGTGCAGCCGCGACGAGCCGACCTGGCCAGCCTGCATCGCGGACAACTCAATCCCGAATCCAATTACTGTTTCGGAGAAGGTGGCGCGGGCACTTTCTCCGACGGAAAACTCTACACGCGCAGCAAGGACCGCGTGGCCGTCGCTGATGTGCTGTCCGACCTGGTGGCGCTGGGAGCACCGCTCGACATCGAGGTCGACGCGCGGCCACACATTGGATCCAACCGTCTGCCCAAATTGCTGGAGTCGCTGCGTGCGCGCTTGCAGAGCCTGGGTGTGCAGTATCACTTCGACTGCGTGTTCACTGGGGTCCGCGCAGAACAGGGACGAATCCGCGCGGTGCTGACCAGCGCGGCAGAGATTCCTGCAGATCTGGTCGTGCTGGCCCCTGGTCATTCGGCCCGCGATGTGTATGCGTGGGCTGAGAAGGCCGGTCTGGCCCTGCAACGCAAAGACATCGCCGTGGGGGTTCGTCTCGAGCACCCGCAATCGGTCATCGATCGTCTGCAATACGGCCGCGCCGCCGGGCATCCGCGTTTGCCGCCCGCGTTCTACGAGTTGCGCGCATCGGGCGCGGGTCGTGGGGTGTACAGCTTCTGCATGTGTCCCGGCGGCTGGATTGTGCCGGCGGCGACCGAGCCGGGCGGTCTGGTGGTCAACGGCATGAGTCTGTCCAAACGCAACTCGCCCTTTGCCAACGCGGCGCTGGTGGTGACTGTGACTGGTGCGGATTATGGGCCCGATGCCAAGGGATCTCTCGCTGGAATCGACTGGCAACGCCGTATTGAGGAGACCGCATTCGTGCGTGGTGGCGGTAATTTTCGTGCGCCGGCCCAGCGTGCCGTCGATTTTCTGGCCGGCCGTCCTGGCGACAGCCTGCCCCAGTCGAGCTATCGTCCCGGCGTGGTCCACGCCGAGTTGGATGATGTGTTTCCACAATTCATTACGCAGTCTTTGCGTGAAGGCTTGTCCGCTATCGGCCGTCGTTGGCCGGGATTCATTCACGAGCAGGCGCTGTTGGTCGCGGCCGAGACTCGCACCAGTGCCCCGCTTCGCATCCTGCGCGATTCGACGACACTGGAATCCCCGGCGCTCGCGGGCCTGTATCCAGCGGGAGAAGGCGCCGGCTACGCCGGAGGCATTGTTAGCTCCGCGCTCGATGGCGCGCGGGTCGCGGCCGCGATCGTCCGTCGCGCTACGGACTAGTGTTCTGCATGTAGTCCTCGATCACCTTGCGCACGTTGGCGTCCTTGGGTATGACCGAGATCTCGATGCGGCGGTTCTGTTGGTAGGCGGCGTCGACCTTGGCTGGGTTGATGGGGCGGAACTTGGAGTAGGCGCTGGCCGCGAAGTAGCTGCCGTAGGTGTCGGCCAGTGTTTTGTTCGTCTGGAATAGATAGTCGAGCACGGCGGTCGCGCGCTTCGCGGACAGGTCCCAGTTGAAGGAAGCCGATCCTCGCTCGTCGGTGTGCCCCTGGATGACGATGGTGTCGATATTCTCGCGCACGGCTGCATCGTCGAGCAGGGTGCCGAGTGCCTTGGCCAGCGAATCCAGGAAGGGCTTGGCTTGCTTCTTTACGGCATAGGAGTTGTATTCGAACACCAGGCCTTCGTTGACTGCAATGTCACCGTTGTTGCCGATGGTCGCGAGCTGGCCGCTGCTTGGGCTGGTTCGACCGAGCTGGGCCTCGATTGCTTGCTTCAGCTTGTCCAATACCGAAACGCGCAGGACCGCGATGCTTTGCAGTTGGGTGCGCAGATTGCCGAGCTGGCGATTGCTGTCAGCCACCACCGCCTGCTGGGCGCGCAACCGGCTTTGCGAGGCTTCAAGCTCAGCCTTGCCCGCGCGCACTTCCGCCTGCACGACGCTGAGCTGTCGCTCGGAAGCGGCAATTCTCTGTCGGAAATCTTCGAGGCGCTTTTCACTAATTAGATTTCGCACGTAGGCCAGCAGGACCAGCACGAACATGATGAGCGCCATGGTCGACATGACGTCAGTGAACGCGGGCCAAATCTCGCGTGTGCCATCGCTGTCCGATAAGAGGGGGCGTCGGTATCTCACGGACATTCCCTCCTAGAGCTTCCGACCAGGAATGGTCGGGCCATAGTGAGATTTCAATGAATCGCTCAAGTCAGCGAAAGTGAGACTGAGGCGCTGGACATTGTCCTTGAGGTGCACGTTGAATTCGTGGAAATCCCTGGTGGTGGTTGCGAACGTCTGCAACGCGGACTCGAAACGCGCGACCGCGCCGTCGAGGCGTGCCACCGACGTACCGAAGCCGGCGAGGGTTGACTCGGTGGCGGCTCCCGCGCTGGCGCCTAGCGCGAGCAGGCGGTCAAGGTAGGTTTCGATCTGCACCATCACGGCGGTCCGCCGGTCCGACACATTGGACAGGACGCCGAGCACGGTGAGGATGACGGCAGACAGGATGCCGACCAGGGAATTGGAGAAAGCCACCGCCATCCCCGACAGAGCGTTCGTCAAACCTTGGCTGACCCCGAGCGCGGCATCTCCGGCGCCAGTCTCAGCCGAGACCAAATGAACGATCTTTCCGATCGACAGCGTGAGCCCGTAAAACGTGCCCAGCAGGCCCAGAATGATGACCAATCCGGTCGCCGAACGCACGAAGCGCTCCGCGAACAGCATGGGCCTGAGATCGGACTGGAAACGCTCGTCGATAATCGCCTGGGCGTTCGTCGCGCCCGAGCGTTGGGCCGCCTCGGTTGCGTCGCGCACGATGTGGTTCAGCACGGGACGCGAAAAGGCTGCTCCTGGATCGCGAGAGCGGCGCAAGTCTGTCTCCAGTGCCGCGTAGCGAGCGCGAAGCCAAAGGTTCGCCACGATGCCGAGAAGAAGCGTTGTGACGGTTGTCGCCAGGATTGCAAGACCGGTGGTATCGATCAGGGACAGCCCCGCGAGCATTGTGCTAGTCATGGCTGGATAGTAACCGAGGTCGACCGATATTCCCCCGAGAAAAGAGAGTCGGTCCCAAGGGCCGGTGATCCGCTGGGAAAGCTAGGGCGCCAGAGGCTGGTCAGGGTGGCGAAGGTTCCACTGGTTGATGACATTCAGAAATTACCGCCGGAATGGATCATCCTTCATTTCCGGCGTGGGCTCTGGCTGCTCTGACTCGGATTCTGACGCCGCGCCCAGGGTTTCGAGTTCGGCCCCTGCGGGCAGGATGCTGCCATCGAGATAGCGCAGGAACATGTCGAGAAACGACTGCTCGGTCTTGCTCAGCTTTTCGAACATGGCGCCGATCTGGAAAGCCTGCGAGATGGGCGTGCACCACACCACGCGGGCCCGCAAAGGCAGGGGCTCGGAGGTGGACGACTTGCCGAAGATCAGGATGAGATCAATCAGCAGTTCGTCGCGCTGGGCGAGCGCATTGGTGGTGATGAGACATATGCCGGAGCGGGAAAGGTCGCGCGTGCGTGCGGGCAGTTTGCGCCCGTCACTGGTGCGCACATTGGCCTGAACATCGACGCTGAATCGAGGATGGCGGCGCAGTTCCTGCGTCATGGGTCTCCTTGCGCGGACGCTCGCCCGGCGGTGCATTGCGAGAAGGCACCGCCTGACAAGGCGTCCAGTTCGGATTCGATCTCGCGCAGGCGCACTTCCCTCCGTATCGCGGCGGTTCGCTCCCCGGACCCTGTGGGCAATCGCTCCAGTCCCAGACGCCGTCGCTCGTAGTAGAGCCGGCTCACAGTGACCTCGATGTCGCGCCTGATTTCAGCCATATGTATCGTTTGTGCCTGGGCTGCAAGCTCGTCGGTGCTGAAGACCAACCTGGCCAAATCCCAGGTCACTCGCGCCTCGTATCGTACGTCATCTACGGTGTCCACCCCAAGAGGTGAAGTGATGGCCGTGGAGGTCGACGGCAAGTCCAAAGACTCACTGCGTCCAAAGCGGCGATCCACGCGCAAGCGAAGCTCAGGCAGCCAAGCCGCGTGGCGAGCCCGATTCACGTACGACTGGGCTCTTTCCGGTTCGACCATGGCCAGCGCTACCGCCTTGGCGCGCGCCGCAACCAGGCAACCCACGTCGTAGTCGGCGGGAATGCTCAGATCAACCGGACGAGGCGCAGGCGGAGAAGGCCCATCGTCGTTGTCAGCCACCAGCACGGCGCGCGTCCGTGGGGCATCGAGCGGGAAGCCGGCCAGGGCGACGGTCTCATACTCTCGCTGGCCAGACGCAACCAGGACCCCGGCTCTTACCGTCACTCGAGGAAGCCACGCGGCCCACCAAGATGCCAGGCGCGGGGCTACGAGACGCGGGGCAGGTCGATCTCCTTCGTTGGAGGCCAATTCGTTGGTCATCGGCTGCTCCGGCGAGGCACAGAAGAGCCCCTTGTCGGTTGCCAGCCACAGGCAATGATCCCCCAGCGCGGCGTCGAGCGCACGCAGACCGGGGGGAAGTGGCAAGGACGACCACGTGCGACCATTGTCCCGCGACATGAGCAGGTCCGGCCCGGTTGCCAGCCACGGACCCATGCCGTCGGCGGGGCAAGTCAGGCGCCGCGCGGCCAGCCTCGGCGATCGCATCTCGGGCATGCCTTCGGGGGACACGACCGCCACGCCATCGCGTGACAGGAGCACCAGGGCCTCGCCGCAGAACTTCAGGTCAGTGATGGGTTGGGGCAAGGGCAGGGTGTGGCGATGCCCTTGATCGAAGCTGTCGCTCCATAGCAACTGCCTACGGCTGGCCCATGCCGCACGCTGGCCAGAGAAGGAAAACGCAACATGCTGGACCGAGGCTCCGCTTTCGAGCATGCGTCGGACGCCTTCCAATTCGGATACGAGCCACACCTGATTGCCGGAAGACAGCAGGACCCGACGGTCGGGCCCGGCTGCCAGCAACGAGGCGGCCAATTCCCCTCCAGCCACGTGCACCAGATCGCCATCGAGGGGCAGGCGCCACAGGCCGCGGCCGGTGGCAATCCAGAATCTCGTCTTGAGCGGCCGCGATGGCGGGCGCGAAAACGGCGTGGGGCGAATCTCCGCCGGACCGTCCACCGCGCATCGTGCGGCGTTCGGAGAGAGTGCTTTCGTCATCCAGTTCATCCTCGACCCAGGCGCTCTCTTGCTCGCTCTCGTCGATGCCGAGAAAATCAAGGACGTCCTCTTCATCGCGGGCGCTGATGCGCGTCTTGCGACGCGAGGACGGCGCTTCGTCGATGTCCTCCAGGCGGCCCAAGGGCGTGCCGTCCTCACGCAGGAGAAAGACCGTTCCGCCGCGCACGGCGGCCACGAGATCCCCAGCAGCTGCCACGCGTTCGATTCGACCGGCGAGCGCCAGCGACCAGGCTTGTGCATAGGGGGGTCCCGCAAGACACACCAGAAGCACGACGACAGGGAGGATGAGGAGCCGAGAAGGACAATGCATGGGCTCGGCCAAAGCAACGGCCGTGCCGGGCGAAAGCGCCACAGCCGCGCGGGTACCTCGCTGCCGGCTTGTCCGGTGCGCGTGCCAGGCGGACAGGCTGCGGACACAGTGTCCGATTATCGGCATTGCATGCCTTTGACCAATCGTGATAGGCGCAGAGACGAAAGGACCACCATGGCAGCCAAGATCATCGATGGAAAAGCGCTGGCGGCTCGCATTCGCGGCGAGCTTGCGGCCGAGGCCAAGCAACTCAGCGCACGGGGGTGCCAGCCTGGCCTGGCCGTGATCCTGGTGGGCGAAGATCCTGCGTCGCAGATCTACGTGCGCAACAAGACCAAGGCGCTGGCCGATGCCGGGTATCGCTGTCTAGACCACCACTTGCCTGCATCCACGTCGGAGTCCGACTTGCTCAAGCTGGTGCGGACTCTTTGTGAAGATCGCACGGTGGACGGCATTCTCGTGCAAATGCCGCTGCCGGGCCACATCGACAGCAAGCGCATCCTGCTGTCCATCGATCCGGCCAAGGATGTGGACGGTTTTCACCCCGACAACCTGGGCCGTCTGCTCATCGGCGAGCCGCGCTTCATCGCCTGCACGCCCTACGGGATCATGAAGTTGATCGAAGAGGCCGGAACGCCTGTTCGAGGCGCCAACGCCGTGGTGGTGGGCCGTTCCAATATCGTGGGCAAGCCAGTGGCTGTGTTGCTGACGGCGGCTGACGCCACCGTGACCATTTGCCATTCCAAGACCAAGGACTTGTCCAGCGTGATCGGCACGGCGGACATCCTGGTGGCGGCCATTGGCAAGGCCGAGATGATCCGGGGCTCGTGGATCAAGCCTGGGGCCACGGTGATCGACGTGGGAATGAACCGCTTGGCCAATGGCAAGCTGGTGGGCGATGTGGAATTTGCAGCAGCGGCCGAGCGCGCCGGCGCGATCACACCGGTCCCGGGTGGCGTGGGGCCCATGACCATCGCCATGCTGCTGGCCAATACTCTGGAATCGGCCCAGCGGCGTGCGGCCGGAGCCTGATCTGGCGGCGTCTACTTCAGCGGGGCTCCCAGGTTGCTGTGACGAAATTCCAGACCCGGCTCGCGTAGGGGCCTGTCATGGGAAGGGCGCGGTGTCCGGCGACCAGTGCGACCGCAAGAATGCAGGCCAGGGCCGTCTGGCGCAAAGAGCGCCCAGGGCCACGCGATAGCAACCAGACTGTCACGGCCAGAACCACCGCGTACATCGGCGCGATGGCCCAGATCCCGCGCAACCCGATGAGCGTTCCCATTGAATACACAGCGTATCCGTGCGTGAGCAGAGGGAACGCCAGTTCGTAGATAGGGTTGCGCAATCCATCGGGCCAGTGGGGGTAGGTCGTGGCGCCTACGACAAAGACGATGGTAGCGGCCACGACCAAGGCCTGGGCCAACACACGCGCTGGTGAGAAGCGCTCCACGGCGCGAAACCCGGCCGCAGCCAGCCAGGCCACGAAGGGCAACGACGCTGTCAGGTAGCGCGGCCCGACTGACCAGCCCCCGCGCGACATGTAGGGGTCGAGGGAGCTGAGCAAAGCCACGTTGACGGCGAGGACAGCGACGCACACGATGGCTTCGGCCCCGCAGCGGGCGCGCGCCTCCCGATCGCGAGCCACCGCAACCGCGCCGACTATGGCGAACAGAGTCCACGGCACCAGGGCGAAAAGGCCATTGGAGGGCGTGAACAGGGTGGTCCAGAAACAGGTCGCGCTTGGGCCGACTACGCCGAGAAATCCTCGGTGCAAGGTGTTCTCGACCGCGAAATTGTAGCCGGTCTTCAAAGGCGAGCCGAACGCCAGCTTGTGATACGCCAGAAGCAACACGGCCGGAGGCAAGGCGCCGAGCAGGGCCGCGCCGGCAGCCCGAACCCGGTTTGGCACCCGCACCACGAAGTAGATCCCGATGACTGCCACGCTGAGAACGGACTGGTACTCCACCACCACCGACAAGCCCGCCAAAAAGCCGGCCAGCAGCGCGACCAGGAATGGGTGGCTGGGTTCCCTTCGTGCCAGGGCCACGGCCGCCAGGAACGAGCCGCCCACGCACACGGCTGCCAGCTGGTGCGACATGAAGAGAATGGCGTAGACCAGCGCGGGCGAGCCGAGCGCGTACGCCACGAGTATTGTGCGACAGGCGCGCTCGTCCGGGGCGAATCGTCTGGCCATCCCGAGAAAGAAGGGCAGAAACAACAGCGCCGGCACTGTGATGGTGATGGCCCGGAACAACCAGGTGCAGGTGCGCAGGGACGGATGTCCGAACAAACGAGCCACGGCGTAGACCGGCGCCGCCAGAAACGACAGACCAGGAGACTTGTTCGGGTAGAGGTGGTGGTCGGGCGCTATCGACACATCCAGACTGTGTATTCTTCCCCGGTCGGGAATCTGCGCATCGATCCACAGACGATGGTGGTCGACCATCTCTTCGGCCATGAAGACGCGCGGAACTTCGTTCGCGTTCCACAGCTTCTCGAAGTAGGGGAAGGAATAGAAGTAGATGAAAGCGAAGACCGCCAACCAGCGCAGCGACCGTCGCCCCGGCCCATCCGTCGCCGCTGGCTGCGCCGGGGCAGGGGGCGGCCCATCGGAATCGGACAAGGGCGACGGGGCGGTGTTCATCGACGCGATGGTCGTTCTTTTACCTCGAAGTCGGGCGGACCGGCTCCCTGATCGCGCGGATTTTCTGCACAGGCCCCCGGGGTACGACAGGTGCGTAGGTGCCCAGTTTTCCGCAGGCTTGCCCGGAATCTCACCACAGAGAGCACAGAGTTCACAGAGACGGATGGGAATGAAGGAAGGGTTCGGATCCGGATCCGAAGCCCTTTCCTTCCGGCCTCTGCGGCCCCTGTGCTCTCTGTGGTGAGACTCCGGATCGCACCGTTGGCCGCCAAGTCCCGGCAGAATCGTGGTTAGCACTATGGGTGGCAGGTGGCGGTACAATCGCCTGACCTTGGCATCACTTGCCGCTGCCGAAACGGTCGAACGCGAACTGGCGCGCCAGCTCGCCACGCTGTCGCGTGCCTGCGTGAAACCCGAGGAAGCCAGCGCCGGCGTGCAGGCAGTAGCCTGGTGGAACGGACTGGCGCGACTGGGGCTGGAACTGCCACTGGTTGTCGTGCACGACTTCGGCTTTCTGCTGGCTCGTCCACTGGAGCGCATGAAGTTGGCTGCCCAATCTGCTGTGCCAGACGGTCCAACCACTGCCTATCACGGCCTTCTACAGGAGGTGGCGCGGTCTGATTCGCTGTCCTTGCTGGATCGGGCTCCGCTGCGCGACGAGATCGTCGCGATCTTGCTGGCGCGTCTGCTGGCCGATGCGTACCGCGCCTGGGACGCGCAGACCAACGTGTCGCGCGCGCCGGCCCTGCTTCCCCTGGTTTCCAAGCACTATGATCGTTCTTCAACCGAATTGGCTGGCGAATGGAACACCCACTGGGTCGGTGCATTTTTCGACCAGTTGGTCGGGCAGCGGTCCAGCGTGCTGGCGCGCATCGATCAGCTCGACCTGGGCCCGCTGCGCTTGCTGGGCTACTTCGCACCGAGCGCCGGCGCACCTGACCTGGCCGGCCTGTACCAACTCTTCTCCGCACCGCGCGGTACCAGCGCACTGGATTTCTGTCTGGACTTGGTACCGTCTCTCTTGGAGACACGGCGGCAAGGATCGCCGCAGACCTTCGCCGTCGATGGCTACGCCTCGGTGGAACGGCGCGGTTCCTTGGACGCGCTTTTGTCCAGCGAGCTGGCGCACGACCCGGAGGTGTTCGCAGTCAAGGCCCTGTCGGACGAATTGCTGTACTACGGTCACCAGCGACCCCGGGACGAGCGGCGGCGCGTGCACGGCATCTTGATCGACGGCAGCGCGTCCATGCGCGGAGCCCGCGAAGTGTTCGCGCGCGGACTTGCCATCGCGCTGGCCAAGAAACTGTCACTCATGGGACAGGTCGTGTGGCTGCGCTTCTTTGACAGCCGCATGCATCGGCGCGCAGTTGCGGCCGCTCTGGGCGGGGCTGATCTGCCGTACCTTCTGTGTTTTCGCTCGGAGCGCGGGCGGCACTACGCGCGCGCCTTCGACGACCTGCTTGTCGAACTGCAGGCCGAAGAGGCGCAGGATCTGTCGCTCACGCTAATCACTCATGGGCAGTGCCACATTCCCCGCGCGACGGTTGCACGCGTGGCGCGCCTGGCTTCACTCTACGGCGTATTCATTCTGCCACCGTCGGAGCTGGCACTCGACTACCTGCCGCTTCTGCGCGGCCACCGGCTGGTCACGGCTGACTCCTTGGCTCGGCCCGCGGATTCGCGGCGCGCTGCCCTCGCGCTGGTCGACGCCCTGACCGGGAGCGCATAGCTCCATGTTCACCCAGGATGAAACCGAGTTGCAGGAACAGGCGGAGCGGGCCTTGCGCGAGGACCGACCGGCCGAGGCGCTCGGCTGTTACCGCCGGCTGCTCAACAATGTCCGCGCTCTGGGCGGTGCCTACGAAACCTGGCTTGCGGGAGCGCTGGCGGCTTGCCGCAAGTCGGACCAGCGGCGCAGCGAGGGAATGTTCCTGTTGGCCTTGCGGCACTTCGACGAGGCGCAGGCCTGTTTCGATCCGGCCCGCAATCCGTACGAACGGGCTCTCTGCGCCGAGGCAGCAGGACGCTTTCAAGAGGCGGCGGCTGGCTGGCGCGACGCCAATCTGCCGGTGTCGGCGGCCATGGCCTTGGAAAGGGCAGGGGACGGGCCAGGCGCGCTGATCGAATGGCGGGCGGCCTTGCGACAGGAACGGCTGCGCGGCCAGCGCTACCAGACGGCGCTGGTGCACTTCAATCTGGCGCGCGTGTTGCGAACCTTGGGCGACACGCAGGCACTTGCTGAGACCACCATCGCGCAGCGTCTGCTGGAGGCCTGCGCCGACGAGTTCGAGACCCGAGGCGAGGGCGACCGAGCGCTCGACTGCTACGGGGTTCTGCTCCGACTGGGCAAAGACGCCGGCTCGTTCGAGAACGTGGCCGAGGGAACCCTCAACACGATACGTCTTCTGGCCGGCAGCGAGCAGCGCCTGCTGGTTCTGCAGTACTACGACGACTTCTTGGAATTCGCGTCGGAAGCGGGCGAATGGCACGCCGCTGCCCTGCTGGCCTGCGAGGCGGCGGATTTCAGTGCCAGCCTTGGGGCGCGGTATCAGCGCCACTATCGCCAGCGAGCCGTTTCCCTCTGGCACGAAGCCGCTCGCCAGAATCTGCTGCTCAACGGTCCCATCGAGGTGTCGGAGAATGCCTTGGTCGCCAGCATCGACGTGGCGGCGTCATTGGGCGACCTGCACATGATCGGGCGTCTGTACAGCGCCCTGGCCGAGCTGGATCTGCCTGCGACTCGCAAGGCTCGCTACGCCGAGCTGGCTGCCCGCCGGCGCGAGGCCAGCCCCAGTCCGCCAGCCGAGCCGCCTCCCTTGGAACACTGGCGCCGCCAGGACGCCTATCCGGAGATCTGGCTGCAGGATCTGGTGGAATGGGAGCTGGCCGGGCATCCGGGCTGGGTGCTGGCGCGGGTGTTGGTGCAGCCCCAGGCTTTGGTGGCAACCAGTCGCGCGGCTCTGCGAGCCTTGTTGGTGACCACCGATGAAGACTTCAGCCTGGACAACGCCAGTCGCAGCGCCGAGCTGGCCCTCGCGCTGGGCGAGCTGATGGTCTACGAGGCGCTTTCGCCCATCGAGGATCTGGCCAGCCATCCGGCAGCCTTGGTGCGGGCCGCAGCCGCGGCCGCGGCGGGTCGCACCCCGCACCGGCGCAGCTTTGGCATCGTGAGGCGTGCGCTGGCCGATTCCGATGCGACGGTGCGCCGAGAAGCCTTGCAAGCCCTGCGTGCGTTGCATTTTCGCGACGCTTTCGCATCACTGGCGCGGCTCTTTCGCGAATCCACCGACGCCGAAGCCCGTGAGGTCGCCCTGGATGCCATTGGCCGGATCGACACGCTGGAGGCCGGCCTGTTCCTTCTCGACGTCGTTCGCCAGGAGCCGGGAGCGGCCGGTGAAACGGCGCTGCGCTACCTGCGCGGACGCCAGACTGCGGGCCTGGCCCGCATGGTCCACCACGCGGCCACGGCGGAAAGCGGGCCGGTGCGCGCAGCGCTCGAAGGCTTGCTGCAGCAGTGAATTCTGTTCGCGGCACGGCCGGCGCGATGCCTTGTGTTGTGAGCCGGTTGTTATTTTTAGCTGGGGGGTCCAACATCCGATCCTTACGGCGATGAAGGATTTTCTGCGGTCCCGGCTGCTTCTCATCGTGGGTGGGTATGTGGCCCTCTCTGCGTTGTGGATCGCCTTCTCCGATCGACTGGCCGCGCGTCTGAGCAGCGATCCCGAAGTCGTGCTTGCGCTGAATACAGGCAAGGGTTGGCTCTTCGTAGCCGTGACCGCCGGCCTGCTCTATGGCGTCCTTCGCCGTCGGGACCGAGTCATCGAGCAGCGGCAGGAATCGCTCAAGGCCAGCGCGGAGGAACTGCAGGCCATCTACGACGCCGCGAACGAGGCCATCTTCGTGCACGACGCGGTGACGGCGCGCATCGTGGGCTGCAACCAGCGCGCCTGCCAGATGTTCCGCTACGATCGGGATCAGCTCACGGCGTGCTCGATCGCCGATCTCTCCGAGGGCATTCCGCCCTACGACGGGGAGCATGCCAAGGCGTGGGGAATGCAAGCGCTTGCGCAGGGGACGCATCTGTTCGAGTGGCGATCGCGTCGCAGCGACGGCACCTGTTTCTGGTCTGAAGTAAGTCTGCGATCGAGCACAATTGGCGGAAAGCCGCGCGTGTTGGCCGCGATTCGCGATATCACAGAGCGCAAGCGTAATGAGGACGCGATTCGCTACAGTGAAGAGCGCTTTGTGGCGGTCTTTCGCACCAGCCCGGTGGCCATGCTCATCACGCGCCTCAGTGATGGGCTGTGTCTTGACGTCAACGATGCCTTTCCCGCGCAAACAGGATATTCGCGCGAGGAACTCGTTGGTCGGAGTGTCCGGGACGGCGGTGTCGAGCTGTGGGTGAATTCCGAGGATCGCACAACTGTGCTGCAGCAGGTGGAGGCTGGAAAAGTCGTTCGTGGCATGGAGGCGAAGTTCCGGCGCAAAGACGGAAGTGTCTTGATTGGGCTGTTGTCCGCGGGCCTGTTCCCCAGTGGCTCCGACACCTGCATCATCACCGCGGTGGTCGACATCACCGCCAAACGAGCCCTGGAGGACGTGATGACCCGCAGCGAGCGTCTCGAATCCCTCGGGGTTCTGGCCGGCGGGATTGCCCACGATTTCAACAATCTTCTGGCAGGGGTGTTCGGCTATCTGGATCTGGCCCGGGAGTCCTTGCGCGCGCACAAGCACAACGAGGCACAGGAGAGCCTGAGCGATGCTCTGTCCGTGTTCGGACGTGCCCGGGCCCTGACCCAGCAACTTCTCACTTTTGCCAAAGGGGGCGCACCCGTGCGCAAGACCCAAGCGGTGGACAAGTTGGTGCGCAAGTCCGTCGCTTTTGCCACCAGCGGCTCCAATTGCGAGGTGTCGTTCGTCTCGTCACCGGAAACCTGGATGTGCGATGTGGACGAGCACCAGATTGGTCAGGCCATCGACAACCTCACCATCAATGCCAAGCAGGCCATGCCGTCGGGCGGGCGTCTCGACGTGCGCGTGGAGAATGTGCCAGGCGGGGGAATGCCCAAGCACTTGCCAGCCCGCGATCATGTTCACATTTCCATGCGTGACGTCGGCAACGGCATTCCCCGCGAACACCTGCCGCGGATCTTCGATCCATTTTTCACGACCAAACCCCAGGGCAGCGGCCTTGGCCTGGCCACCGTCCACTCCATCGTGCGCCGGCACGATGGGCACGTGGAGGCGGAATCGGAAGCAGGCGCGGGCTCGGTCTTTCACCTCTGGCTGCCGCGGGCACAGGCACAGACCCAGACCATGGATTCGTTTGCGGCCGACAACCACCGCGGCCGAGGGCACGTCCTGGTCCTGGACGACGAAGCCTTCATTCTGAATATCGCCGCGTCGATACTGCGCCGATCTGGCTACGAAGTGTCTCTGGCCAAGAATGCCGAGCAGGCGGTGGCCATGGTCGAGCTGGCGGTCGCCGCGGAAAAGCCGTTCCGGGCGGCGATCTTGGACATGACCATTCCCGGCGGGGCTGGCGGCAAGGAGATCGTGCATCGCCTCAAGGGCATCGACCCCGCCATCAAGGTTCTGGCCTCCAGTGGCTACGCCGGCGACGACGTGATGGCCCGGCCCAAGGACTTCGGCTTCGACGGCAGCGTGCCCAAGCCCTATTCGGTGCAGGATCTGCGCGCGGCGATGGCGGGTCTATTTCCTGGCGACCAGCCGCAATCCGACGCGACTCCGAACGCTGTCCCCTCACAATCCGCACGCGGGCAAAAGCCGGACGAGTCGCCTACACCAGGTCCTTCGCGGACCGCGTAGAAAGGGCCCACTGCGCGGCTTCGCTGACCAGCGGGCTGGCGTCGCGGCTGAGCTGCGTGAGGGCGGCGCGCGCGCTCGGCCGTCCATCTGAGGCCAGCGTCAGGGCGGCGTTGCGGCGCAGGCCATGGTAGCCCGCGCGTGCCATGGGGGTACCGGCTGCCAAGCGTGAAAACTCGTCAGGGCCGAGCGTTGCAATCTCCGTCGCCGACATCAGCCCGATGGGGCGCGCGGCTTGGCGGGGATCGCCCGGAGGCAGAGTACCTTGATTGTACGGGCAGGCCTCCTGGCAGGCATCGCAGCCAAAGGCCCGCCCGGTCAGCGCCGCACGGAGCGCAACTGGGATCGCTTCGTGGTTTTCCACCGTCTGAAACGACAGACACAGCCGCGCGTCCAGCACACCTGGCGCGGGAAATGCGCGGGTCGGGCAAGCGCGCAGGCAGAGGTCGCAATCGCCGCACAAACGCGGGTGGGGCTGGTGGTAGCGATCGACGCTGCGGTTGATCACCATCGCGCTCAGGGTGAACCACGAGCCGTATTCCCTGTTGACCAGCACGCCGTGCTTGCCGATCCACCCCACGCCCGCGCGTTCGGCCCACGCTTTTTCCATGGCCACGCCAGCGTCGACGCAAGCGTAGCTGTTCAAGGTCGGGTCCATTTCCAGCAAACTGCGGCGCAAGGCGCGCATGCGGTCGCGATGGGCCAGGTGGTAGTCACGACCGCGGGCATAGCGGGCGATCACCGGAGGTTCGGGCCGCCCGGCCGCGTCTTCGCCTGGCCCGTACGGGATTCCCAGCGAGATCACGCTGCGTGCGCCGGGCACGACATTCCGGGGATCCAGCCGCTCCGTCACCCGCCTGTGCATGGCCGCAAGCCCAGTGCCGTAGCCCGCCTCAAGCCAGTGCAGGAAGGGTGCCGGGTCAAGCGAAGCCGCAGGCGCCAAGCCGACCAGCGGGAAGCGGCAGGCCCGCGCAGCCGCGATCACGCCGTCGGCGGATAGCACTGGCGACATGAAATTTAAGCATACCGTCCGCGAAGGCTTGGGACAACCGAGTCTGCGCCAACGCCAAAGCCGTTCACTCGATCGAGCCCAATTTGTGCTAGATTCCGCGCGAACCTAGTCCACATGGCGCATGAGGCGCCCTATAGAGGAGCAAGAAGAAATGGCCACTCGCATCGCGATCAACGGTTTTGGACGCATCGGTCGATTGATTTTCCGCGCGCTGTACAGTCAGAAGCTGTTCGGCAAGGAATTCGAAGTTGTTGCCGTGGGCGATATCGTCCCGGCGGACAACCTCGCGTACCTGCTCAAGTACGACTCGACCCAGGGCAAGTTCGAAGGTCAAGTCGGCTCGAAGAAGTCGGTCCCTGACAAGGACGCCGACATCCTTGTGGTCGATGGCAAGGAGATCAAAGTCGTCAGCGCCAAGTCCCCGGCCGAGCTGCCGTGGAAGGCGTTGGGCGTTGACGTGGTCATCGAGTCGACCGGACTCTTCACCGAGAAGGCCAAGGCCGAGGGTCACATCCAGGCGGGCGCCAAGAAGGTCATCATCTCGGCCCCTGGCAAGAACGAGGACATCACCCTGGTGATTGGCGTGAACCACGAGAAGTATGAGCCGGCCAAGCACCACGTGATCTCCAACGCCAGCTGCACCACCAACTGCCTGGCGCCGGTGGTCTACGTCGTGCTCAAGGAAGGCCTCGGTCTGACCGAGGGCCTCATGACGACCATCCACTCCTACACCGCCACCCAGAAGACGGTGGACGGCCCCTCCAAGAAGGACTGGAAGGGTGGCCGTTCCGCTGCCATCAACCTGATCCCGTCCACCACCGGCGCGGCCAAGGCCGTTGGCCTGGTGCTGCCCGAGGTGAAGGGCAAGCTGACCGGCATGTCCATCCGCGTGCCCACGCCGACCGTGTCGGTGGTCGACCTGACCTTCAAGACCGCCAAGGCGACCAGCATCAAGGAAATCAACGCCTTGATGAAGAAGGCCAGCGAGACTTACTTGAAGGACATCCTGGGCTATACCGAGGACGAGGTGGTTTCGAGCGACTTCATTCACGACGCGCGCTCCAGCATCTACGATGCAGGCAGTTCGCTTGAGCTCAACCCGAACTTCTTCAAGCTGGTGAGCTGGTACGACAACGAGTGGGGCTATAGCTGCCGCACCGTCGAGCTTCTGTCGTACATCGTGAAGAAGGGTCTGTAGGCCCGACCGTCGGGGGCGACCCGATGTGGTCGCCCCCAAAACGATGTTCTGTAGGGGCGACCTGCGGTCGCCCACGTCGTCTCGGTGGTGCCAGGCTCTCGGAAAAGAGATGATACCAATCGAAGCGAATCGCAGTTGCGGCTCGGGCAACCGCCAAGATGAAGCTGCTGCGTGATTCTGTTCGTTGGCTGGTCCGCAGCGACGGCGCTCCAGCCGGCTGGCGCTCGGGTCTGGTGCTGTTGCTGACTGCCGCCGCCCTGATGGTTGTGCGAGCACCTGTGCTGCTCGTCCACCCCCGCCTGTGGGCCGAGGAAGGCTCTCTCTACCTGGCGACCTCACTCACGCTGCCCTGGTGGGAAGCCCTGTTCGCTCTGCAGTGGAAGCAAGATCAGCGATACCGCCCGAAGATTCATCCCTGCTGGGATGGCAAATGCTGGGAAGTCGATCTCGCGGCAGCCGGCAAGTCCCGGTAGGGCCGAGCGGTGGCCGCCCCCTTGGTCAACCGTCCCTACTTTCTCTTGACCTCGTCCAGCTTCACCGTGATGCGATCGATATCGGTCTTGGCCACCAGGTAGACGCTGGGCTCGTTGTTGGCGATGACGTAGTAGTTGCCCTTGTCAGAGGATTCGCCGCCGACCTTGAGCGTGCAGGAATGGCCCGGGACTTTCGATTTCGCGCTGATCACGGTTGAGGGTTTGGCCAGACCGGCCGTCTTGGGCAGGTTGTCTTCGGCATACCTCTGAGCCTTCCACTCGTGGAAGAAGCCTGCGAGGGCGTTGGCCTTCGAGATGTCGGGCTTGGCGCCGGCCGGCTTGCTCAGCTTCCAAACCTCATCGGCGGTCTTGCCCGGGTTCTTGGTCAGCACAAAGGGATCTTTGTCCCGCGCCACCGAAATCTCGGTGATCTCGTCGGAGGCCAGGTTGCACACCGTCTTGTCGCGGAAGTCGATCGGACGCTTGTTGACCTGGTCGATCATGAACTTCCTGACCAGGAACACCTGGGGCTTGTCAGCCATCTTGACGTAGAAGTTATCGTCGTCCTTCTTCTTGCCGATGAGCAGCTGGTACTGCTTGCCGCTGCGAAGCGTGGCGGTGATGGTGTTCTCGGGCGAATCCAGGCCCGTTTGCTCGGGTTTGGCGTTGTCCGCAAAATCGACTGCCACCAAGGTGGAGAATTGCGTAATCACGTCGGTCGCTGACCGCTTGTCAAAGGGCTCGACTTTCGTGGCAGCCTCGACCACGCTCCAGTCAGGCGTCGCGCTCGCGTCTGTGGGAGCAGGTCTGGTCAGCACGATGCGGCCGCGCGTTGGGTGTTTGATTTCGATCTTGTCGGCGTCCTTGTCCTCGAATCGGGCGATGTGCTTGTCGCGCCAGCCCAGGGTGTCCTTGTCCAACTGGTACCTGAAGAACTTGACCGCGGCCCACACCTCGTCCTTGCCCTCGGGGCGCACCATGGTTTCGTCGTTGGCGTTCTTGCCGATGCGCAGGTCGGCCAGCAGCTTGTCGCCCTTCTTCACCGCCACGCGCAGGCCATTGTCACCGACCTCGAACTCATTGTACCGGCTCTTCTCGGCCGAGAGGATGTCGTTGAATTCCATCTTCTCGATGGCCTCGAAGGCAGTCTTGGCGGTGTCCTTGTCCGCGGGGTAGTCGACGGGTTTCAGCACCTGATAGCCATCACCTTGCTTCTTGATGACGGTGGTGACGCCGCCCTTGGTGATTTCCAGGGTGTCGAAGTCATCCGCCTTGAGCCGGGGGATGGGGCGCGGGCGCTCCCCGGGTGGACGGGTGCCCTTTTCGGGCGAGCGCAGAAGGCCGATGGCGACGAGAACGAGTCCGGCGAAGATGGCGCCGGCAAACAGGGTTTTCCGATTCATGGGCTACCTCGACTGGCTAGATGGTCTGGGAGCTGCGGGCAATGCGGCGGAGACGCCAGCGGACCACTCCGTAGGCGCAGAACAGCACCGGCAGGCCCAGGATGTTGACCCACTTGAGTGTGCTGGCTTTGGCTTCGGAAATCGCTTTCATGGGGCGATTGCCCATGGACTTAGACCGCAGCGGGATGAGGGCCTCGTCCTCCACGGTCCAGCCGATGGCGTTGTGGAGCAAGAACGCACCCGCCTCGTACACCGGGAAGGCGCGCGCCAGTTGCACGTAGTCGTCGTTGGCGAAGTCCGAGTCGCCAATCACCACCAGACGCACCGGCTTCTGCGATTCGCCGAGTGGCTGCTTGTCGGCCGAGGACATGCCGGCCGCTGGCACGAAGGCGCTCTTGAGCGTTCCCTGATAGGCGTAGCCGAAGGCAAAGGGGCCCCGTTCCTTGGTCTCTTCGAGCTTGGTCGCCTGGTTGATGATGAAGAAGCCGGTGTGCTTGAAGCTGCTTGGACTTGACGAAGCCAGCTTCCACAGCTTGGCCCCAGCGGGCACGTTGCCGCCAGCCAGCGAGCCCACCAGATCAACCGTGCTGGCCAGTGGGAAGACCACGCCGCGTATACCATCGAGCACGGAAAGGCCCGGGGTCTTGCCAATCTGCACGCCCACCCAGATGGGGAGCTGGGTCAGACCGCGACGCCCGCCACCCATGTCGATCAGGCCGGGCATGGCCGCCTCGTTGTCGACAATCACGTCGTTGCCAATCTTGAAGCCGTAGGCCTCCAGCATCTTGTCCAGGCCGGTCTGGTTGGACTGCACCATCTTGATCTGGGCCATCCCGCCCATTTGCTGCTGGTTGGGCGAGCTGACCGACATGCCGTCGCCGAGGATGACGGCACCCCGGCCGGTCATCAGATACTTGTCAATCTCGCGCTGACCCTTGTCGTCGAAGGGCTGCTTGGGACCACCGATGACCAGAGCGTCCACGTCGGCAGCGATCTCGGCTGACGACGGATTGACCGTGGTCAGGTCGTACTCCTGGTCCAGAACCTGCTTCAGGGCACGGAAGCCCTGGCTGGTGTCCGACTCGCCGTGGCCCGTGGTGAAGGCGATCTTTTTCTTCTTCACCGTCAGCTTTTTGATGAGCGACGAGATCTCGAACTCGAGACCCTCGGCGCGGGCGATTTGCGGGATCGACTCCATCTTGTCGCCGTACAGGAAGCACAGACCCAAGTAGTAGGAGCCCATCTCGAACTTGGAGCCGCGCAAGACCTGGATCTGGATCTTGTCGACCTTGCAGGAATTGGCGTTCTGGTCGACGTCCTTGTCGCTGTCGGAAATGGCCTCCCAGCGGAACTTTCCGTTGGAACTGGTGCGGTACTCGTCGATCATGTCTCGCACGTAGCGCGACAGGGTCTTGATTTCGGGGGGCAGATCCGACGAGATGAAGGCCTTGACGGTGAGAAAATCCGGCAGTTTCTTCACCAGATCGCGGGACGGCTGCGACAAGGTGTACACCTTGTTCTCGGTCAGATCGATGCGGCCAAAGACCCGCGTTCCTATCACGTTGACCAGGACGATGACGCCGACGACAAAGAAGGTATAGAGGATGGCGCTGGAGGCGTAGGCGCGTTTCTTGCTAGATGTGGTCGACATGGTTCACTTCCACTTCCGAGACTCGAGCGAGACCGTGGCGATGGCCAAAGAGACCACCATCACGGACAGGTAGTAGATGACGTCGCGGGAATCGACGATGCCGCGGCTCATGCCCTCAAAATGGGACTCGACGCTCAGGTAGGCGAGCACCGGGCGCAGGGCCTCAGGCATGAAGGGCACCAGGCGGTAGAACAGGTAGAGCGAGAACGAGATGGCGAAGCCAATGATGAACGCGACGATCTGATTGCGCGTGAAGGTCGAGGCCATCACGCCGATCGCCATGTAGGCCCCGCCCACCAGCAGAATGCCCAGGTAGCCGCCGATGGCCGGCCCTTTGTCGAGCGGGCCGACCAGCATAACCGTGACTGCGTAGAACAGGGTCAGGCCCACCATGGTCGCCAGCAACCCCATGCCCGCCAGGAACTTGCCGACGATGACCTGCCAGTCGCTCACCGGCATGGTGATCAGCATCTCCAGCGAGCCGCTGCCTTTTTCCTCGGCAATCAGGCGCATGGCCATGGCCGGCACGATGAAGCTAAGCAAGAGCGGCATGAGGTTGAAATAGGCGCGCAGCTCGGCCTGCCGCTCGATGAAGAGCGAGCTGAAGAAGAGGTAGCCCGACAGCAGCATGAACACCGTGATGACGATGTACGCGATGGGCGAGTTGAAATAGGTGCGGATTTCCCGCTTGGCGACGGCGAGCGCGGCGTTCATGACTTGCTCTCTTCCCCGGTGGTCAGGTTGCGGAACACGGTTTCCAAGCTGGCGGCTTCACGGTGCAGCTCCAGCAGTGTCCATTTGTTGTCCACAGCGGCGCGGAACAGAACCTTGCGCAGATCTTCGTCCCCGACCGCGTCCAAGCTGAAGGCGTGTGCCCCGGCTTCGCCCGCCACGGGTTCGCAGCGGGACACGCCTTTGATGCTGTCCAGGCGCGCCTTGATGGCCTCCGCCGTGGTCCCGTTGGCCTCGACCAGCAGACGGTAGCGGCTGGCTTTTTCCCGGGCGCGCAGCTCGTCGGGCGTGCCGTCGGCCACCAGCTTGCCGCTGCTGATGATGAGCATGCGACTGCAGGTGGCCTGAACTTCCGGCAAGATGTGGGTCGACAGGATGACCGTCTTTTCTTTGCCCACTTCCTTGATGAGCTGCCGAATCTCGACGATCTGGTTGGGGTCGAGTCCGCTGGTGGGCTCGTCCAAGATGAGGATGTCCGGATCGTCCAGCATGGCCTGCGCCAGCCCCGCGCGCTGACGGTAGCCGCGTGACAGCTCGCCCACCAGCTTGCCCGCCACCTCGTGCAGGCCGCAGCGGCCGCCGATCTCCTTGATGCGTTTTTCGCTGCGGTCGGAAGCCATGCCCCGCATGGCCGCCGCGAACTGCAGGTACTCGAGCACGGTCATGTCTTTGTACAGCGGTGTGTCTTCAGGCAGATAGCCGAGGTGCTTGCGCACCTCCAGCGAGTTGTCGAATACGTCGAAGCCCGCCACCTTGGCGCGACCCCCGGTGGGCGCCAGGTAGCAGGTCAATATCTTCATCGTGGTCGACTTGCCCGCGCCGTTGGGGCCTAGAAACCCGAGCACCTCGCCCTTGCGCACGTTGAACGTGACGTCGTCCACGGCACGCGTGTCGCCGTAGACCTTGGTGAGGTTCTCAACCTGAATCATCAGCTCTGGCATTTGATCCTCATTTGATTGTTCGGTCGGAGCCGCTTGCGATTCCCCGGGCAAACCGCGCGACCCGGGACTTTATTCCCGAGTTCCCGAACGCGGCCCACCTTGGTAGCGCTTCCACGTACTGCGGGCTGGCCATCGGTGTCAAGGGCCGAGCGGACACGGCAGCGACATCGCTACCTGGGAGCGCGGTGGGCGCTGTCCGCAGTGAGGACCGGTCCGAGCGGCGCCAGGCTGTGCAACCAGCGGGTGGCGACGGCCTCCGTGGCTGGCAAGAATCGTCCGCCAGGGGCGGCTGATTGCAGAATTGAAGCTGCCGATTTCGCCATTGTTTCAATGTGTTGCGGACTGCCGTTAAACTTGTTCGCGAATGATGAAATCGCCTGGGCAGGCAGGGGTTCGACAGGTCCCGGACGTCGTCCGAGCAGGCGCTGGACGACGACAGTTCGCGCCAGCAAGCCGGTGTCGACCACCGCGGGATCGGCCACGCCCATGACGCTCAGCCGTTCGGGAGAGATATGTTCGGGCCGCACGCCCAGGCCCACCACCAGGGCCAGGGCCGCCCCGGCCCGTTCAATGGCGGCCGTGGCCGTGGCCAGGTCACGGAGGCTTGCGAAGGGCCGCTCGCCCGCGGAGGGCGGGTGGTCGAGCTGGCAAGGGAAGATCGGCCGCAACCTGGTCAAGGCGGCGATGACCTCGGCGTCCTCCGGCTCCCACAGATCGATGGCCGGCCGAAGCACGGCAAAGGGGCTGTCTCGCTCCAGTGACCGCGCGAGCTTGTGCAACTTGCCCACCAGGCTGACACCCAGCCGGAAGAGCTTGGTCACGGACACGCGGCGTACAGCGGTCACGCCCGCGGCCTCGTCCCCTCGGCTGAGAAACTCCACAGCCAGGTCCAGCGTGGCTGCCACGCGGCCAAGCACGCTGGCCACGGCCCGGTCGTCTCCGGGGGAGACCCGATCCGCGGACAGCACCCGATTGCACAGGGCCACCAGGGCGCTGTGCAGGGCGGCTACGTCTGCCGCTGACGTCAGGCCTGCCACCGCCCGGGCGAACGGCGTGGCCCCGGCCAGGCGGTCGGCCATCAACACCGGCAGACGGAGATGGGCGTCGGTGCCTGTCTCGTCGGATGGGGAGGCCGGCGCGACCGGCCCGGTTTCCAGCTGCACGCTGGCGGGATCCAGCTCGCGGTACACCTCGAGCGCTTCGTAGAAATCTACGAAGCCCAGGTCGGCCATGCGGCCCGACCGCCAGCGGAACGCGGTCTGTTCCAATTCCGAATCGAGTTCCGAGCGCATGCCGACCAGAAACCGACGCATCACGAATTGGTCCGCGCGGTAGAGGTTCTCCACCAGGTGCTGAGTCATCCGTTGGGTCTGCTCATCGCCCAGCAACTCCAGGGTGAAGAGGCGATCCGGAGTGTCAAAGAGGATGCCTTCGGGCTCGTCAGGCGGTTCCTCCAGCGACAGGTCGTAGATGCGAGCCCGCTGACGAATCAGCAGGGCGACCAGTTCGATGTCGAGCCCCCGCGCCCAGGCGCCCACGGTCTCGAAAGGAGCCTGCGCGATAGCGGTGAGCCACTCGTCGGCGCGCTCGATGGAGATCTGGTCGCGGTCCCAGATGGCCAGGTCCAGCGCGCCTTGCACCTGTTCGGCCGTGCCGTGGACTAGAACTTCAATGGCTTCCGGAAAGCCCAGCTCGTGCAGGACGTAGAAGAACTCATCGGGCGGCAGGGCGCGAATGGCGCTGACAGGATCGGCCGCCGCAAAGAGTGCGTCGGCGCGCCGGTTGCGCCGTCCGCGCTCAAGCTGGGCGCGGTAGCGGGTCAGGGCCACGACTTGACCCTGGGAGGCTGGCTTGGGCGTCTCGCTCACGAACCCACTATGGAACGCCGGAGGCCGCTGGTCCACGGGGCGATTTTCAGCCTCGGGAGAGGCGGGCGAGGTTGACAGAGCGGCCGGTCGTAGAGCGCCTACGGATTCGCCGTGGGAGGTCGGGTGCCGTTCACGAGCTGGACATCCTGGCAGGTATCACGGATCCCGCAGTCCGCGGTCTTGTTGGTGGCGAAGGTGTAGGTCACGCTGCCTGTGAGCAGGTCGCCGGCGACGCTGCCCACCAGATGGGCGTTGCGGGTGAAGGCGCACGTGCCGCTGGAACCGGACAGGGTTCCGCTGATCGATAGATCGAGGGAATTGCCCGAGATCTTGCCGGTGAACGTGTCGCTGCCCGTGATGAGGCCGAGACCCAGGCCGGCCGCGCCCTGCACCTTGGCGGTCACGTTGGAGCCGTCTTGGGTCACCACGACGGTCACACCAGTTGAAGAGCTGTCCACATCATTGGCCAGGATGCCGCAGTCGTTCTTCTGGATCGTCAGGGCAAGGGTGTAGGTACCGGCCACATTGGCGGCGGTATCACTGCCGCAGGCTCCTGCCAGCAGGGCCAGAATCAAGGCTCTTGTACGCGTGAGAAGCTCCTTCGGCGGCCATTATAGTCCATGTTGACCTTGGCAGAAAGAAGACGCCACGAATCGCCGGAACGGGACGGTCTCGGCGAAATTGCACAGCGCCGCTGCGCTACCGCCCCAGCGTGCTCGCCGCCGCCTCACCTTGTTTCAGTTTCTGGATCATCCGGACGTAGCTGCTGCTGACCGCGGCACAGAGGGCCTGCAGGTCGGCGAACGGGCCCTCGGGCAGCGGCCCGCCGTCGGCCGTGTGTGCGTAGACCAGGTTGAGCACCCGGTTCTTCACCTGGACCGGCACCACCCCGACCTCGGCGGGTTCCTCGCAGTGCAGGTACTTCCAGATCTGACGCTGCAGCTTTCTGCCTTCGGCCGGGGCCGGGCCGCGGAATGAGGTGCGACTGTCGTGGGCGAGCTGAAAGCACGAGGGCATCGACACGGGGAACGCGATGGTCTCGATAGCCGCCTCCTGGATGCCAGGGGCGAACCCGCGCCAGACGCGCGCCTGGCCGTCGCGTACCATGAAGACCATGCCGCAACCCAAGTAGCCCCGCATGAAGTCCACCACGATATCGGCCAGTTGTTCGCGGTGGCGAGCCAGGGTGAGACGATGAATGGCGTCTTCCAGACTCATGGCCGGACCTGTCGCGGGCCAGGTTCGTTTGGAGGCGGATTGCGCGGCGGGGGCCGGAGTCAAGGCTGCTGGATGGGGCAGTCTCTGAACCAGCCCTGGCACCGGAGTCTGCGCAGGCATGACCAGCGACTTGCGCGACTTGATGTTCACGTCCGCGCCGTAGAGCCGCCTGATGTTGCGAGCGACTACGATCTCGGCTGCCACCAGCGGTTCGACACGCGCGCCCAGGGCGAAGGACAGGTCATCGACGGTCAGCATGTCGAGCGGCGCGGCCATGGCCGCCACGACTTGCTTGCTCCCGCTGCGCGAGGCTGCCAATGGCACAGCCAGGTAGCGCACAGCCAGACTGGCTTTCAGGGTGGCCAGGACAGCGGGATTGGCGCGCGAGAAGTGACGCTCCAAAGCGGCCGGTACGCCCATCTGTCGGCTGAGCGCCAGAGAGAGCTGGTCGGTCCCGATGAAGCCCAGCTCGACCAGATGCGTGCCCAGCTTCCAGGCCATTCGCCCCTCGGGGTACTTCCGCGCCAAGGCCCGCAAACTGCGCGCCTTCTGCGAATTCCACCTGCGACTTGCCGGCCGCCCGCCGTCGCGCGAAGAACTCCTGCAGGTGTGGGGCGTCGGGCCCGAAACCGCGGACAGCATCCTGCTTTACGCCTATGCGCAGACCGAAATGGTGGTCGATGCCTACACGTTCAGGGTGCTTCGCCACCACGGCTACCAGCGCCGGGAACCCAGCTACGCCGCGGCCAAGGCCTATTGCGAACGGAATCTGCCGCGCTCGCTTCGTGGCTATCAGGAGTTTCACGCGCTCATGGTCGAGCACGCCAAACGCCTGCGCGTGGCCGCCAGGAAGCCCGCGCTGGGTGAGCGAACGGGCGGCCGGCGTGTTGACTCGTGACGTTCGTCGCGCGTAGGGTGCGGGCACAGTGGCCCCAAGCCTCGGTGTGCTTTCCATTGCAAATCCGGCCATCAGGGCGACCAAATGCCGCTTCGTCGCGTCGATTGTCACTGTGCTGATCAGCGGATGGGCGGTCCGTGCGCAGGCCGAGTCAGGGAATCTTCTCGCTGGCAAGAGCCCCTCGCGCCTTCAGGGCGTGACCCACGCTGGTCGTCTCACCGACGGCATCACCAGCCATGAGGGCGACGAATGGCTGACCGACCTCACCTCGCGATTCACGTCCGGCACCTCGTTGGTCGAGTACGATTTGGGTCAGGCGCAGACCGTGCGTTGCGTTCTGGTCCAGGCCGATGCCAACGAAGTGGGTGTGCTTTCGGGCTCGCTCGACAGCCAAACCTGGCAGCCGCTGTGGCAGGTCGGCGTCGGACTGGGCCCAGGGATGCGGGTGCGCAGCACCAGACTCGATACGACAGTGCGCTACCTTCGCTTGTCGGCCAGCGGCGGCGATGTGTTTCACGGAGTGGCGGAAATCGCGGCCTATTCTCGTTGTCCCGAGCCTTGGCCCGCTGAATTGCAGCGCGCGCACGGCACGCCGGCGGGTGAATCCATCGACACCAACATCCTTCTCTTTGGGCTTCTGGCCGCGTTCTTCGTGTTGGTCCATCGCGAGCGCGGGTCGAGACTGCAGTGGCTTGTGCTGGTGCCCGCACTGGTCGTGGGTGGAGAAGTGGTGGTGGATCTGGCGGAGCTGTTCGATTTCAGTCGAGAGCCGGCCCTGCGAGGCTTGGCTGCCGGGCTTGCCGTCGCTGTGTTGGTGAAGGAAACGTTCTTGTCCAAGCGTTGGGCGCCCTATCGCGTGGTGACCTTGGCCACGCTCTCGTTGTGTGCCGCGACAGCCGTGGGCAGCTACTACCACTTCGGCATGCTTCAGTTCGGCGATCACGCCAAGGGCCGGCGCACCTTCGTGCACACCTTCGATATGCGGCACTACTTCCCGCTGGCCAAGTACTTCCGCGAGCTGCGCTACGATGGCCTGTATCTGGCCAGCCTGGCTGCGTACATGGACAACACGCCAGACGCCACCGTGGACGAGATCGGCCCTGTGCGCGTGCGCGACCTGCGCACCAGCGAGATACGCTCTGCGCGCGAGCTCGTCGGCGAACTGCCCGCCATCCGCAATCGCTTCACGACCGCGCGCTGGGACGAATTCAAGCGCGACATGAAGTACTTCTCGGACACCATGGGCCGCGACGACTATCTTGGCACGCTGGCCGACCATGGTGGCAATGCGACGCCGGCGTGGGTCTTGTCCGCCTACCTGATCTTCAAGAACGCGCCGGCCAGCGAGGCGACGCTCACCCTGGCTGGGCTGATCGATCCCGTGCTGGTCTTGTTTTTCTTTGTGGTGCTGGCGCGCACCTTCGGGACGCGCGTGATGTTGTATGTGATGGTGATCTGGGGGGCGACCGACTTCTATACATTCACGGCGAATTTCGCGGGCTCGACCTTGCGACAGGATTGGTTGGTCGCGCTGGGATTGGGCGTCTGTGCGATCAAACGCAAACGACCCGGCTTGGGCGGCGCCCTCATCGCCTACAGCGGCCTCATACGGGCGTTTCCGGCCATGGCAGCCGTCTTCTTCTTGGTGCCGATGGCATGGTTCGCCCTGGACCATGTGTTGTCGAAGAAACGCCTGCCGTCGGTGGCAGAGTTGCGGGCCAGTCAGCGGCCTGCCTTGTGTGCGGTTTTCGGCGCTGGGCTCTGCGTGGCCTCGGTGGTTGCTTTGACCTCGGCGATGTTCGGCTTTGGCGGCTCGTGGATGGCTTGGCAGGAGAAGATCGGGCATCACGCCACTGACCCCAGCACCAACAACGTCGGCCTTCGCAATGTGCTGTCCTTCGATCCCGATCTTTCGGCCGAGCGACTCATTGCCAAGGTTCAGTCAGCCCCCGATGCCGAGTGGGTGCGAACGCAGCGTGCGACCTTTGCGGCGCGCAGCCCGCTGTTTTATGGCAGCGTGCTCATCGTCACCGCGCTTGCTTTTCTCGCATGCCGTGGCCGCCGCCTGGAGCAGGCGGCTGTCGTGGGACTGCTTCTGATTCCGTTCGTCTTCTACCCGTCCAACTACTACTGCCACTTCGTGTTCTTGCTGCCCCTGGCAGTCGCGGGCACAGGCGAGGAACGAGACCCCATTTTCGCGTGGGTGTTCATCGTGCTGGCTGCCCTGTGCGTGGGTCAGGTCTTCACTCTGCGCGAGACCTGGGTCGATCTTCGCTACACCTACCAAAGTTTTCTGCTGCTGATCGCCTTCGTCGCAATCATGGCAAGACTCGCCTGGCAGTCACTGGCCCTGGCGCCGCTGCGTCCGGGTGAGGTTTTGGCGGCTCAATCGCCCGCTGTTCGCAGGTCTAAACCGGCCGGCCGACGGCGCCGGCGATGACCCGCACGGCGCGCATCAGGTCGGCAAACTCGGGCAGCGACAGGGACTGGTGTCCGTCGGAGAGCGCCTGATCGGGGTGGGGGTGGACTTCGATGATGAGTCCGTCGGCGCCGGCCGCGATGGCAGCGCGGGCCATGGCCGGGACGTGGCGGCGCATGCCGATGCCGTGGCTGGGGTCCACGATCACGGGCAAATGGGTGAGCGACTTGAGAACGGGAACGGCGTTGAGGTCCAGCGTGTTGCGGGTCATGTTTTCAAAGGTGCGAATGCCTCGCTCGCACAGGGCGACCTGGTAGTTGCCGTTGGACAGGATGTACTCCGCGGCCATCAGCCATTCCTTGATGGTCGCCGACGGACCGCGTTTCAGCAGCACCGGCTTGCCCAGCTTGCCTAGACGACGCAGGAGCGAGAAGTTCTGCATGTTGCGCGCACCTAGTTGCAGGACGTCGGCGTAGTCGGCCACCAGCGGCAGATCGTCGGTGTCCATGACCTCGGTGACCACCTTGAGGCCGGTCTTGTCGCGCGCCAGGGCCAGCAACTTGAGGCCGACTTCGCCCAGTCCCTGGAATTCATAGGGGCTGGTGCGCGGCTTGAAGGCGCCGCCACGCAGAAAGGTGGCGCCTAGCTCCTTCACGCCGCGGGCCACTTCAAGGATCTGTTCTTCCGACTCGACCGAGCACGGGCCCGCCATGATGGCCAGGCCAGGGCCGCCCAACCGGCTACCGGCCACATCGATGACGGTGTCTTCCTCTTTCACCTCGCGCGACACCAGCTTGAAGGGCTGCGACACGCGGATGGCGTCGGCCACGCCGGGCAGCGAGGCAAAGGCTTCGGCATCGAGCGCGCCGCGGTTGCCGGTGATACCGATGGCCATTCGTTGGGCGCCGGGGATCTCGTGGGCATCGAGCCCGAGTGTGTGAATCTTCTCGACCACTGCGGCGATCTGCGCCTGGGTCGCCTGCGGTCTCATGACGATCAACATGGGATTACTCCTGGCCAGCATACTACCCTGAACTCTTCGTCCATGAGACGGAGGCTAGCCAATTCACCACAGAGAGCACAGAGGCCACAGAGTCGGACCGGAAAGGGATGGGTTGGGTTCTGTCCGGTCCGACCCCTTCTTCCCTTCCGACCTCTGTGTTCTCTGTGCTCTCTGTGGTGAAATAGGTTTCCTTTTCCGGCCTAGAACTGCAGGCCCGCGACCAATCCGGGATACATGCGCACGGTGTGGCCGCGGGCGTGCCAGACGCCCTCGGCGAATCCGATCCCTCGTGGCGCGCGGTCATTGTTGTCCGGAGCGACTTGCACATTGAGCGTCGGCCCGGCGACTACCGCGAAATAGCGCGCGAGCTGCCAGCCGGCCTGCAGGCGCAGACTGCTGATCTGGCGATGTTCGTCGCGTCGATCGCCGTCCGAGAAGCTGGTGCCGATGGCGTCGATGTCGAGAAAGAAGTGCTGGCGTGCAGGTGTGAAATGGCCACCGATGCCGAACGTGCACGAGAATTCGTGACGGTCGTTGTCGGTGCGATCGCGGGTCATGCCCGCGCCCAGAACTACGTACACGTGCCGCGTTCCCAGCTTGGCGCCCAGATTGACCACGCTCGCGTCGCTGAACCACAGCAACCCACGGTGGTAGCCGTCGAGCACGATGGGCACCAGGCCGATCGATGCGCCCCGGCTCTTGGCCGCAAAGTTGGCCAGGCCCACCTGAGCGCCATCGACCTCGTCGGCGATATTCACCAGACCCACCTGGGCTCCGTGAATATTGCGACCCACGTTGACCAGCCCCACCATGGCGCCGCTGTACACGCCGACGGTGCCATTGGCGTTGGCCAGACCAATCTGGGCGCCGCTCGATTCCGCTGCCATCCCGGTGACGTTGACCAGGCCGGCCTGAAGACCGTGGACCTCGCCCTTGACGATGTTGACCAGGCCGGCTTGTTCACCACGGACATCGCCCTTGGCGACGTTGAGTAGGCCCACTTCAAGTCCACGCACATCTCCTGAATTGAAGTTCGTCAAGCCGGCCTCGAGGCCAACCAGAGATCCGCGATTGACGTTGATCAGGGCGCCCTGCACCCCGCGCAGTTCGCCATTGGAGACGTTGGCAAAGCCTGCAAGCTGGGCGCCGCGCAGCCCACCCAAGGCCATGTTCACGCCGGAGGTGAGTTGTGCCCCCCGCGCCGGGCCGTAGCTGAGTTGATAGAAGCCGCCCAACTGCGCGCCCACCATTTCGTACTGGGCGATGTTTCCCGCCAGCGAAAGCTGCAGGCCGCGCAGCGAATCCGAATGCCCCACCACGCCCAGCACGAAGTGGTGGCGGATGGGCAGCTCCGATGCGCCCGAGAGGCGCACGCCCGGTGCCAGCACCAGGTCCAAGGCTACGTCCTTGTAGCGACTGGGCACAGGCAGGTTCGGTCCCAGCGGCGGCTGTGCAACCGGCGCGATTTCGTCGCCGCGCCGAGTGCTCAGCGGGGGTGCCACCGCGCTGAACTGATTCTTACCCAGCTCGATGCGGCCGCCGTCTTTCAGTTCGGCCTTGGCCTCGAAGATGCGGCCGTCGCTGTCCATCACCACGCGATACGCGCCTGGTTCCAGCCCCAGCTCGACGGGATAGCTCGGCTCCTTGCGCAGTTCAACCAGCAGATGGCCGCTGGCATCGCGCACGTAGATGCGACCGTACAGCTCGTGACCCAGCACTAGGCGGGCATTCGAGGTGCGCAGATCCGTGATCACCAGATCGCCCGTGCCGGCGAGCTGGATGTCGTAGGCCGGGTGCTGAGCGCCAGCGCGCGAGGTCTCGGTGCGCTGCAGGGTTTCGTTGTAGGCGAACTGGTAGGCTTCGTTCAGGGTGACGCGACCGTCGCGGTTGCTGTCGGCCGCGCCACGCATGCCCGAGAGCAGGTAGTGCGTGAAGAACGCGGCGCCGATGCCGTCGGACTCTTGCGCCGCCTCGTCAGCCGAGCTGGCGGTCAGAAAGGCATGACCGCGCGCTTGCGTCGAGGCATCGGAGAGAAAGGCCTGGCGTCGCACGCCTCCCTTGAGGCGTATGAGCGCACCCGAGGCGCAAGAATCGAGCACGGCAATGCGCACCTCTGCGGCGGTCTGGTCGATCCACTGGCGCAACTCTTTGTACCCAACCCGCTCGCCACCGAGGAGCAACCCATCTTCATCCGAGTGGCCCGAGTAGTAGACGAACAACTCGCGCCGCACTTGCGGCCGACGTTCAGCCGCGATTCGACTTTTCACTTGTTCGAAGCCGGCTTGCAGAGCGGCCCGGCTGGCCTCGCGGATCACGAGGACATCGCGCGCTTGTACGCCGCCCAGACTGCCAAGCACGCGCGCCAGCGATTCCGCGTCGGAATTGGCAAAGCGCAGGTGGGCACGGCCCGGGCCACCGTTGTTCGACGAAGCCACCAGGGCGAAGCGTCGCAACGATGGGGCGTCGCCGGGATCGGCCGCCAGCGTCGGCCGGACCGAGGCAACCAGCAGGACCACAGGCAGGATCGTTCGGAACCTCATGGCGTTTCCTTTTCGAGAGTGATGGACCAAGTCGCCAGGGCACGGGGCAAGGCCGCGCCTTGCTTGAGACTGCGTACCACCAGTTCTGTGTCAAAGGGCACGTCCGCAGTCACGAACACGAAGCGCTCGAAACCGGGCGAGCTGTCGAGTTCATAGGCGTGGGCCAGCGCCCGCTCGCCATCCTTGGCCAGCTCGACCGATTCGCCGGGCGTCTCCGGCAGGTGCAGCGTGACCGCGCCGCGCGCGTCGCAAGAGGCCACCACGCCGTAGCGCTTGCCCGCGGCGATGTAGCGCACCTGCACGACATCGCCGGGGCGCAAACGGGCCCCGGCCCCGAGGCGTTCGACCCCCGTCGCGGTCTTGCGGTACAGCCCCAACGAAGGCTGCAGTCCTTTGATGGTGATGGTTTCCTGCGCCGACTCGCCTGGCAGCAGCTTTGGCTGCGGCGGTCCCGCGGGCGCGCGCATGAGAAGCAGCACGATCGCAGCGGCACCGGCTGTGGCAAGAGAAAGAGTCCACACTGGTCGCGAAAACGCGCGGCTGCGGCCCGCGCGCCGTCGCACCTCGGCCATCACCCGTTCAGCAGGATGCGCGTTCAAGATCTCGGTGTTCGACGAGGCGAGCGCATCGAGGCGATCCTGTTCGCCAGAGGCAACCAATCGCTCTCGCAAGGCGCGCGCTTGCGCTGCAGGCAGTTCACCGGCGGCCAGACGTTCCAGCAGCCAATCAGGAACGCGTTCGGTCGTGCAACCCACTAGGTGTCTCCTTGAGTGACGGGCAGGCGTTGTTTGAGCGCGCGCAGTCGTTTGCGAACTCCTGACACCGACATACCCACCTCGGCCGCGACTTCATCGAGAGTCAGCCGGTCCACGTAGAGCAGAACCGCGATAAGACGTGTGGAAGCGGGCTCGCCCCCGAAGATGCGATCGAGCGCTCGGCGCGCCAGGGACAGGTTCTCGGCGCTGCTGCCCAGCGATGCGATGCGCGCCAACAGTTCGTCGTCGGGGCTTTCGGGCCTGCGGCGCTCGCCGCGCAGGCGGTTGAGGCATACATTGGTCGCCGTGGTCAGGAGCAGGCCGGCCGGCGCTCTGGCATCCAGGCGACTTTCACGTCGCAACAGCTCAACGAAGACATCGTGCATGGCGTCCACGGCTTTGCTTTCATCCCGCAGAAGGCTGCGACAGCGACGCAGGACCATGGGTCCGTGCGACCGGTAAAGGCTTTCGATGTCCACCGCCATGCGGGCTTACTACTACGGGAACACCGGCCGGTTGGAAAAGTGTTACATCGAGGCCGCCACTGGCTGGCTCCGTAGAGCCGCAAGACGCCAGATTTTACGTGAGGAGCGTCACTCATTTAAGAGTTTTTCGGCTTCAAGTCCTCCGCTGTATTGCTAGACTCCAGCCATATTGGGCCGGCTTCGGCCCCCGATGAGGTGCGTCCCCATGCCAAGTATCACCGCTCTTAGCCGCATTTGCTGTACGACAAAGGGTGCCTTCCTTTTTCTGGGAGCCATGGCGGTACTGTTCGCACCTGCCTGTACACCCGCCAGCGTCAGCGGCGCCACTCCTCCGGGAGGGGGAGGGAATGGAGCCGCAGGAGGCGGCGGCACAAATGGTGGGGGCGGTTCAGGACCAAGCATCATCAGCACCCAGCCACCCGCCCCTCGCGACGCGGGGCCGCCAGCCACCGGCAAGGCCTGCGGCAACGGTGTGATCGACGTCAGTCAGGGCGAGAACTGCGATGACGGCAACACCGAGAGCGGCGACGGCTGCAACCGCATATGCCAGACCGAGGCAAACTGGAACTGTCCCACCCCCGGGCAGAAGTGCGAGAACCTTGCCAAGTGCGGAAACGGCATCCTGACCTCCGACGAAGTCTGCGACGACGGGAACACGGTCAGCGGCGACGGATGCTCGAGCGATTGCAAGACCGTGGAGCCAGGCTGGCAGTGTCGGGTTCCTGGCAAGCCGTGCAATCCGGCCTGTGGTGACGGCGTGATCACCGCAGGCGAAACCTGCGACGATGGCAACACGGTCAGCGGCGACGGCTGCTCTGCCAATTGCAAACTGGAGATGGGCTTCAAGTGCACCGGCAGTTCAGGGCAAAAGAGCGTTTGTACCCCCACCGTCTGCGGCGACGGGAAGGTCGAGGGCTCCGAGGCCTGCGATGATGGCAACACCTTGCCCAACGACGGTTGCTCGCCAACTTGCCGCTTTGAGCCGAACTGCAGCTCGGCCACTGGGACCTGCACCTCGAAGTGCGGGGACGGGTTGGTCGTGGGCGAAGAGTGCGACGATGGAAACACCAACAGCGGCGACGGTTGCTCGTCGACTTGCAAGGTGGAGCCCGGCTACCAGTGCGCTCAGCCCGATTCCACGGCGGCAACAATGACCGTGCCAGTCACTTACCGCGACTTCCTCGTGGGCGGCGATTTTCACGCGGCCGATGTCTCGGGCAGCAACAATGCGGTTACCGGCATGGTCCAGGGCACGCTCGACAGCGATGGCAAGCCGGTCTACGCTGGCGTGGGCGGCGGCACCACGTCTGCTGGGTGGGTCACGACTGCGGCCAGCTTCCACAATTGGTACCGGGATGTCCCGGGAACCAACACCACCTACGTATCAACGATCCTTCTGCACAACAACGGCAATGGCGCCTTTGTGAACTGGTGGAAGGACAACCAAGAGTGGATGTCCTATTCCAATGCTCGCTGGTGTTCGGACGCAACCTGCGCCAACTGCAACGCCCCGGCGTACGTCAACGACGGTACCATGCATTGCTTTGCCGCGTGCACGCCCTGGGGCTCCGGCAACACAAGTCCCTGCGTGGCCAACCAAACGCTGGTCCCTGGCAACCCCCTCTTCTTCCCTCTCGACAACGTGCCGGGCATGATCACGCCGACCTCCGCCTATGCGCCCGGCGAAACCCCACCAATGTATAGCGGGACCTGGACTTTTGAAGCAGGGACGCCGCCGCCGCAGCACAACTTCAGCTTCACCAGCGAAGTCCGCTACTGGTTCAGCTATTCGACGAGCAAGCAATACACGCTTAATTTCACTGGTGACGACGATGTCTGGGTCTTCGTCAATCGCAAACTGGCGGTGGACATGGGGGGCATTCACACCCCGGTCGAGGGAGAGATCGTGCTCAACGCGACTGGCGGCGGGACTGTCACTGTCACCCCGAGCGCAGGCGCTGCCTGCAAGACCGAGGGCGTTCTCTCGACTTGCACAGGCGTGCAGAGCAAGGTCGATCTGGGCATGACCAACAACGGGGTCTACGAGATCGTCGTGTTCCAGGCGGAGCGAGCGTGGAACGGCTCGACGTACAAACTCACCCTGAGCGGCTTCAACGATCTGCCGAGTGCCTGCCTGCCCACCTGCGGGGACGGCGTCACGGTGGCCGACGAAGAATGCGATTGCGGCGACGGAACCGGACCGCTTCCTGCGGGCTGCCCGGGTCCCAACGACGACAACACATACGGCGGCTGCACCACGCAGTGCAAGTGGGGAGGTTTCTGCGGCGACAACATCGTCAATGGGCCCGAAGAGTGCGACCAGGGCCCGGACAACGGCACTCAGTATGGCGGCAGCGGTTGTACCCTGGGATGCACTACGACTCATTTCTGCGGTGACGGCGTGGTGGACACCGCGCAAGGCGAAGAGTGCGATCTGGGTAGCGCCAACGGTGGCGATTTGTGCACGGATAAGTGCAAGTTGGTGATCATCAACAACTAGTGCTGGTGGGGGCGCAGGTCGTCCCCGCGGGCGGGTGCAGCGGAAGCCTCGTGTGCCATGGCGCTGGCGACCGCGCGATAGGGCGCCGGCACCTCCTCCGCCAGGCTCTTGCCGCCAAGTCGAAGTCGGGACAATCTGGACGCCATGGACAGGCAGAGACGAAGCGCGCAGGCAGGCCCAGGCTCGTTCTTCTTCGCACTGGGGGCGCTGTGCCTCGCGGCTGGCGCGTGTGCAGACGCGGGACCGTTCATTCCGGATACCACGGAAAGGATCCCGCCCCCCAGCGCGCGTGAAGGCGCGAGCGCGAACGACGTGTTTCAGCGCAAGCCGTGGATGATCTGGCACGTTCCAACCGGCACCGCGCGCTGGCATCGCGAAGCGTTCATGCTTCTGCCGTCGGCTAGCGACGATGAAGGATGAGGATCTGAGAAGCTTGCTCATTGACATTGTGACCGGCGAGATCGAAGGCGAGGCGGAAAATGGAAACTGACATAGGGCGCCTCGTCCTGGCGAGGGTATTGGAAGCCAAACTCCGTCAAGAGGAACGGGGACGGAATCTTCGCGGGGCACTGCTGGACGCGTACGAGACGACCCCCGGGGATCCGCGGTTCTGTGTGCGACGGTTTGAGGTCGTGGAGCACGCCGCGCGTGCGCTCGGGATCCGGGTGCTCAACAATGCCGTTTTCGCCGAGGTGGAGGCGGCCGCGTGCGCTCTCGGGTTCGAGGCGGTCAGGAACGGGAACCGCAGCCTATTCCGCTGCGTGAAACGGAGGGACCAGGACAGCGAAACCGCCCTCAGCCTGTCGCGGGAAAATCGCCGGGATACCAGGTGGCCGCAAGCCACCGATGACCGCGGCGCCGACGTGGCGTGATTCGGCGCGGGTTCGCTGACTTCGGGCATCCTCGGTAGGCCCGGTAACCCCGGTAGCCCGGTTTTTCTGTATGCTGATGCAGAAGCGCCCGCTCGGTCTTAACCACCGGCGGGCGCAAGACGGAAGGAGTGATTCCGCCCATGGCCAAGATACCGGAGCGCGCTGGCGCAGGCAACCGCGAGGGTGATGGTGATCCGCTCGCGCGACTCGAACAACTCACAGGCGACCTGCGGGTGCAGACAGGCGGCGCGACTCATGCGGAGAAGGTGGAAGCGCTGTCGAGCTTCCTTCGCGATCTGTCTGCGGCGGACGAAGCAACGATCCGGCGGAAGTGGCGGACGTTGTCTTGTAAGCGTCAGGACGCGGTGCGCGAGGCATTCAACGAGCTGGGCAGTGTGTTCGGTCCTGCGGCCCACCTTGTGCGTGGGCTCGACGAGGACAGGGGCGCGTGGCTGGACTCGCTGCCAGCGCCGCCCCCCATCGTGGATCCCAAGCAAACAGAAGAGTGGAGAACCCGCATCATCCGTAGTATGGGGTTGCCCGAGGACAGGGTGCGAGAGATCGTGGCGGAGGCTGAGCCCAGCGACGAGGACCTGATGCGGGATGACTTACGCGCGATGGGAGGCCCGCCCGAGGCAGTGGAGGAGGCCCTTGCGGACTATCGCCGACAAGGAAAGTGGGCGGCGGCAAGCGATGCAGTCGTGCCTGCTGAGATGGCCGCCAAGGCTCAAGAGCGCGACAAGGAAATGCGAACGCTGGCCCCCCAGATCGCGAGGCAAGCCGAAGGAGCTGTCCGGGCGTTGACTACCATGGGCGCGGCGCCGCAGGAGGCGGCAGCGATACGAGATGGGGTATTCACAACGCTTGCGAGCACTGTGAACAAAGCATTGCTCGCCGGTGCGCCCTCCCGATGGGGCGACGCCGTCTTTCAGGCTCGGCAGTTCGTGAACACCGTTGCCAAATGTGTGCCCTCAGACGTAGCGCGGCTCGCCCAGGCAGCGCGCGACATCGCTGCTCTGGGCGCAGAGGCGGGTGTTCTGGCGACGAAGCTTGCACGCGGGCGTGGTAGGCCCTCGAAGCCGGCCCTTGACGGTGCTGGCGCACTCAAAGGTCAAGGGCTCACGTGGTCCCAGACGGCGGTGGTTCTCGACGAAAAGGGGCTGAATCTTGAACCACACACGCCGGAAAACATTCGGAAATCCGTCCTGGCTCGACGGCGGAAGCGCACCCCCGCTAAAAAATAGAACGCCGCCTAGGCATTTCTTAGCGTCTACCGGGAGGCGTCTCAGTTGGCCATCTTGGCGAACATGAGACAGCCATTCACCGTCACTCGGTCGCCGACAGGAGATCCGCTCGACGCGGGCACTGTCGAGATCCTACGGGCGCTCATTGCTGAGCACGGCGCCCGTCGACTTGTTGTTCCGCTCGGTGTCTCCCTAACCGCCCTTGAGCGCGCGGCGGCGGGCGGGCGTGTTTTGCGAGGAACGCGTCTGCTCATTGCCTCGGGCCTGGAGCGAATGCGCGAGACGGGAGAGTTGTCCGGCCCAGGAGGCGAGCGATGACCGCCAACGCCGCCAGCGTCGGCCGCCCGGCCGCAATCTTGCCGCGAGCGCTCAATACGCTGGAGGTTCCCCGCCTCCTGACCCCGGCCCAAGTCGCGGAACGCCTCGCAGTTTCTCGGTCCGCGATCTACGCATGGGTTAGGGCAGGGCACCTGCCGGCGATCTACGTCGGGCGCCTGCCGAGGTTCGCCGAGGCTGACGTCCTCGAATTCATCGCGTCCCGGCGACGAACACCGCAGGTGTCACCATGACGTGTGCCGCCCTGCCTGACCGCGCCGGCGAGATTCGGAGCCTTCTTGTCGATGCGCGCGACGTTTGCCGTCACCTTGGGCTCGACGAAAGCGCCAAGCCGCAGCCACGAGGGCTAACCATCCTGTGCCCTTGGCACAATGAGCGCACCCCGAGTTGCTCCGTGCGCTGCGCAGCCGATGGGACACTCGCCGTCCACTGCTTCGCCTGTGATGTTGGCGGCGATGTGTTTGATCTCGTCGCGGTGGCGCACGGGTTGGACACTCGACGGGACTTCCCCGAGGTGTTGCGGCTGGCCGCAGAACTGGCAGGCGTGGAGTTGGGCGGAATAGGCATCCCGCGGGGCGCGACCAGACCGCGGCCTTGTTCCCCACCCGAACCCAACTACCCGCCGGCCGCAGAGGTGTCGGGATTCTGGGCCGCCTGTCGCCCCGTAGGCGACGTGTCCGAGGTGGCAGGTTGGTTGACCTCGCGGGTGCTGGACGCGGGCGCCGTCGAGGACTTCGATCTCGCGCGGGCTCTGCCCTCTGGCGTGCGGTTGCCCTGCTGGGCCGGTTGTCGAGGGCAGACGTGGGCGAGGCAGGCTATCGGCTCCTCCTGCCGATGTTCGACAAGGTGGGCGTGTTGCGGAGCCTCCGCGCCCGGCGGGTAGTGGCTGGCGAGGGACCGAAGAATCTGGCGCCAGCCGGGTTTTCCACCGGCGGGCTCGTGATGGCTGATGCGCTAGGGCGCAGACTACTAGCGACGGGACAACGCCCCGAAGGCTGGCCCGCGGCAGTTCCCCTCCGGGTCGTGGTGGCCGAGGGAGAGCCAGACTTTCTCACGTGGGGCACTCGGTTTTCCGATGCCGACGCAACCGCGCCCGCCGTTCTCGGCGTGGTCAGCGGTGGCTGGACGTCCGGCATCGCGAGCCGTTTGCCCGATGGCGCGCGGGTGATCGTCCGAACGCACCTCGACGAGCCCGGCGAGAGGTACGCGCGCGCCGTCCACGAGAGCCTGCGTGGTCGCTGCACAATTCTTCGCGGCGGATTGCGAGGTGCAGCGTGAGGCCGTCGAACGGCGGCAGCAAGCCGGACGATAACGCCCGCCTCCAGCATGGCGAACGTCTTTTCGACCCGGAGGCGGACGCGGAGGAAATGCACACGGGCGACGGGCAGTCAGAGGCAGCGGGACCAGCGAGGAATGGGAGCCGCCTATCCCGTTAGACGCGCATCAGGTGCCGCCGTTCCCGCTCGACTGCCTCCTCCGCCAGTGCGTGCGACGTGGGCGCGCTGGCCGAGGCGGCGGGGGCCTGTTGGACGGTGCCGCGGAGCCTCGTCCCTTGCCGCGACTGCCGCCTGCGTGCAGCGCCAGGGTGTGGTCCCGGTGGAGTCAGGCTGCATCGAACCCATAGTCGGGCTGCATGGCGGATGATGTCCTCTCCGGGACGCGCCAGAGTGCCCATGGTCGGCCGTCGCGTCGCCGTTCCAGGAATGGAGAGGCCAAGAAGAGGACCGACTCGACCTGGATGTCGTGCGCCGCCCGCTTCTGAACAGCCATCAAGGAGAAGCGGAAGATCAGGGCAGAGAGGCCCACAAGGACAGAACCAGAGAAACCCAGCGAGAGAGAGAGAGAGAGGCCGCCAGGCTGGCGGAGGAGCTGGCCGCGGAGGGACCGGCCCCAGCCTACCCGCGCCTGCTGGCGGACGATGCCACGCCCGAAGCTCTGGCCCGGCTGCTGGCGGAACAAGGGGAACGCATCGCCTTGTTCAGCGCCGAAGGCGGCATTTTCGAGATGATGGCCGGCCGGTACTCACAGGGTGTGCCGAACCTCGACGTCTACCTGAAGGGACACGCAGGGGATTTCCTACGGGTTGATCGGCGCTCCGGCCCGCCCGTGCTGATGGGCCATCCCGCGCTGACGATGGGGCTTGCTGTACAGCCCGACGTATTGCGAGGGCTGGCGGACAAGCCCGGCTTTCGCGGAAGAGGGCTGATTGCACGGTTCCTCTACGCGCTCCCTCAAAACCTTATGGGGCGGCGCCGGACGGGCACACCGGCAGTCCCAGACGTGATCGTCCAGCAGTATCGGCGCTGCCTTCTTGGCCTTCTTGGGACGGAACCGAACGCAGACGGGCGGCCCATCTGCCTATCCCTGTCGGACAGTGCGGCCCAGACTCGGCTGACGTTCGACCGACGGCTTGAACCTCGGCTGGCGCTAGGCGGGGATCTCGGTCACATGGGCGACTGGGCAGGCAAGGCGGTTGGCGCGGCCGTGCGGATTGCCGGTGTCCTGCACGCCGTTCAATCTGTGCAGTCCGGCAAGCCCACGGCCGGCGTCATTGATGGCCGGACGATGGAGGCGGCTGTGGCTCTCGTGGAGGACTACTACCTGCCGCACGCCCAGGTGGCACTGGCGGAGATGGGCGCCGACCCGGAGATCGACAAGGCCCGCAGAGTTCTCGCCCGGCTCATCAGCGCGAACATGGCCGAGTTCACGGTCAGGGAACTGCATCAGGTGGTCAAGGGCCAGGGGTGCTTTCGCACGGTGGACGCGGTTACACAGGCGGTGGCGCTCCTCGAAAGCCACAACCACCTGCGCCGCCTTCCGGCCCCTGCGCATGCGCCCGGCCGCCCGGCGTCGCCTCGCTACGTGGTCAACCCGCTGGCCGTGCGTCAGCCCCAGAATTCACAGAACCCTCAGAATCGGGCCGGCGCGGTGCCTTCTGAGGATTGTGAGGATTTCGAGGCCGCCAGACCCACGGACGGGGGTTGCCCATGAGACGGCGTGAGAAGGGGCGTGGTGTAGCAGCCAAGCGCACGGACTCGGGGTATCGTGTTAGGCAGATGACCCGCACCCGGAAACCCCGCAAACCTGCCAAGCGTCCACGGGGCGGCCCGCGCACCTACGGGCGCCTCCAGCGGGCGCTGGACGATGCCGCCCGGCGCGAGATTAAGGCTGTGCTCAAAGAGACGGGCGGGAACGTCAGCGAGGCAGCCAGAGTGCTTGGAATCGGGCGGCCGAGGCTGTGGGCGCGAATGCAGGCTTTGTCGATCCCGTCGGGCCGCTGATTCTGCGCCGGGCACCCGCCCGATCTGGCCTTGGACATGGATAGCTTCTTGGTGTACTGTTAACGGAATAATTGAGGGCTTGACGATGATCGAATGCAGCCCAAAACAACGACAGCGACGCAGAGCCGGCCGCCGGGACTTTGGGACAATCAAGTCCGACGGTAGCCCCACGAACCCGCGCTTTTCAGTGCGCTGGTACGAGGGCGGCCGCCAGCGGCGCAAGCGAGGGTTCGAGCAGCGGGCAGACGCCGAAGGGTTCCTCGCACGTGTCCGCACGGCGCTGTCCGACGGGGTGCTGGACGCCCACCGGCGCGGCCAGGTGATGCTGGCCACTGTCGCGGACGAATGGCTGCGCACGCATTCAGCGGTCAAGCTGCGCTCTCACCCGGACAATCAAGAGCGGTGGAAGCGGCTAGGGAAGTTTTTCGGGCGGGATCTGGCCGCCTCTGACGTCACACCCACTCGGATCTTGGAGCTTCGGAGCCATCTGCGGTCCGAGGGGCTCGCGCCCGCCACGGTGAACCGCTACTTGGCCCTCCTGCGCAGCGTGCTCAACTTCGCGGTGACTGCGGGCTACTTGCAGGCGTCGCCGGTTCGGCGCTTCGCGCGCGGGAGTTTCCTGCTGTCCGAGCCACGCCCGAAGCGGAGCCCGCCCCTGGCATCGAACGCAGAGGCAGCGCGCTTGCTGGAGGCGATCCGGGATGGCTGGCGAGAGTGGTTCGGCCTCTTCGCCTTTCTGTTGCTGACGGGGGCGCGTCGGGGCGAGGCCGCCGGGCTTCGCTGGGAGGACGTGGACCTCGCGCGACGGTTGGTCACGATCCGCCGAAGCTACGAAGCGCCTCCCAAGAGCGGGCGCGCGCGAACCGTGCCGATTTCCTCGGAACTGGCAAGCTTCCTTGTCGAACACCGCGCCCGCGACAGATGGGCCGGGGAACTCGTCTTCCCAGACCCGCACTCGGGCGAGATGCTGTCACCGAACGCGCGGTTGGCCGCAGTGCTGGACGCGGCCTGCAAGGCCGCTGGCGTGGCCAGGATGAGGGTCCACGACCTCCGCCATGCTCACGCGAGCCTTTGGCTCATGGCGGGCGGCTCGCTGGCTGACGTCCAGAGGAACCTTGGACACTCGACGCCCATGCTCACGAGCGAAACCTACGGGCACATTGGCGAGGACCACAGAATCCACGAGGCGGACCAACGGCTCGCCCTCGGAATCGGGCGGCCAGGACCGAAGCCATTGGCTGCGAATTCGCAGGCGGCCGAAGTGGGCTCGGAAACCCGGGCCGAGGGCGCATAGGAGAGCGCTAGAGGCCCATTTGAGGCCCACGCGGGACGACAACCGAAGCCTTCGCCGCGCATGTGATCGGGAAAATCGTCAACGATTCCGAGTAGTGCCGGAGAAGGGAGTCGAACCCTTAAGCCTGTTAGGACGGCGGATTTTGAGTTGAAATCCTAGGCTGGCACGGAGCGGCACGCGGTGGCATCTCCGACGGTGAGCGCGGCACAGAGGGATCGGCGATCCCATCGAAATGAACCCCGCTAGGACCTACTTAGGACCCGGCCGATTTGGCCCTGCGAGCGCGGCCGCGCGTGGCTCGCGTCCGCGGGCAGGCCAAGACCGTGCGCGTTGCTGCGGGGCTTCGCGTCTGGCGCGCGTTCTGCCTCGGCTTGGGGATTCGGCCGCCGAAGTCACGTGGTGAAGCCGTCGGCGCTGCGACGAATTGGGCCGGGGCAGGATCTCTTTCGGCCGCACCTTGAGCACCTTGGCCAGCCTCTTCGATGCGCTGTCCGTACCTTTCCGCGGGAAGACGATCCGGGAGACACCGGGAGACAACCAGTCTTGTCTTGGAGCAGTTCGCCTTGCTAGAGTATCGGCGCGGGGAGGATCGCCAGCCGTTGTCTTACCAATCCGTCGACAAGATTCAGAACATGCTCGCCACCGAGGTGTTCGGCTATGCCATCGACAAGAAGAAGGCTTCTGGCCGATGTCTGGGAACACTTGTGGAGATCGTCACTTTTTACACGCTCTGCGCGTGGAAGCGCCGGGATTCGATCGCGATCGAGCGTTCGATCCCCGAGTTCGCCAATCCGGAAATCTCACACAATGTTGAGTTTTCGCTGCACCCAATCCTCGCTAGCCGGTCGATCCAGCTGCCTCTTGATCTGCCTGTTACCTCACGCAAGGTGATCGACGTCGCTGGCGCAGACAGTCGGCTGGAGATAAAGCATCAGTCCTTGGTTGGGAAGGACGGTGTCATGCGCAACGCGGCGGTTGTCGCCGAAGGCCCTGGCGAGTTTGTAACAGCTCACCTTGTGGAGATGAACCACAGTGGTTGCGTCGTTGCGCTTACGAATCTCCTGGAACAGCCGTACGCCATTTTCGAGTGCAAACGCGTTGGCGTCGAAGAGGGAATGCGAAAAGGTCCGCAGACGATAGAGAAGGCAAAGCAGGGCGCCTACGTGGCCCGATCCGTGTCGTCATTGCAAAAGGTCAGACTCAATGATGGACACGTCCACGGCGTGCTTGATACGGGCGGCGGGCGGCTGCGCACAGGCGACTACCTCAGGTTTCTCCGCCAAGTCGTCGATGGCGTCGACCAGAACGCCCTTCGCAATTTCATCCTGACCGTGGGAGTGGTTAGCAACCACGGCAACTGGTTCACCGCCGAGAATCACAACAAGGAACTGGAGGTCTGGCCCACTCTGATGACTGGTTCCCGTTTCTTACGGACATCGGGTTGTCCCAGTTCATTGAAAAACTGTTGCTGAAACCAGCCGCCGAACTCAAGCCAGCGCGCGAGGCATTCCTTGCCAGTTACACTGGAAAGCATGGTGCGAACTGCTTCACCAAGGTCAAGATTCGTGTCGATGCGGACGCGGCCCTCAAACGCTATTTTCAGCAGCACGAAGCCGAGGTCGAAGGCTGGTTCAATGTGATCGCACCACGCGATGGAACTATCAAACAGCTTCGAGCTGATGTGATTAAGGCTGGCCGGCAAGAACTGGACGGAGATCCGCAAGCCATGACAGCCGGTCGAACGACGACCTCGATCAGCCAGACGTGGTGTACTCCTCCCAAGTACGTTAACGCGGTTCGCGCCGTCCTCGGAAGCATCTCCCTCGATCCTTGCTCCAATCGACATTCTATTGTCCGCGCTGATGTTGAGTATCATCTGCCCGTCCACAACGGTCTGACTTGCTCGTGGAACTATCCAACCATCTACGTCAATCCCCCATATGGAGCGGACCGGGAGCGACACACGACAATTAGACATTGGCTACACAGGTGCGCAGCGGCTCACAAGGATTTTGCTTCGGAAGTTCTCGCCCTCGTGCCGGTGGCCACCAACACCAAACACTGGAAACTCTATGTCTTCGGTGCCGCCGCGGCTGTCGCTTTTCTTTATGATACTCGACTGCGGTTTCTAGTCGACGGGAAGGATGAAGGCAAAGGCGCTCCGATGTCATGCGCTATGGTCTATTGGGGCAAGAACGTTTCCCGCGCTTCGACGAGGTGTTCACATCGTTCGGCGCGGTGCTGGATCTGCGCAGGCTGCATGGCAAGTCGATCGGCGTGGCACATGAACAGCAACCGGCGTCGTGCTGAGGATCGAGACGACCTCTCCGATCAGTGGAACCGCATCCCAGTTTCCCAAGATTTCGCTGTTCGATCGCACACCGTGAGCTGTTCCGAGGACGCGCTTCGTCCTGGCTGTACCCGGCATCCTGGCCGGCTACAAGACCAAAGGCGCCCGCCGCTGGAAAACTCACCCGCGCAACGGCGTAGGAAGTCGGCCGGTCGAGCCTGCGCCAGATTTCCGCCGATAGGTGCCAACCCGTCCCGCAACCGGCCTAGCTCACCCCCGCGTCAGCCACCCCGCCCAAGACGACAGTGCGGGTGTGTTCGTTTGGGTTGACCCACCTGCGCCCGCCCACCGTCTGGCAGGGCGAAGGAAGGCATGGGACGGCGATGCCCCCTAAAACTGAAAAAAGCGTCGTTTTCTCACTTATCAACAGTTGACTCAAGCGCGGCGAGATCCCCATACGAGGAAGGGGGAACCATAGGAAGGATTCCCGGTCATGCAGAGCAATTCACAGGAAAGTCTGGTCAAGAATACACAGCCAGCGCTTCTCGTTTCGGCCAGCGAGGCGGCGCACCTTTTGGGCGTTTCCAGCCGTTTCGTGCGCTTGCTGTGGGTACGCGGCCAAATCCCGGTCGTGAAGCTGGGCCGGCGCCGACTACTGCGGCGCAGCGACCTGGAGGCACTGATTGCGCGTGGCGGGTTGCCAGGGGCGGCTTGAGCGCAATGGATCTGCGTCGGCCCTGACTCTTGGCCACAACGATTGATGTGGACTAGCTGTGCCGCACTGGGACTATAGGTCGTGCGTCGTTGACTTTCCATTTCCCTGGGACAACGGTTGTTGTGTGAACCACACAGTGACATTGCGACGCAGGGAACGTCCCACGGACGCCCTCGCGTGCCCTGGCGAGCGCAATGGACTGCGTCGCGGAAAGTTCTCTGGATATGATCTTTATAGATTCCGGGACACGAGGCGTGAGACGTACACAGTGACAGTGCAACACAAGCAGCGTTCCACAAATGTCCTCAGATACACCTACAACCCGGCGCCCACTGCATCGTTGGCCGTGCACGGCCGTCGGTCATTGGAGAAGAGTCATCGGCCCGTAGGGGTCTGCCTGTATCGCGGTGAGAATAGGGGTCACTATGAGCAATTCTGAAGCAGCAAGTGCAAATCTGAAACGGAATCCGAGGCCGTTGCTGTCGGTGCCTGAAGCCGGCCGACATGCTGGCCGTTTCCACGCGCTACATCCGGGTGCTTCTCGCCCGTGGCGCAATTCCAGTCGTGCGGCTGGGCAGGCGCACGCTGGTGAGGCGCACCGACGTGGACGCGATCATAGCCCGCGGTGGCCTGGTGGACGCGGCGTAGGACCATGCGAGCAAGAGGCGAGGCCCGGTCGATCATGCCGAACGTGGCACTTTCGACTGCCTTTGTGACCTCCTCGGATTGGCTGCTGCGCACATCGCCGGAAGCAAAGGGATGGTGGGCGGCACTGCTGGGCTACTGTACCCGCGAAGAGAACGGAGGCCGCATGGCCGGCGCCGCTAAATGGAGCGCGGAGGAATGGGGCTTCGCCATGGGCAAAGGCGGATCCGCAGAGTGAAGTGGACCCCAAAAATAGGACCAGGAGCTAAGGTGTAGTCCGCCTCAACAACGAGGCAGGACACGATGAAAAAGAACCGACAGAAGCACACGGCACCGTTCAAGGCACAGGTCGCGCTCGAAGCAATGCGAGAGCAGTCCACGGTCGCAGAGATCGGACGCCGGTACAAGATCAACCCGAACCTGGTTCACAAGTGGAAGAAGGAAGCGGTCGCACGGCTAGCCGTGGTTTCGAACCAGGCCATGCAAATGCAGAGGAATCGGCGAACGCCGAGCGTGAAGCTGAACTGCTGCGGAAAGTGGGGCAGCTGACGCTGGAGAACGATTTTTTAGCACGCGGGCTCGCGCGCATTCGCTGACGGAGAAGCGAGCAATGATCGAGCCCGACCACGACCTATCCGTCCGTCGCCAGTGCGACCTGCTGAAGCTGGCGAGATCCGGAGTCTACTTTCAGCCGACGCTGGTGGCGGAGGAAGACCTGGTCCTCTGCAAAGAGCTGGACAAGCTGCATCTCGAATTTCCAGCGTTCGGCAGCCGCAAACTGTCGCGTTTGCTGAAGGCGCAGGGGCGGACGGTCAATCGCAAGCGGGTGCAGCGACTGATGCGAATCATGGGCATCGAAGCGCTGGCACCCAAGCCGAAAACTACCGTGCCGGCGCCTGAGCACACGAAATTTCCATACTTGCTACGACATCTCGAAATCGTCCGGCCCAATCAGGTGTGGGCCTCGGACATCACGTACATCCCGACGAGACAGGGGCATTGCTATCTGGTCGCCGTGATGGATTGGTACACGCGTCGGGTCCTGTCCTGGCGCATTTCAAACACGATGGATAGCCGTTTTTGCATCGAGGCCGTGGAAGAAGCTCTGGCAAAATTCGGCTTGCCCGAGATCTTCAACACCGACCAGGGGTCGCAGTTTACCGACGGTGATTTCACGTCCGTGTTGCTGGAAAGAGGCGTAAAAGTCAGTATGGACGGTCGGGGCCGATTCATGGACAACATCTTCGTCGAGCGCCTATGGCGATCTGTCAAATGCGAGGAGGTCTACTTGAACGACTACCGGGACGTGGCCGACGCCCGCGAGGGCATCGCGATCTACCTGGATAAGTACAACCACAAGCGCCCTCACCAAACCCTCGGATTCCAGACGCCCGTGGCGTTCTACGAATTCGAAATGAGCAAGACGGCCATGGGGAAGGCCGCCTAGAACACCGCTGCATCATGCTGATGGCACGCTGCCCACAACTGCAATGCGTTCACCTGCTCTTGCGGGGCCGTGCGCGCATTGCATCCGTGGACAGCTGCCATCAGCATGCCTCCGCTCTAAACATTTCTCTTCCCGGCGAGGCCCATCCGGATCTACAAACAAACCCACGCGGACTCTCTCTTAGCTCGGGCCAATTTTGGTCCTACCAACGGGGTCCACTTCAGAGGCTGTGGCCACCCTCGTGTCGCAGGAGTTGGCCAAGTGGAAGGGCGATGACCTGATCGTTGTCGGCTACGCCGTCTCGATGGAACACGACTACCAGCTAAGCAGGGCGGCCGGGAAGAAAGGGGCGGAGATCAAGAAGCAGAGGAAGCGGGAACGACTGGAGGCGGGCGATGATCCCGAGAGTCCACCACCTGTTACCGGCGAGAGAATGCAGGGGACCAGTAACCCTTCTGACAGCCCCCCCGGCAGCCCCCCTGACAGGCCCCCTGACAGCGGGCCAGTATGGTCCGGAGTAGCCAATAGAGGTGTGCCCTCCCCATCAGCGGGATCGGGTCCTCAGAATGGAGAGACCCAGCAACCCGAGGTGGTTCCAACGTGGCTGGCCGGTCTTGTTGCCGATGTTCGTCTTGCCATCAGGGCCTGCAAAGCGACACGCGAACGACGTGGCTGCGGGCGGCCTATCACGCAGGTGGAAGCGAAGCGGATAGAGGCCCTCTGGTCCAGCAAGACAGACCTGCCGGCGCGCAGTGCGGTTCTCGAACGACTGCGCAGGCACTTCGAGTCCAACCCCGATCCATCTGGCGAGAGGTTTCTGGCGGAAGAAGGCGATGCGATGGGGGCAGGCGCCCCTAGACGTGCAACCGCTCGTGGTGAGGCAGCGTGATGGACGCCAAAAAGGCGACCCTGCCCGTGTTGGCGGATCGCTGCTGCCTGTTGGCGGATCTGCTTGTTGGCGGATCGTTGGTGCTTTGATGGCGGGTAGGTGCCTAGATAGTTATCCTCTGGCACCAACACTACGTGCCTACCTGCCGCTGGTGTTGGCGCATCTGCGAGACATGGGGAAGAAGGGTGCTCCCGATGCCATGCGTCCGTTCTGCGTGAACCTGACGATGCCGGCGAACATGGAGGAGCGCTCCGTCACAGGCGCACTGGACGTATGGGTCGACATGGTTGCAGCCAGCGGTAGGGGCGCTGGTGTGCTGCTGGCGGAAGGGAGAGGGGATCGGCGCGGGACTCGCCATTGGCACGGTCTGGCCCTCACTACGATGCCAAACGGACCCTGGTCGCTTGGTGGTGCGACCACGTACCGGGCGCAGTAATCGACGCGCAACGGATCGAGGCCATTGCGACGGCGTGCCTGCCGCTCGGCAGCCCAGGCATGGAGAAGGATCTCCGACAATACCTCGCCTACGCTTTGGGGCAGCATGTGGGCTCCGAGATCGTAGGGCGCGGCGGGCTTGTCGAGTGCTGGCGCCGGGCCGAGGCGGCTGCCCCGGCGTCTGTGGCGCCGCCTTCAATCGCTGGCTCGGTTGAACCGACTGGCGAGCCCGAAGAGAGCCTACCGGCGAAGGCGAAGGGCAAGCGGGCGGCAGTCGGGACGACGCACGGAGCACGCGAGTGTGCCCGATGCGGCGCGGTCTTTGAACCGAAACGGCGAGATGCTCGCTACTGCGGTCGGTCGTGTAGGAACATGGCGTCTCGCGACAGGGTCAATAGCAGGAAAAGGGCTGCATGAGGGACGACGCACCCCCAGCCGGCCCCCCCGGCAAGGTAGGTAGGTCGTGTCCATCGCGCGCGTGCGAGGCCACCGCGTCAAACGGCAAGCCCTGCCAGGCACCTGTCTTGGCTGGCTCGCAGTTCTGCTGGACGCACGACCCGGCGAACGCGGAGGCCGCAGACGCCGCCCGTCGCGCTGGTGGCGCCCAGCGAGCCCGCCAGATGGACCGCAGCGGGTGCGGAGCACCTGACCCCATCCCCACATGGTGGCCGCTCGAAACCGCGGCCCATGCGCGGGCTGGGTTGGCCTACGTGGTTCAGGAGGTGTTGGCTGGCAACCTCCCAGCCCGCGACGCGAACGCCGCTGCGGGTGCGATGTCAGCGCTGGTCAACGTGCTCCGCGCCAGTGACCTCGAACGCCGCCTCGAATTGCTCGAACGAACGCTCGACCACCGGGGGAAGGCATGAAGGACGACAAACGGATCGAGCGCTTGTATGCAGGGCTGACGGGCAAGGAGTCGGCCACGCTCGTCTTCACCCACTTGAGCCAGGGAAATGTGGCCGAGGCAGATCGAATCCGCGATCTGGTGCCGGAAAAGAAATACGTGATGCCAGACGCCGAGCACCTCGACTGGTTTGAGCGGCTGCGAAGGTTCACGCTGTATTACGGGCTGGAACGCTGGCGCTACCAGGCGCACGCCTTTGCAGCCACCGCTGCCATTTTCCACTGCTACCACTCCGACAAAGCAGAAGATGAGGAACGAGGCCAGGTGTGCTTCGAGGCTTGGCAGCGTTGGGAAACCAATCTGCTGAGCCTGGACGCAGCCCTTGACGCCGTTTGCGCCAAGCACCATGTCGATGCGGCGACCGTTCGCCACCTGGCAAGCACCGATGGCCCCTATCAGGTCCTGGGTCTAGGCCAGGTGGATCCCCAGCTACTCGCCGAAATGACGCAGAGTTTTGCCAATGTGCTTGAGAACGAGGCATAGGCCAGTGGCCAGCGGCGTACACACACCGTCCGGTTTGTGGACATCCCTGTGCATCTGCGTGTCGTTTTGTGCTTGTCAATGCATCCCAATGGTATATAACGGGTGTATGGCAAAGCGAATCAAGGCAGGCGATCCCAAGGTTGCAGTCGGCTACCTTCGCGTTTCGACCGACGAACAGGCCCTCGGCCCGGAGGCACAGCGCGCGGCTATCGAACGCTGGGCGCTGGCGCGTGGCGTGCGTCTTGCGGCCGTGCTGGAGGACTTCGGGATCAGCGGTGGCACGCCGGCCGAGAAGCGCCCTGGTTTGCTGGCTGCCCTGGCCGCCCTCCGGGAACACGGGGCTGGTCTGCTGGTGGCCGCGAAGCGGGACCGGATCGCGCGTGACACTGTGGTCGCGGCCATGGTCGAACAGGCGGCCGGTCGAGCTGGCGCTACGCTGACCACGGCGGACGGGGCGAGCGATGGGGTAGGGCCGGAAGGCCAGTTGATGCGCTCGATCCTCGATTCCTTCTCTCAGTACGAACGCTCGGCAATCCGATCCCGCACGCGCGCCGCCCTCGCCGTGAAGCACACGCGAGGCGAACGCACCGGTCAGATCCCCTACGGCTACGAGCTGGCGGCCGACAGCGTCCACCTGGGGGAGAACGCGGCCGAGCAAGCTGTCATCGGCCAGATCCGCGCCTTCCGGGCAGCGGGCCTGTCTCTGCGAGCGGTGACGGTCGAGTGCGAGCGTCAGGGCCTGTTGTCCCGCGCGGCGCGGCCGTTTGGACTGACTCAGATTGCGAGGATTTGCGGGTGAAGCGCAAGCGCGGCACAGTGGACCTAGCGGCCGTGCGCCGAGCCCGCGCGGGGCTGGACGCGGCCGTGAAGCGCTGGCCTAGTCTCAAATCACCCGAGGCGCGCGAACGTCTCGGAACCTACTTGGAAGCAGAGAAGGGAAAGCAGAATGGGCAAGAGCAAGACCACGAAAGAGAAGACGCCAACCCAACAGATCGCGGTGCGCCTGGAGGCCGAACTCCTCGACCGCCTCGACGCCGTGGCCGCAAAGCTGTCCAGGCCCGGCCTGGCACTGACCCGCACCGACGCGGTTAGGGTGTGCCTGCTGACTGGCTTGGAGCACATCGAAAAGGAGAAGTAGCGATGGCTCGCCGCAAACGCCAGCCCCGTCGCCCTCGCCGTAGCAGCTTCGGGACGATCATCGTCACGGGGACGCCCACCACGCCGTCCTTCTCGGTTCGCTGGTACGAGGGCAGCAAGCGGCGAAAACGCAGCGGGTACAAGACACGCACCGAAGCGGCCGAGGCGCTGGCACGCGTCCGAACGATGCTCGGGGACGGCACCCTGCCCGAGAAGCGGCGGGCGAGCGTGTCTTTCGACAAGGTGGCCCGCGAATGGCTGGACCTGCACAGCAAGCCCAACCTGCGCAGCCATGATGACAACGAGGAACGCTACAAGAAGCACGTCAAGCCGTTCTTCGGGGACTCGCCCCTTGCGGCGGTGACGGCTGCGCGCGTGCTGGAACTGCGGGCGAAGCTACAGGCGAAGACCCGCAAGGTGGGGAAGGGCGAGGACAAAGAGACGCGACACATGGCCGCGCGGACCATCAATCTCACGATGGCCCTGGTTCGCAGCATCCTGCGCTTTGCCGTGTCTAACGGGCACATCCCGGCATCACCGACGGATCGTATCGGCCGCGGGAAGCTGATGCTGGCCGTGGACCACACGAAACTGGCGCCGCCTATCGGCACGGCCGAAGACGTCGGCCGCGTGCTGGAAGCCATCCGGCAGATCGGGGAGGAAACACACCGGCCCGTGCTGTATGGCCTGTTCGCCACGCTGGCCTACACCGGCCTGCGCCGGGGCGAGGCGATGGGATTGCGCTGGTCCGACGTGGACCTTGACCGGCGGCTGATCACGGTGAGGCGTTCATACGAAGGACGAACCAAGAGCGGCAAGGATCGGCTGGTGCCCATCCCGGCCGCACTGGTTCCCATCCTCCAGCAGCATCGGCTGGCCGATCCGTGGAAGGGTACCCTGGTCTTCCCAAACGAGGAGGGCGGGATCTGCTACTCGAAGAACTCGAAGCCGGGGAAGTTTCTGGAACTGGCTCTCAAGCGATGCGGCCTGCCCCGAATCCGCGTCCACGACCTGCGCCACGTCTTCGCCAGCTACTTCGTCATGGGCGGTGGGGACATCTTCACCTTGCAGCGAATCTTGGGCCACAGCACCCCGCAGATCACCAGCGACACCTACGCCCACCTATCGCCGGCCCACCTGGCAGGCGCCGCCGACCGCGTGTCATTCCCGATCCCGGCCGCACCGGCGAAGGTGATTCCTTTTGCGAATTCGCCGCGCTAGGCAGACTACCCGACCGCCGCAGTTGGTGAAACGCTAGCGTACGGGCACTTTTGAACGAGAGATTACTAGCTGCGGGTTCACCCCCCTGCCCAACATCCTGAGGGCGTCGTCGTGCAATTTCATTGGCGACGAGAAGCCAAGCAAGACTTCTTTCACGGCTGCGGGTGGCAAGGGCATTTCCTCGTACGGGATGACCCGCCCTTTGGAGGTTCTGTACTTGGTAGTGTCTGCCGTTTTCAAAGGCTGATCGTCGCACTTGGTGTCCGCCAGCTTCAGAAGCTGATCGTCGCAGAACGGTAGGAGCGTTATCAATCGCCACTCCTGGTCGTCACGAAAGCTTTCATCCTTGAACGAGGCGGCGAGCGCAGGCATGAACACGGAGACGAGGTGGCCGGCGTGTTGACCAATCTGCTTGGGATCTGCATCTGGGCGACGTGCTTCCTCAGTAGCGATTTTTTGGACGCGGTTGAGAAAGTCGTTGAGAACCCGCTTCTGAGTCTCAAGGTTGTACTCGACCCGACAGAGGTTGGACTTTCCGTGAGTCGCAATTTCCGGTTTGAAGCCGATGGCCACGCCAAAGCCCTCGCGGGCGTAGTGCATCCAATGGGCGCTCTTCCCTGCCGACTCGCAGAACGAAGCCACAAAGACGCGGAGTCGATAACTAAATTCTGGCTTCACCTCGTGCGGCTTGCGAAGGCAGCGGAGCGCAGTCGTCAGAAGCTCGCTCGGTGCGGACGTTCCCCTTTCCTCAATCACAGAGGCGGCCAAGTCGAGCCCGTATTTCACCTCGGTGCAGTCGTTGAGGGATGTGGCCAGTGACGCCCATATCGCGCGGTCGTGAAGGATGCCGACGAGGCCGTCCGTGTCGGTGAAATGGTAGAGAGTGTGGGGACGGGGGGCGGAATCCCACCAACTCCTGATCCACTCGTCACACCCTTCTAGGATCGCAGCGCTCGGCTGCTTCGGTGGATCTTCGGCCTTATCTGAGATCATCGCGAAGGGGCTCCATCTGGGGCCATCTGACCACGCTGCGAGACTGCGCCGACAGCAGAGCGAGGGGGCTTGGGGTCGCTAGGACCCAGATAGGACCCGCAATGCCCTGAGTGGCGCTTCATGCTCCCCGCTGGCGAGTTCTGCTTTCTTGAATGATTCCCGCGTAGTGCCGGAGAGGGGAGTCGAACCCCTAAGCCTGTTAGGACGGCGGATTTTGAGTCCGCTGCGTTTGCCATTCCGCCACTCCGGCAATCTGGAGTGATAGGGAGGCAATATTGTGCCCGCCGACGCCGCGAAGTCAAACTAGGAACCGATCAAGGGCGCGCTGGGTGGGCTGCCGCGGCCGATCAGATCGAGCAGGTGCTTGACCATCTGCTCGAAGGTGGCCTGCTGGTCGGCGTCAGTGGCGACAGGACGGAAGAGGCGTCCACCGGCCATGGTCCCGTGGCCGCCGGCCGCGCCTTGCGAGTTGATGAGCTGTCTCATCAACGCCCCGGCTCGACGTTCGCTGGGCTCGGTGCGCAGTGACAGGTAGAATCGATTCCCATAGCAGCCGCAGCACAGGACGAAGTGCGCTCCTTCCCACTCGAGCAGCAAGTCGGCCACCTCGGCCACCAGATCAGGGTAGGCGATGCTGCCCATGTTGACAGCGACCAGATCGCCCCACACCTGCGCCGAGCGGAGCGCCCGGTCCAGCGCCGCAAAGTGCGCGCGTGGCACCTTGGGCTGGGAAATCAGCGAGAGCAGGTGAAAGTCCACCAGTGGAAAGAGGAACAAGTAGGCCACTCGTTCCGCGTGGGTGGCTTCGCGGCCCAGGTCGCGCGTCTCGGCCCGGATGGCGTAGAAAAGAGCCGTGGCCAGCGGCGTGTCGATCGGCACGTTCAGGGCGCGCAGGTACTCGACCGCGATGGTCGAGGTGGCGCCCAAGTCAGGTCGAATATCACGCCAGGGAACCGATTCGCTCTCCGGGCGCGCTGGATGGTGGTCGATGACCACATCCAACAGGCGGTCTGGCGGAAGCGAGTTGTTGCCGGTTCCGGGTTGGCTGTCGACGATGGCCAGGGCGTCGTAGACCGACGGATCCAATGAATCAGCGGCGACCAGCGGGATGCCAAGGGTCTCCACCATGGCGCGATTTTCCGCGCGACCCACGATGCCACCCAATGCCAGGGTGGCTTTGATCGGCAGGACATGCTCGATCAGCCGCTTCAACCCGAACGCGGACGCCAGGGCGTCGGGATCGGGGTTGTCGTGCATGTAGATGAGCAGCTGACGCCGGCCGCGCAGGCCCTCCAACACGGGCCCCAGGTCGAACTCGAATACGTCCAGTTCGGGCGGAACCTGTGCGGGGACGGCTTCGTCGTCTTCAGCAGCTGCCCCGTTCGCGTTGTCAGACGATGGTTTGTCCGCTGGCATCGTGGTTCGCCCTAGTTCGTGGGACGGATGCGCAGGTTGTCGAAGTAGACATCCGCCTCCCAGTCATCGATTGCGAAGAACTCGTGGCCGGAACCAGAGAGAGGCGACGGATCGGTCCACGCCAGGAAGGGCGCGCCGTCGATTTTCCAGTCGATGAGCCCGCCCTGACGCGCAACGGTGAAATGGTAGCTGCGGCCTGGCTCGACGGGCGGGGGTTGTCCTGGCTCTCGCTTTTTTGCGGCCTTGACGGCGTCATCGTGCTCGCCCAGCCGGCCGATGATGCTGCTGCTGTTGTTCCAGCCGCCCAGGATGATCACGTAGCTGGTGGGGTCATAGCGTCCCTTGTCCGGGTCAAACGACTCACCGTCCCCGAACAGCTCGACCTTGATGTCACCGGCCGGACTCTTCGACATGACGTCGAATTCCACCACGACATCGCGGGGCAGCTGGCGCCGAAGCCACAGGGGATGGTTGTAGGCGCGTTTCGCGTTCAGCCTGCCATCTGCGATGCTGTAGGCTCCGCCACTGGTGTCGAGCCAGTCTGGGCCAGGCTCGACCCGTTCGAAGTCGTCGGCGAAGGGCGACGTGATCGCACGCACCCGGGCCTTGCATCCAGGGCCGGCCAGGGCGGCGACGAACAGCGACGCTATTACCAACTTGTGCTGCACGTAGGCTACGCAGGGGAAACTACCGGGTTGTGGACGCCTAAGCAACCCGACCGGCATCGACATGAATTAAACTAGTTAAATCATAGAGTTAGAATGAATTAATCAACCACTTCCGAGCTTTTCGTAGAGCAGCCCCCAGCGGATTCCGCGGTCGCTGACCAGCACATCGGGGCTCCCGACTCGCCGGGTGATTTCCGAGAGGATGATGGCGCCCCCGAGGATCACGTCGGCGCGAAGCGGGTCGAGGCCTGCCATAGCTTCGCGCTGGCTCTGGGTCGAGGCGCGCAAACGATCGATCTGTTGTTCCAGCGCTGGCAGGGTCAGACGATAGCCGTGAACCAGAGCCGGATCGTAGCTGCGCAGATCCTGCGCCATGGCGGCCAGGGTCGTGACGGTCCCGGCCACGCCGACCAGGCAGGGTTGGTCGGCCTGGGAAGGAAAGAGCGCCTCGGCCAGACGGTCGCCCGCCTCGGCACGCACAGCCTCGATTTCATCGGCCAGAGGGGGATCGTGGCGGATGTGGCGCTCTGTCAGACGGACGGACCCAAGGGGTAGGCTGCGGCTGGAATCGACGGCACCCCGGTGCGCGACGACAATCTCCGTGGACCCGCCCCCAATGTCCACGACCACCATAGTTTGGGCGGCGGCTTCGGGGAAGGACTGCTTGGCAGACAGGAAGGTCAGCGCGGCCTCGCGTTCGCCGCCGATGACCTCGACCGGCGTGTCCAGCAGGGCCGCGGCCCGACACAGAAAATCGCCTGCGTTGGACGCTCGGCGTAGCGCTTCGGTGCCGATGGCAAAGATGGGCGCTTCGTGCACGCGCGCCAGCACCGCATAGCCGGAAAGTGCGGCCAGGGTTCGGTCGATTCCCTCGCGGCCCAACTCGCCGTCCTTGCCAATGCCGCGCCCCAGCCGCGTGATGGTCGCACGGTCTTCCAGAACGGAAATCGTCCCGCCGCTCTCTTCGGCGACCAGCAGCAGGGTCGTATTGGTCCCGATATCGATGGTGGCGATTCGGCTCATGGGCTGTCCCGGAGATCCGGAGTTTCACCACAGAGGGCACAGAGGCCACAGAGGCCGGAAAGAAAGGGTTTCGGATCCGAGTCCGAACCCTTCCTTCCTCGCGTGGGGAGCCCGCCGGCTCTGCCGGCGGCGCACCATCGCGGGAGGGTATGGGAACCCTCCCAGGGTTCCCATGATTGCGTTTCGTCTCTGGTGCTCTCCGTGGTGAAAAAGCATTCTTCAGCGGCTTTCGGCCGGGGGTGGTCCAAACGACGGGCTGCGGGCGCCGCCTTTCCAGATCTGGAATTCCAGCTTGGTCTGCGGATTCATGGCGTACAGGCCGCCACGGCTGGAGACGTAGACGATGAGGCGGCAGTCAGGCGACCAGGTGGGATCCTCGTTCGAGCCCTGGTTCTGCGTCATGCGCTCGATTTTCCCGCTGCGCAGGTCGTAGGTGAAGATGTCGAACACCAGGCGCTCGTCGCGGCCGGTGAACGCGATGACGGGCGTGTCGGCGCGTGGGCAGAAGCGCGGGGTCTGGTTGTAGGTGCCCTGAAAGGTCAGGCGTTTCGCCCCGCCGCCCGAGGAAGGCATCAGAAAGATTTGGGGCGTGCCTTGGCGGTCGGAGACGAAAGCGATCTTGGAGCCATCGGGCGACACGCTGGCCGAAAGATCGATGGAGGGTGAGTTGGTCAGCCGGGCCTGTATCGCGCCGTCAGAGGCCGCGATCTTGTAGAGTTCGGCGTTGCCTTCAAAGGAGAGGGTGGCAACCAGCGAGCCGCCGCCAGGAAACCAGGCTGCGCCGGTGTTCAGCCCGGAACGCTTCGAAATACGGTTCGCGCGGCCGCCACCGGCCGAGACCACCCACAGATCGCTGCCGCCCATCAAAAACGAGGTGAACGCGATTTGACCGCCGCTGGGCGAGAACGCGGGCAGAAGGCAGGCGGAGTTCATGTGGGTCACCACGCTCAATTCGGCGCCATCCATGCCGATGGTGGCGATTTCGCCCTTCTTGCCGGTCATGGCAAAGGCGATGCGGGATCCGAACACGCCGCGCTGGCCGGTGAACTGGGCGATGATGTCGTTGGCCCAGGCGTGCACGAGCGCGCGCAATTCGCCGCCCCGGTAAGTCTTGCTCATGACCGGGGACTCGCCGCGGCCGACCTGATACAGGCGGCCCTCCAGCACCAGGCCGCTTCCTTGTTGCGTGATGTTCATCTTGGCCACGCCCTGCGCGCCCACTTCAGACCAGAGAGCCGATGAGAATCCCAGGCCTTCCTTCTGCAAGGTGTCGGGGAAGGACACCGGGTCGAGCACGCGAAACAGGCCGGTGATCGACAGGTCCCGCTGCTCGATGTCGGTGGCGGAGCGGGCCAGGTTCCTCTCGCCGGCGGCATTGGGCAATGCCAGGCGGAACAGGTCGCGGTTGGGATCGCTGATCACGATGCGCGGCAGCTCGTCGGCTTCGCTGGCGCCGGATTCGGCTGGCGCTTGCGCGCGGGCGGGGACTGCTCCGGCGAGGATCAGCGCTGCGGCTGCAAATCCGCTGCGAATATGTGGGTGCTTGGTCATGTTTCTCCTTAGCGGGTCAGATCCTTGCCTTCGAAACGCAGGCGGAAGCCGCGCTTGAACCCGGCCGGCGGAGGCGGAACCCTGCCGGTTGCCTTCACCGCTTGCACGCAAGAATCGTCAAAGTACTGGTTGCCTGACGGCGTGATTACCTTGGGATTGCCGAGCACACCGTCCGCGGAAATCGAAACTCTCACCTCGGCCGAAAGTGTCGCCAGCTCGCTGTCCGACACCATCCCGGTGGGCGTGGACCAGTTCTTGTGCACGGCCTCGAAGATGGCGGTGGCGTACTCGTCGCCGCTCACCGCCTGGTTGGAAGCGCCTTCGGCTGATCCGGTGAGCGATCCCTCGGCTGCTTCCTCGGCGGCGGCATTCTTGGCCAGGGTCTTGGCGCGTTCCAGGGCGCGGCGCAGATCCTTGGAGATGTTGGTGTCTTCAGCCTTGGGCGCCTCTTTGGGAGCTGGTGCGGCGTTGGGATCCTCGCTGAGCTTGATGGGGGCCGGCGCCTTGGGCTTGGGCGGCTGCACGATACGCGGCAACCAGAATTTCTCGCGGGGCGTGCCCAGCGCCACCAGCCTGGTGACGATCATGTCGCGTGCAGCCTCGGGACGCGGCGCTGTCTTGAGGTGGCCGTAGTAGACCAGGACCACCAGCAAGGCATGGATCACCAGAGTGGCCGCGATGCCCCCCAGGAAGGTGCCGCGGCCGAGCGGCCGGATGCGGGTGTTGGCTGATGCCTGCATGCTATTCGAGCGGATCGGTAATGAGCCCCATCTTGTCGCCGCCCGCCAGCTTGATGGCGGCCATGACCTTGACCACGTCACCGTAGGACAAAGCCTTGTCCGCGTGCAGGTAGACTTCGCGGTCGGACTGCAGCTTGGCGTTGGCGCGCAGCTTGTCCTCGACCTCGGCGAACGGGATCTCCATACGCCCGATGTACACGCGCTTTTCCTTGGTCATGGTGACGATCAGCTTGCCCGAGTCGTCGGGAATGGTTTGCGCCTTGGCGTCGGGCAACTGCACATCCACCCCGGTCTGCAACATGGGCGCGGTGACCATGAAGACGATGAGCAGCACCAGCATCACGTCCACCAGCGGCGTGACGTTGATGTCCGACAAGGTCCCGGTTTCGCGCCCGCCACCCATACTCATGGCCATGGCTAAAAGAACCTCCTCCGGATGATATTGAGGAAGTCGTTGGTGAAGGTTTCCATCTCCGCGCTGATGACCCGAATTCGCCGCGACAGGTAGTTGTAGCCCATGACCGCCGGGATGGCGGCTACCAGGCCGATGGCGGTGGCCACCAGGGCCTCGGCGATACCGGGCGCCACGGTGGCCAGGTTGGCCGCGCCCTTGGCGCCGATGTTGCGGAAGGAATTCATGATGCCCCAAACCGTGCCGAATAGGCCGATGAAGGGCGCGGAGCTGGCGGTGGTGGCCAGGAAGGGAACCTTGTTCTCCATCTCGGTGACTGCCATGGTGCGCGCGCGGGCCAGGGACCGCTCGATGCTTTCGATGTCGCCGATGTGGGTTTCAGGCGCGGAGGCGTCGCCGCCTGCTTCCGTGCGCCGCTTGCGCAGCTTGGCCAGCTCCACAAAGCCGGCGCGGAACACCTCGCTGACCGGCGACGGTGGGTCGTTCTCGGTCGCCTTCCAAACATCGTCCAGGCGCTGCGTTCGCCAGAACAGCTCGACGAAGTTGACCGAACGCTTGTAGGCGCGCGCCAGATACAACCACTTGGTGCCGATGACGAACCATGACACGATCGACATGAGCGCGAGCAGGACCAGCGTGGCCTTGGCCACGCCGGACGCGTGTACGATGAGCGATACGATGTCTAGCTTGGATTCGGCCCCGCCCGCTTGGAGCAGTAGGTGGATCATGGGAGGGAACTCCTTTGCGATCTTGTTCTGGGACGGAACTTGTTCTTAGCTGTTATAAACCGACCTGGGATTCGATGGCTCGAATTGTAGCTCTGCTTATCGCCCTGGCAGCACCAGGATGCGTTCCTATCGATGGGGGCGCCGTGGAGGCCAGCTGGGATATCCACGCCCTGGATGGCCGTGGCATCGCGGATTGTTCTTGCACCTGCCCGGAGATCACCCAGGTTCGCTTCAGCGTCGTGCCCGAGGCTGGGGGGGCTGACCTCTGCGCCGGGCGGGCGGCGTGCCAGTTCCCCTGTCGGGCCAAGCACGGGGCCACGCCCTTTGACATCCCTCCCGGAGCCTACGCTGTGTCTTTGGTCCCCATGGGTGCGGACGGCCAGGACTTGACCGGCGCGGTCGAGGGGGACGCAGGGAGCGAATGTTTAGCGCAAAGCGGCGTGGCGCCGACTTTGCGTACCGTGGGAAAGGGGCAGCTCACACAAATGAACGCAGTCTTGATTGAAGCAGGATGCGCGCCAGTTTGTGGGGGCTCTGATACCACCAGGGTTTGCACCCAGCCCTGAAACAGCTCGATGTTCTCTCCCCCGGCGAGCAGTCCGTCGCGACCTGCCAGCGTCGACGTGTTATCCTGGGCAGCATCAACACGACCCGGAGGCTTGAATGAAAATGTTGCGAGTTCTGACTGGACTGCTGTTCGGAGCGATCACGGCCGTAGGCTGTGGCAGCTCCTCTTCCACAGACAATACCGCGCCCATCACCGACAATCCCTACGAGACCTGCTACGCGGGGGATGTTTGCGTGGGCGGTCTGACATGCGCTGTCACGACCCTTCCAGTGTCGTCTGGCTACACCGGGTACTTCTGCACCTCGGGGTGCAGTCTCGATTCCGACTGCGTCCAGGTCCCCACCAACTACAACGCCACCTGTGTTAACAGTCAATGCTACCTGAGCTGCCCCGCTGGCGGCTCCACCTGTCCCTACGGCCAAAGTTGCTTCACCTTCGACAGCAACGTCGGCTCCCTCGATCTCTGTACGCCGTAACTGCGCGCATTTCTGTTATCGCCGGGGAAGAAGTCCACGCAATAGCCCTCGCCGGTGTCCGCGCGGCGGCCAGCCCGTGCTAGCCTGACCCCCTCAATGGCGTTCCCGAACTCCAGCTACCAAATGCCGCCTTGGCTGAGGCCGATGGCGCAGCGTCTGTCGCCCACCATCCGCACCCTGGTGGTGGGGCTAGCAGTGCCGTGGTTGTTCTACGTTCTGGTGGAGCCGGCGCGGGGCTTGATGGATGAATACCTGGTCCTGGGGCCCGGAGTGATGAAGGGACGGGTCTGGCAAATCGTCACCGCGTTGTTCGTGGATCGCAGCCCGCTCGGTTTTCTCAACCTGCTGGGTCTGTGGTTTGTGGGAGCGGCCATCGAACGGACACTGGGACGTCGGCGTTTTCTCGTGGTCTTCTTCGCCCCGGGCTTGGCAGCCAATGTCGCGGTCGCGCTGGTGTCAGCCTGGCTGGGCCGATGGACGCTCTATTCGGGATTTGGGGACTCGGTGCTGGGATTGTTTGTCGGGATGGCAGTCCTCTACGGCCCGGCGCAGGTGCGCGTGATCGGAAACCTGGTCATGCCTGCGCGGGCCCTGGCCGCTCTTTTCGTCGCACTGGCGCTGGTGGGCTCAGCCATGTACGGCGGACTGCCGGCAATGGTTGGAACGATTGTGGCCGTGTGCCTGGCCTACTTTCTGTGCGGCGGCCGCGGCCGGGACCTGGGCAATCTTGTCTCGTGGTTGCAGCACAAAATCGGCCGGCGTCGCTGGCGTGTGATGGAAGGCGGCAAGCGGGGCAGGGGGCCGGATCGCTTCAACTAGGAGATGCCGGCGAGCGCCAGGCGGCTCGCATGAGCGGTAGCGTGAGCGTGAGCGTGAGCGTGAGCGTGCTGAGCGGGCACACACCGCTTTCCGCATCCCGCCTCCCGCACACAAACTCGCTCACCCCCCACGCCCTCGCGACCCGCGACTCGCAGGACGGCCCGACAAGCTCTACTTCGTTGTTGCCTCAATCGGCGCCGTCGTGAGTCCGCCGATGATCGCAGTCGCATCCCCCAGCCCTGCCCGCGCCACGGCCGCGCCGATGGCGTCCTCCAAGGTCGCGCGCGGCACATCGAGCCGCGCCCACAAGCGAAGCACGATCTTGTCACCCCGGCGCACGCGCGCCCAGCCGTGCGGCAGCGGTCCAGCCTGGTTGAGCGCACCGCTGACCGCCTCGACGGTTTCCACGACCACGGAGCGGCCAGCGGGGTCACTGCTTTCCACCGATGTGACCACTCCCGACACCCGCACCTCGATGGCCTTCAACAATTCGGAGCGCGTGACGGCGTCCACACCGGCCAAGGCCATCTGCATGCGTGAGCCGTCGGGCACCTCGGCCACGCCCCACACCACGACCCTGTCCGCGGTGACCGACACCGTGGCGCGCGCCGCATCGACGTCGGCCAATTCTCCGCCCCGCTCCAACACAGCTTCGCCCGTCAGCGTGGGTTCAGTCGCGACCGGGGCGGCGTGGCCGCAGCCAAGCAGAAGAACAAAGAGAGCGACGCAGGACTTGGTCATGGGTCGGTGGCTCAGGGTCTATCGCGGAAGACTCTGTCGCTTGTTGGCCGCCATGTCCGCGGCAAATTCGGGATAGCCCTGTTCCCGGATCAGCCCAATACAGGCTGCGCGGTCGGAACGAAAGATCACGCCGAAAACCCGCGCGATCCAGTTGTTGTACTTCTTGCAGTCCTTCACGTTGGAAAACTCGGTGCAGTCGGCACAACTTTTGTAGCCACGCTGCAGGCAGCAGCTTCTGACTCCACACCATGTAGCCTTTTCGTTGGTGCGACAGCCTGCACAGCGGCCGCGCAGGTACTTGCGGCAGGCACCACAATACAAGCCGCAAGCGGCAATCAGATTTTGGTCAGCGACGATCTCACGCATGGGGCACCGTCTGAGAACATAGCCGCTTCCCTGCGCGCTTGTCGAAGAAATTGCCGCCAGGCTAGTCGATGTCGTGCAAGTGGAAGCAGTGGGTGCTGATCCCCGGTCTTCCGTGCATGGCGTATGCGGTTGCCGTGCAGCCGCCCCGGCAGCGCTGGGCTTGCTCGCAGTCAGCACACCCGCCAGACAATTGTGCGGCCGGGTAGTGGCGATTGTAGGTGAATCGATTTGGGTCGTTCCAAATCGTGACGAGCGACTTCTCGCGCACGTTGCCTTCTGCACAGGTGTCGGGCAAGGCCAGGCAACCCTTGACCCGGCCGTCGCTGGTCACGCCCACGGTATCCAGTCCGGCGCGGCAGCCGAGCCACGGGCGCGGAAAGCCGCCTTGAATGGTGCGCAATTTCAGGTCGTCGCTGGTGCCATACCCGATGTTGTCAGTCAGGTGCGGGCGCAGGCCTGGCCGTCGCGCCAGGCGACGAAGCACGGCCAGAAGCTCGGGCATCATGGCCGGCGGGACAATGAGATGCCGGTTCTCCTCGGCGCGGCCAAGCGGAACGGTCATTTGCAACTGCCAGCCAATCACGCCAGCGTCCTCGATAATCGGGGCCAGGGATTCCAGCTCCGCCAAGTTGCCTTGGTTCACCTGACTGGTGACGCCCACTTTCAATCCAGCCCGGTCGACGAATCGGATGGCGTGCAGGGCCTGTTCGAAACAGCCCGGCACCCGCCGCTGCGCATCGTGCGTTTCTGCCAGTCCGTCAATGCTGATTGTGACCGAGTGCAAACCACAATCCCGCAGGGCAAGCGCCACGTTCTCATCAAGGCCCAGACCACAACTGATCAGGTCGACTAGCATGTCGCGCGCGCGTCCGGCGCGCACGAGATCGCCCCAGCGCGGATAGAGCAACGGCTCGCCGCCCATGAGCGAGATGCGGCGGCAGCCCAGATCGGCGAGTGAGCCGATCACGCCCAGCCATTCGCCGTGGTCTAGCTCGCGCGCGCGCGGAGCGCCGGCGTGCGACCCGCAGGTCTGGCACCGGCACGGGCAGCGCAAGGTCAGCTCCAGCGCGGCCACGAACGGCGCGGGTGAGGGCCTCACGCGCAGCCCCCGCGCACGCGGTGCAAACAGAACGGATTTGTGTAGATGCTGCCCGTGGTCCAGTAGGCCATGGTGGTGCAACCCGCGCGACACAAGGGCCCCACCCGGCAGTGGCCACAAAGACCGGCGAGCTTGCCGGCATCGAAACGCGTGCTGTAGGCGAAGCGCTCGGCGTCGTTCCAGATTGTCGTCAGCGATTCGTCGTGCAGATCACCGGCGTCGAATTCCGGCGGCATGCCGGAGCAGCCACGCACCCGGCCGTCGTACGTGATGGCCACCGCGCGAATGCCGGCCTGGCATCCGGTCCACAACGACGGTGCGCCAGCCGAGCCGCGCAGACCCATCTCGCGCTCGGTGAAGTAGCCGATGGTGTCGCTGACGTCGATGCGAGGAGACTTTCCGCTGGCGCGCGCCTCGACGAGAAAGGCGGTCAAGGTTTCGAGATCCGCGGGTGCGATCACGATCGATTGCGCGCGTTCGATGGCCCGGCCCATGGGAATCACCAATTGGATTTGCCAGCGTTGCACGCCGAGAGCGGCCAAGTGATCGTACAGCGCCGGCAATTCCGCCAGATTCAGTCGACTGACCGCGGTGATGACGATGGTCTCGATGCGGGGAAGGGCGCGCTCGATGGCCGCCACGGTCTCGCGCCAAGGGGACGGTCCCGCCCCCGGGCGCAGACGGATGCGGTCATGGGTGGCTTGCAAACCGTCGAGTGAGATGCCGACTGTCGCGACGCCAGCGTCCAAGGCACGGGTCAGGCGCTCTTCATCGAGCAAGGTACCGTTGGTGATGATGGCGGTGCGCAGGCCAACACCGGCAAAATCGCGACATAGTCCGTCCCAATCCGGGTGCAAGAGAGGCTCGCCACCCGTGACCTCTACATGGTGGCAACCGAGTTGCGCCAGCTCTCGTACCACGCTACGTATTTGTTCGGTCGAAAGTTCACGTTGCGAAACCTCGCCGCAATGGCTTTCGCAGTGGATACAGCGCAAGTTGCATCGGCGAGTGATCTCGAAGATGCAGGTACGCGGTTCGCGCGCCACCCATTGGAGTGGGTGGTTGTTCAAACGAAACGAACCCCGAGGTACATTGGTATGGGCATACAGATGGGCATATTCGGATCGAACTCCGTGGCCACGGGCAAAAATGCTTGACGGCAGGTGTCCCAGGGGTCGCAGCGAAGGGCGCCAGCAACGGTGTAGCAGTCGGCACCTGCGAGCAGTTCGACGATGCCCGTGGTCCAGGACGCGCGCATCGTTGACAGGCAGCCCATGATCCGCTGCTGCTGATCATCGGGAATATTGCAGGCTTGCATGATGTCCTGAATCGTGACCGTGCCCCCATCGGACTGGCTGGGTGCCATTCCCACATCCGCGACCGAACGCGCGTCAGGGGTCGTCACGACAAGGGGCACGAAAATAGTGAGCGGGAGATCAGGGTTGGCTTCGGGTTGCGCAGCCTTCGCATCGGGGCTCCCCTCCTGAGCAACCTTCGCATCGGCAACACCAGTCAGCCCCGCGTCTTGTGCCTGGGTCGATCCGTGCAAGCCCGTGCGATCGCACCCGACGCTGGCCACTCCGCCGAGCAGCAGCAAGAGCCCGAGCGCCGGAGCCGACAGGGCTGAGGCCAGACGGCGAAAGGTCGCGGGCTCCGCCGTCTGTCGCGCCAGCGCGGTGCGGATCTCATCCAGCAGCGTGGCGTAGCGCTCGCCGTCGAGCAACTCGTTGTCGACGAGGGCGCCCGGCGACGCCTGCTGCCGCGTCTTGAGATCGCGGGCCAGAATTTCGAGAAGCACACGCAGCGATCCCCAGAAAACATCGCACCCGCGACGCGCGACGAGCGTGGTGTGAAGCGCGGCCAGGGTCTCTTCCGTGGTTGCCCACGGTTTGACCTTCATGCCGGACATCTCGATCAAGAACGAGCGAATGCGCTGGATTGCAGAGGGAACAATCAGGCTTTCCATGCCGCTACCTCCAGTTCGTGAAAGAAGACACACGAACCCAATCACGGTAGGCCAGTGCCCGGTATTTGGCAATATCGGCGTTCGCATCGGCCGAGGGTGGACGCCGCGGCCCGAAGATCCTATAGCTAGGGGCATGAGCGGATATCGCAGTCGCACCACCACCCACGGACGCAACATGGCAGGCGCGCGCGCCCTCTGGCGCGCCAACGGCATGACCGAGGCCGATTTCGAAAAGCCCATCATCGCCATCGTCAACAGCTTCACCCAGTTCGTGCCCGGCCACGTTCACCTGCACGACATTGGCCAGCGCGTGAAGAAAGTCATCGACGCCGCGGGCGGCTGGGGCGCCGAGTTCGACACCATCGCCATCGACGACGGCATCGCCATGGGCCACACCGGCATGCTCTATTCGCTGCCCAGCCGCGATCTGATCGCCGACAGCGTGGAGTACATGGTGAACGCCCATTGCGCCGACGCCATGGTGTGCATCAGCAACTGCGACAAGATCACGCCGGGCATGATGATGGCGGCCATGCGCATCAACATCCCGGCCATCTTCGTTTCGGGCGGGCCCATGGAGGCGGGCACCGTGCCCGGTGTCCCCGATCAAAATGGCCTGCCCACCGTGCGCAAACTGGATCTCATCGACAGCATGACGGCTGCCAGCGACGACAAGGTCAGCGACGCCGAATTGCTCCAACTGGAACGCTCGGCCTGTCCTACCTGCGGATCGTGCTCGGGCATGTTCACCGCCAACAGCATGAACTGCCTGGCCGAGGCGCTGGGCCTGGCCCTGCCGGGCAACGGCACTCTGCTGGCCACGCACGCGCTCCGCTGGAACTTGTTCGAGGCCGCCGGCCGCCGCATCGTCGAGATGGCGAAGCAGCACTATCAGCACGGGAACAACGACGTGCTCCCGCGCAGCATCGCGACCCTGCAGGCATTCGAGAACGCCATGGCGCTCGACATCGCCATGGGTGGCTCGACCAACACCGTGTTGCACATTCTGGCGGTGGCGGAAGCGGCGGGCGTGAACTTCACCATGGCCGACATCGATCGTCTGTCGCGAAAGGTGCCCAACATTTGCAAGGTGGCGCCTTCATCGCACCACCACGTCGAGGACGTGCACCGCGCGGGCGGCATTTTCGCTATCATGGGCGAATTGGACCGCGCTGGACTCATTCACCGCGAGGCCAAAACCGTGCACGCGCCGACCATGGGCCAGGCCATCGCCGAGAACGACATCCATCGCAACTCAGCCAGTGAAAGCGCCAAGAAGCGCGCCCTGGCCGCGCCCGGCGGCGTGCCCACGCAAACCGCGTTCTCGCAGGAAAAATACTTCGCTGCGGCTGACACCGACGTGGCAAAGGGCTGCATCCGCGACGTAGCCCACGCCTACAGCAAGGACGGCGGCTTGGCCATCCTGTACGGCAACTTGGCCAAGGACGGCTGCATCGTGAAGACCGCGGGCGTGGACGCGTCCATCCTTCGTTTCGAAGGACCGGCCCGCGTGTTTCATTCGCAGGAGATCGCGTGCGAGGCCATTCTGGCCAACCGGATCAAACCCGGCGACGTGGTCGTGATCGTGTACGAAGGCCCGCGCGGCGGGCCGGGCATGCAGGAAATGCTGTACCCGACCTCGTTCCTCAAGGGCAAGGGACTGGGCAAGACCTGCGCGCTGCTCACTGACGGGCGATTCTCGGGCGGAACTTCGGGCCTCAGCATCGGCCATGTCTCGCCCGAGGCAGCCGAGGGCGGCACCATTGGCCTGGTTGAAGAAGGCGACCGCATTCGCATCGACATCCCCAATCGCCAGATCGATCTGCTGGTCGACGAGGCCACCCTGACCAAGCGGCGTCGGACCATGGAAGCCAAGGGCGACAAGGCTTTTCAGCCCAACCGCGATCGAACCGTGTCGCAATCCCTGCAAGCCTACGCGCTCATGACCACCAGCGCCGCCCGCGGCGCGGTCCGAGACATCTCGCAGTTGATGCGCAAGCGATAGGAAAATGCTTTTGCACCACAGAGAGCACAGAGGGCACAGAGCCGGATCGGAAAGGGAAGGGTTGGATTCTGTCCGGTCCGAACCCCTTCTTCCCCTCCGACCTCTGTGTTCTCAAGAGCGGGGTCGACTTCAGACTTTCCGGATACCAAGGGGGCAGACGCAACATCTTGACCATACTCCGACGCTCTATGACGGTGTTACCGCGCGGGGGCCTGCGCGAGTGACGGCCAAGCTTGTTTCAGCGCACGCCGGATAGCTGACTCATTGCCGGTCAGTCCCAGCACGGCGTTCGCCTTGCAAGTCGAGAAGAGCTCGCTTACCCGCGCAGCTTGCAGGCCAGCGAAATCGAATTGAAAGGGTTCGTTGGCAAGGGCAGCGGGCTCGACGTTCCATTCGCTGAACAGTTGATAGGCCAGCGCATGACCGGTCAGCCTCGCCAGAGGCAGCGAGCCCGCGAAGCGCCAGCGGGCCACGTTGATTTCGCCAGGGTCGAAGCCATCGCGGCTCCAGCGCTGCCAGTGCTTGCGAATGGTCGCCAGTCCCTCATCCAAGCGCTCGACGTCCAACGACGTGGCCATCTGCAGAGCCGCGGTGCCACCGCGGAGCCAGTCGGTGCCGACCACAGTACCGTAACCTTCTCCTCGATCGATGCGAAGCGCGCTGTTCAATCGTTCCTGAATGGCGAGGCGCAAGAACTCGAAGGTACCCGCGATCTGCGGCGCGGATTGGCGGAAGCAGACACCCCATGCGCACTTCGACCTGCCCGCCAAGTCTGGGCGTTACAACCAGGGTCAGGTGTTCCGTCGTCGCCGGTTGCAACGGGGGCGGCGGCAGCACGGGCAAAAGCTCGACCCACGTTGGGGTACTCCATTGCCGGGAAAGGGTCTCGGCGCCCCGCTCCACTTCGTCGCTGTCCACATCGCCCACCACAACCAGCACCGCGTTTTTCGCGTTATGTACCCGTCCCACCCAAACATCGACGTCCGCGCGCGTGAGCTTTGCCACATCCCCGATATCCACCATGCGCGCATGGGCGTGTTCACCGAAAAGCGCGCGGGCGAAGGCACGATCCGCCTTCTGCCATGCCGGATCAATGTTCGCGTCCACGGAAGCGAGCATTCGTTCCAGGGCATCGCGCGCCGGCCATGTCTTCACTGGTGTCGCCGCTTTGGCAAAAAGCAATTGCAACGCGGCCTTGCTATCGCTCGGCAGGAATTCCATGCTCTCGATCGAGGCATCGCGGGTCACTCCCCGGTCCGACAGCATCCGCTGTTTCGGCGCCTCGACGGCGTCCGGTCGCGTACGGCGTGCGAGTTCCGCCAGCAAGGGTGGATTCGCGTCCGAATATCCCCCATGAAATCCCAGCCAGGCGACCGCCGCAGTGGACTGTCGCTTGGCCACGACGAGCGTCAGGCCAGTCGAAAGGGTTTTCACCACGACCTTTCGTGCTGGTGAGCGCACACCAGGCAGCTCCATCAGATCCCAGTTTGCGGCCGCCGCGAAGCTGTCGTCGCCGTCTTTGGCAGTGTGGCGCGATGCCAGCATCGCTTCGGACCCGGGCCGGCCGTGATCTCGACGCGGGGTTGACAGGTCAGCCAGGCTGGCATCGGGTGTGAACATCATCGAATGCGCCCGTTCCTGTGTCAGGTGCTTGTAGGCAAACTGGGCCAAGTTTGAACTCTGCACGTCCGCCACTGATCCGATGACATTCATCAAGAGTTCTGGTCGCTCAGTCAATGCACTGAGCAGGGCTTGATCCAAGGCCCGGGGAACCTGCCAGGGCTCGCTGAGAATCGCCTGGGTCGCGAACCCCGCCCGGAGCAGGCCGATCTGCGGGCGCTCGGTCGGCTCGCGCGCCCACAGGCTGGCCACGCGTCCCGCGACGATCTGGCTGATGCGGTCGGGATCGGCCCCGTCTGACAGGAGAACCTGAACAAACAATGCGCTCGCCCGCTGACCACTTTGCAGGTACGTCCCGACATGCCTGATGTGCGCGTCCTCCTGGCGCAGCTGATCCAACGCCAAGTCCGCCTCGACCCATCTCTTGAGCAGCCGTTCGGTTGGGCCGAACGGGCCATAGCCGCCCGGCAGGGTCCACCCGATCCACAACTGCGGTACTGGCAAATGCGACGGTTGCTTGATGACCGAGCCGCCGGGTGTGTCGATGCGGGGCTCGGGCCCGGCCGCGATCTTCTCGCGCGGCACAGGGTGTTTCGCATCCCCGACCAGGGACTTCGGCAACTGTTCTACAATCGAGGCGATGCTGGTCGATGCGGATGGGGCGGTCACCAGCAGGGTCATCCGCTCGGGACGAAAATTCTGGGCGGCGAAGGCCCGTGCCTCTCCTCTGTGCTCTCTGCGGTGCAAAAAGAGCTAACTAGCAGCACCGACAAGGGCCGTCGCCGCCGTCATAGCGATGCGCCAGAACCTCGGTCAGCGCCTGATCCGCGGGCAAATTCGTGCGCGCGGCTGCGGCTTCGCCCGACAGTTCCTTGGCCAGCGTGCCGAGCACCACAACCGTTGTCCCCAAACGCCACCAGGGACGCGGCATCTCGGCTGGCGTGACCGGGGCTGGCAGCCAGACCGGCGCGGTCTCGTGTAGCACCGCGACCTTGCGCCCTGACAAGATGAGCACCCACTCGCGAATCGAAACCAAGAGAATGGCGATCACCAGCACCAGGAAGGTGCCTGCGGCGACGGCATCCAGGTAATTGTTGAAGATCAGTGCCTCAATGGCCACGCGCTTGGCCGCTGGCACGTTGCCTGCCGCCAGATCGGCCGAGAGTTTTTCCGCCATGGCCACAAACCCGACACGTGGGTTGGAATCAAAGATCTTTTGCAAGGCGGCGGCAAACGTCGCGCTGCCCAGCCAAGCCAGGGGCAACAACGTCACCCAGCTGTGGCGCGCCTTGCCCATCTTGATGACCATTGTCGTGGCAAAACACAGCGCCACGCACGCGAGCAACTGGTTGGCGATGCCGAAGAGCGGCCACAGCGAATTCACGCCGCCCAAGGGATCCTTCACGCCCGCGTAGAGAAAGTAGCCCCAGGCCCCGGCGAATAGCACGCTGGCCGTGATGTTGGCGGGATAGGACTTGGTGTCGCCAAGCGGCTTCCAGAAGCGGCCGCCCAATTCCTGCAGCAAGAAACGCCCGATGCGAGTGGCCACATCGAGTGTGGTCAGGATGAAGAGTGCCTCGAACATGATGGCGAAGTGGTACCAAAGCTTCATCGCGGTGGCGCCGCCGACGAGCTTGCCGAAGATGTGCGCCATGCCGATGGCCAGGGTGGGCGCGCCGCCGGTGCGCGCCAGCACGGACTTCTCGCCGATGGCGCGCGCCAGGTCCGTAATCTGGGCGGCGGTCACCGGGAAATCCCATGCCGACACGGCAGCCGCGACCGAATCAGGCGTGCTGCCCACCAGCCCGGCCGGCGCGTTCACTGCGAAGTACAGGCCAGGGTCGAGCACGCAAGCCGCGATCATGGCCATGATACCCACAAAGCTCTCCACGCACATGGCGCCGTAGCCAATGCTGCGCACGGTTCGCTCACGCGTGATCATCTTGGGCGTGGTGCCGCTGGCAACCAGGGCGTGAAAGCCGCTCACTGACCCGCAAGCGATGGTGATAAAGCAGAAAGGAAACACGCCGCCCGATACCACCGGCCTCATGCCGCCGGCAAAGCGCGCCGGATCGGTCAGCCAGGGCATCTGGATGGGTGGCAGCACCAGCAAGATGCCCAAGGCCAACAGAACCACAACACCGATCTTGAGGAACGTCACCAAGTAGTCGCGCGGAGCGAGCAACAGCCACACCGGCAGCACGCTGGCGGAAAGGCCATAGGCGATCAGGCACAGCGCCAGGGTCGTCTTGCTCCAGGTGAAGATGAGCGCGAAGGTCGCGTGCTGGTTCACCCAGAATCCGCCTAGGAGCGACGCCAGCAAGAACAGCGCCCCGATCACCGTCATCTCCAACACCTTGCCCACGCGCAAGAAACGCACGTACACGCCCATGATCATGGCAAAGGGAATGGTCATGGCCGTGGTCACCACGCCCCACGGGCTTTCAGCCAGCGCGTTGGTCACCACCAGGCCCAGGCTGGCCACGATGATGATGAGAATTCCCAGCACGGCCAGCATGGCGATGGTGCCAGCAAAGCCGCTGACCTCGTCGCGCACCATCTCGACCAACGACTTGCCGTCGCGCCGAACCGATCCGAACAAGATGACGAAGTCCTGCACGGCCCCACCCAACAGAACGCCGATGAGAATCCACAAAGTGCCGGGCAAGTAGCCGAATTGCGCCGCCAGCACGGGCCCGACCAGCGGCCCGGGCCCGCTGATGGAGGCGAAGTGATGGCCGAAGAGCACGTACTTGTTGGTGCGGACGAAAGTCGCGACCGTCGTCGTGAACCTCGGCAGGCGTGGCCCTGAGATCGTCGAGCATCAGCACCCTGGCCGCAATCCACTTGGAATAGAAACGAATCCCGATGGCGTAGGTACACAACGCCGCCACCACCATCCACGCAGCATTGAGCGGCTCGCCGCGCCGGCTGGCCAGTACGGCGTAGGCCGCCGCACCCAGCACGGACACCAGCATCCAAATGAAAACTCTGAGGAATCGCTTCATGGCTTTGGGCTGGCGTCCAACGACGACAACCGCCACGCTAGCACCCACGGGCCGGGCGTCACAAGCGCATCACAGTGCTCCCAGCTTGCCAGCTCACATGGCGGTCAGGATAGCCAGTGTGGACAACCACACTGCCCATGCGCCATAACTTCAGCACCGTGAGCGAAAACGTCGATGTTTGGTCCTCGGAGCCGGCATCAGCGGGCTGTGCCTGGCCCATCATCTGGCGCGGTCTGGGCGCAAAGTTCTGGTTCTCGAATCCGCGGCGCGCCGGGCGGCTGCGTCCACTCCGAACAGGAACCCCGCGGTTACTGGTTCGAAATGGGGGCGCACACACTCTACAACTCCTATGGCTCGCTGCTGACGATCATCGAGGAGCTGGGCCTGCGCGACCGCATGCTCACGCGACGCAAGGCACCCTTTCGCCTGCTGGTCGAGGGCAAGCTGCGTAGCATTCCTTCGCAATTGAGTTTGCCCGAGCTCTTCGCCTCGGCCTGGCACGCGTTCAGCGAGCGCAAGCAGGGTCGCACCGTGGCCGACTACTACGGCCAAGCTGGTGGGCCGGCGATAACTGGAAGCACGTGTTTGCGCCTCTGTTCGCTGCTGTGCCCTCGCAGCCAGCCGACAATTTTCCTGCCGAAATCCTGTTCAAGAAGCGCGCGCGCCGCAAGGATATCCCACGCAGCTTCACCTTTGCCGGCGGAATCCAGGCTTTGACCGACCGGATCGCTGCCGAGCCAGGAATCACCGTACGAACCAATGCGGACGGCGTGGCCTGGCTCGTGCCGAGCGGCAACTTCGTCGTCGAGATTGCCGGCGGAGATCGGGTGTTTGCCCAGCGTCTGGCCCTGGCCTTGCCCGCGCCCGAGTCGGCGCGTTTGCTCGCGCCTCTCGCACCGGAAATCGCCACCGCCTTGTCCAGCATCCAGACTGCCCAGATCGAGTCTGTGGGTGTCGTGGCCGAGACCCGCCACGTTCAGCTCCCGCGCCTGGCCGGCATCGTGCCAATCGACGACACGTTCTTTTCGGTGGTCACGCGCGACGTGGTTCCCGACGAGCACCTGCGCGCCTTCACCTTCCATTTTCGCGCTGGCCTGACGCTCGACAAGCGCATCGACCGCATCGGCGCGGTCATGGGTGTGGGCCGCAGCCAGCTCGCGTGCGTGGCCACCCACGCCACGTCTCTTCCGTCGCTGGCGCTGGGACACGCGGCAATTGCCGAGGAGATCGACCGGCGCTTGCCGGGCAGCGGCCTCTACATCACGGGCAACTATTTCGGCGGCCTGGCCATCGAAGACTGCTCGCTGCGCTCGGCCAAGGAGGCGGAGCGCCTGCTGGCCGAAGCGGTCTGCTAGCCACTACTTTGAGTAGATCACAATCTCCCGCCCGCCATCGGCCGCTTTGCTCAGCACCGCGATCTTGTTGCCGCCGGCGGACCAGGGACAGGCATGCTTGTCAGGCAGGGGAATTTCGCCCAGCGCGGCCACCTTGCCGCTGGCCGGTTCAAGACTGAAGAACGCCTGGGCATACCGGCCTTCCTCTTCCATGTTGCCGGTCTGCGGACGGTCTGCCACCAGCGAGAACACGACCCGATTGCCCACCTGAAACTGCTGCAACGACAGCACGTCATATTGCTTGGTCGCCAATTTGAGTGGCCGCACTTTCTCGCCTGGTCCCACCAGGTCGAAGCCAGCCTGTCCCGCGGCCAGGACGATGACCGCGTCCAGGTCGGGCTTCTCGGCCCGCTTGCGGATGTAGTCGAGAAAGGTTTCCAGCTTGGGTGGCATTTTCCCTGGGCCGGTCTTGCCCTTCATCACGTCATAGAGGGCGAACTTCGGCGGCTCGCGCGCGTCGGTGCGACGGTTGTATGCGCCCGGGATCTGCACCATGGCTTGCAAGTGGCTGTTGGCAAAACCAAGAAAAGTCGCCGAGGCGTCGCCGTCAATGGTCCCGCCCGGGGTCACGACCAGCGCCTTCACTGCAAGGGTGCTGCCGTCGGGCCGATAGGTCTGGATGGAATAGCGGTCGCCGGCGGGCAGGCGTTTCTGGCTGTAGGTCACCAGCGCGTTGGGCGCGTGGGACAGCTCACAGTCGTCGAACGGGCCGGTCTGCCGCCTGATTCGCCCGGCAGGGTCGACGATGGCGGCCCGCCGTGAGCCTTCGTTGGCCACCACGAACCAATATCCCGACAACCCCAGAATCTTCTCGGGAGCGCCAGAGAAGTTCACCAGATCCGTCACCTTGGTCTTGCCGCCAGGTGGCCCCACATGCAGTTGCACCGCGCCCTTGCCGGTGAAGACGATGTACGCCAGCTTGCTGCCCACCTGGTCCAAGGCGAAGGCATCGTGCATGGCAGCCTCGCCGGCAGTGACCCGGCCCACCACCTTGAGTTTCGGTGCAGCCGCCGCGTGGCCGCTCGACGCCCCCATCACTGTCGCTACGGTCAGGATGGAAAACCGGCGCTTCATGATCGCGTGTTTCACGGTCAAGGATGATACCTCCACTCACATGTGTGGGGAAACCTCCTAATTCAACGGACGAGATTCTGCGTTTCCGCTCACAAAAATTTGTAAATCGGCTTATAATTGCGCCGCTACTAGTTCGAGCAAGGGGCAGCAGCGGGTTCACTCGGCGGGGCACCTCGGACGGTTGCACGTCAGCATGACCCGGCTCGTTTCACCCAGAGCAAAGCGTGCGCAAGCCCAGCAGGGCCCGGAACGGCACGCGACCCCTGTCCCGCATTCGGGGCGCGAGGCGGTTACGCCCAGGCCCGGGCGTGTCCATCGCACGCCTCCGCCCGTCACTGAAGCCCTCAGCCGCGCGCAGAAACAGGAACTCGATTGGCTGCGCAACTCTCTCTTTCAGATTGAGACGGTCATGGATTCCATGGCCGAGGACATCTACTTCAAAGATCGCAGCGGCCGCTTCACCAAAGTCAACCGCGCAATGGCCACTCACCTCGGACTGGCTGACCCGGCCCGGGCTGTCGGTCGTAACGAAATGGATTTTCTGTGCCGGGATGAGGCTGAACACCGCTGCCGTGACGATGAGGAGATCGTGCGCCGGGGGCGCACTCTCGTCGACGTGGAGGAGAAGTGGCACCTGCCGGGCCGTAGCGAGCGCTGGCTGTCCACCACCAAGATTCCTTTGCGCGATTCGTCCGGCTCGATCGTCGGTACCTTCGGAATCTCGCGCGACATCACCGAGAAAAAGCGTTTCGAGGCGGAGCTGGAACAGAAGGGGTTCTACGATCCGCTGACCCAGGTTCCCAACCGCGCCATGTTCGACAAGCGCGTCGAGCGGTTGGTGACACGCACCCGCCACTTGGGTGCGTCGAGCCCACTCTTTGCCGTGGCTTGGCTGGACCTGGATCGCTTCAAGTGCATCAACGAAAGTCTCGGACATGGAGCCGGTGACGAGATGCTGGTGCGCGCCGCCCGCCGCATGGAAGCCTGCCTGCGTCCCGGCGACGTGCTGGCCCGGGTGGTGGGCGATCAGTTCACGATTCTGCTCGACGATCTGCACAGCGAGAGCGACGCGGTTCGCGTGGCCGAGCGTATCCAAAACGCCATGGCCCTGCCCCTCACCGTCGCGGGCACCGAGGTCTTCACCTCGGTCAGCATCGGTATCGCGCTGTCCAGCTCGCGCTACGCGCGCCACGACGACATGCTTCGCGATGCCTACACTGCGCTCTATCGCGCCAAGGCCGCTGGCCGCGCCCGCCACGAGGTCTTCGATGCGGACATGCACCGACGCGCCGTCGACCAGCTGCAACTCGAGACTGATCTTCGCCGGGCCATCGAACGCCAGGAGTGGCTCGTCCACTATCAGCCCATCGTGGACCTGCAAACGCGGCGCTTGGCCGGCTTCGAGGCGCTGGCGCGCTGGCGCCATCCCTGTCGCGGCCTGGTGATGCCCGACGCCTTCATCCCCACCGCCGAGGAGACGGGGCTCATCCGGCCGCTCGGAATGTGGGTCCTGCGCGAGGCCTGCCGGCAGATGCAGCACTGGCACAACAAGTACCCCCATCAGCCGCCGCTCGGCATCGCGGTGAACCTGTCCACCTGCCAGCTGGCCGATGCCGATCTGGCGGGACAGGTGCGCCGCGTGCTCGACGAAACCGGGCTGCGCCGCAACAGCCTAACCTTGGAGATCACCGAGAGCGCGCTGATGCATAGCCTGAAAGCCGGGGCCGCTGTGCTGCAGGAACTGCACGCCATGGACGTGCACCTGGATGTGGACGACTTCGGCACTGGCTATTCCTCGTTGGCCTATCTGCAGTCATTCCCGGTGCAGACGCTGAAGGTCGACCGGTCGTTCGTCAGTTCCATGCACGCCGGCGCCCAGCAGTCCGAGATGGTGCGCGCCATTGTCGGGCTGGCCCACAACCTGGGCCTGGACGTGACCGCCGAAGGGGTCGAGACGCCGCAACAGATGGAGTCGCTGCACGCGCTCAAATGCCGGCGCGCGCAGGGTTACTTCTTCTCGCGCCCCATGCCGGCCGAGGATGCCGAGCGCTTGATCGTCGATGGCCCGCCGGCCTTCTGGGACGAACATTCGCCAACGAAGGTGGTTCAGCCGGAATCGCTCTTGCCGCAGCCGGAAGACCGCACTACCAGTTCTCAATGACACCGACGTCCGGGATCGACGACGTAAGTGGCACCGTGTCGATGCCCCGTGCACCCAGCTCAGCCAGTTGGAAACGCACCCGGGCCAACGGCAGCTTGGCGCTGGCCGTGTCCACCTCGATGCTGTACTCGGTGTAGCCCTGGCCACTGATGCGGCTGGGCTCATCGGCATAAAGATTGTTGTCCGCCAGGTACTTCTCCACCGCGGCCGCGCGTGACACCGGCACGTTGAAAAGCAGCAGCACTTTGTTTTCGGCATTGGTCGCGCCGTAGATGTTGAGCAGGAACATACGCAGAAGTTCGTACTTCTCCGACTGCTCGCGAATGCGGGGATTAGCCCAGATCGAGGTTCCCGATTCCATCACCTCGTCTATGATGCGCAGGCCATAGTTCTTGATGGCGCTGCCGCTCTGGGTGATCTCCAGGCCCAGATCGGCGCCACCGTTGCGCACCTTGGCCTCGGTTTTGCCCCAGGTTTCAAAGATGAGCACGCCGTTGTCGATCTTGGGAGGCGTGCTGTACTTCTGCACCGAAAAGCGCTGAAACCGATCGAGCAAGCCCGCCTCTTTCAGCCGCCCCTGGATCCAGTCGAGCGCCAGATAGGGCATTTCCGCCACGGCGGTAATCAGAGGCTTGCGCTCAGCCAGCTCCTTCAAGAAGCCACGCACGCCATCGTATTCCTTGTCGGGCCGAACGATCCCCACCAGGCGCACGCTGCCGCGCTTGAGGGACTGGACTCGACGCAGTTCCACGTCCTTGCCGTACTCGTAGCGCAGCTCGAGCACGCGCTCGCGGATCCAGTCGTCGCCGGCAATGGCCACGTCTAACTCGCCGATGGCCAGCTGGGTGGCGAATTCCTGCGGCCGGCCATCCCAGCCATACAGGTAGCTGACCGAGGTGAAGCGGCTGGGGCCGCCCGTGTCGTAGCCCGCGATCTTGAAGCCCGCTTGTTCGAGCAGCTTGACAAGATTGCCGCCCCGGTTCGGATCCGCCAGCGAGCCCGCCGGCATGCCGATTTTCAGAACTGTGTCGCTCATTTTGAAAGGTATCTATCCTGCCGGCCGGCCCCTGTCCACGTTCGGCCATAGATCTCCGCGCTAGGCTTTCCGCTACGCGCGCTGGGGAAGCGCAAGACGCGCCCGGGCCCGCGGCCCGAAATCTACGGCCGCCAGCCGGGCGGGATCAAACGGCGATTGACTGCGTACTCTCGCATGGAGAACTCGCCCCAGATGGGCGCAAGGTAGATAGCCACCACCAATGCCAGCGCAACGAATACCAACACCGTCCTCGGCCGCTTGCGCTCGATGGCGGCCACCAGCCCCCCCAGCATGAGCAGCGCAAAGGCGTAGGACGGCAGGTAGTAATGCAGAAAAGAGTACTTGTTTCGAAGAATCGCCCAGGGCACGAGCATCGCAGCCCATCCCAGCAGCGTGAGTAAGATCGGTTTGCCGATCGGCTTGCCCACCAGGAAATTCTTCAGCCTGGCCATGCGCGCGCGCATGCCCCAGCCCCCGGCCGTGGCGCGCGCAACCAGTTGGATGAATGACCAGACCAGGAACAGGTCCACGGCAATCCAGAAAACCGGATTGCCAACCGTGGAGGCATAGTACTTGTGCAGTCCGTGCGTGGTGTTCTTGATGATGACGGGACGGTAGAAGATGGGCCAGGTGTACCAGGACGAGTTGAGCGGATTGGTGTCGTGGTTCATGTCGACGTGCTTCTTGACCAGCCCCCTGACCAGCTGCCAAAGCGACGCGAGATCGGTGGGCTCGCCTGAAACCCGAAGCGCCAGCAGCCACACCCCGGCTTGCACCACGGGCACCACAGCGAGGATGAGCAACGACCAGAACGGTACGCGCCCCACCAGGAGCATGGTCACAACCGCCGGGACCACGATGAACACGCCACTCCACTTGACCGAGGCCGCGACCCCGATCAGCAGGCCGGTCACCAGCACACCCCGCCAGGTGCGCGCACTCACCGCCGCCAGCATGGTCCAGAGCAGCAGGCAGGTGAGATCTCCGTCCATCAACCCCACGCGGGAATACGAGATGAAGAAACCGTCGGCCGCGACAAAAGCCGCTGCCATCAACCCGGCCCGCGCAGTCTTGAAGTAGGCTTTCCCAAGCCAGTACGCCAGCAAGATGGACAAGATGCCGAAGCACAGCGCGGGAAACCGCCACCCTGCGGAATTGAATCCGAAGAGCAGGATTCCCACGGACATGAACATTTTGAACAGCGGCGGATGATCGTTGGTGTCCCTGATGCCCAACAGATAGTTGTGGGCGTTGGGGACAAAGAACGGCTCGTCGAAAGTGAAGGTCGTGGGGAACCAGATGGCGCGGATGCGAATCACGATCCCGCCGACGATCATGATGCCAAGAAGCACGGCGGTTGCCTGCTCGGTCCGCGATGCCGACGCCCACGCGGCCTTCACGCGCTGCCAGGCCGACCAGGCGTCCTGTGCGTACTTCTCCGCGAAGGCAGGCAAGGTCATTGCGGGATCACGCAGTCAGTGAGAACCCCGACCGGCAGACTCTGCTTGGCAGGATCGAACTTGTCGGTGGGATTCCAGCGCAACGACACCGTCTTGAGCACGCCGACGATGTCGTAGTTGCACATCACGGTGAAGCGTTCAGTGGGCAGCGGTCCACGCAGGCCGGGGGAGTCCCACAACCCCGCCGCCAGGAGCATGTCGTTCTTCACGTTGCAGTAGGGCTTGAGCAGGTGAGCGTCATCCGGCGGTGGCGGCACACGCGGCTGAGAGTTGGCGAGATACCCGCAGTTCAACCCCTCTACCGAAAAGTCCGACGCGCACGACAGCTTGGTTCTGTCCTCGCGAACCAGTGTGATCTCGACCAGTTGCCGGCTGCCTTTGTGCCAGCCTTGCTCGGTCTGGGCGGCGCTCTTGTCGTACTTCATCCAGGAAAAGACGACCCACACGCCAAACCCAATCACAAACAAAGCCAGCAGCGCGCGAAGCGGAACGTCGACCTCGTTGGGCACGTAGCGAATAACCGGCTCCGGTTCGGGAGGAGGCACAGGGGCGGGCGCCGGCTCGGCATCTAGATCGGCAACGATCGCCGAATCCGGAGCCGGCGCCGATGCCGGGACGGATTCCGCGGCCGGGACCGGAACCGGTTCCGTGGCCGGGGCAGACGCCAGAATCGGGGCCGGAGCCGGAACCGGGGCCGGAGTCGGAACCGGGGCCGGAGCCGGGGAAGTCTGGTTTTCTAGGGGCGGTTCTCCGCTGTGCTCGGGCGAACTCATGAAGACATGTTTGTGCGATCCAGACGGGTCCGTCAACCGGATCCACACCCGGCAGTGACGAAGCTCACAGCCCGCTTGCGAGAGCTACGGCGCGGTGATGCGCGGGTTGGTCGTCCCGTCGTGGCAGCCATTGCAGGCCCCGGTCGCTTTGGAATTGACCGGCATCTGCTTCTCGCCGTTGGCATCGCGCACCCGGATGTCAGCGCTAGCCAGGTTGAGGGCAGAGCCCTCATAAAAGAAGTTTCCCGTAGCGATGCCGGAGAAGACTGAATAAAATTGACCGTTGGTCAGCTTGACGCCAACCTCGACGCTGTCCACTCCATTACCGCTGGCATCGTAGACTGTTCCGGCAAACGCGAAGCCGTGGTTGTGGCAGGAACTCAGGCAGTTCAGCCCCGGATTCATCCCGCTATCACCCTGAGTGGCCTGGTAAGCGTCGGGCCAGTACGAAGACGTGCCAGTCGTAGCAGTGGTGCCGCCGGTCGCGGTGCTGCCACCCACGCCTTGGCTTCCCCCTGCGCCAGCGCTACTGCCTGTGCCGCCCGCGCTCGTGCTGCCCCCGGTAGCAGTTCTGCCACCAGTGCGCGTGCTGCCACCTGAGGCCGTGCTGCCTGCCACGCTGGTGCTGCCGGCCAAACCGCTTGTTCCGCCAGCACTCGTGCTGCCGGCGGCTCCCGTAGTGCCACCCACGCTGGTCGAGCCTGCCCCACTCGTGGTTCCCCCACCGCCCGTCGTTCCGCCAGCACGCACTCCAGCCGCGCCCGTGGTTCCGGTGGAGCTGGTGCCGCCCGCGCTCGTCGTTCCGCCAGCGCTCGTGGTTCCCGCCGCGCTCGTCGTCCCCGCCGCGCCGGTCGTTACAGCCGCGCCGGTCGTCCCTGCCGCGCTAGTCGTCCCCGCCGCGCTCGTGGTTCCCGCCCCACTCGTCGTCCCGCCCGCGCTCGGCGTCCCGCCCTCATTGGATCCCGCCGAGCCGTTGGAGCCTGCCATTCCCTGTGTCGTGGTCGTGTTTCCCGCGGCCTGCGCGCCGCCTGACCCACTCAGCGCGCCGTAAGGAACCGGGCCCGAGCCATCCGACGAGCAGCCTGCGGCATAGCCTGCCGAGGCAACCAACACTGCCAGAATCCACGTCTGCGTCTTTCTCATGTTTCCTCCAATATCAGCCAAATGCGTCACAAGGGACGAATCGCGCCGAAAAGCCAGCTCGTTTGCCACGCTCAAATGCGTTCTCCTTAATGTAGCCATCGGATCTCAACCATTCCAGTCGTTTTAGTGTAGCAGTCGTATTTGGGATGCCTGACGGCTCACATCGTCTGCCAATTTCACAGTTTTCTTTTGGTCCGCCTCGTCCTGGCGCATTATCAAGTGGACCATCATCTATTTCACAGCGTAAAGGCGGGCCCGCCATGCTCCTAGTCATCGCAAACGCTCCAAAGGATCCGTCGGCGCAGACCCAAGGCGCACGGCTCGCTGGTCTTGCGCCTGCTGATTTCTCGCGCCGGCTAGCCGGCACGCTGCCGCGCGTACTTCTGTCAGCAGCCCCCGTCGATCAGATCGGATCCCTGGTGAATGGGTTCGAGTCGCTCGGGTTTGCGGCTTTCTCATGTGATCCAGCGGCCGCGCCAGGCGACGACGATCGGCTGCTGGTGCGCGGGATCGAGGTGGAGGCAGGCGCGCTCGCGTTCCTGGACGGACAATACAGCCGCCACCCGTGCATCCCAGCCGCTGTGTCGTTTATTCAGCGTGGTGTGCGCATCACCACAAGCAGCGAGACGGTCACGACCAATGAGCGCCGCCTGGACATGGGCAAGGCTGTGCTCACTGGCGGCCTCATGCTGACCAGCAAGGTCCAGAAGAAGTCGGTCCGAACCGAGGAAACTCGCGAACCTTTCCTGCTGCTGCAACGAAACGACGGGCAGCCCGACGCGATCATCTACGAACGACGGGTCGACTATCGCTTTCTCGGCGCCGAAAAGCAGCCGGCCAGCCACGCCAACTTGGAACGAACTCTGGCGCGCCTGCGCGCCCTGGCACCTGATGCGCCGGTAGACGATCGGGCGACAAAGCCGGGGTTCGTGAGCGGCCTGCCGCTGACGTCTTGCGACCCGGTTGATCTGGCGCTGTACCTCGTCACGCTGGCCAGCACCCGCGGGTTTTGACAACGGTCCGGGCTCGCGTTGGTCGGCCAGGGTGCGCGGTAGCGGTCGCGTGAGCGACCTGGCGTGCAGCGGGCTTTGCGGGCGACTTGCGTGAGCGTCCCGTGGCCCGCTTTCCGTCTCCCGCGTAGCGCCCACGAACTCGCTCACCCCCACGCCCTCGCGGCCCGCGAGCCACGAGGCGGCCTATCCCGAGATCGCGAATCTTCCGACAAGTTGTAGCCACTACCGGTTTGCATCCGTCCTGCGCACCCCGTAGAACACGCGCCACGGGGGAGCCTTCAGGCTGAGAGGCGCCGTTGGTGGCGCGACCCCTTGAACCTGATCCGGGTAATTCCGGCGTAGGAAGGAGACACTTTGAGCAGCAGCGAGCGCGGGCTTTCCCCTTTGGCAGAAGATCTGCCGTCATCGCGCAAGGTGTACGTGGAGGCAGACGGCCTGCGCGTGCCCATGCGCGAGATCACACTGTCCGGCGGGCAGCCCCCGGTGCGCGTTTACGACACCACCGGGCCGCAGGGTCACGATTCGCGCCAGGGACTGCCGCAGTTGCGCGCGACCTGGACCGCCCGGCGCGTTGGCCGCGGCGACAAAAACTTCTCCCAGATGCATTGTGCCCGCCAGGGTGAGATCACCGAAGAGATGCGTTTCGTGGCTTTGCGCGAGGATCTGGCGCCCGCCTTTGTGCGCGACGAGATCGCTGCTGGTCGCGCCATCATTCCCGCCAACATTCGTCACCCAGAACTTGAACCCATGGCCATCGGCCGCAACTTCCTGGTGAAGATCAACGCCAACATCGGCAATTCGGCCCTGTCGTCATCTGTTGCAGAAGAAGTGGAAAAGCTGCACTGGGCAACCCGCTGGGGTGCGGATGCGGTGATGGATCTTTCCACCGGCTCTGACATCCACGAGACGCGCGAACGGATCGTCCGCAATGCGGCGGTGCCCATCGGCACCGTGCCCATCTACCAGTGCCTGGAAAAAGTCGGGGGCAGGATCGAGAACCTGTCCATCGACGTGTTTCTCGACACCATCATCGAGCAGGCCGAGCAGGGCGTGGACTACTTCACCATCCACGCCGGCTTGTTGTTGCGGCACGTGCCGCTCACGGCCCGACGTGTGGCCGGAATCGTGTCGCGCGGCGGTTCCATCATGGCGACCTGGTGCCAGCACCACCGCAAGGAGAATTTTCTCTACACGGAGTTCGAACGAATCTGCGAAGTGGCCAAGAAATACGACATCGCTTTCTCGCTGGGGGATGGGCTGCGGCCTGGTTGCCTGGCCGACTCCAACGACCAGGCGCAGTTCTCGGAACTGGAAACCCTAGGCGAGCTGACCAAGATCGCGTGGCAGCACGACGTGCAGGTGATGATCGAGGGCCCGGGTCACGTGCCGGTCCATCGAATCAAGGAGAACATGGAACGGCAGTTGGTCGCCTGCCACGGGGCACCGTTTTACACTTTGGGTCCTGTGGTCACCGATGTTGCTCCTGGATACGACCACATCACCTCGGCCATCGGCGCGACCCTGATCGGCTGGTACGGCACGGCCATGCTGTGCTACGTGACCCCCAAGGAACACCTGGGGCTGCCCAACCGCGACGACGTGAAGGCCGGGGTGATTGCATACAAGATCGCGGCCCACGCGGCCGATCTGGCCAAGGGCCACCCGGGCGCCCGCGCGCGCGACGATGCCATGGCCCGGGCGCGCTTCGACTTTCGTTGGCCCGATCAGTTCGCCCTGGCGCTCGACCCGAGCACGGCGCGCGCCTTCCACGACGAGACCTTGCCGGCTGAAGATGCCAAGCAGGCGCACTTCTGTTCCATGTGTGGACCGGATTTCTGTGCCATGCGGATCAGCAAAGACGTGCGCGACCGCGCGAGCCGCGACAGCCAGACCGGTTGCTCGATTAGCAAGCCGGTTTCTCCCTGAGACCTTCGCTGTTATTGCGATCCCTGGAAGGCGCTGGGGCAGTGAGGAACGAGGGGGCAGTGTTCACAGTCGGGCCGGCGCGCGAAGCAGCAGCGGCGGCCGTGCCAGATCACATGATGGGAAAACTGGATCCACCATTCGCGCGGGATGATCGTCATCAGATCCTGCTCGATCTTCTCGGGCGTCGAAGAACGCGTGAGCGCCAGGCGTTGGGCCAGGCGCTGGACGTGTGTGTCCACCACGATGCCCTCGGCTAGACCGAAGGCCGTGCCCAGCACCACGTTGGCGGTCTTGCGGGCCACGCCCGGCAACTCGCACAGCTCGGCCATGGTGTGCGGGACCTGGCCGCCGTGACGTTCTACGATGGCGCGCGAGGCTCCGATGAGGTTCTTAGCTTTGTTGCGGAAGAAGCCCGTGGAATGAATCAGATCCTCAAGAACCGGCGCCGCCGCCAAGGCCATGGCCGCGGCCGAGGGGAACTGCGCGAAGAGGCGCGGGGTAACCTGGTTCACGCGCTCGTCCGTGCATTGGGCCGAAAGGATGGTCGCGGCCAAGAGCTGGAAGGGGTTGTCCCGATGCAGCTCGCAGTCAGCCTCGGGATATAGACGATCGAGACCGCGCAGAATGGCTGTCACGCGTTTTCGCTCGGGCGGCCAGGGCGGGGAGCTTCCCGTCCTCCTGCGCGCGGATCGGGGGGCTGGCTTGGATCGTGCCATGGCAGGGATCTAGCATAACGGAGACGTGGCTTGCGGACGCAGAGTGGAAAGGGTCTAATCCATCCGCGATGGACGAAACGCCCGAGGAACTTGAGCAGATCCGCCGCGAGGCTGCCGAGATCGATCCCTACCGGTATCGCCGGCACCGAAGATGGCTGATGAGCGTGCTCATCTTCGCGGCTGGGGCGGGCGTGTGCTGGCTGGCCATCACGATGGCCGTCGCCTCACGCAATCCCTGCGAGCGTGTGCGCGATCATTACTGCCACCATGCGGTCGACCCGGGCAAGTGCGCCAGCTATGAGGGTGTGTTCCGCGAATCCGTGCAGGACCCGAGCCCTGCCATGCGCAGCACGATTCGGGACCAGTGCCTCACCAAGATCGACCGTCTGAAAGAAGAAGACGGCGTGACCGTGCGCTGAAGACCTGTTTATAAAATGGGACGGGTTTTCAGTAGCCGAGCCAAGGGCTCGGCCGCAGGTGGGGTGAAGTCCGCGAATTTACTTCGCGGACGAGGGGAGGGCAGCGGCCCTCCCTTCAACAGACTAGACCGAGAAGGAACTGCCGCAGCCGCAAGTAGACTTCACGTTCGGGTTGGTGAACTTGAAGCCTGAGCCTTGCAGGCTCTCGACGAAATCGATCGATGTGCCCATCAAGTACATCAGGCTCATCTGGTCGCACAGCATCTTCACGCCGTTTGATTCGAAGGCTTGGTCGATGTCCTGCGGTTGGTCGAAGTACAGATCGTAGGCGAATCCCGAACAACCGCCCCCCAACACCTTCAGTCGCAGCGCATAACCATCCTGGATCTTCTCTTCGACGCGGATCTCTTTGACCTTCTCCGCAGCTCGCGCGGTCAGCGTAACCGGCGTTGCCGGCGCTTCACTAGATGCTTCTGCGGTCTTCTCTGTGGCAGCAGGCATTGGAAAACTCCTATTGGCCAAGTTTAGCCCGTCATTGAGATGCCGGCCAACCCGCTTGGGTTGCGGGTTGGAATCAAAATGGCTTGGTCGATTCGCCCTGCCAGCCAGGCGAACGCAGACCGGTGATGTTCCACACGCGCAGGGGTTCGGCCTTACCCTTCACGCGCACCGGGGGCAGGGCGGTGGCGGACACGACGCTCCCGACCTTGCCAAACGTTGCCTCGGACACCAGCACCTCTCCTGGCTTGGCCAGGCTGCACAGGCGCGAGGCCGTGTTGACCGGGTCTCCGATGGCCGTGTATTGGAGCGCGCGCGAGCTGCCGATGGCACCCGTAACCACCGTGCCAGTGTTGATACCGATTCCGATGCGAATCTGCTCCTGACCTTCGGAGGCGCGGGTGCGATTGAATTCAGACAGCACCTGCATCATGTCGAGCGCACACTCGACCGCCTTTCTCTCGGCGTTGGGAATGGCCACCGGTGCCCCGAACAGCGCGATGATCTCGTCGCCCACGAACTTGTCCAGGGTTCCCTCGTGATTGAAGACGACGTCCACCATCAGCTCGAAATACTCGTTGAGCATGCGCACGATTTCGGGCGGCTGGCGCTTCTCGCTCATGGCGGTGAAACCGCGAATGTCCGAGAAAAGCAGCGTCACTTCCGACAGGGCGCCGCCCTTTTCCAGTTGCAGCTTGCCGGCCACCACCTGTTCGACCAGGTTGGGTGAGAGCAAACGCTGGAACTGGGCGCGGGTCTTGGCCTCCTGCTCGATCTTGCGCGCCAGCATGGAGTTGTGGATGGCGGCGGCGGCCTGATTGCCCACGCCGGCGAAGATCTGCAGATCCTTCTCGCCGAAGGCGTTGGTCGCCACCATGGAATCCAGGTGCATGATGCCCAGCAGCTCATCATGATGGATGAGCGGCACCGTCATGGTCGAACGAATGCCCTGCATGATGATGGAACGCGCGCCTTGAAACCGGCTGTCCATGCTGGCGTCCGAGGACAGCACGGCCGCCTTCTGCTGGACCACCTCGTTCAGAATGGAGCGGGAGAGAACGATCTGCTCGGTGCGCCCGTCCCGCGCCTTGGCCACGCGGGGCTGGGGAACGCCGTCTTCCATCAGAAGGATGACCCCGCGATCGGCCGGGATCAGATCGAACGCCTTCATGATGATCTTTTCGAGTAAGAGGTCGATGTCGACCTCGAGTCCGATGGAGCGGCCCAACTCGTAGGCCAGACGCAGTTTCTCGTAGTCGCGGCGAAGGGTTTCCTGATCGGCAATCTGGCGCTCGGGCAGGAACTCGGCTGCGCTCACCGCCTGGACCTTTTGGTGGACGGCCAACGCGGCCTGCTGGATGCTGACCCGCTGTGCGGCCTGTGAGGCCTGGCTGGATTGTTCCTGGAAAATGAGCTGGGTACCCCCAAGCACGATCTCGTCGCCTTCGGCGAGGATGTGTTCACCCACGCGCTCGTTCTTGAAAAAGGAGCCGTTCAGGCTGCCGAGGTCGCGGTAGAGGAAGTGGCCGTCAGGCTGGCGGATGACCTGTGCGTGTTCCTTGGAAACGATGCGGTCGAGGATCTGGATGATGTTGTGCGGATGGCGCCCGATGGTGGTCATCGCGCCCAACTCGTATTCACGTCGTGCGTTGCTTGCTTGAACGATCAGCTTTGCCATGCGCTGCCCTGAAGGCGACCGATTGTATCACGTCACCATTTGATACGGGCGGCGTCTGTCACCGCTCGCGGCGAGAGGTGAAAGTCGACGGACTTGTTGATGACGGGGAAGAAGGCCGTGGCCACGAAGTGTGCCTCGATCGATACCTCGGTCTTGCTGCGGTTGAAGATGACCTCCAGGTTTGGGTCCTTCACGCCTTCCTTGCGCAAGAGCTTGGGCACCGATTTCTTCAGGTCGTTGATCATGACCGAGGCAACGTCCGCCGACCGCAAATTGGCTCGATAGAGCATCGGGATCGAGTCGAGCAGCACGCCCTTGGTGCGTGACGAGAGCGAGTAGACGGGCCAGGTGTAGATGGCCACGTAGACCGCGATGCCGAGGAACAGAAGAAGGCCGATCGAGACGGCGTTGATCGAGCGGGGCTTCTTGTACTTTGTGGCCATGGCTTCGCTACGCCGTTGATGCAGGTTGTCTCAAATTGCGGGCGAGTTGGTTGCGCATGCAGAAGACGCCGAGCGTGGCCTGGATTGCAAGGGCCACCGCTTGCCCGCCCAGGCTGGCGGCAGTGATGGCGGCCACGGCCTTGGACGGGTCCTGGGCGGCGCCGGGCACGTAGCGGGAGAGCAGGAGAATCATCATGAACTGCGTGGTTCCCAGTCCCATGACGGCGATAGGCAGCACGCCAATGAAGTAGATCATGGGCAGATACAAGATCGCGTGCGACACCGGCACCTCGACGCCAAAGGCACGCAGCGACGTGTAGGTGAACATCATGAGAATCCCAAGATGGGGAACCCGCACGAGCACGGTCTTGAGGTGTCCGGACACGCCCGCGGCAAACAGAACATCGAAGATGGGTCGTGATGTGAGCCAGCGCGGCCTGAGCAGGAGCAGAACAGAATAGATGGCCAGCGCACCGTACGCGGCAAACACAATCTTGCGCAGGACGGCCGGCATGTCCGGGGCAATCACCAGCCCGATGGTTGCGAAGATAAGCAGCAGAAGAATGTTGGTGCCCATGATTAGCAGCACCGCCGCCGTCCCGCGCAGCAGGGGGACTCCCCTTGATCGGTTCACGAAGTAAACGATGGCCCCCTGGCCCACCGTATAGTTGACCAGAGCGAGAAGATAAGTGGCCCCGCGAACCACCAGGACTTCACGAAAGGAGAGCCGGGCCACGAACCAGCCGAAAGTCTTCCAGATGGCGAAGCAATCGCCCAGGTACACGCCAAAGACCAGCACAACGAATGCAGGGACGGTCCAGTACGGGGCCTGGACGATCGCCTTCCCCATCTCCCTGAACGAGATCATGCGGAAAACGTAGAAGAGCAGACCGACGGTGACGGCCCACGGCAAGATTCGGCCGAGCTTCTTTCGCATATCCGCTCACTATCGCACGAATCACGCGTGCTGGCGCGGGGCGCATGCGTCCTGTCTTGTGTTATTCGAGCCAGGAAGCGAAACTGAAACACGCATGACCGCCGTGGGCTCTTCCCCTGCTTCTCCAGCCGGCGACAGTCCTGACGGACGTCTTCCCTTGCCGGCCGTGGAGCCGCTGCCGGTGCCGGTCTACTTGCTGGTCGAGCCGATGGTCTCGGGCAAGAAGGTGCTCGACATCACCACCCGAGTGGGCGGACCGGGCGTGGAATGCCTGCGACGCGCCGGCGCTGCTGAAGTGACTTCGTTCGTACCAGACAGGCCATCGCTGCCGGCGCCGGACGCGGGAATTGACATCGTGATGTGCGGCCTGTCTGCGGTCGGGTCGGACGAAGATCGCGGTGTGTGGCTGGCCGAGATCCGGCGAGCCCTGTGCCCAGGTGGGTTCTGCGTGTTGCGCTTGCCGACTGCAGCCTTTCGTGATCGCGCGCGGGTAGGCGCAGGCATGCGCACCGCCTGTGCGGATCTCTTGCTTGGGTATTTCGCGACTGTGGACATCGTCGAGGAGACGCAGTTCGGCGGCGTTTCGTTCCATGTTCCAGGCACGGAAGATCTGGCAGTCAACGAGTCTTTGACCCGGCTGTCCGGCGCCTCCAGCCACTTCATTGCCTTGTGCGCCGACTGCGCGGAGCGCCCGTGGAGCCTGGCCGAGAGCCTCCTCGTGCCGACGGGAGCGGGCGCGTCTGGCGAAGCGGGCGAGGCCGTGGTCTCGGCGGGGGAGTTGGCTGCTTGGCAGGGCGAGGTTGCGCGGCTCGAAGGGCGCTCGGCAGAGTTGACTCGCGAGCGCGATGGCGCACGCGAGGCAGCCATGACCCTGCAGGACCGCGCCGATAAGTTGGAGCGCACCGACGCGGCCTTGCGCAAGGACGTCGAACGCTTTTTGCGCCAGATTAGCGACGACGCGGCTGCGCGCGAGCTGATCGCCCTGGAACGCGATGACGTGAGACGGAATCTGGCGGCGGCCACGCGGCAGGCCGCGGAGGCTGCTCGCGAGATCGAGAAGCAGCAGGTCGCCCTGCGTACACTTGAGAAGGAGGTCGCTCGCTTGCGAGCCGCGCGCGGGGGCGCGGGAAGCCCGAGCGGAAAGACCTGACCGCCCGAGACGAGGCGACACCTTGACCTGGGCTGTCTCGTCCACTAAGTTCCTACTTCTTCGCGGTCGTGGCGGAACTGGTAGACGCGCCAGATTCAGGTTCTGGTGGTAGAAATGCTGTGGGAGTTCAAATCTCCCCGACCGCACCCAGTTAATTCAATAGGTTAGAGGCGGCGGGCGTGGAGGGGCAGGCGGCGGCTTCCGTTGATCCCCCACTCGATCCCCCACTTGGAGGTGGGGCAGGGGAGGCGGCCAGGCCAGGCACCAACCGCACGATGTCGCTGGCAGCCCGGAGCTTCTCCTCCCGGCCCACGTGCGAGTAGTGCTCGGTCATGGCCTCGGTGACATGGCCCGTGATGCTGCGTGTGACGATGTCGCCGGCCAACCTGCCTGGACAGGTTGTTGAACGTGCGGCGCAGTCCGTGAACGCTCACCCGCTTTGAGATGCCCACCGCCTTCAGCACCCGCGCCATGGGCCACCTCAGCACTGACCTCCGAAGGAGTCCGCCGCCGGGGGATGGAAACACCCAAGCGGGAGCCGCTGCCTGTCCATGTTCCGCCACGATCTTGGCGCGGTGGTGATTCAGCACCTCCGCCAACTCCGGCACCAGCGGCACCGAGCGAACCGTCCCTGTCTTGGTCGTGCTCACCACCCCGGACCACTGCGCCCGCACGATACGGATGAGCCCGGCTTTCTCATCCAGGTCAGTCCACCGCAGCGCGGTCGCCTCGCCATAGCGAAGGCCCGTGAGGGCCAGGGTTATGGCCAAGGGGTAGTGCTCCGGCTCATGTTCCCGAAAACCCGCCATCACCCGCCCCAACTCCTCCGCCGTCAGCAGGTTGGGTTCCTCATCCGTGAACGTGCGCATCGGTAGTCGTCGCACCCGTTCTGCCGGGTTGCGAGACAACCGATACTCCACCACTGCGTCTGCCAGAACCATCCGGAGCATGACCACCGCCCCGTTTACAGTCGCCCCCGCTCGGTCTCCTGCCAGCTTGGCCTGCCACTTTCTCACGTCCGCGTCGCTGATCTTGTCGATGTAGAAATCCCCAAGATGGGGCAGCACGTGGTGTCCCAGAAGATCAGCGTATGTCGCCGCGGTTGAGGTCTTGAGCCCGAGAGCCTTGGACCTCAGCCACGATTCCACGTAGACGCGCAGCCTCGGAACTTCCTTCGCGATGTGATCGGCGTCGCGGATTTCCTCCCTCCACTCCTGTTGCATCTTCACCGCCTCCTCCACCGTCCCCGTGACGATTCGGTCCACCTCCTTGGTCCGGCCCGTTCGTGGATCGACGACGCGCAGCCGGACGCGCTTGCGGCCGTCGGATAGTGCTTCGACTCCCGGATATCGGGTCTTGGACATGCTCTGCTCCTGTCCGGGCCACAGAAGCGCCATGACTCGAAATCATAGCGTCCAGGTCCTCGGTGCGAAAGAGGTACGTGCGGCCCCGGCGTCCTGCGGGCAGGAGGCGACCGGCGGCGATGAGATTCCTGATCGCGGAAGCCGAGCGATAGCGCAGGTAGGCATACGCTCATTCTTTTGCTTCCCCGACAGTCCCCGTCTTCACCGCGCCCGCCGGCCGGTAGACCTGGATGACCACGCCCGTCGATGTGCGCTTGGTGTCGACCAGTTCCATGGCGCCGGGCACCGTGCCGCTGCCGAAGAGGCGCTTGCCCTTGCCCAGGACCACCGGGAAGGTCACGATGCGAAATTCGTCGATCAATTGGGCTTTGAGGAGGGTCTGCAGAAGGCCGCTGCTGCCGTGCACCTGCAGATCTTTGCCTTCCGCCGCTTTCAGTTTCTTGATGGCAGGCACAATGTTGCCCTTGAGGAGCTTTGAATTGTTCCACTCAACTCTTTTCAGGGTTTTGGAGGCGACGTACTTGGGCAGATTGTTGAGGGGGCCGGCAATAGGGTTGTTGGGATCCGTTACCTTGGGCCAGTAGCCGGCGAAGATCTGGTAGGTTTTGCGGCCCAGCAGAAAGCCGCCCGCTTGGGAGAGCCATTCGACGACGTTCTTGAGACCTTCGTCGTTGGCATAGGGGGAGGTCCATCCCCCGTATTTAAACCCGCCGGTAGTGTCCTCTTTGGGCGCGCCCGGCGCCTGCATCACGCCGTCCAGCGAGACCATTGCTGAAACAGTCAGTTTGCTCATGGTTTCCCTCCAGAGTTCTATGAGAGGAGATGGTGCTTACTTCTGAGCATAATCCGTTCAAGCGCCCTTTTCCCTTCACCGAATCGCATCCGTGAAATGGCTGATGACAGACATTCCGTGAACCACATTCACCTACACACCCAAACTATCCCTATACCCAGCACTGGGCTGCGCTCCTCGGACTACGTTCGCTTGTGGCCGAGCGACAGGTTCGCCTTGCGCTGCATACTTTGTTCTTCCTCGCCGAAGGCCTCGATCAGCTTGGCCAGAACGCACGTGTCGAAGGCGGCCCATTGTGTCGGTCCGAGTTTCTGGCGTAAGAGGGCGATCGGGGCGGTTGCGCGCACCATCCATTCCCACCCTTGCCGGGTGGTCATCGCCGGCAGGGCGTGCACGACTTCGTGTACCTCAACGTTGTCAAATCCCGCTGCCCTCATCTCGCCACGGCAGTCGTCGACGTTGCCCAATGGTGGTGCTGAACCGCCGAGCGGCAAGTTCGGCATGTGCTCGCGAACCGCGCTCCAGATCACGTTGCGCCAGGTGTCGCCGTCCTCGGAGGCCCAGCTCGACACGACCGCCACGCCGCCCGGCACGAGCACGCGCAAGAGCTCACGAAACCCGAGGGGTCGATCGGGAAAGAACATGAGGCCGAACATCGAGAACGCACCCTCGAACGATGCATCCGCGAAGGGTAACGCCTGCCCGTCTCCCACCTGCGATTCGACCGCCACCGACTCAGCGGATGCACGTTCCCGCAGTTTCTCAATCATCGCAGGCGAAAAATCGATCGCCGTCACGCGCGCCCCGCCCCGCGCCGCCAAGAATGACAGCGTTCCGGGCCCGGCCGCCACGTCAAGCACACGCGCACCAGGGTGCAGGCGCGCGAGATCGATCGCCTGCCGGGCAAACCAGGCAAACACAGGCGCGACCTCTGCGGCGTAGTCGGATGCGACGAGCGTCCAGGGTGCAGGATCGGAAAGTGGGCTGGACGAAGACATGATGCCAGAACTGGTTCGCTTCTTTCTATGATCCAACATTTGGTCACCTTTCTACGCCCATTTTCCTGAGCGGGGGTGTCCACCAAATCGGGTCAGGTCCAGGTAGGTCGGCGGCCGGGAAGAGGGTCCAGTCTCTTCAGCCACCTGCTCCAGGTGGTCAGGCCCACCCGGAACAGCTCGGGGTGGTGAACTGTCTCAACGTCGGGACAGTTGCTCGCTTGGTGCCCCAGCAGCACCGGTGGTCCATCGTCGGCGGCGGAAAAGATGCGGGTCTACTTGATCCAGAGCGCAGGTGACGCGGGATTTCTGGACAACTTGTCCATAATTCGGTGCGCTGCAGGTCGTGGTGTGGCCGGTCCCGCCCACGATGACCGGGCACACCTGGGACAACTGGCAAGACCTGGCTTCGATGGGGCCGGGAATGGCAAGAGATGTGGACGTCGCGGAAAAGTGTGAAAGCCAAACCGTATCCATGACCAAAGCAGATCTCATCGCCGTCATCGCCGACAAGCTCAAGTTCCCTTGGGCGCGTGCGGAGCTGCTTGTCGACCTAGTCTTCGGCTGCCTGGAGCAGTCAATGAGTCGCGGCGAGAAGATCGAAGTTCGTGCTACACGCCCAAACTATCCCTATACCCAGTCGTGGATGTACTTGGCGAGTGCGGTGATGGTCAGCACTTTCATCAATTCGGACGGCTACAGGTGAAAGGCCCCGAGGTCGAACCATCGACGGGAGCCGCTCACTACTTTGCCGTGCACGAGGACGGCCACCAGCAAGACGATGCCTGCGCCGTAGAGGCCCGGCCTACGGAGGCGTTACCGAACTCCAGGACGGGTCATCGTCGACCTGTGCCTGGAGGAATGCCTTGAGGGGAACGCCAGCCGAAACGACCGTTGTCATCTCCCCGGCGCTACGAGATTGGAGGCCGGGGACAGCCGCGATGAAAGTATGACCGGACCCGCTGTAGAACCACTTCCAGCGGTTGGGTTCGAGTACCGTCGAGGCGGTGCTGCGCAGCGCCGCCGAAAACGCAGCGTCGCTAGAACCATACAGGTTTGCTTCAGCTACAGGGTCTGTCACATGGCTGAGCAAGGACTTCCGATCATTCGGGTACCACCGGAAGAGCGCGGCATGGATGGCGGACAGGTCGCTTTCGCAGCCAGGACAGATATCGGCGAGAACTGATTGCATGTTCCACTGGGTCCAGGCGTTACCCAAGACATCGGCGCCAACCAGCGCCGGGCCCGAGTCATCGAGCAGGTACATTTTCTGGCTCGGCCAGAACAGCCTGAACGTGTCGTAGTTGAAGAGCGTGCCAAATCCACCGGCAGATGCCCCTGACACAACCAATCGGGACGGAGCCGGCCACGTTGCGGCGACCCGCTCGAGAAAGGCAACGATATTAGCGTGACCTTTGTGGTTGACGGTCAAGCTCTGCGAGCCCGATGTGTATGTCACCACGGCGTCCCCGCCGTGCAGGTCGCCCGTGCAGGCCATCGCGTATAGGAACGTAAAGTCCTTGAAGGCGTTGTCCGGGTCACTCCGCGAGAATATGGTTCCATTCCAGTTGCTCACGTCGTTCATGTAGTCGAGGAACGACGGTCGTTGCGACACATTCAAGGAACCGAGCGGGCTGCGAGGCTGCGGCGGGAGATAGACCGCGTTCATTGCCGAGACGCAATCGGCGTAGCTCGCGCAGAACCAGCCGCCCTCCATGAAGAAGAGTAGATCCTGGGACCCAGACGAGATGAGCAGCCCCGCCGGAGTGCCGTCGCCGCAGGTGGAATTCGGGAACTCCACGTAGCTCCACTCGGTATTGGGCAGGCCGGTAATGGGCGCCCCGAGCGATGGCGTTGTGCGCACGCGCGCCGGAAGCGCGGTGCACACACTCGGGACGCCGTGACACTCCCAGCCGGTCTCGACTTGGCAATCGGGCGAGCAGCCATCGCCCGCTGCCGTGTTACCATCGTCGCAAACTTCGCCGCCGGCGAGCACTCCATCCCCGCAGATGGGTGTGCAGGTCGAGTTGCCTCCGTCCGGTGTGGCGCAGTTCCAACCAGATTCGGAGTTGCACGTGGACGAACAACCGTCGCCCGAGTTGGTATTCCCGTCGTCGCAGTCCTCGCCTGCCTCAACGACTCCGTTGCCGCAGACTTCCTCAGTGGGCGCCGCACCACCACCATCCTGCCCAGCGGAACTCCCGTCCCTGGATGTGCCCGGGCTGCGGGCACAGAAAGTCATAGCCAATGCCAGGCTGATGGTTACTCGCTTCATGTCACGCCTCCCGAGGTAAAGCGCGAGCGTAACACAGGACCATAGTTCTTTCGGAGCGGCTTTTTTGAGCGATGGAGAACCTTGCCGGGCCGCATCGGGTGCAGTCGGGTCGAGGACCGGCGCGGTGGAGTGCAGGGCCATCTGGTGCAAGAAATTGAGGGCCGTGAACCGAGTTAGCTATCGGCACACAAAATGCCGCCTGCCCCATGATCCTGGGTCGTGACTACCCGGGGTGGGGTCGGCGGCTGAAAAATTTGGGGGCTAAAATTCAAGCCGCCAGCGCAGCTTGAACCCGGAGGCACGAACGCCTCCATCATTAGATCAGATACTCGCACACCGGCGCTGGAATGCGCATCCGCCGCACATGCCGTTGCGAATCGGGAAGAACACCCCTGCATCAACAGCACGTAGCACCCCAACGACGGTCGCCATGAAATCCCGAATGTCCTTGTCCCCGCGCTCGGTGTCCTCCACGATCATCGCCGGCTTCTTGGTCTTGGTCAGCACCTGCAGGCGCAGCCCCACGTCGCCCAGTCCGATCTTCCCGCCGACCAGCTTGTATGCCGACAACTGGACGTCGTGTTTGATTTGATCTTGGCTCCACTTCTTGGCCGCGCTCTTGTGCTCGACGACGACGTGCCTCTCGCTTTCACGGACGACCAAGTCCAACGCGCCCACCAGCTTCTCTTCCAGAACCTCGCCTGTGACTGGGTCATGCAGCTCAATGGCGAACGGCACCTCGACACCGACGACGACCGGTGGCTCCTGGTAGACCGCCTCGTAGAACGTCCTGAGCAACCCCGTGCCCACGGCCTCCGAATCTTCCCCACCCTTTTCGAGCGGCACACGGTTCTTTTTGGCCGCCTCCAGCGATGCGTGGAGCGCTGCTAGGCCGACGTCCTGCTCCGGCGATTCCGACGTCTCCATCACGGACCTGTAGTACGCAGCCAGTCCCTCGTGCACAGCGCTCCCCAACACCAGGTTGCGTGGAACGAACTCGGGCTCAGCGCCGACGACATATCGCATCTGGTACTGCCTCGGGCAGCGCAGGTAGGTCTTCACCTGGCTGACCGAGACGTGCAGGCCCTCTCGCATTTCGCTCAGGTTTGCCATGCCTCTACCCCGCCCATGCGTGGTTGCCGCCAGTGCCGTTTCCGTTGGTGGGCTTGTTTGCGTCGAGGCCTGTGATGACTTCGGACGCTTGGCGACGGTTCAAATACTCCAATTCGACGCCGTAGTCTCTTTTTATCTGACGGCGCACGTCGGCTGGGTCCAGGTTCTGCTTGCGTGCAATTGCCTTGATGGCGTTCAACTGCGCCGATGTCAGTCTTTCCCGAGGTGGCAGCGGGCTCGGCGGGAGAGAATGTGGACCATCTTGGTGGTGGTTCCCATTGGCGGGAGGTGGGCTGGAAATGACGCCGCTACCGTCGTTTTGCTCGGTGGCATACAGCTCGCTCCCGATGCCGAGCAACCGGCATGCACGCTTCAGCGCGTCCGCCTCGGCCATCTTGATGTCGTCGGCGAGCGACAAGACGGTCTTGTTGTCCTCGCCACGGGTGATGGCTGTGCCACCGATGCCGGTCTTGATGAGGCCGGCAGCAGTGAGTTTCACTTCCACCAGGACTTGGTCTCCGATGATCTCCCGGCGGGTCAGCTCGAACGACCAGTCATGGTCGAATGCCTCGTGCAGCCTGTCCACGTAGTGCTGGACCGCCACGTAGTCGAGCTGCTTGCCGTCGTGGCCCTGCCGGTGCTTGATGAGTTCCTGTGCGAATGGGCGCTTCAGAATCTGTACGATTTCACTCTTCATTTTCCGCTCCTTGGTTTGTTGTTCTCGAAAACGACAAAGCCCCTCCCGGCGGTGAGGCCAAGAGGGGCTCGTCTACTGTTGATTGGCGACGTTCAGTGCCCAAGTGCGCGTAGCAGAATCTTGCCCGCGACAAAGAGGACCTCGCCAATCACCGCGATCCACCGAATCACGCTCTTCTTGTTTGCCATGTCCGGCTTCCCTTCCTTCTTCATGTGCGCTCCGCGAAAAGCGCGTCGGCCACACCGTCCTCGACGCAATTGAGGTCCGTGACGGCCTCGATGACGTCGCACCATGGTTCGAGGCTGTGGCGTTCAACCCCGATACCGATGCCCAAAACGGTCACTCCCACTGTCGGCACCACTGTCCGCGCTCACCGAGAAGACATCCTCTACCTCGAAGGGGCGTACCGGGTTCAGTTGAACGGCGAGATTCAGGGTGCCTACAACGCTCTAGGGCGCTACGAGGAACTGGCTGATCCGAAGTACACCGACCTCAGCGGCATCTTCGACATCATGGCCATCACGGTGATCAACCACAGTCTGCAGAAAAAGCGAAGCCGCGTGAGGAGGTTAGCCGTTGCCCGTCAGACGCCGGAATCGGACTGGCGGATAGGTGGGGACGGCAGGGACGACGAGCCTCGAAAATAGGACCATCACATGAGCGAGCCCTACACCATCCGCATCTTTGTTCCAGACGGCGATCCCGAAGGGGCCAAGATCATCGAGCTGATGAATTGGACCGGCGTCGGCGTCGCTTTGGCGCGGCCACCGACGAGCGGTTTCACGTCCTTCTCGAAGATGCGAAGCATCACCTCCGCCTTGTACTGGATCGAACCGTCGTCCTGAAAAGCGACGTTCTTCAGGGCCCTAGACACCACGCCCTTTGGGTAGACCCTCTCTTGGTCCGGCTTTGGGACGACAGGGCAATGCAGGTGATAGAGTGTCTTGTAGGAGATAATGCTGGCCGCCACGTCCACAATGTAGCCCTCGGCAATCGCCTCAGCCTCCGTGTAGCTGTCGAACGATGTACCGAACAGGGTGACTGTGGCCGGGGCGGGCGTGGCAGTGAAGGCCACGAAAAGCTGGTTGCGGTCATGCTCGTGGATGATCTTGGCGATCTTCTCCTCCTCGTCCTGCCCGTCATCCGCTGCATCCTCGGCGTCTGGGTCGTCGGCCTTGCGGAAGGGTACACGAATGGCAACGCCCATCCGGCCCTCCTGTGACCGATGGGCCTCGTCGATGAGGAACGCCACGCGCAAGCTCCTCAGGTCGGGATTCTTCTCGATTTCCTCCAGCACCCAGGCGAATTTCTGCTGGGTCGTGACGATGATGGGCTTGCGCTCTTTGAGAAAGCGCGGCAGGTCCTCGGCCTTGTGGGCGAGACCCACCACCTCCTTCAGGTGCCCGAACTTCTCAATATCCTCGCGGATATTCGTATCAAGGGACTTCCGGTCGGTCAGGATGAAGGTAACGTCCACCAGCTTGTCCCCGGTCCCCGGCTTGAACGAGCTGTGCAGGCGGTCGGCCAGCCAGCAGATGGAGAGCGTCTTACCGCTGCCTGCCGAGTGGTCGATAAGGTACTTGCGCCCGATGTCCCCGGACGCAGCGAAATGCGACACGGCATCGTCGGCTAGCTTCCGCACCATGCGGCTTTGGTGATAGCGCGGCAAGATCGTGAAGGCGGGGCGTTCCGGCTTGTCCCCCTCCGCGTCCCGCTTGGGAACCCGCACCAAGAAGAAGGACAGTACCTCCAGCAGCTGCTGCTTCGACAGTACCTCTCGGTAGAGGAACTGGACCGGATACTCGTCCGGCGACAGGGGGGCGTTCGTCAGCCCGGTGTTGTGCCAACGGAAGTTCTCGGTCTGACGAGGGTCGGTCGCGGCCATCACATCGCTGGTATCAGCCGCCAGGTATAGGAAAGGATGCTGGAAGATCCTGTGTTTGTGGTCGCGGCCGACGAACTGAGCCACGGCGTCATGCACATTCTGGTTCTTCTCGTGCTTCACTTCGAGCGCGACGATGGCCGTCTATTGCACGGGCGCTGGCTCTACCCCGTGGGACACTCCTTGAGCCAGGCCGCTGCTCCAACTGGTCACGAGATGCCCGCCATCCGGCGGTTGCAGAGCAGAATATGGTCGGGGAATCGGGACTGTCAGATCCTGTTGCCTGCACTCCGCTACGTAGTAGTAGCCATATATGGCGCTGGCGAGGGCTGTGAGGACCAACGCGCTATCAGCCGTCAGGGTGTAGCTCCGAATTGTGCCCGATGACGTGTTCAGAGAAACATTGGTGATCGCGGCGCTGAATAGTGCCACGGCTGCCGTGTCCAGCCCCGGCATCCAGTAGCTATCCGTGCATAGCGGAAGTGCGGTGTATTGAGGCGCTTCTTCCCGAGGGACAGGACGTGTCACCCAGGTGAAGGAGCAGTCCACGGTCGTAATATCGAGGAGGGCAAAGACCAGCAGCCTCACGCCTACCCAGGCCCATCGCTTCGGCCTACGTCCGGCCTGCCCGTCATTCCCGTTTATGGCCATTTCGGTTGCGGTTGTTTCTATGCCACAGATCTAATGATGGACGGCTACCAAGTAAGCTATGCCCTTGCGAATTGCTGCCGGCCCCATGAACCTGGGTCACGCGTACCGGGGGGTAGGGTAGATGCCCGCCCGTGATGTCTGCCTTTTGCGCAAACGCGCAGTCGCTACTTGAATCCTCCCAGCTCTAACCACGCGGTGGCGATGCCGGCGGCTAGACCAAAGAGATGCCCCTCCCATGAGGTGCCGTCGCGGGCGGGCTTGATGCCGGCCAACATGGAGCCGTAGAGCAGCAGAACACCGCCGGCAATGAGCACGTCGGTGATGCCTCGGGTGAGGTAAGCCAGAGCGATGAGATACCCGAACAAGCCGAAGATCACGCCGCTCATGCCCACGTGCGCAGCCGAACGGCCAAGCACCCAGAGCAAACCGCCAGAGCTGAGCGCGATAAACGACGCGGTCGCGAGAAACTGCCGATGGTTGTGGCAAAGCACCAAGGCACCCAACACCACAAAGGGTGGAAGATTGGCGGCCAGATGGGAGGCGTTTCCGTGGACAAAGGGTGCGGTGACTATTCCTAGAAGTCCGCCCAAGGTGCGTGGAACTGATGGCAAGTCGGCTTGCCCACTGGCCCAAGAAAAAGTGCAGCCGTGTGCCCACGACCATCGCCACTGCCGGCCACGCGAGGAAGGCCCACGGCTTCTCGATGAACAGTCGGCGGAGAAAACTGAGGATTGTCCCCATCACAAGCGTCGCGGCTGCCAGCCACGATATCCTGGGAGTCCTGCCTGTGTACCCGATGCGAGGTCGTCGAAGGAATTCGCGGCGCACTGACTTGCCTCGTGACTTCGCGAGGTCGTCGAAGAGAGGATCGCGTGATTGTCTGCTGACCCCGTCGCGATGCTGGTCGCCGCGTAGCTGAGGTCGGGCAGCAGGGTCACGATGGCCAGGGCGAGGACCAACACTCCTGCGACGGGGAAGGTGGCCGACGTCCTATGGGACGAGACTGAGGCTGCCACAGGCTGCGCCGGTCAAGGGGCTTTGGGACACACAAGGCTCTGGTTGTTCAATCCCTCCCGATCACGTGTGAATGAGGCGACCAGACGACCGTTGATACGCGCCAGTTTCACAATGTAGATGCTATCGTAGTCGTCATGTCCCCACGCTGGCACCACCGTCGGCTCTCCGCCACCTTGTGCGACCAACCCTTTCACCATGTCGGCCAGCAGCTCATGTTCCCACGCGACGAAGACCAGCGCGTCTTGGTACTTCGTCTGGGTCATCTCGTTCTGCATCCTCCCTGACGTCCAGGAATCCGAAATGCGTATTCACGGGGAGGCCGAGTTGAATCGCCGTGGTTCTATGGTGGCCAAAGGTCGGATGTAGTCGTAGCGCTGGCCATTCTCGTTGGCTTCTTGCTGCGGGTTGGGCGCGAAAATGAAAGCTGGTTTTCCGAACTTGGCTATCAGGACACGGGGCAGCGCCAGAGAGCGGTTCAGTCCTTGGCAGTTCAGTTGCCCCAAACCACCTGCGGGTTTCTCGCCGTGGCGGATGAGAACAATCGTCTCTTCATGTCCCTCGGCTGCACCTGCCCCGGTGTGCCAGACAATCGATCCTGCGGTGAGCACAAGGATCGCCAGCCATCTGATCTGTCTGTAGGATTGGTTCATGCGGCCACCTTGGCTCGCTCTCGGGCTGTTCGCAAGGTCAGCGACGGCTGGGACAACCAGATCGAAGTGGCGGGGGGTGAAGTAGACCTAACCACGAGATGATGGTAGCCGTGCCGAATTGTTCAGAATTCCAGGGCAGTCGAAGCCAGGCAGGGTCGGCTGCGGACACCTCTTCAGATTGCGATTTCCCGGACGTTGAGCTTCTGGAAGTCGGCACGCCCGATTCCAACCGCGGCGGCCTTAGCGAGCATCACCACCTCTTGCGGCTTGCGGCTGTGCAGGGTCACGCAGTACGCGTCTACGGCGACCGGATTATGCCAGCCACGATTTTCTGCGGCTTCAGCAGATGGCCGGGGCCTGCGGGGCCGTTGGTTCCGAGGACGATAGTGGCGTCAACGACGCACAGGTTCTGCCTGCGCAGCGTATTCAGGTCGGCGATGCACTGTGAGAGGAAGTCCACATCCTCGTATCCGGTCTTGCCGGAGCCGGTGTGAAAGAACGCGTTGCTCTCGTCCTCGAGGCCCCCATCATGTTCTTGAGATTGCCACTCAACAGATTCCGACATGGTGCTTGGCGATGGGGATGTTCACTAGGACGTCCACGTCGAGAGCTCGGGCCGAACCTTCCCCGACTTGAGTTGGACGCCTCGGGGATCCCGTGCTCCACCGTCTTTCCCGAGCACTCCTTGATCGACTTGATAACCTTGGCGTGAGTCTCGCAGAGCGGCGAGCCGGTCCAAAACTTGGGCGCAAGCACCGGCAGGGTGACGATTTCCTTGGCTCCGGCCTCGAGGCACATCTTGGCGACGGCGAGTGCGACCTCCATCCTGGTGTGGCTTCCCTCCAGCTTCCAGTGCGGCGGGGCATTGATGAGCAGGCCCACGCGGTTGCCCTTGACGTCGAATGGCTTCATTCCGCCGAGCGCCTCCAGCGCCTTGATCGTGCTGGCAAAGGCGTCTGCGCCCTTGACCGCGACGATGTCGGGCGTGGCCGTAGCAGCCGCGAGGGCGCGCCCAATTCCCGTGGACTCCACCACGCCGACCGCGCCGATGGCGAGGCCAGCCTTGATGAACACGCGGCGATCCGTTTTGTGCATGTCGCCTCTCCTGTCAATTTGCGGAGAAGAAAGCGTAGCTGGTCCCGAAGCGGCTGCAAACGGTATCACTGTCGTATCCACGACGAGAAGCAAGCCGTGTGGACCCGGTCGAGGTGAACAGCATCCTGGCTGATGCGTGCGCGGCAAGAAACGGGTGGAAGGTCATCCTGGCCAGGTGCACGCCGGAGAAGAGCAAGACCGTCTTGGCCGCAGCCACTTGATGGGTGGGCGGCAACAGGCTTGGCCGGGTATAGGGCCGTGGCTGACAGAGGCATGTTGTCAGACAAACATAGCCCTGTGCGTCGCAAAGGAAATCGGCGCTTGTTTTGCCTATGGTCGACCTGATACGGCCTGCCATGGTGCGCTTGCAGGTGAAACCAAAGCCGTTATGCCGCGCCGAAGAGGACGCCGTCGCAGCGGCCGTTGCGCTGTCCAACCTAGTGGTCTCGACTTCCACCTCGTGTTACTTCTTGGGACGATTGCACGCGCGTGTGGAAATACGCCGCGGTCGGGCTACACTCAATTGATTGCTGGACTTGTTGCGGACTCAACGGGTGACGACAATATAAAGACGTATAAGTTGAACCTATTGCCAATCGCTGTGCCAGTCATGGTGTTTCTGGCTGGCTGCGGTCTGCCTGTCCACTCAGCGGGTTCGTGCCAAGATGGAGGAGCTGCGATTGCAGAATCGTATGCGTGCGGAACCCGCTATGCTTGCTACTGCGAAAGATCTGGGATCCGATCCTTTTGTCGGTCCCACCGCAAGACATCAGTTTTCGACTCCCATGCCTAAGTGGAACCGACGAAACAGAGCTGGGCGGCGGGGAACCGCCGCAGGACGCTTGTGTTTGGATACAAAGCAAGAGCTCTGGGTGCCAAGAGTGGGCCAGTGACGGGCGCTCTTTTCTCATTCGCGACAAGGGCAAGAAGCCCATACTTGCCGTCCCAGTTCAGCAGGTTGAGGGTTCGGCTTATGCCAGGCTCGCCCAGCGCGGCAACAAGTTCTTCATCTGATGCCACGCCTAACGATTCAAGACGAAGTGGGCACGGTGACGGAGTGCGAATGCGATGGCATGCCCAGAGTGCAATGCCCATCTAGCTTCGGCTTTATCCTAAGCGATGCGCCTTCATCCCCGGAAATTGAAGTAGTCTGGGTACCAATGGCCGAGAAGCACTACCGCACGATTTGCAAGGCTGTCGCGGTATAGGGACGCAGTCTGATCTTTCGACAGGCATCATCTCCTTCCGCGGATTATTGCACTGTTGTGAGTACGCTTGTGCACGCCGCGGCATTGCCGGGTATAGGGCCGTGGCTGACAGAGGCATGTTGTCGGACAAACATAGCCCCGTGCGTCGCAAAGGAAATCGGCGCTTGTTTTGCCTGGATGGCCCTGGAGGCAACGCCCTAGAATGACGGCCTCCAGGAACGAGGCAACCATGCCAACAACCATCCGGTACATACCCTCAGTGCTTTACCTTGTGGTCGCGGTCGTCTGCCTTGTGATGGCCCGCAAATCCATTCTTGCAAGAAGGATCATTCCGTTCCACGAGGCAGCCACGGGTAAGACATGGGAGGACATGGAAGAACCTCTGAGGCAGGTGATTCTCACGTTGACCAGGACAACCGGCTTCGGATTTCTGGCGGTGGGTTTGCTCCTCATCGCGACCTGCGCCGCAGCCTCTGGACATCCGGGCGCAGTTCTCAAGTTCGGATTGCCCTGCATCGCCCTCACGTACTGTTTGGGAATCTTCTGGTCGACCTACCGGTTGTATCAAGCAACCCGAACCCCGACCCCATGGAAGGGCTCGCTCGCCGCCGCTGCCCTGCTGTTGGCTGCCATGGCAGTTGCCAGTGTCTTGGGATAGCCCGGTAGGTTGACGTGATCATCCCCAGGCCCACTGGCCAGTCCAGACGGATTGCGTCGATGGCTTGTTCACCCTCAACCATCGCCTCAGAAATCTGAGACGTGGCTGTCACGCGGTTCATGGAAAACGCCAACGATTGCCTCGGCGGGCCTGACATCATGAGGACTTGGCAAGCCTGCAAAGGCTGAAGGGAGGGTGGCATCATAGTTGCTGTTGTTGACAAGGCAGCCGCGTTTGGGTGATTGGCGGCGCGAAGCACACGTCTCGAACCCCAAACATGGAAGAGAAAGACATTCGAGAGCGCATCCACACCTTTCTGGTAGCCAGAGTGCGCATCATCCTCGCTTCGGGCCTGTGGGTGATGTGTTCGTGTGACGGGAACGGACTGCGGGTGACCGCCCACGACGCAGGGGTTACGAGTGGCAGTGGCGGAGTCATCGGAACCGGTGGTAGCGGCAGCCCGGATGCGGGGGTCAGCAGCTCAGGCGGAGCTACGAGCACGGGTGGCACCCAGGGTTGGACCAGCATCCACACCCTTGGCGCCAACCGGTGTCGCGAGGATGGGGATTGTGACGTACAGGAGCAGGCCACCTGCGTCCCGCCCGGTGGACGGGCCCCGGGCGCCGCCGCCTGCCCCCCTACAGAATGCGCCTCAGACAGCGATTGCCAGGCGGACGGGCCGTCCTTCTTCATCTGCGAGGGGGCGTGGCAGTGCGGTGAATGCGCGGCTGGCGTCAAGATTTGCATTCCAGGATGTGTGGATACGTCCGGCTGTAACGCCGGCGAAGTGTGCACGGCCCATCGTTGCGTTCCGGCCTCCTGTCAAAGCGACGTGGATTGCCCGACCGACTTCGCGTGCGCGGGGGGAAGCTGTGGCCGCAAGGTATGTACGACGGATGTCAATTGCAGCGGCTACTGCGTAGAAGGATTTGCGCTATTCCGCGCCCGGCACCTGCTATGGAGCCGTAGCTTGAAAGGCGTGGCATAGTGGTTGCCGTTGGCGCGGCAGTCGCAGATGTTTGATCGATATCGCGAGGCGCAAGCATAGGAGCCGACCATGAAAGAGAAGGACATTCGAGAACGCATCCAAAACTTCCTCAGGGACACGGTCAAGCACGTGGTGGTGCCAGCTTCGATGGGGATCGGGCTTGCGTTGGTGGGGTGCAGCGATTCGGGTATGGACTCCATACCGGACGGCTCGGCGGACGCATCATCTGTCGTCACGAGCACCTTGACGGATACCAGCACGTCGGCCGGCACAGGAACCGGTACTGGAGCGGGAACCGGCACTGGAACGGGAGCCGGTACAGGAAAGGGCGCCCGCACTGGAACGGGAACCGGCACTGGACCGGGTGGAGTGACGCCGGTTTATTCGGCGGCGATTCCTGATGCTGGGACAACCGGGACCGGCACATCTACGAGCGTCGGGAAGTACATGGCGATGATGCCGGACGCGGAATCCAGTGGCACGGCGACCAACACACTCACCGTGCCGCCCTACATGACGGTGATGCCAGATGGGGGGACAGACGGCCCGAAGACGGGCACAGCCGTGGGAACTGGCTACATGTACATGGCGCCCATGCCAGTGGACGCAGGGACAACCGGCCCGAAGACCTTCACGGCCACGTCCACGATCACTATGTACATGGCGCCCATGCCGGTGGATGCGGGAAAGGCCGATGCCGGAAAGAAGGAAGCCGGCGGTGCGGTGGCTTCTATATGGCAGTGATGCCAGACGCCGGGCTTGCCGTGGCGGACTACATGGCCATGATGCCCGTGGAACCCCCATCTCACGACGCGGGTCGTGGCATTGTGGCCCTCTATGCGGCGCCAGTGCCAACCAACAAATAGTCAGACAGAACTCGCGACCTTGTTCTCGGTGGGATAGCCCAAGAAATTGGTGGCTCCTGCCAAGTTCGCACGCTGACAGGTTCAGTTTTCGACCGTTCCCCCGCAACATTTCTTGTACTTCTTCCCGATCCACACGGGCACGGCTCATTCCTGCCGATCTTGGGAGTGCCACGCCTTGGCTCGACGGGGACTGTGTCCTGTCCGTGGGCTTCGCGGGCTGCCCGGAAATAGCGATAGGCATTCACGAGGCCAGCTGTCATGAGCGAAATGACCTCTTCGCGCTTCTCAGGGCTGATCGGCCCCGGTCGCATCTTCGGGTCTTCGTCATGCTCGTGGGCGAGCATCATCATCGGAATCAACCAGCCGCCGTTCTCTTCGTCATTCACAAGCTTCGACCAGCCACCAGACCGCATCTTCATGCCTCGCATGAAGCCGTTGGCCCAGTCGTTGGCACTTGCGAGTCCGTGCTCGTCTTCCAGCAGGAGCGGCGAGTGGACGTCGTCCTTGAACAACGTATCAGCGATGGTGTTCCAGTGCCGCATCATCAGTCCAAAGAACTCGTTGGCCTCATCGCGACTGGCGAATCCAGGGCCGTTTGACATCTCGCCGCCGAAGACCTCCGGTAAGTACTCGCTGGGCATGACGGTCTCCGGGCCTACGACCAGGGCTGCGAAGAACCCATCCAGTTGCTCCAGGTTCATCGTTTTGTCACCCCCGCGATTTTCGAGAAGATCTCCGAGGCGGTCCAACTCGGCGTCGTTCAAGGGCTTGCTGGCGGTCAGATTTTTCATGGGGGCCTATGCTCTCGGTAACCATCTACCACATGAGGCCCACAGCGAGCCGCCATCGGTGCGCCTCGTGGAACCTGCACGAAACGGAGATTGAAACCCCTTCCGGCAGGCACTACCGTTTCTTTGCGTGCCTCCCACCGCCATCATCCACCTGGACATGGATGCGTTCTTCGCATCGGTGGAGCAGCGCGATTCTCCCGAGCTGCGCGGCAAGCCCGTCATCGTGGGCGGTGACCCACGGCGTGGGGTCGTGCTGGCGGCCTCATATGAGGTGAGACCGTTCGGGGTGCACTCGGCCATGCCCATGGCGGTCGCCATGCGACGCGCACCCAAGGCCATCGTGGTTCCGCCGCGCATGACAGCGTACGAGGAAGCGAGCGATGCCATCTTCGCCATCCTGAGCACTGTCACGCCGCTCATCGAACCACTCTCGCTCGACGAAGCGTTCTTGGACGTGACCGCATCCGTGAAGCTGTTCGGCGCTCCCAGCCAGATAGCTTCCGACCTGCGAGCGCGGATTGCATCTGATGTAGGGCTGCCGTCATCGGCTGGAATCGCATCGGTGAAGTTTGTGGCCAAGATCGCATCTGACCTGGCCAAGCCGAACGGGCAGAAGGAAGTCGCGCCGGGTGAGGCCCGTGCATTTCTCGCCCCGTTGCCCGTGGGACGCCTGTGGGGTGTGGGTCCGAAAACCAAGGCCGCGTTGTCAGACCTTGGACTTCGCACCGTGGGGCAGATTGCAGCTTCAGATCCCGATTGGCTCGACAAGCGCATCTCGGGTGGGCGTGACCTCTGGGAACTGGCGTGTGGAATCGACCCGCGCCCAGTTGTTCCCGACCGTGAGGCAAAGAGCATCGGTACCGAGGACACCTTCGACGAGGACCTGGCCGGAATAGAGGCGCTGCTGCCCCACGTACACTCGCAGGCACTGCGCGTGGGACGGCGTCTGCGCCAGGCGGGCAGAAAGACAACGGTGGTGCAGCTCAAACTGAAGCTGGCGGATTTCACGTTGCTCACGCGCCAGACGACGCTGCACGAAGCGACAGACGACGGCCAGGCAATCTATCGTGCGGCCAGCGCACTCCTGCTGGCGGAAAAACTGAAACAGAAGGTCAGGCTCACCGGCGTTTCAGCGCAAAGGCTTCTCTCGCAAGGTGGGCAGTTGCCACTCTTCGATGCTGACCGCCGCATCGGTCGGCTCAACGCCGCGCTCGACCGCATCCACGACAAGTTCGGCTCGGCTGCGCTGACCACGGCGGACCTGCACGAGACCCCAACCAGAAGGCGGGAATAGATGACGACCTTCCCTTTTCCGCGCTGTGCCCAGTTAGCTATGTGCGTTTGAAATGATGGCGGCCCTGTGATCCTGGGTCACGCATACAAGGGGGGGTAGGGCCCCCCACGTCGGACGAATCCGACGCGCCGCTGGATGATTGTCAGAACGGGTCGGTTGCTTCACTCTTTCCATCCCAGGGCGGGGCTCCAGATTCCAAGGCGTCGGTCTGTCTGTGCCAGGCTGGCCAGAACCGGCATCAGGAAGGCGCGAAGCCGGGTGTTCACATCTGCCAGGGTCAGCGTCTTGTGAGGGAGGTGTGCCTTGGTGACGAACGCACGCCACTGGTTCTGTTTCTGCTGGTCGTTTGCGAATTCCGTGGTCAGCGCGAAGGGCAGGGTGGCCGGCAGCGCGGTCTTGCGCCGTGCGAATGTTGCACGAAATGCGGCCCCAAGAAGTGCACCATCGAACTCGAAACCACCGGCCAGAAACCAGATGTCGTAGAAGTCCTTCATCCGGCTGTTTACCTGCCCGAGGTCAACCATGGTGTGGAACTTCTCGGCGACAACAGTCTCGCGTGGGTAGACGCGAAGCACCGGCGCAGGCATCGGAAGAAGCGTGGGATAGTTGGTCTCGGTGGGTAGAGGGGTGACGTCATCACCGAAACCAATGTCGACCTGGATGTGGATCTCCGCACGGTCGAGCCGGCCCTCCAGGGTCACGCGCATTCCGTCGTAGATGGCGTCCTCGCGGATCTCGGTCACTTTCACGGTTTCGGGCAGGAAGACCACACCATCATCAACCGGCACCGCTGCGATATCTCGGAACATGTCCGCGATCACATCGAGATTGGGCGGGCCATAGCCCAGCAGGTCCATGTCGTGCGTCGCACGGTGGGGTGAACCAGACCAGATGGGGAAGAGCATCGCGCCTTTCAGCACGAACTGCGCCCTGTGCGTGGACGCCAGGCGGAACAGCAGGCGCTCGAGCCCATACCGGGTCAGGACGAAGTTGAACTCATCCCCGCTCTTCCTGGCCAGGTCAAGCAGCCTCGCACGAACAGATGCGCCCACGTTCCGGAGCTTCGCGGTGGTCACGTCGTCAGCGCCTCCAGATATGGGCGCATCACCTTGGCCACGCGCACGGCCTGTGCGGCCTGGAGCAGTTCATCCAGTGGGCGGCGGCTGCGTCGATATTCCCGCAGAGCCTCCAGGGCAACGTCCAGACCGATCTTGTTGCGGTACTTGAAACAGTCGGCCACCGTCCTGGCGGGCGACGTGATGGGGACGGTGACCCCTTCGATTAGGTGGGACTCGATCCCGGCGGCAAGCGCACGGCCCGAGAAACGGACGAACTTCGTCGGCGGCACATCAGAACGCGGCTTGCGTGCCTTGGTGTCAATAGCTACCCAGACCTCGGCAGGGCTTTGCGTTCCCAGTTGGTGAAAGCGCAGAGCAGACAGAAGGCAGATCACTCCATGCGTAACGCGGGAGGCGACGAGGGCTAGGTCGTGGTGTTCGGTAATCGCGGCTTCTCCAGAACGTGCGTAAACCCCCCGGCGGAGACGCGTCACCACACCTCGGTGAAGGAGTCGCTGAAGAGCAACACGCGACAGCCCCGCTCGTTCCAGGTCACGGGTGCGTGCGACCGGATGAGAATGCAGAAGATCGAGCGGTGTCATGGCTGGCTGCCTGAGTGTTACCAAATGTTTGTACTTATGAATATATACCGACAATTAGTAACAGCAAGAATGTGGGCCGGCATCCGTCGTTGGTGGCTCCGGTACCAAGAAAAGCTAAGTGAAGTCGAGACGTTCTGGGCGGCGTGGTACCAGGTTTGTGCTCCATGTCATCTGTAACTAAGCTAGACTATTACGCTATCGGTAGTTCATAGTGAGATTCAGGTTCTGGTGGTAGAAATGCTGTGGGAGTTCAAATCTCCCCGACCGCACCAGGAACCCCCGGATATTCTGGGGGTTTTTTGTTGTGACGCACAGTCGAGAGCCTATCAACCTACCGCGGATAATTCGATGCTGAGGTCACTCTCTCCACAAGTGCGTCTGCTCGTCACCATCAGTCTCCTCACGACTTTCGCCGAGTCGATGCTGGTGCCGATGTACGCCGCCTTCACCGAGCGAGTCGGAGGCAGCATTCTCGATGCCGGCATCGCCTTTGCGTGCTTCTCCATGGCCACGGGAATCTTCGTCAGTCTGATAGGGACGCGGCCGTTTTTCCAGCGCCACGTCAAGGTGTTCCTTGCGCTTGGGTTTCTCGGGTCGGCTTGTTGCGACGTCTCCTATATTTTCGTGCAGAACCGGTGGCAGCTCTTTGCTGCGCAGGTGATCGCGGGGCTTGCAACGGGATTGATCGAGCCGGCCTGGGACTCGCTTTTCACCGACGCCATCGAGCACTCGTCGGCCAAGCATTGGTCGATCTGGTCCGGTAGCACGCACCTGATCGCCGGGGCCGCAGCGCTGCTCGGCGGAGTTGTCGTGGCCTACTCTTCCTTCACCGTGCTGTTCGTGACCATGGGCCTCATCGACATCGTGGCTACTTTGGTAGCGTGGAGAGGAGACTTGCCCAGCGACGCCACATCCACCGCACGAGATAGCGCCGATTGACGTCGCGACTTCTATAGGTCCAGCTTGCGCAAGCGGAGCGCATTGCCGATGACCGAGACCGACGAGAGGCTCATGGCCGCGCTGGCGATCATGGGCGAAAGCAGCAGGCCGAACACGGGATAGAGCGCGCCGGCAGCCAGGGGCACGCCGATGCTGTTGTACAAGAAGGCGAAAAACAGGTTCTGTCGGATGTTGCGGAGGGTGGCACGGCTGAGACGCCGGGCGCGCAGGATTCCGCGCAAGTCACCCTTGACCAGGGTGATGCCGGCGCTTTCGATGGCCACGTCAGTTCCGCTGGCCATGGCGATACCGACCTGGGCTTGCGCCAGGGCCGGCGCGTCGTTGACTCCGTCGCCGGCCATGGCCACCACGCGGCCCTGAGCCTGGAGCCGCTTGACGGCGTCGGCTTTGGCGCCGGGGCTGACCTCGGCCAGCACCTCGTCGATACCCAGTTCCTTTGCGATGGCCTGGCCCGAGGCGCGGTGGTCGCCGGTCAGCATCACCAAGCGCAACCCTTCGGCCCGCAGACCGGCGAGCGCCTCGACCGCCGAGGGTTTGACCGTGTCGGCCAGGTCGAGCGCGCCAGCAGGTTTGCCGTCGATCGCCACCATGACGACGGCATGGCCACGGCGGCGCGGCTCCTCGGCCCAGGCCACCAGCTCCGCCCCATCGACGCCAGCCTCGCGCAAGAAATTCTCGCTGCCTGCCAGAACCGCATGACCGTCCACCTGTCCGCTGACGCCGCGACCGGGCTGATAGTGGAAGTCGTGCACAGACGACAAGGCCAACTTCTTTTCTTCAGCGCCACGCACGATCGCGGCTGCCAGAGGGTGCTCGCTCGCGCGTTCCAGGCTGGCAGCAAGAGCGAGAACGGTGTCGCTGGAGAAGCCCGCGGCATGCACGTCCAGGAGCTTGGGCTTGCCTTCGGTCAAGGTGCCCGTCTTGTCCAGCACCAGGGTGTCGACCCGGGCCAGGATTTCCAGCGTCGCGGCGTCGCGCACCAGCACGCCCGCAGCTGCACCGCGACCCATTCCCACCATCACGGACATGGGCGTGGCCAGCCCCAGTGCGCAGGGGCAAGCAATGATGAGTACAGCCACGGCGTTCACCAGAGCATAGGCCAGGCGCGGTTCGGGCCCGATCAGCGCCCACACGACGAAAGTGACCAGCGAGGCGGCCACGACGGTGGGCACGAACCATCCCGACACGCGGTCAGCCACCCTCTGGATCGGCGCGCGGCTGCGCTGGGCTTCGCCCACTCGCCGCACGATCTGAGCCAGCAAGGTGCCGGCGCCCACGCGCTCCGCGCGCATGACAAAGCTGCCCGAGCCATTCTGCGTGCCGCCCGTGACCTGGTTGCCGGCTGCCTTGTCCACGGGCAAGGATTCGCCCGTGATCATGGATTCGTCGACAGCGATCGAGCCTTCCACAAGCACGCCGTCGACCGGCACGCGCTCGCCGGGCCGCACCCGCAGCCGATTCCCCACCTGCACCTGCTCGACCGGAACGTCGCGTTCCGAGCCATCCGAGGAAATCAGGCGTGCGTTCTTCGGAGCCAGGCGCAGAAGTGCGCGGATGGCGCTGCCGGTGGCTTGGCGGGCGCGCAATTCCAAGACTTGGCCCAGGAGAACCAGGGTAGTGATGGCCGCGGCTGGCTCGAAGTAGAGCGGGACAGAGGACCCAGCCTTGCGGAATGCAGCCGGCAGCACGTCGGGAAACAAGGCCGCTATCACGCTGAATCCGAATGCCGCCCCGGTGCCTAGCCCGATGAGCGTGAACATGTTGGGGCTGCGCCGAACCACCGACCGCCACGCCCGTTGCAGGAGCGGCCAGCCGGCCCCCAGCACCACAGGCGCGGCCAGAGCCATCTGGATTACGGCCAGCGCGCGCGCCGGCATGAAGTGCAAGCTCGCGTGTCCCAACACCATCTCCGCTATGCCGTACAGGACGAGCGGCGCTGACAGGCCAAACGCGATCCAGAACCGGCGGGTCATGTCTGCCAGTTCGGGATTGGGTGTCTCTTCCAGCGACACGACCTCGGGCTCCAGGGCCATACCGCACTTCGGGCACGCGCCGGGCCGGTCGCTCACCACGCCTTCGTCCATCGGGCACAGATAGCGCAGTCCCGCGGCTGGCCGCGGCCCCGCCGCCGTCTGCGCCGGACCGACAGCCAGGCGCGGCCCGCCCAACTTGATCAATCCCATCGCGGCCATTCCCATGGGCCGGAAGCTGGGCGCCAAGAACTTGTCCGGCTCGGCCTTGAAGCGGGCCAAGCAAGACGGGTTGCAGAAGTAGTAGACGGTGCCCTTGTGCTCGTGCTGGCCGGCCGCTTTAACGGGATCGACCATCATTCCGCAAACTGGATCCCGTTCGGCCATGTAAGTCCTCAAGGTGAAATGTAGCTTGCAGTAGCGCAGCGGCAAGGCTGCCTTCAGTCGGCGGCGCGGACTGCCGATGCTCATTACACGGGTCTGCCTGATGCCCTACCTATTGCGACCTTGTGGCCGTGGCGTTTCGCCAGCTGGCAATCCCGTCGCTGGACGGGACAGGCAGGCCGGCGCGGTTCTGGTCATCGTCATGCTGGCCATGATCGGCCTGCTGGGAATCGGCCTCACCGGCGTCTTTCTGACTGGCGGCAACGTCCAGATCGCGGCCAACACCAATCTGCGCAACCAGGCCCTGTACGTCGCCGAGGCGGGGATCGAGCGAGCACGCGACATCTTGAACGGCCCGTCGCAGGTCGATTTTCCAGCCATGCTGGGGGGCACGGGGCACGTGGCCTACGTGGCGGACGAGATCCCCAACTCGCTCGATAGCCGAGGCCAGCCCATCGGCCGAGGCGCTATAATGCGCGACGCGGCCGGGGTTCCTTTGTACAAAGTGTCCTATCCGACCACGGTGTCTCGCACAGAGCCGATACCGGGCGACAACCCCAATGGCGCGCCCAATGCTTTCATGGGCAGCTACACGGTCTACGTACGCAACGACACTGCGGAATGCCGGATGGGCAAGTACGTGATCGACGGACCTGACGTGAACGGGAACCAGATGGTGGTGGTGAGGTCAGAGGGCACGGCCTTCGACAACAGGACCGCGGTGGTGATCGAGGTCGTCATGGGACCCAAGGGTGGGGGCGGGACCGGCCAGACCGGAGCCGGCGGGGTGAGCCAGGTTCTGTGCAATTCCGGCAAGAACGCCTGCGACGACAACAACTCCGTCATCAACAACATCGTTGTGAACTGACCCGAAGCTCGGTTAGGCGCGCGACGCTCTGGCGTCAGCCATGTTATGAAGAGGCGAGATTCGTCATGACTCGCATCGATGCCAGTTTCAAGGTGTGCGCCTTGTTCGGGTTTCCCGCCCACCATTCGGTCGGGCCCGCTCTGCACAACACGGCCTTCGAATCCCTCAATCTGCCGCTCGTTTATGTCGCGCACGATGTGGAACCGGCGCGGCTGGCCGAGGCCTTTGCCGGCGCCCGCGCGATGGACTACCGCGGCCTTTCCATCACCATGCCACACAAGGTGGCTGCCCTTTCCCTGGTCGACGAAGTCGACGAAATGGCCCAGGCCATCGGCTGCATCAACACCGTGGTCAGCGAGCATGGCCGTTTGCGCGGCAGCAACGTGGACGGGCTGGGCGCGCTGACCGCGCTACGCCAGGCGGGCGCGGATCCGACCGGCCGCCGCGTGCTGGTGCTGGGTTCAGGAGGGGCTGCGCGGGCACTGGCGATTACGATTGGGATGGCCGCCAAGCCGGCTGAGCTGCTCATCCTGGGCGCCATCGAGGACGAATTGGCGCGCCTGGCGCACGATGTGGCCGAGCGCACGGGCTGCGTTGTCGGCGCCGAATTGCTCACGGACGTGACCCTGGCTGCCGGCCTCGGCAAGGCCGAGATCCTCTTGCACTGCACGCCCGTGGGCATGAAGCCCGACAGCGAGCGCAGCCTGGTGCCGCGCGATCGTTTGCGTTCCGACGTGGTGGTTTTCGATGCCGTGTACAACCCGCGCCGAACCTTGCTCCTGCGCGACGCCGCCGCGGCAGGATGCCGGGTGATCGAAGGAACGGAAATGTTCTTGGGCCAGGCCGCGCTGCAGTTCGAACGCTGGACCGGCCAGCCCGCGCCCAAGGAGATCATGCGCCAGGTGTTGGAAGCGCGGCTATGAATCTCGTGCTCATCGGATACCGAGGAACCGGCAAGAGCGTGATCGCGCGCCGGTTGGGCCGGCTGCTGGATCGACCGGTGGTGAGTCTGGACAGCGAGATCGTGCAGCTGGTGGGCAAGTCCATTCCTGATCTGGTTGCGGAGCGCGGCTGGGATCATTTTCGCGACTTGGAAGAGCAGATCTGTCGCCAGGCGGGTGCACGCGATGGGCAGATCCTCGACTGCGGCGGCGGGGTTGTCGAGCGCGAAGCCAACGTCGCGGCTTTGCGCGAGCGCGGGCGTGTCTTTTGGCTGCGGGCCACGCCCGCCACCATCGTCGCGCGCATCGGGGGCGACAGCAATCGACCTTCGCTCACTGGCGGGAAGAGTTTCACTGACGAAGTCAGCGAAGTCCTGCAGCGACGCACGCCTTTGTATCAGGCTATGGCCCATGAGGCGATCGACACCGACGGCCGCACCCGCGACGACATCGCCACCGAAATCGCGCGCCTCTGGTGCAGGGGGGATAGTTAGCTCTTTTTCACCACAGAGAGCACAGAGAACACAGAGATCGGAAAGGAAGAAAGGGTTCGGACCGGACCGAGCCAACCCATCCCCTTTCCGATCCGGCTCTGTGGCCTCAGCGTTCTCTGTGGTGAACTAGCCAATTACTGTGCAATGACCCCGAAACGGACGTTCACGAATCCGGCGTGTCCGGCGGTCTTCAACACCTTGCTGACCACATCGGAATCCGTGTCTTTGTCGGCCAGCAGAAGAATCCCGCTGGCCTCGGAGCTTTGCTCCTTTCCGGACTGGGCGCGGTTGCCCTTGATGCTGACCAGCTTGGCGTACAGCCCTGGGATCCGGCCGTCCTCGTCCACGGGATCGGCCAGGCGGCTCTTGGCGATGCGAGCCACCGGAGCATCGGCGACCTGGATGGCCGACTGGGTGATCGAGATGGTCAACTGCAGTTGCAGGCGGACCTGACTGGTCGACGAGGGCAGGCGCAGTTCGGACTTGTTTTCCACCTCCGTGGCTTGGGCAGCGTAGGCCGCGAGCAGGAAGAACAACAAGTTGGATAGAATGTCCATCAGCGCGGTGAGGTTCAGGGCAACCACCGGCGTGCCGCCGCCACTGGCCTGACCGCCGAATACGCTGCGTGTGCCGAAGCTCATTTCACCACCGTGGACACAACGACGGTCGGAAAGAGTCCGACCGTCTGAATGGTGTTGCCCTGCTTGGCCTCGTATTCGCGGGCCGCGTCCATGGTGCGAACCAGGACTTCGTACTTCACGCCCGTGTCGGGGGTCAGAATCACCGTGTCCGACCTGGGATAGTGCTGCTTGATGCCGCGCAACTCCCGGGTCAGCTTGGCGAAGTCATGCGTCGACCCGTGCAAGGGGATCTGGCGCGCCATCGCGTCGAGCTCTTCCTGCGAAAAGGCGGTGCCCAGCGCCGCCACCTTGAACCCATCCTTCTGCACCGACACGTTCACGGTCACCGCGCGTTTCATGTCGGCCACGTCGCTGTCCTCGGCAGATTGCACCGGAACCGTGCCGTTGATGACCATCACGATGGTCGCGCCGAAGGCGGCCAGCAGGAAAAACAGCAGGTTCGACAGGATGTCCATGAGCGCGGTCAGATTGAGCTGCACGAGCGCGACCGGGGCCTCGCCGAACACATTCGTGCGCGGGCCTGCCGCTTCTTCGCCGGAATCGCCGCCGCCGGACATGGCTGCTACCTTGCCCCTGCCGATCCGCGAGCCGGCGCCCCCCGCGTCTCCGGGCTCGTGAGCAGACGATCCACCAGAGCTGCCGTGGCCTGCTCCATGCGGGTCATCTCGCGGTTCTGCTTCGCCGAAATCAGCAGGTAGGCAACCACCGTGACGGTGGCGACGGTCAGACCGAAGAAGGTGTTGTAGAAGGCGACAGCCACGCCCTTCGATAGCGCCGCCTGGCGGGCCGCCGCGTCCACGGCCTGCATGCCCGAGAATGAAATGATGAGGCCGTGAATCGTTCCCAGCAGCCCCAGCAGGGTGGCCAGGTTGGAAATGTGGGGCAGGGCTGCGGTGCCCCGCCGGAAGCGGGCCAGTTCCGTGACCGCGCAGGTCTCGACGTTGCGGCGAATTTCCTTTTCACTGCGGTTGGCGCGTTCGATCGCGGCCAGCATCATCTTTTGCAGGGGGTGGTTGCCGCCGCAAAGTTGTGCAGCCTTGCCGTAATCGCCAGCGTCCACATGCGCCAGAACCTTGTCGCGCAGTCCCTCGATGTTCAGGCGAAAGCCTATCCATAGGGTGTAGACGCGCTGAAGGATGATCCCCACCGCGACCAGCGAGGTCGCCAGGATCCCGAACATGAAGAGGCCGCCAGCCAGCAATAACTCAACAATCACGAGCATCGAGTTCCTCCATGAGATGCGCCGCCGCGCGCGGCACAGAAAGAGAATCGCACGGTGCGATCCAGGTAAACAAGAATCGCCATCATTCGATCCAGACCCCGCTATCGAAGTCGCCGGTCTGGCTGGCATAGCCCTCCTGCGCGGCTTTCCAAGCATCGAGGCGCGCCTGCGCCCTGCTGCGCAGATCCAAGGACGAGGCCCGCCGCTGCTTGCCTTTGGCTTCCTGGGTTTCGATGGCTTTCTCGAAATCCTTGAGTGAAGCCAGTGGCACCTTGCCAATGCGCGCGAGTTGCCGTTGCTTGACCAGGTCGAGACGGGCGCGGGCTGTGACCACCTCCTGCTCGGCCACGTCGGCGTCTGATTCCGCGACGTCGAGGCGCGCCTCCAGGTAGTCCTGTTCGGCGCGGGTGACCTTGCGCAAGGCGGACACCCGTGATGACCCGCCGGCGGATGAGGAAAGCCGCTTTTCGCTGCGATCCTGGCGCTCGTCAAGCTGGTCCAAAGCCGCGCGCAGGGCACGAATACGTTCTTCTGCCTCATCCTGGCGGTTGCGCGCGATGATCACGTCGTTTTCCGCGTCGAAGATTTCTTGGCGCGCATCTCGCGGCAGGCGTTCCCGTTCAATCCGGCTGAGGCTGGGTGCGCTGGTGCCACACGCCCCGGCTAGCAGCAAGATTGCGATCGACCAGCGCAGCGCGATCATTTTCCACCCTCCTTGCCCGCGGGCTTTGCTCCCGGCGTCGGTGCGAGCTTGAGCAGCCGTCCCAGTTCGGGATGGTCTGCCGGTCCCCCCACGGTGGCGGGCAGTCCTCCCGCCTTGGCCAGCTCGGCCTTGGCCTTGTCCTCATGACCATAGAAAGCGTAGTGCGCGGCCAGGTTGAAGCGCGCGCCGCGATCCGATCCGTCGAGCGAAATCGCCTTTTCGAAGGCATCGGCAGCCTCTTGCGGTTCGGCCAGTCGCTGCAAGGTCACCCCGCGCAGGTTGTAGATCTCGGCCCGCTTGGGCGCCACGCTCTCGGCCCGTTCGAGCAAAAGCAGGGCCACGCCCAGATCTCCGGCGCCCAAATGCAGCTCGGCCAGCTTGAGCAACGAGGGAACGTCCTTGGGATTCTTGAGCAGCACTTTGCGCAGCGGTGCTGCCGCCGGCAGGTCGGCGCCTGCGTGCGACCTGGTTTGCGGGTACATGGTGATGACGTCGGGCATGGGTTCGCCCAGCAGGCAGCTGCGCGCAGCCTCGGTCACGATCATGGCGTCTTTGGCCTTCTTGCTGCACAGGGTGCGGGCCTCGGCGGCGCGTGCGTCAGCATCGGCCGCCTGGTTTTCGATCACGCTCTTGAGCTGCTTGCTCTCGTCCGCCCCCAGCCCGGGCGGCAGCTCGAGACCACGCAGAAACAAGGCGTACTTGGCGTAGGCGTCCGCCACGCGCGAGATCCCGGCCATGGCCCAGCGGGCGTCGCGCGAGCCGATCACCGAGGTAAAGGCGCGGTCCACGGTCTGCAGCAAAGCCACTTTGCCGTCGACAGTGCCCACCACGTCGTCGGGCTTGGCCGCGAAGTTGCGGAACTGGGCATAGGTGATTTCCCCCAGCAGGAAGCGAGCGCGCGCCGCCGCCTCGGCGGCCGGCCCCGAGGTGGCCGGGTCGAAGGCCACGCGCGCCAGGATGCGCCCGGCCTCCTCGTAATCGCCGCGTTGATAGCTGAGGTAGCCGCGGAAGAAAGTCGCCACCGTGCTGGTCAGGTTGTTGGATGCCAACACCTCTTCGAGCACACTGAGATTCCCCGAGCGCGCCAGCAGCAGAAGCAACTCGTCCACGCGCGCGGCATTGCCGTGCTCGGCGTAGTTGACGATTTCCTTGGCCGCCACCGCCTCGCCCGTGACGGCGTGAATGGAGGCCGCGGTGTACAGGCGATCGCTGGCTTCTTTGGCGCCGGGATTGGCGGCCACCGCGGCCGCCATGTACTTGCCCGCCTTGGCCAGATCGGCACTGTCCGAAGCCACGGTGGCCAGCGCCGAGAGCACATCGACGCGTCGCTGGGACTGCGGATAATCGACCAGGAACTGATCGCCCAGTTCGTAGAAACGCTCGATGTCCCCGTTGGCTCGGGCCACCAGCAGGGTGTTGTAGAAAGCCTGCTCGCCCAGCTCGCTGCCCTTGTGCCGCTTGGCCATGCCGAGCAGCTGCTCCTCGCGATCGCCGGTGTCGGTCACGGTCACCTCGGCCACCTGGCGCTGGGCCGCTTTGCTCACGATGTCGCGCAACTCGGCCTTCAGCCCCTCGTTGCCCAGGCGCGCGTTGGCAATGAGCCGCTTGCCCATGGTGGCAATGCCTTCGAGATCGTCGGCCTGACGAAGCGAATCCAGGGTCAGGTGCGCGGCGGCTGTGCCCTCGGTGGTTGACGGATACTGCATCGCCACGGCGAAGAAGAGTTGAGCCGCGCGATCGTAGTCGCCCGCCTCGTAGACACTGCGAGCGATGGATAGTTTGATGCCCATCACCGACTCGTGTCCGGGCGTCTCCCGGATGATCTGGCGGCCCAGAGCGCGGACGCCGGCCCAGGCCATGGCGCGCTCCAGCCGTCCGAGGCTGGAATCCTCCAGGGCCTTCTGATAGGCCGAGATGGCGTCGAGCCGAGCCTCGGTGACATCCTTGACGTTGCCGGCGCCGAGCGCGACGTCTTCATAGGCCCGTCCCGCATCATAGTAGCGGCGGCTGGCCAGCAGAGTCTCGGCCAGGTTCTGTTGCATCTCGGTGTGCGAGGCCGAGGTGTCGAAGCGGGCCAGGTAGGCGTGGTAGGCGTTGGCCACCCCGCCCAGGGTCTGCGTGTTCTGGGAATCCCTGGCCGCCACATGCGCGCGCGTGGCCACATCGCGCGCGTAGATCTCGATTTCGCCCACCAGTCGCTCGCGCTTGTCGGCGGGCAGTCGGTAGTCGACCAGCCGCGCGTCGAGCACGCGCACCATGCGGCCGATGTCCTCGGCGGGTTGATCGAAGACCTTGCCCTTCACGATGCTGTCGTGCAGACGGCGCGCCATCTCGATGGCGTCGTCATCTCCCGGCGAGGCGTTCATGACCTCGCGAAGTACGGACACCGCTTGCACGCTCATTTCCTTCAGGGTGAAGCGGTTGGCCAGCCGGCGCATGGCCGCCAGGTAGTCGAGAGACGAGGCCGCCAGGCCGCGGAAATAGGGAACCGCCGGCTTGTCGGGGAAGACGTCGGGATAGCAGTAGGCCAGATCCACCAAGGCCTCGCGCACGACGTTCAGGCTTTTTTGTGTGGAGACCAGGGCCTCTTCGTTCGGGCTCTGCTTGCCCCGATCGCGCAGCACCTGTTCAAAAAGGCGAACCGCCCCCTTGCAGTCCTGGCGATTCACGCGCACCCAGCCCAGTTTGTAGCGAGCCAGGGCGTGAACATGGCTGTGGGGCGCGGCCAGGATGAGGTTGTAGTAGCGCTCGGCCTTGGTGAGATCGTTGCCGTCGAAGGCGTGATCGCCCAGTGCCAGGTAAGCGTCGAAGCGATAGCGGCTCTTCGGGTAGTTCTCGATCACCTTCTCGTAGGTCTCGCGCATGTTGTCGAATTCGCCCAACTCGCGATACTCGTGCGCCATCAGGAACGTGGCTTCGTCGGCCCGGGCATAGCTGGGGAATTCCCGCAGCAGCCGGCTGTACACGCCGATGGCCAGGTTCTTGAGCAGCCGGGCCTCGGGGGCCTCGACCGCGCGGGAGTCGTCGCCACGCGCCCGCCGCTTCTCGTACATGACCAGCCAGGCGTAGCGCGCCCGCTCGGTGTAGAGCTCGGCCAGGCGCATGTGCAGGTCGGGAAGATACGAGGCGCCGCGCGCCTTCTGGATCATGATCTTGGTCTGCGTGATGGCGAAGTCCACCTTGCGCCCGGCCAGCACCCACTGGGTGCTGGGATCGACCGGAGGCGGCCGCAGCGGCGGCGCCGAGGCACAACCCCAGAGCAGCCCGGTCAGGGCCGCGGACAGGATCACCCGACGGCCCGTCATCGCAAGCACCTGTCATCGGAGATGACCGAGAAATCGCCGAGCTCATCGGACCAATACTCGCCGTCGAAACGATAGAACACCTGGTCCGAGCCGTAGGGCAACTCACCCGATCGCGCGGTCAAGTGGCTGGCCCGGTTGCCCCCGGGCTTCATCAGACCTGCGCCGATCTCGTAGTCGATCAGGCTCATCTGTTCGTCGACGCGCAGAAGTTCGTCAGCCACTGAATCAACGGCAGGCCGCAAGCCCCGTTTCAGCGTGTCCTCGGTGTAGGCCAAGCGCTCGCCATAGAGAGCCTGGAGATGCTCGGCCAGCCGCTGGTCGCCCACGTGCGCCGCCAGGGTCTTCTCGGTTCGCAGGCGTGTGCGCATGCGCGCCCAGGGTGCCAGTCGCGTTCCCCACGCAGCCCATTGCTGGATCTGCGGATCTTCGCGCAGACCCTCTCGATCGCGCGCCTTGCGCACCAGCGACCCGTAGTGCTCGCGAAAGTCCCTCACCGCAAGGTGAGCCGCGCGGTACTGACACAGACGGCGCAGCGCCATGGCGCGAATCAGGTCGCGCTCCGGCGCAAACAGGCGCCGATAGATGGGCGCTCCCAGACCCACCAGCATGCCCAGCGAGCGCTGGTTGTCCTCGCTGGCGATGCGGTCCCAGGCCCACTCCAGCATCACCACGTCCTGTTCCACCAACGGCAGGTGAACCTGTGCGTAGAAGGTCCACGCCTCCTCGTAGTCCTTGCGCTCGTAGAGCAAGCGGGCCAGGGCCAGACTGGCGAGATTGCGCACATCGGCCGGAGCCGCGGCGTTGTCCAGGATCTGGCGCAGCAGTTTCTCCGCGCCTTCGTCGTTGCGCTGGACCACGCGATCCACCGCCAGCAGGTAGCGGGCGCGCCACCCGTACAACCGATCGGTGGCCGCCAGCGCCTCAAGCCGCGCCCGTCCCCAGCCACCGAAGCCCAGGCGCAAGTCGCCCAACGCCTGCAGATACTCGACGAAGTCCGCCACGTCGGGTTCCAGATCGCCATATTGACTGCCGTAAACCACGCCGTCGAGGAAACGCCATTCTTCGATCAGCCCCCGCTCGTAGAGCGGCTTGAGCGCGCCCAGGGTCTTGCCCAGCAAGTCGGGCGATCGGCGGCCACTCAAGACCTCCAGGTAGTATTCGATGCCGGCCTGAACCAACCCCAATTCGGTGAGCGCGCCGGCCAGGCGAAACGCGGCGGCGTCCCGTCGCAGATCGGTTTCGGGTAGCGCCGCATACAGGTCGTGAAGCACAGCCGCGCCTTGGCTGAGATTCTTGGCATTTAGCAATTCCAGGCCGCGGTCCATGCGCTCGTCGGCGTCCGCCGGCGCTTCGGCCGGCTGATTGGGTTCCGCAGGTGGAGTGGCAGCGGCCGGTGCCGCAGCCGCGGCAGGAGCCGGCGCCGCCGCAGGTGGGGCTGCTGTTGCCGTGGCTGCCGCCAGCCACAGCCAGGGAAGGATCGGCGTGGTCATCGCTCGTCGCCCCCCCACGCAAACGCCGCGCCGAGAGCCACGTGCACCTCATTGCGCGTGTTCCAGTGGTTGAAGAACACATAGTCGCGAACATCCAGGCAGAACGAAACGTGGGGGCTGACGAAGACGCGAAAGATGATCCCGACATCAGGACCGACCAGATAGGCTTGTGGATTGATGTAGCGGGCCATCGCCACACCGAACGGCAGCGAAACGTCCAGGTGGATCAAGCGCCGGTTGAACACGGCAAACTTCCCGTACAAGGGAGTCAACATCAGATTGGAGGAGAGGGTGAAATCAAGGGCCGAGATCTCGGTGGGCTGTACGTTGAAATTCTCCAGCAGCTCCGTCTTCAATCCGGTATCGAGTTGCTTGTACACGTAGGCGCCATGAATGACCTCCCAGGCCCAGGAGTTGCTCATGTGATAGGTGAACGATCCGCCGACGGTCAGCCCCTTGTTGAAGGCGTTGATGGGCAGGATTCCGGCTGCCACGGTCAGCTCGCCGCCCAGCCGGAAGAGCCGACTTTGCACGGCGTAGGCCGCGACCTTTTCCTCGTCGATGTCGTTCTCGGCGCGGGCGGTTTGGCCGACCAGACTGACGGTGGCCAGAGCAAGAAACGTGGCGGGGCGGAAGGCGAAGCGTCTCATGCGGATCTCCATGTCTAGGTGCCAGAGCTGGCCAGCGCGATGGGGTAGATGACGGTGACTGAGCCGCCGCTGGGCGACGGGAACTGCCAGCGGCGAATGGCTGCCTGCATGCAACTTGTGGCCTCGTTGCTCGACAGGGTGGATGTTTTGATCTTGACCGAGGTCACGGCACCACCGGTGCCGATCACCCATTCAAAGGTGACCTTGCCCGAGAGGTTGGGACTGACAATGAGCTGGCGTTCGTAGCAACCCTGCAGTTCGTGAATGTGGCTGTTGATCACGCGCTGGATCTCGCCGCGGTCCAGGTGACCTTCGACCTTCATGGTGTTGGGTTTGGCCGTGACCTGCGCGCGGACCTGTCCGGTCGGCGCGCGCCCCAACACGCGGCCCAGGTTCTTGCCCACGTCGCTCGCGGACTTGGTGTCGAGGCGTCCGATGCCACTGCCGGCAGCGGCCAGGCGCAAGGAATCGCCCGGCAGTTTGCCGATGGCGCCCGAGACTTTGAATCCGCCACCGTGCACCGGCGCCACGGCGTCGATGTTGCTGATGGCCGTGGCCACCGAGGACTTGGGAGTTGCAGCCATGCTGCCCAGGGCGGACAGCAGCTTCTGCGCCGTGGCCGAGGGCTGGCTGACAGGGGTGGGGCGGGTATGGGGAATGTGGGCCATGGCCACCTTGGGCAAGGCCTCGCTCGGCGTGTGCTCGCTGGGCTCAGGCTTGGCTTTCTTCTTCTCGCGCGCAGGCGGCGGGGCCGGAGGTTCCAGTTCGATCTCTTTGAGCGCAATGCGGGCGAAGCGCCCCTCTTTGCTGTCGACGATGTACTCGCGTCGCACCAGGCTGGTCAGGCCGATGATGGCAAACACGAGCAGATGGACCAGCAGGGAGATGCCCCCGATCCACGCCATCGACTTGGTCAGCCTGAGGCGCAGAGGCGTCCCGGGCAAAGGCGTCGCGGCGGGCACCAGGTGAACCAGGACGCCCTCGCCACTGGGCAAGGGAAACACCACCTGCGTACCGGGATCGAGCGGGAGGCGACCCCGTTTGTCGGCGCGGCGCCGCCAGAGATCATCGTCGACGGGTTGGCCGGCCTGTCTGATGGTCGCGCCTTTGGGCAGAGAATCGCGGAAGAAGGAAAAACTGCCCCGGCCCAGCGATCGGCCGAGCGGACGGCGCAGTCCAGGGAGGCGCAGCCGTTCGCCACCGCGCAGATACCGAAGTTTGGTCACGCAGCCATGGCGGAAGCGGATGACCTCGACGGCGTGCTCGGTCGACGCGCTTGCGAGTCCCACGTCGGCGAGGCCATCGAGCAGAGAGAAGGTGGGCTCGAAGGCAAAATCATCGTCGTCATCGTCGTCGTCGAGTCTGACGAGAGCCGGGGCTGGAGCTGGAGGGTGGGGCAGGGGTTTCTCGGCGGTGACCAGCAAGAGGTCGTCGATCGCCACCTCTTCTTCGTCTGGGCGAGGAGAAGGGCGTAGCGCCGTGGCCGTGGCCATCGCAGGGAGCGCAGGGGCGGGGCGCGAGGCACGCGCAGGCGGCGCCGGTGCAGCGACCGGGCGTGCCGCGGAAATGCTTCGCGCGACGGGTGGGGCTGCGACCGTCGCGGGTTTTTTGGTTAAGGCCGACGGGGGCTGCGGCGATGGGGGCCAAACCGCGCCTGTGTGCTCGATCGCTCGGACGGGGACAACCGGCGCTGCGGACAGGACAGGACGAGGCGAGGGGGAAGCCAAGGCTGGCGCCGGCGGGGTGGACGGCCGGGCCAGACCGACCGGCGAAGCCGCCCTGGTCGGCTTGGGGACCGCGCGCACCGAGACCGGCGCAGGCGTCGCATCCGCCTTGTGTACCGTGATGCGCAGACGGTAGCAGCCGATGGAGATCTGGTCCATCCCCTGCACGATCCGAGTGGCCACGGCCACGCCATTGACCGAAGTCCCCAGCGGGCTGCCGCAGTCCTCGATCTGGCATGTCTCGCCGTCGAAGTGCAAGACGGCGTGACAGGGGGCCACATCGACATCTTCCAGCCGGACCATCACACCGGGGTCGCTCCCGATGGTCACCTCGGATGAGGTGAACATCAACGAGCCCAGAAAGCGCGTTTCCTCGAAGAGGATGATCTCGATCGCGCCGCGTGCCTTGAAGGGACCTCCTGTCATCTCTTCTCCTGGCCCGGCGTGAGCATCTCCACCGTGCGGGCCCGGAAGCTGTCGGGAACCTGCACGATGCTCTTGAACTCGCTGGGCGAACGCTGGAAGAGATAGATCACGCCCGAAGCAGACTGCCCGCGCAGCATGCGTTCGTCGAATTCGATGCGCGATTCCTGGCGCACGGTCTCACGCGTGGCCGCGCGGGTCTCGCCCGGCGGTGACTTGACCTCGCCCGCAGGCTTTGCTGCAGTCGTCTTGCCGGCAGGGAGCGCGCCCTCTTCCGCGGCCGCGTCGCTGTCGTTGCTGGGCTGAACCGCTGGTGTCTTGCCGTGCGCGCGGGATTTCTTCTTGCCCGCTGCCAGCACTGTGCCCGACACACTCCAGGCGAGACAGGTGGCAGCCAAAAACAGAGCGATGCGATTGCGTTGTGTTGCTCTCATGAAATCACTGGGGGGCTAGCAGGACAAGGTCGTCGTCAGTGACGTGAATGAATGCGACATCCGGGGTCTTGCTGTCCGGGGCGACAAAGCGAACCGGCGAGGTCAGGGCCTTGAATATGGTGTTGCCATTCGGAGAATCGAGCGGCACCTCGCCCACATAGAGCATCAGCGTATTCCATCCGCGACCCGGGCGTCCCGTGGGCAACTCGCCGGTCTCGACCAACGTGATGTTGCGAACATCCATGTGAAAACAGGTTCGCAGGGTGTTTCGCAGAAGCACACGCACGTCGGTGCTGGGCGAGCCCGGAGGCGGCAGCAGGGTCGGGTCGACGTTGACCACCAACTGGCCACCTTCGGGGGTGTTCAGAGTCAGTTCGCCAGCACTGGTGAGAGCGATGGATGCGTTGGGATCGTCCTCGGCCCCCACAGGTAGGGTGCTTGCATTCTCGGCCCACGCTAGCCGGGGCGGAGTTTCTCCCGAAAGCCGCAAGGCCCACACGCTGCTCATGCCAAGCTTCGCGCTCACGATGTGCACGCCTGCAAACGGGTCGGTGGGCGTCGCTTCCAGGCGCGTGGTCGCGCCCTGGTCCAAAATTCGGTACTGATAGGCATATTCCAGGTCGCGCGAAGAATCGTCGGTCCAGGGATCGAGGCCTTGCTTCACCTCGTCGCCGTTGGTGATGCCATCCTGATCGCTGTCGATCAAACGATCGTCAACCAGTGGGTTGCTGCCCAGTCGAACCTCCACCAAATCGGGAATTCCGTCACGATCGGAGTCGGCCAGATAGGGATCGGTACGCAGAATCGCCTCCTCGCAATCGTTCAGGCCATCGAGATCGTGATCGGCCAACGGGTCGGTCAGGTTGGCGCAGGCACTGAACGTTCCCGCCACCAGCGGATCGAATTCGCTTCCCGGCGATGCCAGGTGGGCCTCGATGCCATCCCCCACCCCATCTCCGTCAGTGTCGGGATTCAGGGGATCGGTGCCGAGTTGGGCTTCTTCATCGTCGGAGAGCCCATCCCCGTCGCTGTCAGGCACTGGCGCCGGGCCACGCAGGAGGGCGCTGTCGTTCATCACCACGAGGTTGCGCAGCACCAGGCGGCTGCCCGGCTGGTCCACATCGACGGCCGAAAAGTCCAATGTGGCAGGCGTCTGACTGACCTCTTGCCCCACCCCCGCGGTGGCCATGTCACCCAGGATCTCCTGCGCGCGCTGATCCGAGCTGAGATCAAAAGTGTGGAAGACAAGACCCTGTCCCCCATTGTTGCTGACATAGCTGCGGAGATCCGCCACCGTATTTTCGTAGAGCAAACGTTCGCAGTCCGTGGGTTTGGGCGTGATGGTGCTGCAGAAGCCGGCGGTGAAGGCATCCTGACATGGGGTGGTGCCCGGGGTGAGCCCTTGGGAAACGCACCAGGGCGTCGGCAAGGATGGTGCGGGCGGCCCGGCGGCCACGAACAGCACGGTGTAGCGAGTGCGGCTGCGCGTCCCCGTGTCCGCTGCCAGCAGATCATCCTCGATGATGGTGGACACCACGCGCAGGGCATCGAGGTAGTTGCGCTGCGCCTGTCCCGCACTGGAACTGATCGCTTCCAGAGCAGCCTGGATCTGTACCGAATCGGAAGAGAATCCCGGAAAGAGTATGCGGGTCTCGGTACCCATGAGCAGCAGCGAGACCTGCTGGTTGAGACCGCTGTGACGTCCCAGGAACGCGTTCAGGGCGTTGATGCGGTGGCCTGCAGGATCGCCCCCGACCATGTCGCCCGAGCCGTCCATGACAACCAGGGTCTTTTGGGGAAATGCAATGGCCGCCGGATCGTCGGTGCACAAGTCGCCCTCGAACGAGATGCGGTTGGGCTGATTGGGCGTGTAGTTGTTGCCGTACAGATCCGCATCCGTGCACGCCGCGCCCAGGGCCAGCGGGACCAGCAAAGGCAGGCAGGCCCTGGTCAACGCACACCTCCATCGCCGACCACGCGCACCCCAGGAGGTCCCCGCAAGATGGCGCCCGAGCGTCCCACGATCCACAGATCGCTGGAGGAGGCCGCGTAGACACTCACCAGCCAGCGCTGGTCAGGCGTGGGGATGATGGTCGGGTTCTGTCCCCCTGGCAATTTCGCGACGAAGCCCTGATTCCCAACCACCCAGACGTCTCCGTCGGCCACCGATACTCCGTGCAGGAAGACCTCGGGCAGGCCTTCCACCTGGGTGGCTGTGCCCGCGGCCCAGAAAAAGAAGCCCCCCTCGACCCCCACAAAATAGGCGCCGGTCGCCCAGCGGGTGGCCCCGGCCAGCAGTTTGGTGTAGCCGGGAAGAGAAACCGCGCTGATGCTGCCCGCTGTGATGTCGACGTGCGAGACCACGCCTAGACTGCCCACGATGTCCAGGCCATCGTTGCTATTCGTGATCGCGTAGTAGTTGTCGGTGCGCGGGTTTGCGATGGTGGTCCAGACGTCGCCGGCAAACGCGAGCGCGACTCCCTGCTCGCCCACGGCAGCCGCCGAAGCGTCGTCCGCCCACACAGCGTTGAGCACGGCGTTGGTGACAGGGACATCCGCGCTCCACACGCCGTTCTGTCGGCGCAGGATCGTGCCTTGCTCTCCCACGGCGTAGGTCAGGGTGTCGCTTGCCACCGCGACTCCGCGCAGGTTGGCGGTGGTGCCGCTCGCCTCGGGCAGCAAGGCCGTCCCATCCCAGTGCAGGATCGTGCCTTCGTCTCCCACAACGAACACATTGTTCGTAGAGCTGCCTGCGACGGCGTTGAAGTTGGTCGGCCCCGCGTCGACCTGTTCCCACTGCGAGGCCAGCGAATCCGGACCGGCATCGCCGCGCGAGGGCACGGTGATGTAGTCGCAGGCCGCGGTGGCCACGAGCAGGAACGGAAGCAGAGAGAAGATGCGCATGGAAAGAAGCAACTAGAGTGCGAGCCCCGCCGGACACTGGTTCTGTGCCTTGCAATAACAACCACAGGAGCCTGCCCCCATTTCCGAGCAGGACGCGGGACATCCGGGAGTCACTGTCTTGAGACGGAATTGATATTGGCCGCTGGCCGTAAAGTCCCAATCATCGGCGCCCAGGTCGCGGACCTGTAGATAGTACCGATAATCCACCGGGCCTGCGTCATCCGGCGCCCCGAAAAGCTTGGAGGCAAAGGAGCATTCCGTGCAATCCCCGTCGCCGAACACGTCGGTGACGGGCGCCGGCGTCGGAAGCGTACCGGCGTAGGTCCAACTCTCGTGCAGGGTCAGATCCTCGTTGCGCATGAAGAACACCGGCTGGACCGGCGAGGGTCCAGGCTGCACGTATTCAAAGACCAAACCGCAGTCTTGTCCCGGACAAGGGTGGGAGAACCAGTACCAATCCTCGTCGCTTTGATAGGAGATGTAACCAGTGATGGCGGTTCCCGCCGTGATCTGGGCCGAGATGTTCTTGGCCCGAGCCTGGCTGAGAGCCAGATTGGTGGTCTGGATGGGATAGGGATTGTAATAATTGTTGCGGGCGGTGGGATCGGGGCTGGCGTCGTTGATATCGGGTTCAGGCGCGACACGCACGTCCAGTGTGTAGAAGGTGTTTGGGTCGTATTGATCGTCCTGGTTGTCGTGCACGACCAAATAGACTGGCCCCGCGTAGAAGATCGGTTGCGCCGTCTGCACCAGGTTCTTCCCGTCCGCGCCGATCTGCATGCCGCCATCCACGTCGTGCACCGTGAAGATCGTCACGCCGCAAGCGCTTTGACCGGGGCTATCGGGCAAGGGCAGGCACAGACCCGCCGCCATGCACTGCCGGCAGGCGGTGGTGGTGCAGGCCCCGGCCGTGGCGTTCACGCAGGCGTGCGACAGCTCGCAGTCGTCATCCGTGGCGCAGGGAATCTGCAGCACACTGCAGTCCGCATCGGTCTTGCACGGGCTGGCCGGATGCGGTTCCAGGATGTCCAAGGCCAGATCCATCGCGGTGGCAGGGATGCGCAGCTTGGCCTCGATGACGGCCGGTGCCTTGGTGGCGCGCACAAGGAAGACATCGTGATCCCCACGCGAGCCAATCGCGCCGGTCTGGGTCTTGAACGTCACGTCGGTGCCGCTGAACAAGGCTGCGCACGGCGATCCAGGCCCCGCCAGACAGGTCGCGGTTGCGGGGGTGTCGTTGCGGGTCGTGCCTTCGTTCGCGTCGGTCTCAGCCCGACCACCCAGGGTCACGGTGTATCCCGCCTCGGGACGATGATCGGGGGCTGCACCCGCGACATAGGCGAAGCTGACGAACAAAGTTCCGGTCGCGGGCGCGGCCTGGGTGAGATCCAGGGGCGTAGCCGCGGGCGGCACCTGGCCCGTGCCCAGATCCTTGCCCGTGCCGTCGGTGATCTGGTAGGTCAGCACCGCCTTGGCGGTGGCCGGGTTGTTCACCTGGAAATCCAGAATGGCGTCCGAGGCGGCCAGGGTGACCGTGTACACGTCCACGTCGCCCACAAACGAGATGAATCCAGGCAGGCCATCGGCTGCCTTGGCCAAGGCGGCCGTCCCGTTGGGTTCATGGGTGTCGGGATCAACAGCCGTCGTGACCTGCACAACGTAGGAATTCATGTTGTCGGCGGCGGTGTTGCTCGCATCGCTCACGCGCAGGACATAGAGTCCAGGCTGGGGAACCGAGAAAGTCGTGACCACCGCGCTCTGGCCGTCAGTGGTGTTGGTGTCACTGGCCACCGCCCCCGGCACCTCGGTGACGCCGTCCGCCTCGAGCAGACTGACCTGCAGTTTCACCTTTGTGACCGACGAGGGATAGCCCACGTTCACGTCAAGCAGATTCATGCCCGCGCCCACCTCGATGGAATAGAAGTCCTGATCGCCTGGCGGACAGATCTGTCCCGTGGCTTTGCTGCCGGGCTGAAGCGCAATCGCGCTGTCCCCGCCCTTGGAATCGTCGACCACGCAGCCGCTGGTCGGCGCGGCAGCATCGAGCACCACATTGCCCTTCTTCGAGCTGTTGCACCCAATCAGAATCAGCGTTCCACTAAGGAACCACGCAGTCGCGATTTGCATCGAAGACCTCCTCGCTCGGCGTGGGGCCGAACAGCTTCTTGAACGCCGTCATGGGCAGCACCATCTGACCCGACGAGGGTGTCTTGACCTCGGGATCCCATCGGTAGTTGGGCCGCACGCACGCGACCTGGTGGTTGCCGAAATCCTCGGGAGAATCCCCGGGCACCGACGCCACCCGGATGAGGATGGTGTTGGTCCCCTCGGGCAATCCCAGCGCCGCCAGGGTCGGAGCCAGGGTGATGTTGCTGACTGTGAAGCCGTAGCACAGACGGCCGGGCTGGGCGCTCTGGTCGCGCAGTAGGCTTATGCTGTAGCGGTAGGCAATGACCGAGAAGTTGGCCACGTCGTTGTACAAGGGATCGGTGTGGGCTTGCAGCTCGGTGCCGTTGCGTGCCCCATCGAAATCCGAGTCGTAGAGGATGTCATTGGCTGCGGGGTTGGTGCCCATGCGCACCTCCAGGTCGTCGGGGAATCCGTCGGCGTCCGAATCGATCAGGCGGGAATTCGTGCCAAAATAGCGCTCTTCACAGTTGAGCAATCCGTCGCCGTCGTCGTCCAGGCGATCAGTGGCCATGCGGCAGTCCGCATCGCCCGAGAACAGCGGATCGAGCCCGGCGTTGCTCTGACGAACTTCCAGCAGGTCGGAGAATCCGTCGCCATCGCTGTCAACCAGCAAAGGCGAGGTTCCCGCCAATTCCTCCTCGGCGTCCGAAAGCCCGTCGCCATCGGAGTCGACCACGGTTTCGCCTTTGAAGGGCAGGGCATTCAGATTCATGGCAACCAATTGCTTGAGGGCAAAGGTGCGTATGAACGAGGTGAAATCGATGTAGAAGAGATCGATTCGCTGGGTGGCATCAAAGGCGCGATAGGTGCCGCCGCCCAGGTCGGCCATCTCGACCAGCAGCTCGGAGGCCTGCAATTGCACCGCGGCCGGGGCATTGGGTGGGGACAAATACACCGTATGGAAAGCGATCTCGGCCAGACGCTGCTGCTTCTGCAGGTCCGCGATGTTCTGCACGGCCTGGCGAATATCGTCGGGCATTCCATACTGCACGGTGGTCGGAGAAGGCAGTCCGTCCGAGATGAAGACCACCACGTAGCGAGCGCGGCTGCGCGCGGTCGTGTCCAAGGCGATCATGTCTTGCTGTAACATCTGGTAGGCGGTGTCCAACGCGCCCACGTAATTGGTTTCGCCCACGCCGACATTGAGCGCGGGCAGGCGCAGCCTGACCTCGTCGCTGGACGCGGTGAAGCCGCCGAGCTGCCCGGTACTGTCGCGGGTCTGGATGGCCACGCTGCTTTGAAAGGTGATGAGTCCGTATTCCACGCCGTTTCCCGCAGGGTAGGTGTTGAGAATGTCCTCGACCGCGGTAGCCCGGCGGGTGAAACAGGAAGTCTGGGCACAGGGATTGGGCAAGGGGTCGGTGATGTTCATGCTCTGCGAGATATCGACGATGAACAGGATGCGCACAGGAAACTCGGTAGGCTGTGGGGCCTCGGTGCAGAACTGCCCGTGTACGGTCAAGCGATTGTCGCGAACTTCTGGCGGGGGCTTTACCGGGTAGAGCGAGGCCTCAGAACAGGCGACCAGTAGCACGGCGCCGAGGGCCATCCCCTGGCGCATCTACGGGCCTCCGGCGCTCGGTGCGGTGTCCGCACCTGCATCGACGGGGGGTGGGATCGAGGTGAGATCCTTGCAGTTTGTGCTTTGGTCAAAACGCGCGGCCGCAATGAAGTCCGCATCCGCGAGCGCCACCACGCCATTCCACGGCGACTTGACCGCTCCGTCCACGTAGCGCACGTCCACGCAGGCCACCCGAATGTTCCCGTAGTCGAGCACGCGTCCCAGGGGCGCCTCGTCGAAGTAGAACAGCACGCGATTCACGCCCTGGCGCGACCCGGTGCCCTTGCCCGTGGTCAGCAGCTTGATGTGTCGCACGTTGAAATCGTAGCAACGCTGTCCCGTGTCCGTGGTGACAGGCGTGATATCGTAGAGGTAGCGCGTGGGCTGGTAGCCCGGAGGCGGCGCCACGTTGGGGTTGGTGTGGGCCTTCAGCTCGTCCAAATTGCGATCGCCGTCGCCGTCCATGTCGCCGAAGGCATCGTTCGCATCCAGGGGATTCATTCCGGCGCGGAATTCCAGGCCATCGGGGATGCGATCCCCGTCGCTGTCGGGCAAGCGGGGATCAGTTCCAAGAAAGACTTCTTCGCAGTCGCGCAACAGATCACCGTCCGAATCGCTCCTGCTGGCGCAGGGAGTGAGCGGCTTGTTGGGATCCAAGGGATCAAATCCCGAGGCCCGGTTTCGTTCTTCGAACAGGTCGGTGTAGCCGTCGCCGTCACTGTCCGCTGGATCGCTGCAGGTCGGGCTCACCCCCACGCAGGTCAGCCCGGCCTGTTCCTCCTCGTCGGTCAGTCCATCACGATCCGTGTCGGCCTTCAGGGCGCTACCGGTGTCGATGACAGACAGGTTGGTCGCCAGCAGGCCCGCCAGGGCATTCTCGTCTACGTACGGCGTGTAGTTGATGCTGAGAAAATCGATCTTCGACGCCGAATCGAATTCGGTGAAGGTGCCCAGACCTTCCTGGGCCATAGCGGTCATGAGCGCCACGCCGCCGTCCCGATCCAGTCCAAAGGGCACAGCCAGCGGATCAGACGCGGCCTCCGGGTCGTAGAGAAACGCCGTGTGCAATCGGATCTCGCCCACGTGATAGAAATCCTGCAGACCCATGATGTCGTCCACGGCGCGCAGAATTTGGGGCGTCAGATTGTAGTCGGCACCCTCGCCCAGGTCAGGATACAATGTGGCGGGAATCGGCGGATCGAAGGCGGTACTCCAATCCTCGCGCGGCACGGTGCACACCAAGTAGTCGTCCTGGCACACGGTGGCCCGGCAATGCTGATGGGCTGGGCACTGGCCCGTGCCGCAAGGGGTGACGCTGGCGCTGCACTGGGGATCGGGCGTGCCGTCGGAGAAGAATACGATGATGTACTTGGATCGGGCGCGCTCGGCCGGTGAGCTGGCCACGATGTCCTCGGAGATCATCTCGTAGGCGGCGCCCAGCGCGCCCTGGTAGTCGGTCAGGCGATCCGCCTGGCTGATGCGCGAATCGATGGCCGCCAGATCGGGCGCGTTGGTGAATCCCTGGGTCAGGTTGTCCACCTCGGAATCGAACGCGATCACGCCAAAAAGAACGGCAGGATTGTCTTGGTAGCGAGTCAGCACGGCGTTCACGGCGTCTTTGCGCTTCATGTCGCGGTCGGTCACGCTCATGGAGTCAGAGGTGTCCACCAGGAAAAGTACCTTCACCGGGAACACCGCGTCCGTGTCGGGCGACAGACAGACCTCGCCGGTCAGGCGCAGTTCATCGTCGTAGACTGCGGCGCCCTGGCCGACAGCCGGTTGCAAGCCCACATCTGTGCACGAAACCAGCATCACCAGCAGTCCGGGGACTGCCGAGAGAAGTGACGTCGCTGCCGGCGTGGTACCTGGCAACATATGTTTCTCTATAGCGCTCACATCACCTGGCGGTTCATCAGGGGTTGGCGAGTGATGGGCTATGTCTAGCCCTCGTGGCAGAGACCGGGGAAATTCCTTCTCTGCCACGTCACGAACAACTAGCGTCGGCGCCGCCAGAACATCAGCAGGCCCAATCCCACGACAACCAACAGACTAGTTGGACGCCGCCCCGAAATCGAGCAGCCACTGCCGCTGCCCGTGTCGATAGGGGATCCCGCTACATTCAAGGTCAGGGTGGCTTCAGCGTGCCTGACCGACGGTTCGATGGGGTCAGTCTGCGCCAGGTCCGCGCTCGCGGTCAGAACGTACTGGCCCGGCTTGTGCGGGATCAACACCGGCCGCTTGTCCCCAATGGGGGCGCACTCGTAGGCGTCCCCGCACGTGGCGGTGCCGGTCGGGCTTCCCACGGTGTCATTGGATCCCGAGGGAGCGACCACGTTCCACTGGAAGTTGACGTTGACGTTCAGGCGGTTCGCAAAGATGGACAGGTTGATTGTCTCGCCTGTGTTCGCCGTGACCAAAGGAGCCGCAACGATCTTGAACACGGTCGTGGGATCCAGGCACTGCGCGGGATCCGGGTTCTTCGGGACGACCAAACAGAATCCGTTGGTGTCGCAGGCGTCGCCCATGCCGTCGTGGTCCGAATCCTTCTGATCGGGGTTGGGGACAAGCGGGCAATTGTCATTGCCATTGGCGATGCCATCGCCGTCCGCGTCGGCATCGCACAGGTCGCCCAGTCCGTCGCCGTCGGTATCCTTCTGATCGGGGTTATATGTCAGCAGGCAATTGTCGGTCGTGTCCGGGATGCCGTCGCCGTCGGTGTCTCCGTTCGAGCAAATGGTCACGTTGGCCTGGAACGGACAAGGATCCTGCTGGTTGGGTATCCCGTCGCCGTCGATGTCGGGGTCACAGGCGTCGCCTATCCCATCCCCATCGGTGTCGGTCTGGGCATGGTTGGGAATCATCGGGCAATTGTCCTGGGCGTTGGGAATGCCGTCGTTGTCCATGTCGTCGTCACAGGCATCGCCTATTCCATCCCCATCGTTGTCCGCCTGATCCTTGTTCGCAACGTGCGGACAGTTGTCGCACACATCGCCCACGCCATCGCCGTCCGAATCAGCCTGATCGCGGTTGGGCCGGAACGGACAATTGTCGAAATCGTCCACGATGCCGTCGCCATCATAGTCGTCCGAGGTGGAGTAGGTGAGGCCGATGTCGGTGTTGTTCACCAAGATCGCCCCGCCGCCACCGCCACCGCCGCCGCCGCCGTTGTTCTTGGGCGTGCCGCAGTAACCTGTGCCGCACTCACCATCAGTCTGCGCCATCACCGGCAACGCCACCAGCAACACACCAGCCACGAGATTGACCGAAAAGAACCCCGACTTTGTCATCGCATGTCTCTCCTTCCCTCGGCAGTTTGCGAAACAAACTTGATCTCGACATTTATCGTAACATGTCTAGCGGAGGCGCGACGGTGAATTATCCTTTTGTTTTCCATACGTTAACCGACATTGTCGCACTTGGGGCGCCCCTGGGGGCATCTGTACGACGAATTACATTTCGCAGACCAGTGAGTAATCTAACTCACCATGGAATAACTCTGATTTTGCGCTGGCCCGGCGTTACGAGGACGTCTGCTGCAAGCTGAATCGCAGGACATAGGAGCAGTAGGCATCGCTCGACAGCTCGACCAAGTGATCGCCAGGCAGCTCGACGTGGATGGGCATGGGGATGATTCCGTCTTCACCCGCCTCCTGGAAAATGTCGGCCCCTGCGCTGTCGAAGAGTTCTTTCTCGTCGCAACTCGGTTCCGAAACTTGCAGTCGCAGCGAGGTGCCAGGCGCATGGCGATTGTCGAGATAGATTTCAAAATTCAGATCGGCTTCGGCCATGGTGTGCACGATGAAGCGGCGGGCGCTGGGGAAATCGCCAGTCAGGTAGTGGCCGGTGTCGAGCACACAGCGGGCCGTGGTTCCGCAAGCCGTGGGAATGCTGTCTTCGCAGACCATGGGATCGCGGCCCATGGTGAAGAACGATTCATCGCTACAGGCGCCCAGCCCGAGCAGCACAAACGCCAGGGCGATCGGTCTTGTCACTGGGCCTGGACCTTATCCTGAAAATTGCCGTTCAGAGTGCGGCCCGGGGCGGGATCCGACAGGGTGGTGCGGAACCAACCCGTGACGTCGGCGTCGGCGACTGGCTCCTGGTCGAAATGGATCTTGCCGACCTGCAGGGCAAAGTCGGTGGTGGTGGATTCCACGCGCTCAACTCCCCCGCGCGGCAGCCCGTTCGCCAGCAGCGAGGTCATGTCGATGTCCATCCCCGCCACGGGCTGGATGTCGCCGATGCTCACCGTGACCTTCGCGACCTTGGCCAGCACGGTCTGCCCGGACGTGCTCAGGTACTCGACAGAAACCTCATCATCGGACGCCCGGATGACCTGCGTTCTGATTGAAACCCAAGCTGTACACCTGGGACACGCTGCCGTACAAGCGGTTGGGCGGGTCGCCACAACTGGCGAGAAAAAGCAGGGGTGCAAGCAGGAAAGCTGCGCGCATCAGGGCTCCTTGGCAATGCGCAGGATCGTCTTGGCGGACCCTGCGACGAGATCGGTGTAGCTCTGCTGGAAGGCGATCGCGGCTTTTCCGCCCACGAAAGCCAGAGCGGTATATGTACCGTCGCTGACGCCGCTTGCAGCGCTGACTTGCTGAATGTTCCACGTCCCGGCGCTACGACGGGCCAGATACAGACCATCCTTGTTCATGTCGCAGCCCGAGCCCACGCCGTAGTCGTTGCAGCGGTAGTAGGCGATGGCAGGATTGCCGCTGTCGTCAAAGGCCAGCGAAGGGTAGAAACCCGTGACCCCGTCGCGATCTACATCAATCGGTGCTGTCCAGGTGCTGCCGTCGCTGGATTCGCTGTAGCTCAAGACCTGGCGGGTATCATCGCAGTACGCCAGCGCATGCAGACCCTGGCTGCTCACGGCAAAGCCAATCTGTTCGTGGATGCTTCCCACGAAAAGCTGCTGCGACTCCCATCCCTGGTCGGTCTGGCGGTCCAGCCAGATAGCCGGCTTGCCCATGTTGTAGTGGACGACGGCGGCCTTGCCGGCTGGCGAGAAGCCGAGGCGGAGATACGTGCCGCCGCCGCGGGCCACGTCAACTGTGTAGATGGAGTACTGATCCCCGATCGCGAATTCCACATCCGAGCTGTTGAAGTCGGTGTCTGCGAAGCCAAAGTGTAGGTCACGAAACGCCACCGCCAGATGGCCCGAGGATGGATCGAGCGCCGCCGCCGGCCAGTAGCCCGTGGCATCGCCTAGGTTGCACACGTTCTGCACGCAATTGGCCGCCTGGTCAGCCGGCATGTCGCTCGACTGGGAACCCGCCGCGATGTCGCTCGGTGTGCCCAAGACCCCGCCGCTCACGCTAGCCAGAAGCATGTCCGAGGCCCCGCAGCGGAATTGCGCCGATGGGCCACCGGTGTAGGCCAGCCACGGCTCGCCGGCTTTGTCAAATGCCAGACCCACGCCCATCATGGCGGCGTAGGGCAATTCAGTGACGATGGTTCCGACAAAACCGCTGGCGGAGGGAAGCACGACGCAGATCTTGAATTCCGGGGCTGTTGTGGCGGCGCGACCTTCGACGGTGCATGGGGCCTGGTCGCTGGTTTGCACAAGGGAGGCAAAGGCCACCTGCGTATCAGCGACTGCGGCCACGGTCTGATAGCCCGCCTGATCGCCCGCCTGCGGCCCGCATCCGGAAACATCGAAGAACTGCCAAACTACGGGGCCGGTTGCCGTATCCGCCGCCTGTGCGTCCCGCTTGGAGAGAACTCCGTTGGGCTCATCGCCACGGCCCCCTGAACAGGACAGACCAAATGTTCCCACGATCGCAACCGACAAAGTGATCGTTGTGCGCACGCTCAGTCAGTGTCCACCCACAGTGTCGGCTCGTCAACCTGGTGGGGCAAGGTGAGCAAGGGTACTCGTCAGTGCGCATGATCGCTGCATCGCAGGTCCGTTCGTGCTAGCCGCCCCGTCGGGAAACAATGTCTTCGATGCGCGTGTGCAAATCGCCGTCGCGCAGGGTGACCGTCACGTCGTCGCCCTGGTGCAGGCCGGCGCAGCTGCGCAGCACCTGGCCGCCCGGCCCGCGTGCCAGGCTGTAGCCGCGATCGAGTACTTTGAGCGGCGAAAGCGCGTCGAGCTTGCCCGCGAGCGCTTCCAGAGCGCGGCGTCGATGCGCGACCAAGGCGTTGCCAGAGGCGACCAGGCGCCGTTCGGCCGCAGCCAGCGCGGCACGCTGGTCAGCGATTTGCCGCTGGGGGTGCGAACGAAACAGGCGCGCCTCGAGCGCGCGCAGGTCGGTGCGGCGCCGGGCGCTGGCGGCGTGCAGCGCACGGACCGCGCGATCCACGAAGTCGTCAAGCCCCTGACGGCGCAGATCGATGAGTCGGCGCGGATCGCCGAGCGCGGTTCGCGCTCGTTCGAGCCGCAGACGTAGCTCGCGCGTCTCGGCGTGCAGGGCACGACCCAGCCGTCGCCCCAGAAGCTGCAGCTCGGCCAGAAGCTCGGCTGCCACTGGCACGGCCAGCTCGGCCGCCGCCGAAGGCGTGGGCGCGCGCAGGTCGGCCACGAAGTCAGCGATGGTGAAGTCGGTCTCGTGGCCGACTGCCGAGATAACCGGGACCGGGCAGGCGGCAATGGCCCGTGCCAGGGCTTCGTCGTTGAAGGCCCACAGGTCTTCCAGCGAGCCACCCCCGCGCGCCACGATCACGACGTCCACATCGGGCACTTTCACGATTTCGGCCAAGGCCGCCGCGATGGCCGCGGCCGCGCCTTCTCCCTGCACCGGGCTGGGCGCCAGCAGGATGGGCACAGGGAAACGGCGGTGGGCCACGCGCACGATGTCGCGAATCACGGCACCCTGGGCCGATGTCACCACACCCAGCCGGCGCGGCAGAAAGGGCAGGGGACGCTTGCGTTCCGCATCGAAAAGACCCTCGGCCGCCAGCTTCTGTTTGAGTTGCTCGAAAGCCAGGGCCAGGGCACCCGCGCCGGCAGGCTCGATCCCGTGGACGGAAAGCTGGAAGCGGCCGCGCGCTTCGTAGATGGTCAGGCGGCCCCGGCAACGTACTTGCTGCCCGTCTTGCAGGCGAAAACGCAGGCGGGACGCTTCGCGTGCGTACATCACGCAGTCGAGCTGTGCCTCCGCGTCTTTCAGGGTGAAGTAGAGGTGTCCGTTGGCCGAACGTTTGAGTCCGGATATTTCGCCTTCCACGCGCACGTCGGAGAAGCGGGATTCCAGGGTCAGACGAGCCGCGCGCACCAGGTCGGACACAGCGAAGATACGCGTCTCCGGGGCTGCGGCCGATGCGCCGGGGGCCGGACTTTGCGCGGACGCGGACTCGGCACCAGCGCTGCGAACCGGTGGGGCCGGCTCGTTGAGGGTGGGCGCTGTGGTCCCGGACGCGGCGAGCGGGGCGGCCGGCGATGGCTGCGCGGCCAATCGGCTGTCGAATGAAAGCTGGCTGGAGTCGTCCTCGGCCGCAGGCTTGGAAGCCGCGTCGGGTGGGACCTTGCCTCGTGGACTCACCGCAATCCCCGCGCAGCCGCGCGTTCGTAGTCGGCAGCATTGGTGCGCAAGGCTTCCAGATCCGCGCTGGCCGCCCGCTTGAGCGCCTCCGCTTCAGCAGCCAGACCGGCGAAGCCCCAGCCGAAAGCCGGCTTGCTCGTCTTGCGAAAGGGAAGCCGACCGCCGGGCCATGCGATTTCGGCCTCGCTGCCCGCGGCGTTCGTCACCGGCCCCCGATCGCCCGCGGCCGCGAGCTGGGCGGCCAAGTTGGACCACAGTTCAGGGGACAGCGACTTGGCGAAGAGCGCGGCCGCGTTTTCGCTGGTCGCCGCCGGCTCAAAGCGCCGGATCAAGCGCTCGCGCTGCTGTCCTTCGGGAAGATTACTGAGGGTGATGTCGTACGACTCGCGACCAGCCCGATGAACGGTCATCCACGACCATTGAGTCTCCAGATCCAGCGCCCGCCAGAGCTGGGCCGCATCCCGCGCCGCCACGGCCGCAGCCAGTCGCGCCTTGGCTTCGTCCGGGGTCTTGGACCCGCGCTGCCAGCAGGCCGAACCTGCAAGGATGGGCAGTGCCAGCAGAATTATCTTGAGCGAAGAGTGGTGCTTCACCGAGTGTGACCATGCCATCGAGTCGTTCTCGGAGGCGAAGCTAATGCCGGCCGCGCCAATACGCAACGGTTGCAAGGTGACCCCACATCGCTTCACGGTTCCCTGAACCGATTCGTGCTAGATTCGCGCGCGCTCGACGGTGAACGACGAAACCAAACCCACCCCTTCTGCGGCCGAGGCGCCGCTGCCCGACGGCGGCCTTGCTGTGCCCGCCGTCGAGGACGAGTTCGCCGGCATCCGGTCCTCGCCCGGGCGTCATCCTGTGATCGCCCTGGCCACGGCGGCGCTGGCTTGCTTCTTGGTCTATCAAATCAAGGACGACGTGCGCTATGCGCTGTCGCCCAGCCGGGCACAGAACCTGGGCGATGCACGCGCCATCAGCAAGGCGAAGTCCGAGTCGCTGCCGATCAATCGCACCGTGCGCCTGGCCGGCAAGGCGGATCGTGAAAGTGCGGTGGTGCTGGATACCCAGGGCGCGTGGAATTTCGCGCAGTTTTTCCGCCTGCTCGGCACCAACAACCGGATCTTCGTCAGGCGCGCCCCTGACCCGTTGCCGGCCGAGATGGCCGCGCACGACGTGTTCGTGGGCAGGCTCATGCGTTTTTCCGACCTGTCGTTTCAGGAAGCCATCCGTCGCTACTTCGCCGGTCACGTGAGTGCGACACACCTGTTTGCACCGACGGTGGTGCAGGCCGCGCTGGCCCAATCATCGGCCGGCCCGCTGGCCATCGCCGACCTACTCGGCGATCGCGTGACCCTTGCGGCCAACGACGAGCTGGTCATCGACGTGGATCGTCCCGGCATGATCCGGGTTGCCTTTCCTCGCGAACGATTTGCCGACCAGGCCGCGGCCCGCGCAGCGGTCGAAGAGCAGGGCGGGCAGGTGATCGAGGCACCCAGCGATGCCATCGATCCCAAGAGCCTGGAACTGGTGGTGACATTCCCGCCGGAGCGACGCGACCGCGCCTTGCAGGCGCTGGGTGAGATGGACCGGCGCTTGCACATCCGGCCCGCGCACACCACACACAAGGCCCGCGTCGCTGACCTGGGCGCCACCGCCGACGCGATCGTGGTCAAGACCGCCGGCGAGCCCCAGACCATCCCGGTCGCTCAGATCCAGGGCATGGGCACCGTGGCTGCAGTGCAGATCCCCGACGACGCGCTCGTCCTCTTCGAGGGCGAACGGCCAGGCGAGCATGTGAAGACGCTGGGCATCGCGGTCCTGCTGCTCGGTTTTGCCGTCTTCAATTTGTTGGCCTTGCGCCGCCGCAGTGGCAAATAGGGGCGCAAATGATTCGACTGCACGACACCCGGGCCAAGAAGAAGGTGGAATTCCAGCCGCGCGAGCCAGGCAAGGTTTCCATGTACGTGTGTGGCGTGACGGTGTACGACCTGTGCCACGTGGGTCACGCGCGCACTGCCGTGGCGTTCGACGTGATCGTGCGCCACCTGCGCGCGCGCGGCTTCGACGTGCGTTTCGTGCGCAACATCACCGACGTCGACGACAAGATCATCCGCAAAGGGTTGGCCGAAGGGCGGCCGGCCGCCGAGGTCGCGCGCTTCTACGCCGACGCCATGGCCGCGGACATGGCTGGTCTGGGCGTGGTTCCGCCTGACATCGAGCCGCGCGCCACCTTGCACATCGCCGAGATGATCGACGTCATCCGCCGGCTGGAAGCCCGCGGTCTGGCCTACGCCGCGGGCGGTGATGTGTACTATTCGGTGGCTGGCTTCGCCAACTACGGCGGCCTGTCCGGGCAAAGCCCCGAGGAATTGCAGGCCGGCGCCCGCATCGAGGTGGGCGAGCACAAGAAGAGCCCGCTGGACTTTGCCTTGTGGAAGGCGGCCAAGCCGGGCGAGCCCTTGTGGGAGAGCCCGTGGGGGCCAGGCCGGCCGGGCTGGCACATCGAGTGCTCGGCCATGTCGCACCGATATCTGGGCGACACCTTCGACATCCACGGTGGCGGCTCCGATCTGATCTTCCCGCACCACGAAAACGAGATTGCCCAATCCGAAGGGGCGTTCGGCAGCTTCGCGCGCTACTGGATGCACTCGGGGATGCTCAACTTCGGCGGCGAGAAGATGTCCAAGTCGCTGGGCAACGTGGTCACGATTCGCCGCGCGGCCGAGACGCACGACCTCGAAGCCCTGCGCCTCCTGCTCATCAGCGTGCACTATCGCAGCCCGGCGGCGTTCAGCATCGCGCGCGACGATGCGGGCCAGCCGGTGTACCCCGATCTCGACGAGGCTGAAGCGCGACTCGACTATTTCTATCGCACTCTCGAACGGCTGGACGCGTTCGTCGGCACCTTGGCCAGCCCTCCCACGCCGCCCCCGTCGGATCTGGCCACCCGTTTTGTCGAAGCTATGGACGACGATTTCAACACCGCGGCTGGTATCGGGCACCTTTACGACGCCTTCGTGCTGGCCAACAAGCTGCTCGACGACGCCAAGGCAGCGCCCAAGGTCGAGCGACAGGCGACGTTGACGGCGCTGGCACGCGACGCACGCATGGCGGGCGCGACGCTCGGGATCATGCGACGGCCGCCAGCCGAGTTCCTCGAAGGCCGGCGCGCGCGCCTGTGCGTGCGGCGCAAGATCGATCCCCGGTCCGTCGAGTCCGGCATCGCCGAGCGCGCCGCGGCCCGCTCGGCCAAGGAATTTCAGCGCGCCGACGATATCCGCGCCGGCCTCAAGCAACAGGGTGTGGAGTTGATGGATGGCCCGAAAGGGACGACTTGGCGGGTGGTCTAGGTGGGGGCCTATCTGCGGCGGCCAGCGAAGGCCGGCCAGCGAGGGCGTCAGCGGTAGCGGTAGCGTCCCGCGGGCAGCGGCCTGCGTGAGCGACTGGCGAGGGCGTGAGCGGCACGCTCTCCGTCTTCCCGCAAAACGCACACGAACTCGCTCTCGCCCTCGCACACGCGACTCGCGATCCGCGTGTCGCGCCCTCGGGCTGCCCCTTTCCGGACAGACTCTGTCTATCGCTTCTGATCGCTCTTCGACAAGTACGCGAGGATCACGTCGTCTAGGCTTCGCGTGCTGACCAGGCTTTCCGCTGGGGGCTCTTGCGGAATAGGAGGGGGCGCGGCCGTGCGAGGCGCGGCCGCTGCGTCGGCCCTCTCGTCCATGGGCGCGGCCGGGGGCACGCCTGCCTCGGGCTGGCGGCGTACGATGAGGTTGGGGTGGCTGCCTTCCTGGACGACGTAAGGGATTCCGCCTCCCGGTCGTCGCGGACGCGGCGCAACCGGGCGGGTTCCCAAGCCTGGTTTCTTTTCGCCGGCACCAACAACGATGCGGCGCTGGACCACGACCGGCGAGGCCGGGCTACTGGGCGGCTTGGTGGCCCGCCTGCCGCCCGGGTCCGTCTCGTTGGGATCAGCCGTCGCGATGTCGCGGGTGGGTCGCTTGAAGGTGTAGGCTCCCCGTCCGGGCAGGGTGGGTCGGATGGCATGCACGGGCAGCGGTTCGGGCGTCTGCATCCTGTCCGGGGGCGGAGTGGGAATGGAATCCAGATCCAGGATTTCAGGGCCTGGGCTGGGGGTTGCCTCGGCGCGCGCTGCGCGGGGCGGGAGCGCGTCTGCATGCGTTGACGGCGCCGCTGTCGCAGTTGCGAAGAGCACCGGCCCTGACGCCTCGGCGCGAGCCTGGCGAGGAGCGGTGAATGCCTCGCCCCGGGCCGCAAAGAAATCCTCGAGGCGGTCATCAAATAGGCCCTGCTTCAGCTCCTTGAGGATCTCCTTGTGCTGCCCCTGCATCAACCCGCGCACGCCGTCCTCATTGGTCGCGGCGTCGTACTGGAAGCGCTTGGTGGCCAGAATGCTGCCCTCGAAGAAGAGATGAGTGAACAGGTGGGGATTGGACGGACCCGAATCCTCGGTCTGCACATGGAGGATGCGCCCTCCGTAGCGGACGTTGTGGTTGTACCCGAGCAACGGGCTTCGAGTCGGCTTGCCCATTAAAAAGCCAAGTATAGCGCCTGAGCCGATTGTGCTAAAATTGCTTTGTAGCAGGTTCCCGATGGTGAACGTCACCGCCACCAAGATTCGCGACAATAGCCGAGCTGCATCGTCCGGCGTGGGCCGCCCCTACAATGGCTATCTCATCAGCTTTCCCACCGTCGGACGGGGCATGGTCATCTTTCGCGATCCCAGTGGCCACCGCATGGTGACCACGCCGGTGCGGCGGGTGCTGAGCGAGTTCGGGGCCGCCGACATCTTTGTCGAGACGGAGAACTCGGTTTATCGTTTGCGTTTCCTGTCAGTGCCGGCGATCGAGGCGGCCGCAGGCTCTGCGGTGAAATCGGGTTAGCTTTCGACGCCGCGCTGGCTCGTGCTACGCTATCCGTCTTACCAGTATGGTTCGTCACGCCCTGATTCTTGCGGCGGGACGCGGCCGCCCGGTCGCCGACCCAGAAACACCCAACTGCCTGTGTGCGGTGGCAGGAGTTCCCCTGATGGTGCGCACGCTGCGCGGGCTGGCCGCTGCGGGTGTCCGCCGCGCTGGCATCGTTTTGGGTTGGAAAGGCGATGAGACTCGCCGGCGCATCGAAGCCCTGTGCGCGTCGGAGAGGGGCCTTTCGACCGAGGTGCTTTTCTTTGAAAACCCGGATTGGGGAAAGCCGAACGGACTATCGGTTCTGGCCGCGCGTTCCTTCGTGACCGAGCGGACTTTGCTGGTGATGGCCGACCAGATCGCGGCGCCGCACCTGGTGCGCGACATGGCCAAGCTGCCGGCGACCGGCGCGGCCACGGTGCTGGCTGTGGATCGCGATCTGTCGCGCGTGTTCGATTTCGACGACGCCACCAAGGTGCGCCTGGCCGCGGCCAAGGGCGGCGAGACCCTGTGCCATGTCACCTCGATTGGCAAGGATCTGGCGGTCCACGATGCCGTCAGCACGGGTCTTTTCGTCATGTCGCCTTCGCTCATCGCCTGTCTCGACACCCTGGCTGCATCCGGCGCCCCGTCGCTGACCGAGGGCGTGGCCGAGGCTGCGCGGCGGGGGCTGGTCGAGGCCTACGACGTGGCCAGGGCGGTGTGGCAGGACGTGGATTCAGGGGACATGCGCCAGCACGCCGAATGGCTGCTGCGGGTCTACGGCGATGACCTGCGCCACCCGGACATGCGCGGTACCGTGCGATCCACCAGTACCGACACGCTGGCCCTCATTGAACGTTTGCTGGCCGAGAAGGACGCTCCCCGCTACACCCTGTTCAATCCGGGGCCGGTGATGACCTCGGCGCGGGTCAAGGCGGCCCTGGTCCACCACGATATCTGTCACCGTGACGAGGACTATTCGGGCGTGGTGCGCCGGTTGCAGCAGAAGCTGCGCCCCGTGTTCGGAGCGTCGCCCGAGCATGAAATGCTGCTGGTGACCGGATCGGGTACGGCAGCCATGGAAATGGCGATCTCGTCGGTGGTGCCGCCTGGCAAGAAGATTTTGATCGTCGAGAACGGCGCTTTTGGCGAGCGCTTGGCTGAGATCGCGCAGCTTCATCACCTGGCGCATGTGCGTCTGGCTAGCCCGTGGGGCAGTCTGCCTGACCCTGCTGCGATCGAGGCGGCCCTCGCGGCTGACCCCAGCATCGCGGTGGTGGCCATGATCCACCACGAAACCTCAATCGGCGTGGTGAACCCCGTGGGAGCCATCGGACGGGTGTGCCGCCAGCGCGGCGTGATCCTGGTCGTCGACGCCGTCTCTTCTCTCGGCGTGGAAGATCTGGACGTGGTTCGCGACAGCGTGGACATTTGCTATTCCTCGGCCAACAAGTGCCTGCACTCGTGCTCGGGCGTGTCGTTTCTGTGCGTGGCACCCACGGTGTGGCCGCGCATCGAATCCATCCCGCCGCGCGTGTACTACTTGGATCTGCGACGCTATCGCCGCTACCTGACCGAAGTGGCACAAACGCCGTTCACCCCGGCGGTGTCATCTTTCCTTGCGCTCGAGACCGCGCTTGACGAATTGTTCGAGCAGGGTGGGGTGGCGGCCCGGCGCGAGATCTACCGTCGGCGCAACCTGCTCATCCGGCGCGTGCTGACCGACCTCGGGTTCCAGTCCCTGACCAACACGGGCCGCGAGTCGCACACCATCTCGACCATGCGTGTGCCTGCGGTGATTGCCGTCGACGAGCTGTACGCTCGTCTCAAGGAACGCGGCTTCATCATCTATCGTTGCAAGGGCGAACTGGGCGCGCACTACGTCCAGATTTCGAATATGGGCGATCTGCCCGACGCCACCATCGATGCCTTCCTGGGCGCGGTGGCCGACGTGGTGGGCGCGGCCCGCGAGGCCGCGCGAGCGAAAGATCGCGGACGCCTGCGCTCGGTCTGATCCGACTTTTCGTCGGTGAGCGACTTACGATGCGGCCAGGAAGCGGCATTTGAAGAATGCGCATGACCGACCAGACGGCGTCGCGCGAGCAACAGCGGATCAATCAGCGTTTTCGACGGCGGCGGGAGGTTTCGCTTCGAGATCGGCCGGGCGACAAGATCAATCGGAAGGCGATGTCACTTTCTCGACAGTGTAAGAGAGATTACGTATGCGTGATTGAAAAACTGCGCAGATTGAACGTCAGATAAGTCGATGATGGTCGATTTTTGATTCTTTCTTCCGGGAGAGTGATGGCAATGACACTGCAAAATAAGACATATATGTCAAACAATTATGTTCTGCTCTCGGCGTACATGTAATGACTTGTGCTCACATCTGACCACTACTATTTGGTGATATCAGTCACAAAATATGCGTGACAAAACTGTTTCTTTGTCTATCATGAAATCATCGTCAGTTTTTCGACACCGGCAATGCTTCAGAGAAGAGAACGAACAGGAAAGGAAACGAGATGAAATTCAGCAAACTGCTTTTCGTCCTGACCACAATCGGTGTTCTCGTGGCGAGTTCTGACAGCTCAGTGATGGCCGGCAGCGCGACCGCGAATCTGAGCGTGACCGCCACGGTCAGCGCCAACTGCACGATCTCCACAACGGCCGTCGCTTTTCCCGCGTACGACCCGATCGTCGCGAACCTAAGCGCCAACGACGACGGCACGGGCTCCGTGATTGTCACTTGCACCAGGGGCACCGCGGCCACGATCGGCCTCGGCCTGGGCGCAAACGCATCGGGTAGCCAGATGCGCATGAAGGACGCGGCGACGGACTACCTCAACTACGCGCTCTATCAGGACGCGGGCCGGGCGACGGTTTGGGGCAACAGCGGCGCCGGCCTCTTGTCTCCGGCCGCGGCTCCTGACAAGAACCCGCGCACGTTCACTGTCTACGGCCGAATTCCCTCTGCGCAGGATGTTCCGGCCGGCTCGTACACCGACACGGTGGTGGCGACCGTCAACTTCTAGTTCCACCGACGTGAACCCAACCTCGATCAATAGAGGGCCAGCGCAAGGAAGACGGACATGCGAATCGGCAAGCCAATCTTGGTTCTGACGACAATCGGTGTTTTCGTGGTGAGTTCTGACAGCTCGGTCGTGGCAGGCAGCGCGACGGCGAATCTTCAGGTCAGCACCACGGTCAGCGCGAACTGCACGATTACGACGGCGACCGTTGCATTCCCTGCTTACGATCCGATCGTCACGCACTCAGCGACCAACGACGACGGGACCGGCACCGTGACCATCACCTGCACCAGGGGCACCCTGGCCACGATCGGGCTTGGCCTTGGCGCGAACGTGTCGGGGACCCAGCGCCGCATGAAGGATGCGACGACCGACTACCTCAACTACGCGCTGTATCTGGATGCGGGCCGAACCACAGTCTGGGGCACCGCTGCCCCCAACCTTTTGACCCCGGTCGCCGCACCTGACCGGAACCCGCGCGCGTTCACCGTCTACGGGCGCATTCCCTCCGCGCAGGATGTTCCTGCGGGATCGTACACCGACACGGTGGTTGCCACCGTCAACTTCTAAGGCCGAATCCTTCCAGGTAAACCCTGTTCAACGAAACCGGTGGACCAAGAAAGCGAGGACGAAAGATGAGAATGACGAAGTTGTTTCTGCTCCTGGCGTCGATCAGTGCTCTGGTGATCAGCTCCGACGGCGCGGCGTTGGCCGGCTCAGCGAATGCCAACCTTCCGGTGAGTGTCGTGGTCAGCAACAACTGTACGATCACGACGGCCGCAGTCACGTTCGCGGGCTACGACCCGCTCTCAGCGACCGACGCTGATAGTACAGGAGGCTCCGTGACCATCACCTGCACCAAGGGCGCCACCACCAGCATCGGCCTCGACAACGGCGCGAACGCTTCGAGCGGCCAGCGCCGCATGAAGGACGCCACGACGGATTACCTCAGCTACTTCCTCTTTTCAGATTCCGGCAGGACCACGACTTGGGGCAACGCCGCCGGAAGTTGGGTCGTCCCGCCTGCAGCTCCTGACAAAACGCCGCGCCCCTACGCGGTGTACGGCCGGATTACCGCCGGGCAGGATGTCCCCTCTGGAACCTACAACGACACCGTGGTCGCGACGGTCAATTTCTAGGCTTCGTCAGTAGCTTGGTTTTCGTCCAGGCGAGGTCCACCGATCATCCCTAGTCCGAGGCAGCCCGGCCTGGTTTTGCCAGGCCGGGCGGTGCCAGGCCGGAACGCAGAGCACGCCTCGGGCTCCCTGGGACGCCTGTTCCGGCAAGTGTCTCGTTTAACATTGCTGCTAGAATTCCCACGACCAGAAGGAAGGACAGCTCCTCATGGGACGCAGAACGCATAGTCTGGCGTTGGGCGGGGCTTTGCTGCTCCTCGGACTGCTTGTTGGCATGTCCGGGCCTGCCAGCGCCGCCAGCCAGGCCAGCACTGTCCAGGTTTCCACTTCAGTCTCGCCTAGCTGCACCATTGGGACAGCGGCCATCGCGTTTGCTCCCTACGATCCCGTGAACGCAAACGCAACTGTGGCTGACGATCAGACCGGTGACATCGTCATCCGCTGCACCAAGGGGACCACCGGCATCACCATTGACCTGGGCAACGGTGCGCACAACACAGGTCAGCAGCGGCGCATGGTCGACCTGACTTCCACCAGCACCTTCATCAACTACGAAGTCTACAAAGAGACGGGCCGCAGCAGTGTCTGGGGCGCCGGCGACGGCGGCACCGTGCGCACGGGCGCGGACCTGAACGGCACGGGCAATGTGGTGGCTGTGACCATGTACGGACGCATCCCGCCAGCCCAGCTTTCCGCGATCGCGGGCGCCTACAGCGACACCCTGGTCTCGACCATCAACTTCTAGTGCGAAATTTCCAAAGCGGGAAAACCAGCGTATTCTCACGGGCTATGGGCAAAGCCACACTTTCAGCGCTTCTTGTGCTCGGCTGTTTCATTGGCCTGGGCCGCACGGCGGACGCAAGTTCGTTCACAGTCAACCCAATCACGGTCGTACTGTCCGGCAAGGATCAGAGCGCCCTGCTCACCTTGCAAAGCCAAACCAGCGAGGAACTTCGCTTCAAAGTTCTGGTGCAGGAGTGGCAGCAGAGTCCGCAAGGCGAGATGCAGCTCAAGGACACCAAGGACATCGTCGTCTACCCGGGCCTCCTGACTCTGGCCCCCAATGAAGAGCGCAAACTGCGCATCGGGTCCACCGTGCCGGCTGGGGCCGCTGAGCGGAGCTACCGGGTTTTCGTCGAGGAGCTGCCGCCCTTGCGTGCGCCCCAGACCAGCAACAAGTCCGAGGTCAAGGTGTTGACCAAGATGGGCGTTCCCCTCTTCGTGCGGCCAGGAAAGCCTGCGGCGGCCGGGAAGGTGGAGGGCATGGGCCTGGCGAAGAGGAAACTCGCTTTCACGGTCAAGAACAGCGGCAACGTGCACTTCCTGCTGCAGTCGGTGCGGGTCAAGGCTCTTGATGCCAAGGGCGCGGCCGTGTTCGAAAAGGAGGTCGAGGGTTGGTACGTGCTGGCCGGGGGCACGCGTGTGTGGGAGGTCGAGATCCCCAAGGACGCCTGTGGCAAATCCAAGGCGATTACCGTGGCAGTGGAGTCAGCCGAGGCCAAGTTTGACGGCCGCATGGAAACGCCCGCGGCGGGCTGCGGTCCGTGAGCACCTAGTGGATGTATTGGCCCCCGAAACGATACCGGCGGCCCACTTTGTTGGCTGCCGTGGTCGTCGCGGGGGTGGCTGGCTCTGCGCTGGCCCAGTCACTTCCATCAGATGCGGCCGCACGCAGCGCAGGGCAGGACGGCGGCGCTCCCCTCGACCAACCGGACGGCACGGCTGAGGCCGGCGCAGAGGCAGCGGCCTCCGCGCAGGATGCGGGCCGAGCGCCACCAGTAGGGGCGCCGATCGAGGACAAGCCCGCCTTCCTGCGCGCCACCATCAATCAGGTCGACATTGGCGATGTGTTCGTCATCCTGCGCGGGAATGACCTGATCATAAAGGTGAGCGATCTGGAGAGGGCTGGGATGCGCGTCGAGGGGGGACGGCGCGAAAAACAGGGCGAAGACGTCCTGGTGTCGCTCCAATCTTTGACGCCGAGGCTAGCCTTCGTGTTCGACGAACGCGGTCTGGCTTTGACGATCACCGCAGATTCGGCGCTTTTCGGAGGAGCCGTACTTGACCTTAGAGCCAAGCGGCCGGAAGGCATCATCTACGACAGCGCTCCCAGCTTGTTCGTCAATTACTCGGTCACGCGCACCGATCTTCAACGCGATGTCCAGGGCTCTGACAAGGCCAGCTGGAAGGGGTTCTCGGGGTTCGCGGAGTCAGGGCTCAGCATCCACGGCCACCTGCTCTACACCAGCGGCCAGCTCAACGACAGCGACGGCTCGTGGGCGCGGAGGTTTACCTATCTTTCGCTCGACTGGCGAGACCGGCTGACGAGCATCATCCTCGGCGATGTGAATCCCACCGCCGGCGATGCTCTCGGTGGCGCGGCTTCGCTGGGCGGCGTCAGCGTCGTACGCAATTTCGGTCTTGATCCCTACTACATCTTTCTGCCCACCCAGCGGCTGTCGGGCACCACGATGACGCCCTCGACGGTGGAGGTCTACGTCAATGGCCAGATGGTGCGCCGCGAGCAGCTTCCGCCAGGTCAGTTCAGCGTGCAGAACCTGCCGGTGACCAGTGGTTACGGTCAGACCCAGGTTGTGATCCGGGACGCGTTCGGCAACACCCAGACCGTGGTGAACCCTTACTACTTGGCGCTCGGCACGCTGGCCAGGGGACTGCATGATTTCAGCTACAACTTCGGCTTCAGCCGGCAGAATCCGGGCGCGAAGGGAAGCAGCTGGAACTATGACGACCAACCCGCGTATCTGTTTCGCCACCGTTTCGGTCTGACCAACTGGCTGACGGTTGGGGTTCGGGCCGAAGGTACCTTGCACATGAGCAATGGCGGACCCAGCGTGGCGCTTCGCTTGCCGGTGGGAGAGCTGGGGGCCGCGGTGGCGGTCAGCAGGCAGGACCAATTCTCCGGCGCTGGGGCGCTGCTGTCGTATTCCTACGTCGGACGTCGCCAGAACTTTCAGCTTGGCCTTCACTACCAGAGCCTGGAGTACGCCAACCTGAGCCTGACGCCCTCCAGCCTAACGGCCCCGAACTCCTTGCCACTGGGGATACCCCTATCGAGCGACCGCCAACGCATGGATCTGCTCGCGTCAATCGCGCGCAACATCGGCAAGGTGGGCAGCCTTTCCTTGCAGTATGAGTTGACCGAATGGCGCGACCAGGGCTGGAGCCACCGAATCACCTTGGCGGCCAACCGATCGATCACGCGATGGATGTACGCCTTTACGACAGTCACCAACACCTACTCCAGCGTGTTGCCCGCCAAGTACGAAACCTTCGCAGGGCTCAGCTTTGCGCCAGCCGAGAGGGTCACCGCGGGTGCCACGCGAAGCGACCACTGGGGAGGAGCGCAAGGCCACGGTGGCACAACCCAGGCCACGGTGCAGCAATCCCTGCCGCTTGGCCCGGGCCTGGGCTATCGCGTGGTGGCGTCGCAGGGAGAGAACGCCGTCAACGAGGCTACGGCACAGTATCAGGGCGCATACGGCCGGATTGAAGCTGATTACCAGCGCCTGGGATGGGGTGGCAGCGAGCAGGGGCACGCCTCGCTGACGGCAACCGGAGGACTGGTCTTCATCGGTGGCAACGCCTATCTGACCAGACCTGTGCAGGACAGCTATGCCTTGATCCGGGTGCCGGGCGTGGGCGGCGTCCACGGCACCATGAGCAACCAGGTCATCGGAACCACCGATAGCAAGGGCAATCTCCTAGTTCCCGGCTTGCTTCACTATTACGGCAACCGCGTCGGAATCGACGACAAGGACGTCCCGCTTGATCACGACATCGGGGCCACGGAAAAAGTCATCGCGCCGCCGACTCGCGGTGGTGCGGTGGTGACTTTCCCGGTGCGGCGGGTTCAGAGTGTTTCAGGCACCGTGGTGATCGACGATCAGGGCGCGACCACACTGCCGGCCTACGGGCAGATCATCGTCATGGTCGACCAGCAGCGCACAGTCTCGCCCATCGACGAGGCCGGCAATTTCTATCTGGAGAACGTTCCGCCTGGATCGTATTCGGCCGAGGTGCAGTACGCCGACGGGGTGTGCACGCTTCCGGTTGCAGTTCCGGCTGGTTTCACGGCGTTGGTCAACGTGGGAACGATCCGGTGTATCCTTCCCAAGAAGGAATCCAAATGAGAAGCGTACGCTGGTTGGTATCGCTCTCTGTGCTGGGCGCGATGCTTGTCATCATGGGTGGCTTGGCGTCAGCGCAGACGTGCAGCGTCACCGTCACGCCGGTGTCCTTCGGGATGTACAACGTCTTCTCCACCACCCCTCTCTGGTCGACTGGGACCGTGACCTACAACTGCACCAACCAAACTAGAGTCGCGGACAGCATCACGATATGGATGAGCAAGGGCAATGGAACGAGCAACAACCCGCGGCAAATGACAGGCGCAATCTATCCACTAAACTACTACCTCTGTCAGGACGCCAACTGCAACAAGCTCTGGGGAGACAAGGGGTTCCCTTCCGATTCCGGACCCATCACCATCCCTGCTGGAACCGTAAACCAGAGCGTTTCATTGCCCATCTACGGCAAGATCCCGGAGGGACAGGACGTCCCAACAGGCACCTACACGGACACCATTTTGGTCGAAATAGACTTCTGACAGGTGGCCGTCGGGTTTGGGAGAGCGGACGGTGACCAGTGGCCGTGCCACCGCTGTCGGCTGGGTGACTGCGCATCGGAGCCTATTTCGCCGGTCGTCCGACCGCTCAGGCGTTGCGAAACCAGAAAAGGCAAACAATCCAACGGGTTGACCACGATGATTCCACGGCACGAAACCTGCTCTTACAGTGAGCGTGGTTACGAAGTTTTCGATAGAAGAAAAGAGACGCGCAAAGTCAGCAAGAACGTGCCTTGCTCTCGCGCTCTTGGCAGCTGTCAGCGTCATCGTGGCCCTTCCGTCGCGGGCCACATTTGCTGGTTCGCACAGCTCGCTGGTCTTCGTGTCCGTTGAGGTTGTTCAGAGCTGCCGCATCGATGCGATTGGCGGTCAAACGGGAAATGGCGTGGACCTCAAGATGCTCTGTAATTCAGCGGCCAAGCCAAACGTTGGGCTCTCCGGACAATCGACAGCGGCGCCGGCACCGCTGTCCACGACCGTGACCGGTGTTCGTTCTGTCAGCACCGTCAGCCTCACGCCGACCGCCGCAGGGACCGACCAGCAGATGCTGCGCATCGATTTCTAGTGACCACGCTTTCTGCTCTTGACACGGATGGTGCGGGCGTATATCACTCTTACGTAAACGTAAGGGTTTGATTGTGCCAACAGAAATCAGCGCAGAAACGCTATCCCTGCTCAAAGTTGGTGATATAGCGCGGCGGACGGGAAAAACCGTGCGGGCCATACACCTCTATGAAGAGTTGGGCCTGCTGAACCCAGCGGTGCGGTCCAAGGGCGGCTTTCGCATGTACCGGGGTGACGGCGTAAAGCGCATCGAGTGGATCCAGAAGCTGCAGGACATGGGTTTCTCGCTGACTGAGATCAAGGTTTTCCTGCGCGTCTGGGAAGAGAGCGCCACCGCGCCCAAGGCCATGGCCACCGTGCGCGAAATCTTCACCGACAAGCTGCGGGAAACGCGCGAGACCATCGGCCGTCTCACCCGCCTGGCCGATGAGCTTTGTGAAAGCCTCGCATTCCTCGAAGGCTGCCGTTCTTGCGATCAGGGACAGCACCAGCGCGAGTGTGGCGGCTGCGGCCGATCAGACCACGAAGTCCCTTTGCTGGTGGACGGAATCGCCAAGCGCTGAAACATGGCTCCCAAACTTCCTATATACATGGACAATCACGCGACCACCCCGGTGGATGCGCGGGTGCTCGACGCCATGCTGCCCTATTTTCGCGAGGATTTCGGCAATGCCGCCAGCCGGTCGCATGTCTTCGGCTGGAACGCAGAGCGGGCGGTAGAACAGGCGCGCGAGCAGGTGGCGGCGTCTATCGGTGCCTCGGGACGAGAAATCGTTTGGACCTCGGGCGCCACGGAATCCGACAACCTGGCCATCAAGGGCGCGGCCGATTTCTATCGCGACCGAGGCAACCACATCATCACCGCCGTGACCGAGCACAAGGCTGTGCTCGACACCTGCAAGCGGCTGGAGAAGTCCGGTCTCGATGTGACGTACCTGCCGGTGGAGCGCGACGGCCGCGTGAACCCGCAGGCGGTAGCCGACGCGATGACCGACAGGACCATCGTGGTTTCCATCATGCTGGCCAACAACGAGGTGGGCACCATCAACCCGGTGGCCGAGATTGGCCAGGTGGTCAAGGCGCGCGGGGCTATCTTTCATATCGATGCGGTCCAGGGTGTGGGCAAGATCCCCTTCGACGTGGCGAGCACGCACGCCGATCTGGTTTCCTTGTCGGCGCACAAAATGTACGGCCCCAAGGGCGTGGGCGCGCTCTACGTGCGGCGCAAGCCACGCGTGCGTATCACCCCGATCATCGACGGCGGCGGGCACGAGCGCGGCATGCGCTCGGGCACGTTGAACGTGCCGGGGATCGTGGGGTTCGGCAAGGCGGCTGAGATCAGCGCGTCCGAGATGGCAGAAGAAGGCAAGCGGCTGCTGGCGCTGCGCGAACGGCTGCGCCTGGGCATCGAAGCACGGGTCAGCAACACCGTGTTGAACGGCTCGCTTGAGCACCGGTTGCCGGGCAGCCTCAACATCAGCTTCGCCTATGTCGAAGGCGAAGCCCTGATGATGGCGCTCAAGGACGTTGCGGTGTCGTCGGGTTCTGCCTGCACGTCGGCCTCGCTGGAGCCTTCCTACGTGCTACGCGCCATGGGGGTGCCCGTTGAGATGGCGCACACCTCAATTCGCTTCGGTCTCGGCCGATTCAATACCGAGGAGGAAGTCGACTACGTGATCGACTTGGTGGCACAAAAGGTCAAAAAGCTGCGCGAAATGTCGCCTTTGTGGGAGATGGCGCAATCCGGTGTCGATATCAACGGCATCCAATGGGCAGGACAAAGTTAAGAAGCAGTAGCGCGTGGGGAGCCCGCCGGCTTCGCCGGCGGCGGCGGGAGGGTATGGGAACCCTCCCAGGGTTTCCATATTGAGAGAAGTACAAGAGGTAATGCATCATGGCGTATAGCGGTAAAGTCATCGACCACTACGAAAACCCGCGCAATGTGGGCAGTCTGGACAAGGACGCGCTCAACGTGGGGACCGGACTGGTGGGCGCGCCGGCCTGTGGCGACGTGATGAAGTTGCAGATCAAGGTGAGCCAGGCGGGCGTCATCGAGGACGCCAAGTTCAAGACTTTTGGTTGTGGCTCCGCGATAGCGTCGTCGTCATTGGCGACAGAGTGGATCAAGGGAATGACTCTTGAGCAGGCCATGTCGGTGCGGAACACGCAGATTGTCCAGGAGTTGAACCTGCCGCCGGTCAAGATCCACTGTTCGGTACTGGCCGAGGACGCCATCAAGAGTGCAATTGCCGACTATCGTAGAAAGCAGAACGGCGTCCAGGCACAAGCGGGACAAGCCTAGGAGAAAGCATTGTCTATCGAAGTCACAGAGCGCGCAGCGGAAGAGATTCGCAAGGCCGCGGCCAAGCGTGCCTCGGCACCCAAGGGCCTGCGTGTAGGGATACGTGGGGGCGGGTGTACGGGGTTTTCATATCTGTTCGAGTGGTCGGACGCCGAGGCGCGGGCCGAGGACAAGGTGTTGGAGCTAGGGGGCGGCCAAGTCAAAGTTTTCATCGATCCCAAGAGCTATCTGTTTCTCGACGGATCGACGTTGGACTACGCCAGCAGCATGATGGCTCGTGGGTTCAAGTGGACGAATCCCAACGTGAAAGGAACCTGCGGCTGCGGAGAGAGTGTACAATTCTAGCCCAATCATGATCTGCTGGTCCTGTGAGAAGAACGCTGGAGACGGTATGCTGTGTGCCGGGTGCGGGGCTGTGCAGCCGCCCGATCTCACGGCTGATCATTTTCGCGTGTTCGGCCTGTCCCGCAAGTTTGACCTGGATATGGCCGACCTTGAACGGCGCTACAAGGAGATGACCAAGGTTCTGCACCCGGATCGGTTCGCACGCGCGGATGGTCGGGCGCGGAGGGCATCTCTGGAACGGTCGGTGCAGCTCAATCTTGCCTGGAGCACGCTGTCCCAGCCGGTGGCGCGTGCCGAGTATCTGCTTTCGCTGGATGGCATCGACGTGGGCGAGTCCGGAAATAGCAAGAAGTCCGGGCAGGCCGGCGACCGGGCGACCCAACCCGTGGACACGGTGTTGCTGATCGAGGTGATGGACCTGCGCGAGGCCCTGGCCGAGGCGCGTAATCGCGGTGATCAGGCCAAGGTCGCCACGCTCATCGCCGACGTGCGGTCCAAACACGACCAGGAGATGTCCGAGGTGGCCGCTGGTTTCGCGGCTGCACAGCCCAGACTCGCCGCCATCGCCGCGCGCATGGTGGCCGCGCGCTACTACCGACGTTTTCTCGAGGAAGCTCAAGCGGATCGGGAAGGCGAACAGGGCACGGCGAAGTAATCGACGAAGTTCGTCATGCCCGTAGAAGCCCTGTTCGACATCTCCGAGCCAGGCGAGGCGCAGGCCAAGGAAGTTTGCAAGGGGCGCGCGGTGGGCATCGACCTGGGCACCACGAACTCGCTGGTGGCCGTGGTGCAGGGCGGGCAGCCGACTTGTCTGCGCGACCAACATGGCTCGCTGCTGCCGTCGGTGGTGCACTACGCGGCTGACGGCAGCGTGGTGGTCGGTCAGGGCGCGTGTGGGCTGGCGGCGCGGTCGCCCCAGGACACCATCGCCTCGGTCAAGCGATTCATGGGACGTGGACCCAGCGACGCCGAGGCCACCCGCCGGTTGACGCCGTACCAATTCGCGCCGGGTGGCGAGAGCGAATCGGTGGTTCGCTTCTCGGTACTGGGCGGCCAGCGCACGGTCACGCCGGTGGAAGTTTCGGCCGAGATCTTGCGCGTGCTCAAGGCGCGCGCCGAGGCAGCGTTGGGCGGCGAGCTGGACGGCGCCGTGATCACCGTGCCCGCCTATTTCGACGACGGGCAACGCCAGGCCACACGCGACGCCGGCCGCCTGGCGGGTCTCGAAGTCATGCGGCTGCTCAACGAGCCCACGGCCGCGGCTTTGGCCTATGGCCTGGACAAACAGGCCGAAGGAACCTTTGCCGTGTTCGACCTGGGCGGCGGCACGTTCGACATTTCCATCCTCAAGCTGGAGGACGGCGTGTTCGAGGTGAAGTCCACTGGCGGCGACTCGGCTTTGGGCGGCGACGATTTCGATCGCGCCGTGGCTGCGCACCTGCTGCGGCAGATGGGCTTGCCCGAGGACGCAGCCGGCGACCGTCGCCTCACCCGCCGCGTGCTCGACGCGGCGAGGGACGCCAAGGAGGCGTTGACCACGCTCACGGCGACGGAAGTCGCCATCGAACGGCGGCCGGGCGATGTCTGGCGCGGAACGCTCACGCGCGACGAGCTGGACGCAGTTGTGAGACCGGTCCTGGATCGCTGCGAGCCGCCGGCGCGTCGGGCGCTGCGCGACGCCGGCCTGGAAGCGAAGCAGCTTTCGGGTGTGATCTTGGTGGGCGGCGCCACGCGCATGCCCATCGTGCGGCGACTGGTCGCCAGCATCTTCGGGCGCGAGCCTCTGGCCGACATCGATCCCGACGAGGTGGTGGCCCTGGGCGCAGCGGTGCAGGCCGACCTGTTGGCAGGCAACGCGCGCAAGGATGTGGTGCTGATGGATGTGGTGCCGCTGTCGCTGGGCCTGGAAATGATGGGCGGGGTGACGGAGAAGCTGATCCACCGCAACACCACCGTGCCTTGCGGCGCTGTGCAGACCTTCACCACCTACGCCGACAACCAGACTGGTTTCGATCTGCACGTGGTGCAGGGCGAGCGCGAGTTGGTGGCGGACTGTCGCTCGCTGGCGCGCTTCAAGCTGACTGGGATTCCGCCCATGCCCGCGGGCATGGCGCGCCTGCAGGTCACTTTCCTGGTCGACGCCGACGGACTGCTGGGCGTGTCGGCGCGCGAGGAGACCACCGGCAAGGAGTCGTCGATCAGGGTCAAGCCGAGCTACGGGCTTACCGACGACGAGGTCGAGCGCATGATTCGCGATTCCTTTGCCCATGCCGAAGAGGATGTGGGCCAGCGTCTGCTTGTGGTCGAGCGCGTGGAGGCGGATCGCATCCTGCAGGCGACACGCGCGGCCCTGGCCACGTCAGGCGATCTATTGGTAGAAGGAGAGCGGGCCGCCATCGAAGCGGCGATGGACGCGCTCGAAAAGAGCAAGACCGGGCGCGACCACCTGGCCGTGCGCGCTGCGATTGCCGCGTTGGACGCGGTTTCCAAGGACTTCGCCACTCGGCGCATGAACCAGGCGCTGCAGCAGGGGTTGCGCGGTCAGGACATCGGCGCCGTGGAAAGCAAAGTGGGCAAGTAGGCCATGCCCAGGATTCGCTTCGAGCCTGACGGAATCGAGATCGAGGTCAAGGCGGGCACGACGATTCTGGAAGCGGCAGAAGAGGCCGGCGCGCTTCTCGGGTCGGCTTGCGGCGGCGTGTGCGCGTGCTCGACCTGCCATGTTTACGTCAGTGAAGGAATGGATGGCTTGTCAGAAATCGACGAGTGCGAGGAAGACAACCTGGACAAGGCCTTTGACGTGCGCCCCAACTCACGCCTGGCCTGCCAGGCGCGGCTGCTGGCGGAGCGCGCTTATGTGGTCACGATCAGCAGCGCCAGCCGCCAGACTTTTTTCGACGAGCATCCGGAATTGCGGCACCGGTAGCGCTACCGCAAGACGATGATCTTGGCCCGATGGCCCGGAATCGCGGCCAGGGCTCGGTCTCTCGTCAGTAGCGGCACGCGTAGTCCCTCGGCGAGCACCACGTAGAGGGCGTCATAGACGGAGGTGTTGTGGCGAAGGTCGAATGCCCTCGCCAGCAACGGACCATGTGCGAATCGCTGAATGGGCAGCGCAGCCAGATCATCGAGTGCACCCCGGGCACGCGGCAGGGACAGCGCGCGGCTCGCGACCAGCCGCCGCAATACCTGGCCGACCTCGGCATCCAGCAGATGGGGCGCGGCAAGCGGCCCCTCGTCTGCAACCAGGCGGGCAATGGATCCCGCGTGAGGTTCGATGCCTAGCAGCAGGTCGATTGCTGCCGAAGCGTCAATCACCATCACCGGCGAGAGTCTCGCTCTGCTCGCACCAGAGCAACCGAGTCAAGCGGCTGCGCCGGCCGGCGCCGCTTGCGGATTCGGTCGACCACCTCGTCGAGCGTGGGCCGATTGGCAATGGCGCTGACTTCACGCAAGAGAAACTCGGACAGCGCCATGCCTGACTGCGTAGCACGAACCTTCAGCCTTCGATGAATATCGTCCGGCACATGCCGGATTTGCACCATGACCGCCATGCCTTGAACATGTGCGCATGTGCTGCACATGTCAAGCCGCGGACGAAGACCCAACCGCCCGACGCCGTGGTCGTGGCCAGAGCCCCTATTCGTCTTCTTCGGCCGCCATCTTTGCGTCGGCGACGACCTTGTCCATGAGGTTGCTGGGCAGTTCGTCGTAGTGGGAAAACTCGAGGGTGAACGAACCGCGACCGCCGGTCATGGAGCGCAGGTCGGACGAGTATTTGAGGGTTTCGGACATGGGCACGTTGGCGCGGATGACCTGATCCTTGCCATTGGATTCCATGCCCTCGACCCGACCGCGGCGCTGATTGAGATCGCCGATGACGTCGCCCATGCAGTCGTCCGGACAAGTCACCTGGATCTTCATGATCGGCTCGAGCAGGCACGGCTTGGCCAACTTGAAGGCAGCCTGAAAGCCCTTGGAACCCGCGATCTCGAACGAACGCGAGTCCGAATCCACGTCGTGGTACTTGCCGTCGAACAGGCGCACCTTGACGTCGGTCACGCGATAGCCGGCGACAACCCCGCGGGCCATGCGCGTGCGCATGCCCTTCTCGATGGCGGGGATGAACTGGCGGGGCACAGCGCCACCCACGATGGCGTCTTCGAACTCGAAGCCGCCGCCGCGGGGCAGGGGCGAGATGTCGATGTAGCACACCCCGTACTGGCCGCGTCCGCCGGTCTGTTTCTTGTGTTTGCCTTCGACGTTCTTGGCGGTTCCCTTGATGGTTTCGAGATACGGGATCTTGGGCGGCAAGAGATCCACCTCGACGCCCATGCGGTGCAGGCGATCGACCGTGGCCTCGATGTGCAATTGGCCGGTGCCGCCGATCAGGATCGACTTGGACTGCGCGTCGTGGGTGACCTTGATGGCCACATCGGAGTCGATGATCTCGTTCAGCTTGACGGCCAGCTTGTCCTCGTCGCCCTTCGACTTGGGCTGCAGCGCATAGGTAATGAGCGGCGCGGGGATGGCTGGCTTGGGTAGGGCGAAGGGCGCCCGTTCGTCGGCCAGCGTGTCGCCTGTCTTGGTGGTCTTGAGCTTGGCCACGGCGACGATATCCCCCGGGAAAGCTTCGGCGACCTGATCGCGCGCCTTGCCCTGAAGTACATAGAGCTGCCCGAGGCGCTCCTTGGCGTCGTGGTTGACCGAGAGCAGGGTGGCGTCACCGGCCAGCTTTCCCGAAATCACACGCATAAGGGACAACCGGCCGATGTCCGAGGTGCAGGTCTTCCATACGTAGACGGCAACCGGCGCCGCGGGATCAGCGGTCCGCTCGGCCGCCTCCTCGCCCACCTTGCCCTTCCAGGCCGGTCGGTCGGTAGGCGCGGGAAAGCAATCGACGATGAAATCCAGCAAGGGCTGGATGCCGATGCACACGCCGGGCGCGGCGGCCAGCACCGGCACCACGGCTTGACGGCGCACGCCCGCGATCAGGCCCCGGCGGGCGTCTTCATCGGTCAGGGTGCCGGTCTCCAGATACTTTTCCACCAGCGCGTCGTCGGCCGAGGCAATGGCTTCAAGCAGGGCCTCGCGGGCTTTCTTGGCGGCGTCGACCATGTCGGCTGGGATCTCGCCCTCTTTCACGTCGCGACCTTCACCCGAGAATCGGAACGCCTTCATGGAGAGCAGGTCCACCACGCCCGCGAAATCGGCTTCCTGACCGATGGGCAGCTGCAGAGCCACCGCCTTGGTTGACAGCGTCTCGCGCACGTCATCGAGGGTGCGTTGGAACTCGGCGCGCTCGCGGTCCAGCTTGGAGACCAGCACACAGCGGGGCAGGGCCAGCTCGTCGCACATGGCCCAGGTTCGCTCGGTGTAGACCTGCACGCCGTCGCTGGCGGACACCACCACCACGGCTGCGTCGGCCACATCCAGGGTAATGCGCGTGTCGACCAGGAAGTTTCCGTTGCCGGATGTGTCAAGAATGTTGATCTTGTTCTTCTTCCACTCTACATGGCCCGCGGCGGCGAAGATGCTGGTCTTGCGCTTGTGCTCTTCGGGCTCGAAGTCGAAGTTCGACGTATCGTCGTCGACTCGACCCAAGCGCTGGGTCGACTTCGTTGTGAAGAGGATTGCCTCTCCCAGCGTGGTTTTTCCGGAACCACCGTGACCGACCAGTGCAACGTTTCGAATCTCGTTCGCCGCGTAGCTCTTCATGCATGACCCTTTCAGGTGAATCGCGACCGCCCCTGCAACGTCCCCGGAGTCTGGCGCTTATAAATCACCTAACCGAGGAAGTCGAGGCGGTCATTCACACCATCTGCAGGTCATTCGGGACGCGGCGCGATGGTAGCTGCGGGGCGGCGGGGCTCAGTTCTGGCTGGGATCGATCACGCGGCCCATGAAGAGGATGGCGCCGGTGGGCTTGTCACGTAGGAAGTAGAGGAAGGGACGGTCGGCGTTGACGATCAGCTGGGACGGCGACACATAGGATCCGGAGGTTCCACCCATGATGACGGCAGTGGAGGCCGCGGCCTCGGTGCCCTTTTCCCCAACGTTGATGAATGCCTTGTGGATGACATCCGAGATCGAGAGACCCTGCGTGCCGTCCATACCCGAAAAGTCGGCGGCGCTGGTGAAGGCTGACGTCATGCCTAGGGCCGTGAGCGTCTCCTTCAGACTCGTCCCGGTCTCAACCTTGAAACGGGGAAGGAAGAGTCCGACCGGTTGGGTGGTCAAGCCGGCTACCAGAGTTGTCAGCGTGGTTGCGTTCAGCGACGATTCGACCTGAGTGAACTTGTCCGGATCCGGCAGCACCACCACCAGTGAAAGGGTTTGGTCGGCGTAGGGAAGGTTTGGGTCGCCGTAGGGGAGGGAGGCCGCCACGAAATTCGTCCGCTGCGCGGCCGGAAGGTTGGCGCCATCTGCCTCCATGAACTTCGCGGTCACGGTGCTACCGTCGAGGCGCGTGAACGTGTCATCCTGGGAGTTGCTCTGGTCAAAGATGTGCCAAGCGGCATTGAAGTAGACTGCGTCGGTCAGAACCAGGGTGGTCCCGCTATCGATGGAGTCGCTTGGCAGCAGGTCCTGGATCTCGTTGTTGGTCTGGCTAGCGACCCATGCATTGATCGTCAGGCGCGAAGCATCGGGCGCATTGATGAAGTCGAGCAGGTTCACGCCTGCGCCGTAGTTCGCAGCCAGGGTGTCGAGGAAGTCGGACGTGAAGGTGTGCGTCTGCTCGGCCCAGAGGGCGTTGACGATGTCGACCTGCATGGGCTGGCCATCAGCGCCGAGCTGGCCTTGACCGCGCGAGGTCAGGGCGAGGTCCAGGGCATCGAACGCCGGGTGCAAACGCGCAGGAGGCAAGGTGAAGTGAAGCGTGCTGGCCATCTCGCTCGCTGTGGTGCCGGCTGCCCCGGCATAGGTCATAGCCAGAGCGATAGAGATGCTGGCCGGTGAGAAGACCAGATTGGTGTTCGTGGTGATAAGCTGTTTGTAGACGTCGAACGCAAACGCGGCGTTGTCGGAGGCCAGGGTGGCGCTGTCAGCCGCGGTCACTTGCGGATCGGCGATACGCTGGACTGAGGACGTGGCCGCGTCGAGCGGCGGGGCAGACACTGCAGCGCTGCCGCCCCCGCCTCCGCCCCCGGCACCTCCGACGATGCCGCCCGCGCCCCAAATGCCTCCGACGTGGCCGCCTCCGGCCCCGGCAGCCCCGGCGCCGCCACCCGCGCCAAAGGCACCCCCGGCGCCAGGCGTGCTCGAATTCGCACCACAGCCTGCAAGCGCGAATGACACGAGAGTTGAAAGAACCAAGGTCACTGGAGTGGAACGAGTCATGGGAGCCTCCGGGTTGGCTGCGATGGTTCTGGGCAATTTCGGGGCCAGGAAAAGCAGGCCCTTGAACCGGCGATCAAGTGAGACCACGGTGCTGAAGTCTCAGATTTCTGAGGCTGCGAGGGCGGCTCGGTCACTGCAACGTCAAATGACGCGATCAAGCACGGGCGACATAGGACCGACATTCGTGTCGGTAGCGACGGAGATGCGGCATCTTTCGCCGCCTGCGGGCATCAAATGGACTGAATGGGGCCGAACCCGCAGAAGCTGCGTTTTCCCAGGCGCCGTGGGCAGGGAAGCGCAACCAGCAGGTCTTCGGGTCGGCGCCCCCCACACTAGAAGCGCAAAACGTTCAGGCATAGGAGAGCAACATGGCAGACCTACGAACCACGTACATGGGTGTCCCCCTCGCCAATCCGATTGTGGTGGGATCCTCGTCGCTGTCGAAGTCGATCGACAGTATCAAGAGACTTGAGCAGGCCGGGGCTGGCGGCCTGGTGGTGAAGTCGCTCTTTGAAGAGCAGATACAGATGGAGGAAGACGAGTTCCGCACCCGCCTAGGGGAACTCGAACCTGGCTTCGCCGAGGCGGTCAGCATGTTCCCCAAGATGGAACACGGCGGGCCCAAACAGCACCTGTTCTGGGTCGAACAGGCGCGCAAGGCGGTCAAGATGCCCCTCTTCGCCAGCCTCAACTGCATCAGTCGGGTGACTTGGGGCGACTACGCCAAGCAGCTGGAAGGCACGGGCGTGAATGGGATCGAACTGAATTTCTACTCGCCCGCGCTTGACCCGGAGATCGCGGCCTCTGACATCGAACGACGAGAACTCTCCATCCTAGAGCGCGTGCGCGCGGCGGTGAAGATTCCCATCGCCGTGAAGCTTCATCCCTACTACACCAGCCTGATGAATGTGGTGTCACGCATGGAGACCACAGGAGCCAACGCCTTCGTGCTCTTCAATCGGCTGCTCCAGCCCGACATCGATGCTGACAGTCTGACCAGGTATTCCTCGGTCAGCCTGAGCTCGCCAGGCGAGTCGCTATTGCCCTTGCGCTGGGTGGCCATGCTGCACGACCGGGTCAAGGCCGACCTGGTTGCCACCACCGGGATCTGGACCGGGCGTGACGTGGCCAAGATGGTGCTGGTGGGTGCCAAGGCGGTGCAGGTGGTCAGCGTGCTCTATCGCGAACAGCCCAGCCACATTCAGAAGATGCTGGCCGAGCTGTCGAGCTGGATGGACGCCCACAGCTTCGCCAACCTGGATGCGTTCAGGGGCAAGCTGGGCCAGAAGCAAGGCGTGGACGCCTGGTCCTTCGCGCGCGGCCAGTACATCAAGGCCTTGGTCGGCGTGGACTAGCCATCCGTGCTGAAAGGGTGTTATGGCGCCCGCGAGTGGAAATGCAGGCATGTTTGGCACCGACGATCAGACAACCCACCAGTACGCGTCTCTGTACCGTCAGCTCCGCCGGCAGGGAACGCCGATTCCCACCAACGACATCTGGAGCGCGGCTCTCGTGCTCCAGCACGGTCTGACCCTGCACGCCCGCGATCGGCACTTCGACCACCTGGCGCAACTCGTGCGCAGGTAGCTACGCCACCCGCTTGTGAAACCGCAAGCTGGCCACGGTCAGCAAGGCCAGGCCGAAGCCGAGCATCGCCAGCAATCGCCACCAGACGTCGACCAAGCCGGCCCCCTTGAGCAGGACAGCGCGCAAGACCTCGACGTAGTAGCGGACCGGGTTGAAGAAGGTAACGACCTGCAACCAGAGGGGCATGGCGCGAATCGGGGTCATCACGCCGGAAAGCAGAATAGCCGGCATGGCAAAGAGAAAGCCGGTGAGAAAGGCTTGCTGCTGGGTACGACTGACCGTGGAAATCAGGAGGCCGATGCCGAGAGTGGAGAGGACGTAGAGCACAGTCCCTGTTGCCACGAGCGGCAAGCTGCCATGCAAGGGCACGCCGAAGATCCACACGCCAGCGGTCAACACCAGCAAGACGTCGAAGCAGCCGATCACCAGAAATGGTGTCATCTTGCCCATAAGGAGAAGAACCGGCCGGATGGGTGTCACCAGCACCTGCTCCAGGGTGCCCATCTCACGCTCGCGCGCAAGCCCCATGGCGGTCACCAAAGTGGTCGTGATGACGAGCAGGATGGTCATGACTCCGGGGATCATATAAGGCGGCGTCTTGAGGCTGGGGTTGAACCAGATGCGCGGTGTGGCCCGGATGAGCGGCGGCGGCGCGATTCCATGTGCTGCCAAACGTTCCTTCACCATCGCCTCGGCTGTCTCGCCGAAGTAACGTGAAGCGGCCCCGGCCACAACCACGGCGCGGTTGGGATCGCCGCCGTCGAGGATGACCTGCACCTCAGCGGGGCGCTGCGCGGCCAGTTCGTGCGCCAGGCCCGCGGGCAAAACCAGGGCAGCCGCCGCGTCGCCGGTCTGCAGTCTGCGCTCGACTTGCACAAGTTCGCTTGTGCGTCCGGCGTCGCGCAGGGTTCCGTCGGCCAGCAGACGGCGCACGTGCTGACGGCTCTGCGCGCTGGCATCATGGTCCACCACCAGGGTGGGCACATGGTCGAACTGGAAGTCGACCGCAAAGCCAAAGACCACGGTCTGCAGCAGAGGTGCCACGACGAGCATGAACATGATGCGCCGGTCACGCACCGTCTGGCTGACCTCCTTGCGCATGATCGCACGCAACTGCACGGTCCAGCGTGGCTTCACTATCATGCGAGCCTCCGCTTGAAACGCGCCGTCGCCAGCGCGATAATCGCGACGGCAAAGATGGCGAGGGCGACCAGGTCGCTCCACAGAATCGACAGGCCAGTGCCCTTGAGCATGATCCCGCGCATGGCGTGCACGAAATAGCGGGCCGGGATGATCGATGACAGGGCTTGCAAGACGCGCGGCATGTTCTCAATGGGCACCAGCATTCCCGACAGCAAGAGCGAAGGCAGCAGCGACGACAGCGCGCCCGCCTGCGTGGCCACAAGCTGATTGCGCGCCACCACTGAGATGAACAGGCCCTGGCCCAGCATTCCGACGAGGAAGAGAAAGCCGGCGAGGAAGAGCAGGGCGGCGCTGCCGCGAATGGGAACGTCAAAGATCACTGCGCCGATCGCTACCACCAGCAGGAGCTGCAGCATGCCGAGGCCGAGATAGGGCAGCAGCTTGCCGAACACGATCTCCAGGCGACCCACCGGCGAGGCAAAGAGCTGTTCCATGGACCCGCGCTCCCATTCCCCGGATATTGTGAGCGCAGTCAATAGCACCGCGCCGACGGCGAGTAGATACACGGCCAGGCCCGGGACCATGAACAGGGCCGAGCGGGCCTCGGGGTTGAACAGGGTGAACACCTTCACCTGCAACGGCGGCTCGGCGCCAAGGTCGATGCGGCGCAGGCTCTCGGCGCGCACCAGGCCGTCGATCTTGGTCAGGATCTGGTTGGCCACCACGCCGTCAGCGCCGTCGACCATGAGCTGGACCTGGCCGTCGCGACCGGCGGCCAGTTCGCGTTGATAGCCGGTGGGGATCGTCAGTGCGGCCAGGGCCTGGCCTCGCCGGATCATGCGCAAGGCCGTGGTCTCGTCGCTATCGGCCGCGATGGCAAACTCGTGGCCGGCCGTCACGGCGCGAACCAAGGCGCGCGAAGCAGCGCTGCGATCGCCGTCGAGCACGACCAGGGGAATGTGGTCTATGTCGAAGCTGACGCCGAAACCGAAAATGAGCAGCATGACCACCGGCATGGCCAGCGCCATGTACAGCGTACGCGGATCGCGCCGGATGTGCATGACTTCCTTGGAAGCCATGGCGTTCACCCGAATCAGAAAGCGCATTGGTCTAGTCATGGCGCGTGGAGCTCGCGGGGTCGGGCCACCACCGCCAAGAACACGTCCTCCAACGTCGGCTCGCCGGACTCGACTTTCACGGCCTGCGCGCCCGCGCTGGTCAGGGCGGCCGCGATCGAGTCCGCGTTCCAGTCGGCAGCAGCCACTTGCAGGTGCAGGCCGACACCAAAGGGCTCGACCGCGATGATCCCGGGACGGCTGCGCAGGCTGACTGCGGCCGGGGCCAGGTTGCGGCCGCGCACCGAGAGCACCCGGCCGGGGACGTAGCGGTGCTTGAGTGCGGTGGGCGTGTCGAGTGCCACCAGGCGGCCGTCCACCATGAGGCCGATACGGCCGCAGTATTCGGCCTCGTCGAGGTAGTGGGTGGTGACGAAGATGGTGGTGCCTTCGCGAGCGAGACGGCGAATGAGGCGCCAGAAGTGGCGACGGCTGACCGGATCGACGCCGGCGGTGGGCTCGTCGAGGAACAGCACCGCCGGCCGGTGCAAGATGGCGCAGCCCAAGGCCAGGCGCTGCCGGATACCGCCCGGAAGCGAACCCGTGATCGCGTTGCGTTCCTGTTCCAGATCGCACAGACGCAGAACCTCGTCGGCGCGAGACGCGAGGTCCGGCCCGGAGAGTCCATAGGCCCCGCCGAAGAACTCGATGTTGGCCTGCACCGGCAAGTCCAGATACAGCGAGAACTTCTGTGACATGTAGCCGATGGAAGCCTTGACTGACTCAGGTGCGGATTTCACGTCGAAGCCGACCACGCGTGCCTCGCCAGCCGTGGGCGCGAGCAGCCCACACAACATGCGGATGGTGGTGGACTTGCCCGCGCCGTTGGCGCCCAGGTAGCCAAAGATTTCGCCGCGGGCCACTGAGAACGATACGTCGTCGACCGCCTGGAATGATCCGAATCGGCGCGAAAGATGAACCGCTTCGATGGACGACTCGCTCATGCGGTCCCCTGGCGCACGCGTGCCAAGAACAGGTCCTCGAAGTTGGGCGCAACTCGACGAAGCGATGCCGCCAGCGGCTTGAGGGCCGCGCCCACAGTGCCGGCCGATCCGCGCGCCAGCGCGATCCGCAGGGTGGAGCCGGCAGGCGAGGCGGCGTGTACCTCGGCCAGGCTGGCCAGTCGCTCATCGACTTGCTCGCGCTCGCCGCCCTCGACTTCGTAGGTTTCGTCCTCGAGGTTGGCGAGCAGGACGCGCGGCTCGCCGTCGAGCAAGAGCCGGCCGTGATGGATGAGGCCGACGTGATGGCAGCGCTCGGCCTCGTCCATGTAGGGCGTGGACAGCAGCACCGTCATGCCGTCGTGGACCAGCTCGTGCAACAGAGCCCACATCTCGCGGCGACTGACCGGATCCACACCATTGGTCGGCTCGTCGAGCAGCAGCACCTCGGGACGGTGGAGCAGGGCGCAGGCCAAAGCCAACTTCTTGTACATCCCGCCGGAAAGGGCGTCGGCACGGCGGTCGAGAAACAGCCCCAGGCGCGTGATGTCGAGCAGGCGCTCAGCACGTTCGCGGAACAGCGCGCGCGACAGGCAGTACAGCCGAGCAAAGAAACGCAGGTTCTCGCCAACTGAAAGATCAGGGTACAGGCTCGCCTGTTGGGGCATGAGGCCGAGAGACTCGCGTACGGCCGCGCCGCCTGAGGCCGGATCGCGGCCGAGCACCAACGCGCGACCTGAATCGAGAGCAATCAGCCCAGCCAGCGCACGAATGGCTGTGGTCTTGCCCGCTCCGTCCGCGCCGACCAGGCCGAAAAGCTGGCCGCGAGCAACTGTGAAGCTAAGACCGTCGAGCGCTCGCGTGGGGCCGAAGCAACGCACGAGCGACTGCGCCTCGATCGCAGCGCCGGTGTCGAATCCCCGCGCCGTCCCGCCAGAAGCGGCTGCGGGCGCCGCGCCCATCAGCGGCGCTCCGTTCCTGGCAGCGTCACCTGCACGGGCATGCCGGCGCGGAGTTTGCCGGCGGGATTGGCCAGCAGGATCTCGACCGGATACACCAGGCGGTCGCGATCGCTGCGCGTCTGGATGTTGCGCGGGGTGAACTCAGCTTTGAAAGCCACGGTCGAAACCTGGCCGGAAAATTCCTCGCCAGGGAAAGCATCGGCGACCGCCAGAGCGGGTGCCCCTAGCTTGACCGCAGCCAGTTCGGCGTTGGGCAAGTAGAAGGTGGCGCGCACCTCTGAAAGGTCGAGCAGCCGCACCAGGGTGGTTCCCGGCGCGACCAGCTCGCCTGCTTCGTGGGGCAGTTCGGTCACCCAGGCGTCGCGGGGAGCTGCAATCTCGCATTCGTCGACCAGCAGGCGTGCGCGGGCGGCGCTGGCCGCGCTGGCTCGCGCGCTGGCGTGGGCGGCTTGCGCTTGCGCGGTGGACGCCTTCCACGTGGCACCCGCGGCACCGACCTGAGCCTGGCTGGCGCGAGCCTGGGCGCGTAGGGCTTCGACTTGATGGGAAAGGCCATCGGCGCTGGCGCGGGTTTGATCGCGGCTGGACAGGGCCACGTCGTCAGTCAGCTTGTCAAGGCGGCTGGCTTGCCGGAGCGTGGCGTCGCGCTGGGCTGACAGCGACGCTGCCTGTGCCTCGGAGGCGACACGCGCGGCCCCGGCCACCTGCTGGGTGGCGCGGGCTGCGCCGATCGAGGCCTCGGCCGCGCTGGCCTGATCCTCGGCTGCCGTCTGGCGCTCTTGCGCCTCGGACAGAGATGCGCGCGCATCTGCGCAGTCCAGGCTGACCAGGAGGTCGCCCTTCTTCACTGCCGCGCCTTTCTTCACGTGCAGTCGCACCACGCGCGCACTGATGCGCGATGAGAGGTCCACCTCGGTGCCCTCGATTTCGCCTGAGCCGCCCGTGGGCCCGCGCAAGGCGCGTTCTTGCATCCGTAGGCGCATAGCCAGCAGGCCAGCAAGCCCGAGCACCAAGACGACGAGAACGATAGCAACCCTTCGCATGAAGACTCCTTGCTGGTTGGCAGATCAGCAAACTTCATGCCCGATGGCATTGAGCCTTTCCGCAGCTGGCGCACGAAGAACTGTAAAGAATTCCGACAGCCCGTTCGGTTTTCCGACGGGAAGAAGAATGCTTCTTCACCACAGAGAGCACAGAGAACACAGAGATCGGAAAGCGAAAAGGGGTTTGGATCGGACGGAACCCAACTCTTCCTCTTCCGATCCGACTCTGTGGCCTCTGTGTTCTCTGCGGTGAAAACAGCTCTCCTTTTCCGGCATCGGTTTTGCTCTCCAAGGCGAGCGGATAACAACATGAACGTGAGCAGGCTCGTTCGCGCATCTCTTTTGGTGGTGCTCTGTTTGGCCCGAGTTGCATGGGCCGGGGATGAGCGGCCGCCCAGGGCTCTAACACTGGAACAGGCCCTGGCCGAACTGGACAGCCAGAGTCCCACCTTGGTTCAGGTGCGCAGCCGCGTGGCGGACGCGCGTGCTATGGCCACACAAGCCAGGGTGCCACTGGTTCCGACCGTCGTGGCAGCGGGCGGATACACGCGCAACAGCGCCGACGCAAGGGTCGACTTCAGCGGCACGCCCCTGGCGTCGCTCCATCCAGGGGCGCTGGTCATCCAACCTTTGGGCGTTTGGTCTATCGCGGGAACCGTGCGCGTGCCCTTGGTCATTCCCAATGCCTGGGCTGACTGGTCAGCGGCCGAGCGCGCGGCCGACGCGGCTGCGGCCACCGCGGAATCGGCGCAGCTGCAACTGCGGGCCTCGCTGGCCGAGGCCGCCTGGGCGGCAGCCGCGGCCGAAGAGATCGTCGCGGTCTCGGAACGCGCGGTGAGCGTCGCGGAAGAACACCAACGAAGCGCGGTGCGCAACGTGGCAGCCGGCACCGAGGCGCCTTTGTCGGTGCTGAAAGCCGAAACCGAAGTCGTCAAACGCCAGAGCGATCTAGCGCAGGCGCGCGCCAACTGCGAGCGCAGCCATCTGGCCCTGGGCGTGCTTTTGGGCAAGACCGAGCCGTTGCGCGTGCTGCTGCCGTCCGAGCCGGGCAGCGAGGCCGCGCGCACGGTGGAAAGCCTGGTGTCCGAGGCGTTACAGAGCCGGCCCGAGCTTGCGGCACAGGCGGCGCAGATCCGTGCTGCCCAGGCACAGAAAACTTCGGCACGCCTGCGCTGGCTGCCGCAGATTTCAGGCAGCGGCACGGTGTTCGCCGCGGACGTACCCTATCCGACGGGAAAGAAGGAAGGATGGCGTCTGACCTTGGACGCGTTGTGGCCGCTCTACGACGGCGGGCTGGCTTTCGGCAAACGCGATCAGGCCGAAGCAGCCCTGGTCGCGGCGCAGGCTGCCACCGAAGCGCAGCGGCTCGGTATCGTTCAGGAGGTGCAGGACACGCGCCGCGATGTCTCGGTCGCGCAAGAACGTCTGCGCCTGGCTGAGCAGCAGCGGGATCTCGCCACTGCAGCGGCAGCCTCGGCCAAGCGCACCTTCGAGGCCGGTGTGGCCAGCTCGCTCGATGTGCTGGACGCCAACGACAAGTTGTATCAGGCCGACGTGGCCATGGCCGACGCGCGCGGCAGGCTGGGCATCGCGCGCGTGGCGCTGGACCGGGCCTTGGGGCGAGTGCGCTGATGAATGAATCGTCTTCTGCCCGGCTGGGCGACGGCGCGCTTGACGACGCGGGGACTCCCGGCTTCGACGAAATCGAACGCGAGGAGCTGTCGCGACTGTTTGGCCGCGTCGCCTGGGCGCGGGTGGCTGTACTGCCGGCTCTCGTGGGATTGGTCATGTGGTTGCTGGCGACTGACGAAACGCCGTGGCGACGCTGGGTGCTCGGCACACTCATCGTGTTCGCGTCCGCGTTCTTCCTGGTGGAAGCCGGGCGCCACCGGGGGGCGAGTTTTCGCCGCGGCACGATTCACATCAATCTGGCTTTTGCTGCCTTGGCGCAGGCTAGTGTCACCTTTGCCACTGGTGGTCTGGGCAGCCCGTTTCTCTTTGCCATGTTTCCCATCGCCATGCTCGTAGCCATCACCACCCGGCCACCGGGCGTATTCGTTCTCATGGCTGGTCAGATCGCGGCCCTGTGGGCCATGGCCCTGGCCGAGGTCCAAGGGCTAGTGCCCAACCTGAATCTGGTGGCTTTCGGGGGCGGTCCGCGTGCGGGCTGGAGTGACACGCACCTCTGGGCCAACGCGACCTTTGCCAGCGTCGGCTTTCTGATGGTCACCGGCCTCGGACGAATTATTCGCGGCACGTTCGATGGCATGGTTCGGCGGGCGCTGGGGGCGCGACAGGAGTCGGTGCGGGCCCATGCAGAGCTGTCAGCGCTGTCCGGCGAGATTGCGCATGAATTGAAAAATCCGTTGGCCAGCGTCAAGGGCTTGGCCGGTCTGCTGGCTCAGGATGTCTCTGCGGGCAAGCCGGGCGAGCGGCTGGCTGTGCTCAGGCGCGAAGTGGACCGCATGCAAGGGATCTTGGAGGAGTTTCTCAACTTCTCGCGTCCGCTGCTGCCCATCGCGGCTGAAGAGGTGGACCTCGGTGCTCTCTGTCGTGAAGTGGCGGCTTTGCACGAAGGCATGGCCCATGAACGCGGCGTCTCGATCAAGGTGCACGGGGCAGACACAACCGCGCTGTGCGATCCGCGCAAGATCGAGCAGGTGCTTCTCAACCTGGTGCAGAACGCGCTGGAGGCCAGCCCGTCGGGCGCGATGGTGGAGATTGAATCCAGCCACGACAGCGAGGGAGTGCACGTCCGCGTGTTGGATCGAGGCCCGGGCGTGGATGCGGAGCTTGCGGCCAGGGTTTTCGATCCTGGTGTCACCAGCAAGGCACAGGGCTCGGGCCTGGGCCTGACGATTGCGCGCGCTTTGGCCCGGCAACACGGCGGCGCCCTTGATCTCGGCGCCCGTGAAGGCGGCGGCTGCGAGGCCGTGCTGCGCTTGCCTGTCTTGAAGACGGGGGAGAGCTAGCTGTTTCACCACAGAGAGCACAGAGAACACAGAGGTCGGGAAGGAAGGGGTTCGGACCAGACAAGGGCCCATCCTTTCTTCTTTCCGGTCCGGCTCTGTGGCCTCTGTGCCCCCTGTGGTGAAAAACTCTTCAATCGGGACGCGCTGGAAATGAAGTTGCGATTGTGGGTACCATTGGCGTCATGGCGAAAGTCAACGCCGACCATCCCACGTTGCTCGACGGCGATTCATGTTGAAACCACGCGTGCTGGTGGTCGACGACGACGAGGGCGTTCGCTATACGCTGCGCGAGATCCTGGAGTCGTCGGGCCTTGATGTCGACGTTGCCCGCGACGGGGTTGAGGCCCTGGAACGGCTGCAGCTCCAGCCCGCGCAGTTGGTGGTCTCCGATCTGCGCATGCCGCGTATGGATGGCATGGAACTGCTGCGCAAGTTGGCGGCGCAGAATCCGGCCCCACGCGTGGTGGTGATCACGGCCCACGGTTCGGAACGTCAGGCGGTGGAGGCCATCAAAGCCGGCGCGCACGACTACTTCTGCAAGCCCTTCGAAGCCGACAAGTTGGTCGCCGTGATCAAGCGGGCCACCGAGACGGCGCGCCTGGCGCTGGAAAACGAGCGGCTGCGGGGCGAGCTGGCGCTGTCGCGTACTTTGGTTTTCGCGTCCGACGCCATGAGCGCGCTGGCCGTGTTGGTCGGCCGAGTGGCCCCGCGCGACAGTACCGTGTTGATCACCGGCGAGAGTGGCACCGGCAAGGAGCGGCTGGCCGAAGCCATCGTGCGAGCCTCGCGGCGCGCGGCTAAGCCTTTTGTGCGCTTCAATTGTGCCTCGCTGACCGCCGAGCTGGCCGAGGCCGAGTTGTTCGGTCACGTGCGCGGCGCCTTCACCGGCGCGGTGCGATCGCGTGCCGGTCTCTTCGGCGAGGCCGCCGGCGGCAGCGTGCTGCTCGACGAGGTGAGCGAACTGGCGCTGCCTCTGCAAGGGATGTTGCTGCGAGCGTTGCAGGAGGGCGAGATCCGCGCCGTGGGCGAGGATCGTCCGCGCCACGTCGACGTGCGCGTGTTGGCAGCCAGCAACCGCGATCTGAAAGCCGAAGTTGCGCGCGGCGCGTTCCGCGAGGATCTGTACTGGCGCCTGGCGGTGGTGGAATTGCACATTCCGCCTCTGCGCGAGCGGCTCGACGACATTCCCGTGCTGGCGCGACACTTTCTCGACCGAGCCGCCGAGCGTTTGGGAGTGGCGCCTTTTGATTTGTCCGACGCCCTCTCGGCGCGCTTGGCGGCGCACAACTGGCCCGGCAACGTGCGCGAATTGCAGAACGCCATCGAGCGCCTGGTCGCGCTGTCTCCCGAGGGCGAGCTGGATCTCGCGCTGTTGTCGCCCGGCCGGGCGTCGCAATCATCAGAGCCCCTGTCGAGCCTGCGCGAGAAGATGGACATCTACGAGCGCGGCCTGATCCTCGATGCCTTGCGCGCCTATGCAGGCAATCGCAGCGAGGCCGCGCGCCAGCTCGGCATCTCGCGCGTGACCTTGCATGACAAACTGAAGAAGCACGGAATCGGCAACACCGACGAGCCAGGGTAGGGGCGAGATCCGCAAGCCCGGCCGTCGTGGCCGGAGTAATCTGTCGTCCACCCGCTGGCCTGGTTGCCAGGCTTCAGGATGAACGCTGGTAGACCGCTATTTCTTCGCTGGGCCCGCGCTGCCGCCGCCCTTGCGGAATCGTTTCCACACCACAGCGTCGAGCGCCCAGCGGCCACAGCCCAGCAGCAGGATGGCCAGGCTCGCGGTCAGATAGAGAACCGTGGCTTCGCGCTGACGCCAGGGCAGGCCGGCCTCGCCGGAGAACAGGGTCAAGCTCAGGCTAAAGGCGAGCGCCAGGGCTGCCAGGCGGCCAGCCAGGCCCAACGTGACCAAGATGCCCCCGACAAATTCCGCTGCCACGACCAACATCAAACTGTGGCGACGCCCCATACCGAGCGGGTCAGGAATGCTGTTGGCGAGCTGACTGTAGTTGCGCACTCTATCCACGCCGTGCAGGACAGTCATGTTGACGCCCACACCGAGGCGCAGGAGCAAGAGCCCCAGGTTGACGAAGTTTTCCTTGCTGAAGGCTGCCACGGGCACAGCGTCGCACATCTGCGCGAAAGGCCCAAAATTTCTGGATATTCGTGACTACCCGCGCTTCACCGCGTCCGTGACTTCGTCGACCGCGGGCAGACCGGAACGCGAGCCCAGGCTGCGGCAAGCCAGCCCGGCGGCGGCGTTGGCAAAGGGCAGGGCGCGTTCCAGCGGCCAGTCCTTGAGCTGAGCGTAGGCGAAGGCCCCGCAGAAGGCGTCGCCCGCGCCGGTGGTGTCTTCCACGAAAACGTCGATGGCATCCTGCTGAACCAGCTTGGTGCCCTCCAGGGCCACCGCGCCTGCCTCGCCCATTGTGATGACCGCGATGCGCGGCCCCAGCCGCGTGATCTCGCGCAGGCTGTCGGCCAGCTCTTCAGAAGGCGCGATCTCGTTGGCGAAGCGCTCGGAGCCCACCACGATGTCCGAAAGGGTGAGCAACTCGCCCATGCCACCGGACAGTTGGCTGGCGTTGAGCAGGACAGTGACGCCCTTGGCGCGCGCCTTTTCCGCCACAGCGGCTTGCAGGGCTGGTTGCGATCCGTCGATGCAAAGCAGCCGCGCACCGTCGAGCAGCCGATCCGGCAGATCGCGCGTGGACAGCGGCGTGACGTTGCCCCGCGAAAGCAGAATTTTGCGTTTGTGGCTGAGCTCGTCGATCTCGATGATCGAGACCGGCGATACCTTGCCTTTTTCGATCGACAGCAGCGAAGTGTCGATGCTCAGGCCTTGCAAAGAGCGCAGAATGAAACGGCCGAACTCATCGTCGCCCACGCGGCCGAAATAACGACCGGGCACGGCGAGCGTGGACAGAACGGCCAGGATATTCGTGGCCGATCCCCCCCCCTGCATGCTGAAAACCGACACTTCCACCAGGCGGCGCTCAACGCGCGGAACCACGCACAGGAGGTCCACGGTGGCCAGGCCCACGCCCACGACAAGATCGCCGCGCGCAGAAGTCGTGCTTCGATCAGAAGCTTTTCGGGTCGCTGCCGGGCGGGTCTTCTTGCTGCTGCTGGGCTTGCGCGCTTTCACCACAGGCCCATGCTACCACCGTAACCAAATTTTTTGTCTTCTTGAGGCCGGAGTTTCACCACAAAGGACACAGAGGCCACGGAGCCGGACCGAAAAGGGAAGGGTTGGGTTCTGTCCGATCCGAACCCCTTCTTCTTCCTTTCCGACCTCTGTGTTCTCTGTGGTGGAAGAAGCTAATTCCCTTCCGTCCGCTCTGAACCGGCCGATGCTGGCAGCAGCGGTCGATTGAGCGCGCTCTGAGCCACGATGAAACGATCGAGCGCGGCTACGGCTTTGGCGCAGGTGGCATTCGCGTAGTACGAGCGGCCCAGGTAGTAAAGCAGCTCGGGTCGGCGTTTGACGTATTCGGCGTCGTCGGCCAGGGGCTTCAGCTCGTCGATGGCGTCGCCGTAGAACTCGGCCTTGTATTCGAGAACGCCGATGAGCAGGGCCACGTCCTTGCCCAACTTGGTGCCCCAGGTTTCCTCAGGCCAGTCGTCCACCACCTTGAAGGCGCTGGCGTACTTGTTCTTGTCCACCAGCGCGACGATCTGCTGGTAGTCCCCGAGCACCCGCTCGGCCACGGCAGGCTTCAACTCAGGCGGCAGCACAGGTGGCTGCAGGCCGTCGTCCGGGGCGAGCGCGATCTCGGGATCTCGGTCCTCGCGTGTGGCCACCAGATCCAGCAGCAGGCGCGAGTGCGCCACTTCGGGCCCGCTGCCCGCGGCCTCGGCCCGCCGTTGCCACAGATGGGCCTCGCGTGCCTTGCCGTGCGCCAGCAGGCTGCGTGCCAGCCGCGCCATGGACACAGCCCGGTCGGGTCCGTCGTAGCCCGCCACCAGCTCGCTCAGGCGGCCGTAGGGCCACATGGGGCCGTAGATCTTGGCCAGGTAGGGATCGAACTTGGCGTAGCCCAGAAGATCGCGCGGGGCCGCGAACTCGATGAGCGCGTTGTCGTCTGTGTTGATGCGCGCGCCGGCGGTGAACGAGCGCAGTTCCTCGGGCCCGAGCAGCAAGAACGCGGGCACATCGTGGGGCGAAGCAAACCCGGCGCGCTTGGCCTCGGCCGCGGTGACTGGATTTTCAAAGGCGCGCGCGATCCGGCGCACGTCTAGGTCAATCGGATGCCGGCTGGCAATGAGGATGGTGTCGGACGACAGGTCCTCGGCGGCGAACACCATCACGTAGGGGAATTCCTCGGCCAGCGTGCGGTAGATGGCCTTGATGTTCCAGGGGGCCATTTCATAAAGCTGGGCCCACTGGCAGAAAATGCCGTCGTCGCGCAGGCGCGCCTTGATGTCCTGAAAGTATTCGCGCGTAAAAAGGTTCGAAACCCCGGTGATCCAGGGATTGGACGGCTGACTGATGATGACGTCGAAGAGATCGCTGCGCTGGCTGAGGAAATTGCGGCCGTCGCCGGCCAGGGCGCGCACCTTGGGGTTTTCCAGGGGGCGCTGATTGACGTTGTCGAAGAAGTGCGACGCCTCGTAGATGGCTGGCTCCAGTTCCACCACTTCCAGCGAGGCGATGGGGTACTGGGTGACGGCACCCGCGGTCACGCCCGAGCCGAATCCGACGAGAGCGACCTTGGGCGCGTGATCGTTCTGGTAGAGCAGGAGCGGCAACAGCCCCACGCTGATCTGGGTCGGCATGTCGGCGTCGTTGGAGGCGTCGACCTTGCCGTTGTTCTTCAGAGAAAACACCTTGCCCCACTGGTCGACCGACACGGTCGTGGCAATGCCGTCCTTGTAATAGACCAGCTTGGGGCGTTGCCATTTCTTCTTCTGATGGCGGTGCTCGACCATCTCGATGTAGTCGCGTGCCATGGACACGCGGAAAAAGCCGATGGAGAAATCAGTGAGGTTCCAGCGCGGCAGGGCCAGGGCTAGAAGGGCCATGCCAGCGGCAGCGGCGATGCCCAGGATTCGGCGCGAGGGCGCAAGGCTGGTGGAAACCGCGAAAAGCAGGGCCGCCAGTCCCAGATCGAGCACCGCCGAAACGTAGATGCCTCTTTGCAGTCCGAGCTGGGGCAGCACCACGAATCCCGACAGGAAGGAGCCCACGATGGCGCCAACGGTATTGAGCGCGTAGGCCGAGCCCACGTCGCGGCCCACCCGACCGAGGCTGGCCGTCACCACCCGCACGGTGATGGGGAAGATGGCGCCCATGAGAAACGTCGAGGGCAGAACGGCGATGCAGGCCAGGGTGAACTGACAAACCAGAACCGCGTCCGCGGTGATGGACGTGGACGCCAGAAGATAGGTGAAGACATAGGGCAGCCGGTCGGTGATCAGATAGGAAAGTCCAATCGCGCCCACGATGCCGAGGTGGAGCATGGCCAGGCTGCGCACCGGATCGCGGAATCGCTGCGCCAGACGACCGAAGGCCGCCGAGCCGGTGCCCAGTCCGATGAGAAAGGCCAGCAAGATGATGGTGAAGGAAAAGATCGACGAGCCGATGATGACCGCCAGGGCGCGCGTCCACAGCACTTGCAAGGTCATGGCCGTGGCGCCCGAGACGGCGAAGGCGAAAAGCACCGCACGGCGAGCCGCTGGCGAAATCACGGGCAGGTTGTTCTCGGCTGGGTTGGCCTGGGCAGCCAACTCGTCCAGGCTGGGACCTTTGGGAGCGGCCGGCCAGCGCTTGCGCACACGCTGGGCGATCACGATGGCCACGGCCAGGGACATGTCGAAACTGGCGGCCAGGAAATTGGTGCTGCGCACGCCGATGAGCGGCAGCGAGATGAAGCCGGCGAGAAAGGAACCACTCACGCCGCCGAAGATGTTCACTGCGTACAGCGTCCCCAGGCGCAGACTCACGCGGCCGAATTCAAAGGGGCGCGACACGAAGTAGCGAGACAGCAAGGGCAGGGTGGCGCCCATGAGCGTGGTGGGCACGATGAGCAGCGCCGCCGAGGCCACGAAACGCAGCAGCGAGAGCAGGGTGTAGTGATCGCCGAAGGTGGCCCATAGCCAGTGATTGAGCCCCGGGTAGAAGTGGATCAGCCAGGGCACGGCCAGGGCGTAGAGCCCGATGGCGGCCTCGGCCAGGGCATAGGCGCCCACGGCGTTCTTGATTCGGTCTGCCACCTTGCCCGCCAGGTACGATCCCAAGCCCAGCCCGCCCATATAGGTGGCCAGTACGGTGGACACGGCCAGCGCGGTGGATCCGAAAACCAGGGTCAACATGCGCGTCCACAGCAGCTCGAGGATGAGCCCCGACGCGCCTGACAGGAAGAAGCAGGTCAGAACGACGGTTGGCATCGAGACCGCCCTTCTAGCCTGGCCAGTCGGGGATGCCAACGGCCGCGGATGGCGGCTGTGTGATTTTCTGGTCGCGTGGGGAGCCCGCCGGCTTTGCCGGCGGCGCACCATCGTGGGAGGGCATGGCGAGGCCGAGCGAAGCGAGCGGGGTGGGGGCGGGCGTGTGGGGCCGAAGGGCAGAGCGAACCCTTTCAGGGTTCCCATATCAGAGATCGGCGCTCGCCATTTTTTCGATTTCGCGTCCTGCGATGCTATCGTAATCGTTCAATGCGTTACGGTATCCTCTCGGACATCCACGCCAACATCGAGGCGTTGGAAACCGTCCTAAAGGCGTACGAGTCGGAGCAGATCGACAAGTACATGTGCCTAGGCGATACCGTGGGCTACGGCGCGAGTCCCAACGAAGCCTGCAACATGATCCGGCCCCGGGTCGCGCAAGCGGTGTTGGGCAACCACGACGCCGCGGTGGCGGGGCGCATGGACTACTCCTACTACTACTACGCCGCACGACAGGCACTGGACAAGCACGCCCAGATCCTCCAGCCGCAGAACATGGAGTGGCTGAAGAGCTTGCCCTACGACTTTCGCGAGGGAGACATTCTTTTCTGCCACGGCTCGCCCATCAACCTTCGCGAATTCGACTACATTTTTGCGCGCGATCAGGCCGCGCAGTGCCTGGCCATCTGGGACCAGCTGCCGTCGCTCACCGTGATCGGCCATTCCCATTTGTGCAAGGCCTTTGCCATCAATCCCGCCTATCCCGGCGCGCAGGAAGTGGTGACACTCAAGTTCGAACTGCGTCCAGGGTGGAAGTACATCGTGAGCGTGGGCTCGGTGGGCCAGCCGCGGGATTTCGATCCGCGCGCCAGCTACACCATCTTCGACACAGCCACGCAGACTTTTGAATTCAAGCGCGTGGAATACGACACCAAGGCCGCCGCAGCCAAGATCCTGGCCTCCGACCTAGAACCCAACTTCGGCACCCGCCTGTTCCTGGGGATCTAGCTGCAACCCATCGGGAAACTGCGGGCTGTCCGAAGAGCTGGTTCGCGGATCGTGGCTCGCGTGTGCGAGAGCGTGAGCGGTAGCGACCAGCGTGGCGCGGCTCGCGGGGGCGACTCGCGTGGGTCGTGTGTGGCACGCGGCACGCGAGCCGTCCTCCCGCAAAACCCACACCCTCACGCTCACCCTCACCCTCACGCCCACGCGGCCCGCGAGCCGCGGGACGGCCTGCTCTAGTTCTTGGTGACGTCTACGCCCGAAACTCGGGTCAGGCTGGCCACGGCGATGTTGTGATCGTAGACCCCTTGCAGGCAGCGCACACGGGCCTGGAAGAAAGCCAACAAGGCGTCGGAGAAGTCCTTGGTCTCGGCTAGTCCCACGGAGATGTTCTGCATGACGGCCGCGATCCATTGCCGTGTGGCCTTCTCGCCCTTCTGCACGGTCTTGAGCCGTTCCTCGGCTTCTTTCATTTCGGTATATGCCTTCTCCACTTCGAAATTGATTCCCCCCAGGGCATCGTTGCGGCGCAGCTCGGCTTCCCGGGCTTCCGCGCTCAGCCGGTGGGCGTGCGCGTTCTTCACAAAGAGATCGAGAGGCATGCGGAACGCGGCCGCGACACCTACGCCAGAAGTATTGAACGGGTTGTTGGCAAAAGCGTTGGTCGGATGGTCGATCGAGCTGGCGTAGGCGTAGGTGGCGGTGCCCAGCAAGACCAGGTCAGGATACTGGCGGCGCCATTCCAGATCAGCCAGGGCGCGCTTGGCCGCGACTGCTTTATCCAGCGCCTTGACCTCAGGGCGATAGGTCTGCGCCAGATCGCTGTAGGCCGCCAGTTCGCGAGTCGGCACGTTCTGCGTCTCCAGCGGAGCCTCGTCCACATCCAGATCGGCCGGCGCACCTGGGCCGATGAGCGCGCGCAGGCCAGCCTTGGCCAGATCCGCCCCGCGCCGGGCTTCCAGCGACCGCGCCTCGATGTCCGCGCGCATGGCGCGCAGGCGAAGACGGTCGGTCACCGAAGCGTTTCCCGAACCGTCAGCCAGTTCGTCTTCGATTTTCTTCTGCGCATCGTTCAGAAAGTCCAACCCCTCGTCGAGCATGCTCATCATCTCGCGCGCCAGCTTGGCGCCCCAGTAGGCCTTGCGCACGTTGAGTTCCACGTCCGCCACTTGGCCTGATTCCTTGGAGCGCGAGGCTTCCACGCCCAGCTCGGCCGCGTCGACCCCGGCCGAGATCTTACCGAAAGTGTAGAGGGGTTGGACTATCTTGAGCTCGGTGCGGGTGAATACGCCGCGCAGGTCCGTTATGGCCGCGAAGGTTTCCTTGGGCTGAAAGGAAAAATTCGTTGTCGCGCAAGGATCATTTGGATCCAGGCCCAGGCAACGGATCCTGGGAACCGGCGCCACGGTCGACAACAGATCGCCCGTGGGCAAGTAGCTTCGGTGCGCTTCCAGAGCCTGTGCCTCGACACCCGCAGTGACCTCTGTGTTGGCAGCCAGACCGAGGTTCCCCTTGCGGGCCATGTCCAACAGCTCGTCGAGGGTGTAGGGCTTCGCCTGGGCGGAGCCGGCGAACAGAAGGCTGGTGCTTGCCCACAGACAGGCTGTAATTGCAGAGAAACGAATTGTTTTCATGTCGGTGACCGGGTGGGAGAGGTCGACGAGTTTGACCGGGGCGGAGGCGCATGCTACCGCAAACCACACATGGACAGTCAAGAAGGCGGTCCATATTCTGGTCCTGCGATGTCTCCCCCGGAAACCCAAACCCTGGCTTGCCTGAAAGAAAGTGTCGCGCGGGTCGACCTGGGCGGGGTCGCGGTCTTGCGCTGCACCGGCGCCGACCGAATCGGCTTTTTGCACCGGCTGACCACGGCCAGCGTCCAGGGCGTGGGCGTCGGGGCTGGCTGCCATTCGCTGTTGCTCGACAGCAAAGGCCATGTCGTGGGTGACCTGCGCATATGCGTCAGACCCGACGAGGTTCGACTGTTGGTGGCCGCGGCAGCCGGGCAGGGGATTGCCACTGCCCTGGCTCGCTATGCGGTGATGGATGATTTTGTCGTGGCGGTGGAGCCCGAGATGGCCGTGAAGGTCCTCTGCGGCCCAGGTTCGGCGCAGGCGTTGGTCGCGGCCGGCGTCTCGGTGCCGGACGACTTTGCGGCCCGGCCTTTGTGGTCGCACGCCGATGCTGACAGCCCTTTCGGTTTGCTCTGGTTGGTGCGCGGCCACGATCTGGGCAGCGACGGGCTTTGGGTCTTTGGCGCCGCAACGGCATGCGCTGCACTGGCCGCAAGCTTGGATTCGGCCGGCGTGCCAGTCCTGGCGTCCGATGTCGCCGAGGCCCTGCGCATTCAGGCCGGCGAGCCGCGCTTTGGCGCCGAGATCACCGGCGACGTGCTTCCCATGGAGGTCGGGCTGGCCGCGGCCCTGGATCACAAGAAGGGCTGCTACCTTGGCCAGGAAACCATCGTGCGTGCGCGCGACCGGGGGCTGGTGCGGCGCCGGCTGGCCGGGTTGCGCCTGAGCGGCGACGGGATGCCCGCAGCCGGCGATGCGATTGCCTCTGAACAGAATCCCGCCGTCGGGCGTGTGACCAGTGTTGGCCGCCTTCCTGGCCAGCCCGGGGTCGCCCTGGCCCTGCTGGCCTCGGCGGTTCCCGTCGGGGCCGAGGTTCGCATCAGCCACGGCGCCGAGACCCTGACCGCTGCGGTTCTCTTCGACCGACCGGTTTGGTGATAGGGTTTCCTTGTAAGGTCGTTCGGTCCCACGGCACCAGAGGCTTGTCTGATGGCTCACAATCCACTCTCCGACGACGGCTTGGCGACGGCTTCGTGCGTCGAAAGACACTTGTTGGAGTCGCTCGACCAGCTCTACGAAACCCACGAGCCGTCAGTCGAGCGCTGGGTGCGCCGCTTGGCCGGGCCAGGGGCCGACGTGGAAGATCTGGTGCACGACGTGTTCTTGGTGGCCTTGCGGCGGAAAAACGAATTCCGCGGCGACGCCAAGATCTCGACCTGGCTGTTTCGCATCACCGAACTGATCGTGCGCAAACGCCGTTTTCGCCGGCAGCTTCACGGTTTCCTCGGTCACGTCTTTCGCGACAACACGACCACGCTCACGCCCAGCAGCCCGACGCCGCTCGAAGAACTGGAGCGTCGCCAGCGGTGCGCGTTGCTGTACGCCGCCCTGGATCGCCTGCCTGAGAAGTACCGCACGCCTGTCATCATGTTCGACATCGACGGTCGCTCAGCCCAGGAGGTGGCGAGCCTGCTCGGCATCAAGCCCAACGCCGTGTGGGTAAGGGTCCACCGCGCGCGGGCTCGGCTTCTCGATGATTTGTCGACCGACGGCAGGAAGTTTTCCCATGAGAAGTGAAAGCACAATGACCGAGTCAGCAAAGGACCGGCAACTGGGGCCGCTCGCCTCTTTCGTGCGGGCTGCTGAGCCGCTGGAAGAGCTGACCCCAGGAGCGCGCGCGCGAATCAGATATCGGCTGCAAGCGACCTTGTTTCCCAGCCATCGCCCGGCGGCGCTATTCCGCTGGTCCACGGTCCTGGCAGCCTTGGGCCTGCTGCTGGCTGGTGGTGCGGTGTTTGCGGCGGCTGGCCACTTCGGGCTTATCCCTTGGCCGCGTGAAGCGAGGCCACGAATGGGCAGCGAGCAGCCGGCCAGCCAGGCGCGCCGGCGTCCGGCGCCAGGTGTCAGGGCAGCAGGCGGATTGGCGCCGGAAAGCAACCCGGCAGTCGCGCCGCCAACGAGCGCGCCACAACCCGCAACTCGGCCAGGCCCAGCGCCGACTTCCTCAAGCTCTCTGACTACACGAGCGACCCATTCGCGTTTGACCAATCCAGCGGCGGTTGCCGCCAGGCCCGTGGTCCGGGTTGCCCGAGCATCGCATGGCGCGCCCGCCGCAGGGCCGGCTTCGCTGGACGGGCAGGCCATGATTGCCCAGGCGATGCGGAGTCTGCGCAACGACCGCGATCCAGAGGCTGCGCTCGAAATCCTGACCCAGCATGCAGCCCTGTTTCCACAGAGCCCGCTCAACAGCGAGCGCTCTGTGCTGGAAGTCGAGGCGCTGTTGACTTTGGGCCGCCGCGACGAGGCTTTGCTTCGCCTGGATGGGATGTCGCTCGACGATACACCCCGCAGCACCGAACGCCATGTGGTGCGCGGCGAGTTGCGCGCGCGGGCGCAGCGATGGAAAGAGGCGGCCGCGGATTTCGACCAGGCCTTGGCCTACGGCCAGGGAAGCCAGGCTTTGCAGGAGCGCGCCCTGTGGGGCCGCGCTGCGACCCGCACGCATACCGGGGACCAGGAAGGTGCCCGCGCCGACCTGGAGATCTATTTGCGACTCTATCCCACGGGTCGGTTCGCCTCCGAGGCCGCACGCTTGCTGGCCAACTTGCGATGAAGCGAGCGACATTTGCGGCGGGGTTGGGGCTGTGGATGGCCGCGCTGCCTGCGTTCGCAGCGCCAGAAATCACCAGCGATTCGAATTGCCCGTCGGCGCCTGACGTCGTGGCCTGCCTGGCGGGCCTGCTTTCTGGAAACGGCCCGATGACCAGCGACGCCGCCCATATTCGTGTCCAGGGTGGGCAGATGGTGGTAGAGTTGGCGGGCGAGAGCGAACCGACCGCCAGTCGGATCTTGCCCGCACAGGGCAATTGTCACGCGCGTGCCCAAGCCGCGGCCTTGGTCATTGCGGCCTGGCTCGACAACATGCCGACGGATCCTCCGGAGCACGCCGAGTCGGTCCCCGTGGCCACCCTTGATACGAGCAACCTGCATCCGGCATTGGTGGTCACTGACATGGCTCCGCCAGCGCCATCTCGGTTCTTGCTGGGCGCAGCCGCGTTCGCTTCGATTGACGACCAAGGGCCGGGCGCAGCCTTGTCGTTTGAAGCCGCGTGGAGAAACCTGGTCGGCCGGTTCGGTCTGGCGACGGATCTCTCGTTCCCGCTCCCGCGCGAGATAAACGTGGGTCAGGGCAAAGCGCGCTGGTGGCGCCCGGTCTTGGCGCTGGACCTGCGCGCGCCCCTGAACCAAGGCACTTGGATTCTGGATGCAGGAGCTGGGCCTGTCTTTGGGCTTCTCTTGGTCGCGGGCAACGGATTCCAACAGGATCGCAATGACCTGGCCGTGTCCTGGGGAGCCACGGCTGGGTTTCGTTTGGGCCACAGGAACAAGAGCAAGTGGCTCTATTGGACCGAGCTGCGCATTCTGCTGTGGCCAGTTGCACAGCACATACGCGAAGAGGTGCAGGGGTCAGTGCCAAGACTCGCTGATCTGCCGCGTATTGAAGTTCATCTTGGCCTTGGTTGCAGTTTTGGGGCTTTGTAATTGTCGATTGTAAGGTTGATTAGTGTGTGCGGACTAGAAAGATCATGACAAACAAGACTCGCTCCACTCAATGTTCGTTGGTTGCGTTCGTGCTCGCGACACTGTTGGCGGCGTGTACGCCTGACCCAACTGCAGGAATAGGCCCGCTCACCACAGGAGGTGGAGCCGGCGGCGCCAGCCCAACAGCCGGCGGAACCGGCGGCGCACCCGGCGGCGCAACGACCAGCACGTTCACGGTTCTGGAAGGCTGGGAGCCGGCGGTCGATATCCTGTTTGTCATCGACAACTCGCCGTCCATGGATCCCAAGCAGCAAGCATTGGCCAACAACTTCCCGAAGATGATCAATGCGCTGAAGGAGCTGCCTGGTGGCTTGCCTGACGTGCACATTGGCGTGGTCAGCAGCAACATGGGCGCTGGCAATGGCGCCATGGGCGGGAACTGCGGCATGGGGCTGGGCGACAGGGGACTTCTGTGGGGCAACGATCCCAACGATCTGGCTGCGTCGGTCGCGGCCGCCAGTCCGTACGCCAACGATCCGAGCCACCCCCTGTCCATCCCTGGTTGCGGCCTCTTTCTGGGCGCGCGCTGGATCGAAGACGTTCAATCGTTCGCCGGGACGGGGCGAATACAGAACTACGATCCCAGCATTCAACTTGAGGATGTCTTCTCTTGCCTCGCCAGGGCCGTGGGCGTGTCTGGCTGTGGAGAAGAGCACCAATTGCAAGCGACTCGCGTGGCTCTAATCCCGCAGTCTGGCATCAACGACGCAAACAGCGGCTTTCTGCGCAGCAATGCCTACCTGCTTATCGTTCTCGTCACCGATGAGGATGACTGCTCCGCCAGCAACAACAATCAAATGAACGACGACATGTTCGACATGGTGACCAAGCGGGACGTCGGCGACACCACCAGCCTGCGATGCGCGGCACGTGGGCACCTCTGCGGCGGCCAGCCAATTCCCAACTACGATCCATCGGTCGGCTACACGGGCACGACGGCTTTCGCTCACCCGTTCTCCGACTGTTCGGCCAAGGTTATGCCTGATCCCAACCATCCAGACTACTCCTATCTGCCGCTCATCGATGTTCAGGACGTTATCGACAACATCAACGGGCTCAAGGTCGACGCCCAAGATAGGATCTTCGTGTCGGGCATCATCGGCTGGCCACCTGGCCCGAATGACACGAACCTCCCGGCCAGCCTTCAAATCAACGCCAACTACCGGATTGACAAGGACACCACATCGCTTCCGCCATCGCAGCAGACTCTGTGGGATTACATGCCGGTTTGCCAGGATCCCAACCAGATGTCTGCTGATGGCAATATCTACAAGGCATACGGCGGCCTTCGTCTAAAGAAGTTCATCGACGCCTTCGGCGACAATGGAATGGCGTTCAGCATCTGCAACTCCGACTTCACCGACGCCCTGACCCAGATCGGCAACGCACTCGCTACTCGGGTCACGCTGGTTCTCACGCCCGGCTGTTTCCCATACACGCTGATGGACGCTGACCCGAACACTCCAGGAGTTCAGCCCGCGTGCCAGGTTTCTGACGAAATCCCGTGCGATCGTCCGGGCGTCGGGGGGTGCCAGAACTCCGGTTACCAGAGGAACGCTCTATACCAGTGCGTGGACATCGAGGGCGCTACCGCCTCTGGTCCGCTCAACCCGGCCAATCCCCAGATCGACAATGTTCCCGACGATGAGCGGCCGTGTTGGTACCTGTCTTACGACACCGATCCGAACACAGGCTGCGCGGCCGCGCCCAACGGCCAGAAATTCTCGGTCTTGCGACCGAAGGGAACCGCAGCACCATTGGGTGCGAACCTGGAGGTGACGTGCCAGACCTGTCCCGCTTCCAACCCCGGGTGCGCGGCCACGGCTCCGTAGCCGCATCCGACCCTCTGCGGCGTTCGCGCGGGCTCGTGGAAACACGAGCCCGCTTGACATATGAGGCTAGTTTCCCAATAGTGGCACCCGCATGGGAAAGCACGACAATCGCCGTTCCAAGAAGATGCGCCAACGCGTGAGCCAGAAGAAGTACAAGGCGCGGGTCAAGAAACAGAAGGTTGAGCGCCGCGCGGCCCGCGGGGCGCCGGTCAAGGCCCCGCGAAAGCCGCGAGCTGCGGCGCCCGCGCCCGCCAAGGAATAGTCTTTCGCCGGGCCTCGGGGAGGTCACGTGAGCGGCGAAAGAGAGAGCGGCGCCAAATCGGTCGAGCCGTCGCCGGACGGGCCCGCGGGTGCCGGTTCGCCGGAGCAGGCCACGACCGCGCTCATGCGCCAGTACCTTGAGGTCAAGGCGCAGGTTCCCGACGCGATCGTGTTCTTTCGCCTCGGGGATTTTTACGAGATGTTCTACGAGGACGCGATCTACGCGTCCCGCGTGCTCTCGCTCACGCAAACCACGCGCGACAAGGGCAAGGAGAATCCGGTGCCCATGTGCGGGGTGCCGCACCACTCGGCCCGTGGCTACATCGCCCGCCTCACCGAGCTGGGCCGGCGCGTGGCCATCTGCGAGCAGCTGGAAGACCCCAAGCTGGTCAAGGGCCTGGTCAAGCGCGGCGTGGTTCGCATCGTCACGCCGGGGGTGATTCTCGACGAGGAATCGCTGGAGCCGCGCGCGCCCAACTACGTGGCAGCCGTGGCTGGCGAAAGCCGCGACGGATTCGGCCTGGCCTTTATCGACGTGACCACCGGCGATTTCCGCGCCACCGAGGCCGCCACGACCGAGGGCTTGCTCGACGAGCTGGCCCGGGTCGACCCGCGCGAGCTGCTTCTGCCGCGAGGGCAGGGCGATCTGGCTTCCCTCATCCGGCGCGCCTACCCGCGCCTGGCGCAGACGCCGATCGGCGTCGACGACGAGCCCGAGCCCATTTCCGCGCTGGCTGACGGGCTCGGTCCTGGGCTGGACCGAGAGGCGCTGGCTCGCGCCCCGCAGGCGTGCCTGGCCGCCAGCCGCGTGCTGCGCTACGTGCGCGCGACCCAGCTTTCGGCGCCCCTGCCCGTGGCGCGCCTGGAACTGTTTCGGCGCGACGAATTTCTGGTCATCGACGAGCAGGCGCGTTCGCACCTGGAACTCACCGAAACCATGCTGGAACGCAAGCGGCAGGGCTCGCTGCTCGACACCCTGGACGTCACCGCCACTGCCATGGGCGGCCGACTCTTGCGTCGCTGGCTGCTTTTTCCGTTGCTCGACCTGGCCCGCATCCGGCGCCGCCACGATGCCATCGAGCGCCTGGTGGAGAAGCAATCAGCGCGCGAAGCCAGCCGCAAGATCCTGTCGGAACTAGGCGACATCGAACGCCTGGTCAGTCGCGCACGCCTGGGCGTGGCCAGCCCGCGCGATCTGGTGGTGCTCGGCCGATCGCTGCAGCAGCTGCCCGATCTGGCCGCGGCCTTGCAGCAGGCCAGCGATCCGCTGGCCGCACTCGCCAAGAGCGGCGCCGACCTGCTCGACCTGGGCCAAGATCTCGCGCAAGACATCGCCGACCGCATCGTGGCCACGCTGGAAGACAACGCGCCTGCGATCACCAAGGAAGGCGGTTTCATTCGCTCCGGCGTATCGGCCGAACTCGACGAGCTGCGCGCCATCGCCTCGGGCGGGCGCGACCAGATCCTGGCCATCGAGGCGCGCGAACGCGAGCGCACCGGTATCGCCTCGCTCAAGGTCAAGTACAACAGCGTGTTCGGCTACTACATCGAGATCACGCGCACCCACCTGGCCAACGTGCCGGCGGACTACACGCGAAAACAGACGGTGGCCAATGCCGAGCGTTTCGTGACCGCCGAGCTGGCTGACTACGAAGCCAAGATCCTGGGCGCCGACGAGCGCCGGGTGGCGCTGGAGCAGGCGCTTTTCTCCGCCCTGCGCGACGAGGTCGGAGCGGCAGCCTCGCGCGTGCTGGCGCTAGCTGGCCGCGTGGCTGCCGCCGACGTGGTCGCGGCCCTGGCCGAGCAAGCCCACCACCATGGCTATTGCCGGCCGGTGGTCGACGATTCTGAGGTGCTGGAGCTGTGGGACAGCCGGCACCCGGTGGTGGAACGGCTGGCCGCCACGGGCGGCTTCGTGCCCAACGATCTGCGCCTGGACACCGAGCGCGAACAGATTCTCATCGTGACCGGACCCAACATGGCGGGCAAGTCCACGCTGATTCGCCAGGCTGCCCTGTCGGTGATCCTGGCCCAAGCGGGCAGCTTCGTGCCTGCGCGTGCGGCACGCATCGGCCTGTGCGACCGCGTGTTCACCCGCGTGGGCGCTGGCGACAACCTGGCGCGCGGCGAATCCACCTTCCTGCTGGAAATGCGCGAGACCGCGCACATCCTGCGCCACGCGACCCGGCGAAGCCTGATCATCCTCGACGAGATCGGGCGCGGGACATCGACCTATGACGGCGTGTCCATTGCCTGGGCCGTGGCCGAGCACCTGCACGACGTGGTGGGCGCGCGCACCCTGTTTGCCACGCACTATCACGAGCTGTGCGATCTGCACGATTCGCACCCGCGCGTGCACAATGTCAGCGTGGCTGCGCGCGAATGGAAGGGCGAGGTGGTCTTTCTGCGCAAGCTGACCCCGGGCGGAACCAGCCGGTCCTTTGGCATCGAGGTGGCCAAGCTGGCCGGCTTGCCAGCCGCGGTAGTCAGCCGCGCGCACGCCATCCTCGAACGCTTGCAGTTGGGCGCCGCCAGCCCGCGCCGGCCTGACGAGCCGCACCCGGCGCTGCCGGGCCAGGGGGAGGCGCCGCAGCTGGGGTTGTTCGAGCCGCGCGGCCAGAAATCCATTGCGCCTGAGGTCGGGACGGAACGCGAGGTAGTGGCCGCGTTGCGAGCGGCCGATCTTGATGGTTTGTCGCCCCGTGCAGCCTGGGATCTGTTGGCGGAATTGCGAAAGAAGTTGACGGATAGCGGATCCGGCCGCCCATGATTAGGGGTCGTGGCAGTACATCGCGCGGCATTCGCGCTCCTGATAGCCTTCCTTCCCAGCATCGTTTTCGCTGCGCCCTTGCGCGCGCCTGATGGCGGAGCCGTTGCACGGCCCGCTCCGCCAAGGACCGTCGGGCAGACGCGATCTTCGACCACCGTGAAGAAGATCAAGCCGCTGCGCAACCCGCCGGTCGAGCTCTTCCAGGTCAACACCAAGGAAACCATAGTGCTGCGCTTTTCCGACGAGCGCGGCCGTCCCATCCAGGGCTGGCAGAAGCGATTCCAGCGTTTCATGCGCTGCCATCACACCAACACCCAGCACAAGATGGACCCGCGCTTGCCGCGCCTGCTGTATCAGACGGGGCGGCATTTCGCCGGGCATCGACTGGAAGTCATTTCTGGCTACCGCAACCCCAAGGTCGCGCGCAACCCGAAGAGTCCCCACAAGAAGGGGCTGGCCTGCGATTTTCGTATCACGGGCGTGCCCAACGCGACCCTGCGCGATTTCTTGCGCGGCAGTTTTGATCACGTGGGCGTCGGCTACTATCCCAATTCACTCTTCGTCCACCTCGACGTACGCAAGGGGCCGTCGGCGTTCTGGATCGACTACTCCGGGCCGGGCCAGGGCTCCGAGTATTCCCCCAATGCCCGTGACGACCTGCGCACGGGAAAGGCCGATTGGTACAGGCCAGCCGGGGGCGAGCGGCTTTCTTCAAAGGCAGAGCAAGCCGAAAGCGTCGACGACTTGATGGAAACCGCGGTGAAGGGCGGCCAGTGATTGCGCCGGACAACCCACCCCGCATTGCCCCGCGCTTTGCCGATTGTCCAAACCGTGCCGGCAGTGCTAAAAGGTTGGCAAGTAAGACATGTTCGCGCTTGCCTGGGGCCATCGGCGTCCGGCACTTGTGCGAACGCAGAGGAGAATTCCAGATGAAGAAGCTCGGTGTTTCCTTGGTGGTAGCGTTCTTCGTGATGGCGGCCGCGTCGCAGGTGATGGCGGCCAAGGCAGCCAAGCCCAAGGCGGAGAAGCCGCACGGGCCCGCTCCGGTGGCCAAGGCTGACGCCATCTCTGAGATCAGGGGCGACTACAAGTGGGGGATGACCCCGCAGCAGGTCATGGACAAGATCAACGCGCGCATCGAGGACGGGTACAAGGACCGGCTCGCCAAGACCGCGGCTGACCCAGCCAAGCACGACAAGCTCCGTAAGCAGATGCAGGACGAGACCGCCGTGATCAAGAAGAACCTGGTCAAGTTCGACGGTCAGAAAGGCCCCTGGGATGTCTCGATCATCGATCAGGAAATCGTGCAGAACCAGGGCGAGTCGATGCTCTACATGAAAGAGGCGAAGTCCACCCGCTACTTCTTCTTCGACCACGACAGCCTGTTCAAGATGTTCATCGCCTTCGACAAGGAGATGCTGCTGGGAAAGAGCTTCAAAGACTTCGGCGCGGCCATGCAGGGAAAGTTTGGCAAGGCGCAAGAGGTCTACGTCATCAGGAACGACAGCATCGGGGTCAAGGAGAAGAGGCTTGATCATCTGCTCTGGCGCTCGAGCACGGGCGACGGGCTCAAGCTGGTGGACCGGTCTGAGTTCTACGACGTGTACTGCCTGGTTCTGTACGACAACAGCGTCGAGCAACGCATGGTGGCCGCGCGCAAGGCAGCCGACGCCGCCAAGCCCACGGGCAGCGTGCTCGACGGTGTGGTTGGGGGCAAGGAATCCGACCGCGACGAGAATGACAACGTCATGGACCGCATCACCGGCAAGGAAGTCCTCAAGCCTGGCGACCGGCGCGCTGCGCAGCAAAACATCACCGTGCCGTCCCCGGGCGCTCCCCCGGCTGGCGATTCCGACGTCATTCCGCACCGGTAATCGTGGCCCCGAACGCTGTGTTGCTTGACAGCGGCGGGTCGGCTACGCAGAATGCGACCCTTTCCAAATGGCCAACATCAAGTCAGCGCAGAAGAAGAATCGACAGCGCATCACACACCAGGCGCGCAACGCGGCCCACAAGTCCGCGATGCGCACTGCCGTCAAGAAGTTGCGGGCCGCGATTGCGGCCAAGGACGCCAAGCAGGCGAATGAGTTGCTCAAGTCAGCGACCTCGCTCATCAGCCGGCTCGGCGGGCGAGGTGTGATCAAGAAGCGCAACAGCTCACGCCACGTATCGCGTCTGACCGTCGCGGTCAACACGCTGGCCAAGTAGTCGGGCGGTATAGGCCTCGGATGTCCGGGCGACCAGCCTTCCCAGAGCGGCAAGTGTGTGCGTGAGCGGGGGCGGTAGCGTGAGCGACCAGCGTAAAGCGGCCAGCGTGGGCGACTCGCGTGAGCGTGTGCGGCCCACGGCCCGCTAGCCGTCTTCCTGCAAGACGCCCACGAACTCGCTCACGCCCACGAGACCCGCAATCCGCAAGCCGCGGGCCGGCCTTTCGGCCGGCCCGGGATCTTGTCTAGTTTCCAGCCAGCAGCTTGAACTCGGTGCGCCGGTTCTTGGCCTTGCCGGCCTTGGTCTTGTTGTCCGCGATGGGTTTCTCCGGGCCGTAGCCGATGGCGGTCAGCCGCTCGGACTTGATGCCCTTGTTGACGAAGTACTGCTTGACTGCATCGGCGCGTTTCTGCGACAGTTCCTTGTTGTATTCGTCCTTGCCGACGTTGTCGGTGTGGCCGCTGATTTCGATCCTGGTGTCGGGGTAGTCATTCAGCACCTGGACGGCCCTGTCGAGCACGTCGTAGGAATTCCTGGTGAGATTGGCGGAATTGGTCTTGAAGGTGATGCCTTCGATGACACCGGTGAACTTCTTCAGCGCGATGGGCACCTCGTCGGGACAGCCATCCTCGTCCTGGTAGCCGTTGAAGGTCTCGGGCTCGTTGGGGCACTTGTCGAGGTTGTCAGGGATGCCGTCGCCGTCAGTGTCCTTGGGCGGCGGGCACCCGTTCTTCGTGGGATCGTCGTTCCTGGGCCCCGGCTCGGTCGGGCAGGCGTCGTTGACGTCGAGGATGCCGTCGCCATCGGTGTCTTTGGGCCGCGGACAGCCATTCTTCTTGGGATCGCTGCTCTTGGGGCCCGGCTCGTTCGGGCAGGCGTCGCTGGAATCGGGGATGCCGTCGCCGTCGGTGTCTGCGGGCGGCGGGGGCGGTGGCGGGGGTAGGGCGGGTGGTGGCGGTGAAGGAGGAGTCCGGCCAAACGCCAGGTACGCGGACAGCAGGATCTCCCAGTCGGGGCCATGGTAGTACCTCTCGCCCGAGCCTGGGCCGGACACAAACGCGGCGGGTGGGAACATGATGCGGCCGTCGAGTCGCAGCCCGAAGTAGTCCGTCAGCGGGAATTTGGAGCCCACGCCAACGTGGAACATGTCATCGGTATCATTGAAAGGGACTCCGTAGGGGCCGGGGTGGCTATGGGCGATTTCCGACAGGGCGCCCCAGCCGACGAGGGCGAAGGGCCGGACGTAGCCGGTGTGGATGAAGTTCCCGATCACCTGGCCACGGTAGCCGATAATGATCTCGCGCGTGCCACCGTTGGCATCGTTGAAGCGCGTGTGCGTGGGCGAGATCATGCCTTCAGCTTCCAGACCCACCCAGCAGTTTAGGTTGTAGGCCAGGCGGAAACCAAAAGCCCCGCCCAAGTCAGGCGAGTAGCCCTCCGGCGAGCCCACGTAGCGGCCGAGTCCGTGCTGCTTGTCGTAGAAATGAAGGCCGCCAAAGATCCCGATCTCGAATGGCTGCAGGAATGGCGGTTCCTCGGCGGCCGCCGTGGTTGGCGGGGCATCCTCGGCGGCCAGTGCCCGCGGGGACGCGACGCCGGCCAGAGCAGCCAGCAACCCTGCGGTCAGAACACTCGACTTCAGCAACACCCTGTTTGCTCGACTCTTCATGCGATTCCCTCCCTTTTTGAAAGCGCGATTGTTTGGATCCCGCACTGCCTTCGCTTCGGCTCGGGACACGGGACCCTCGTGATTCTCTGATCGCTGAACGGTAAGATGCGCCACTATCGAATACGCGTCAACGGTGCGCTGAGGACGGCGTTCATGCTCCCCCGGCGCGCCGAGGGGCTGCCTCTTCTGCCAGCTGGCGCACCAGACGGGTCAACTGGATTTCGGGGTCCACACGCGACGACTTGAACGCGCGGTCCGCTTGGTACAGGCGTTCGAAGCTGCGGCGAAGGGCAGCCACGGACATACGCCGTGCGGGAACCAGCACGTCGTCGAGAAAGAAGGGCGGCAGCCCCACCGCGGCGGCCATCTCGGCCCGCGGTACATTGGCGGCGGCCAGTTCCTTGGCGCGCCAGATTTGACGAATTTGTCGTAACAACATCGCTTGGATGCGCAAAGGCGGCTCGCGGTTACGGAGCATGTTGGTGACCAGATCGAGCGCCCGCCGGGCGTCGCCCGTGCCGATGGCCTTGGTCAACTCGAACACGTTCCGCTCGCGCGATTCCGGCACCAGCTCCTCAACCTGGGCTCGGGTGATGCGACCACCCTTGCCGGCGTAGATCGCCAGTTGCTCCAGCGCCTGCATCAGGCGGCCGAGATCGGGGCCAGCCGCGCTGGCCAGAGCCTCGGCCGCGTCGCTGTCCATGGCCATGCTCCTGGTCTTGGCTTCGCGGGCGATGAACGGGCCCAGGTCGCGATCCTTGAGCCGCGCGAATTCGTGCAGAAAGCCGGCCTTGCGTAACGCCACAAAGGCGCGCAAACGGCCGTCGACCTTTTCGGCCAGGAGCACCAGACAGGTGCTGGGATTGGGATGGGCGGCATACGCGGTCAGCGGTTCCAGGGCATCGGCCTTCACCTGTTCCAGACCACGCGCAATCACCAGGCGCTGCTTGGCGAACATGGGCAGGGTGCGGGCGGCAGCTAGAGCCTCGACGAGCGCGACCTCTTTCAGGTCGAAGATCTCGCAGTTGAGCCCCGAGGGATCTCCCGTCGAGGCGCCCAGAATTTTGCGGCGCAAGGCCGCCACGCAGCGGTCGACGAGAAAACGCTCAGGACCGTGCAGGCAATACACGGGCGCGATTTCACCGCGCTCGATGGCGCGCAGCAGATCGGGCTCTTCCCGCGCAGGCACGCGGCCGATCTACCACATTCGCGCTACTTCAACAGACGGATGCTGTCGCCGTCGACGAAGTAGATGAGAGGCGGATCGACGCGGCCGTGGTCAGGGCCGAAACGGATGTCGCCGGTCATGCCCTCGAAGCGCCCGGTCGACACCAGTCGCAGGACATCGGCGCGGGTGCGGCCGCCTCGATCGACGGCCCCGCGCAGGATGGCCAAGCCGTCGTACCCGTAGGCATCCGCCGCTGTTGGACTGGTGCCGTAGGCTTCGCGAAAGCGGCTGACGAAATTCCCACTGCGCTCATCCTCGGCCGGGTAGTAGCCAGGGCAAAGCATCGCGCCTTGCACGTAGCGTTCGGCATTGCGGAGCAGCCTTTCGGAAAGGCTCAAGGCCGTGGAGAGCAAGAGCACCTCGCGCCGGCCAGCGGTCGGCACGGTGGCCGACGAAGGCGCGGCCAGCAGGCGCGGCCGGCGGGGCCAGATGTCAGCCACGGCCAAGGCCGGTGCAATGAGTTCCAGGCGCGCAGCCTCGTCGGGCACGAATAGGGCATCGAACCCAAGCTTGCGCAGCTCACCGACCTGCGCCGAGAACGACGTGGCCCCCGCAACGTAAGTGATGTGCGCCACCAGCGTGCCCCCGCCGGCCGCCAGGGCATTCTTGAAGGCCCCGGCCAGGCGTTTGCCCGAAACGCCATCTGGTCCCAGCACCACGAAGCGACGCGCACCCATCGCCAGCGCCCGCTGCGCCAGCGCAATGGCGCGCGACTCGGGCGCGTGGATCAGTTGGAACGCGGTCGTGCGGGCTCCGGGCGCGTGCTCGTCGAGCAACAGGAAGGGCACGCCGTCGCGGCTGGCCAGTTCGATGCCGCGCGGATCAGGCGCGCCCACCAGGCCGATGACCGACTCTTCACGCGAAAGCGACCAGGCCGCTCCGCCCACGCCCGCGCTTCCAGCGCGCTCGATCGTGGCGGCGGAATCGCGGACCATCAGCTGATACGAAGACGGATCGCCCGATGCTGTCGGCTCGGCCATCACTAACATCGCCCCACGCAGGACGACCTCACCCAGACGGGCTTGCGCGCCCGACTGGGGAACCGCCAGACCCAAGCGCAACGGATCCACTGGTGCCGTCGCTTGCAGGCCCGGGTCGAGACCCAGGTTGCGCCGAGTGAGGCCGATGTCCTGCTCCAGCCGGACAGCACCGGCTTCGTCTCCGCGCGCGCGCAGCGTAGCCACCGCGTGCGCCCCGATCATGGCGCGCACGAACGGGGCGCGAGGAGCGCTCAGCGCGGAGAGCGCGGCCTCGCCGGGGATCTTGTCGGCTATTCCTTCGGCCCGCCGGCGGGCATAGGCGCGTTCGTACTCGCGTGCTTCGTCGACGCGGCGATATTGATCCCACTGCTCGATGGCAGCAATCGGATCTCCGGTCTCGGCCAGTGCCTCGGCTGTGGCCGCGTGCAGAAGCAGCGGGGCATCGGCGTCGACCAGACCACCGATGCGGGGCGGTCCCGCCGCGAGAAACGGGCGCAGGAGCGCGACGGCCAGCACGTGGTTGCCCAGTCGACTGGCGACAATTCCGAGCAGAAAGTCGAAATCGGGCGTTCGCGCGCCCGCGTCCGCCTTTTCCAGCGTAACCTTGGCCCCGGGCGGATCACCGGACGCGATCTGAACGCGCGCCAAAAGGGCGAGAGCAGCCGGACGCTGGCGATGGTCCGGATGGTTGGCCAGGAAGGCTTCCAGGGCAGCGCGCGCAGTGGCTGGATCCGCCACGAACGCCTTGCTGGCCGCTGCCCGAAAATCGGCGTCTCCTCCGCGATCCTCGCGCGCCTCCGCTGCGCCCGCATCGGGCACAGGGGATAGCGGAACTTCATCCTGGCGCGCCTGCACCTGCCCGCCCGCACAGCCAGCGAGCAGGAAGGCGGCGAGTACCCATATGCGCATGAACCGGGTTTTACGCCAGTCGCGCGACGGAGTCGACTGGAGGAACAGATTCCTCAGCCGGCTCTCACCGTGATCTGGCGTGGCCGTGCTTTCTCTACCTTGGGCAGCTCCAGCCTGAGCACGCCGTCGGTGAGCTTGGCATCGATTTTCGCCTGATCGATCGTTTCGGCCAGCGTGAACTGGCGGAAGAAAGTGCCCGGGTGGTACTCCCGCAGCACATCGGACTCATTCTCGCGTTCTGGGTCGGCGATGCGTCCGGTGAGCGTGAGCACGCTTTCGCGCAGGTCGATACTGAGATCCGGGGCCTTCACGCCCGGCATGTCTGCCAGAACCGTGATCGAATTGTCGTTCTCGAAGATGTCGACCGAGGGCGTGAAGACAGGGCCCGGCCGCGTCTGCTCGGGAACGGCGGGCACGCCGGGCTTGTCGGCTTTCTGGATTTCCTTGCTGGTTTCCCTTGCCATGGTGGTTTCCTCCTTTCCTGTGAGCGCGCTCATGTCTTCACCATGATCTGCCGGGGCTTGGCTTCCTCGGCCTTGGGCAGAGTGACGGTGAGGATGCCGTCGGCGTACTTGGCGTCGACACGATCGGCGTCGACCTCCATGGGTAGCGTGACCGTGCGGTTGAAGGAACCCTCGGGCAGTTCCTTGCGGTGGTAGCTCACGCGCTCGTTTTCTCGTTGAATCTCGCGCTTGGCAGCGAGAGACACGCGGTTGCGTACCGCCGAGATCGAAATGTCCTTGGGCTTGATCCCGGGGACCTCGGCGCGCAGGTAAAAGTTGTTGTCGTCCTGGGTGACGTTCATTGGGGGAAAGACCCCCGCCCCCAGATCGCCGGACGTGTCCCCGTCGCCGGCATCGAGCAGGCGCAGCATCTCGCGTCGCAAATTATCGAAGTCGGCAAATGGGGAGTCGAACGTCGGCCGCGAGGGCCAGACCCTTCTAACGAGCATGGATACCTCCTTTGGCTAGTTGTCCGAATGGAAGCTGCGATTCAGCTTCGCTGCGCGCGGAAATAATCACGTCGATTTTTCCGTCAAGAGGGGGAGGAGAGGGACGGAGGCCGGCGCGCGGGTCGCGTGGGGCGAGGGCGTGAGCGTGTTCGTGTGGGGTACGCGGGATGCGGAAAGCGTGGGCGAGGGCGTGAGCGATCCGCCGCGTGCCGCTCACGCCGTCCACGCTCACACCGCAAACCGCGTTCCGCTGGCCGCTCACGCTGGCCGATCTGCGGTCGCCCAATCCTCCGCCGCGCGCCCCCGCGCGATCCGCAGACCGCGCAGGGGCGCAACGCCCACTGTTCATGGGCGCCAGCGGGCTTGGCTCTCGAAAGCCCGCTGCGGGAGGTGTACAACCCGTCCGAGGTTCCGCACCAAGTCTTCAGCTCTTGTCGAACCCGGCTAATTCTGCCGGGGCGGACGTCGGGTCCGCACTCTTGCTTCCTCTTCAGATAGACCCTCGGATGCCATCACTGCGCGAAGTTTCTTCACCTCTTCGGGGCTCAGGCGGGCCAAGTTTGCTTCCCTTCCCTCGTTGGTTGCGTCGTTCCAGTCAACCGTTCCCGGACGGATGTGCCGTAGCTGCATCGGTCTCCCTCCCTCATTCTCTTTCGGTGGCGCCTTTGTTTAGGTTCGCGACCTCGCATTCCCAACCTTCATCAACCAGAAGGTATTCCCGAAACTCACGCTCGAATTCTCCCAGATTTGCCTGGGGTGCAACAGAAAAAATCGTGTGACGCGGCCGGACCCGAAGCTGCGACATCTGCCGCGTCCCGCCCCACGTGTGTTATGAAACTCGGCGCGATGAGAATCTCAAAGACCCTGATCCCGACGCTGAAAGAGGCCCCTGCCGAGGCTGAGGTGCCTTCCCACATCCTGATGGTGCGCGGCGGATACCTGCGCAAACTCGCGGCTGGCATCTATTCGTTCTTGCCGCTCGGCTGGCGCGTTGTGCAGAAGATTTCGCGCATTATTCGCGAGGAGATGAACCGTGCTGGGGCGCAGGAGGTCTTTTTGCCCGCGGTCATCCCTGGCGAGCTGTGGCAGGAATCCGGGCGCTGGGATCACTACGGCGACCAACTGCTTCGCTTCAAGGATCGAAAGGGCGCGGACTTCGTCATCGGTCCCACCCACGAAGAAGTAATCGTGGATCTGGTTCGCCACGACGTGCGCAGCTACCGGCAACTGCCGCTCACCTTGTTCCAGATTCAGACCAAGTTCCGCGACGAGCTGCGCGCGCGCGCCGGCCTGATGCGCGGGCGCGAGTTCATCATGAAGGACGCCTACTCCTTCCACACCAGCGAGGAAGATGCCTTGCGCGAGTACAAGAACATGTACGACGCCTACACGCGCATCTTCACCCGCTGCGGTCTGGCCTTTCGCGCGGTCGAGGCTGACACCGGCGCCATCGGCGGCTCGCAGTCGCACGAATTCCAGGTGCTGACCGAGACCGGCGAGGACGCCATCTTGGCCTGCGACAAGTGCGACTACGCCGCCAATGTCGAAGAGGCCAAGGCGCGCTCGGTTGCTGCAGTGCCGGCTGCGGTGACGCCGGCTCCTGCAGTCGAGAAAGTGGCCACGCCAGGCAAACGCACCATCGAGGAGGTTTCGACCTTCCTTGGCCGCAAGCCGCAGGATCTGGTGAAGACGCTGATCTATCTGGCCGACGGAAAGCCGGTGGCCGTGCTGGTGCGCGGGGATCGAACGGCCAACGACGTCAAGGTGAAGCGCGTCTTGGGCTGCACCGAGTTGGTGCTGGCAGCCGACAAGGCCGTCGAGGAAATCACCGCGGCTCCCGTCGGCTTTGCCGGCCCGGTGGGGCTGCGCATTCCCGTCTACTGCGACCACGAGGTGTGCGCGCTGCCGTCTTTTGTGTGTGGCGCGAACGCCGTGGACCTGCACTTGCGCAACGTGGTGTCCAAGCGCGATTTTGTGCCCACCCAGTGCGGCGACTTCCGCCAGGCGGCGCTGGGCGACGCTTGCCCGCGCTGCGACGGCGGGCATTTCATCGGCTATCGCGGCATCGAGGTGGGGCAGGTCTTCTTCCTGGGCACCAAGTACTCGGCGCCCATGAAGTGCAACTTCCTCGACACCGACGGCAAAGAGAAGCCCATGGTGATGGGTTGCTACGGCATCGGCGTGACCCGCATCGCGGCCTCGGCCATCGAGCAGAACCACGACGCCGACGGCATCATTTGGCCAGTGCCCATCGCGCCCTTCGAGGTCAGCCTGCTTTCCCTGCAAGTTGGCGACGCGCAGGTCACGGCCGTGGCCGAGCGCCTGCACGATGAATTGCAGAAAGCGGGCATCGACGTGTTGTACGACGATCGCGACGAGCGACCGGGCGTGAAGTTCAAGGATGCGGATCTCATCGGCATGCCGTACCGGATCACCGTGGGAAAGAAGGGCGTGGCCGAGGGCGTGGTCGAGCTCAAGGCGCGGCGTTCACCGGAAGTCGTGAAGGTGAAGATCGAGGACGTCGTGCGTGTGGTCGTCGAGAAGGTCGAGCGCGAGCGGCTAGGGGGCCTGGCGTGAGCGCAGGCGCGATTCCCGCGCGCGAGCGCGTGATCGTCGCGCTGGACGTGCCTGATCTGAAGGCGGCCGGGGATTTCCTCGACCGGCTGGAGGGCCAGCCAGCTTTTTACAAAGTGGGGCTCGAACTCTTCGTGGCCGAGGGCGCGCGGGCCATCGAGGCGGTGCGCAGCCGCGGCGGCAGGGTCTTTCTCGATCTCAAGCTGCACGACATTCCCGAAACCGTAGCGCGCGCGGTGTCCTCGGCCCTGACCCTGGGCGCTGAACTGCTCACCCTGCACACCGCGGGCGGCCTGGCCATGATGAAGCGGGCCGCGCAAGCCGCGCAGGGACGGGCCAAACTGCTGGGTGTGACAGTTCTTACGAGTTTGGCCGAAGACGACCTACGCGCCGACGGCATTGCCGGCAGCGTGCGCGAGGCCGTGGTCCGGCGGGCGCAGCTGGCGAGCCAGGCTGGAATCGCCGGCGTGGTGTGCTCGCCGCAGGAAGTGGCTGACGTGCGCCAGGCGTGTCCGTTGCTCTCGCTGGTGGTGCCTGGCGTGCGGCCGGCTGGGGCCGATGTCGGCGATCAGAAGCGTGTGGCCACGCCGGCATCGGCGATCGCGGCAGGCGCAGACTACCTGGTCGTGGGTCGGCCCATCCGCGACGCCGCGAACCCGGCCGCTGCGTTTGCTGCCTTGGTCGCTGAAGTCGTCGCTGCCGGAAAGTAGACGCATGGCGGACGACCCATCGTTGCGGGTTGTGTTCGGCGTGCGGCCAGTCGAGGAACTGTGCCGGGCGCGGCCACGCGAGGTGGCGGTCGTGTATTTGGCCGAGGGGCATCGCTCGCGCGAGATCGACGTGGCGGTGGCCGCCGCCAAGGATCGGGGCATTGCCGTCGAAATTCGGCCTCGCGCCCTGGTGGCCGGGCTAGCCGGGGCGCCGGCCCATCAGGGTATCGTGGCGATTGTCGGCGAATATCGCTATGCCCTCATCGCGGACATGCTGGCAGCGGCACAGGCGGCGTCGGAGGCGCCGCTGCTCCTGCTGCTCGACTGCATCACCGATCCGCAGAATTTCGGCGCGCTGGTGCGCAGTGCGGAGGTTCTGGGCGCGCATGGCGTGGTCATTCCGGACAAACACGCGGCGCCGGTCACCGGGTCCGTGGTCAAGGCTTCGGCAGGCGCCAGCGAGCGCATGCGCATTGCTCGGGTTCACAATTTGCTGGGGACGATCGACTGGCTGGGCTCGCAGGGCGTGCGCGTGTGGGGCGCGGCAGCCGAGCGTGGCGTGCCTCTGGCGCAGGCAGAGCTGGCCGGCCCCACGGGCTTGGTTGTGGGCGCCGAGGGCCGCGGCTTGCGTGAGGCGGTGGCTCGTCGCTGTGCCGGGGTCGTGCAGATTCCTCAGCGCGGGCAGGTGTCGTCGCTCAATGCCTCGGCTGCCGGGGCGATCTTGCTCTACGAGGCCATGCGCCAGCGTACGATTGCGCAGCCGTAGCTCAAGCAACAACAGATTTGGCACCTGCGCCGCGTCTGCTAGATTTCTCCGCCGGAGGTAAATCGAACATGTCACGCATTCCCGTCGCCGTTGTTGGCGCTACTGGACTGGCAGGCCAGGAGTTCCTGGTTTCGCTGGCCGGGCATCCCCTGCTCCAGGTCGTGAAGGTCGCGGCGTCCAGTCGCTCGGCCGGCAAGACCATGGCCAAGGCGGTCAAGGACGACAAGGGCGCCTCCCGGTGGTTCTGCGCGGAGCCGCTTCCTGACGAGATGGCCGGCCTCAAGGTCGAGGATTCGGCCACCATGACCACCGACGGCGTGCGTTTGGTGTTCTCCGCCGTCGAGGCGGACGTGGCGCGCGAACTGGAGCCCCGGTGCGCGGCCACCGTGCCCGTGATTTCGACTGCCAGCGCGTTTCGCTACGAGCCGGATGTGCCGATTTTTCTCCCTGGCGTGAACTGGGACCATGCCGGTCTCATCGAGGTCCAGCGCAAGAAGCGCGGCTGGAAGGGCTTCATCACCCCGGGCCCGAACTGCACCACCGTCGGGCTGGCCATGACCCTGCGCCCGCTCGACATCGCGTTCGGCATCGAGCGCGTGCTCATGGTGTCCATGCAGGCGCTGTCGGGCGCGGGTCGCTCGCCCGGCGTGACCGCCATGGACATTCTCGACAACATCATTCCCTACATCCCCAAGGAAGAAGAAAAGGTCGAGAAGGAGACCACCAAGATCTTGGGCAAGCTGGTCGGGGACGCCATCGTGCCGGCGCCGCTGTCGGTGTCGTGCACCTGCACCCGCGTGAACGTGCTGGAAGGCCACACCGAATCGGTCTTCGTTCAGTTGAAGCGTCCCACCCGTCTCGACGACGTGAAAGCCGTGTGGCGCGAGTTTGGCGCCGACCTGGCCGGACTGGGTCTACCTTCGGCGCCCAAGCACCTCATCGCGATTCGCGAAGATCCCTATCGCCCGCAGGTGCGGCTGGACCGCGACGAAGAGGGCGGCATGTCCACTGTGGTGGGACGCCTGCGCGAGGATCCCGCCCTGCCCAACGGCATCAAGTACATCCTGGTGTCGCACAACACCCGCATGGGCGCGGCCAAGGGCGCCATCCTGGTGGGCGAGTACCTGATCAAGAAGGGTCAGATCTCGTAGGCGGCGTCTACAATCCTGCGTGCTTCGTCTGAATCGTCGCGGCCAGGGCGTCGATGGTTTGCAGGTCGGCTTCGGTGGGCAGGCCCTTCACCTCGACGGGATCCAGGAACTCGGCCTTCAGGTTGCCGAGCAGGCCCTTGAGCGTCTCCACGGTCTTGCCGCCCCAACCGAGCGAGCCGATGATCGTGGCGAAGCGCGCCTTGGGGCGCAGCATGTTGGCCACGAAAGCAGCGTACACGGCAGCAGGGTGCGGCCCGGCCAGCACGGTGGACGTGCCGATCACCACGGTGGCTGCATCCACCAGGGCCATGGCCATGTGCCCAAGATCCATGTGCGGCAGGTTGATGCGCGTGACGCTCACGCCTCGGGCAATCAAACTATCCACCAGCCGGTCGGCCATGATCTTGGTACTGCCGTGCATGGACACGTAGGCCACCACGGCTTGATTCTTGGGCTTGTCCCCGATCCAGTCCTTGTGCGCGTCCAGGATGAATTGTGGCCGACGATAGACCGGACCGTGGCTGGGCGCGATCATGTCCACGCCCAGGGATTCGATTTTCGCGATGTATCCGCCCAGGCGCGCGCGAAACGGCATCATGATCTCGGCGTAGTAGCGCTTGGCCGCTAGATAGGCTTGCGCCTCGTCGTCGGCAAAGAGGTCGCTGGTCGCGCGGTGCGAGCCGAGAAAATCGCAAGTGAAGAGGATCTTGTCCTCGCGCAGATGCGTGAACATGGTCTCGGGCCAGTGCACCCAGGGCGCAAAGATGAACTGCAGACTTCGGCCGCCCAGGTCCAACACGTCGCCGTCTTTGATCACGGTGACGCCCTCGACCGGCAGGTGCACATGCATCTTGAGCAGCTCGGCGCACTTTTGGTTGGTGACAACTTTGGCCTCGGGGAAACGGGCCAGCACAGCCGGCAAGCTGCCGGAGTGGTCCTGCTCGGCGTGGTGCGCGACCACATAGTCCAGTTTCGTCACGCCCGCGGCGGCCAGATTGGCCAGCAGTTCGCCGCAGAATGCGTGGTCCACGGTATCGAGCAGAGCCACCTTGTCGTTTCCCTTGACCACATAGGCGTTGTAGCTGGTGCCGTCAGGCAAGGGAATCAGATCGTCGAAGAGCGGCTTGTCCCAGTCGAGGACGCCCACCGCATGGATACCCGGCTTCAAAGTTCGCGCTGCCATGTTTTTCCTATTCGCGCTAGGCGGGTGAGAAATCGCCCTTGCCCAACCCACAAGTCGGGCACACCCAGTCTTCGGGCAGGTCCTCGAAGGGCGTGCCTGGCTTGATGCCGCTGTCGGGATCACCCACGGCCGGATCGTACTCGTAGCCGCAGGCGTCGCACACGTACTTCTTCATTTTGTTGTCAGCCATGGCCGCCAAGGACTAGCGTTCTTTGCGTCAGGTTTCAATGTCCGTCACGCGTCGCCGCGCCGGCACGTTGACACAGGGGCAAAGCGGGGCAAGGATTGACCTGGTGAGGAACCTGCGATGAAATGGGTGGCTTTTCTGATGGCCGTTCTCGTCGGCGGTTGCGCCGGCTGCCTCAAGAAATCGGAGACGCGCTCTGCGCCCGTGCCGCAGAAACCGCCCGCTGCGGCGCCGCCTGCGCTTGCCCCGGCCGCGGACACTACCCGCCGCATTCGCCGGGCGCAAATGGCTGGCTCCTGGTATTCGGAGAACAGGGACCAGCTAGCCGCCGAGGTCGACGGACTTTTTGCCGAAGCCAAGCCGCCCAAGATCGACGGCCAGGTCATCGCGCTCATCTCGCCGCACGCGGGCTATCGTTTTTCAGGCAAAGCCGCTGCGTCGAACTACCAGCTTCTGCGTGGCCAGGACGTCCGCCGTGTGGTGCTGCTGGCCATCTCGCACCACTATCCCCTGCGCGGCGCCTCGATTCCCGACGTGACCGACTTTGAAACGCCGTTGGGTCTGGTGCCGGTGGACGGCAAGGCTGTGGCGCGGCTGCGGCGCAGCCCGGTGGTCAGCAGCGTGATGGGCGCAGAGGAAAACGAGCATTCCCTGGAAATCCAGCTTCCCTTGCTCCAGCGCGCCTTGCCCAAGTTCAGCCTGGTTCCCATCTTGGTGGGCCGCATGAGCGATCAGGACTACTTCGATCTGGCCGCGGTTCTGGCCGAGATCGTCGACAACCACACAGTCGTGGTGGCGTCCAGCGATTTCACCCACCGGGGTGTGAACTACGGCTACGAAGTCCCCGACGGCCCCGGCGACGTGCAGGCGCGGCTGGCACGACTGGATCAGGGATCCATCGACCAGATCACCAAGCTGAGTCGGCCCGGGCTGCTGGCCTACGCGGAAAAGACCGGTACCACGATTTGCGGCCTGCACCCGATTGCGCTGCTGCTGGAACTGCTGGGCCGTTTTCCGGGAAGCAAGCCGCATGTCGTGAGCCACTACACTTCAGGCGACGTCACTTCCGACTGGTCGAGCAGCGTGACATATATAGGCATGGCATTCACGGGTAAGTGGCACGAGGAGTCGAAATTGGAGGAAGCGCGTGAGGCAGGCGAGAGCACGTTTCCGCTCGCGGACGATGACAAGCGGACTTTGCTGCGGCTGGCGCGATTGTCGCTCGATGCGTCGGTGCGCAAGGGACGCTTCGATCCCGACGGAGTCGTGTCCATTGCTGCGACGCCGTCGCTGGAGCGCAAGGCTGGCGCGTTCGTAACGTTGAAATGCAAGGGTGGAGCGGACGGCACCTGCACCGGCCAGGGCGAGGAATTGCGCGGCTGCATTGGCACGTTGGAGCCGAGTTCGTCCGTATACGACGTCGTGGCCCGCCGCGCGGCCAGCGCGGCACTGGAGGACACGCGCTTTCCTCACCCGGTCACCGTCGAGGAATTGCCATCCATCACCATTGAAGTCTCGGTGCTCACGCCCCCGCGGCCGGTAAAGAGCGCAGACGAAATCGTAATTGGCCGGCACGGGATCATCCTGTCCAGCGGATGGAACCGCGCGACCTTCTTGCCGCAGGTGGCGCCTGAACAGGGTTGGGATCGCGAAACGACACTGCGGCATCTGGCCCAGAAGGCCGGGCTGCCCGCTGACGCGTGGAAGAAGGCCGAGTTTCAAGTCTACGAGGCAATTGTGTTTTCGGAGAATGAATTCAAATAGGCGGATTTCTGCACAGGCATTCGCAGCTGCGCCGGCTATAATTGGCTGGTGTCTGGGGAACGGATCGACACAGACCGTCGACAATTCTTGCTCACAGTGGGCTCCCTGGCAGCAGTCGCTACCGGGTGCAGCTCGTCGTGTGGTAGCGCTCGGCAGACAGGGAATTCGACTCCGGCGGCGCCAATGGGCAACGCGGAAGTCGTGAACGAAGCAAAACGCCCGGAGAGGTCGCGCGTGGTCGTGGTGCGAGCCAAGCAGGCCCTGACCCATGGCTACGATGCGGACCGCGGCGCCTTGCGCGCCATGCTGGGCGCGGGTCTTGCCGCGTTGGCGGGTGTGCCGGATGCAGTGGTGGCCTTACGTCGGTATTTTCGGCCGGGGCAGACAGTGGGACTGAAGATCAATGGATTGGCCGGCCGCAATGCCGCCACACATGTGGAATTGGTGGACGAATTGTCTGCGCTGCTACGGCAAATGGACATTGGCGGCCATCAGCAAGTCGTTTTTGATCGTTTTGCCTCTGACCTGACTGCGTCGGGTTTTGCTTTGAACGAGCGCGGCGACAATTACCGCTGCACTGGCAACGATGCGCTTGGCTACGAAGAGGAGGCGACTGTGATGCCGTCCTCGGCCTCGCGCCTGGCGCGTGTGCTGACCGAACGCGTGGATGCCGTGTTGAATTTGCCGGTGCTCAAGCAACACATGCTGTCGGGCATGTCGGGCGCATTGAAGAACCAGTTCGGCTGTATTCACAACCCCAACAAAATGCATTTGGACAAGTGCGACCCCTATATCTCAGAAGTCAACGCTTTGCCCGCAATTCGACAGAAGCAGCGCTTGATTGTCATGGATGCGCTTCGCCCTGTGGTTGACAACGGCCCCAGCTACCAGCCGGGCATGGCCGAGGTAGCGAACGTTCTGTTGTTTGCCGTGGATCCCGTTGCCATGGATGTCGTGGGATTGGAACTGTTGGAGGATCTGCGCAAGAAGCGCGATCTGCCATCGCTTGATAGGGTCGCTCTGGCGCCCACGCACATTCAGACCAGCGCGAAGATGGGTCTGGGTGTGGGCGAGCGCGCGGCCATCGACGTGGTGTCCATCGAGGTCTGACGATGAGTGTCTCTCGTCGCGATTTCTTCCGAGGCTGTGCCGGAACGGGTTGCGTCTTGGCTGCAGGTGGGGCGCTGGGAAGCGTCGTTCTCTTTGAGCCGCGTTTTGCGCGCGCAGGGGAGGCGCCCCGGCCGCACCCGGCGCGGTTTTGGAAGAAGCTGGAAAACAAGCGCATTCAATGCCAGCTCTGCCCCAAGCAGTGCCTGGTCGAAGACCGCGAGCGCGGCTTCTGCGGCGTGCGCGAAAACCGGGGCGGCGAGTACGTCACCCTGGTTTGGGGCCAGCCCTGTGCCGTGCATTTGGACCCCATCGAAAAGAAGCCGCTCTTTCACTTCTTGCCCGGCAGCAGCGCCTTTTCGCTTGCGACCGCGGGGTGCAACTTGGAATGCAAATGCTGCCAGAACTGGGACATCTCGCAGTCGCGCCCCGAGGAAGTCGACTGGCACTGGATGCCGCCCGAGGAGGTCGCGCGGCGGGCGCAGGCCGAAGGCGCTTGTGTAGCGTTCACCTATTCCGAGCCCATCGTGTTTCTCGAATACTGCATCGACACAGCGATCGCGGCTCACAAGTTGGGCGTGCGCACCACCATGATCTCGGGCGGCTCCGGCGAAGTCGAACCCATGAAAGAGGCGTGCAAAGTCCTCGATGCGGTGAAGATCGATCTCAAGGGCTTCACCGAGGACTACTACCGTAAACTGTGCAAGGGCAAGCTGGCCCCGGTGTTGAAAACCATCGAGACGGTCCGCCAAAGCGGGGTGTGGCTGGAGTTGGTGCACCTGTGCATTCCTGGCGCCAATGACAGTGAGCCCGAAATTCGCGACATGTGCCGCTGGGTGAAGACCCATCTCGGCGCAGAGGTGCCGGTGCACTTCACGCGCTTCTCGCCGCAATACCAGATGAAGAACGTGCCGCCCACTCCCTTCGAGACTCTCATCCGCTGCCGCGATATCGCGCTCGCCGAAGGACTGCAGTACGTGTACACAGGCAACGTGCCCGGGATTGAGGGCGAGAACACCTATTGTCCGCGCTGTCACAAGACAGTAGTCGCCCGGCACGGTTTTCACGTGGAATCGGTGAGCCTGAAGGCCGGCCATTGCGCGTTTTGTGGCCAATCTATTCCTGGCATCTGGAGTTGAACGTTTGCTCGAGCGCGGGGCGAAGTTCGTTTGGGCGGCGCTTGCTCTGATTGCGGCGAGCGGCTGTCGCCCGGGGAATCGAGACGCGCACCGCTTCCCCCGCACGGTCGATCCCGCGGCCCTGCACGCACGCTACGGCGACCCGCTCTATTCGCAGGATGCCGAGGAGACGCTGATTCGGGCGTTTTTCGACGATCGCCGCGATGGGGTGTTCCTCGACGTGGGCGCGGGCGATCCAGTGAGGAACAGCACGACGTACTACCTGGAAAAGCACCTGGGTTGGCGTGGGGTCGCTGTGGATGCCCTGGCCGAATACGCGCCTGACTATGCGCGGGAGCGTCCAGCCACGCGCTTCTTTTCGTATTTTGTCGGTGACAAGAGTGGGCTGAAGCACGACTTCTATGCCAGCCCCGACAGGGATTTCTCGTCCGGCAGCGGCGATGACCCGCGCGGTGGAACCTACCAAAGACGGCAGGTATCGACCATCACGCTCGACGACCTGCTGGGCCGTGAACGCGTCGCGCACGTCGACTTTCTGTCCCTGGACATCGAGGGCGCAGAGCCAGCGGCGCTGGCCGGCTTCTCGATCGGCCGCTTCCGTCCAGCCCTGGCTTGTGTCGAGATTCATTCGCCCGAGCATGGCCGCGCGGTCAGCGAGTATTTTACTTTGCACGGCTACCGTGAGATCACGGCATATCGAGCGATGGACGGAATCAATCGCTACTTCGCCCCTGCGCCGTGAATCGGCTAAAAAGTTCCTTTCCATGTCCGACGTCAGCTTTGCCCTCGCCACGTTCGGAGACATTCCGCTCTTGCAGACGCTGGCGGGTCAGATCTGGCGTGCCCACTATCCCGGGATCATCTCGGCGGCGCAGATTGAGTACATGCTCGCCCGGATGTACGGGGCCGAGACGATCGCCGCGGAGATGCAGAGCGGAACGTGCTGGGAACTGATCCGGGAAGGTGCGGAGGCGGTCGGCTTTTTGTCCTATTCGTACGATGAAAGAGCGGCCCAGCTGAAACTGCACAAACTCTACGTCCAGGTGGAGCGCCACGGGCAGAGACTGGGCCGGGCCGGACTGGCGCGGGTGATGCAGGTCGCGACGGCCCTGGGCGCGCGTGAAATCTCGCTCTTCGTGAACAAGAACAATCAGAAAGCCATTCGCGCCTACGAGCGCGCTGGCTTCACGATTGCCGAATCCGTGAGGAACGAATTCGGCGCCGGCTTCGTCATGGACGACTATCGAATGGCAGTGCCCTGCCCACGAAAGTAGGTCCGCTCAGCCCCTCGCGGCGTGCAGCGCGCGCTGAAAGGCGGGCAGGGAGCGTTCGATGGTGTCAAGCGGCACGGTCATGGACAACCTGATGTATCCACCGCGGCCAAAGCCGGTGCCCGGAACCGCCAGCACGCCCTGTTTGACCAAGTGACCCACGAACGCCACGTCGTCGGGGATGGGAGTCTTGAGAAAGATGTAGTAGCCGCCCTCGGGCTTGCGCACGTCATAACCAGCCGCAGCCAGACCGGCGCAGAAGACATCGCGTTTGTGCTGGTAGAGGCTTGTGTCTACGCAAGCGTCGGCCGCCTCGGCCATGACCAATTGCCACAGGGCCGGGGCGTTGACGAACCCGAGCGTGCGGTTGGCAAAGGTGCAGGCTGCGGCCATCTGCGGCCAGTCAGGCAGACGCGGCGACAGCGCCAAGAAACCGATGCGTTCGCCCGCCAATGCCTGCGCCTTTGACCAGGAAAAGCAGATCGCCGCCTGCGCAATCAGCGACGCCACTTCGGCCTGTTTGCAGTCGTCGTAGACCAGGCTCTTGTAGGGCTCGTCGCTGATAACCAGAGGCGGATTGGCCAGGCGTGCGAGCATCAATCCCAGATCGCGCAGCAGGGCCGCGGGATAGACGCGGCCCGAGGGATTGTTTGGCGTGTTCAGGATGATGCCACGGGTACGCGGGTTGATGGCCGCGGCGATGCGTTCGACATCCGGCAGGCATTCCGCGTCGGTTTCGACCACCACGACCCGGCCGCCATGATTCCCCACATAGAAAGGATACTCGGCAAAGTATGGCGCCAGCAGGATGACCTCGTCGCCGGGATCGAGAATCGACTTCAAGATGACGTTGCAGGCGGCAGCCGCGCCGGTGGTCATGCACACATGCTCGGCCGCAAAGGGCAGGCCGACTTCCCGGCGCAGTTTGTCCGCGATGGCGGCGCGCACCTCGGGAAATCCAGGGTTGGGCATGTAGCCGTGACTGCGCGGCCGGCCGCTCTCCACCACCCGGCGTAGGGTGGCCAGGGTCAGGGCCGGCGGCTCGACCTCGGGATTGCCCAGGGTGAAATCGAAGATGGCGGCCTCGCCGCGCTCTTTCTTGAGGCGCGCGCCTTCCTCGAACATGCGCCGGATCCACGAGGCGCGTTCCAGCTGCTCGGCGATGATCTTGGCGACAGCCATCAGCGATTGAACAGGTCGTTCTTGGCCAAAATGTTGATGCCCGCGGCTTGCAGAGCTTGGGCTGCACCGTCGGGATCGTCGAAGCGGAAGATGAGCACGGCGCGCTCGCCATGACCAAAGGGGAAGGCGTACATGTACTCGATGTTGATGGTGGTTCGCTCGAAGGCGGACAAAATGCGAGCCAGTCCTCCGGGGCGGTCTTCCACTTCCACGGCCAGCACCTCGGTGGGCTTGACCACGTAGCCGGCCGCCTCGAGCACCTGCGTGGCCCGGATCGGGTCAGATACGATGATGCGCAGAATGCCGAAGTGCTGCGTGTCCGCCACCGACAAGGCGCGGATGTCGACGTCGTTCTCAGCCAGAAGTCGGCAGGGGGCGGCGATGTGGCCGGGCTTGTTCTCCGCGAAGATGGAAAGTTGTTGGATCTTCATGTCTGTCCTCGCTTGTCGATGACCCGCTTGGCTTTGCCTTCACTGCGCTGGATGGTTTGCGGTTCCACCAGCGTGATGCGGATGCGGATGCCGAGCACCCGCTCCAGCGTGTCGGCCAGCTTCTCGGACAGCGCCTCCAGCGCGCCCACGCGATCGCTGAAGACCTGGGCCGTGACCTCGACCTGCACCTCGATCTGGTCCAGGCCATGTTCGCGCGTGAGGATGATCTGGTAGTGGGGCAGGGTGCCTTCCACCTCCAGCAGCACGGCCTCGATCTGCGACGGGTACACGTTGACGCCGCGGATGATGAGCATGTCGTCGCTGCGTCGGCCGATGCGTCGCATGCGCCGCAAGGAACGCCCGCAAGCGCAGGCACCGGGGATAAGCGCGGTGATGTCGCGCGTGCGGTAGCGAATCATGGGCATGGCCCACTTGGACAGCGTGGTCAGCACCAGCTCGCCCTCTTGGCCGTCGGGCAGCGCCTGCCCGGTCTCGGGATCGATGATCTCGGGGTAGAAGTGATCCTCGAAGATGTGCAGACCTTCGTGGTGCGGACACTCGATGGCCACGCCCGGGCCGATGATCTCGGACAGGCCATAGATGTCGAAGGCCTGGATGTTGGTCGCGCTTTCGATGTGGCGGCGCATGGAGTCTGTCCAGGGCTCGGCGCCGAACACGCCCACGCGCAGGGGCAGGGACTTGAGGTCCACACCCAACGTGGCCGCGCGGTCGATGAGGTGCAGAAAGTAGGTGGGCGTGCAGCAGATGGCGGTGGCGCCGAAATCCTTGAGCACCATGATCTGCCGGTCGGTGTTGCCGCCCGAGATGGGAATCACCGCCGCGCCGATGCCCTCGGCGCCGTAGTGCGCGCCCAGGCCGCCGGTGAAAAGTCCGTAGCCGTAGGCGTTTTGCACGATATCGCCTTCGTGCAGGCCGCAGGCGGCCAGACTGCGCACCATGACCGAGGTCCACACGTCGACGTCCTGCTTGGTGTACGCGACCACAATGGGCTTGCCCGTCGTCCCGCTGGAGGCGTGTACGCGCACCACATCGCGCAGCGAGGTGGCGAACAGGCCAAAAGGATAGGTGTCGCGCAGGTCGGCCTTGGTGGTGAAGGGCAGGCGCGCGACATCGTCGAGCGTCTGGATATCGGCCGGCGCCAGCTTGCGGCTCTGCATGCGCTGGCGGAACAGCTCCACACGTTCGGTGGCATGGGCCACGATGGCTTGCACCCGTTCGAGCTGCAGCTTGCGCAGAAGCGGCACAGGTACGAAGTCGGGCGCGCTGGCAGGATGGTAGCTGGACGTTCTGGGCTTTCGTTCTTGCGAAGGCGAGGTCATGGGTTCTTTCCGATGGCAAAGGCCAGCAGATTGGCCGCGTGGAGCTTCTCGGGCAACGCGGCCTCTATGGCCGCATGCCAGAGATTGTCTGCAAGATTGAGGTGGCGAGCAAGCGCCCCGAGCAAGGCCACGTTCAGGCTGCGCTTGTGGGCCAGACGCGTCTCGTCGACCAGGCCGGGGTGAATCAGGACTCCGCCTGCCTTGAGCATGGGCTGCGCCACCTCGATTTGGCTGGCGGTCAGAACCACGAGAAAATCCGCCTCGCCTGCTGGGACCATGGGCGAGAACACGCGCTCGCCGAAGCGCACGTCGCTGGAAACCGAGCCGCCGCGCTGGCTCATGCCGTGGATCTCGCTCTTCTTCACGTCCAGCCCTGCGCGAAAAGCCGTGTCTGCCAGGATGCCCGACGCTTTGAGCACGCCCTGGCCGCCCAGACCGGCGACCACGACGTTGACCACGCTGCTACTTTCCGGCATTGGCTTTCTTCTCCCGAATCTTGATGGCACCGGCGGCCAACAGGCACGGCCGGCGCGCGATGATGACGGACAGTTCGTCGCGCGACAGGGCCTCGCGCAGCACGCGCGCGATGGTTTGCTCGTCGGCGACCGGGTCCACGGTGTGAATGTTCTTGATGCCCAAGGTGCGCGCCAGATCTTCGAAGACCACGCGGCCGGTGGGTTCGTGGTCGAGCCTGCGACCCGTGCCCGGGTGTTCCTGCATTCCCGTCATGGCCGTGGTGCCATTGTCGAGGATGACCAGCACATGGCCCGTGGCCGGCGGGTTGTAGACCATTTCGACGAGACCGGTGATTCCACTGTGCACGAAGGTGGAGTCGCCGATCACGCTGACCACCTTGCGCGCTTGCTCGGGCGGCAAGCTGTGGCGCAGACCCAGGCCGATGCCGATGGCCGCGCCCATGCAGACACAGGTGTCCATGGCGGAAAAAGGCGGCAGCACGCCCAGGGTGTAGCAGCCGATGTCGCCGGCCACGATGCAACCCAGGTCGCGCAGGGCCTCGAATATATTTCGGTGGGGACAGCCCGGGCACAGCTCAGGCGGCTTGCCCGCCGGCAGCGCGGGCTCGGGCGAGACGTCGCCGGCCACGATTCGGCGCACGCGGCCGACGTTGAGTTCGCCGAAACGGTACATCTCGGGCTTCTGCTCGACGGCAATGCCGGCCGTGCGCGCAGCCTCATAAAGGAAAGGATCGCCTTCTTCCACGACCAGGCAGCGATCCACGCTGGCGGCGAAGCGGCGCATGGCCTCGACCGGCAGAGGATAGCTAAGACCAATCTTGAGCACGCGCGCCCGCGGCGCGGCCTCGCGCACATGCTGGTACGAGATCCCTGACGTGATGATGCCGAGGGATCTTTCGCCGTCGATAACCTGTGTCGGGCCGTCGCTTTCGTTCCAGGTCGCGATCGCGGCCAGCTTGGCACGCAGGCGATGGTGCGCGGGCCGCGCGTAGGCCGGAATCATCACCCGGCCCGGCACGTCGCGCACAAAGTTGGGCTGGCTGGGCGGCGCAAGCTGACCCTTGGTCTGCACCAGCGTGGCCGAGTGGCACACGCGCGTGGTCATGCGCAGAAGCACCGGAATGTGCCAGCGCTCGGAGATCTCGATGGCCAGCAGGGTGAAGTCGTAGGCCTCCTGCGAGTCGGCCGGCTCCAGCATGGGCACGCCAGCTGCCACGGCGAAGCGGCGGTTGTCCTGCTCGTTCTGGCTGGAAGCCATGCCCGGATCGTCGGCCGACACGATCACTAGCCCGCCCGTCACCCCGGTGTAGGCTACGGTGAAAAGCGGGTCCGCGGCCACATTCAAGCCCACGTGCTTCATGGTGACCAGGGCGCGCGCGCCGGCAAAGGCAGCGCCGATGCCGACTTCGAGCGCGACCTTTTCATTGGGCGCCCACTGCGCCCGTCCGCCGATGGCGTCGAAAGCCTCAAGGATCTCCGTCGACGGTGTGCCTGGATAGCCGGTGCCAAGCGACACGCCGGCGTCAAGTGCAGCTTGCGCCACGGCTTCGTTGCCGCTGGCAAGACGGCGTTCGGAATCGTGTTGGGGCATAAGACTTCAGCCTCGAAAGCGACAGTTTTGTCCTGTCTTGCTCACGTCGGCAAGGGGGTTCGGGCATGGTAACTTTTGAAACTGTGATCGAGGCCTTGGTTGTCCTCGGACTTCTGACCTACCTGTGCCTGCTGGCAGTGCCAGGGCCGATCTTGCAGCTCTTGCTCGGCATCCTTCTCACGCTGGTTGGCCTGGTCGGCGGAGGGGGTGCAGGCGTTGCCTATCATCTGGCTTTGCGCAGATCTCTCGTCCGCCTGGGCTCGGGGGTGCGCGGGTGGTTGTGGTCGCCGGTTGCGCGTCATCACCTGCTCGACGAGCAGGGCCGCCGCGAGGTTCTGCCCTGGTTCCGCGTGGGCGCGGCAGGCTTCTTTGTCTGCCTGGCGGGAATCGGGATGGTGGTCGCCGCTCTCTTGAAGGCAGCGCTGGCTGGGTGAATTGCCTCTACCCTGCCCGCAGCAGCGCGTCCACCGCCCAGTCGTAGTCGGGCCGCGTGCCATCCCAGAGGGGCAAGTTGCTGTCCGGGCCAAGGTCAGAGCCCGCGGTCGGCTGCCCACTCGTGCAGCGACTCAATCACATCCTCGACTGCCTGGCGCGGCGGTTCGCCCGACAGCGCACGCCCGTCTGGCCCGGTGAAGGTCACTTCGCCGTTTTCGCCACGGGCGACTGTCCAGCCGCCCTCGTGGACCAAGTGGTGATGGAAGGTGCACAGCAACGCAAGGTTGGACACGCTGGTCTCGCCCCCGGCTAGCCAGTGCTGGATGTGGTGGCCGTGCAGGAAACGCGTGTGCGTGCAGCCCGGAAAGCGACAACCACCGTCGCGCAAGGCCAACGCGCGCCGAATTGCGGGAGGGATGGAACGTGCGCGGCGCCCAATGTTCAACTCGGCGCCGTCGCCAGCCAGTGCCACTAAGCCGCAGTCGCAAGCGATGCGGCGAAACGTTTCCGCGGAAACGCGGGTACCGTCGTTTGACATGGGAACCCTGAGAGGGTTCCCAAACCCTCCCGCGATGGTACGCCGCCGGCAAAGCCGGCGCGCTCCCCACGCGATCAGTGGCTGAGTCCACACCGTCGGGTGCCAGCGGATCCTGATCCACGTGAACCATGACCTGAAAGCGCTCGCCGCCATTGCCGGTCGCGGGGTTGCCAGCGAGGAAATTCTCGGCCAGGGCGACCATGCCATCCGCGCGCGAGGGCCAGGTTGAGCCGGGCGCTGACATTTCCGCGGAAACGTCTTGTACATCATTGCATTTGTGCGTTTCCGCGGAAGCGTCCGTCTCCTCGTGCACCACCTCGCGCGCCCGGTCGAGCGCGCGCAGGAGCAGGTCCGCCTCGTCCGGCGCCAGCACGATTTCCAGCCTCACCATTCCGCCTGGCAGGTCCCGCCGCCGCACGCTCCGCTCCTCGGGCGCAAGCACCTCATCCGGGGCGAGCGCGCGACGGTACCCCCGGCAGACACGTTCAAGCTGCGCGCCCGTGGCGACCACGGCCAACTCGAGCAGCTTGGCTTCGGTATCGGGCGTGGCCACGCGGGTGAGCGCCCGCGCCTTCGCGTAGGACAGCTTGCCCACGCGCAGGGCCTCGTCGATTGCGGGCAACTTGCCCAGCGCCCGCGCCACCCGCACCTTCTCGCGCGCAGTAGCCGAATCGAGCCCGATACGCCAAGCCAGCCAACTTGCGCACGAGGCCGCTCCCTGTTCGCGTACCACCCGCCCGCCTCGTCGAACTGCCAAATGCACGTCAGCAGCCTGTGCGTAGCCGCATCCATGTGCGCCGCCAGGTCCGCAATCTCCCGACTCAAATCCTCGATGGAGAACATGACGTGAAGCTGAACAGATGTTCAGGGATCTGGTCAAGAGGAAAATGCATCGTTGTGCGAGGTTTTTGCGGGGCCGCGATAAAGCTGCCCGTGCCGGTTCATCCCCGCGCGCGGGGAACGGAGCGACGCCGTCATGCCTCCTACGGAAAGTGCCGGTTCATCGGCGAAGCTCAGCGTCACGGAAAGCCGCCGTCTGGGGCCGTCGACCAGACGCCATCGCAGACGTTTGCCTTCGCGCTCCTGATAGACGGGGACTCCTATCTCTTGCAGGACCACAAGGTCGCGATAGACGGTGCGCTCGGTGCATCCGAGGTCGGACGCGGTGCGCGGGATGGACAGTCCAGCACCTTGGTCGAGTAGGCGAACCAACCGTTGCTGCCGAGCCAAGGAGCTACCCCGCACCGGGGCTCAGTGTACGCCTGGTGCGCCGCGGCGGTCAACACGCCTGCTGGCCCGGGCTCCGGTTACGGCCTTGTCTTCCCATCCATAGCAACCATAATAGTTGCTATAGTTGGTGCAACATGACCGAAAATGTCTCCACGGCTCACATCCGCCAGCGGATTGGCGAAATGCTCGACCGGGTCGCCTTGCGCCGGGACGAGTTCATAATCGAGCGCAAGGGAAAGCCCATGGCTGCCCTGGTTTCTGTCGAGCGGCTGCAACAACTCACCAGGCTTGCCCGGCAAGAGCTGCGCGATCTGCTCGAACGCCAGCGAGCCAGTTCGCTCACGGAATCCGGTGCGGCGGCGCTGGCGGTCGAGGCGCAGAACTGGGCCCGTCGCGCGGCAAAACGCAAATCTCCTGCCAAGAAGTAGGAAGAGCCGGAGATGGTCCGCGTCGTATTCGACACCAACGTTTTCGTCAGCGCATTCATCCAGCCCAAGAGTCCGCCCGGCCGGCTTCTTGCGGGGCTTATTGAGGGCGACAAGTTCGAACTCGTGCTTTCCACGGCCATCCTCGACGAGGTGGGCCGCGCCCTTCGCTATCCGAAGGTGAGAAAGCGCATCAGGCTCGACGATGATGATCTCGACCTGCGCGTGGCCATGCTGGGAATCCTCTCCACGATGGTCTCGGTCAGTAGCCGCACAGTCACTGGCGTGTCGCGAGATCCGGACGACGATGCCATCCTGGCCGCCGCGGTGGAGGGATGCGCTGACTACATCGTCACCGGCGACCAAGATCTGCTTGCCATCGGTGACTATCAGGGCATCCGCATCGTCACTCCGAGCGCTTTCCTTCAACGGTTTGCGCCATAGGAGGGCGAGTCAAAGGGCCGCGGCTCCCGTCAACGCGCGCCAATTCGCGATTTGTTTCTGCCGCGTATATTCCCGGGCACGTTGCGGTTTCTGCAGCATCTCGACTGGGCAAATTCTTGCTTTCCGACGCAACAGGGACTTTTCTTGGAATTCTGACATTGGCAACGTGGCGGACATGAATTCCGGCGATACGGCATGGCTCTTGGTTTCAACTGCCCTGGTTCTCTTGATGGTGCCTGGGCTGGCCCTCTTCTACGGCGGCTTGGTGCGGCCCAAGAACGTGCTGTCGACGTATATGCACAGCTTCGTGGCCATGGGGCTGATCACGCTGCAGTGGGTGGCGTTCGGCTACTCGCTGGCCTTCGGGCCTGACCAGGGCGGCGTCATCGGCGGCCTGTCGTTCGCCTTCCTGCGCGGCGTGGGCCTGGAGCCCCGGCCAGGCATGACGATTCCGCACCTGGTGTTCATGGCCTATCAGATGATGTTCGCCATCATCACGCCGGCCCTGATCTCGGGCGCGTTCGCTGAACGGCTCAAGTTCTCGGCTTACGTTCTCTTCACGCTCCTGTGGAGCACGCTCATCTATGATCCGCTGGCGCACTGGATGTGGGCGGACGGCGGCTGGCTGCAGAAGCTGGGCGCGCTCGACTTCGCCGGCGGCGTGGTGGTGCATGTCAGCTCGGGCTTCTCGGCGCTGGTTTTCGCCCTGGTGCTGGGCAAGCGCCTGGGTTACCCGCGCGAGCGCATTCTGCCCCACAACCTGACCATGGTTCTTCTGGGCGCGGGTTTGCTTTGGTTCGGCTGGTTCGGTTTCAATGGCGGCAGCGCCCTGGCGGCCTCGGGAGTGGCAGCGCTGGCTCTGGTGAATTCACAACTGGCTGCGGCCATGGGCGGCATGGTGTGGCTGGTGGTGGACATCGCTCGCTACGGCAAGGCTTCTGCTTTGGGCTTCGCCTCGGGATTCATTGCGGGTCTGGCCACGGTGACGCCGGCCTCGGGTTTCGTCGGACCGATGGGCGCGATCGCCATCGGCGCCGCTGCTGGCTTGGCGTGCTACGCGGCTGTCATGCTCAAGGGCAAGCTCGGGTACGACGACACTCTGGACGCATTTGGCGTTCACGGGGTGGGCGGCGCTGTTGGCACCATCTTGCTGGGCGTGTTCGCGTTGCGCGCCTGGAATCCGGGCGGCGCGGATGGCCTGCTGGCCGGGAATGCCGGCTTCTTCGCCAAGCAGCTTCTCGCCGTGGGCGTGGGCATCGGCTACGCAGTGGTGGGCACCGTGGTGTTGCTCAAGGTCGTGGATGCGTTGGTCGGCCTGCGCGTGGGTCCCGAGCAGGAGCACGAGGGCCTGGACATCCACCTGCACGGCGAAGAGGGCTACAACATGGGCGTGGGCGTCTCGTCGCAGGGCCGCGCCGAGGTTTACGCCGAATCGGTGACCGAGTCCGCGGCGACGCTCGCCAAGCAGCCAGCCTCCCTGGCGTAGCCGGCCTGGGATCGCCTCCCGGATTGCTTTCAGGGCTGGCGTTTTCCTTGAAGCGAAGTCAGAGTTGGCGCGTCTAATCCGCTGAAAGGAAGAACCATGCGTACAGCACTCGCCCTTCTCGCCAATGGTCTTTTCGTCATGTGGCTCTCGGCTACGGCCCTGGCCGGCGCGCCCGAAACCTTCGCCCAGAAATGTTCTGCCTGCCACGGCAAGGACGGAAAGGGACAAACCACGATGGGCAAGAAGCTCGCCGTCAAAGACTTGACCGATGCCAAGGTGCAGGCCGCGGCCAAGGACGCCGACTGGGAAAAGGCCATCAGCGACGGCGCCAAGGATGTGGCCGGCAAGGTGGTTATGCAGCCTGGCAAGGGCAAGATCTCGCCCGAGGACATCAAGGCGCTCGTCAAGGTTTGTCGCGACTTCAAGGGCAAGTAGCCAGAGCCCAGAGGGCATGGGAACCTCTTGAGGGTTCCCATTTCAAACTGTGCGTGAAAACACCGGCCGGCCGAGCTGCTGGCGCGGGTTGAGATAGGCGTCGAAGCACATGGCCAGGTTGCGCACGAAGATCTGGCCCAGGCCGATTGCGTGGACCCCTTGCTCGTCGAGGCGGCACATGCCGTCCTTTTTAAAGGGCTGCAGCTTGGCCAGGGTTTCGTCGAAGTAGTCGGCGAACACGATGCCGTACCTCGCCTCCAGCGTGGCCCGGCTGACGGTGAAATTGCACATCAGAGACAGGATGGCGTCGCGGCGGATCTCGTCGTCGCGCGACCGCGCGTAGCCCCGTTGCACGGGCAGGCGGCCGTCGTCGAGCATTCGGTAGTAGGGCGCTAGCTTCTTCTCGTTTTGCACCAGGGCGCCGCGCACGTCGCCGATGGCTGAGACGCCGAACCCGAGCGTGTCGTCGCCCGGGCTGACGGTGTAGCCCATGAAGTTGCGGGACAGGCGGCCCTGGCGTTGGGCCACGGCCAGCTCATCCGAGGGCAGGGCGAAGTGGTCCATGCCGATGGCCTGATAGCCGGCAGCCAGAAATGCCTCGCGGGCCATGGCCAGAAGTTGAAACTTGGTGTCCCGGTCAGGAACCGCGCGCACGTCAATCAGCTTCTGGTTGCTGCGCACCATGGGCAGATAGGCAAATGAGTAGGTCGCCACGCGATCGGGACGCAGGGCCACGGTCTCGGCCAGGGTGCGCGCGAACGACTCGGGCTTCTGCGCGGGCAAGCCGTAGACCAGGTCGAAGTTGATGCCGCCAAAGCCGCGCTGGCGCGCACGCGCGACCAAGTCGGTGGTCTGCTCACGCGTTTGCCCGCGGCCAATGGCCTGCTGAACCTCGGGCGAGAAATCCTGCACGCCCATGGAGATGCGGTTGAAGCCCAGGCGCGCCAGCGTGTCGAGATGGGCCTCGCCGGTCACGCGTGGATCGACCTCCACCGCCAACTCGGCGTGGGGCAAGAATTCGAAGTGGCGGGCAAAGCCCGCCACCAGGCGCTCGAGCTGGGTCGGCGAAAAATACGTGGGCGTGCCGCCGCCCAGGTGAAACTGCGCGACTTTGCGCCGCCGAGGCAAACGCGCGGCCACCAGGTCGAATTCGCGCAGCAGGTGTTCCAGGTAGGGCTCGGCCACTTCCTTGCGGGTGGTGGCAAAGGAATGGCAACCGCAGAAGGTGCAGCGTCGCTCGCAGAAGGGCAGGTGGGTGTACACCGACAGCGGGGCCGCGCCGCACGCGTCGGCACGTTCCAGGGCGCGCAGGTAGTCGGGCTCTTGGAAGTCCTCGCGGAATTCCACCGCGGTCGGATACGACGTGTAGCGAGGCCCGGCGCTGTCGTAGCGGGCCAGCAGTTCGGCCGGAACGGACAGCCGATCGCTCATGCCTCACCTTCGGGGGAAAAGCGATAGCCCAGGCCGCGCACGGTGTGCAGGTAGCGCGGGCGCTCGGGCTCGGGCTCGATCAACTTGCGCAGCCGCACCACCATGTGCTCGACGGCGCGCGTGGAAGGTGAAACCTCGTAGCCCCACACGCGCTCCAGGATCTCGTCGCGCGAAACCACCTGGCCGGCACGCTCCACCAGCAGGCGCAGGATCAGGGCTTCCTTTTCGGCCAGACTGCTGCGCTCGCCATCGCGATCGATGACTTCGCCTTTGCCGAAGTCGACCGTGACGCCAGCGATGCACGTGGCTTGCATGGCCTGTCCATACCAGCCTTGTCGGCGCAACATGCCGCGCACCCGCAGCAGCAATTCGCGCAGGTTGAAGGGCTTGCCCAAATAGTCATCCCCGCCCATCTCCAGGCCATACACGCGATCGTCGTCGGAGGTCTTGGCCGTGAGAAACAGGATAGGCAAACGGCCGCCTTCTTCGCGAATGGCTTTGCACACAGAGAACCCGTCGCGCCGGGGCAGCATGACGTCGAGAATGACCAGGTCGATGCCGCCTGAGCGCCAGCGGCTGAGCGCGCTTTCGCCGTCGCCCACGGTTTCCACGGCGTAGCCTTCTTGCTGCAAGTTCTCGCTGATGCCTTCGGCCAGGTGTTGCTCGTCCTCGACCACCAAGATGTGCGCGCTCATGCCTGCACCTCGCGGTCGAGCGGCAGGGTGACCCGGAAAGTGGTGCCTTGGCCCACGCCAGGGCTTTCGGCCGTGATGCTGCCGCCCAGCTGGCGCACGAGTTCGCGCGCCAGATACAGCCCAAGGCCAGTGCCTTCGGTCTGGCGCACCATCTCTTCACCCACGCGATAGAATTTCTCGAAGATCTTCTCGCGCTCCTCGGCGGCCAGGCCGATGCCCTGGTCGCGGACTTCGATGGCGGCCCAGTCCCCCTGCCGAGTCACAGTCACGTGCACTGGTTGGCCACCGCCGTACTTGGCGGCATTGTCCAGCAGGTTGCGCAGCACGGTCTTGAGCACGCCCAAGTCATAGCGCGCGTGCAAGGGTTCGGCAGGCACTGCGAGATCGACGGACAGGCGGCGTTGCGAAGCATCTTTGCCCAGGGCCTGGACCACATCGGCCACGTCGCGAGCCAGATCGGCACGATCCGCATGTACCACGAATCGGCCGCTGTCCAGCCGAGCCACGGCGAGGATGTTGTTGACCAAGCCATCCAGGCGATCGACATCGCCGCGCATGTTGGCGAGATAGCGCGCGCGCTTTTCGGGCGTCGGATCGCGCAACTCCAGGGTCTCGATGAAAAGGCGAATGGAAGCCAGCGGGGATTTCAGTTCGTGGGTGACCGCAGAAAGAAAGTTCGCCTGCTGGCGCATGAGGGCCATTCCACGCCACACAGAACGCAGGATGAGCGCGGTTCCGGCGACCAGAATGCAGAGAAAGGTCGTGCCCTCGGCCGCGAACATGCGCATGCTGGCCCGTCGCTGAGCTTGCAGGTGCTCGATCCGACCCGGTCGGATGGTGAGCCCGTAGCCAGGATAGCCGGAAACCAGTTCCTGGCCAGGGCTCACGCCCGGCTGCCAATCGAGCTGGGGATAGGCGAGACGGAGAAACGCCGCGGGGTCGCCGGGGCTCAAGGCTCGCAGCGCTCTTTCCGCGGACTGGCGGTCAGCCTGCAGGTGCTCGGCCGTAGCGCGAATTTCCTGGGCCGAGTAGCGCAGATGGAAGATGACCCACCACGCGAGCAAGGCGATGGTAAACGCCATGATGGCCAGCACGCCCACCACCAGCAGGCGCGATCGGGACTGCGTGGATCCCGTGCGCCGAAAGTTGGGCAACGTCATGATGGCGCAATACTACTGCCCACGCCGGTCGTCGCGCACGCCTTGTAGGAAGGCCTCTACCGCTTCCATGCCGTGCTCCTGCGCCAGGCGCTTGAGACCGACGGTGGGCAGATGGAGGAGTTGATTTACGACTTGCTGGCCAAAGCGCCGGATGTGATCGCGACGGGTTTCGTCCAGCTCGGCCAGGCCATTGCTGAAGAGCTGCTTGAGCAACTCGTCGGCCGCGGCTTGGCCCTGGCCACGCAGGTCGCGCACGATGGGACTCAGGTCCCGTTCCACCACCCGCCGGCGCAGGGCCTCCAGGGCCTCATCGACCACGACGCGAGCCTCGGCGATCTCGGCCTCGCGTGCGCGTCGGTTGTGCTCCGCCTCGGCCTTGAGGTAGTCGATATCGAAGAGCTGGGCTCCAGCGGCGGCGGCGGCGTTTTGGTCGGTGTCGCGTGGTACGGCCAGGTCGATCACCAGCGGCGGCGCGCCCGGCAAGGATGCAAAGAAGGCGCGCCCCAGGAAAGGCTCGCGCGCCGATGTCGCCGTTACGATGACGTCCACATGCCCCGGCGCTGCCAGAAAAGCCTCCAGGGCCAGGGCGCGACCACCGCAGGCGGCGGCCAGCTCGGCGACTTTGCTTACTGTGCGGTTCACGAACAGCAGGGTGCAATCCGGACGGCCGCGCAGATGCTCACCACATTGACGGGTCATCTCGCCGGAGCCGATGAGCGCCACAGTGGCAGGCCTCTTCAGCCGCTCGTCGATGAGGCCGAACGCCAGCGACACCATGGAAACCGGCCGAGCCCCGAGAGCGGTCTTGCTGCGCACGCGCTTAGCGGCCTGGAAGGCCTCCTCGAATATGAGCTGCAAGTGCGGCCCGGCCAGCCCCAGCTGTTGCGCCACATGCAGCGCCTGCTTGACCTGCCCCAGAACCTGGGCGTCGCCGGGGTTGAGCGAGTCGAGGCCTGCAGCCACACAGAAGAGGTGCTCGGCCGCCCCGTCCTTTTCGTAGGCGTGCAGGGCCTGGGCTGCTGTGCGTGCGGCCGGCGGGGCGGTGGCTGCGGCCTGGTCGCGTGCAGCGAAGAATCCGTGGATGCGCTTGCGATATTCGGAAACCGGCGTGCCCTGTCGGCACAGAAAGATGACCTCAACGCGATTGCAGGTGGCCAGATACACGCTCTCCAGGAAGTCACACGCCTGGTGAAGCGCCTTGGTCTGGACCTCGTTCTCCTCGGGACTGAAAGTGTATTTCGCCAGCCCCTCCTGCTGGCCTCGGCGCACGGTCAGACCGACCATGCCGAGATACCTCACGGCTTGGCCTCCGACGGAGCAGCAGCCGGGGGCGGCGCCAGCACAAGCTGGCCCAGGTCGGGATCCTTGGGGCTGCCGTCGACCAGAATGGCGTGGCAGGTGTCGCAGTCATTGGGGATCACCTGATCGCCCTTGGAGGCTTTCATGTTGCCGTCGTGGCAGCGGAAGCAGCCCGGCGAATCGTCATGCCCGATGTTGTTGGGGTGGGTCTTGGCGTTGGTGTCCATCTGCGGGAACACAGTGCGATCGTACACCCCGGCGGCCTCGTCCGCAGCCCGCGCGATCAGCTTGCCGTCGCGCAGATCCGGATAGGACTTGCGATAGAAATCGGCGACGCTCGTTCGGACGCCAGCCACGCCCTCGTCGTGGGTGGCATAGGTCGCCGAAACCGCCTTGACCGCTTCGCGCTTGAAGAATGGCAGACTGCGCAGCTCGGCCTGCCGCTGCAGGACGCTGTCAACCGCCTTGGCAGGGGTTTCAAATAGGTGGGTAGGCCGATTGTGGCAGTCGATGCAGTCCATGACCCGCGCTTGCTTCAGGATGTCGTCTGCGGCCGGTAGTTTCGCGCCCTCGCGCACGAATTCGGTTCGTGTGCCGTCGGGAGTGGTCAGTTCGACCCAGGCGATCTCTTGCCGGCGCTGGTCAGTGGCCAAGTAGCGAATGCGGTTGTCGGCGTAGATGTGCCACCAGTGGATGCCGCCGTGAGGCTGGCCCGCGCCAACCGCGCCACCGCCAGTCCTGAGCAGGAGTGCAGTAAAGCTGGCGCTGTTCCTGTCGTCCTCGGCAAAACGCCCAATGACCCGCAGCTTGTCGCCGTAGTGCTTGGCTGGCCAGTGGCAACTCTCGCAGGTGTCGCGTGCCGGCCGCAGTGTGTGCACAGGCGATGGTATCGGGTGGGCATAGGTTCCCGTCATCACCTTCCACACCTGGCGCAAGCCATCGAACTTGGAACGGACAGCCCAGGAGGCGCCGGGCCCGATGTGGCACTGGGTACACTTGACCCGCGAGTGGGGCGAGTTCTGGTAGGCCGTGTATTCCGGCCGCATGACCTTGTGGCATACGGTCCCGCAGAACTTGGGAGTGTCCATGAAATTCATGGCCACCACCGAACTGGTCGCCAGCACCACGACATTGATCACGGTGAGCGCGGCGATGACCAGGGCCACACGCCGCAGGTGTCGATCGTTGAAATCGAGGGTCGGGTAGGTCGAGATGGCCTCGGCCGCCCGACCGCTGCGCATGAGCGCCCGCCGCCGCCGGAGAATTCCGAGTGGCATGAGCAGCAGTCCACCCACAAAGACAGCAGGCAGAAAGGCCGATCCGAACACCCCGGTGTACGGATTGTCGATCTGGCCCGCTACTTCGAGCGCAAGGAAGATGCTCAGGGTCAGCCCCGACAGTGTGGTCAGCCCAAAGCCGAGGACGGTGATGGGATTTCGCGCGTAGTGGGCCAGCCGGGCGATGGTTGGAGACAGCGACTTGGGCAGTATAGGCATTGTGTTTTCTTTCTCGCGATGGTGGCGGCCTCGGCTGCCGCGCCACTGAGGGACAGACAGCCGCAGCCCGCGGGCTCCTGGCGCGAGACCTATTGCAGGGCTTCCAGAGTGTTGACAATCACATCTTGGAAGAAGTCGGGATTGTGCAAGCCTCTGGAGCCGTCGTTGCTGAGCAGTTGCCAGTTCCAGCTGGCCTTGGCCACCGCCGAATCCGTCGCGATGGCGGGCACCGGCGCCCCGGTCGTGGCGGGCGGCACCGCAGGCGCGGTTTGACCGGTGATGGTGATCCCGCTGAGCTGGCAGTAAATCTGCGACACGGTTGCGGTGCTAGCCGGGGCGGAAGCGGTCGCTACCCACGTAACGGTCACGGGTGCGGCCAGGGTCAGGCTGAATGAAGTTGCCCCGTGAATGGCGGAAGTGAGGGCCACCGCAGTTGGGGCGGCAGTCAGTAGAATGTCGGCTGTGGTGGCAGCCGCGGAGCTGTACTGATCGGTCGCCTGTAGATAGGCCCGCACCGAAAGTGTGTTTCCGGCGGCGTACAGGGCATTGATGATGGCCAGAGCCTTGGTTCCGATCGCGGCACTCAGGTCGCCCAGTTGTGCGTCGTTGGCAGACAGCAGCGCCTCTCCGTTGGTCGAGGCCGAGTGGCAAGAGGCGCAGACGGTGTCGTCGGTCGCGAAATTATGGTTGTCGGTTTGCCCCGCGGCCTTTTCGGTGGCCGTGGGGATGGCCACGTGACAGCCCGCACAGGTATCCGTCACCGATAGGTGCGGGGATGGATTGAGGCGCGGCATGAAGTACGCATTGAACCCGTAGAGCACGTCTGTCTGCGAGGGCGTGTGCGGGCCGGAGAAATCCGCGGCCGCGGCCACAAAGTCGTCGTGTTCCGCATTGCGGGTGTTGTGGCAAGCCATGCAAGTGGCGCCCATGCCCGCGCCCACGATGTTGGTCAGGCCGTTGGGCAACGCCAGCAGGTTTCCGCCCAAACGAAGCTGGCCGGGATTACTGGCGTCGTGGGGGTCGTGACATGCCGAGCAGGTTATGGCCTCGACCGTCGAAGCCTGCAGACCCAGGCCGCGCAGGTAGGCCTCGTCGGCTGCGGTGCCGTCTGGTTTGTGCAGAAGGCCGGCGTCGCCTGCGGCCAACTGGGTTGAGTAGGCAGCATACCCTTGCGCCGAATGGCACCGGCCGCAATGAGCCGCGGTTGTCCCGCGCGCTTCGAAGGTGGCGTTGGACACCAGATCACGCTGGGCGTGCGCGGAGGTGGCCCACTGGCTGGGTTTGTAGTGATGGCTCGCGTCCTGGTGGCAGGAGGCGCAAACGCCTTCAGAGAACGACACGCGCGTCCACTTGTCGGGAGTCGTGTTCCCCGACGTGGTATGCGCCGACGAAAAGTGCCCAATTGCGCCGTCTTGTGGACCGTGGCAGTTCTCGCACTGGATGCCGGCTAGATCGGCCAGAGTCGGGTAATTCGCCACCATGTTTTCCCAGTTTCCGGGCTGCAACTTGGTGGGCATCACCCAGCCAGTGGCCTTTTCAACGTCGTCGAAGCCATTGTTGACTGCGGCCGGCGAGTCGCCCACCGTGTGGCATTCCATGCAGGAACGCGGGAAGTATGTCAGCGGCGTGACTCCGTCGGAATAGGTGCCGTCCAACTTGTGCTGCACGGCGATCGCGTGGTCGGTCTTGGACCACGGCGTGAAAATATCCGGTGCGATGTTGAGAGTATCGTTGTGGCAAGTCTGGCAGGACGTCGGGTAATTGATCATCTCGCCGCGCCAGTTGCCGGCCCACATGGTCAGGGTCTTGGTGGACACCGCCTCGGTCAGTTTGTAGCTGCCCACGACATCGGGGATGAAGCTGGGAAATTGCGTGGCGGCGGCCGCAAGCGTGGCATTCGATCCAGTGGCCCCGGTCACGTCCAGACTCCAGTTCCAGGTCGTCTGCGTGCCGCCGTCGCCCATCAGGAATTGGCGAATGCCGACGGGAACGTTTTGCAATCCTGTTGTCGGCGGGTTTGAGCGGACGGTCGCTGTCGCCTTGCCCACGTTGCCTTGCGGATCAGTCACATCCAGCTCGAAGGTGTAGTTTCCGGCTTCGTCCGGGCTGATGGGGAGCACTCCAAAGTGAAGCTGGGCCATCACAGGGGTCTTGGCTGCGGCCAGGGTCTGCGTGGTGAAGGTCAGCGTCGGAGTGGTGGCGCCCGTAAGGACTGCCGTCGGGCCAGCGGTCTGGGTCCACTTGTACGTGAGCGCGCTGACGTTCGAGTCAGGGTCGCTGGCGGTGCCGATCAACGTGACCGGCGCGCCGAAGCCAGCCGTTTGCGTGGTGCCTGCAATATTGACGGTCGGGGCGATGCCAGTAGGAGCATCGCTATTGGGCAGCGCTCCTGTTTCGGCGTCATCAGAGCCAGCGTCCTCGACGGCTGCGGCAGGGCCTGGTGGGCCTTGCGGTCCTGGGGGGCCTGCGTCGCCTGCGGGACCTGCGGGACCGCGGGGACCAGTGCACGCTGCCAAGCTTGCCCCAACAAACAAAGAGATTGCCAGTCGAGAACCGCGGCTTCCTGTCATTGGCCTGTGACCTCCGTTGCGATGACTGTCAGGTGCTGCGAAATCCACAATATCTAATTGAGTAGCACCCCTGGGCGGCAATGCCAACTGAATCGGTAGGGGTAGCGTATCTACGCGATTGCTGCGTCTTGACCTTAGATGACAAGACGGTGTATCTCGTGTCACGGCAGCGGCAAGAAGAGACACGCTGCGCGCTGCCGTGGCGACCTGCGGTCGCCTACTGGCAGGTTGCTCCCGCGCCAGGGCCCATGCAGTTGAGTGTGGCGTTGCAGGTCCGATTGGCGCAGCACGGTTGAGTCGAGGCGCCGCAGGCCCGGCATGTGTAGGCCGTTCCGGGGCCGCCGCCATTGGTGGTCTGACAGACCAGATTCGTCGCGGAACAAGTGCGGGCTGCAGTTCCACTGCCGCAACAAGGCTGGTCCTGGCCACCGCAGGCCACGCAGGTGAGGGCGCCGGTGGCGTTGGTCTGACAAAGCAGGTTGGCTGTGGAACAGGTTCGGTTTGCGGGATTCGTCCCGAGACCGCAGCAGACAGCATTCGCAGCACCGCAAGGCTGGCACGTGTTGCCGGTGGCACTCGGGCCGCACGCGAGGCCACCTGCGGTGCATACCCCCTCACCGGTTCCAGCGCTGCAACAGGGATCGCCAAGCGCACCGCAGGTTGCGCATGCGTTGTTGGAGCAGGTGCCGCCGCCAATGCCGGCCGGACAATTGGCGTTCGCGGCGATGCACTGTCCAGTCCTAGGGTTGCAGCAGCTACCGCCCGAGCAGGAGTTGTCGGGACAGCAGGTTGTGCTGCCACAACTGGTACAGTGCATTTGTCCTGGGCCAGGCCCCGTGCAGGTGGTGAAGGGTTGGTTGCAGACATTGCCTGTGCAACAGGTCTGGTTGAGTTGCCCGCAGGTTCCAGCCGTGGTTCCGCCGGTCGCGGCGGTGGTTCCACCGGATGCAGCGGTGGTTCCACCGGATGCAGCGGTGGTTCCACCGGATGCAGCGGTGGTTCCACCGGATGCAGCGGTGGTTCCACCGGACGCAGCGCTGGTTCCACTGGATGCGGCCTTGGTTCCGCCGGACGCGGCGGTGATTCCGCCTGACGCGGCGGTGGTTCCGCCTGATGCAGCGGTAATTCCGCCGGCGGCGCCCGCAGTTCCGCCGGTCGTGACCGTGATTCCGCCGCTAGCGGCCGAGATCCCGCCGGTGGCGCCAGTGATTCCGCCGGTGGCGTCAGTGATTCCGCCGGTGGCGGCCGTTGCTCCGCCGGACGCTGTCTCGGTTCCGCCGCTGGCGGCTTGTGTTCCGCCCAGCCCAGACGTAGTCTCACCGCTGGCGGCCTTCGTCCCACCCAACACGTCCGTGGTTCCGCCGGTGGCGGCTGCGGTTCCGCTGATCGCCGTCGCAGTTCCACCGGTCGCGCCTATGCTTCCACCTGACCTGCTTGTGGCTCCGCCGGCGGCGGAGAGCGCTCCACCGACACCGCCCGTGTGTCCGCCCAGGATAGCGATCGAGCCATCGGTCGCGGCGTGAACGGCATCTTCGCCAGCGTCGACTACGACGGGAAACCCACTCGGGTCGGTCTGACATCCGAGAGCAACGGACACCAGCCAGACAGCCCATCCAACCCCCGCCCCCCGTGTGAAAGAAAACGGAGCGAGCTGATGCGACTGCATTGATTGGCCTCCGATGGTTCGACAGTCCGTCGACTGTCTGCTGAGAACTTCCTAATAGATTAGTGTATGCCAGCACTCACTGGCTTCAACCATTCTGGTCTGCGAAAGCGAACAGATACACAGTAGGCTCTTGTCTCACACGGCGATCAATCCGAGCCCGTTGACTCGCACCTGATCCCTTCGTTCGTCAGGTTTGCTCGGCCGACTTAGCGATGACCTCTTTTTGTCGGAGTTGACCGATTCGGCTACACTGTAACCGCGGATGTCACCGTTGCTTCTCAGGCTTCTTGGCACTCGTTCCGGAACTGCGCGCCGGCTGGCGCTGGCGTTTGCGGCCCTTGTTGCCTTGTTCGTTGTCGCCACGGCGATAGCCTTGCTCGGCTTTTCGCAGGTCAACCGCGGACTCGCCCGCACGCGCGCGCGAGTGGACAGCATGCGCTTGGCCTTGGACCTGGCCAGTGCTGTGCGCGACCAGTACGCGCACCAAGCCCACACCATCATCATCGGCAACGACAGCCACCTCGGCTTCTACGCCGAAGCCAAGGCGCGGGTTCTCAGCCTGATCGATGATTTGCGCCAGCGTGCGGAGCGGCCCGACGAACGCGCCTGGGTCGACGACATCGAGGCTGGCGCGGCTGAACTGGACAGCGTCTTCAGTCGCGACATTGTGCCAGCGGTGCTGTCAGGCCGGACGGCGGATGCGCATCTCGAACATGCGCACGCCTTGGCGGTGGTGAGCCGCATCCAGCAACGAACCGACCTTCTGGCCAAGCGCTTCGAAGACGCCATCGGCGAGCTGCAGTCGTTCGCGCAGGCGACCCGCGATCGCACCGTGGCCTGGAGTATGTTCTTCCTGGTGATGGCGCCTCTTCTCGCCGGGGGCGTGGCTGTCTATCTGGGCCGCAAGGTGGCGCGGCCAGTGGCGCTTCTGCACGCGGGCGCAGAACGGCTGGCGGCCGGCGACCTCGACACGCGCATCGCGGTTGGCGGCGACGACGAGTTCGGAGACCTGGCTCGCCAGTTCAACACCATGGTCGCGTCGCTTAAGGAGCAGCAGCACCGCCTCTTGCAGAGCGAGCGCCTGGCCAGCGTGGGGCGGCTGGCCGCCGGTGTGGCCCACGAGATCAACAACCCGCTGGGCGTGATCCTGGGATACACGCGGCTGCTGCGCAAGAAGGCGGTGGGGCCGCTGGCCGAGGATCTGGCAGTCGTCGAGGAAGAGGTCTTGCGCTGTCAGGAGATCGTGGAGGGACTGCTCGATTTCTCGCGGCCGGTCCAGGTTGGCACCCAGCCGGTTGACCTGCGCGCGCTGTGCGACGATGTGGTGGCACCACTGGCGGAAGCGTCGCCCACACCGGGCGTGGCTGTGACAGTGGCCGGGCAGGGCAGTACGACCGGCACGGCGTCCAAGCTGCGCCAGGTATTGCTCAACCTGATCAAGAACGCGATTGAGGCAGCGGCCCCAGCAGGCCGCGTCGACATTGACGTGGACCAGACCCGCGAGTGGTCGCGCGTGACGGTCAGGGATTCAGGGCCAGGTCTGGACGCCGAAGCGCGCGAGCGCTTGTTCGAACCATTCTTTACCAACAAGCCGCGCGGCACCGGTCTGGGCCTGGCGGTGTCGCAAGCCATTGCGCGCGCCCACGGCGGCGAGATCGTCGCCGATCCACCCGGAACGGGTGGGGCTTGCTTCGTTGTGTGCCTGCCGCGCGTCCCAGGAGAAACGACATGAACCGCCCCCGCGTGCTTGTGGTCGACGACAAAGAGAACATGCTGAAGCTGTTCGGCAAAATCCTGGGCGAGGAACACAACCTCACCACGGCGAGCGACGGCGCCAAGGCGTTGGCCTTGATCGCGGAACACGAGTTCGACGTGGTGGTGACCGATCTCAAGATGCCGGGGGCCAGTGGCTTCACGGTGTTGGAATCGGTCAAGGCGCGCTGGCCCGAGACAGAGGTGATCCTGATGACCGCCTACGGCTCGGTGCCCGATGCGGTCGAGGCCATGAAACAGGGCGCGTACGACTACATCCAGAAACCCTTCGATCCCGACGCCGCGGCGCTGGTGGTGGCCCGCGCCCTGGAGCGCCGGGGCCTGCGCGCCCAGGCAGTGAGCCTGCGCAAGGAACTGGAAGGCGCGAACTCGTTTCACAACATGATCGGCAAGAGCCCGCCCATGCGCGAGGTGTATGGCCTGCTGGAACGGGCGGCAGGGCTGGACATGACGGTGCTGCTCACCGGGGAGACCGGCACCGGCAAAGAGCTGGCGGCGCGGGCGGTACACTACCACAGCGAGCGCAAACACAACCGCTTCGTGCCGGTGAATTGCGGCGCCCTGCCCGGCGAGCTGGTGGAAAGCGAGTTGTTCGGCCATGCCAAGGGGGCGTTCACCGGCGCGGCGGCCGCCAAACCGGGCCTGTTCGAGGAAGCCAGCAGCGGAACCCTGTTTCTCGACGAAATAGGGGAACTGCCCCTGCCCGTGCAGGTGAAACTCAATCGGTCTTTGCAGGACAAGGAGATTCGTCGGGTGGGCGAGAACACGCCGTTCTCGGTCGACGTGCGCATCATCGCCGCCACCCACCGGGATCTCAAGGCCGAGGTGCAGGCCGGGCGGTTCCGAGAGGATCTGTTCTATCGCTTGCACGTCTTTCCCATCCGTATGCCGGCCTTGCGCGAGCGACGCGAGGACATCCCGGCGCTGGCGGCCCACTTCCTGTCCCAGCATGCGCGCCAGTCGAAGCGCGACATCACGGGCATCGGGAATGCGGCCATGCGCGCGCTCGCGGCCTACAACTGGCCAGGCAACGTGCGCGAGCTGCAGAATGCCATCGAGCGCGCGGTGGCCATCGCCGCCGGCAAGGAGCTCGACATCCGGGATCTGCCGGCGGAGTTGCGAGGTGCGCAGGTGGGTGCGCTCCCCGCCGAGGTGCTGGTCAAGATGCCCTACCGCGAGGCCATGGAGACCGCGCGCGATCGCATCTCGCGCGAATATCTGGCGGTTCTCATGCGCGAGTTCGACGGCAACGTGACCCGTGCAGCTGAACGGGCCGGCATCGAGCGCGAAAGCCTGCACCGCCTGCTCAAACGCTACCGCGTGCGCTCGGAGGACTTCAAACGGGCGGGGTAGGGCGGGGGCGCGGCGGCGGTCTATCCAACCAACGTGTTCAGCATCTCGCCTACACTCGTGAACAAAAGGTCCGGAGAGTTGGCTCGCAGGGCATCTGGATCGGTGAAGCCCCAAGCCACGGCGCCGCTTGCGATGGCCGCGTGGCGGGCTGCTTCGATGTCACGAATCTCGTCGCCGATGAAGATGGCCTGGGCGGGGTGGATGCCACTTTGGTGCAGGACTTTGCGCAATTTCATGCGCTTGCCGAAAACAGACACGCCCCCTTCGCAGGCCGCCAGCAGGGCCATGTTCTTCCTGCCCAAGACGCGGCGAACATTGCCACAGGAGTTGGACGTCACCACCGCCAGCGTCGATCCGGCTTGCGCCAGCCGGCTGAGGAGGTCCGCCACGCCAGGGAACAGGCCGATCTTTTCGATCTGTTGAGCCATCAAGCCGCGAAAACGAGACGCGATGAAGGGCACCTTCCACAAGGGCACATGGTGTAGTCTCAGCAGCGTGGCAGCATCATGGCGTCTGAGAGTGGCAACCTGGTCCTTGTCGAGGCGATCGAACCCGAACTCGTCGGCCAATCGGTCGGAAATGCCGATGAACCAGCCGAGGCTGTCGGCCAGGGTGCCGTCGAAATCGAAGATGACCAGCTTGAACTTCAACAGATGTTCTCCACTTGCTTGGGGCGGGCTAGGCTAGACGACTAAAGTCAGGCAAGCAATGCGGACGGGAAGTCTCGGAAAATGGCGCAGTCGACAGCCGACGGGAATCCAACTCAAGATGTCTGCACCGACGCCATCGCCAAGGGTCAGTGTGGCGCGGCGCGCTAGCAAGCTGGAATTCGCCCATGACATTTAGTCGCTTTTGTCCATCGGAAAACTTGGATATACTCCGCCCAGAGATGCGCCCACAAGGTCACGACGGCGATCCTTTCGCGATCGCGGACGCACGTGCTTTTTCGGCGAGCGAGGTCAGGTGATGAAAGACAGTCTTGCCATAGCGATTGCCATGGCCGTTTCGATGGTGGGATGTACCAAGGCACGGCCACTGGTCAACGACCAGCGGCTCTGTCCTGATTGGCAGAACGACATCGGGCCTCTTTTCCAGGAGAAGTGCAGCGCGTGCCACTCGTCGGGCGACGCGGGCCCGGCCCAGGGCGGCTACGACACGACGACGTACAACCTCGCGCTGGGGACGGGCACTCCACCTGCTGTGGTGGCGGGAGATGCGAACTCCACGCTGCTTTCCGTGCTCAAAACGGCAACCAACCCGCACGACGGCATGTCTGATGTCTATGCCGAGGCAAAGAAATGGATAGTCGACTGCCGAGCCAGCTATTTGAATGAGACGACGTCAGTGCACACAGCCGGGGTTCTGGATCCGGCTCAGCCTGACTTTCACGGCATGGCTGTGGCGAATTCCAATCTCGGTGTCTGCCAGAAATGCCACGGCGAAGACCTCTCGGGTGGGGCGGCAGGGGTGTCCTGTTTCTCTTGCCATCAACTGGCGCTGATGAATCCCGCCGGGGCTTGTGGAGTTTGCCACGCCTATCCACCGGTCACGGGCAGGCATGTGATTCACGTTGCAGGGGGGGCGCTGGCCAAGCAATTCGCTTGTTCGACTTGCCATCCCGACCATCAGAGCGGCCAGGATCACGCCTTTTCGTCCGGGTCGCTTCGCACCGGTCCCGCACAGGTTTCGCTGTCGGGTCTGGCCGCGCTGACTCCGGCCGACGGAACGCGCGCGGGGCCGCCGGCCTGGGATGCCAACCTGCAAACCTGCAGCAACGTCTATTGCCATGGCGCTGCCTACAGCGACTCGGCGGCGGTGACCAACAGCCCAAGCTGGAATGCCACGCCTCGACCCGCGGCTCAGACCTGCACCTTCTGTCACGGCACCCCGCCCAACGGTGCAGGGGGAACTCGCTGCTCGACCTGCCACTACAGCGTCGTCGATGCCCAGGCCAATCTCGTCAGCACGAGCTTGCACCTCGATGGCATAGTCGAGTTCGCGGGCGTGAATACGCCCTGCAACACCTGCCACGGATCGGTCAGTTCACCCGCGCCGCCGCCCGATCTGGAGGGGAATACGGATCCTTCAGCCGTCGGCGTGGGCCAGCACCAGCGGCATGTGGTCGCGCCAATCCTCAATATCCGTGGCCCGATTCAGTGCTCGGAGTGCCATCAGGTTCCTGCCGACGCAAGCACCCCCGGCCATTACGGCACTGGTCACGCGCCCGGCACGGTCGCGATGGCCACGGTTTTCCCCAACGTCGCGGGATCAGGGACCTTAGCGCGGGCTCAGAGCGCGGCGCCAACGTGGAATCTTGCTTCGATGACGTGCGCGGGTGCGTACTGTCATGGTGGCGGCGAGCCGCTCAACACGGACAAGACGCCGGGCCTCGAGCAGACGCCCAACTGGGTCTCGCCCGGGAGCGGCGCGTGCGGTGCCACCTGTCACGGCACCCCACCGCAGTTCTCGGGACACCCGACTGGCATAACCAGAACCGGGTGCGTGGCTTGCCATGCGCAGACCATCGATTCCTCGGGGAACATCATCTTCACCGGCCCGTCCGGGGCCCAAACCACGACTCACATGAACGGAGCTTTCGATGGCGACTAGCCACATGAAGGGGCCGTCCTTTGTCGTCTTCATGGCGGCGCTCGGCGGGGTGATTGGATTGGCGCGCGCCGAGACAGTCACGGCCAGCGCCACCACCATCGTTTCGGGCCAGCGCGATCCGCGCGATGGCACCGTACACACCGTGGTGCCGTTCCTCGAACTGGTTTCCCTGCGGGCCTCAGAAATCGACAATCGGTTTTTCGATGAAACGCAGATCGTGGTTTCCGGCTGGGGCGAGGCCGTGGCCGGCGATCCGCGCGACGGGAAAAGCGTCTTGGGCGACGTCGATGTGGCCTACATTCAAGGCTCGACCTGGAATCAACGCCTGACCTTGCGTCTGGGGCGGCAGTTCGTGTATCCGGGAACTGCGGGTAATGTGCAACTCGACGGCCTTGCCCCCACGCTGCGGGTGGGGGCGGGATTTGGTCTGTCGGGATTCATCGGAGTTCCGGTCACCCCGCGCTTCGGCTACAGCCGGGGCGAGTTCACCAGCGGGGCAAGAGCCTTCTGGAGTCGTTCGTACGAGTCAGAGGTCGGCGTGTCGATTTTGGAAATACTCGGGGCCGGACAGCATGTGTTTCGGCGGGATGCCGGGTTCGACGCCCGCTATCGTTTGCTGGATTCGCTGGCGCTGGGCGGCCTGGCCCGATGGAGCCTTTCCGAGGCCCGGCTGGCCGAGGCCAGTGCAGCGGCTTACTGGCAGCCTTGTCGCTACGTCGACGTGACCGCAGACTACCGGCGCACGGCGCCGGATCTCTTCTTGCCGCGATACTCGATCTTCGCGGTTTTTGCCCAGGAGACACGCGACGAGGTTGGCGGTTTTGTTGCTGTCAGGCCGTGGACTCGGCGTCTGGAAGTGCAGGGCGATTTTCACGAGGTGCACGATGCCAGCGGATGGGGCTGGAACGGGGGAGGCAAGGCCACCCTGCGTCTTGGCGGCGGCGGAGGAACGCGGGTTGGTGTCGAGAGCCGGCGATTGAAGATTCCCGGCGACGGCTATGTCATGGGCCGCGCCTTTGGCTGGCAGACCATCACCACGAAGATTCGCGTGGTCGTCGATTTCGATCTCTACGACCTGGACCAGCCGCTCAACGGTCAGAGTCGTTCCTTCTTCGGATCGGGGAGTTTGGTGTATGACGTGGCGCCGGCCTGGCGCGCGGTGCTCACCGGAATGGACAACGTGACCCCCTATGCGACTCATCAAATCGAAGGTCTGCTCAAGATCGTCTACGACGGCGGCCACCTGGTGAAGGAGGTCACGCAGTGAGAATGGCGAGGGGAACAGGAATCGCCCTTGCGGCCCTGGGAATCGCGGCATGCGCGGGCATGCTGGGAACCAGACAGGCCAAGCAGCCCGGCGAGGAGGTTCGCCAGTCGCACGCGGCCCACAAGGACATTCCCTGTGAGATGTGCCATGAGGACGTGCCCCAGGCCAACACGGTCACCGACCACTTGCGGCCGCTGGAGGCCAAGTGTCTGGAGTGTCACGGCGACAAGAAGGATCAGAAAGAGTGCGGCTACTGCCACAGGGATCCGGCCCGTCCCGGAACCTATCCGGCCGAGTCCCACACCATCATCATCTCGCACCAGGCGCATTTGAAGCTGGTTAAGGACGATTGCACGACCTGCCACGTGAAGCTGTCGGAGTACGCGCGGCCGGGGCCCACGCCGCCCACCATGAAGTCGTGCACCAAGTGTCATGAGCACAAGGTCGACTTCGACGAGGGTCGGTGCGGAATGTGCCACACCGATCTCAAACGGTTCCCGCTCAAGCCCGTGGCGGAATTCTCACACGCCGGCGACTTCGTCCGGCAGCACGCCGTCATCGCGCGTTCGACCGCCGAGGCCTGTGCGCAGTGCCACGACCAGACCTTCTGTGCCGACTGCCACGCCCAGACTGCACCCATGCGCGTGGAACTCAAGTTCAGCGAAAATGTGACCAGCGACTTCATCCACCGCGGCGACTACCTCACCCGCCATGGTCTCGAAGCCCGTTCCGACGCGGCTCTGTGTCAGCGCTGCCACGGCACCAGTTTCTGCTCGGCTTGCCACAACCAGGAGAACGTCGGCCCTGGCGGCACCAGCCCGCGCAGCCCGCACCCGGCCGGCTGGGCCTACCCCGGTCCCACGTCACACGCCGTATCCGCCCGCCGTGACATCGTCAACTGCGCCTCGTGCCACGATCAGGGGCCGCATTCGAACTGCGTCGGCTGTCACAAGGTGGGGGGTATCGGTGGCAATCCACACCCGATCCAATGGCAGCAGAAGCACAAGATAGCCGAGGTGTACGGCACGGCCATGTGCCAGTACTGCCACCCCAACTAGAACTACCGTTCGACGACGATCAGGACTTCTTCGGCGTGCAGATTGTCGTCTGCGGTGAGCGTGCGGACCGCGCCGTTCTCGTAGGCGTAGCCCGCCACCACGTGCACGCCTGAGCCGCGCGACCAGTCGAGCAAGTCCTGCAAGGTGAAGGGGTGGATGTTGGCTGTCTCGTACCATTGATAGGGCAGCCACTCGGTGACGGGCATGCGTCCGTTGGCCACCAGGTCGACCAATACGCGCCAGTGGGCGAAATTGGGAAACGAAACGATGCCCCGCCGGCCCACGCGTAACATCTCGGCCAGCATCTCGCGCGGGTTGGCCAGCGTCTGCAGCGTCTCTTCCAGGACCACCACATCGAAGGCCTGGTCAGGAAAGCGGCGCAGTCCCTCGTCGAGGTCGGTCTGCATGACCGGTACGCCGCGCTCCACGCAGGAGAACACGGCTTCGGGATCGATCTCCAGCCCCTGACCGCGGACGTCGAGATCCCGCATCAGCCGTTCCAGCAGCGCGCCGTCGCCGCAGCCCAGGTCCAACACCCGGGAGCCCTGGGGGATCTCACGCGCGATGATCTCGTCCTGCCAACGAGTCGCGGTGGGCGGCCGATCAGGCGCGGGCGGGCGCGTGGCCAGGAGCCTGGAAAGCTCAGCGGCTCGTTGCTCGAACACACCTTGCGGCAGACGATCCACGCTGCGGTCGGTGAGCAAGTCGGGGTCGATGTGAGGCGGCGGCCTTTGCGTCATGTCACCCTCGAATCAGCGAGCCAGAAAACCGCGCAGCAGGCGCCCGACCTTCTGTGTCTCGACCAAGAATGAATCGTGGCCGTAGTGGGACGGCACGTTGGCGTAGGTGACAGGTCGGTTGGCCTGGGTCAGGGCCAGCGCCAGCTCCTTGCAGACCTCCGGGGGATAGAGCCAATCCGAGTCGAACGAAACGATCAACATCCTGGCGCGGATGCGGCGGCAGGCCTCGGTCAGGCTGCCTCCACCCCAAGCCGCCGCAGCGTCGTAGTAGTCCATGGCGCGGGTTATATAGAGGTAGCTGTTGGCATCGAAGCGCTCGACAAACGCGCGCCCCTGGTAGTCGAGGTAGCTCTCGACCGCGAACTCGATGCCGAATCCCCCGGGTCGGCCATTGGCGCCATCTTGCAGGCGCCGGCCGAACTTTTCGTGCATGCCCTCATCGGAAAGATAGGTGATGTGCGCCAGCATGCGCGCCCCTGCCAGACCAGCCCCGGGACCCTCGCCGTCGTAGTAGTCGCCGCCGGCAAAATTGGGATCGTGGAGAATGCAGTAGCGGCCCACGGCGTTGAAGGCCAGACCTTGCACCGAAAGGCGCGCGCTGGCCGCCAGGACCACCGCGCGTTCCACCCGGTTTGGGTAGGCGAGCGCCATCTCCAGCGCTTGCTGACCGCCCAGCGAGCCGCCCACCACCGCTTGCACCTTCTCGATGTCAAGGGCATCGAGAAGGCGCATGTGCAGGTTGACCCAGTCACCCACCGTGACCATGGGAAAGCGCAAGCCGTAGGGCTTTCCTGTCGAGGGATCGACCGATGACGGCCCTGTGGTGCCGTAGCATCCGCCCAGCACATTGGGACAGATGACGAACAGGCGGCTGGTGTCGATGGCCTTGCCCGGACCCACGATGGCGTCCCACCAGCCCGGTTTCTTCTGTCGCCAGGCGCGTCCGGTCTCGACCGCACGGCGGTCCCAGCCCGCAACATGCGCATCGCCGGAAAGCGCATGCGTGATGAAGACGACGTTGTCCTTGTGGGGCGAGAGCGAGCCGTAGGTCTCGTATTCGACGTTGACCGGGCTGATGCTGCCGCCCAGATCGAGTGTCAGGGATGAATCCGCAGGAACCAGGCAAGTCGTCTGCGCCTCTGTCCACCCGACCGAGCCCGGAGCATCAGGCGGGGCTGCGCGCGCTTCATCCTTCTTTGCGGGATCCATGCGGACGGGGACCAAGCCTTCGACAGTTAGATGGAATAGGTAGGGGCCTTGGCTCGCAGATTGGCCCGATAGCGGTCTGTCATGTCCTGGAAATTCGTCGAGTCGTACACGGCATTGACAGCGGAACAGGCGCGCTCCCACAGCCGGGCGAAGACGCAGTCCCCGCCGTGTGGGCACTCGGCTTGCGGGTGGTTCGCACACAGAGTGGAAAGAGGCTGGCCTTGCAAGACGCGCAGAACGTCGCCCACTGAAACCTCGGCCGGAGGGCGCGCCAGGAGATAGCCGCCCTCATTCCCGCGGCGCGAAGCCACGAAGCCGCCGCGCTTGAGCTGGGCCAGAATGGCTTCGAGGAAGCGCGCCGGAATGGCCTGGGCCTTGGCGATCTGAGAGATCGAAATGGGTCCCTGGCCAAAGCGAAACGAGAGTTCAAGAACGGCCTTCAGCGCATAGCGACTCTTCTGGCTCACGTTCACGGTGGAAATCCTGCTAGCGCCCCAAATGGGCGTAAATCCTACCGGGGTGATAGTGCTAGGGGAGGGACCTGTCAAGGTGTTAGTGCGCTGAGAAATGGCGAGGTCGCGGCACGCTCCCGTCGACCTCGCCACCGCAGCGGGCCTCGGCCAGTGCTATACCACCGCTTCAGTGTCTGACACATCTGACTCCGAAACGCATTCCTCGACTCGCAAGACAGCCATGAGCGTGGCCGGGACCGTGGCCATCCTGGGCCGGCCCAACGTGGGCAAGTCCACCCTGCTCAATCGAATCGTGGGCGAGAAACTGGCCATTGTCACCCCCAAGCCGCAGACCACCCGCACGCGCATCGTGGGCGTGTGGAACGGCGAGGCTGAGCTGCCCGCCACGGATCCGCGTGCAGGGCAGGGGCCGGTCAAGGGCCAGATCGTGTTCGTGGACACGCCCGGTGTGCACGAAGGGCGGTCGGAGTTGAACCGCTTCATGGTGCGCGAGGCGATGTCGACCATCGACCAGGTGGACGCAGCCCTACTGGTCGTGGAGGCGCATCCCATCGCCAGCTCACTTTCTCCGGCCGCTGTGGCCCTGGCTGAAGGCGAACGGCGCATCCTGGAGCGCCTGGCTGAGACCAAGCGGCCCACGGTGTTGGCCATAAACAAAGTCGACAAGGTCAAGGACAAGACGCAGTTGTTGCCTATTCTCGAATGGTGGACCAAAGCGTACGCGTTCCCTGCGGTGGTGCCCACCTGCGCGACCCGCGGCAAGGGCGTTGACGGCCTGGTGCGCGAGCTGCTAGGCCTCTTGCCCGAAAGGCCGCCGATCTATGGCCCCGACGTGCTCACGGATCGAACGGAGCGATTTTTTGCGGGCGAGCTCATTCGAGAACAGCTCTTTTTGCGCCTGCGACAGGAACTGCCGTACGCCACAGCAGTCCTGGTCGAGACGTGGAACGACCGCCCAGGCGGCGACACGGTGATCGAGGCCACCATCGTCGTGGAGCGCGAGAGCCAGAAGGCCATTGTGGTGGGCAAGCATGGCTCGATGATTCGCGACGTAGGCACGGCCGGCCGCCAGGAGATAGCGAAGTTTCTCGGCCGGCCGGTCCATCTGCGCCTCAATGTGCGCGTGGAAGAGGACTGGACCCACTCGCGCAGCGAGATCGCACGCCTAGGCTACGAGGACGGGACCCCGTGAGCAGACGAAGCCGCCGGCCAGCCGACGATCCGTCGTTGCCAATTGTGTCTCTGGTGGGACGGCCCAACGTGGGCAAGTCGTCCTTGTTCAACCGCTTGGTCGGGGGCCAGCCCGCGCTGGTCGAGGACATGCCAGGCGTCACGCGCGATCGGCGCTATGGCGCGTGCGAGTGGGTTGGCGCGCGTTTTCGGCTGACCGATACCGGCGGACTGGATCCCGGCGCCAGCGGGATCCTGGGCGCCATGCGCTCGCAGACCCTGCGCGCTGTGGACGAGGCCGCGGTTTTGATTCTGGTGCTGGACGTGAAGGAAGGCATCACGCCCGTCGACCAAGAAGTCGCCCAGCTGTTGCGGCGCACGGGCAAGCCCGTGCTGGTCGCGGCCAACAAGGTCGATTCGGCCACGCGCGAGCCAAACATGGCCGAGGTATTCCGCCTGGGGTTTGACCAGGTCTTCGGCGTGTCGGCTGCGCATGGACGTGGGGTGGGGGACTTGCTTGACGCCACGGTCGCGGCTTTGGGCAGCCTGGTTTCGCCGTCGCCCGTCGAGCAAGGCGAAGGCACGAGCGCGGCGGAACCCGAGAGCGCGCCCATTCGCCTGGCCTTTGTCGGCAAACCCAACGTGGGCAAGTCCTCGCTGGTGAATCGACTCCTGGGGCAGGAGAGGGTGTTGGTGCACGACCAGCCGGGCACCACCCGTGACCCCATCGACACACCTTTCTCCTGGCAGGGACGCGAGTTCGTGCTGGTCGACACGGCAGGCCTGCGCCGGCGCCGCGCCGTCGACACCCTGACCGAGGCGGTGTCCGCGAAGATGGCCCGCGACCAACTGGCGCGCGCTGACGTCGTGGCCCTGGTCATCGACGCTCAGAACGGGGCCACCGCGGAGGACGCGAAGCTAGCCAGCTTCATCGAAGAGTCGGGACGAGCTGCCCTCATCGTGGTCAACAAGGGCGACCTCATCCGTCGGGCCGAGATAGACAAGAGGGTTGCCGCTGTTCGCGAGGAACTCGGCTTCATGGCGTGGGCGCCGGTGGTGGTCACCTCCGCGGTCACCGGGCGTGGTACCGGTGAGATACCGCGAGCATCGGCTGAAGTGTTTGCCCAATGGTGTAGAAGGGTTCCGACCTCAGAGTTAAACAAACACTTCGAGGAGTTCGTAACCCGTCGCCCGCCCCCTGCTGGGCCTGGCGGAAGCTACGTCCGCCTGTACTACATCACCCAGGCCCAGACCAGTCCGCCCTCGTTCTTCGTCAGCGCCAACTATCCCAAGGCCGTGGGATTGCCCTATCGCCGGTATCTCACCAACCAGCTGAGAGAGATCTATGGCTTCGAGGGCTCGCCCTTGCGGCTGGTCCTGCGTGCCCACAAAGGCAAGAAGCCGGTACGCAAGGCTCGCTAACCACCCCCTCAGAAAAGCCGTCCGATGCGGAAGCCGGCGTCCAGCCACCAGGGTTGGGCACCGCCAGATCCTGCCAGGCGCAGGGCGAAGAAGTCGAAGCGGGCCAACGCTGCCAGGGTCCAGCGCCGCGAAAGTAGATACTCGGCCCCAAGCCCCACCTGCGGCCCGAGGCGCTGCGAGCTGGATCCCCCACCGCGCAGATCAGCCAGGCTGAAGCCGAGGTCTAGGAAGGGCACCCAGCGCACGATATCGAGCGAATAGGTCGCGCCCAGGGACACCGCTGTCACGCGGCGCAGAGTGCCCGCCGCCGAATCAGGTTGCCAGGAGCCGCTCACGGCTGCGCGACCGGCCCATGCGTCGCTGAACCCCATCATGGCCTCGACTCCTGCCTGCAGTCCGGGTCGTGCGTGGTCGTCGCCTCCGGCCAGGGCGAACCCGAGCGCCCCAGAAACCTGCCTTTCGCCCGCACCTGTGGCCTGCGCCGTACCAGGCGTCGCGCACAGGACGACGAGGTTCGCGGTCAGCAGACCCTGCATGGGGCGGCCCAGCATGTTCGCAGTGTACAAGGTCAGTTGACCCAACCCTATCGCTCTGTTATCTCCTCACCCCGTGGCCCGCTCAATCAATCGCAAAGAGTTGAAGCAACCCGACGAGTTCGTCAGCTTCTGGACGCGACTCGGTTCCCACATTTCCGCCCACCGAGGCAAGGTCATCGCAGCCTGCGTGATCGTGGTGGGAGGCACCGGCGGGACTTGGGGAAGTATGGCTTGGAAGCAACACCAGGCGACTCGGGAAACCGAGGCCTTCTCGCGCGTCGAGAAGACGGCGTTGGCGCCGCTTCTGCCCGAGAAGACCGACAAGACCGAGGAGGCCAAGCCAGCCGACGACGAAGGCGAGGGCATGCGTTTCAGGACCGAGCCGGAGCGCCTGCAGGCTACTATCACCGAGGCCGATGCCTTTGTGGCCGCGCATGGTTCTTCGGGACTTGCCCGGCGGGCGGCGCTCATCAAGGCCAATTCCTTGCTCCGCCTGGGCAAGGGTGCGGAAGCGGCCACGGCTTTCGAGCAACTTGCCCAAGGTGAAGCCGACAAGGGTTTGCGCCTCGTCGAAGAGGACGGCCAGGCGTTGGCGATCGAGGCTCAAGGCCAGATCGACAAGGCCATCGACCTGTACAGCAGCATGGCCATCGAGGCCCAGCAGGCCGGGAATTTCTATGCGGACCGGGCTCTCTTCAGCAAGGCGCGCTTGCTGCAAAAGCAGGGCAAGGGCAAGGACGCCGAAAAAGTCCTGCGCGAGATCCTGGAAAAGACGCCCAAGACGTCGTTGCGCAGGGAGATTGATGACCGCCTGGCCGCGCTGGGCGACCAGTAGCGTGCCATTCATGTCGCTGGCGCGCAGACTCGCGGCTGGAACCGGCCGTACGCTGGGCTTGTTTCTGCTGTTGAGCGGCTGCGGAAGCAGTGCCCTTCATCGCGCGACCGAGGCACGGCACGAGTATCCCGCCGGCGTGGTTCAGATGCGCTGGCGCACCGTCATCCATGCCTATTCCGCCAGCGAAGGGCAGAGCGAAGAATGCGCCACGGGAGCCCTGGTCGATTCGCGACTCATCCTGGGCTCGCGCGCGGGCCAGGTGGCGGCCGTGGACACGGCGAGCGGCCGACTGATCTGGTCCGTGCCGGTTGCAGGGGGGGTTGATGGTGAAGCGCGCTTCGATCAGGCGCGTGGGCAGGTCTACTTGGGCAGCGACGACGGCGTTTTCTATGCGGTTGACCCGCAGGACGGAAGAATCCGTTGGTCGTACAAGGGCAAGGGCTCAGTCGAGCGCGGACCTGAAGTGGGAGCCGCCCTGGTCTACTTCGCCAGCGCAGCGAATCGCGTGGTCGCGCTGGAAGCAGCCACAGGCAAGAAGCGGTGGCAGTACGAACGCGACACGCCCGAGGGATTCAGCATCCACGGTCGCGCTGGGCCTCGCCTGGGTGGTGACGTCCTGTACACGGGATTCGACGATGGATATCTGGTGGCGCTGGGCGCCCAGACCGGCGATCTGCGCTGGGCCCGCTCCCTGGCCGCTGCCTCCGATCAATTCGTCGACGTGGATTCGACCCCTGAGCTGCGCGACGACTTGGTGATCGCGTCCTCGTACTCGGGAGGACTGTACGCCTTGCGGGCCAAGGACGGCGAGGTGGTCTGGCGCATGGGGATCGAGGGAGCCGTGGCCATCCGGGCCGGGGCGAGCCGCCTCTATGTGGCGTCTCCGCGGGAGGGTCTGGCCGCGGTGACGATGCAAGGACGTTTTGAATGGCGGCAGGGCCTGGCCCAGGCCGGCGATCTGACCCCGCCCCAGGAAGCGGGCCCCTACCTGATTTTCACCGGCAGCCGGTCTGGTCTGTTCGTGGTGGATCGGTCGAATGGTCAACTCTTGCAGGTCTTCGACCCGGGCCGCGGCATGTGCGCGGAGCCCCTCATCGATGTTCAGCGACGCGAGATGTACGTGCTCGCGAATACCGGGACCCTGTACGCGCTATCGCTGATTTGGTGATTGGAGTCGCTAAACCCGCAACGGGCCTTGCAGACCGGTCAGCCTGCGCACCATCTCTTTGATGCGACGGCCGCCTCCGGCATCGCGCGCGCGCCACGAAATGCCGAACACGTTCTCGGTGCCGGATTTTCCTGTCCAGGCCACGCAACCGATGAAGGCCATGGGCACTTCGGCACCCGGGGGAGCGATCTCCAGCACGACCCGTTCTTGAATGGCCACGGTAGCGGTCGACAGCACGAAGGCACCGCCGCGCCCCACATCGCGCAGCTGGCCCGAGAACGCCTCCAGGCTGCCCACCAGTCGCCAGGAGATGGGCAGGTCAACGGGGACGCGTTCATGCCGGCGCCGGCTGTGTGCGCTGGTGCCGGTCCGGGCGAGATCGAGCAGGAATTCCCACTTGGCCCGCTCGCTGGCCAGAAACTCCACGCCGATGCCGGCGCGGATCTTCAGGATGTGTCGTCCCGGCCGCCGCCAAGCGACCTGTCCGTACACCACCATCGGGGGCTTGCGCCGACCCAGGCGGACCTTCACGGCCACGGTCTCGCCCACGGGAACGTTGCGGCGGGTGGGACAGAACACGCCGCCGTTTCCGCCCGAGGGCTGGAAGCCCGCGAGGAACTCGCGCGTGTTCTTGACAACGAACTCTGGGACGTTGGCGGCACCGGACGGCGCCGACGAGGTGCTATCCCTGCGTTCCCTAGACATTGCCTTTGTTCTGCCGACGGGCATGCTACGCCTTTGAGGAGTTGATACTACCTGCGAACCGAAGATTTCAACTACCAGCTACCATCTCGATTGGTTGCCACGCAACCCGCCCCGCGGCGGGACGATGCGCGGTTGCTGATTCTTAGCCGAGACACGGGTGAGCGCAATCATGCTCTTTTCGGAGATATCACGCGCTTTCTCCGCCCGCGTTCCTTGCTGGTGGTCAACGACACGCGCGTCATTCCGGCGCGCCTATACGGGACCAAGTCCACCGGCGGCCGGGTCGAGATTCTCTTGATAGAGAAGGCCTCTCCGGACACGCCCCATGACTGCGAGGCGAGCTGGCGCGAAGACTGGCGCGCGCTGGCGCGTGGCACGGGCCGGCAGCCGTCAGGCGCGCGACTGCGGTTCTCAGACGATCTGGAGGCGGAGATATTGGGCCGCGGGCCGCGGGGGGAGGTCCAGCTTCGCTTCTCTGGGCCAGGCCAGCAGGGGTTGCTGGCGCGTATCGAGAAAATAGGCACGGTTCCGCTGCCACCCTACATCGAAGCAGCGCGAAAAGAACGGGGGACCGCCGTTCACTCGGCGGAGGACAAGTCTCGCTACCAGACGGTCTACGCACGCCAGCCGGGCGCCGTGGCGGCTCCCACCGCGGGCTTGCATTTCACCGACGAACTGCTGACCAGGCTGAAGGCCGCTGGCCACGAGATCGCGCGCATCACTTTGCACGTGGGTCCGGGCACCTTTCGCCCGGTCAGCGCCCCCGACATCACCCAACACCATCTGGACGCTGAACGCTATGAGGTTTCCGAGGCTGCTGCCCAAAGCTTGCGCCAGGCCCGGGCGCAGGGGCGGCCCGTCGTGGCCGTGGGCACCACGGTGGTGCGAACCTTGGAAACCCTGGCTCAACTGGGCCCCTTGGCTACCGGTCGCGGCTCGACCCGGCTGTTTCTTGTGCCCGGGGCCGAGTTTCGTGTGGTAACCGATCTGGTGACCAATTTTCACTTGCCCCGCTCGACCTTGCTCATGCTGGTGGCAGCGTTCGCCGGTCGCGAATCCGTGCTGGATGCGTACCGCGAGGCCATCGAGCGCGGATATCGGTTCTACAGCTACGGCGACGCCATGTTCATCCGCCCTGGGAGCGTGCGGTCGTGAGCGTCCCGTTCGCCGTGCAGGCCCGTTGTGGTGAGGCGCGGGCCGGGATTCTGCACACCAATCATGGCCCAGTGGAAACGCCCGTGTTCATGCCTGTGGGCACGCAGGCCAGCGTGAAGTCGCTGGCTTCCGGCGATCTGGAAGCGCTCGGCGCGCAGATTGTCCTGGGCAACGCCTATCACCTGGCCATGCGTCCGGGCGCTCGGTTGGTGCGCGACTTGGGCGGGCTGCACAGTTTCATGGCCTGGCCGCGAGCCATCCTCACGGATTCAGGTGGCTACCAGGTGTTCAGTCACAAAGGGCGACGCAAGATCGACGACGACGGCGTGACCTTTCATTCGCACGTCAACGGCAGTCAGCAGCGCTTGACGCCGGAGTCGGCCATGGCCATCCAGGCTGACCTGGGCAGCGACATCGCCATGGCCTTTGACGAGTGTCCCGCCTCAGACGCTTCCCGCGAAGTGCTGGTGCAGGCAATGGAACAGACCACCAGGTGGGCGCGGCGCTGTGTGGCCACCGCGCCGGCCCAGGGACAGCTCCGCTTCGGCATCGTGCAAGGGGGCACCGACCTGGGCCTGCGCACGGAACATTTGGCTGCGATTGCCGAGATGCCCTTCGATGGCGTGGCGTTGGGCGGGCTCAGCGTGGGGGAGCCACCTGAGACCATGCACGCGGTGGTACGTGAGATCGGCCCGCGCATGCCAGAGGCGCGTCCGCGCTATCTGATGGGCGTGGGAACGCCGACGGATCTTCTGGTGGCCATCGCGTCGGGGATCGACATGTTCGACTGCGCGATGCCCACGCGAGCCGCACGCAACGGCCGTTTGTTCGTGCGCGGCGGGCACCTCAACATCGCGAACGCGGTTCATTGCACCGACCCGCTTCCCCTCGAGGAGGGTTGCGCCTGCGAGGCGTGCCGGCGCTACAGCCGTGCCTATCTGGCTCACCTGTTTCGCGTGAAGGAGATTCTCTATTACCGGCTGGCGACCTTGCACAACCTCGAGCACTACCTTTCGCTGGTTCGGGGCGCGCGCCAGGCGATCATTGAAGGACGATTGCCGGAGTACTCTGTGGCCTCTGTACTCTCTGTGGTGAGATCCGGGTCTGAGTGAGGCTCTCGGACTTGGATCGCGAGGGGAAATCTGCTAGCGCTGTGACCATGGCCAAGCGCGTGGGTGTCGTTCTTTCTGGCTGCGGTTCCCAGGATGGTTCCGAGGTTCGCGAGTCAGTTCTGACGCTTCTGTCGCTCGAACGCGGCGGGGCTGAGCCGGTGTGCCTGGCTCCGGACCTCACCCAGTCGCGGGTGGTGGACCATCTGAGCGGCAAGGTCGATCGAGATGCGAGCCCGCGTCGAGTTCCGGCCGAAGCAGCCCGCATTGCGCGCGGCCAGCTGCGCGACATCGCCGGCGTGCGCGACAACGAGCTTGACGCGCTCATCTTCCCGGGCGGCGAGGGCGTGGCCAATCTGTTGTCGGACTACGCCGACAAAGGCGTGGTTTGCAAAGTGCATCCGGAAGTGGAACGTCTGCTCAAGGCCATGCTGGCACGGCGCCGGCCCATGGCATTCATCTGTCTGGCGCCCATTTTGGCCGCGCGGGTTCTCGGGCCGATGGCGGGTGTGCGTATCACGCTCGGCGCGCGCGCGTGCGAGCCGGCCAAACACGCCGCGGTCATGGGCGCCGACGTGCGCCCGTGTCCGGTGCGGGAGATCGTGGTCGATCAAAAGACCAGCGTCGTCAGCACGCCAGCCTATATGATCGACGATGCACGCCTCATCGACGTGGCGGTCGGCATTGACAAGGCCGTGCGCATGGTGCTGTCGCTGGCTCGCGATAGGCGTCCGCGACCTCAACCCGGGGCGATGGAGCGGCCGGAGGTCAAGGCGCCGCCGCCGGCCAGTCAGCCCATTTCAGCAAGCGAACCCATCGTGCGCAGGCGTCCGGGACCGTAAGAGAGCGCGATAGGCGCTTACGGTCGGGCCGGGACGTAGACCCAATCGGGTCGGCAAGGACCGCCGGTAACCGGGACGAACACGTCGGGCTCGTCGAACCAGGTGACGCCTGCAGGCCGGTAGTACTCCCGCAGATCGTCCTGGAAGAACCACCGGTCACGATGGTCGAGGACGACTGTCGAAAAGCGGTGGCTGGCGAAGGCCTCGTGAAACGCGCGCTGGAGCGTGCCTTTGGCGCGCCACGAGCGAGGGCAGCGCCGTCTGCTTGGCCAGGAAGGCCAGGCAGAAGAGGACTGCTCCAATGAGAAGGCCACGCTTTCGCTCAGCAAAGCGAACGCACCAGGCTGAACCAAGAAGCAGCGCCATGAAAAGCGTATCGGTGCGCGCCAGATCGAACCACTGCCCGTTGAGTCCAAAGGTGGCGGCGAGAATGCCCAGCCCGAGCAGGCCAGCAAGGCGACTTTTCGTTTCTCGGGCGATCAAATGGTAGAGCGTCGCGAACAGCGCAACAGTGCAGCAGAACGATACGAAGCGAAGCGTGGAAACGCCATTGCCCATGGCCTTGGCCACCAGCGCCGACACGTAGTAGTAAAGCGGGTTGTACAGATAGGGGACGAATTCCACCGACGGGCTGGTGTAGATGGGCTTCCCGTCCAGAACGCGCTGAACGTGCTCGACGATGCTTCCCTCCATCCACTCGAGCTCGAAGGGGTAGCTCATGCGCCGCAAGGCCACATAGAAGAAGGCCAGCACGGCGAATCCTGCCAGTCCCGCTGCGGGCGCCAGCACCAGGCTCTGTCGCCCGTTCGTGATGGTCTTGCGTGGTGGCCGTGCCATGCTCACCCAGCCGCAAACTTCCGCGACGCGGTCCGCGCCTACTTCTCGTCGAGGCGCCGGTTCTTCTTGATCTGATCGAGCGCCTTTTGGTACTCGACCTCCCACGTCGCAGTTCCCTCTTCCAGATTCTTGATTCGGCGGCGCACCTCGGCGTCGACCTCGTCGTCAATCTGCATGTGCTTCTTCAGAATGTCGACCATACGCTTCCGCAGGGTGGCGTCGTCGGCGAAGATCTCCTCCACGTGCAGGGACTGCATGAACGACTCGATGATCTGCGTGGTCATCCACTCCAGACCCTCGTCACCCAGACCGAAGCTCTTCTCGTTGGCCAGGGAGCGCTTGACCTTGCCGAACTGCTCGTAGGGAAGGTTGCGCTTTTGCAGCAGGTCCTTGGCCTTGTCGGTGATTTCTCGCTCCAGGCGCAGGTATTCCTTGAGCACGGCCTGCACGTCGAGATCGGCTTCGGCCCGGTCAGTGACCGAGATATCCTCCGCGTCGACCAGCGCCTTGATGATTTCGGCACCAATCACGGGGATTTTTCCGGCATAGAGGCGCATGACTCTTGCGGCTTCTATAGGAGCAGGTGGGGATCAGTCAAGGAATCACGAGACCTTCGAACTTTCTGTCTCAGAGCTTGACAGGCGGTGCCAGGCAAGCAAAATCCCCCGGCGTCGTTTCTTGTCGGCCTCACGGCCGGCGGGAGAGCGACGCATCAGAAAAACGGCGGGTTAGCTCAGCTGGTTAGAGCAGGCGTTTCATACGCGCCGGGCCCTCGGTTCGAGTCCGAGACCCGCCACAAATCGAGATTCCACAGCAGTCCGCGGAAGTCCGACAACGGGCACAAAACACACGGATTTCACGGGAAATGCGCTCCAATAGCGTCCGGGGCGTTCCGTTGACAGCCGGAACCGGGTGGGGGTAACTTTGGGGGTAACTCCAGATTCACGAAAATAGTTACCCCCAAGAACAGTTACCCCACCCAACGAAGGAATCCTCATGCTGACCGACACCGCGATCCGCAAGGTCAAGGCGATGGGCAAGCGAGTCCGGTTGTACGACGGCGCGGGTTTGTACCTGGAAGTGGTGCCAGCTGGTGGCCGCTGGTGGAGGTTGAAGTACCGCTTCGCGGGCAAGGAGAAGCTGCTCTCACTTGGTGTCTACCCGGAGGTGAGATTGGCCGACGCGCGCGTCCGGTGCGCCGAAGCGCGCAAGCTGCTGGCTGACGGCATCGACCCCAGCGTTCACCGTCGGGCGCAGCGTACCGCCCGGACCGAGAAGGCCGCCAACACCTTCGAGGTGGTGGCGCGCGAGTGGTTCGAGAAGATCTCGCCCGGCTGGGCACCTAGCCACGCCACGCGCGTCTTGAGCCGGCTGGAGCGGGACGTGTTCCCATACATCGGTGGCCGGCCTATCGGGGAACTCGCGCCACCGGACATTCTGCGGGTGCTTCAGCGTATCGAGAACCGCAACGTGCTCGAAACGGCCCACCGCGTGCGTACTGACATCGGCGCCGTGTTCAGATATGCCATCGTCACTGGCCGCGCCGACCGGGACGCGGCGGCCGACCTGCGAGGTGCCCTCAAGCCTACGAACCCAGAACACTTCGCAGCCGTGACCGACCCGGACGCGCTGGGCGAACTGCTGCGCGCGCTGTGGGGCTACCAAGACGGAACGCCGGTGGTGGTCGCAGCCCTCAAGCTGGCGCCGATGCTTTTCGTGCGGCCAGGGGAATTGCGCAGCGCCAGGTGGGCGGACATCGATCTGGACGCGGGCGAGTGGAAGTTCACCGCAAGCAAGACCAAGACGCCGCACCTTGTTCCGCTGGCACCGCAAGCAGTGGCGATCCTTCGAGAGCTGCAACCGCTCACCGGGCGCGGCCCCTATGTTTTCCCCAGCGCGCGCAGCAACCAGCGGCCCATGAGCAACAACGCCGTCACCGCGGCCCTGCGGCGCATGGGCATCGAGCGGGCGGTGACGTGCGGGCACGGGTTCCGCGCGACGGCGCGAACGCTCCTCGACGAAGTGCTGGGCTACAGGGTCGACTTAATCGAAGCGCAGCTAGCCCACGCAGTCAAGGACGCCAACGGCCGCGCGTACAACCGGACCAGTTTTCTGGCCGAGCGGCGCAAGATGATGCAGGGATGGGCGGACTACCTCGACAAACTGCGCACGAGCGTCAAGGTGATTCCGTTCAAGCAGGCAGAAGGGGCGTAGTGAAGCAATCGAACGCCCGCGAGCGTCCCGCCCCTTGGCGCGTGCACTTCTTCCAACGCCACCCCGGCGACGATCCCACGTGCACCGTGCCCGCCCTTGAATTCCTGCGCACGTGCCCTACCAAGGTCGAGGCCATGATCGTTGCCGTGGTCAAGGCGGTCGCCGATGCGCCCCCACCGGCCTTCAGCGGCGGCGGCAAGTGGGAGGCCATGCACGGGGAGATGTCCGGCTTCTACGAGGTGCGCGTTGATGGCCCCAAGCGCCGCCATTATCGTCTATTCTGCATCCTGGAACGTTACGGCGCCTCGGTCGGGCTTGGCGGCCCCAGCGTTGTCTTGATTGCGGGCAAGGACAAGCCCTTCATGACCGTACTGTCCGCAGCCGACTACGCCGAGGTGAAGGCTCTTGGTGCCGAATACCGAAAACGGACTCCAAGAAGTGTTATGCCGTAGCGGCGAGCACACCGGCGAGCTTGCGCGCTCTGCCTCGCTTCGCACGACCCTGCGTCGGCACAAGCGCCAGGCTGTAGCCGAGAGATCGTACAATGCTCATGACCGTGGCCAGCGTCGGGTTTGGTGCATCCATGGTGAGCAATCGGCGCATGGCCGCGGGCTGGGTTCCCGTGCGCTTGGCCAGCAACGCCTTTGACACGCCGGCCTTGCTCCGCACTTCGTCGAGGGAGCGCACGAACGCGTCCACCGAGTCGATGCCGGCGCGCGCCTCCGTGTAGGCCGCGGCGAATTCCCGATCCTTCATCCTGTCGGTGAAGTAGCGGTCAAACCCCGTCTTGGCGTGCTTGGTCTTCATACGACAGAGTGTAACATGTGAGTTACGGCGACTCAAGGAGAGTGTGACCATTGCGCCCGAAGGGCGCCAGCGCCACGGGCAGCGGCGCCGCCTGGAACTGGTTGCGGCGAAGCCCGAATGGAGCGACCATGGACCGCATGCTACTCAGACCGCGGATCCTGGATTCGTGCGTTCTGGTGGCGTGTTCGTATGAAGGGAACGGGTGGCGGATTTTGCCTTGGCCGTTGAGGAATCAATGGATATTGCGATCATCCTAGTCTTGGTGGTCGGGGTCTTGATTTGGGCGGCGACGCGCACTTCGGCGGCGACGAGCCGGTTGGTTGATCGCCAGCTCGTTTCACACGAGGATCCCGCTTCCCCGGGTCGGGATTCCTTCTTCGAGGTTGGCAAACACTTCTTCGCCGACGTGTCCCGGTCGCCGAACGGTCGGTTCGTCGTTGGAGCTTGTGACCGAGGAGGGAGTAACGCGCGAGGCGCTTGCGCCCTATTGGAAAGCGGGAAGACACGGTTCAAGAAATCAATCCAGCGGGCAAACAACCCCCACGTCACCAACGAGGGGATGGTTCTGGTAGAGGACTGGAAAGACGACGGCAAGCTAAATGGCGCACTTCTCGCGCTCGACAGAAACGGTGAGTTGCTCTGGCGTCGCGATTTCAAGGCCAATATTGACACCTCTGGCTTGTCGGAAAATGGTCTGCGGGCCTTTGTGTCGACTTGCAATAGCGACAACGAGTTGCATTCCGGCAAGACGTTCTTCCTCGATGCAAGAACGGGAGCTGTGTTGTGGAAAAGCGATGTGTGGGGAAACGTTCGCTTCCAAGGCAATGCACTCGCTGCCGAGGTGAGATTCTTGGATGGAACGAGAGCAGCTTTCATTTTCGACGGGGAAGGGCAACTTGGACCCGAATACGCTGAAGCCTGCATGAGCGTCCAAGCGGAGCAGGTATGGGGGAAACATTGGGCCACAATTCTGCGGATGGAAAAGGCCCTGAAAGGCGGGGGAGTGGCCGACGTTGCAGAGGCCTCGCGCCTCGTTTCTGCCTTGGACGGCAAGGAGAGTGAGATCCCATCAAGCAGCCGCGCAAAGTTCTTTCGGTATCGCGGCGACTTGGCAGAAGCTCAAGGCATGTTGGAGCAGGCTCAGGTTTGGTGGGAGCGAGCAATCGCCACAGATCCCAAAGTCGGGGTCAAGCGCAAATTGGCGAAGTTGCAGGCCACCAAGGCTGGCGCGTAGCGAGTCGCCCAGATCATGCAGGCATGGGGCGACTATCTCGCCATGGCGGAGGCTGGCCACGTGGTCCCGCTCCGCCCGAAGGCCGCCAGGCATACGGGGTAGCGCGGCACCAGAGCTGGTGCCCGGAACTGGTTGCGGCGAAGCCCGAATGGAGCGACTATGGTCCACAGGGAAACGGAGGTTTCGCGTGGAATACATGATCGTAGCGGCACTCTTCCTGTACGCGGTGTGGGTGTTTTTCGATGCGCACAAGCGTCGGAGGCACACCCTCAGAGAAGCCGCCGGTTGGGCTCTCTGAAGTGGACCCCAAGAATAGGACCAGGAGCTAAGGTGTAGTCCGCCTCAACAACGAGGCAGGACACGATGAAAAAGAACCGACAGAAGCACACGGCACCGTTCAAGGCACAGGTCGCGCTCGAAGCAATGCGAGAGCAGTCCACGGTCGCAGAGATCGGACGCCGGTACAAGATCAACCCGAACCTGGTTCACAAGTGGAAGAAGGAAGCTGTCGCACGGCTAGCCATGGTTTTCGAACCAGGCCATGCAAATGCAGAGGAATCGGCGAACGCCGAGCGTGAAGCTGAACTGCTGCGGAAAGTGGGGCAGCTGACGCTGGAGAACGATTTTTTAGCACGCGGGCTCGCGCGCATTCGCTGACGGAGAAGCGAGCAATGATCGAGCCCGACCACGACCTATCCGTCCGTCGCCAGTGCGACCTGCTGAAGCTGGCGAGATCCGGAGTCTACTTTCAGCCGACGCTGGTGGCGGAGGAAGACCTGGTCCTCTGCAAAGAGCTGGACAAGCTGCATCTCGAATTTCCAGCGTTCGGCAGCCGCAAACTGTCGCGTTTGCTGAAGGCGCAGGGGCGGACGGTCAATCGCAAGCGGGTGCAGCGACTGATGCGAATCATGGGCATCGAAGCGCTGGCACCCAAGCCGAAAACTACCGTGCCGGCGCCTGAGCACACGAAATTTCCATACTTGCTACGACATCTCGAAATCGTCCGGCCCAATCAGGTGTGGGCCTCGGACATCACGTACATCCCGACGAGACAGGGGCATTGCTATCTGGTCGCCGTGATGGATTGGTACACGCGTCGGGTCCTGTCCTGGCGCATTTCAAACACGATGGATAGCCGTTTTTGCATCGAGGCCGTGGAAGAAGCTCTGGCAAAATTCGGCTTGCCCGAGATCTTCAACACCGACCAGGGGTCGCAGTTTACCGACGGTGATTTCACGTCCGTGTTGCTGGAAAGAGGCGTAAAAGTCAGTATGGACGGTCGGGGCCGATTCATGGACAACATCTTCGTCGAGCGCCTATGGCGATCTGTCAAATGCGAGGAGGTCTACTTGAACGACTACCGGGACGTGGCCGACGCCCGCGAGGGCATCGCGATCTACCTGGATAAGTACAACCACAAGCGCCCTCACCAAACCCTCGGATTCCAGACGCCCGTGGCGTTCTACGAATTCGAAATGAGCAAGACGGCCATGGGGAAGGCCGCCTAGAACACCGCTGCATCATGCTGATGGCACGCTGCCCACAACTGCAATGCGTTCACCTGCTCTTGCGGGGCCGTGCGCGCATTGCATCCGTGGACAGCTGCCATCAGCATGCCTCCGCTCTAAACATTTCTCTTCCCGGCGAGGCCCATCCGGATCTACAAACAAACCCACGCGGACTCTCTCTTAGCTCGGGCCAATTTTGGTCCTACCAACGGGGTCCACTTCACTCGGCACCTTGGTGTTGTGGCTGTTCGTCGTTCCGCTCTACTTTGCCCAGCGCCATCTCAGGGCCGGAGAGACGCGGGAAGGGGGGGATGGCTGGAACTATCTCAAGACCCTTGCGGTGCTGTGGACCATCGTGATGTTGGCCGTTGGCGCCCACTACCTCCTGGCCGCCAGCGAAGTGGCGTCCACTGCGCACACCAGCGCCGGGCAGGTCGGCGCCGCCATCGGCGCCACCCTCGGCCTTGGCGTCGTTGCCGCCGCCTGGTTCTTCCCCGTGCTGGGCGCTCTCATCCTCGGCCTGGTTCTCAAAAAGGCCAGCATCGTTGAGAAAGGCCCCACCGGGCCTCTCGCGTTCCAGGTGACGGGGGCCATGACGCCGGGCCTGACCGCGTGCCCGACGTGCGGCAACGCACCCTTGAAGGGCGCGCCCTGTCCGACATGCGGCCGAAGCGCTTCGCCAGAACGAAAGCGCAAGGGGACGATGGCTGTTGTGGGGATCATGACGGCAGCGCTCGTAGTCGGGCTTGTGGCCGTCGGGCTGTTGAAGGGACTTGGGACCGCCTCGGAGCTTCGCGAGGAGAAGCACCCGAATGGGTCGCTCAAGTCTCGCGGACATGTGAGACGGAACGCCGAAAAGAACTACGTCTTGGTGGGGCTTTGGACCTACTGGTTTCCGAATGGCCAGAAGGAGGCAGAGGGGGAGTACCGAAACGGACGGGAGGATGGCAAACGAGGTGACACTGGCATTCTAATGGATGGGCGCAATGGACCGTGGACCATCTGGCACGAGAACGGGCAGAAACGGCAGGTATCTGAATATAGGGACGGCACACCCGTAGGTACACCCGAGACATGGTACGAGAACGGTCAGAAGGAGTCCGGGGGACGAGTCGAGGACGGGAAAAAAGAAGGAGTCTGGACCTACTGGTACAAGAACGGCCAGAAGGAGATGACACTTACAGATAGGCACGGCACGCTCGTAGGTGCAGCCGAGACATGGTACGAGAACGGCCAAAAGAAGAACGAGGGTCAATACAAGGACGGGAAGGAGGAAGGAGTCTGGACCTACTGGCACGAGAACGGCCAGAAGAAGAGCGAGGGGCGATACGAGGACGGGAAGGAGGAAGGAGTCTGGGCCTACTGGCACGAGAACGGCCAGAAGAAAATGACACTTCACTATGAGCACGGCAACAAGGCAGGTGCCTTCCAGAAATGGTACGAGAACGGGCAGAAGGAAGCGGAGGGAGAATTGAAGGACGGGAAGGAGGAAGGAGTCTGGGCCTACTGGCACGAGAACGGCCAGAAGGAGATGGAGGCAAAGTACGCTCAGGGACAGATTGTTGGCCCATCTCGCTTTTGGTCCGAGGATGGCAGAAGGGTCAGAGATACCGCGCCGGCGGCGTTGTCCGCCGAGCCCACAGTTGCCACGGACAACAGCGACCCTCTTCAATTCGGGAAACCGACAGTGCGAGATACCGGCTTCGGCATGACCAGGGTCATGGTTCAAGCGAGGAACGTGACTGACCGGCCGATCACTTGTGTCGTGACGGCCACCTTTATGAAGGGAGACACAATCTTGGGCACTGCCAACGGCACCGTGAACGCCGTTAGTGCCAGTTCCGTCAAGACAGCAGAACTCATGAGCACGGATCGAATCCGCGGCTACGATACGGTTAGGCTCGAAACCGGGGGATGCTTCTGAAGAGTGAGTGACGTGGGCAAGGAGCGCGGGACAAAGCGGCGCTGGCAAAGCGAGCGGGCCGCACCGATGAAGCCAGCTCGCGCCAACGGGGCGAAGGCGGTTCCGGTGGACAGTGGGGCCAGAGACGCGAAGAACGGCCCACAGAAGCGAGCGGTGAGCATTGGGCAGGCGGACGCGGAAAGAGTCCTGCACAGGGGTATGACACCGCCAGACCATCGGCCACGGCGCGAGAGGCTGATGGAACTTCTTGAGTACGCCCACGTAATCGGAGCGTCGCCGGCAGAACTGAAACTCGACGGGTTCGTGTGCGTGCATGGGCGAAACCCAGATACTGACGAAGGCAGCGCGTTGGGGCTGACGGGGAAGCTGCACGGGAAGGAAGAATCCTTCCCGCCCTACCCCGAGTGCCAGCCGAGGTACTACCTCGAAACGGTTGCGGAGACGATGCGGACCGAGCCCGAATTCATCGGGCCGCTTGCCAAACTTCCCGACTGGGGCGGCCCGCAGGTTGTCGCCCGTTTTCTGTACAAGCTGGCCGCGGCAAAGAGGCGCAAGGAAGCGTTATTGCCCGGTGTGTTGGCGCTAGGGCTTCCGACTCCCATGTCACACGACGAGTTGCGCGGGCTTCTCGATGAAGGTGTGCAGTTCTTCTGGCTCGCACCGACGAAACTCTCACGCAAGGACATCTTGCTGTGCGGCCTGCTGGCACTGGGCCTGCCGACAGCGACGGCGCACGATTGGTTGAAAGGGCTTCCCGATGAAGACTCGTCGAGGTGGCACCTCGTCTGCTTTGTGGCCGAGCGCTGCTTGCTTCCCTGTGCCCCCTGGGGGCGAGCCTGCAAGGTCACGACGGCGGCGCTTTTTGGCGCCTACTTGCAGTGGTGCAAAGGGTGTCCAAGGTGCCAAGGCGACAGAGCGCCCTATCTCAGGTGCGAAAGCGCAACCGGCGTCCGTCTGCAGTGGTGTGCAAAGGCTCGCGAGGGTCTGGGCAGCGAAAAACCCTACAGCTTGCGCGAGTTCTCGACGGAGATTGGCAAGTGTGGCGGCGTAGAACGGAAGACGGTGAATGGTGTGCGAGGGTTTTGGGGTATCGCTCTGCGATAGCGCGAACCCGCAGGCGTCACACCGAAACCGTGAGACGGCGCGGGCGCGGTGGCGGATCTCTTCCAAGTCTGAGAGCCATTTCGACTAGGGCGCCCAGACCAATTATCACCAGGCTGTGTCTAGCACCACACACGCCAAACCGACCCACACCACAACGACACTGACGCCCGCCGAGCGGGCCGCCGTCACCACTCTCATGCGCACGCACGGCATCCGGCGTGCCCACGAGATCCTCGGCGTGGCCCGGCACGCGATGGAGCGCGCCGCAGGCGGGCTTACCGTCCAGCGCGGGACCGCAGCGCTCGTCCGCACGGCACTCGCTCGGATTGAGTGCGCAACGTCGGAGGTGTCGTGATGACCGCCACGAACGAACCGCAGGCCGCGCGCATTCTTCGCCGTCGGCAAGTGGAGGCCCTGATAGGACTCCGGCGCAGCGCCATCTATGCAGCCGTGCGCGCCGGCACGTTCCCGAGGCCCATCCACCTGGGTCCGCGCTCCGTAGGCTGGCTCGAACATGAAGTCAACGGATGGATCGCTGAGCGGGTGGCTGAGTCTAGGCAAGGGTCCGTCGTGGAAACCAAGCCATGACCATTGCCTTGCCGGTCGCATCCCCGCCTTCAATCCCTGTTTATATAGGGGCGCCCAACAGCAAGCGCAGATGCTTCACGGTTGCGTTTGCTGAGAGACTCCGGCGGGCTGCGGAGGAAGTACGCGGCGCAGATCCGATAGGCTCGATTCTCCTCGACACGGCGGCATGGAAACTGTCCCGGTGCGCGCGTGCTGGAAGATCGGGCTCCAGCTGGCGCTGTGAGGCAGCCTATTGCCCACGCTGCGCGCGTAGGAAGGCTATCCGATACCGAAGGCGCCTCGAACGTCGGATGCGTGCACGAGTGCGCAATGGCGCTGCGGCGCACGGCTTCGCGCTGCTCACACTGGCTGTGGCAGCGGCCGAGGCGCGGCAGGGGCTTCGCGTGCTTCAGCGCGCCCGCGCGCGTTTCGTGCGCCGTAGGCCGATACGTGCCCTGCTGGCTGGTGGCGAAGGCCACGTCCAGATTGAACCTGCCCGTGGCGCCGAGGCGGACGCGTGGAACGTCCACCTGCACGCGATCGTCGAGTTGAGGTGCCGCTTCCGGGACGTGGACACCAGCGCGCTCCAATCCACGTGGACACAGGTTCTCGGGTCATTGGAAGCGCAGGGCTCCCTCCACTTGCGACAGTGCCGCAATCTCACGGCCGAGTTGCTGCGTGATGAAACCCCATGATGATGATTTCCACGCTGCTGCGTACTACGTCTCCCGGCGAAAGCCTGCGGACTGGGTCAACGACCCCGCTGCGTTGCTGGTGGCGCGCTTCACGCTCCTTGTCGAGAGGCCCAGGCTGGTTTTCACCTGGGGGACATGGCGAGCACCACCACGACGACGTCCCGTGCAGCCGGCGCCGCCCACCAAGCGGGGGCGATAGCCATGATCCAGGGTGACGGGATCAACCCCGTGAATGCCGCCGCGCCCGCGACCTTGTTGGGCATGCCTACTAGCAAGAGGCGAACAGCGGCCGAAATGGCAACGCTGCGAGGGGAGATCGTGGCGGTTCTCACCGACGACCACCCCCAAACCTGTAGGTCAGTCTTCTACCGGCTGGTGAGCCGCGGGGCCGTGCCGAAGACCGAGGCGGCCTATCAGGGGATCGTGGTGCGGTTGCTGACGCAGATGCGGCTTGACGGTGAGATTCCATTCGAGTGGCTCACCGACGGCACGCGCATACGGCGCAAACCGAACAGCGCGCGCAACATGACAGCGGCGCTTGAGCGCTTTCAGGAAGGCTACCGCCGCGACCTGTGGCAAGACCAGCCTCACTACGTCGAGGTGTGGTCGGAGAAGGACGCTATCACCGGGGTGCTAATCGAGGAAACGTGGGACTTCGACATTCCACTGATGTCGTGTCGAGGCTACCCTTCGGTGACCTATCTGCACGATGCAGCCGAGGCAATCACCCGCCAGGGGAAGCCCGCATTCTTGTACTACTTCGGCGACCACGATCCCTCCGGCGTGGACATCTCCCGGAACGTGTTGGCGCGCTTGCAGGAATTTGCGCCCAAGGCTGAGATCCACTTCGAGCGGGTGGCCGTCACGCCGAAGCAGATCAAGAGACTGCATCTCCCAACACGCCCGACGAAGAAGACCGACTCTCGTTCCAAGGGCTTTTCCGGGGAGTCGGTGGAGGTGGACGCCATCGAGCCCAAGGAGCTGCGGCGGATTCTGCGAAGCTGCATCACCCGCCACCTAGCGCAAGAGGCCATCGACGCGAACGAGCGCACGGAACAGCTTGAACGTGAATCCCTCGACCTTGTGCTTAGAGGCTGGCAGGAGCAGCGGGCCGAAGAGATGAACCAGAGAACCGACCGTGGATGACGATCCCGATGTCCAGAACGGCCCAAATGAACCCGCCAGCGGCGAGGATCTCCTGGTCCTGCCGGCAGAAACCGCGCACCCCACCCCCCGGCGGAAGATCGCGCTTCACACCGCGGGCGGTATTCGCCGGGAACTGGCGCGCCTGTACAGGGACGCACGGTCCGGCGTTGTCCAGACATCGGACGCAACCCGGTTGGGCTACCTGCTGGACCTGCTGCGGAAGTGCCTCGAAACCAGCGAGCTGGAGCGCCGGCTGGAGACGTTGGAACTGACGCTGGCGGTGCGGAAAAGAGACGCCCATGACAGCAAGCAAAGACCATCGCGTTTCAAAGCTGTATGACGCCATGACTTCAGGCGAGAAGGCAGCCGCGGTCTTCGCCTGCCTGATGAGGTTCGACACGAACACCGCGGATCGCATTATCGCTACGGTGCCGACAAGGACGTATCGGACCCTCGATCTGGACTACGGCGACAGGCTGAGCCGCCTTAGCGACATGTCTTCCTTCTGGGGGCTCCACCACTGGCGTGAGATGACGGTGATGACGGCTGCGATGGCCTTGATGTGTCGCGCCTGGCAGACCGGGAACGACGATTTGGGTGAGCAAACCTTTGAGGGCTTCCAGAAAGCGCAAGCTCACCTGGTCGCCCTCGATGCCATGCTGCTGGACATCTGCGACGAAAACGGCTTGGACCAAGAAGCCATTCGGATGATGGCAGGGGTGCCTGAAACCTACACGCCCATCGGCGAGCCGCCCTCGGACCCGGACTTCGATGCAGAGTTCCGAGGGATCCTGTCCAAGCTGGCCAGGTGACACGGGCCGCAGCCGAACCCTTCATGGTCGGTATGGTTGGTACTAGTAGTACAGGCGCGGACGGTGCGCAGGCGTGCGGCGTTCGACTTGGTGCCACTCCGGCCCGTCTCCCACTGCCCCTTTCCGGGGGTAACTTTGGGGGTAACTCACCGTCGGGCAGATCGCAAAGTGTAACGATTCCGCGTCGGTGCGCGGTCAGTTGGGTAGCGAGACCCCCGCGGAAGTCCGGCAAAGGGTGCAGATCACACGGCTGCCCCTTCGCGCGTGCATCTCACTCCGCCCGAAGACCGCCAGCACCATGGGGTAGTGGCGCTTCAGCGCCTAGGGGGCGAAGCAACCGGGAAACGAATTCTTTCACCTCGACTGACAGACCCCACCCTGACACGAGCCGCCGCTGCCGCAGGGCGTACCCTCCAAGGCCTTGTCGCCGGGCGCGCACGTGCCGCTCCTTGGATCGCACACCCTCGCCAAGTGGCATGCGTCCACCGGCGGGCAATAGGTTGCTGGGCCAGCGACGCAGACCCCCGATTGGCAGGTATTGGCTTGCGTGGCCGCGGTCACCTGGAGGCCCCATCGTTCTCGCTGGGAAAGGCACACTGACCGGTGATCGACAAGGTGGTACCGCTGGAGCCGCCCTTCGCGCTGATTGTGTTCGCCGTGCCGCCCGCCCCACTCGTACCGCCACCCTGGGACGCGGTGCCGCCAGTACGTGTGCTGCCCGATTGGCTGAAGACGGCCTGGTCGAGCGGAGTTCGTCCGCATCCTGTCGGGAAGAGGAGGGAAAGCACCAGCCAGGGATTCAAGCAGACTCTTCTCATGTGAGTCCTCGAGGAAATGTGCACGACACGCCGAGCCGCTCGCACGATAGCACTTCTCCTCGCGAGCACCGCAATGGCAGAAGTCTGGCCTGGGATGGACGTCACTTCGTAGCCCGATCTTACCGACCCAGGCAACCCACCGCCTAGTCCTAGCGCAGAGCTGTACGACCCTGCAGCCGATCGTGCCCCAGTGGGTCGGCAGGCGAGGCGCTCATCTTCGCTACTTGTCTTTCTTCGGCGCCAGTCGCGCCAAGCTCTCGCACAGGGCGCGCCAGTCGTCGCCGGTCTCAGTGAGGAAGATCCCGATGCGAGCCGCAAGGCGCGGGTTGATGTTTTCCATGGTGGCGGTATGCACGATGATTCCTGCCACCGTGATCTCGCGCTGTGGATCGTCGATACGGACGGTGACCCGGATCCGGGTTCCCACGGGTCGGGAATCGGGCATGACCAGCTGCATGCCGCGCGGGCTCGCGTTGACGATGCGCGAGCGGATGGCCGGGCTCAACACGTCGATGGTGATCAGGGCCGTGGCCTCAAGCGCGAGCCGAGGTCCGTCGCTGCGTCTTTCCATGGGCACCAGGAAAGCTTCTCCGGTCCCCCGCCGGGCTACTGCTTCTTGGCCCCTGTTGCCGCAGCATCGCCGCCGGCCGCAGGAGCGGAGCTTGCGGGAGCCGCGCCTTTGGTCGCAGGAGCCGCGCCTTTGGTCGCAGGGGGCGTGCCGGCCGGCGCCGGGGCTTCCGAGGCCGCCTCGCCTGTCTCGGGATTGCGTTCCCACTTGTCGGCCCGGCCTGATCCGGTGGTGTCGATGCCGATGCGATCCAGACGGCCGTTCTCGTAGTACTGCCATTCGTCGGGTTTCCCATCGCCGTTGCTGTCGCGCTCGACGCGAACCAGTTTCCCGCCTTCGAAAAACTCGACGTAGTCGGGCTTGCCGTCGCCGTTCATGTCGCGCTCCATGCGCACTTTCGTGCCGTCCTGGTAGTAGACGCGCTCGTCGAACTTGCCGTCGAAGTCCAGATCGAAATCCTCGGTCATCAGCATTCCGCCTGGACCGTAGCTGTAGATGATGTCCATCTTGCCGTCGTGGTTCAGATCGACTTGTCGGCAGGACAGCTGCTGCACCTTTTGTCCGCCTTGATCCACGACCGTGAAGAGCTTGATGACGTCAGGTTTGCCGTCGCCGTCGGTGTCGGCGGTGACGACTTGCTTGCCCTTGTCGTCGCAGCGTGAGCGATCGAACTGGGCGCCGAAATCCGTCTGACTCACTTTCAGCCCGCCGCTGGCGGTGCCGGGCGAGGATGCGGCGGTGCTGCTGCCACAGCCCGAGATCGCAAAGACCACAGTGCAGCAGGCCAACAGAAGGAACACGATTTTGCGCGACGAACCGCGCCCACTTGACGACACATGACAAGCGAACATGTTGCCAAGGCTAGGCCCAAACAAAACCGTCAGCAAGTACCATTGGTTATGAATGTCGGGTCGCGGTAAGTGATTGACTGCTGGCGTATGGTCATGCATGGTCCCGTCATGGCACGGAAAAAGGTTTCCACAACCGTGTACCTCACGCCTGAGCAGTACGAGGTTCTCAAGCTGCTTCACCAAAAGACCAAGGTGCCCGTCGCGGAATACATCCGCCAGGGAATCGACCTGGTCCTCGACCGGGAAAAGAGTCATCTTCCCGGGCAACTTTCCCTCGACGTCGTTCGCCGGTAGCCGTCCGTGCCGACTCCAATTCAACTGATTCGCAATTTCTCTGTTATCGCGCACATCGATCACGGCAAGTCGACCCTCGCGGATCGCTTGCTGGATGCGACGGGCGCCCTGACCGCGCGTGAGCAGAAGGCGCAGTTTCTCGACAACATGGAGCTGGAGCGTGAGCGGGGCATCACCATCAAGGCGGCCACCGTGCGTCTCAGCTACAAGGCTGCCGACGGCCAGACCTACGAGTTGAATCTCATCGATACGCCGGGCCACGTGGATTTTCACTACGAGGTGTCGCGCTCGCTGGCCGCGTGCGAGGGTGCCTTGCTGGTGGTGGATGCTTCGCAGGGGGTAGAGGCGCAGACCCTGGCCAACGTCTACCTGGCGACCGAGCACAATCTGGCGATCGTGCCGGTGATCAACAAGATCGATCTGCCCTCGGCGGACCCCGAAGGGGCCAAGCGCCAGATCGAAGAAGTCATTGGCATCGATGCCTCGGGCGCCATCCTGGCTTCGGCCAAGGACGGGCGTGGCATCCCGGAAATCTTGGAAGCGGTGGTGGCGCGGATTCCGCCGCCCGAGGGATCGCTGACCAAGCCGCTCAAGGTCCTGCTGCTCGATAGCTGGTACGACAGCTACCGCGGCGTGGTCCTGTTGGTGCGTGTGGTGGACGGTACCCTCCGACAAAAACAGAAGATCCGTTTGGTCGCCGCAGGACGCGACTACGAGACCGTCACCCTGGGGGTGTTCGCGCCTTTTCCCACAGATGTGGCCGAGCTTGGGCCTGGCGAGGTGGGATTCATCACCGCAGCGATCAAGGAAGTCGCCGATGCGCGCGTGGGCGACACCATTACCGAGGCGAGCCGGCCCTGCGACGCGCCTCTGCCTGGTTTCCAACCCGCCAAGCCCATGGTCTTCGCCGGCATCTTCCCGACCGATCCGGCGCGCTACGAGGATCTGCGCGACGCTCTCGACAAATTGCGCCTCAACGACGCTTCGTTCAGCCGCGAGCCCGAGGTTTCGGCGGCGCTCGGCTTCGGCTTCCGCTGTGGCTTTCTCGGCCTGCTTCACATGGAGATTGTGCAGGAGCGGCTGGAGCGCGAATACAACCTGGATTTGGTCACCACTGCGCCCACTGTGCGTTTCCGGATCGTGCTGCGCAACGGGGAAATCATGGACCTGGACAACCCGGCCAAGTTCCCGTCGGAAGGCGATATCGATCACATCGAAGAGCCGATGATCTCGGCTGTCATCCACACGCCCCCTGAATACGTAGGCGGGCTACTCAAGCTGTGTCAGGAGCGGCGGGGCACCCAGACCAGCCTGAGCTACGCCGGCGAGAAGCGCGTGATCATTCGCTACGACCTGCCGCTCACCGAAGTCGTGTTCGGCTTTTACGATCGCATGAAGTCGGTGTCGCGCGGCTACGCCTCGCTCGACTACGAGCCCAAGGGCTACCAGCCAGCCGATCTCGTGCGTCTCGACCTCTTGGTCAACGGCGACCGGGTGGATTCCCTGTCCGCGGTGATCCACCGCGAGACCTCGTACATCAAGGGCCGCGATCTGTGCATCAAGATGAAGGAATTGATTCCGATGCAGCAGTTCGAGGTGGCCATCCAGGCTTCGCTTGGATCGCGCGTGATTGCCAAGACCGTGGTGAAAGCTTTGCGCAAGAACGTGACTGCCAAATGCTACGGTGGGGACATCACGCGCAAGCGTAAGTTGTTGGAGAAGCAGAAGGAAGGTAAGAAGCGGATGAAGCAGGTCGGAAACGTGGAAATCCCGCAAGAGGCCTTCCTGGCCATTCTCAAGGTCGAATGAACATGATGACCAAGCTATGGTCCGCATGGCGGACGCACAGGTACTGGAACCGGGCTCGCGACGAGGGCAAGCATCTGGTCAGAGAGTCGCGGCGCATTCTCAGGAGGAGAAGCTATCGCATCCCGCAGACGGTGGCCGCCGAGATCGAGTTGGCGGTGGCCGACGTCGAGTCCGCCGCCCAGGCCGACGACTTCGAGCGCATGCGCGAGGCCATCGCGGCCCTCGACGAGCGCATGGAAAAGCACCTGGCCTTTGCGCGAAAATCGACCGCACGGGAGTACGCCGAGTCGATCGGCGTGGCCCTGGCGGTGGCGCTGCTCCTGCGCGCCTTCGTGGTGGAAGCTTTCCAGATTCCTTCGGGATCGATGATTCCGACTCTGGAGATCGGCGACCACATTTTCGTGTCGAAGTTCGCCTACGGCGTGGGCATTCCGTTCACCAACAGGAAGATTGTGGAATTCGGCGAGCCCAAGCGCGGCGACATCATCGTGTTTCGCTATCCGCCCGACCCCTCAACGGACTTCATCAAGCGCGTGGTCGGGTTGCCCGGCGATTCGGTCGAGCTTCGCCGCAACCAGGTCTTTATCAACGGTCAACCCATGGCGCGCGAACGCGGCGGCGGCGAGTGCCGCTACAACGAAGGTCGCAGCCCTGAGGAGGCGCGCGATTGCGAATTGTGGACCGAGAACCTGGGCAGCAAGGTTCACAAGCTCTACCAGGACCCGAACCAGCCGCCGCAGGACTGGGGCCCGCGCCTGGTCCCCCCGCGCAGCGTATTCGTCATGGGCGACAACCGCGACAACTCGCGCGATTCCCGTGTGTGGGGTTTCGTGCCCTACGACAACGTCAAGGGCCGCGCGCTCATCGTGTGGTGGTCGCGCGATCCCGCCTACGGCGGTTGGTCGGCTGAGGGCGTGGCCGAATGGTTCAAGTCCATTCGCTTTGGGCGGTTTTTCAGCGTGGTCAGGTAGCTATCTCGACAGCAGATAAATCGCCGTACCAACGACCACCAGGATCGCCCCCACCACCGCAATCACGCGCTTCGCTTCCCGCCGCACGGGGGCGGCATCCAGTGTCGCGAGCACATCGGCGATGTGGCGGCGGAGCGCGGCTGCGCTCTCGTGGCGGTCATCGCAACCCTTGGCCACCATCTTGAGAACCACTTCGTCGACGGCGGTTGGGATGGCCAGGTCGGGGCGCAGACTGGAAGGAGCAGGGGCCGCCTCTTGCAGGTGGAACTGGATGACTTCTGTGGTGCTCTTGGCTCCCTTGAAAGGAAGCTGCCCGGTGAGCATCTCGTAGGCGACCATGCCCAGCGCGTAGATATCCGAGCGCCCGTCGAGCGCTTTGCCACGCAGCTGTTCGGGCGACATGAATTCCAAAGTTCCCACCGTCTGCCCGATGGCCGTCAGCGCGGGAATGATCTTGCTTCCCTCTCCGGACAAGATCTTGGCGATTCCGAAGTCCAGCACTTTGACGAAATCCGACCCACCCCGTCGCTCGACCATGATGTTTTCGGGCTTCATGTCACGATGGACGATGCCCTTGTCGTGCGCCTCGGCAAGCGCTTCCGCGACCTGGTCCAGGATGCTCAGGGCGCGGCTCGCTTCGATGACGCCGTCCCGGTGCTGAATCTCTTGCAGGCTCTCGCCGCGGACCAATTCCATGGCCAGGTAGAGGACTCCGTCCTCGGTCTGGTCGAAATCGTAGATGGTGACGGTGTGCGGGTTGCGCAACTGCGAACATGCCTCGGCTTCGCGCCGGAAGCGGGCCACCACGGTGGCGTCGGCCACGCTGTGGGGATGCAGGATCTTAAGCGCCACCGGTCGCCCGGTGGCGAGTTGCTTGCCCTCGAAAACCGCACCAAATCCTCCTTCGCCGATCTTGCGTTCAACCTGATAGCGGTTGTTGAGGGTCCGGCCCACCAGGCTGTCCAGGGAGGCCGGGCGGGGAGCGGCTGCAACCGGCGGGGTGACGGGACGTGCAGCAACGGGTCCGGATCGCCCGGAACTGGCCGAGGTCACCGGCACGCCCGCCGCGGGGCTCATCACGCGCGCGCCGGTGGCAGGGCTCATGGGGCGCACGCCGCTGGGCTGGGCCAGGGCGGATTGGATGGCTCGGTCGAGCGCCCGCTCGAAGTTCCCAGAAGCGCCCGGTGCCGACATTGGCACCGGCGCACCGCAGACACCACAGAAACGAGCTGCGGGCTCGGCAGCGGTGTTGCACTGGGGGCATAGTCTGGTGGCCATGGGTTATCCCGCCTAGGGCTCTCTTCCGGCATCAGCCGGGTGGGGGGGCGCGGCCAGCATCTGGGGCTGGGCCGTCGTGGCGGCCGACGGGGACGTCGCCTTGCCGCGGGAGAGGAGGCTCAATCCCCCGAAACTGCGGTCGGGTATCGCCGCTCGTTGGGATACCAAGAACAGGGCTCCGGCCAAGGCAGCCAGCAGGGTGACCAGAACAAAGGCAAGCACCGAGCGAGCCTCGGGGATGGGCTGTGCGGGCGCGCTGGCATTTTCGGCGGCGCTGCTGGCGGTCGGTTGCTTGGCCACCGTCGACAGATCGGACGCCGTGGCGCGAAGTTCTTCTCCAACGGTAATTTCGCCAGTCGCCTTCTCGGGCGAAGGCGCGTGTCTGGCCGGCTCAGGGTCTTGCGGATCCTGCCCCGGGTCGTAGGCGAGAAACGCCACCGCATCCTCGGCCCCCGGCTCCGACAGCCCCTCGCCGTCAAAGCGGGCCAGCACCACGGTGATGTTGTCGGGTCCTTCGTGCGCATTGGCGCAGGCGATGAGCCGATCGCAGGCCTTCTTCACGTCCGGCTCATCAAGCAGAACCTGCTTGATTTCGTCGTCGCTGACCGGACCGTGCAAGCCGTCTGAGCAAACCAAAATCAGATCGCCGCGACGGAGCGAGACTTGCGAGAGCACGACCTCCACCTTTTCCTGGACGCCCAGCGCCTGCAGAATGATGTTCGCGTGCTCGAAGCCTTTGGCCTCTTCCAATGTCATGGCGCCGGCTTCGATGAGCTGCCAGGCCAGAGACTGGTCCTTGGTCGCTTGGCTCAAGCGGCCGCCGCGCAAGACGTAGCAGCGCGAGTCGCCGATCTGTCCTATCAGCAAGGTGGCATCGACCAGCCCAACCGCCGTGCAGGTCGTGCCCATCCCGCGCTCGCTCTGGTTGTCGCGGGATTGGGCGAAGATGAGTTCATTGGCCTCTTCGATCGCGCGGCGCAGCCGGCGGGCGAAGCGCTCGCGCGTCAGGGGTCCGGCGCTGCCGACCGTCGATGAGATGGATTCGACGGCCATGGTGGACGCGACCTCGCCCGCGGCGGCGCCGCCCATGCCGTCGCACACCAGGAACAGGGCACCCTTTTCACCAAGCGGGAAGTCGAGCGCGATCTCGGGCGAGGGCTTCTCCACGCGGGCAAAGTCCACAACCAAGAAGTTGTCCTCGTTGTGCTCACGCAACTGACCCACGTCGGTCTTGCCACAGACCGTGATCTTGATTTCAGGAGAGCTTGCCATGCGCGGGGCTCTGACTCATTGTGACGTGTCTCGGCTTCAGCTACAAGCTTCGCCTCAACCTATCTCGAAGCGCAAGAGTTCATCGCCCAGTCGAATCATTTCTCCGGGGACAAGGGCGTGTTGGCCAACCAGGCGGACGAAGCTGCCGTTCGAGCTTCCCAGGTCGGATAAGAGCGCGTTGCCATTGCGAAACTGAAGCAGGGCGTGACGGCGCGACATGAATTCATCGTCGGAAAAGACGATATCGCCCTGTTCGCGACCCAGCACGAGATCGCTGCGGGTCAAGTGGAACATGTCGCGGCTGGTTCCTGCCGAGGTGAGCTGACGCAGGCGTCCCCAGGGCGCCTTGAGCGGCGTGCCGAACAAGACCACACCGTGTTCCACGGCGGGCCGCAGGGTCTTTTCGATATCAGACAGGAACTCGAAGCGTAGGACTTGCTTGCCTACCAAGATGAGGTTGCCGTCCGCCAGTTCCACCGTTTCCCTGATGCGCCGGTAGATGCCGTTGCGATTTTCGAGGGGTGTGATCACGTGCTGGCCCGCGCGCAGGGTGATTCGAGCGTGGCGTGGGGCGAGATGCGGATCGTCGAAGTGCAGATCGCCTTCGCTACGACCAATGTCCACCTGCTCGCCGGCCAGAGGGTACGACTCGCCGTCACTGCCATCGCGGCGCACGGCCACCAGACGCGGGCCGCCGGCTTGTTGGGCCGCCGCGACCGAGGGCCGAGCTGCCACCGCCGCGGCCAGGGCGGCAGATGCGTCGGCACTCATGGGCGTGGTATGGCCAAGCCGGCGCCCGCAGGCGTGGCAGAAGTTGGTCCCCATCGGGTTCTGATTGCCACATCCAGCGCAGAGCAGAGCCGACTCCGTGGAGGACGGCAGCCCGACCGGAGCGCCGCAGCGCTGGCAGAAGGCGGCGCCCTCCGCGAGCGCCCCGCCACATTGGAGACAGCTAATGAGCATCTTCGCTAGTCGTTGCTAGAAAGCGCCGGCGACCGTTGCAAGGCAGCCCATTATCCCATAGAAGGCGAGCGGGATGTTCACTGTCGAGACGGGCATCACACCCACCCATTCATCGTGCAGCAATTAATATCAACGATTTCGGAGAGCGTCAAATCCGCGCCCAGCGGGTTCTTGTCGAATTTGGCCGTGGTCGCTTGGCTCGCCACGCTTGTGTCGTCGTGCGGTCCGGTGGTGGAGAACGCGCCGTTCTCGGCACGGCCGGATACCTTGCGGCCGGGTGACCTTCTGGGCCCCTTTGACGGCATGGTGGTCGATGGCGAAACCGACCGTCCGTTGGCCGGCGCGGTCGTGGCTGGGTCGTGGGCTTTCGTGCGCGGCATCGGCCTGGAAGGGCCGGCTGCCGCGCTCGAGGCGGTCGCTGAAACGGGCGCCGACGGCCGCTATCGACTGAAGATCCCGGTGGACCTTCCGCGCGGCGAGGGGGTCCGTCTGCAACGATTCACACTCATCGTTTACCGGCGCGGGTACGTGGCTTGGCGGAGCGACAGCATTTTCCCGACGGGGGAACCGCGTGGCGACTTTGCCCAGCAGGGAACCCGGGTACGGCTGGAGAAATGGCAGTCCTCCCTGTCCCACTACCGACACCTGGTTTTTCTGGGCGGCGGCCCTGCCATCTGCGCGGCGGCAGCGTGGGAGGTGCAGCCAGCGGGACTGGAGCTGGACGGGGCCTCGCCCGCAGCCACTTCCGAGCGAGCTAGCGAAACGGCGCGGGTCGGCTCTTCGGCTGCGCTCGACATCTCTCCGCTTCTGTCCGAGGACGAGGTGCGCGGCGTGACCGGGTACGCGGGGAAATTCGAAGTGGGCAAGCTGGCTGACCGCGCCACCAGCGACGTGTACGACACCCGCCACTTCAAGGCCACGGACAAACCGGAGACCTACGATGTCGGCCTGCGGGTGTGGGCCATCGGGACGGAAGCTGCTGAAGCGCAATTCAGGAAGTTGATCGGCGATCTTCCGAACGCCGTGGCCACCGAAGAGATGGGGGATGCCTCGCTGCGCGCCCGAGGAGGCGACGTCACGGGGTTCGCTTTCTTGCTGCGCGAGAAAGGGGTCGTGATGCAACTGAGTTGCGGCCTTGCTCAGTGCCCTGAGCCGTCCATGATCCTGCGATTGGCCAAGCTGGCGGAGAGCCACTTGCCCGAGATCAAGCTGCCATCACCCGAGAGCACCGGACTTGTGCCGTCATCGGGCTCGTCGCTCGCGCCAGGAGGCAAGCCGTGAGACGCCCGGGCCTGCTCGTTCGCGCGCGGTTCAGTCTGGCAGCACTCGTGGGTATCTGGGCCGTGTTCAGCCATGCAGCCGCACGCGCCTATGAGCCCGCCACTACGCACGCCGGCCTGACCGAGCGGGCGGTGGAAGCCTCTCGCCTGCACCAGGTGCTCTCCCATCTGGGACGACCGCTGGGCCTCCTCGAACCTTTGCACATCGGCCTCGACCTGCTTGACCAGGACGAGAGGCGGGCTTTGCAAGCTCGGCTCGACGCGCTTGACCCGGCCGGTGGCTATCGCCCCGGGACTGACGGCGTCGCAGGCGCGGGCCAGTGGGTGGTGGCTGGTGCGGTGTTGGCCAAGACGCCGCCCGAGCGTGGGGCAAATCACTTCCTGGATCCCGCCACCGGCAAGGGCCTGCACGATGACCCGGGCCTGTCGGGTTTTGCCCATGGCGTGCGGTTGCTTTTCAGTGGCGGCGCGAGCGTGCGCAGTCTGGCCACGGGCACGGCCTTCACCCTGGAGGGCAAGTCGGCGCTCGACTGGATCTGGTCGCCCGGCAACGACCAGGGCATTCCCGTTCTCTTCGACAACTGGGAGCGCGCCGTCAGCTTGGCTGAGCCGCGCGCGCGCGAGGCCGCCCTGGTGCGCGCTTTGCTGGCGCTGGGCGGGGTGATGGCGGTGCTTGAGGACGCCGGGCAACCGGCCTTTGTGCGCAACGATTTTCGGGGCGCATTCTTGCAGCGGGACGACGGTTCGGCCTACGAGCAATTCGTGGCAGAGCACTACGGCCGCTCGGCGTTTCCAGCTGCAGCGGCGCTGGTGTCCCGACCCGATATTGCCAGCTTCTTTGCGTCGGTTGACGGCAAGGGCCTGGCCAATCGCACCCAGCGGCGTTTCTTCTCCGAGGGCACCATCCCGGCCGATATCTCGATCGACCGGGACACCAAGGCGTCCGATGTGGTCCGCCGGGCGCGCGAGTCGCTGGAGTATCCCTCGCCCACGCTGTCCGCGCTGGCGTTGTGGCCGGCGCAGCGGAACCAGTATTTGGCGCTGGAAGGCCATCGCGTGCTCGCCTACGAAAACACGGGGACGCAGGTGCGTTTCTTCCTCGATGACGCTGTCTACGCCGACATGGCGCGCGCGCTGCTGCCCGAGATTGCCGGTTACGCCGCGGGCCTGCTCAACCATCTCTTGCGGGCGCGTCTGGAGATGGCGGTCGCGGGAACGAGCGTGACCATTCGCCTGGCCGGCGAGGTCAAAGAGGGCGGGGCGGTGCGCGTGTTTGTCGAAGATGGCAGCGGGCAGCGGCGCGAGTTGCCTGGGCCTGCCGCAGCCCTCGCGCCAGGTGGTGAGGTCACGATCGACCCGCCTGCAGGAGCGAGGAAGCTGGCCGCGGTACTGCGCGGACGCGACACCGGCGGGCCCTTCGTTGCAGCAGGCGAAGTGACGCTGCCCTGAACTCGGCCTATTGGGTGATCGCGGTGAGTCCTTCGATGCAGAAGTCCCAGGGGACCGGCGTCGGGGGCGCTGCCGGAATCTGGAACTGAAGCAGGATGAGCGTGGTGGGATCCCAGGTTTCCTTGGTTTCCCACGTCGCTTGCCCAAATGTGGTATCCGTGAAGAGAACGGTGTGCTGGCCCATCGTGGAGACCTGCTCGAAGTAGGGATTGTCGTTGTTGTTCTTCGTGGTGAACGCCACGCGAATCCCAGTTCCAGCGGGCAGCGTGGTTCCCGACACCAGGAAGCAGAATCCTTTGACCCCGTGTGATGTGGCGTTGAACGGCTGCTGCCCGCCGGTGTCGTTCAGCTCAAGCGCGATGCCGGCACCCCACCCGGTGGCGGACTTCCCCGTCGTTCCCGTTGTACACATCTTGCCGTTGGTGTTTGGGAAGCCTGTCGTCGACGGGGGCTGGGTCTGGGCCGAGCAGTTGACATTCTTCAAGTCAACGCAGTCGCTGTAGTAGAACCAGTTGCCGTTGACTCCGACGGAGTTGATTGGCACGTGGCCAGTGGCGTCCGGAGTGATCGCGACGCCTGGGCAGCCGGACCCGGAGCCTGTTGAGGTGCTGGTTGCGGTCGAGCCGCCCGCTATGGTGGTGCCACCGGTCATTGCCGAGCCGCCCGTCGCAATTGAGCCGCCCATCACAAGCGAGCCACCAGTCACGGCCGAACCGCCGGTTACGGCCGAGCCACCGGTTACGGCCGAGCCACCGGTTACGGCCGAGCCACCGGGAAGCGCCGAGCCGCCCGTCACGACCGAGCCACCGCTTGCGAGAGAACCGCCGGTTGAGAGAGAGCCGCCTGTGGCGACCGAGCCGCCGGTCACCACTGAACCACCGGTCGCAATCGAGCTGCTGGTCTTCGTTGTACCGCCAGCTGCCGTCGAGCCGCCGGTCACAACCGAGCCGCCGCCAGAGTCCAAACTACCGGCGACGGTCAAGCCGCCACTGGCTCCACCGCCAGCTACGCTCTGGCCAGCCGATCCCGGAACGCCTCCCGCGCCGCCATTCCCGCCGCCGCCCCCGTTCGTAGCACTGGGCATGCAGCCCTCAGCCAGCAGAACGGCCAACCCGATCGATGCCAAAAAGCACTTCGCGCAGCTATTGATGACCAGCTTCAACATAGCGAAAGATTAGGTCCAGTCGGCGCTTGAAATCCAGCGAAACATGGTGGCGCGGTGACACCGGTCACTGCGCGCCGGGGCGAAAGACGAAGGGGCCGTCCGTCCCGAATTCCCCGCAGGCGAACCTCGCGGCCACGTGACTAGCGCTGCAGGACGTTGTCCGCGATACTCACGCCGCCAGCTTCCAGCTTGCCCGCCAGGCGGGACGGTGTGCGGGTGGCGATGAAGCGACCTTTGCCCTTGCCCTTGCTTTGCCAGGACAGAAGGGTCTCGGCGCGCAGCTCGCCAGCTGAACCTAAATTGGGTTCGGCAATCTCCATCACGCGCAGGCTTCCATCGGTGAGGGTGATGGCATGGACCAGCACGTCCAGGCTGGAGCCGAGTAGATCATTGGGCGTCGAGGACGACCCGTAGGCGGCACCCATCACCCGCAGTCGGTAGAGGGCATCATTCGACGAGCGGGCTACCATGGCGGTGAGAGCGCCGTTTTGCCCGCGTGCGCACTCTCGCAGCAGGTCGCCCAGGAGTATGGACGCTGCAGCGTCGGCGACAACGTAGTCAGGCCGCATCGATACCGCGGCAGCGACCAGGTCAGGGGTGCGGGCCGCGACCGGGAGCTTGAGCCAGGAAACTGCGCTGGCAGGCGGGGCGATGGATTCAGCCAGAACCACCACGCGGGCCACTCGATCGAGCGACCAGGCCAAGGTACCCAGAAGCAGGTCGCAAGACGTGCGGTCGCCCGCAATGAGCAGGTTCTGTCGGGTGCTCACGCATGCTTCGAGAACCTGCTGCATTTCCGCAGAAAGCCCTCCGTCGGTCACCAGCTCTTCCAGGGTCTTGTGGCCAACATTTGGCCGTCGGATTGAGGCGCGCAGACGGTCGCACAGGGGTGGAAACAGGGCTGTGATGCGTGTGCCATCGGCGAGGGTCGTATCGATGACCGGCGCGTCGGGTTCCGGCCGCGGAACGCCCTTGGCGGCCAACCGGCGCAGATGGTCCGGCAGGGACGCCAAATCCGCGGAGGCGACCACACCGGCCTCTCGACGACCATTCCGCTCGACCTCCACCGATTGCGTTCCCGAGAAGAAGGCAGCGGCTGTACCCTCGCTGTCCAGCAAGCGAAGCAGCCAGGGTGGGTAGTCTGCGCCAGGCTGAGTGGATGCGGCCATTGGGGCCGGCGCTGCATGGGCAGGCGGGGGAGGGGCCGGAGGCACGGGAGGAGGCGGAAGAGGAGGCGGCGGGGCCAGCGAGGGTCGCTCGGGCTCGTGGGCCGGTTGATCGGGTGCCGCGCCCCGCGGGGTGGTCAGCGGCTCCTCGGGCGACGGAGATGGTGTCGGCGTGGGGACGCGAACCGGCGGTCGCAGAGGCGGGACGTTCAGTCGAGGTGCAGGGCTGGATAGCGCATCGTCATCATCCAGGTTGATCTCCGTGGGCAGGGGAGGTGGGGGCAGTGGATCGCCCACCGCAGCCATGGGCCGGCTTTCTCGTTTGGGGGGCGGCGGGGGCGCAGGAACATGGGATTGGGACCCGTGTGCAGCAAAGGGACCAGAACCTTCGTCACCTCCGTACAAGGACCCGGGCCGCGGGGGCGGCGGTGGCGGCGGAGCGCGCCGGGGAAGAGCCGTGCTGAGCGAGCCCGCTTCGGGCGCAGAGGCTGTGTAGGCCGGCGGGCCGGAGCCGATCTGCGGTTCGTTGGTGCGCACCCCACCGGTGACTCGAATGGCGAAATCGCCGACGAAAACCTTGTCAGAGGTGGAGATCGACGTGGTCTCGGCGATCTTGCGGCCGTTCACGTAGGTCCCATTGGTGCTGCCCAGATCTTCCACCGTGAGCTGGCCATTCTGCAGCAGCAGGCGGCAGTGGTGCTTGGAGACGTTGCCCTTGGGAAGGACGATGTCGTTGTCCCGGACCCGTCCCACCCGGATCTCGGTCTTGTCGAAGGTGAGATCCTTGGACTCTCCACCTTTCTCGGCCAGCGTCAGGATCAGCATGTGATCACGCTAAGCAAAAACGCGCCCCTTGTCCACTTGGGTCGTCGTAGGAATTGACGACTACCCCGTCGGGCCGGTCTGTGGTGGAATGGAGCACAGCCGGCCGCGGCCGCAATCATCAACTGCCGAAATGGAGGGCGTGACCATGCACATCTCAAGAGTCGCCGCTTTCGCTGGAATGCTGACCGTGGCATCCAGCCTCTCGGCTCGCGCCAGCGGTGACGTAGCAAAGCCAAAGTATTACTTCACCATAAGTAACATAACATCCGAGGATAAAACTATTATTTCTCTAGCGAAAGATCTCCTCGCCAAAGAAATTTCTTCGCGATCCGAATTCACCCAGGACCTGGGCGGTGCCGAGGGCGAGACCGCGGCCACGACCGAGATGAAGAAGCGGGGTCTGAAGGGCTTTCAGGTGAACCTGCGAATCACGACCTTCAAGCAGGAGATCAAGCCGCCGGCTCCCGGCCGACGCGATCGGCAAATGGCCATCCAGGTCAAGCTGGGCGTGTACGGCACGACCTATCCCGGCGGCAAGCTCAACTTCACCGGCGACGGCGAGGCTTCGCTTACGGGCGAGTTTTCCGAGCGGCGCAAGGATAGCGACCTTGAGAACCTGACGAAAACCGCCCTGGCCAGCGCGCTCAAGCAGGCGGTCAGCACCGCGGTCGACAAGATGTCCACGGCCACGCTGCCAGAGTCGCCTCGCCGCAAGGTAAAGAAGCACAAGTCCCAATAGTGTTGTAGGCAGGTAGCTCCGATCCATGTGGTTCCATCTCTTCCGATCTCACGGTGTCCTTGCGCTCTTGTTGCTGGTCAGCGCCTGCAAGAAGGGCGCGCCTCCGGCTCCCCCACCCACGGCCCAGGCCGAGCTTCCACCACTCGACGTGAGCAAGGATTCGGCGCTGCTCTTCACCCATGTTGAGACCAACGGAAATTTTGCCACCACCGACAAGGCGGATTCGGTGCCCGAGGTGGCGCGGCGGCTGGTGCGAGTCACGGACCCAGCCAAGGGCGTGGCCGAGCGGCGGGACACGTCCAGCGTCTACGTCGTCGACTTGCGTGAGCTGCTGGCCAACGGCAAGGCACGAGCAAAGGCCATGTCGCGCGAGGCATTCGAGACTGGCGCCTTGGCGCAGTTGCCGCCCGGTGATTCCAGCGCGCTGGCAGGCCCGCATGGTCCGCCTCTGCCCGAGGAGGCCGAGCCCGCGGACTCGGACGCCGGGGCAGGGTATGCGTCCGCAGGAGGCGCGCCAGTCGTAATCCTGTACGGGACGCCGTGGTGCGGGGCCTGCAAGGCGGCGCGCCAGTACCTAAGTTCCAAGCACATTCCCTTTGCCTACAAAGATATCGAAAACGATGCGTCCGCCGCGCGCGAGCTGCAACAGAAGGCTTCGCGCTTGGGAATTCCAGCAGATCGGGTGCCCATCCTCGACGTGCGCGGGCGCTTGATGGTGGGATTCGACAAGACGCGACTGGACGCGCTGTTGGGCGATGCGACTTAGTCGCGCGACCTAGTCGCGTGGGGAGCCCGCCGGCCTTGCCGGCGGCGCACCATCGCGGGAGGGATTGGCGAGGCCGAGCGAAGCGGGGAGGCGGTGGCGGGTGGGGGGCCGAAGGGCGGAGCGAACCCTTTCAGGGTTCCCATGTCAGTAGTCGCCCGCCGACTTCGGCCGCGTAACCTGGTAGTGTCTGCTGCGTGGATTCCAAAGCTCCATTTTCGCGTCTGGCACTCATCGGCGTCGGCTACATCGGCAGCTCTGCTGTTCTGGCCGCACGACGGGCGGGGCTGGTCGGCTCGGCGACCGGCTACGATGTCGACGCCAAGGCTGGTCCCTTGGCCCTGGCGCGCGGTGTGGTCGACCAGATGGCGGACAGTGCCGAATCCGCCGTGGCCGGAGCGTCGTTGGTCCTGCTGGCCGCGCCGGTCCTGAGTCTGGCGGGACTGCTTCGTCGCATCGCCGGGAAGCTCGCGCCCACAGCGACCGTCATCGACGTTGGCAGCGTCAAGCAGTCGATCGTGTTGGAAGCCGATGCGGCCTTGCCCGGCGGACGGTTCGTGGGCTGCCATCCGATGGCCGGGGCCGAGCATGTGGGTGTGGGCGCCGCCGACCCCGAGATATTCGCCGGACGGGTGTGCTTCCTGTGCCCGAGTGCGCGCACGAGCGCGGAGGCGACCAGGGCCGCGACCTCGTTCTGGCAAAGCCTTGGCTGCCAGGTGGCGTCCATCGAGCCGTCGCTGCACGATCACTTGATGGCAGCGGTCAGTCACTTGCCCCATGTGGCGGCTTTCGCCTTGGCCGCCAGCCTGAGCGATTCGCTCCCGTTGATCGAGTCGAACGCCCTGCTGGGCCGGCCCACCACCAGCCTGCGCGACACGATTCGCGTGGCTGGGTCCAGCCCGCAGGTCTGGCGGGACATTCTTCTCGCCAACCGCGAGCATCTGTTGCCGCTGGTGCGTGAACTGGAGCAACGGGTGGGCACCATCGGCGCGGCCATGGCGGGCGGCGATGCGGCGGCGCTCGAGGCGGCGCTGGCCCTGGGACAGGCGTGCCGCCAGCGGTTGGTGAAGTGAACGTGGGCGTTGCAATCTCCAGAAATGTCCTGCCAGGCGGCGTGCTGAGCGCCCTGCTGCTTGTGGCCTGCGCCGCCCCGATTTCGCCCGGCCCGGCCGCCGTGGCGGCGGTTGCACGCACCGCCGTGGACGACGATGATCTTTGGGCCTTGGCCCCCGCCGAGGCGGAGCTCCTGGTCTGGGCCGACATGGCCCAACTGCGGGAGTCGGCTTGGACCAAGGCGGCCCTGTACAAGACAGCCCCCGAGGAGCGCGTTGCGCGGTCGCGCGCTCGTGGCTTCGACGAGGTGGACGATGTGGATCGTCTGCTCTACGTGACGGTGCCTCTCTTGCGCGAGGGTGCTAGCATTCTGCTTGCGCAGGGGCGCCTGGATCGCGAGCGCCTTGGCGAGGCATTCCGGCGCCAGCATCCCCAGTCCACATCGTCCGACTACCGAGGTGCGGCCGTGCTGACCGAAGGCGAGGAGGCCATCGCCTTTCTCACCAAGCGAACCGTGGTCTCCGGTCCGCTGGTGGCGGTTCGTGCCACCATCGACTGTGGTCTTGGGTTGGCCCGCAGCGCCGGCAGCGAGTCGTGGCTGGCCGCGCTCCAGACCGTGCTTCGTGAGGGCAGGGGCCCATCGCGGCGCCTGCCGGCAGTGGCCGCGGCCGTGCGGCTCAGTCCGACCATGCGCACGCAGATCGAGGCCGATATGGGCGAAGGCGGGACGTTGGAACAGGTTGGGGCGCGCCTCGACCTGGGCCGTGACCTGGATGTGGCGATGGTGGGGCTTCTGTCGACTCATCAGCGGGCCATGGATTTGGCTGCCCGTCTGTCGGCGGCGCTGCGCGAACAGCGCAACCGCCCGCTGATCTTGATACTGGGCTTGCAATCTATCCTGGACGGCGTCCGCCTCGGCGCGCGAGAGAACCGGGTCGAGGGAAGGCTGAGCATTCCCGAGGATCAGCGCGCAGAGATCGCGGAGCGGATGGCGCTGGTGGCGGACCAGATTGCGCACCGTCGGGCCAGCACCGCAGGCGCGGATACTCCTGAAGAAAACCTGAGATGAAGCAGCCAAATCAGAGTTCGGAAGCCCTGCTGCGCATCAGCCGCAGCCCCGCGCTCCGGGGCAAGGTGAGCGTGCCTGGGGACAAGTCCATCTCGCACCGGGCCCTGCTGTTTGGCGCGCTGGCTGACGGCGTGGTGGAGATCAGCGGTCTGGGCCTGGGCGGCGACAATGCCAGCACCATGGTTGCCCTCCGCGCGCTGGGCGTGCCCATCGATCAGGCCGGCACGAACGCGCGTGTCCAGGGAGTTGGCCTGGCCGGTCTGCGCGAAGCGGCTTCACATCTCGATTGCGGAAATTCCGGCACCACGATGCGTCTCTTCTGCGGGCTGCTGGCGGGCCGGTCCTTCGTTTCCACCCTGGCCGGCGACGCGTCGCTGTCTCGCCGCCCGATGGCCCGCGTGGCCACGCCCCTGCGCCGCATGGGCGCGACCATTGAAGGCCGGCAAGAAACTACCCGGCCCAGTCGCGTGGGGAGCCCGCCGGCCCTGCCGGCGGCGTACCATCGCGCGAGGCCGAGCGAAGCGAGCGGGGCGGGGTGGCAGGTGGGGGGCCGAAGGGCATGGGAACCCTCTGAGGGTTCCCATCTCAACGATCTGTTTCCGCCTCTCACGGTGCGCGGCGGGGCCTTGCAGGGCATCGAGTACGAGCTTCCAGTAGCGAGCGCGCAGCTCAAGAGCGCCCTGATTCTGGCTGGGCTACAGGCGCGCGGCCGGACCGTGATTACCGAGCCGGGGCTATCGCGCGATCACAGCGAGCGCATGTTGCGGTTTCTGGGTGCGCCGGTGAGCGCCGAACCGGAACAACGACGCGTGGTGGTGGATCCCACAGCATGGAACGGCCGTTTGCGCGCCGGGCCAGTGAGCGTGCCCGGCGATCTGTCTTCGGCGGCGTTTCTCTTGGTCGCGGCGCTCATCGTGCCCGGCAGCGACGTGACCGTCGAGAACGTGGGGCTGAACCCCACCCGCACCGGCGTGCTCGATGCCTTGATCGCCATGGGAGCCGACCTGGAGATCACGGTCACCGGCCAGGCCATGGGCGAGCCGGTCGGCAGCGTGCGCGCGCGGTGGAGCGACCGGCGGCTGCGTGGCGCCGCGGTGACGGGGGAGCTGGCCCTGCGTTCTATCGACGAGATTCCGGCGCTCGCCGTGGCCGCGGCTCTGGCCGAGGGACCCACCGAGTTCGGCGACCTGCGGGAACTGCGCGTGAAGGAATCGGATCGCATCGCCTGCATCGCGCGCGAGTTGCAGCGAGCCGGCGTGACCGTGCGCGAGGCCTCCGACGGGTTTTTGGTGGTCGGCACAGGAGGCCGTCCCTCTCAGGGTGGCCGCGTGCGGCCGGATGGCGATCACCGCATTGCCATGGCAGGCGCCATCCTGGGGCTGGTGGCCGCCGAGGCAACCGAGGTGCCCAGCCAGGACATCGCGACCTCGTTTCCGAGTTTTTCCCAGCTGCTGCAGGAGCTGGGCGCGCCGGTGAGCTAGAAACGTCGCCCGAGCGCGACCTTGAGGGCCGGTTTCCCGGCGTCGGGTGCCGGCGCGATCAGCACGTAGCAACTGAGCACGGCCACGCTGGCACCAACGCCGATCAGGGCCCCGGCCACGGCTGGCCACTTCTTGGTATCGTGACCGACATTGGCCAGCAGGGCGCCTCCGGCGACCACGGTGGCGAACCCGAGGGCGATGCCTCCGGCGGCCAGAGGACGGCGCCATGACGAGGGTGGCGGGGGTGGCGGCGGCGGTGGGCGTTGCTGGGCCAACCAAGCCTCGACCGGGTTCTTGACCGAGTCACCAAGCTGGATGATCTTCTGCCGGGCTTCGTCGACCGTGCACACCGGACAGAACCGGGTCTGGGTGTCGATGGGCACGCCCGCGGGGGAGAGACTTTCGGTGCTGAAAAGGCGCGCGGTCATGTCGTAGCTGTTCCCGGTCACGGAGACGGTGACACGCACGACGTGGCTGACGTCCAGCATCTGGCCCAGGCGCTTGATGCACATGGAACCTTCGCACTGTTGCAGCTCTGGAAAGATATCGATGTACCGCGCGACATCGACAGAATCGAGCACGTAGATGGGCGCCGTGCGGGTGAGACCCACCACGAACCCATCTTGCAGGCGCATGGCCAGGGCACGCGAAGCGTCCTCTCCGGTCACCTGGAATTCCGTAACAGCGACTCGCGCGGTGGTCGGGTATTGCGTATCGGGATGGCTGAACACCGGGGGCAGGAGCATGGCAGCGCCTGGTGCGTTGGCCGGCGTCGGCGCGACGGGCACGGCCGGTGCCGGCACGACGGGCACAGCCGGCGTCGCGACCGGCTTCTTGGCGGGCGGCGGGGCAGGCTGGGGTGCGGGTGTCGCAGGCGGGTCCGGCGGCTTGGCGACCGGCGCGACGGCTTCCGCCACGCGATCACCATTCGACGCGACCCCGCCGGCTACGCGCGCGGCGGCCGGTTTCTTGCCATTCGACGCTGGCGGGTTCTCTGGGACGGGTTTGGACCGCGCCAGCGCGGTCTCGGCGCCCAAACAGGCGAGCAACAGGGGAAGCAGGGTGAAACTACGCACGGGTAGGACTCAGTTTGTCACATTGGGCGCGCGTCGTCAGCGGATCCTGTGGGTACGGCTCCGTCAGTCACCCTTCTCCTCCAACTTTTTCTTCATGCGCTTCATAAGCGCATCGAAGGATTCCTTGTTGATGATCTTGCCGAACTCCGCCCGGTAGTTCTCCAGCATGCTCTGCTCGTCGGTGATGACGTCGTAGACCAGCCACTTGCCTTCTTTGGCCAGGAGCTTGTATTCAATCGCCACGTCCACCTTCTTGCCCCGCGTAATGCTGTGCAAGGTGGCGGTCACGTCGGCCTCCTTGCCGTCGATGGTTTCCTTGTCAAAAGCCAGGTCGTAGTTCGGCGATCCGTGGACCTGCTTGATGTAGCTGCGTTCGATCAGGTCGCGCAGGGTTGCCACGAATTCCGTCCGCTGCTTGGCCGACAGGCCGTCCCAGTGTCGTGCCAGAGAGCGCCGCCCCAGCTCCTCGAAGTCGAGGAAGCCGGCCACGATCTTGCGCATCTCGCCCCGCTTGGCGTCGGACTCAGGCGACCACGACGGCGGCCGGCGGGCGAACAGCTTCTTGAGCGCGCCGTCGGACTTCTTCAGCTCGGCCATGGGGCCCGACTGGGGCCTGGTGTCGTCGGCCGCTGCCTGGCTGGAAGCGGGGCTTCCGTGCTTGGGGTCGGCCGCACCCACGGTGGTCGCCGGAGCGAACAGGGCGAGCATGACCAGGGCGTTGCGGGCGTGGACAAGGATAGGCCAGACGATGTTTCTCATGGAGTGACAGGACGACTCTATACCGCAGGTACTCGCCTAAGGGAAACTGGGCCGCATTCGTGCGAGGGGAAGGGTCACGTGTTAGGTTCTTAGCGCGATGTCCTCGACGTTTGATGCCAAGGCCTGGCTAGGAAAGATCACCGCGGACATGCGCGAGGCCTATGCCCGCAACCGGCGGGTCATGTCCTTCGCCGAGTATCTGACCCTGTTCGAGGTCGACATGCCCCGCCAGGTACGCTCGGCAGCCCAGTACCTGCGTGACGTTTTCGATCATTACGGCACCACCACAGCGCGTGGGCCCCGCGGGGCGCTCACACACTGGCAACTCTTCGACTGCCCCTGGGACCAGGGCCGCGACAGCCTGAAGGGCCAGGAAGAGGTGCAGGCCGCTGTCTATCGCCTGCTATCGAACTTCACTCGTCAGGGACGCAGCAACCGGCTCATCCTGCTGCACGGCCCGAATGGCAGCGCCAAGTCGACGTTCGTTTCGTGCCTGCAGCGGGCCATGGAGCACTACTCGTCGCTGGATGAGGGCGCGCTCTACCGCTTCAACTGGATCTTTCCCTCGCAGCGCACTGGTAAGGGTGGCATCGGCTTTGGCGGGGGCCCGTCGCCTGACCGTCAGGCGGTAGGCGAAAGCTACGCGTACCTGGAGGACGACTTGGTCGAATCGAAGATCGTGGACGAGCTGCGCGACCATCCCATCCTGCTCTTGCCGCACGAGGGGCGGCGCGCGTGGATCGAGGAGAAGCTCAAGGACCAGATCGCGGCTGGTCTTCGGCCGGCGCGGGCGTTGCTCGACGGCGATCTCTCGCACCGCAACCGTCAGATCTTCGAGGCCCTGCTGGTCTCATACCAGGGCGATTTCGACAAGGTGTTGCGCCATGTGCAGGTGGAGCGGTTTTTCGTTTCGCGACGCTATCGTCAGGCCTTGGCCACAGTCGAGCCACAGCTCGCGGTGGACGCCCGCGTGCGCCAGATGACCATGGACCGATCGCTCGCCACCCTGCCACCCGCGCTGCAATCGCTCACGCTCTTCGAGTTTGTCGGCGAGCTGGTCGACGGTAACCGGGGCCTGCTGGACTTCGACGACTTGCTCAAACGACCACTCGATGCCTTCAAGTACCTGCTGGGCGTGGTGGAGGACGGAATGACGTCGTTGGAGGTGGCCAGCATCGCCGTGGACACGGTGTTCCTGGCCACGGCCAACGAAACCTACCTGGCCGCGTTCAAGGAAAGTCCCGAGTTTCAATCGTTCAAGGGGCGCATGGAACTGGTGCGCGCGCCCTACCTGCTCGACCATCGGATGGAGCGGCAGATCTACGACGCGCGCATGAACGAGGCGATGGGCGCGCATGCGGACCGGCATGTGGCCCCGCACGTGACCTGGGTGGCGGCGCTGTGGGCGGTGCTCACGCGCATGAGAAAGCCCAACCCTGAAAAATACTCCGACGGGCTGGCTGATCTGGTGGCCCGCCTCAGCCCCAGCGACAAGGCGCGGCTCTACGCGGGCGAGGTGCCGGAGACGTTCTCACCGGACGAGCAGAAGCAGCTGCTGGCCAGCGTCGAGACCATCGCCCACGAATCGGACAGCTACCCCCTTTATGAAGGCCGTTCAGGCGCCTCGCCGCGCGAGATGACCTTGTTGCTGATGAACGCGGCCCAGAGCGCGAAATGGAAATGCGTGTCGCCTTTCGCTGTGCTGGAGGAACTGGAGGAACTGGTGCGCGCGGTGAGCGTCTACGAGTTCCTGCGGCAGGAAACTTTGCCCGGGGGCTTTCACGACAACGCCAAGTTCATTGGCCAAGTGCACGACGGCTTGATCGATCGCATCGACGACGAAGTGCGCACCTCGATGGGTCTGGTCGACGAACGACGCTATCTCGAACAGTTCGAGCGTTATCTCGCCCAGGTATCCTGTTGGGTCAAGCACGAGAAGTACCACAACCCTCTGACCGGCCAGGACGAGGAGGCCGACGAGGACCTCATGGCCGAGGTGGAGCGTGCGCTGCACGTGGAGTCGGGCGACGGGGGCGCGGCGGCTTTTCGGCGCACCATCATCGCCAAGATTGGAGCGTGGTCCCTGGACCATCGCGACCAGAAGCCTGACTACGAGCAGATTTTTCCGCGGCCCCTGGCCGAGCTGCGCGAGGCGTTCTTCGGCGAGCGCCGCAAGGTGCTGCGCAAGATCAACGAGGACATTTTGGTCTATCTCGTCGACGGACCGAGCCGAATGGCGCCGGATGCGGCGGCGGCATCGCGACGGACCCTGGACACGCTGCGATCGCGGTTCGGCTACTGCGAACATTGCGCGAAGGATGCGGTGCTGGCGTTGGTGCGCAGCCGCTATAGCTAGGCGAAGTCTAGTCCACCGGGGCGTCGGAGGCGCCGCTAGCCCCGCCATCCGGGCCACCGCCCGCGTCGGCACCACAGGGCACAACCGACCAGGTGCCGCTGTTGCCGTCCTCGGTGCCTGTCCCCCACTGGTTTCCAGCGTCGGCATTCGCGTTCCCATAGAACAGACCGGTGCCGACTGAGCAGGACACGTATTCGTCAGCGTCCATGGAGCCCAACCAGGCGAAATTGTAACCTACGCAAAACGCGGATCCGCCGGCCACTGCCGCGATGGCGAATGGCATCGGGCTAGCGCCCGCCGTGGTGTTTGAGACATAACTTCCACAGAAAGTTTTCACCGAGCCGCCGCTATCGGGCTGCTCAAGCAAGGCGAATTGTCCGTCCCACACCGGACCCCGATACCCACCGAGGACGTATCCCGGTCGCGAGTCGCCGCCCAGCTGGTAGCCCGTGGTCGACGAGAGCGAGAGGCTGGCGCTGTCCTGGTTGAGCATCCCCACAAGCGATGCTGTCGTGCCGTCCACGTCCACCAGCCCACCGCTAGCCGGCAGCTGGCCGCCGGCCGATCCTGTAACCGCGACGGTCAACGTTCCCGTCTCTCCTACACCCACGAGAACGCCGCGATAACTTCCAGGGCCGCCAGCGGTCGGCTTGCTGGCACAGCCCAGAAGCAGCGGCATCAGCGACACGGCGAAAGTGCGAAGTGCGAACATGTGCATGATGGAAACTCCGAGGGAGTAATCTGAGACTAGCAGTACGCAGCCGCGGGCTCCATCAGGCAGCGGTGGAATTCTCAGCACGGGTGGCGACTTCCTGCACGCGTCTGAGCACGGCGGAAGCGTTCATCACCCGGGCGTAGACGTAGAGCGCAGCGGGCAATTTTTCGTCGAGCGCCGCCTCACTGACGCGTAGGTGCTTGCTGACGGCAAAGACCACAGCCTGGGGCAGCCCATTGCGTGCCAGTTCGACGCGCTTCCAGACAGCGTCGCGACTCCAGAACCCCAGGACTTCCAGATACACGGTCTGCCCACTCTCCTGATGCACAAACTCAAGGTCGGGCACGCATTGACCCACACCCGGGAGGTCGAGAATCGTGTTGCACAAGGCTGGCCGCCAGGGGCCCGGCAGAGCAGACAGCTCGTGGAGGAGCGCGGCCACTTCGTCGGGAAGCTCGTTGGTCGCATGTCCGCGATCGGGCGCGGTGTCCCCGTCGACGAACGCTCCTGCGAGCGGGCCGCGCACGGCATAGCGCAGGGGCCGGCGTTCTCGACCCCAGCGCAGGTCGGCCTCGATGGCCCAGCGGTCGCACGCCATCAGCGCGGGCAAGGCCAGCGCGAGCTGAAGCCCATACTTGGTCACTGATTCGAAAAGGCTGTAGGGGCCGTCGATGTGCAGGCGATAGCCGGCGTGCTTGGGTACGGCTTCGATGCGATGGAGCAGACGCAGGAACTTGAGCTTGCGGAACAGGTAACGATAGCTGTCGGGTGCCGCGCTCCACACTGTGGCGCATACGCTCAGCGCGCGCAGCAGGACCGCCTGGTGTTGTGCGAGGTGGTGCTCGGCCAGTAGGTTCGGCGGCGAACCCAGGCGTGCCTCGCGAAGAATGTGGGCATCGGCCAGGTCGGCAAACAACGCGCGCTCGATTTCGTCGCTGGTTAGCCCGCGCTCAGTCGCCAGCGATGCGATCACGGTCGCGCGATCAAAGGCGGCGTGCTCGGCCTCGCCTCGCACGCTAGCGGCCCGAGTGAAGAGCGTACGGCGCAGCTCCATCGGGTCGAGAGCCGCGTCCTCTTCGAATTCGCAGCGGTCGAGAACCAGCTTCAACAGACCGCGCGCCAGCCGCTGCTCGCGCGCGTCCGCATCGACCGAGCCGCAAGCATCGAGCAAGGCGCCGCGCGACTGACCGACGTGGGCGCGCGCCAAGTCGAGATAGGCGGTGGCCAGTTCCAGCGCGCGGGGACGTTCCGTCTCGGAAACCGGCACGACCACCAGCCGGTCGCCGCGTCGGCGCACGTGAACCATGTCAGCGGTAAGCAATGTGTTCGCGCCTCCGCTGGCTGGTGAAGGTCTCGCTGGTGCCGCCCGCGACAAGTTCGTACAGGATGGCCTGCTTGCCGTCGCGCTTGCGCAAGATGCGGCCCAGACGCTGCACGTGCTCGCGCACCGAACCGCTGCCCGACATGACGACGGCCACGTTGGCCTCGGGAACGTCCACGCCCTCGTTGAGCACCTTGGAGGTGGTGATGGCGGTGTAGCGACCTTTGGCCAGGCCGTCGAGAATCTCGCTGCGCTCGCTCACCCGGGTCTGGTGGGTGATGGCGGGCAGGAGAAAACGCCTGGCCACCAGGTGCACGGTGGCGTTGTCCTGGGTGAAGATGATGGCGCGGTCGTGGCGATGCTGGTGCAGCAGCCGTTCCACGTAGTCCAGTTTGGCCGGGGCGGTGAACGCGATGGCACGCTGGCGTCGGTAGGCCTCGAAGGCGCGCCGACCTTCGGCGTTGCGCGACGACCGAATGATGAACTCGGTCCAGCCGTGCGGGCTGGCCATGGAGATGCCATTGGCTTCGAGAAACTGGCGATACAGGGCGCGTTCGGCCGCGTATTCCCTGCGCTCGGCGGGCGAAAGATCGACGACCACGCGCACGGTTTCGTAGCTCGACAGGTAGTCGCCGGACAGAGACACGATGTCCTTGCGGTAGACGATGGGACCGACAAGCTCGTCCAGCACGTTGGTGTCGCCGTCGCCCTCGGGTACCCGGCCGCGCGAGGTCCAGACATCGCGTTCGGGCGTGGCGGTCAGCCCCAGACGAAACGGCGCCAAGGCCAGGCGCGCGGCGAGCGAGTAGCTGGCGCTGGGCAAATGGTGGCATTCATCGAACACCAGCAGGCCGAAGCGCGCGCCCAAATTTTCCATGTGCAGGTAGGCCGAGTCGTAGGTCGTGACGGTGAGCGGCCGCAGGTCGTAGTCGCCGCCGCCGATGAGGCCCACAGGCCCACCGAAGGTGGCCACCAGGCCGTCGTGCCACTGCCGTACCAGATCGAGAGTGGGTGTGACCACCAAAGTGCTGCGGCGGCGAAGGTCGATGGCCATGTGGGCCACCAGGGTCTTGCCGGCGCCTGTGGGCAGGACCACGACGCCGCGCCCGCCGGCGGCTTTCCACGCGGCGAGCGCTTCGTTCTGATAGGGGCGCGGCTCGCGCCGGACAACCGCACCTGCGGTCAAGGTCTCGTACCGTCGAGCTTGGTCGAGGTACGCCAACTTCAGCCGACGCAGAGTCTTGATCACGTCGGCATAGGACGCAGCCGGTGCGCGAAAGCAGGCGGTGCGCTCGTCCCAAGCACACGCCGATGGCAGAGCGACGAAACCCGCCGGCACGCCGGCGATTTCAAGGGTGCCGGAGCGAAAGCGAATCTCGACCGCAGGGGGGACGGGCGGCAGGGTTGCGTTCGTGGTCACGACGGACAGTGCAGCTCGTCGAGGCGGTCGTACACGTACTGTGACTTGGAAGTCGACATGCGCCGATGCTAGCACTGCCACGGAAATGGTCAGGCAATTCTCCTGGGCGCGGCAGGCGCTCTGTGGTGACATTGCGCTTGGCATGCGCACAAAGATTGTCGTCGCCGCGGCCTTGCTGCTGGGCCTGGTGGCCTGGGACTTCGCTGCTGCTACCACCTTCGTGGGCGACGACTACCTGTTTCTCGCGTTCGCGCGGCTGGAACCCCATCCGCTGGTCGCCTTCGTGCGCGACATGCACGGCGGCGAGTACTACCGGCCCCTGCCCATGCTGCTGTGGTGGCTGCTCAATCGGGTGGGGCAGGGGGCGCAGTGGCCATTTGCCGTGGCTGGTTTTCTTCTGCACGCGGGGAGTGCGGCTTTGCTGGTGGCGCTCGGGCGCGGGGTTGGGTTCTCGCTACGGGTTTCGTTGATCGCGGGGGCGCTTTTCCTGGTCGCGCCGGCCCAGCGCGAGGCCGCGCTGTGGTTTGCCGCCAGCACCGATCTTCTGGCCACGCTGGCAACCTTGGCTGCGCTGGTCTGCCTGCTGCGCACGCCACTGAGATGGGAACCCTGGAAGGGTTCCCATACCCTCCCGCGATGGTGCGCGGTGAGCAAAGCTCGCCGGCTCCCCACGCGACTAGGCTGGCAAGTGGCGTCGGTGGCTCTGGCTGCGTTGGCGTATTTCTCGAAGGAAACCGGTTTGGTGCTACCGCTGCTCGGGATGGCGGCAAAGTGGGCGGCTTCAACTCGGCGGCCGCCTCTCGCTGAGAGCACCGGGAATAGAAAGGAGTTCACAGAGTTTCTTCGGGGATGCGTTGTGCCCGTGGTTCCGCACATTATTGTGGCGATCGCGTACCTGGCTGCCCGCTTCGCGGTGTTGGGGGGCCTCGGTGGCACCAATGATCCGGTGGCCCCCTGGTGGGGCCGAGGCCTGCAGATGGCCGCGGGATTGGTTCACGCGGTGACGGCCTATGGGCCCCTTCCCGAGGTTCTGGCATGGTTCTTGGGCGGCGGAGCGTTGGTTGTGGCCGGCGTGTCTGTCTTGCGTGCAGGCGCTTGGTTCCCCGTCCTGTGGACGCTGCTGGCCTTGCTGCCGTTGCCGGCTGCCGGTTGGCTGGTGGGTGCGCGCTACTATTATCTGCCCTCGGTGGGGCTCATGCTCATGCTGGCCTGGGCTGCAGAGGCGCGCGGGTCGGCGGTCGTCGTGGTCGCCATCGCCCTGCTGGCAGCGATAGGTCTGGGCTCGACGGGCAACCGCATGTCCGAAGTTCGCCGCTACCGCGCGGTTTTGGCTGCGGCCCGCGATGCCGTGGCCAAGGGCGCACAGGCTGGCAACACGATCTTTCTCGTGCGAAACGGGGTCAAAGACCTGGACTTGGCGCTCAAGCTCACGTCGTCGGCCGGACGCTTGCCTCACCCGCTGCTGGTGATTCCCGATGTTCCCGCTTCATTCGTGTGGATGCCCGACGCGCTGGCGGATCGCGCTCGTTTTCTGCTGGCACGGCCGCCCTTGCCGCCCGCCGGGGCGTATCGCTTTGGTGGCCAGTCCATCGTGGGCCTGGCCCGGCGCGAGGAGGCCCCGGATCTCGACGAGGTGGTGGCACGGCTGCCCGAACTGCGTCTCATAGAATTGGTTACAGACCAGCGCGGCCAGGTAACCGGACGAGACCGAACCGAGTCACGCCGTTAGGTATGCTCGTGGCCGGATTCGAGAGCTAGCCGCGCGCCGCGAGCTGGCGTAGCATGACGGTTCAGGAGACAGAAGCAACGTCATGGCAAAAGCGAGTCAGAATCACTTGGAACTGATCAAGGTCGCAGTGTCGCTGGCGCAGAAGCGAACCTTCGACCATTTGCTGTACGTGGGCGACATTCCGCTGCCGGAGGAGGTCTTCCGCGGCAAGCCGCGGGCGCGCAAGAAGCTGGTGCAGGCCGTGGTCAGCGAGGCCCAGCGCGCGGTGGTCGAGGCCACGGGCGTGCCCGTGATTCCGTTGCCTCAGTACGACCTGGGGCGACCCGAGAAGCTGAAACTGGCGCTGGTCAGCGGCATCGCGCGCGGGATATACGCCGAGGGCGACGTGGTGGTGGCGCTGCTTTCGGCGCGGCCCGTGGGCAAGCCCGATTCCATCTTGGTGGTCAACGTCGGTCCCGACGAGGAAGACGTGGGCTTCGGTTTCTTGCGCACCGAAGGCGTGCAGCCTGAAATTCTGGAGGCGCTTATCGGCCTGGCGGTCACCATCGGCGTGGAGGGCTGGGAAGGCCGGCCGGTGGGGGCGCTCTTCGTGATCGGCGACTCCAACAAGGTCATGGAGCAGTCGCGTCCGCTCAGCCTCAACCCCTTCCAGGGCTATTCGGAGGACGAGCGCAACATGTTGAGCCCGGAAGTGTGCCGGGCTTTGCGCGCCTTTGCCGTGCTCGATGGCGCCTTCGTTTTGCGCGAGGACGGCGTGGTGCTGGCTGCCGGCCGCTACCTCAATTTCGAGGAGAAGGACGTACGCGTGCCGCTGGGCCTGGGCTCGCGCCACATGGCCGCCGCCGGCATCACGCACGAGACCGAGGCCATTGCGGTGGTGGTGTCGCAGACATCAGGCGCCGTGCGCGTCTTCCGCCACGGCCGCGCGGTGCTCGAGGTGTCGTCGAGAATTCGACGGTCGTAGGTGCGCTTGAAGACCGACAAGAGCGCCGCGGAAATTCTCGCCGAGCTGCGGTCCATGGGCAGCCAGAAGGACCGCGCGGGCATGGCTCGCTACGGAATCAACGTCGAGAACGCGTTCGGTGTCTCGATCTACGAGCTGCGCAGGATCGCCAAGCGTCTCGGTACGGACCACGCGCTGGCGCTTTCGCTCTGGGCAACGGGAAACCACGAGGCGCGCTTGCTGGCCTGCTTTGTCGACGATCCGGCCGCGGTCACCGAAGGTCAGTTCGAATCATGGGCACGCGACTTCGATTCGTGGGACATCTGCGACCAGGCGACGACCAGCCTTTTCGACCTCACGAAGCACGCTTGGCCCAAGGCGGTCGAGTGGGCACGGCGCGACGAGGAATGGGTGAAGCGTGCGGGCTTCACCCTGATGGCGGGCCTGGCGGTCCACGACAAGTCAGCCAGCGACCAGCGCTACCGCAAATTGCTGCCCGTGATTGCGCGTGGGGCGTTCGACGATCGCAACTTCGTCAAAAAAGCGGTCAACTGGGCCTTGCGCAATATCGGCAAGCGCAACCGCGCGCTCAACGCCGCTGCCATCGCTTGCGCGGGGAAGATCCGTGTGGCCGCCAACAAGCACGCTGGCGGCGAGCGAGGAGGCGACGCAAGCGCACGCGGCGCCCGCTGGGTAGCCACCGACGCGCTCCGCGAGCTCACGTCCGCCAAGGCACAGGCGCGGCTCAAATCATGAGCATTTTTCTAGAAATCCACCAGTTGTCGAATCTTCCCTTCCAGCTCGGCTTCGGTCACGTCGTGCTGCTGCCGGGTGCTGAGATCGCGCAGAACCAGTTTTCCGCTCTGTAGCTCATTGTCGCCGACGATGAGCGCCAGGCGGGCCTTGAGCGCGTCGGCGCGCTTGAGCTGCGCCTTCAGGCTCGCCGTACGATGCTCCATCTCGGTGCGAACGCCTTGCAGGCGCAGTCGATGGGCCACGGGCAGGGCCCAGGTCTGCGCCTTTTCTCCCAGCACCGCGATGAAAAGCGCCAGCACCGGCTCGAATTCCTCGGCCGGCTCGGCCAGCGCCAGCAGGACGCGCTCGATGCCGACGCCAAAGCCGATGGCCGGCACCTCGGGCCCGCCCAGCGACGACACCAGACGATCGTAGCGCCCGCCACCGCCCAGGGTGTTCTGCGCGCCCAGATCGCCGATCTTGGCCTTCACCTCGAAGATGGTGCCGGTGTAGTAATCGAGCCCGCGCACCAGCTTGGTGTCCACCACGCTTTGCACGCCCAGTGCCGAAAGGTGGCCGCGCACGGCCTCGAAGTGCTGCTTGGATGCGTCGCCCAGCACGTCGAGCAACACCGGCGCGTTTGTGGCAAGCGCCTGGATATCGGGATCCTTGGAATCCAGGATGCGCAGCGGATTGGTCTGCAGGCGCTGGCGCGAGCCTTCGTCCAGTTTGTCGAGATGATTGGAGAAGTAGCCGCGCAGGGCTTCGCGATAGCTCGCCCGCTCCTCGGGCTCGCCCAGCGTGTTGATCGCAACCTCGACGTCGGAAGACTCGATTCCGATATCGGCCAGCAGCGCCACCAACATGGCGATCATTTCGGCGTCGACGGAAGGCGCGGCCAACCCGAACACCTCGGCGCCGACTTGATGGAACTGGCGCAATCGGCCGCGCTGGGCACGTTCGTGACGGAACATGGGGCCCAGGTAGTACCAGCGGGTCACAGGCTCGCGGGTCCATTGCGAACGCGCGATGTACGCTCGCACCGCGCAGGCCGTGCCCTCGGGCCGCATAGACACCGACTGCCCGTCGCGGTCAGAGAAGGTGTACATCTGCTTCTCGACCACCTCGGTGTCTTCGCCCACCGAGCGCACGAAGAGCGGCGTGTACTCGAGAATCGGTGTGCGCAATTCGTGATAGGCAAACGACTCGAGCATCGAGCGCGCCTTTTCTTCGACGAATTGCCACTTCGACACCTCGGGCGGGAGGATGTCGTTCATTCCCTTTACGTTTGGCGGTAGGTCAGGCACGGCCGGATTTATAGCAGAGATAGTCGCGTGGGGAGCCCGCCGGCTTCGCCGGCGGCGCACCATCGCGGGAGGGTATGGGAACCCTTTCAGGGTTCCCATGTCAAATGGCCACCTACTCCGTGCGCACGACCGCGGCGCCCAGTCCTTCCACTAGGCGCGCGGTGGCACGTTCCACCAGAACAGCATCGCGGCCGTCGACGGTGATCTTGACCTTGTATTCGGCCATGCCAAGCCGAGGGTAGGAGCCGACCGCCACGCCGGGAAACTCGGCCACCACCGCGTCGAGGGTGGCCGCAATGACCGCTTCGTTTTCGCGGGTGTACACCGCACGACTGAGGATGGGGCCGGCCCGGAACATCTCGCGCACCATCGCGAACTTGTAGCGAAATATCTCGGGCACCCCAGGCAGGATGTAAACGTTTTTCACCGCAACCACCGGCCAGTGATTGCGGTCACCGTCAGGGCCATACACCAGTCGCGCGCCGTCCGGGATGTCGGCCATGCGCAGATCGCGCTCGTGGAAATTGGGCCCCATGGCCGAACGAATTTTGGCCTCCAGTTCCCGATTGCGCGCCGGGCGCAGCCCAAAGGCCTTGGCCATCGCCGCCATGGTCACATCGTCGTGGGTAGGGCCGACGCCGCCTGAGGTGAAGACATGGTCGTAGCGGTTGGACATGCCCAGCACAGCCTCGGCAATCTCGTCGATCTCGTCGGGGATGACGTCAATGCGCCGAACCGACACCCCCAGCTCACGCAGTTCGCGCACAAGATAGCGGGCATTCTCTTCTTCGACCTTGGCGGAGAGGATTTCCTCTCCGATCACCAGAATTCCGGCGGTGGGACCATGGAAGGGTAAACTCATGTCGACTGTGCCCAGAATACATCCTCGCGTGGCATGTCCACCTAACGAAGTGGATTGACCCAGCGAAGCTGGGGAAAGCGCGCGAAGTCGGCGTCGTTCGCGTGGAGTTCGGCTTGGTGTTCGATCGCCAACGCAGCCAGTTGCGCATCGGTGGTCAGGTTACCGGCCGCGCCCAGCCCGCGCAGAAGGCGGAAGGCAATCTCCAGGTGGCGTGGGCCAGGAACCAGGAAGCTGACCTGGCTGCGAGATAGCCATCTTTCCACCTGGGCCACGGCGTTCTCGACGGTCATTGGACGATCGAAGATGCGCGGATTGGTCACCACCCTGATGAAACCGTAGAGCGCGGGGGCGGCAAGGCCCACGGGCGTGGGGTCGTTCATCAAGTGCTCCCACCAGCGCCGCGCCTTCGCGTGCTCGGCGAAACCGCTCATGTGAGCGTAGACCAGCAGGTTGACGTCAGGGATAATCACCGTCGCTTCCGGCGCGCAGTTGCCAGGAGAGTGGCATCTTCTATCTCGTCGGCGTACTTGTTAAGCGCGGTCCTGTCCAGCCCCGGCAACAACGCCGCGTGATGTGCTGTAACCCGGTAGACAGCTTGCGCCTCGCCCGCGCCATGGGGAGAGAGGCCGCGGCGAATGGCATCGTTCACGACTTGTTTGAACGGCTTGCGCGCCCGATGCACTTCCCCCTCCACAAGGTGGAAGACATCGGCGTCAAGCGTGAGGGTTGTGCGCATGAAGGCATCATGATGCCAAGCGAAGAAGTCGTCAAGATGCTGCCAGAAGTCGGTCTCCGTTTGCGTCATCGGTTTGACTACCCAAAAAATTGCGCCCCTGGGCAGGGTCCCCATACTGATGGTACGGAGCCGTCATGCGTCGCGATACCCGGTCACGAAAAACCTGGATTCTGCGTGGGCTGACGGCTGTGCTACTGGCCGTCACCTTCGGCTATGTGCCGTACCACCTGTATGCGCGTTCCGGGTTCGCGCGCTACCTGCAATTGCGGCGCGAATGCACGGCGGCCAAGAGCCGCAACGCCCGCATGCGCGCCGAGAACGAGCGGCTGGCCCGTGAAGTCGAGTCTCTGCGCACGGATCCGCGCATGATGGAACAAGTCGCCCGCATCGACATGGGGTGGGTGAAGCCAGGCGAGATCCTTTTCGATTTCGGTGAGGCGCGATGAGGCTGTCCAAGCTGCGCGTCCGTCTGGCTTTCGAGCTTCGGCGCGCTGTCCAGACGGTGTGGGGCTTTGCCTTGGTGGGGACCATGGGGACGCTCTTGTGGCTGGGCTGGTTCCCCGACTTGCGCCAGCCCGGGACTGACTGGTCGCGAGGGCTGGCCGCGGCTGCGTTGGCAGCAGCCTTGCTGGTCAAGCTGGCCGGCCGTGTGGCGACAAGCGAGCGCCGGCGCACGCGCGCCCGCGAGATGGTTTCCGATCTTGAAATGGGCCTGATTCTGCTGTCGGCCACCTATGTATTTCTGTCGGTCGTGGGCGGGATCACGGCGCCGCTCTATCCGCTGGTTTACGCTTTGGTCAGTTTTCTGGTGACCTTCCATCCGCTGTCGGTCGGCTGTCCCCTGGCCGCCGCCGCGCTTGGGTTCGAAGCCGTCATGGCCTTTGGCCCGGGCGCCGCGCCGGGGGCTGCGGCTGCGTTCCCAGGACACGCGGGCTTCATCGCGGTGTTCGCCGTGCTGAACGTGGCCTTCTTGCACGCCGAGGTGGCGCGCCAGCGACGCGAGCGCCGACGCTGTCTGGAGGCCGAGGTGGCGTCCATGCGGCAAGAAGCGCGCGATTTCCGCCTCATTTCGTCGGCATTGAGCAGCGACAGTCGCGTGCGCACGCGCGCCCAGGAGGAAGAAAAGCTATCGCAGGGATCGATCGAAACCATTCGCGAGCAGCTCTTGCACACAGTGGATCTGCTTCGGCGATCCCTGGGGTTGCAGACCTGTGCCCTGCTTTGGCTGGACAGCACCGGCGACAAGTTGAAATTCAAAGAGCTGGCCAGCGATTGTCCCCACATTGCTGAGGGGCCGCTTTCGGCGCGCACCGGCGTGCTGGCCGCCATCATCAAGGACCGGCACCCCTGCGTGTTGGGATCGCCGCGACCGTCGCTGTTGCCCTATTATCAGGGGCCGGCCGATGTATCGGCATTCCTGGGTGTGCCGGTGTGCGAGGGACTGTCCCTGCGCGGGGTACTGGTCGGTGATCGCAAGCAAGGCGCGGCCTTCTCGACGGCTGAAGTGGAGTTGTTCACCGCCGCTGCGGATCAGGTGATGCGCATCGTGCAGTCGGAACGCGTGTTCCAGGCGGTCGAGCGCTCCAAGCACGAGCACGAGCGCTTTTACCGGGCCTCGGCCGCGCTCAACCGGGCACTGACCCTGGCCGAGGTTTACGACGCCGCCATCGAGGGCGCGCGCGGGGCCTGCGAGTTCGACTTTGCCGCCATTGCGACCTGCGAAAACGCCGACGGGCAGCACCTGCTCAGTCGGGTGGTGGGCGAGGGCGCGGACGAGCTGGCGGGACGGACCTTCTGCGACCCGAGTTCCATCGCATCCATGGTGGTCAAGAACAAGCTGGCCTTGCCTGCGGCGGGCGACTGGCGGGATCGCGGCGGGTCGTACGTGTTCGAACCGCGCGAGCGCTTCAAGGGTTTCGAGTCGCTGTACGTATTGCCTTTGTTGGTGAAGGACGAAGTCATGGGAACCTTCACCGTGGCGGCCCAGCGAGCCGGCGCGTTCCCTCCTGACCGCCGCGAAATGCTGGGCGTGATTGCGAACCAGGTGGCCATCTCAATGCAGAACGGCCGCATGGTGCAGGCTCTGGAAGAGCAGGCCACCACCGATGGGCTTACCGGGCTGGTCAACCACCGCACCTTCCAGGAACGCTTCTCCGCCATGTTGGGCCGGGCCGAGCGGCATTCGATGCACGTGTCCTTCCTGCTGACTGACATCGACCACTTCAAGAAAATCAACGACACCCACGGCCACCCGACCGGCGATCAGGTCTTGAAGCGGGTGGCGGCGATCTTGAAGGCCAGCGCGCGCAAGATCGATATCGTGGCCCGCTACGGGGGTGAGGAGTTTGCCCTGGTGCTGGAAGGAACCGATCGCGCGGGTGCGCGCCAACTTGCGGAGCGCATCCGACAAGAAGTGGGCGCGCAGAAGCACGACTCGACCAAAGGCGCGTTCCGGGCGACACTGTCACTGGGCGTGGCGGTCTATCCTGATGACGGCAAGACCAAGCAAGAACTGATCTCCAACGCCGACCAAGCGCTATACGCCGCCAAACACAGTGGCCGCAACCGCACTGTATGCCACGGCGAGCGCGCCGAGCAACCGCGAGTGCGGGCTGCGGGATAGGGGAGAACGGCCAGGTCTGCCCGCCGTCGCTGCCTGGTCGGCGAGGGCGCCCTTGGTCAGGATGTACGGCAGAAGCATGTCGCGGATGCTCGGGATATGTCCGATGTGGCGATCCCAATCGGCCGCATCCGCGTGCCTGCCCGTGGCATTCGGGTTGGTGGGATTGCCGGCCGGGCGGAACGTGACCCAGGAATTGGGGGCGTCCTTTCGCTACGTTGGGGCTGCCTGCGCCTCTAGCGTAAGTAAGCTCGTTGGGCGAGAAAGAGAAGGCTACTCATCTTGCGATCGACGGACCGTCAAGTTGACATGGTCTTGGGGTACACTGCGCCGCATGTTCTGGGCCAGACTTTTGCAGCTCCCGCGCGCGTGGTCCTGTCGTCTGCGGCCTTGGGCTTTGCTTGTGGTCGCAACGGGCGCGGTGACGCTCACCCTGCTGTTCTTGAACCAGCGTCAGCCTCTATCGCAGTGGCTGTTCTGGCGCTTCGCCGTTATCTACGGCTGCGTGCTGTTGTTCGGCGCCGCGTGTTTGAGCGCGGGTCACGCGGCGCTGGGGCTGCTGGTGAGGAGCCGTCCCTTGCCCTTGCGCGAGCGACTCTTGCTGGATGTCGCGGCAGGCGTGCTGCTATTTGCGATCGCTATTTTTCTGGTTGGCGTTTGCCATGGTCTCGGCCATGCGTCTTTTTGGGCCATTCCCGCCGCGCTCTTGGCAGTCGGCCTGCCACGATGGACTCGAGATGCGCGCCGAATCGGCTCGCATCTCGCACAGCTGCGTGTGCGCTGGCGGCCGATCTCGGGGATTGTGCCGACGCTGGCAACCGGGCTCGGTGTGGTCGGTCTGTTTCTCATCTACTTGTCGATTCTGGTACCGGAAAATCTGGCCTTCGACTCACGCTGGTATCACCTGGCCATGGCCGAACGTTTTGCGGCGGCAGGGAAGATTGGCGCTTTCCCCGAAGGCTGGTTTCTGGGCACGCAACCCCACTTGGCCTCGTGGCTCTACACCTGGGCCTTTACCCTGCCTGGATTCGATCTGGCCGAACGCATAGTTCTGTCGGCGCATCTCGAGTTCTTTCTTCTTCTGGTGACCTTGGCTGGCATCCCCCTGCTGGTCGAGCGCCTGCTGCCCAGAAGCCGGGTGCGCGGCGCCTGGGCTGCGACCTTCCTTTTCCCCGGCATCTTTCTCTACGATTCCAGCCTGAGCGTGGCGGCGGACCATGTCCTCGCCTTTTGGGCCATCCCCATTGCCTTGGCCGCTTTTCGTTTCGTCATCGCCTGGACTCCCAGCCGCGGCGTGCTTCTGGGCGCCATGCTGGCCGGCGCGGCCATGACCAAGTCGCAGGCCCTGTACTTTTTGGCCCCTACCGCGCTCTTGCTAGCAGGCAGTGCTGTGCTCGTGCTCGTGCGCCGAAAGCAAAGGCTTGGCTACCTGGCCAAGGTCTTGTGCCTGCCCACGCTCGGGGCGTTTGTGATCTTCGGCGCGCCCCACTACCTGGCCAACGTGATCTGGTACCGGAATCCCATCTATCCCTTCATGGCCAGCGTTTTCCCGTCGCGGCCTTGGTATCCCGGGCACGCGGGGTACTCCTTCGATCCAGGGTGGACGCCGGTGGGAACGTTCTGGCAACGCGCGCGCGCGACCCTGCTGGCGCTGTTTACCTTCGCGTACCAACCGCACGACTGGCCTATGTTCCACCGTGACCTGCCCGTCTTCGGATTCCTTTTCACCCTGAGTCTTGTCTTGCTCCCGTTCTTTCCGCGAGCCCGGCGAACGATGCTGCTGGCGCTGGCAACCCTGGTAGGCATCGCCATCTGGTTCTGGACCTACCACCAGGATCGCTATCTGCAGACACTTTTGCCCTGGATGGTGGCGGTCACGGTCGCGGCGTTCACCTTGGCCTGGAGAACGGGGTGGCCAGCGCGGCTCGGACTGGTGGCGATGGTGGCGATGCAACTGATCTGGGGGGGCGACATTCCCTTTCTTCCCACCCACGTGATGGCACATCGACCGCCCAGCGCCATCGCCATTGACCTGCTTTCCACCACCTTCCGCCATGAAACCAGGCAGCGGACTGATCCGCACACCGGATTCGATGAGGTCAGGGAGGCTCTGCCCAAGAACAGCGTGGTGTTGTTGCACGACGACTACATCCAGCTAGGCATCGGTCGGCCGGTTGTGTCCGACAATCCACGCTGGGAGGGCGGGCTAGACCTCGGTCGGGTGGGGGGACCGGCGCAGGCCTTCGAGCAGTTGCGCGCCTACGGCGTCACCCACGTGCTGGCGCGGCCCGATCTTTGTCGCAACGGGGAAGTGTCCCTGGCCAGCGAGGTGGTCTTGCACCAGTTCCTGCAGCACTGGGGAGTCGGCCGGCGTCGAGTGGGCTGGCTCGATCTGTGGGCCCTGCCCGACCGTGCGCCGCAGGCGCGCTCCGCGGGCCCGATTGTCTACGCAGGTTGCGGGAAGCGTGTCCAGGTCGGCCTGGATGCCATTTCCAGCACCTACGAGGCAGATCGTAGGGCCGTCCCAGAGACAGCCACGCTCCTGCCGCCTGCCGATGAGGCGCTGTTCCGGGGTGCACAGGCCGCCGTCATCGACGAGCGCTGCCCAGTGTCCATCCCCGACGCCGTTGCCTTGCAGTGGGAGCGTGTCACGCGGTGGAAGCAGGCCCATCTCTGGCTTCGCAGGAGGGGCGGGTCTCCATAGGACGTGCATCTGCTGTGCGCCGAACCCTCGTCTCTATCGGGTCCGGCGCGGCTTGTCCGGGGGCACGAGGTCCACAGGACGGTCAAGGTCCGACGGTGCCGCGCCCGGTTCTAGGTCAACTGGCATATTGAGATCCAACGGTGGCTCACGTGCGTCGTCGGGCGCGGCGGCTTGCGGGGTGAGCGGCCGGAGAGTCATCCTGCCTGCTGCGGCCGTGGCATGGGGCGAGGCGGGCGATGGCCGCGGAGCGGTCGGGGTCTCCGACATCTGCGATGGGCGATTGAGGGGACCTTGAAGGCTCCCGACCATGGGGCCGGCCGAATCGCGCCCTGCCGCTGGGATCTGGATCGTATCGCCTGACGAGTCTGTGGCGGCGGCAGCGCGCGCCGCGTGTGGCGCGCCTCCCGACGCCTTGCGCGACATGGTCAGGTAGGGAAGGGCGTCGTCAACCTGATGTTCGAGCGCACGGGAAACGTGTTCCTGGCGTCGCTCCCACACCAAATTGATGGTCATCTCGTGGATCTTGGCTTTGATGACGTGATACGGCCGCTCGACCTGGATGCCTTTCGCGCTCACGTGGATGATGTGATAGCCCTTGGGCACCTTCAGCGTGACGTTGCCCTGTTTGGGCGTTGCCGCTGCCTTGGCGCGATCTTGGTCGACCCACACGCGCGCCCCTTCCACCGGGCCATTGTCGTCCACGACCGTGAGCTTGAACTCAGCCTCGGATGCCTCCAAGTTGAAGGCCACGAAAGCGGTCTTGCGGGGAAGCACCTCGACCGCCTCACAGGGTTCGCTCAGAACCAGCACCTGGCGCCCGCGGGTGTAGATGCCGTACAAATGGACGAAGTACTTGCCCTTGGGAATGCCCCGAAAGGTCGTGCTGCGCTCGACCTGCCAGGCCTCGAAGCGCCGTTTGCGTTGCCCCAGCCATTCCAGCTTTTTTTGGTACGCGGTGGGATTCTCAATCACCGGCGTCTTGTTGCTTTGTGAAATGAGGATCGAGAACATTTCCTCCTTGGAATCGGGATCCCACTGCACGCGCACCACGATGGCGCCGCGGAACGAAAGGGCCACCAGCCAGGCCACGGTTCCTGCCAGCGCCAGCAGGCACAACCCGAGTACCAAGGGGTTGAACATCACCAGACCCGTGGACCGGCCAATGAGCGCGCTGCTGGCCCGGTAGACCTTTTGCTTGGAAACGTCGAACAGGATCAGGTCGACGTTGGCCCAGGGCGCCAGTCCGGCCGGCTGGATCCGGTACATGAGCACGGCTTCGCCGCCCATATCGTGTGCCATGACGGCCAGCGCGTCTTCGGTGGCCCTGCTGGGCGCAATCTCCTCGGTGCGGATCTTCGAGCGCGTCGCAGAAAGCTCCCAGGGTGGGCGCATGAGCGCCTCGATCAGTCCGTCTGAAAGCCTTTCCGACCGAACCAAGAAAGGCCAGTACAGGGGCTGGCCACTTCCGGGCAAGGGGGCGATGGTCACTGCCGTGAGCGTCGGTTCGTAGAGGAGGTCGAATTCCTGCAAGAGCGTGCGCAGGTTGTGCGCCAGCGTCGAAGGCGGCCCCACCGGTCTCTCCGGCCCTTGGGCCGTCGCGCGCACCTGCTCCGATTCGCTTTGGCGCGACTTGATTTCCTGGCTCAGAGCTGCCGCTGCCGGGTCGGCACCGCCCACCTTGTCCAGCTGGGCGCCCACCGCTTTGATCTGTTCCGTGCTCAGGTCTTGGACCTTGATGAGCGGAGCCGCCTGGCCGACCGCTGCACCAGCGGTCAAGGCACGCGCAGCCACGGTGGACGCCAGACCTGGTTCCTGCGGCGCGAGTTTTTGCGCCGCCGCCAGAGCGGCCGCCTCAACCTGTGGGCCAAAAGTTCCGGGGGGCGACGCGGCCACCAGCGGCAGGGCCACGCGCCACTCAGAGGCCGGCCGTCCCAGCAAGGACGACAGCGCCTCGTCGCGTTTTTCCAAGGAATCGCCCCGCTCGACCGCCAGCGCGGCTCTCGCCACCACCACGGCCGGTACGTTACGCACACCCTTGAGAGCGTCGAGTTCGCGTTCAGCGGCGTCGAAGTCCCGCAACGCGATCTGGGCGCGCGCCTTGGCCGCACGCAGAGCGATGTTCTTGGGATCAGCCGCCAGTCCTTCGTCAGCCAGCTCGACGGCGGCTGCCCATTCGCCCATGAGCAAGCGCGCCTGCACGCGCGTCTGCTTGAGCAGGCTGGGCTCCTCGGCCAGGGAGCGGAGCACGTCCAGCACCGCAGGCAGATGGGCAGCCGTGTTGGGCAGCGCGACCTCGATGGCCCGCGCCGCAGCGGCTGCATCGCCGACCAGCAACGCCGCTTGTGCCGCCACAAAGGGACGCAGGTCAGCCAGACCGACGGCCGGCCCGTCGACCACGGTGGCGCCGATGGCCGGCGCCAGGCGCAGGGCGATCTGGCGAGCCATGTCGGCTAGCTCGCCCATGGCCGCGCCCACCGAAATGCGGCCGACCCGCTTGCCCGCGGGACCATAGATCAGACCGGTTGCCACGAGGCGCTTGGCAGACGACTGCAACTGCGCCACCAGGATGCGGTCAGCGCCCAGCTGCTCGGCCAGTCGAGGTGCCAGGTCGTTGCTCACGGTCAGGCTGCCGCGCGGCGCGCGGCCGGTGAACGCCTCGATTGCAAGGGCCAGCTCGTGCCTGGGCACCGGTTGGCGCTCGCCGGGTTTCAGGTATGAGCGCAGGAGCAGGGACACCGCCGCGGCCTCCACGCTGAGTTCCGGCGGGGCAGCCAGGTCCGGGAGCACCACGGTGGCTTGAGCCGCCGCGGGGCGCGCTGGCGTCGAGACCCCGAGCAAGAGCGCGGTCACGAGAGCTGAACAAAGGCGAGCGCTGGCGCGGCGGAGTGCGGACATCGCGAGAATCTTCATATGATGTTCGGTGGGTTTGCTCGACAAATCAATGCCAAGCCTGCTTCAGCAGCGCAGCGTGATCGCGTCAGGGGGTGATAGAGTAGGGCGCCATGCTGCGCTCATGCTTGCGACTCGTCGCGGGTTTCGCCCTGCTGGCCCTGGCCGGCTGTCGCGCGGATCCCAACAAACCGCTCGGGCCCGCTGATTCGTACATCTTGTTCGCGCCGGTCGCGGGAAAGCTTGAGGGCACTCTTCCAGTGGTGCGCCGTCTCGATATCAAGGACGAGGCCGTGCAACCACTTCCCCAGCTGCTTGAGTCCAGCTTCGCCTTCGAGATGGTGCGCACTGCCTACCTGGCCAAACAGTTCGTCCGCGAGGCCAGCGCCGACGGCCAGCGTTTCTCAGCGGCTGCCCAACGCACTGCTGCCGAGCCGACGTGCCTCGTCCTTGGGATCGAGCGCCAGCCCTACGGCCGCGGGTTGGCCTTGGCCCAGACCTTTGGCGGCATTCAGTCACGACTCCACTTGCCGTGGATTGGGTTGCCTGCGGATCCCTCTGCCGACAAGGCGCTGGTGCAGACCCTGGCTGGTCGCCTGGCCACGTATGTGGCGCATTTCGTGGCCACAGCCGGCGATCTGTCCGACGGGGTCGCGCCTCCGTCCGTTCTCGTCGAAGGCTACCGCATCGCCATGGAAGTCATCGCACGCGAATGGAGGGTAGGTTCGGGGCCGGCTGGCGTGGTCCAGATCGAAGAGGGCTCAAGCGCCCAGCGCGAGATATTCGCCAACGTGCGCGAGAACCGATATGTCCTTCAGCAGGACGGGACGACCCTGCGCGCCGCACGGGACTTACTTGCCGATCCGGGCGTGGCCGCCACGGTCATCTATCGCATGGCTCAGTCGCGTGCCCTGGCTGGCCGAGTGGCGCCTGAGGCCTTCTACGAGCCCCTGGCCTCGAATCGATTTCCGCCTGGCGTGAGCCCGGCGGCGGTGCTGGGCACGTTCAGGAATTTCCAGGCCAAGTTGCTTGGCGCGTGGGCCACCGCGGTGCTGCGCGGACACCCGCCGCAGGACGTGATCGACCTAGTCGATGTGTACGGCGCAGCCTTTGCGGCCGAGCGCGCCGAGGCGGTTCGTATCTTCGTGGTCACGACCTTCGGGGCGACCGTCAAACCCGGCGGGGTGTCGACCAGACCCCAGGATTCAACCCAGGCGTTGGCTGAGCTGACCGCGCTCAAGGCGGAAGTCGTGGCCGCACGGCGTTCGTTGCGCGAGGCCCTGTCTGCCAAGACAAGCGACGCAGGAGCCGAGCCGGGCAGGGCATCCGGTGGCGGACAGAAGTGAACCGGAAAGAACTGGCGGCATTTCAGGATGTTACGGTATGAAAGCTCGATGAATTCTTTCAAGACGAAGGGGGCGCCATGAAGCGCGCGCTGATCACAGGGATTACCGGTCAAGATGGCTCGTATCTGGCCGAGTTTCTGCTAGCCAAGGGCTACGAGGTGTTCGGTGTCATCCGACGCTCGAGTTCCTTCAACACGGAGCGAATCGACCGCATCTATCAGGATCCGCACAGTACCGATTACCGACTGCGCCTGGTCTTCGGGGATCTCGACGATGCCAGCTCGATCAATCGCATCATCCAGTCCACCCAGCCGACCGAGATCTACAACCTGGGCGCGCAGAGCCACGTGCGGGTCAGCTTCGACGTGCCTGACTATACGGCCAACACGGTGGCGATGGGCACCTTGCGCCTGCTCGAGGCGGTGCGCGAAAGCGGGGCGCGCTGTCGCCTGTACCAGGCCTCTTCCAGCGAGATGTTCGGCTCCTCGCCGCCGCCGCAGAACGAGGGTACCTTGTTTCGGCCGCGCAGCCCCTATGCCTGCGCCAAGGTCTTCGCCCACCAGATTTGCCAGAACTACCGAGACGCCTACGGCCTTTTCATCTGCTGCGGGATCTTGTTCAACCACGAATCCCCCAGGCGCGGTATTCCGTTCGTCACGCGCAAGATCACGCGTGCGGCCGCGCGCATCCTGCATGGGCTCGACAAGAAGTTGTTTCTAGGAAACCTGGACGCGCAACGCGACTGGGGATTTGCCGGCGACTATGTGGAGGCCATGTGGCTCATGCTCCAGCAGGACCGGCCTGATGACTACGTCATTGCGACTGGAGAATCGCACTCGGTGCGGGATGTGCTGGACGTGGCGTTCGGAACTCTAGGTCTGGATTGGAAGAAGTTCGTCGAGACCGACTCGCGCTACTTGCGTCCGACCGAGGTAGACCACCTGCGCGGTGATGCCAGCAAGGCCGCGGCCGCGCTGGGCTGGAAACCACGCGTGCGTTTCCGCGAACTGATTGAAATGATGGTACGGTCGGATGAATCCGACGTGCGAGCCGCGCTGGCCGGCCGCGCGCCCAATACCTAGTCCAAAACAACCAGTCACCGTAGAGAGCCGTCTTGTCGCGAACACTCATCATCATCCCGACCTACAACGAGCGCGAATGCGTCGAACCCATCGTGGCCGCTGTGCGGGCCGCCGTGCCCCAGGCAACCATCGAAATTGTCGACGACGACTCCCCGGATGGGACGGGCGCCGTGGCCGACCAGATCGCGGCGCGCGACCCGCAGGTGCGCGTGTTGCACCGGGCGCAGAAGGCAGGATTGGGCGCCGCTTACATCCATGCCTTCTCTGAGGCTTTGGAAGAAGGTTGGGAGCGCATCGTGCAGATGGATGCAGATTTCTCGCACAACCCCGCCGATGTGCCGCGGCTGCTGCAGGCATTGGACGAGGGCGCCGACATGGCCGTGGGGTCGCGCTACGTGCGCGGCGGCGGCACCCAGAACTGGGGACTGGGGCGCCGGATCATCAGCCGCGGCGGCGGCGTCTACGCCAGGATGGCTTTGGGTGTCGGGGTTCACGATTTGACGGCTGGGTTCAAGGCCTGGAAGGCTGCGACCCTGCAAGGCATCGACTTGGCGGCCGTCAACGCCCGCGGCTACGGGTTCCAGATCGAGATGACCTACCGGACCCTGCGCGCGGGATTTCAGGTGCGCGAGGTGCCGATTCTTTTTGTCGACCGTCGCGTGGGCCTTTCCAAGATGTCGGGCTCAATTTTCTTCGAGGCGCTGACCCTGGTTTGGCGCCTTCGGTTTCGTGTCGCCCGCGAAAAATCCGCCTAGCGCAGGCACCCAGCGGACATCCGCACTGACACGTGAATGTCCGATAACAGATATTATGTCAACTAGCCAAGCCCGACGATTTCGGCCTTTCCTGGGCGCCAAAACATAGAGAAGCCCCGCAACCCCAGGCGCTCCGCGGCCTCTTCTCACATTGCACGGTGAACCGGTTCATCCTTGGTAGGGCTCAAGGCTGAGCTGCTTCCGGGTGCGCTGGTCACGCAACTCGGTCAACGCGAGGTCGAGTTCGGGGGAACGCGTGGGCTGGGCCTCGATGGCTGCGATGGCCTTGTCGAGGGTCGCGACGTCCGCGACAGCTCGGGTACGCAAGGCCGCGTACATCTCGGCGAACTGGGCGTGAAATGACTGCAACTCGTCCCCGCGGCGCAACTGGCGCAGCACAGGCGGCAAGTGATCGTCGCGAATGCGGGCGCAGGTGGTGGCGATGTTGTGCAGCGGCCCCGCCACTTTGTGGGTCAACCAGATTCCTGCAACGGCAATCGAGAGCACCAGGACCACCCCGAAGCCGGCCATACCATAAAGAACGATGCGATCGTTGGCGCGGAACCGGGCCAAGAGCTCGCCGCCAGCAACAGGATCGGCCTGCACGGTCATCATCACGATGCGGGACGATTCCTGCGTCGCCTGATAGACCTTGTATCCGAGAACCCCAGTCAGGAGCACGGCCACCGCGATGATGAAGGCCGTGTAGCGGAGTTGCAGTCCCACGTCGAGCAGGTAGTTGCGCAACTTGCGCTTGCTCCCGTATGTCGCCTTGTCGGATTTTTCGTTTTGCTTGGTCATGCTCGTCTCTCCTCCCGGATCCCGGCTAACCACCTTGAGAACGGAAGAATTCAAGAAGGCTATCACCCAGTTGACCCGCCGTGGCCTCGATGCAGTCGCGCCGGGCATTCGCCTTGTCGATCTCACGCCGGCCCCCTTGCACGGCGGCGCCGGCGCTGGTCCACAAAATCACGCTGCGCGACGGCCAGCGCGCGACCATGACCTTGATCTCGCAACTGATCTCCGCGCCACCGCCTGACTCTTCCAGACGCGACACGTTGCCATCGACCAAGAATCCGACGCGGTTCGGGCGGCCGCGGCCTTTGGCGGCCGGCGCCTCCGCGGCGAAGGTCAACTTGGGTAGTTTCTCCAGGGACTTCAGCAGGGATCTGTGCAACGAGGCGAGCAACGCCGAATCGACGGTCTTCACCCCGCCGGTGAACGGGCCCACGGTCACGAAGATCTTCCGGTCGTCGACCTCCTGGTCCTCAAGGGCTGAAAGGGCGAGCTTGGCCTGGGTGCTGACAAAGGAATCGTGCTCGCGTCCCAGCAGCGCCTTGAGCGCGGCCGTGGCTGGCGCACCACCGAGTTTGCCCAGCGACTGTGCCGCCATGGCTCGCACCGACTTGTCGTCGTCGTTCAGCGCCTTGATGAGGGCATCCACCCCACCCTTGTCCCCCAGCTTTCCCAGGAGCAGCGCCGCCTGTATCCGCACCTTGAAACTGGGATCGTTGAGGAGCGCTTTGGAAAGATCCTCGACCTTGCCAGCCCAGCCGAGTCGTGCCGCGACCAGTATGGCGAACACCGCGGCGATTGCAGCCATCGGCAGGCGTAGCCGAGACACCGAGGCGTTCATTCTGTCGTGCGCTGCCTCGACGACGGCCCGCTCGAAGGAAGCTCGATGACGAAGGCCGATCCGCCCCGGGGGATGTCCTCGACCCAAATGGTCCCGCCGTGCACGTCCACAATCAATTTTGCCAAAGCCAGCCCCAGGCCGTGACCGATGGCCACATGCTTGCCGGCCTGGGAATAGGGCTCGAAGATGCGCGCGCGCTGGTCTGTGGGAATGCGGTCATGATCGCCGCCCACGCGGGCATGGGTCAATCCCCCCGCGCAAGAAACGTGAATGCGGCACTGGCGGTTGCCCGGCTGGCGCAAGACGTGGTCGATCAGGTTCGCGAGAGCCTCCTGGAGGTAGTCCGGGTCGCCCTGCACGGGCTGGAGGTTGGCCGCCGCATCGACGACGATGGTCTTGTTGTGGGTGCCCGTCGAGGACTCAATCACGGACTTGGCTCTTTCGGCCAGATCGGCCAAGAAAACCTGATCCTCGCGCAAGGCGATCCGGTCTGACTCGAACCGTTCATAGTCGAGCACCGTGCGCAGGCCGCGCGCCATATCACGAAACAGAGATCGACAATCCTGAACACATTCGCCGACCTCACTCTTGGAAGAGACGCGCCCGACCGACGCCAGCTCCTGAGCCAGGAATTCGAAATTCGCCTGCACGGCGCCAATCGAGTTCTGCAGATCGTGGATCAACCCGCCCACCCAGCGCCGGCGCTCGCGCATGGCCGTGCCCTGGACGATGCGTTTCTTCTCCTGGCGTCGGTACAGCACCTGAGTTCGCAAGAGAGCCCACAGACGCGCGCGCCGTTCCTCGATACCGGTGGCGGCGGAGAAGACCGCATCCGCGCCCGCGCTCACGGCGCTCAGGTGGAGAGCCTCATTGCTTTTGTCGTCGGTCCATAGCACGACCGGCACGAAATGCGTGCGGGCGTTGGCCTTGAGGCGCGCACAAAGATCGACCCCGCCCGAGGCTGTCGCGTGTGCCTCGATCAATACCAAATTCGGACGGTGCAGGAGCACTTCTTCGAAAGCAAGGTCGGCGCCGTCCGCTACTTGGACGTTGATACCCTCGGCTTTGAGGAACTCCACCGGCCGTCGGGCGGATGGCCGGCCCGACGCAACCACCAGGCCTTCGATCTGACCCGGGGTTGGTACGACATCGTTTCGTGTCGTCCGTTCACTGGAAAGCATTCGACGGCGAGTCCCGCGCCGGGAATCAAGATATCAAAAACCGCGCGATTCTTCAACGCTTAGCACTGGTCACGTTGCATCCAACGACAGGAATCCTAGGGGTCACATGTAGGTTTTTTGACTTCATTGTGGGTTATGGCACTGTGTCAGCATGAGAAACAGCGATTCCGCCAGCCGAACGCTTTGCCACCCCGTTCAGGAGAAGCGCCAGCACCTGCGCTTCGACAAGGTCTTCCCGGTTCGGCTGGAGTCGATTTTGTTCGGCGAGCTAGACTGTGTTGCCCGCAATGTCTCGGCTGGAGGGATCTTCGTCGAGATGAGCGAACCCCTCCCGTTGGGAGCCCACGTGCGAGTTTCCTTCCTCAGCGCTGACACTTCGGCCGAGATTGTCGCGCTCGGCGAAGTGAAGAATCACTACTTCATGAACTTCGCCAAAGAAGGCCTGACCCATTCTGTGTCCGGCATGGCTGTGCGCTTCTACGGCTTCGAGAATGAGAGCCAGCAGATCCTGGCGGACTGCTTGGATCGTTTTCGAGTGCTGAACTAGCCGCCCTACTCCGCGATCTGCGCCCTCACCACGACAGGTTCGGGCAGTGCGACGGTGGTGCCTGGGTCGATAGGAACTTCCACGTCGCGAGGACCCTGCGCGATAGTCAGCGTCCTTGTGCCCTCGCGAACGCTCAGCTCGTAGCGTCCCGGGAGCACGCCGGCCACGAGAAAGTGCCCGTCCTGGTCCAGCGCTCCCACCGCCGGCCTGGGGAACCCCAGCGAGGGAGCGCGGCCCAGCAGCAGCGCGCGGGTGTCGGATGACAGGCGATAGCCAGGCCGCGGAATCACCTGGCCAGTCACGTGCGCGCCTTTGTGGTCCAGGCGAAGTTCGACGGTGGCCTCGCCTTTTTCGGCAAGCTCGATCTTTTCGGGGGGATAGGCCAGCATGTCGCCCCGACGCGCCCACAGATAGTAGGTGCCGGGGGCAAAATGATCCTGGGCGAAGCTCCCTTCCGAATCGGTGGTCCAGAAAATGGGCAGGGTCGGTGCGCCCGGGACATCGGAGAGCACCGCTGCCACCGTGGCATTGGGCTCGGGCGAACCGTCGGCGTTGTGGACCATGCCGCGGATCACGGTTCCGTGGGATAGCTTCACCGCCAGCCGGTTTGCCGGGGCGCTGAACGCGTTCTTGGTTGTGACAGACTTCCAGCCGAATTTGGAAACGCGCAGCGAATACCGGTGGGCTTCTAGGCCGCCGAGAACGAAGGTCCCGTCCGTGGCCGAGCGGGCCTCGCTGACCTCCAGGGCGTCTTCGGGTGCGCGCACGGCTTGCAGCAGCGCGTCCGCAACCGGCGCGCCGGTCTCGGCGTCGACCACTCGGCCCCGCGCCGGCGACTCCACGCCCATGCGAAAAATGCGCGTGGGTGCGGCGCTGGACGCGGCAAGCTTGTCTGGCACGATCCGGTCGACGATTTCGCTGGCCAGTCCGGTGCGCCGCAGCCGAAGGGCATAGCTCCAGGGGCCATTGCGCAGGTGGAGCTTGAAGGTCCCGTCCTTGGCGGAAACTTCGTCTCCCAGTGATGTGAACTGGGTGCCGCGTGCGACCCAGATGTCGACATGCACGCCTTCTAACCGGTGGCCGGCCTCATCTGTCACTCGGCCAGAATAGATCACCTCGGGGTGATCGCCCGTGTCTCGGTTAAACACCGCCCGACGGAAGGCCAGCTCAGAATCCAGCACGCAGTGAGGTCCGGAAATCCACGGCAAGGCGCAGGGTGGTGCCAGTGTGGAGCAGAATTCCACGCAATCTTCGGGATCTTTGGGGTCGCACACGCGCGGTCGCGACTGAAACGTCTCGAGAAGGGCGGCTTCGCCATCGCGGCCGACACAATAGAGGCAGGCATCGGGCTGCTCCACGCACAAGACGCCGCGGGGAGACGCATTGGTGACGTCGGCTGGTCGGGCCTTGGACACCTGGACCGAGCGCTTGCAGGCCGGCAGGGCGAGAATGCACGCCGCCGTCACGCAGAGGCCGAATCTGGCGATCTCTTGTTCCACGGTTTGTCTCGCGCAAGAGCAGAACACAGGGCAAGAGTATAGGATTACATGCACTCGGCAAGCGCTCGGATTGGTTGTAGAAGACTTCTCTAGGAGTTGAACCCTTGACCCGCGGCAGACTCATCGTCTTGGAGGGCATTGATGGCTCGGGCACCACGTCGCAGACGGAACGGCTGGTCGCACACTTGCGCCAGCAGGGACGGACAGCTGTGTCCACGCGTGAGCCCAGCGACGGGCCCATCGGGCGCCTCCTGCGCGAGGTGCTGCTTGGCCAACATCGCATGCCGGGCGGCGATTCCGTGGACGGACGAACCATGGCCCTGCTGTTTGCCGCTGACCGCCTGGACCACCTGCAACGCGAGGTCGAGCCTCTTCTTGCTGAAGGATTCGACGTGGTTTCGGACCGCTATCTCATGTCCTCGCTGGCCTACCAAGCCGAGGAGGCCGATCGTGAGTGGGTGGCTCTGCTGGCGCGAGGCGTTCGGCCGCCGGATCTGACCATCTTGCTCGACATCCCCGTGGCCGTGGCGGCGCAGCGCAGGCGCCTGGCCGGGCGTCCCGAAGAACGCTACGACGCGGATTCCTACTTGGACCGCGTGGCAGACAACTACCGCCGGCTGGCGCGCGATGCCGCAGCCACAGTGATCCTCGACGGTTCTGTGTCGCGCGACGAGGTTGCCAAGGCCGTGGCAGCGGCTGTGGCAGTCCGATTCGCATCTTCGGCAATGCCATGAGAGGATGGGGACATGGCTCGACGTTTGTTTGCCCTTGTCACAGGCGGGGCGATCTTCGCGGGGCTGCTGCTCGCGTCCTGTGCGACAAGCAATGCGGAGCGGATCGACCCGGTGCCGGTGGGCGAGCAGCCCACACCAATCGTCGCCGCGCCAGCCTCGCCCTCCCCAGCGGCCGAGCCTCCGCCGCCGCCCGCGCCTGAACCAGTTACCTGCACCGCATTTGTGAAGCCGGGCGTGCTGAAGCGCTCGGCGGTGATTCGCGTGGTGGATGCGGGCATCGGACGCTGGCTGTCCGGCGGCGTGGAAGTGGAACGCAGAATCGCGAAGAGCCGCTTCCAGGGCTGGGAGATCCGGCGTCTGTATTCCGGTGATCCCTGCTACGCGACCGTCGACCTGCGCCCAGGCGACGTAGTCGTCAGGGTGAATGGCAGGCCGATCGAGAAACCGGAGCAAGCCTTCGACGTGCTGAGCAGCCTGCGCACCGTCCCGGAACTGGTCGTGGATTTTCTGCGCGACGGTCAGCCGCAGAAGCTGACCCTGCAGATCGTAGACGAATAGCGCTAGTGCTTCTTCTTGCCGCCCTTGGCCCGGTGGGGTGCCTTGGCTGGCTTCTTGCCAGCCAAGGCCTCCTGCTCGGCGCCAGGGACCGCGCCGGCAGCAACGGGCTTGGCGGCGTCGTCTGCGGCGCCGAGCCCAGCCGCGGCTGGCTTTTTCTCAGGGACGGCCGCCGTGGGCGCGACGGCTTGAACTGCCGGTGTGGCCGTCGTGGTCGGCGTCGGCGCGGCGGCCGGCGCAGGGGGCGCAGGAACTGCTGCGAGCGGCGGAGTGCTGACCGTTACGGCTGCTGGCGGGGCGGCCTGATTGGCCTGCGACTTGTTGCTCCCCTTGCCCTTCATCATCATAGCGACCACGACAATCAGGGCCACCACCACCACGGCGGCGACGACCAGAATGGCCGTTCGTCGGCCGCGTCCGATTTCTTGCACCAGTTCGCGTTCGTCCATCTTCTGGCCGGGTATGGCGGCGGCCGCCGCTGGCATGGCTGTGGCCGTTCCGCCGGTTCGCAGCGAGAACTTCTTACGATCTTCGGTGGTCACAGAGCCGTCATCGACGTAGCGGTCTTCCAGCGGCCTGACATCCTCGGTGGGCAGCTCGGCCTCGTCGGCAGCAGGCTTCCCCCCTGCCACCAGCTTGGCCTTGGCGTCGGCCACCATCTGGTCGACGTCCCCCTTCTTGAACCAAAGGGTTTCGCGGAAAGCAGCCCCAGCCTTGGGCGGCGGGGCCTTGCCAGCCTCCGCAGGCTTGATCACACCACCACCTAGCGCCGGCGTACCCGAGCGCTGCGCGGCCGGCGCTGCCTGTGCGGCGGGAAGCGGCTTGGGAGCCGGTGTCGCCGCGCGCGGCGGGGCAGCGGCCGCGACTGGCTTGGACGGCGCCGCCGGTGCAGGTCGCACCGAAGCTACTGGCTCGGCGGCCATGGTCTCCATCACAGAGATTGTGGGTTCGGACGAAGGCACCGGCGCCCTTGGGGCCGGCTTGGCTGCAACCTTCTCGACGGGCGCAGCAGGCTCGCTGCTGGCTGACGCGGCTTTGGCCTTGGCCGCCGCTTTGGCCGCAGTGGCTTCGGCCACCATGCGTGCGACATCGGCCTGATTCCCGGCGAAGAGCATGGTCTTGGCGAGCCCCACGTCGCCGCCAGCGGGCCTGGCCGCCGCGCTGGCCGAAGCGCCCGCAGCCGCAGCCTTCACGCCTTCCAACTCGGTAAGGAAAAGTCGCAGGGTCAAGTGACGACGACTGGAACTCTTGTCCATTGCCTTGAGGATGAGGCGGTCGGCTTCGGCAGAAATCCCCGCGTCGGGACGTCGCTGGCTGGGCGGCAGAAGCGGGCTTGACACGTGCATGTCGAGCACCGCCTGCGGCGTGGGGGCCTGGAATGGGGGCTCGCCAGTCAGCATGTGATAGAGAATGGCCGCCAAGCTGTATGTGTTGGAACGCTGATCGGCCGGCTTGCCCTGGGCCTGCTCGGGCGACACGTAGGCCGGATCGCCGGCCACCTTGTCAGTGACTGGTGCTGCCAGCGGGAAGTTGATGATCTTCACGTCCCCGTTCGGGCCAACCAGCACGTTCTCGGGCGATACATCCCGATGGACCAGCCCGGCCTTCTGCGCCTCGAGCAAGGCCTGGCCGACCTGGCCGATCATGGCCTTGGCTGTCTCCAGGTCCACGGGTCCACTCCGCAACACGCTGGCCAGGGATTCGCAAGGAAACAGCTCCATGGCAACGAAGAGGCGCTCGTTGGGCAACTTGCCACAATCGATGATGGTGGCGACCCGCGGGCTGGAAACCCTCATCAATTGCTTGAACTCTCGTTCCGCGCGCGCTTGGGTGGCCGCCGAACCCAGCACGGCCGGGTTCACCAGCTTGAGGGCAACCTCAGTGCCGGTCTGGCCATCGAGCGCCCGCCACACCTCTCCCGTGGTGCTCCCTCCGATGCGTTCGATGGGCTTGAAGCGCGGCTCGGGCGCGTCAGGCACGGACTCGAGCCGTTGCGGTCCATCGGCGCTGGCACAGGTCTCCTGGGGACAAAAATTCGCGTCCTCGGGGTACTTCGACTTACAGATTGGGCAGGTTTTCATCCGGTACCTGAGGTGAAGTTGCTCCGTCTGCAAGGACAATTCCTCGACAGGAACGAAGCGAACAAATCCTAAGCCGAAGGCACCGGCGAAAGCAATAAGGGTTCTGCGCACCCAGCCAGGATACGCAGCAGCGACGCCGCCATGCGTCGCTGGCTACTTGGCGCCTGTCTTGGGCGCCGGCTCGCCAGGAGCGCCCATTCCGGCGAACAGGTCGGCCTCGGACTTCGTCGAGCGGACGCTTTGCTTCGCCTTGCGCTTGTGTCCGGCGTTCACGTGGTGCCGCTGCCGGCGCTTCCAGGTCTGACGACTATTCGATGCCATGGGAGGCTTCACTTACCAGGGGCGAAGCACAAGGTCAAATGCAGAGAAGGTTCCGCGACTAGGGTCGGCGCTGCCAGCGCAGGCTCAAGCCTCTCATGACGAACAGCAGGCCGACGGCTAGTGACCAGAATCCAAGATGGTTTCCAGAAGGGACTGATCCGGCCGAGCAGCTGCAGCCGCTCGCGGTGGTCGCGGATCCAGTCGATCTTGCGTCGGCCCCCCCCGCGTCAGGGCTGTTGGGCGCCTGTATCGGGGCATCTCCAGTTGTCGGAATCGGGCGATCGACGGCGCTGGGTCCGGTGTCAAGGACGGGAATAGACGTGGCGTCCACTGATAGCACCGCCGCATCGCTCGTCAGGATGGCCAGGTCAGGGCGCGCGGCCGTGACATCGCTGGCAAGGCTGGCAGCATCGGGGCTCGGCAGTGGTGCATCTCTGGCTGGGCTGGCGGGCGCATCGCTGGTTGCGCTGGCAGCGTCCGCTCTCGACGCGGAGGCGTCGTTGCCAAGAATTGCGCCGTCCGGGCCGGGCTGGGGCCCAGCGTCCCTTCCGGACGGGAGCCCGGCTTCAACGCCAGGGCTTGCAGCGTCGGCCGCCTGGGGAACGCCCGCGTCGGATTGCGTGGTCGCGCCAGCCGGGCAAGCGAGATCGGCTAGTTCGTTGAGGTACTTCTCGACGTTGGTGTAGCCATCGCCGGTGTAGTCGCCGTTGCCGTCGCTGGCACTGTTCGGGTTCAGCCCGTGCGCGGTCTCCCAGGTGTCCGGCATGCCGTCCCCGTCGGTGTCGAAGCCCGCGGGTCGCGTTACCTGCGTCATGGCGGGCTGACCTCCGACACTGCTTTCGTTGCCGGTCGTGGCGTCCATGACGGCCCCGGTCTTTCCCAGCGAGCTAAGTTGGGCGATGAGTCGCAACTCCACCGCGTCCCGATTCTGGCAAGTCCCGGCCTGGGCCAATACGCGCGCGTAGGCATCTTCTGCGCTGAGCACCGTGACGGGCACAGGAGGCTGGCTGTGCGCTGCCGTCTCGAACGTCGGTGGCGTGTCACCTGCGAAATCTGCGTTGACCACCGCCCGCCCATTGAGTTGACCGTCCTGGTTCACGTCCACCATATTGCCGGTTTGGTACACGTGGTCCGTATTGGCGAAAAACGTGAAAAATCCGTCGACGGCCGCGGGGCCAGCAATTAAATAATTGTTGATGTAGTCCTCGTACCAGTCCGCCCCTGAGTGGCCCCCGATAATCCCGCCGCCAGCGCCCCAGTCATAGACGACGTTGTTGATGTCCTGTCCATTGGCCTTGAACTTGGGGTTGCGGCTCTCGTCGTCGATCCACAGGTTGTGGGCGATGGTGATGTCCTGGGCGGAGTCAATGATCGAGCCGAAGCGCTGCGGAGGCATGCCCTCGCCGACAATCGAGTTCTGCAGGGTCACGGTGCTGCTGGTACCGGTGATGCCGAAGTTGTCCCAGCGTCCCCATTGCACGGAAACGTGATCGAAGATCATGTTCTGGCCGTCGGTGATGTTGACGGTCTTCTGTGCGCTGCCCGCGGTGTCGGTCATGCCCTGACGAAAACGCAGATAGCGCACGATGATGTTGGTTCGGCTGCTGAAGCTGGTTTCCCTGCCATAGATGGTGATGCCGCCGCCCGGGGCGCTCTGGCCCGCCAAGGTGATGTTGTCGCCACCGACGACGATGACGTCGGTTGGTTTGATCACGCCGCTGATATCGAAGACCACGATGCGGTTGCCCTGGCTGACGGCATCGCGAAACGATCCGGTTCCAGAATCGGCCAAGGTGGTGACGTGATACACCTGGCCTTTGCGCCCGCCCGTGACCAGAGCCCCGAAGCCCTCGGCCTCGGGGAAAGCCAGCGTGGCGGCCGCCGCCTGGCCGGCTGCCATCATTCCGGCGACCAGCGCGAAGACGCCAACGCGCGGGCCAAGACTTTGTGAAGAAAGTAAACGCATCGAGGCAACCTCCCGTCAGGACGACTATACCCGCTTGTACGGACTGGAAAACGCAGAAATGGCAGCCGCGAAAGAAAGCGGCCTACTGTCGTTCCGCAGAAATCACGCCGTCGATGCCTTGCAAGGCCCGCACGACCTTCTTCAGTTGGTCAACGTGACTGACCGTGACTTGAAAGGTGTTGATGCCGCGGCGGTCCTCGGTGGTCTTGCACTTGGCCTGGACGATGTTCACGCCAAATTCGGTGAAACACTTGGAGATAGCAGCCAGGATGCCGGGGCGGTCGGTGGAGATGACCTCCACCGCCACGGGCCGCAACATGCGGGTTTCTTCGTCCCAGGACACCTCCACCCGGCGGGCGGGATCCAGATTCAGCGCCTTGGGGCAACTGAGGGTATGCACGATGACCCCTCGCCCACGACTGATGAAGGCCACGATATGGTCGCCGGGCACCGGGCTGCAGCACTTGGCAAACCGGACCACGATGTCGGCCTCGCCCTGCACGCGCACGCCGCCCACCGAGCGCTTGGTCGCACGCCGGGCCTGCGCGCTGGCATCCGCGACGATGGCTGAGAGTTTGTCGGAGGTCGCGTCCATGGGCTGGGCGTCGGGATAGATGGCGGCATAGGCGTGCTCGGGCGTGACTTTCCCGTAGCCCACGTGAACGACGAGATCGTCCGCGCTGCTCAGGCGCAGCGCCGCCGCGGCCTTGTCGAGCAAGCGTTCCTTCTCGGCGGTCGCCAGCGAGCGATGGTGGTTGCGCAGCTCGCGGGCCAGAAGGTCGTGCCCCAGGCGGCGGCTGCGTTCGCGCTGTTCGTTGCGTAGGTGGTGGCGAATCTTGGTCTGGGCGCTGCTGGTCACCACGAACTTGAGCCAGTCCTTGGACGGCTTCTGCGAGGTCGAGGTGATGATGTCGACCGTGTCGCCATTGCGCAGAGGGTAGCGCAAGGGAACCATGACTCCGTTGACCCGGGCTCCCGAGCAGTGGTCGCCGATCTTGGAGTGGACGGCATAGGCGAAGTCGATGGGTGTCGCCCCCTTGGGCAAGGCCTTGACGTCGCCCTTGGGCGTGAAGACGAAGACCTCTTCCTGAAACAGGTCGATCTTGACCGTCTGGATGAACTCGGTCGGATCCTTCAGATCGCGCTGCCACTCCATCAGCTGGTGCAGCCAAGCGAAGGCCTGGCGATCTCCAGTGCCCAGCACCGAAGGTTCCTTGTACTGCCAGTGGGCGGCGATGCCCTGTTCAGCGGTTCGGTGCATCTCAGCCGTGCGGATTTGCACCTCCATGCGATCGGCCCCGGGACCAATCACGGTGGTGTGCAGCGACTGATACAGGTTGGGTTTGGGCAGGGCGATGTAGTCCTTGAAACGACCAGGCACAGGCATCCAGCTGGAGTGCACGATGCCGAGCGCGGCGTAGCAGTTCTGCACGGAATCGGTGATGATGCGGAACGCGACGATGTCGTAGACCTGTTCCAGCTCGCGGCCGGTGCGCTTCATCTTCTGGTTGATGGACCAGAACGACTTGGCCCGCCCGCTCACCTGGCCGGGGACCGAGGCGGCGGCCAGCACGCGCAGCAGTTCCTGGCAGACCTCGGCGATGTAGGCATCGCGGCCGGCCTGCGTGCCCGCCATCTTGGTCGAAAGATCCTGGTAGTCATCGGGTTCGAGGTAGCGGAAGGCGAGATCTTCCAGCTCCACCTTCATCCACTGGATACCGAGTCGGTTGGCAATGGGCGCGTAGATCTCTCGGGTTTCGCGGGCGATGCGCTCCTGCTTCTCGCGCGACACGTACTGCAGGGTGCGCATGTTGTCCACGCGGTCGGCCAGCTTGACCAGAATGACCCGGATGTCGCGGGCCATGGCCAGCAGCATCTTGCGGAAGTTCTCGGCTTGGCGCTCCTCGCGCGTGTTCCAGGGGATCTGACCCAGCTTGGTCACACCCTCGACCAGTCGCTGGATCTCGGCGCCAAACAGACGGCCTATGTCTTCGGATGTGGCGCTGGTGTCCTCCACGCAGTCGTGCAGCAGTCCCGCGCATATGGACGCCACGTCCAGATTCAGCTCGGCAATGATCTTGGCCACCCCCAGCGGGTGCACGAAGTACGGCTCGCCCGAACGCCGCATTTGTCCCGCATGCCGTTCCTGGGCAAAATCATAACAGCGACGGATGAGCCCGAGGTCGGCGGCGGGGGTGCTTTTCTGCGCGGCTTCGCAGATGACGTCGATGATCTCCATCACGGCTTGCGAACCGCGGTGCCAGCGGCCGTCTCACGCAACAAAGCCTGCGCCATGGCGTCGTTGCGGACGCGCGTGCAGCGGGCCGCCACGTAGATGGCGCGCAATTTCGCGTAGGCCTGATCGAGGTTGTCGTTGACCACGAGATAGTCGTACTCACCGTAATGGGTGAGCTCCTCGTGGGCCATGGCCAGCCGGCGCTCGATGACGTCGTTGGCGTCGGTGGCGCGCTGGCGTAGGCGGCGCTCCAATTCCTTCATCGAGGGGGGCAAGATGAAGCACAGAACGCTTTGCGTGGGCCACAGCTGACGAATCTGGCGACCGCCTTGGTAGTCGATGTCGAACAGGCAGTCCACACCGTCAGCCAGCGAGGCGTCCACCGTCGCGATGCTGGTGCCGTATTGGTTGCCATGCACCACCGCCCATTCGGCGAATTCCTGGCCTTCGATCATCTGGGCGAAGCGCTCACGGCTCACGAAGTGGTAGTCCTTGCCGGGGACCTCGTCTTTGCGCGGCTGGCGCGTGGTGAACGAGACGGAAAAGCGCAGGTCGAACTCCCCGGCCAGCCGTCGCGCCAGCGTGGTTTTGCCGGCGCCTGAAGGTGAAGAAATGACCAGCAAGAGGCCGCCGCTGCTATCAGGTGACGTCATATCTCGGATCTTCTCGTCGGGGGTGAGTCACTCGATATTCTGGGCTTGCTCGCGCAGTTTCTCCAGTTCTGCCTTGCTGTCGACCACCAGGGCGGCGATGGGGGCGTCCTGGACCTTGGATCCGATGGTGTTGATTTCGCGGCCAACCTCTTGCACGAGAAAGTCAATCTTGCGCCCCGCGGCCTCGGGCGCCTTTCCGGCGAGAAGCTCGCCCAGGTGATCGAGATGCGTGCACAAACGAACCAGCTCCTCCGACACGTCGAGCTTCTCCGCCAGAAGCGCCACTTCTTGGGCCAGTCGTCCCGGATCGATGGCGGTGCTGCTGGCTGCGAGGGCGGCCAACCGCTCCTCCAGCTTGCGGGCCGCGCGCGTGGGCAGGCCGGAGGCGGCCTTTTCGATCTGTGCCGTTCGCTCGCGCAGGCGATCGAGGCGCTGGCGCAGATCGGCGGAGAGGGCGGCTCCTTCGCGGGTTCGGGTGGCTTGCACCTCCAGCAGGGCTTGCTCCACCGCGGGCCGCACCTCGTCCCAAGTCATGTCGTCGCTGCACAAGCGACGAGCCCCAGGGCCAGCCAAGAAGGCGGCCACTGTGGCCAGATCTACGGGCTGGACCAGGCCTAGCTCGCGACGTAGGACCTCGAGAATCTTGTGAGCCCGGCGAACCACAGCAGGATCGATCAGGGAATCAGTCGGTTCGATGCCTTCCTCGCGAATGGTGATGCTCACCGAGCCTCGCGCAACTCGGGCGCGAACCGCGCGCACAATCTCGGTTTCCACCGTGGCCGGAATATCCCCGTCGCGGCCGCGTACTTTGATGTCGCTGCCCCGGCCGTTGAGCGAACGAATCTCGACGATCAATCGCCGCGCGCCGGCTTCGGCGGTTCCTCGCCCGAAGCCAGTCATGCTGAGAAGGCCGGCACTCATGGCGTCGGCGATCTTTGCTGCTGGAACCAGGCCAAGGTCTTGGCCAACCCGGCGACGAAGTTCACCGCAGCGGTGTAGCCGAGCACGGTCCTGGCCTGAGAAATATCGGCCAGCGAGTGGCGGACATCGCCGGCGCGTCCCGGTTCGTAGTTGGCAGCGACGGGCCGGCCCAAGGATTCGCCCAACAACGCCAACACCCGATTCAGACTGGTGCCGGTTCCGCACGCGATGTTGAAGACCTTGCCCGAGGCGCCCTCGGCATCGGCGGCCCGCAGATTGGCCTCGACCACGTTGTCGATGAAACAAAAGTCGCGCGATTGTTCGCCGTCGCCGTACACGGTGGGCGAGCGGCCATCCAGAGCGGCGGTGATGAAACGCGGGATCACGGCCGCGTATTGCGAGTTGGGATCCTGCCGAGGACCGAACACATTGAAGTAGCGCAGGGTCACAGTCTGCACGCCGAACACCCGGGCATACACGCGGCAATAGTACTCGCCCGCCAGCTTGGACACGGCGTAGGGCGACAGCGGCGCGGGCGCCATGGTCTCGACCACGGGCAAGCTGGGCGGCTCGCCGTACGCGGAGGACGAGCCAGCATAGACTACGCGTCGAACCTGGCAGCGGCGGGCGGCCTCGAGCACATTGATCGTGCCCGTGGCGTTGGCGTTGTGGCTGGGCAAAGGCGCGGCCAGAGAGCGCGGCACCGACGGGATGGCGGCTTCATGAAACACGAGGTCCGCGCCGGCGAAAACCCGGTCCAACAACGCGGCGTCAAGGATGTCGCCTTCGACGACGGACAGCTGGCTGGCCACCTCGCGCAGGTTTTCGCGTTTTCCGGTGGAGAAGTTGTCCAACACCGAGACGTCATCGCCTCGCGCAACCAGGGCACGCGCGAGAGCAGAACCAATGAATCCGGCACCGCCGGTAACAACGATCTTTCTGGACATAAGGGCAACCTCGGTTTGGCAATCGTCTAGCGCGTTTTTCCCGCTGGGGACAGGGCTTTGCTTGGCGAGGAAACAGAATCAGGGAAAGGAAGCCCATCTAGGCCAGCGCCGTAGCGGGCGTCGAGGAAGAAAGCCTTGCCCACTTGCGCTGAGATGCGGATACCGGGCAAACCGTTTCCGTCGATTGCATCGTGGGCCGAAAAACCGCAGCCGGCGTCGGTAACCACGCGGCTGGTGGGCGCCACGCCCGCCGCGGTAAGCTCCACAGGGTGAACGCTGGCGGAGAATCGTCGATGGATCGTCTGGGCGGGCTGCAGTTTCTGACCGTCGAAGTAATACTTGTTCGATGCCCCCACGGGCCCGGCCACCTCCACGTCGACTGCATCACGGCCGGCAGGCCACAGGGTGAGCCGTTGCACGTCCCCGGGGATTTCAACGACCGGACCCAGGGCCATGCTGGCCAGGTCGAGCAGTCTCACGCTGAGCCCGCGCAGCAGGTCCGCCTGGTCGGCCGCACGCAGTAGACGGCCCGCGCGCACGAACACGATTCGGCGCCCGTCCGGCGACTTGACGAAAGCCAGCACACGTCCATCTTCGGCCGTGAGGGGAAGAAAGCGTCCTGGGCGCGGCAGCCAGGCGTAGATCTCTTGGTTCATCCCCAGCACCAAGATCCCCTGCCCTTGCAGCTTGACCGGAGGCTGGGTGCGCCCCACGAAAAAAAAGCCCGGCTGCGCGGCCTGGCTCCACTCTGTCGCCGCTTGGGCCAGGGCTGACTTGAGCTTGGCCAATTCCTGGGGGCGAATCTGCAGCGCCCCGAGATCAGCGGCCTCCATGACTTCCCGCGCCCCGGGAACGTAGGCGTGGCGGATCAAGGCTACCGCCTGTTCAGTCGCCTCGGGGAAGCGATCCTCGCGGGCGTAGGCACAAGCCAGGTTGAGCCAGGGAGCAAGGAAGTCTGGGTCCAGCTCTTTGGCCCGTTGGTACTTTGCGCGAGCCTCGGCAAAGCGACCGTCGCGGTACAGGGCTTTGCCTTCGCGATTGAGATTCATGGCTTCCTGCGGTGGCAGGTGCGCCACCTGAGCCGGCCCGAGGCCGTCGGAGTCAGGCTGCGCCGCGGGACAGGCCGCCAGAAACAGAAAGACGCTGACCGGCCCGATCACGGATCAACCCACACGGAGCGCAGGTCCAGACGATCACCCACGCCGGCCAGGCCATGCACCCGTCTGGCCACCAGCGCGGGGACGTCGTGGCGGTAGAGAAAGATGACCGGGCGCTCACTGGCCAGCCACTCGCCGAGCTGCTGCAAGATCGGCGCGCGCGCGGCTGGGCCCGCGGCCAGACGCACTTGGTCGAGCAACGCCTGCAGCGGCTCCGAGCGATATCCGCTGAAACCGAGCTGGCCCTGGATGCCGAAAAGCAGGCGCGGATCTTCATCCTGCCGGCCCTCCCAGGTCAAGGTCGCCAGGTCGAAATCGCCGCCATCCAAACGCGCCTGCAAAGAGCCGGCGTCGACCGCGACGGTGTCGAGCAAGAGCCCGGCGCGCCGGAGATCCAGGGCGAATGCGCGCGCTTCGGTCGCCAGACTGCGCGCGCCGGACGGCAGCAAGAAGCTCAGCCTGATGGGCGCACCGCCGACATCGCGCACGCCGTCCCCGTCTGTGTCGCGAAACCCGGCACTCTCCAGCAGGGAAATCGCCCGTTTGAGATCTAGCGGGTCAGCGGGAACCTGGGCGAAAGTGGGAGCCCCGATGGGCCGCGCCAGGCCGTGGTGAACTTCGTCGGCCAGGCGATCCCGATCCCACAGCAGGCTGAGCGCCTGGCGAAAACGGGCATCGGCGAGCGGCCCGCGCCGGTGGTTGGGTACGATGAACGAGTAGCGATCCGGTGTCAGCCACCACACCTCCAGGGTGTCCCGTAAGGTGGCCGGCGTCACCTGTTCGGGATAGAGCACGTCGAGCACACGCGGCAGGATATCGATTTCGCCCCGTCGGGTGCGGACCATCGCCCGAGATCCATCCCCGTCGATCTCGAATACGATCTCATCGAGAAAGGGCGGCTGCGGCCGTTCGGCAGGTCGACTGCGAACCAGTCGGATGCGTTTGCCGCGTTCCCAAGAGGCGAAACGGAAGGGGCCGGTGCCCACCGGCTGGCGCCCCAGTTGGGTGACCGCCGAACCGGTCTTGCGCAGGGTTTCGGCGGGAAGGATGGGGATTTCGCATAGGGCGCGCAAAACCAGGTCCGAGGGTCGGCGCAGACGGAAGCGCGCCCCGCGTTCGGGCAGCACGTCCACGCCTTCGACGTCCTCCAGCATGGCGTGCCAAATCGCATTGCGACTGCCCGAGCGCAGGAGCTGCTCGAAGGTTGCCTGGACATCAAGGCCGGAGACCACGCGATCGTCGTGCCAGCGTGCGTCCCTGCGTAGCTTGACAGCGATGCGCTCGCCGTCGGGCGAAACCTCCCAGCTCTCGGCCAACCCCGGCCGGTACTGGTTGTCCCGACACTCGATCAATGGCTCGTAGACGAGATTGTCCACCACGCGTTGGATGACCTGCAGGTGGTCCTGCAGCGGGTTGAGGTGCGGCGGCTCGGCCTCGAGGTGGACCCGAAGCGTTCCGCCGTAGGGATTCGGCCGGCTGGGCTTGGGGGCGATTTCGGGTAACTTGAGGCCGATGGATGGGCGAGCGGCGCGATTTGGTTCGGACGGGCCCGCGTCGTGCGGCGCCGTGGAGACGGGCCGGCGTGGGCTGCTGTGGCGCCGGGTGCAGCCGACGCAGGCCAGCGACGCCAGCAACATCACAAGGGCGACTCTGAGGTCTTGTGGCGCGCAAATGACCATGTTATTGAGGAATCTCATCTGCGGGCCGCCGGCTCGGCGGCTCTTGGCCTTCGAAGAGGGGAAACTCATGCTCCGAATCTCCATGGTATCGGTTTTTACGATGGCTTCCCTGGTATCGGGTGCAGCGCTGGCTCAAGGCCAGGCTCTCCCGCCGGTGAAGGTCAACCTGCCGCCGTCGCCCAGTTTCAATGTGTCGAGTGCGCCTGTCCAGTACCCGACCGGCGAGCTGTCGGTGTTCGGTCTGCGCAAGCAGAAAGACAAGTACATGGACAAGGACGTGCGGGTCAAAGCTTATCTGACCGAGGTCTATGAATGCCCGGCCGAGTTGCGCAAGTGCAACGATGCACTTTTCGAGAAGCAGAAGGCAGAAAAGAAGAAGGCCATGAAAAAGGGCGGCGACGCCCTGACTGCGCCGGTTGTGGTTGACCGGGCGGGCTGCCGGCCTTGTGACCAGCCGCACTTTTTCGTCGCGGATAGCCCCGGCACCAAGCGGGAGCGCGCACTGCTGGTGGCCGACTACCCCGTCAAGGATTGGGACACTGGCGACCCCAAGCCCCTGACCATCAAGCCTGGCGAGCAAGTCATCGTGACCGGCACCTTCTCCATCAACTCGATCACGGGGTTCGCCGCGTCTAACGGGCTCATCATCCACAAGAAGCTGGAAGACATGCAGGGCAAGTTGCTCGCCGAAGGCAACGCGGTCCTGCCTCCCGAGGCGCAGACCATCCAGCTGGAAGGCCAGGCACCCCAGGTGGTGGGTTGGGCCGCGCACCAGAAGGGCGAACAGCCCAAGGGTGACAAGTCCGTTCCCGGCGGGAAGAAGAAGTAGTAGTCAGTGGGCCGCGCCCCAGTTCGGGCCGGCATGCACGTCGACCACCAGGGGAACGCGCAGCGTGTAGGCTGACTCCATCACGCCCTTGACCCAAGCGGAGAAGGCCGCGACTTCGTCGGTCCTGACCTCGAAAACCAGTTCATCGTGAACGGTGAGCAGCAGGCGCGCGTCGGGGAAACGCACCATCTCTCGGTCCACGCGAATCATGGCCAGCTTGAGCAGATCGGCAGCTGAGCCCTGGATAGGCGTGTTGCGGGCCATGCGCTCGGCGTAGTTGCGTTCCTGCGGCCGGCTCGATTTGATCTGCGGCAGCGAGCGCGTTCGCCCCAGCAGAGTGGACACCGCACCCGTGCGTCGCGCCTCCGCGATGACCTCGTCCATGTACTGGCGCACGCGTGCGTAGCGCTGGAAGTAGCGTTCGATGTAGGAGTGAGCGTCGGCGCGGGCGATACGCAGGGTTTGCGCCAGCCCGAAGTCGGTCTGTCCGAAGACCAAGCCGAAGTTGATGGCTTTGGCGATGCGGCGTTGCTCGCTGCTAACCGCGTCCAGCGCCACGTTGAAGACCTCGGCGGCGGTGCGGCGGTGGATGTCCTGGCCCGAGGCAAAGGCGTCAAGAAAGGCCGGATCCTGGGAAAAATGCGCCAGCACACGCAGCTCGATCTGCGAATAGTCGGCCGAAACGATCTGATAGCCGGGATCAGCCACAAAGGCGTTGCGGATGCGATGGCCCAGCTCGCTGCGGATGGGGATGTTCTGCAGATTGGGATCGCTGGAAGACAGCCGGCCGGTGGCTGCCACGGCCTGGTTGAACGTGGTGTGCAGGCGGCCGGTGCGCGGATCGACCAGGGCAGGCAACGCATCGATGTACGTGCCCTTGAGCTTGGTGAGGCCGCGATACTCCACCACCTTGGCCGGTATCGGGTGCAGGGAGGCCAATTCCTCCAGCACGTCGGCGTCGGTCGACGGACCGGTCTTGGTCTTGCGGATCACGGGCAGGCCCAACTTGCCGAACAGAACCTCGGCCAGTTGCTTGGGCGAGCTGATGTTGAAAGGCGTGCCCACGGCCTCGTGGATTTCGTGTTCGAGGGTCGCGATGGTCCCGGCGACCTCGTTTCCCAGTTGGCGGAGAAAATCGCAATCCAATCGAATGCCCCAGCACTCGATGCGCGCCAGCACCGAAACCAAGGGCATCTCGACCTCGCGAAAGATCTTGGTCAGGCCCAAGCGTTCCATGGCCTGTTCTTGGTGGCGGGCCAGGGTCAGCGCGGCCCAGGCCTCATCGCACAAGGGACGGCTGACTTCTTCAACCGGAACCTCGCTGGCCAGCCGCGCGCTTCGACCGCTGCCGAGCCATGTCGCCCGCGCGGGCACCTGCCCTGCCCCATCCGCGGCCGCCAGATCCGACAAGTCATAGGGTGCGCGCCCGGCGTCGAGCAAGTACGCAGCCAGCATGGCATCGCCGGCCAGACCAGCCAAGGTGACTCCGCGCACGCGCAAAAGGACGTCGAGGACCTTGGCGTCGTGAGCGTACTTGCGAATTTCGGGAGATGCCAAGAGCGCGCCGAGCGCTGCCAGTGCCTCTGCGGCAGGCAGCATGACCGGCCCACCTAGGATCCGGTGGCCAACCGGCAAGTAGAAGCGGGCACCGCTCGGCAAGGCGAACGCCAGCCCCACGAGCGCCGCGCGCGGGTATGGTGCTCCCTCGGCCAGCACGGCCACGCCGCAGGCCTGGGCAGAGCGAATGGCGGCGCGCAGGCCATCGAGGCCGGCGCGATCGAGAACGATTTCGGGCGGCAGAGAAAACGTGGCGACCTCGGGCGCGGATCCGGCAGTCGGCTCCGGCTTCGGCGCCTGAGCCGCCGCGCGCGTACCGTCGACTTGGGCGAGCAGCTTGGTGAATTCCAAATCCCCGAACAGCTCGGCCAGACGGGCGCGGTCGGGCTCGCTTCGCCGAAGGTCCTGCACGTCTCGTCCCAGCGCCACGTCCTCGCGCAGGCGCACCAGCCGGCGCGAAATCTCGATAGCGTCGCGGCTCGATGCGATGGCCTGGCCCTTCTTGCCCTTGATCTCGGCCACATGCTCGAGTACGCCATCGAGCGAGCCAAACTGGCCGATCAGGTCGGCTGCGGTCTTGGGTCCGATGCCTGCCACGCCTGGCACGTTGTCCACACTGTCCCCCATCAAGGCCAGGAGATCGCCGAGCCGCTCCGGCGGGACGCCGAACTTCTCCTGCACCTCGGCCGGTCCCAGCAGCTTGTTCTTCATTGTGTCGAGCAGCTGAAGCCGGTCGGAACAGAGCTGCATCAGATCCTTGTCGGACGAGCAGATCACCACTCGCAAGCCGGCTGCCACAGCCTTTCGCGCCAAGGTGGCGATGGTGTCGTCGGCCTCCACGCCCGGCAGCGAGAGCACGGGCAGCCCGAACGCCTCCACCACCTGATGGGAAAGGCCAATCTGGGCCACCAAGTCCGCGGGCATGGGCGGCCGGTTGGCTTTGTACGCGGCGAAGATCTCGTCGCGAAAGGTGGGCCCCGGCGCATCGTAGATCACGCACAGGTGGGTGGGCCGCCACTCGCGCTCGATACGCAGCAGCATCTGGCACAGCCCGTACACCGCGCCGGTGGGAACGCCCTTGCTGTTGGAAAGGGGCGGCAAGGCGTGAAACGCGCGAAACAGAAAATTGAGCGCGTCCACGATGTAGAGCGTGCCATCCATGGTGGGCAGGAAACTACCACTCGGCCGGCCGCAATTCCGCTCGGCCTTGGTTTTTTCGGGTTACTCTCAGGGAGCACGTGGCGTCCCCGGTCCGACGACGAATTCTAAAGTGGAGCGGTATCGTGCTGGCCAGCCTGCTGGGCTTGGTCAGCCTGGCCGTGGCGGGGGCGGTGTTATTCTTGCAAGGCGAGCGTATGGGCGCCTTCGTGGCCAAGGTCCTGCCCGAAATGCGCGGCAAGCTGGAGTTTCGCTCCATTCGCTGGCCGGCGCGGTTGCTGGTCGACATCCTGGCCAAGCGCCCCACCCCGTTTGTGGTCGACGGCGTGAAGTTCTTCGACCCGGACGGCACCCTGGTGTTGGACGTGCCTCACCTGGAGGTCAAGCTCGAACTTCACCAGCTCATCAACGGCGCCGGCCTGTACATGCACGACTTGGAGGTCGGACCCAACTCGTACTGGCGCTTTGGTCGCATGCAGAAGACCAAACCGGGCATCGGCTTCTTGGCCGCGTTCAAGCCGTTGCATCCATCGCCCCCTGCCCCGCATCCGCCGGCCGGCGCCAAGCCAGAGAAAGGCTTCGCGGTCCGCATCTTCAATGCCCAGCTCAACGGATTGCGCGTGGTGTTCGATTTCCCTCATGTCTGGGGCTTCGACCTGCGCGACCTGCACGCGCCGGCGTGGTTGCAGGTAGAGGACGGCTTCTGCGGCTGGGAAGCGGTGGGACTGGAAGCGCGTCAAGGCGGATACCTGACCGTGCTCGACCAGGTGTTGCCGTTTGACAGTGTGAAGGTCAAGCAGGTCGCCACCTTGCGCGAGTATTCCGACGACATCTTTCTCGATCTGACGGAGGGCAAGACCGGGCGCTCCACCTTGGTGGGCAAGGGCTTCTTCAACGGCATTTACGGCGACGACTCGATATCGGCGATTCACATGCACACCGAATTCCACGACGCCGTGGATGCCCTGAACGCCGTGTTGAAGCCGATGAACATTCCTGGGCTCCACCTCGGTGGCGCCGATGCTCGCGTGGCAGCCGATTTGCTCGGTCCCTACGTCAGCATCGCCATCAACACCGACATCGCGGGTCTTGACGCTGGCTACTACCAGTACGCCGTACAGAATCTTGTCCTGCGCGCAGGCATGCAGTTCGATCCCAAGTCCAAGGCCGCGGCGCCCAATACCAAACTCGCAGAGCTGTCGTTCTCTCCGCCCGGCGGGGGACGTTTTTCGATGAAGGCGGACCTGATGGTCCCCAAGCTCAGCACGCAACTCCGATTCGACCATTTCACGGTCGACAGTTATCTGCCGGTTGGGCTGCGCCCGCTGGCTGCTGGCAAGCTGCACGGCCGATTGTCAGCAGCGGCGGAATTCGACGAAAGCATGTCAGCCGTGAAACGCGGGACGGTGAGCGACCTGGACCTCTTCTTCGAGCGGACGGGGAAGAAGAGGTTCTTGCCTCGCTCGTTGCGTTTGCGAGGCCAGGCCACAGCCTCTCCCGCCGCGGCCAGCACGTCGGGCATACACATCGAAGTTCCAGGCGCCGGCATCGACGTGAAGGGCAAAGTCGAGTTCGCCAAACATCTGCTGGCCTTGGGCTTGCGCGTGGGCAGCACGAATCTGCCGCACCTGCTCGCCTCGCTGGGCGTGCCGCCCCTGGCGCGGGAGGCGTCCGTCGCCGTGGACGTGGCCGGCACCCTGGAACAGCCGCGCGCCAGCGGCCACATCGAAGTCAAGGACATCGGCGGCGTCGGTGGCATTCCTTCGGTGCCGTCGCTCGAAACCAAGTTCCATCTGCAGGACGGCGAGCTGGACGTGGATTCTCTGGCTGCCGCGGTGGCCGGCGGCACTTTGACAGGCAGCGGAGCGCTCACGTTGTTCGAGAAAACCGTGCAGCACATGCTGCGGTCGCCGAACGTGGAGTTTCGTTTGGAAGGCCGGCAGATCGCTCTAGAGTCACTCGTCACGGGCGGTCTGGTCACCGGCAATTTGTCCTTCGACGTGACGGCCAGCGGCCCGCTTCGTCGCCCGAAGGTTCGTTTCAAGATGCCGGCCGGGGTGACCGTTGCGGCGCTGGGGCAGACATGGCAGATCGGCGGCATCGATCTGGAAATCGACCAGGAGGGTGCGGCCGTGCGCTTGCTGCAGGCCAGCGGCGAGGGTGGCGGCGAAATTCAGATCGAGGGACACATGCGCTTCGTGCCCAAAGCCATGCCCATCGAGTGGCACCTCAAGGTCACGGACCTGCCCGTGGCCGCGGTTCTGGCGGCAGCCCGGGTCGATCTTCCGGCGGCCGGCCGCCTGTCCGTGGATTTGCACCTGTCGGGCAGTACCAAGTCCCCGCTGATCGAGGGCACCATCGAACTCCACCGGGTGACTGTCATGGGCGTGGCGCTGGGCGATGCGGCCCTCAACCTGAGCGCGTTGGAATCCGGCGTCGCGGTCAAGGGTACGCTCTTCAATCGCTTCTCCGTCGACGCCGAGGCCCAGCTTGGTCCTGCCGGTCTGCGCGCCAAGGGAAACCTCTCTTTCACTCACCTGGTGCTGGAAGACCTGGCCCGGCAGCTCAAAGGCAGCCGGGAGATGGCGGAACTGGTCCAGCAACAGAAGGACCTTGATGCTCACGCCATCCTGTCGGGACATATCGGCGTGGAGGTGCAGCCGGGAAAGCCTTTCGCCGTTGAGGCCGTGCTGAGCGAGATCGAGGCATCCATCAGCCAGGAAATCGCAGGGGCTGGCGGTCAGGTCGCAACCCGCCGGATCGGCCTGAAGAACGACGGTGATTTGCGAGCCGCGGTGGCGGGCGATCACATCGTGCTGGAGCAGGCGCGCTTCATCAGCGAGGGCGGGCGCTTCAGCGTGACGGGCGAACTGGACGGCGAATCGCTGCGTGCCGCACTGTCGGGCCAACTCAACCTGGAATTCCTTCAGCCGATCTTGCGGAGGAAATTCCAGAAAGTGGGAGGCGCGATCAGTTTGGAGGTGAGGGTGTCTGGAACCACGAGGCAGCCCCTGGTGGACGGTACTCTTGCCATCGCTCGTCCGATCAGCGCAGTGCCAGCGGGGTTTCTTTCTCCTATCACGGTGCCGTCGGGCACGGTGCATTTGCGGTCCGACGCGGTGGAACTGAATGATCTGGCAGTCACCGTGGGTGGGGCCACATTACGCCTCAATGGCCGGGCCGGACTGGGCGCCAACTTCGTACCCACGACTCTGGCCGTGCAGGCCCATGGTGAGGTGAGTGCTTCGCTGCTGGAGTCGCTGGCGCCGGACGCGGTGTCGGATGTGTCGGGCCGCGCGCGCATCGATGCCACAGTGTCGGGGACTTTGGACAGGCCCAACGTGTCCGCCAGCATCAGTCTGGGGGAGATCCAGATGCGTCTGCGTGGCATCAGCGGTCGGTTCGCCGTCGAGAGCGGCACCGTCGAGCTGTCGAGCCAGGAACTGGTGCTGCGCGAGGTGAAGGTGCGCATCAACGACGACGGGCGCATGCTCATCGGCGCGGCGGGGACGAGTCCCGGCCGCGTTCGCATCGTCAGCCTGCGCCCCAAATTGGTGCTGGGCAAAGTGGACCTTCCTCTCAAGGGCGAGCGCCTGGTCTACCGGTCGCCCGGCCTCGAGATTGACGATCTTTCCTTCGCCCTCGAGCTAACGGGCGACTTGCAAAGCGCGCTTAGCCTCGGCGGCGATGTGCGTCTGGTGTCGGGGCGATACATTCAGGACTTCAACGTACGCAACCTGATGCTCACCCCACGCATCAACGAGTCCGAGTCGCGTCCCTTCTGGGAGGGAGTGCCGCTGCTCGAGAACCTGGGTCTCGACCTGCGCGTGCGAACGTTGGGGGACGGCTTCATGGTTCAGAACAATCTGGCACAAGAAATTTACCTGCAGGTCGACCTACAGGTCGGCGGAACTCTTTCGTCACCCACCCTGGCCGGGGACGTGAGGCCCACCGATGGGCGTTTTCACATCCTCGGTTTGCGCGGCGATTTTGACATCACGCCGAACCTGAACCACATCACATTCGTTCCCACCAAGTCGCTGGCCGCGGGCGACACCCCCGAGCTCAACATCGACGCCACCAATCTCCTGACTGACGCCTCCGGCAACGAGCACACGGTGCAAATGCGCATCACGGGCCCCATCAACCAGGCAGCCATTGACCTGTCGACCACCGAAGGCCTTGACCGCAACCAGACCATGATGCTGCTGCTCTCCGGGCGAACGACCGAGGACATCGGCACGGGAGCCCGCACCATCGGCATCAACGCCCAGAGCGGAATCGACATGATGGGCCAGGCTTCGCGCGATGCCGTGTCGAACCTGGTCGAACCTTACATTGACGACACCCTGCAATCTCTCACCGGCCACAAGTTGAATCTCCGTCCCACCGTGGGAGCGGACGGCTTCGAGGTGAAGGTGCTGGCGCGTGCGAGTCGCGAATTTACTCTGGAGCTGTCCTATCTGCGTGGTTTTCAGACCCAGGTGCGCTACCGGGCCCAAGCCAATGCCTGGTTGCGGGACTACGTCACGGCCCGCCTCATTGGCGAGCAACTCAACTATTCGCCCCAGCAGGGCATCAACGATTCACAGGGAAGTCTGAAGCTGGAGATGACCATCGACTACCCAATCCGGTTCATGACCCTGCCATGACGGATATCCACCAACCCCCTGCTTGAGATCGTGCCGAAACCCGTGTCTTCCAAACTCATTCCCTTCGCGCTGTGCGCGCTCCTGCTGGCCCCTGTGGCGCACGCAGAGGAGGGTGCGCCCGCACCGTCACAAGAGCTTCGCACGGCACCGTCCGTCGCTTCTGTTTCGATCGAGGGCTCGATCGACCCGGCGGGACGCGTGGATGCCCTGGTGGCCACCGTGGCTCCGTTGGGTGGGCCGTTTGTGGAATCGGGTGAGGCCGATCGGATGGGAACACCCATCGGGACGGTGCCTCGCTTGCAAAATCTACTCAAGGCCGTGGGCTACCAGGCTCAGATCGCGGTTGCGACGGACGGGAGTGGAGCGCGCCTTCAAATTCGCCTGCAGCCCTTCGATCGTGTCCGTCAGATCTTCGTGTCGGGGAACCAGCCCATTTTTCGTCAGGGCGTGCGCCAGGAGGAGATCCTCCGGCAGCTCAGCATTCGCAACGGGCAGGCCCTACCCCCGACGGGAGAACGGCGGGATGCTTTTCTCGACGCCGAGGCCGCGCGCGTGCGCGACTACCTGCGCACGCAGGGATTTCAGGATGCGGAAGTGCGCATCGCCGTACATGCGACAAACACCGTCCCGGCCCGGGTCAATCTGGACGTGCGCGTGAAACCGGGTCCGGGCTATCCGCTGCGCAAGACAACCGTGACCGGCAACCGCGCCATTTCCAGCAAGGAGATCGTCGACGGTTTTCGCCACCTGGACTGGCACTGGCTGTGGCTGCGCCACGAACCATTCCGCCGCAACATCCTGCGCATCGACGAGACCGCGCTCGCTCAGCGCTACACCAAGCTCGGCTACCCCGGCGCGCGCGTCAGCGACGATTTTGACCCCGATGTCAGCGTCGATCACAAGGAGCAGGAGGTGCACCTAGGCATCCAGGTCAAAGAACGCCGGCGCATCGAGTTGGCCTTCGAGGGCAATGCCACGCGGTCGGCCGGCGCCCTATCGGATCACGTCGGCGCCCATTCGCGTGGTGTCTACGACGATGTCGATGCGGCGGGGGCCGCCGAGTCCCTTGAAAAATTGTACCGCGAGCGGGGGCATATGCTGGTCAAAATCACCTGGCGACGCGAGCGCATCGCCGAGGATGCCGACCGCATCGTGTTTTCCATCGACGAAGGCCCCGTCCTGAAAGTGCGCGGGGTGGAATTTCTGGGCAACCAGAAAGTCTCGTCTTCCACTCTGACGGGAGAGATTCGTACCAAGGAGTATCCCCTTCTGGGTGCCATCGGCTTGGGCCAAGGCGGCTTCGCGACCCCGCGCCAGATCGAACTCGACGTGCAGAGCCTGGTCGACTACTACGAGAGCATCGGTCGCCCGGGAACCAAAGTTCGCGCGGAGATTGCGCCGGCGCCCGGCCAGTGGCGGCCGGCGCCCACCGGTTCAAAGGCAGCCATTCCGCGGGAAGACGAGCCGGTCTGGCGAAGGGCCCACGCCCTCTACCTGCGCTTTCTGATCGACGAAGCATCTTTGCTGTGGGTGGCGGACATGCGTTTTCGATCCGTGGACCCCGCCACACCGCTGCCCCGCGACGACATGTTCTTGCGTAAGTCGTTGCGCACAGTCTTGGGCGCGCCTTTCCAGCAAGCCGTGGTTCGTCGCGACGAAGACCGGCTGAAACGCCTGATGGGCGACGAAGGCTATCGCAATGCCACGGTCGAGTCGCGCATCGAGCGCGAGGGCGACCACGTCACCATCGTGTGGAATGTCAACCTGGGCTGGCAGGTGCACGTGGGCCCGGTCTTCATTCGGGGCAACTTCCTCACCACGGAAGGCACCATCATGACCTGGGCGGAGCTGCGTCCTGGATCGCTGTTGACCACGCGGGCCGTGGAGCGGGCCCAGCGCAATCTGGCGCTCATCCAGCTCTTCAACAATCCCAACCCAGTGAGCTTTCCCAGCGAGAACCCCCACCAAGCGGTGGTTCCCATGTTGGTGGAAGTGGAGGAACGCCACGATCACTTCGGCATCGTGACCATCGGCGGGGGCATCTCCACCGACCAGAAGTCGCCCAACTCCAGCTTCCCGGTGGGCGGATACGCTGCGCTGGGTTACGAGCACCGCAACCTCTTTGGTCACGCCTGGACGTTCACGTCACAGGCCGCCTACGGCTTGTCGTTGACCCGGGTGAGCGCCAGCTTCGTGGACCCGCGCTTCTTCGGTTCGCTCTTCCGCCTGGAGATCGGTGGCAACTACTTGCGCCAGGCCACGCTGCGCTTGGGCGATCTGCGTTCGGGCGCGACCTTCATCGGATTCGCGCGAGAGCTGTTCCCCGGCGTCGATGCCAACGTTCGCTACAACTTTCGCGACACGTTCCACACCGAGTTTCTGGCGCGCGGGGCCGGCGCCGACGAGGATGAAAGCACCGTCAGCATTGGAACCATCGTGGGAAGTTTCAGCACAGGCATCGAGTGGCAGCGGCTCGACAATACCTTGGTGCCGAGCCGCGGCTTCAGGGTGGGCGTGGGCGCGGAACTGGCCCTGCCGCGTTTCTCCTTTGACTATGGATCGGACTCTTTCGTCAAGCTGAGCGGCCATTCGCTGGCGGTGGTGCCGCTGTTGTCGTGGCTGAGCTTGCGCCACAGCCTGCGCTACGACCAAGGATTCCCGCTGGGTGGCGCATCGTTGTTGCCCCGGGTGGAACGCTTCTTCGCTGGCGGCGACACCACGGTTCGCGGATACGATCTGGACCGCCTCCTGACCGAGACGATCTACGTGCCGAGCGCGTTCGCCGTCCAGTACCAACCGGTTGGGGGCAATTTGCGCCTGATTCAGAACATCGACCTGCAGTTCCCCATCCTCCGCCCCTGGTATGGGTCGGTGTTTCTCGACAGTGGCGTGGTGGCGTTCTCATTCGATGGACTATCGGCCTCGGATTTCCGCCACGGCTTGGGCTTTGCTCCCTTTGTCTTCAAATTGCCCATCGGCGATCTGAGTCTGGCTTTCGCCATCCCGCTCAATCCGAAGCCCGGCGACAGCTCATGGCGATTTCACGTGAACGTCGGGTTGATGTTCTGATGCTGGAGTCAACGTAGTGTCACGTCCGATGACGCCCATTCGCGTGGGACTGCTGCTGTTCGTTTCTGGGCTCGCCGCTTTGGTCTACCAGGTGGCATGGCTGAGAGAATTTCGCTTGGTATTCGGCGCCAGCACCGCGGCGACTGCGGCGGTGTTGGCCGTGTTCATCGGGGGACTTGGCGCAGGCGCATGGCTGCTGGGCTCACGCGCGGATCGGTCGGCCCGTCCCCTCGCCCTGTACGGCGTACTGGAGCTGGGCACCGCATGTCTCGCGGCCCTGTCTCCCCTGCTGCTGTGGCTGGTACGCACGGTGTACGTGGAAATCGGGGGCAGTGCACGGTTGGGGCTGTTCGCAGGTACCGCGTTTCGTATCGCCCTGAGTGCCTTCGTGCTCGGGGGGCCCACCTTGCTCATGGGAGGGGCCATGCCCGCCGCGGTGGCCGCCGTAGAAGTGGACGAGGACGTGGGCCGCCGCCGGCTGGCTGTTCTCTACGGACTGAACACGCTCGGCGCTGTGGTCGGCTGCTTCCTGGCGGATTTCATTCTGCTCAAGGCCTTGGGCACACGAAAGACGCTGTGGAGTGCAACCGTCCTGGGCGTCTGTGTGGGGCTGGGTGCCTTGGTCTGGTCGCGGAGACTTCCGGTCCTGCACAGCGATCGGCCGGCGGACCCGCCTGCGCCCACCGGTGCGGCGCCAAGGTTCGTTCTGTTCGCGGCCGGCGTGGTGGGGTTCGCCTTCTTTCTCATGGAGCTGGTTTGGTACCGCATGCTCGGGCCGCTCCTCGGGGGAACCGTCTTCAGTTTTGGAATCATCTTGGCGCTGGCTTTGCTGGGCATCGGCCTGGGCAGCTCTCTGCATGGCTTTTCCGAATCGCGTGGCCGCTCGCCGGCGACCTTGCTGGGCTTTGCTGCTATTTGTCTGGCAGAGGCTGCGGTCATCGCCCTGCCCTTCGCCATCGGCGATGGCGTGGCTTTGCTCGCGCTTTTCCTGCTGCCCCTCGGCGGCGCTTTCGGCTTTTGGGGTCATGCTACGGTCTGGATCGTGGTGTCTGGCCTTGTGGTCTTGCCCGCGGCCATCGTCTCAGGAATTCAATTCCCCGTGCTCATCGCCCTGCTCGGGCGCGGCCGTGCTGGGGTAGGACACCAGACGGGCCAGGTCTATGCCGCGAACACAGTGGGCGCCATTGCCGGATCCTTGGCGGGTGGGTTCGGCCTCATTCCTCTGTTGACCGCGCCTGGCTGTTGGCAACTGGTTGCCGGTTTGCTTGGGCTGCTGGGCCTGTTTTCTTGTCTTCTGGGTTTCCGACGAAGCGAACGGAGTGCGTCCGTGCGAACCACGCTGCCGTGGTTGGTGGCCGCCGCCGCTATCGCGGTCTTGCTTTCGGCGCGCGGGCCCACCGCCGTGTGGCGACACAGTCCCATAGCGGTGGGCCGGGTCGATCCGGCTTTGCTCTCCAATCCAACCGCGCGGCGAGACTGGGAGAACGGCGTGCGCCGGTCCATCGCCTACGACGAGGACGGCGTGGAGAGCAGCGTGGCCCTCGAACGCGCGACCGGCTATGCCTTCATTCTCAACGGCAAAACCGATGGACATGCCCGCATGGACGCCGGAACGCAGGTGATGGGGGGCCTGTTCGGGGCTTTTCTGCACGGGCATGCCCGACGGGCCTTTGTCATCGGCCTGGGCACGGGCAGCACCTCGGGCTGGCTGGCGGCTGTCCCTTCCATCGAACGTGTGGACACGGTCGAGCTCGAGCCGGCCATCCTGCAAATCGCCCGCGCCTGCGCCGCCGTCAACCACGATGCCATGGAGAACCCCAAGCATCGGGTGATGATCGGCGATGCGCGCGAAGCCCTGTTGGCCAGAGGCGAGAGCTACGACATCATCGCCTCCGAGCCGTCCAATCCCTACCGCGCGGGAATCGCCAGCTTGTTCACGCGCGAGTACTACCAAGCGGTCGAGCGGCGTCTGGAGACAGGCGGCATCTTCCTGCAGTGGGTGCAGGCTTATGCCATCGACGGACAGACCCTGCGCACGATCATGGCCACCCTGGCCCAGGTCTTTCCTTATGTCGAAACATGGTTCATGGCTCCGTCGGATCTGCTCTTGGTCGCCACACGTGAACCCTTGGTTCACGACGTCGGCGTCCTGCGGGCACGCGCGGCAGAAGAACCTTTTCGCAGCGCCATGCTCGGGGCGTGGAGCACCACCAGCTTGGAGGGCGTGTTCGCTCACCATGTGGCGCGGCCGTCCTTGGTGCGCGCCATTGCCGAGCTGGAGGGCCCGCGCATCAACACCGACGACCGCGCCCTGGTCGAGTTCGGATTCGCACGTGCCCTGGCCAGCACGCGGGCGATTCACGTGCGCGATGTGACGGGGCTGGCGCGTGCACGCGATGAGCATCGTCCCTGGCTGACAGGTGGAGACCTGGACTGGACGCGAGTCGTCGACGAGAGGGTGGCGTTCGATGTGTCCCTGGGGCTGTCGCCCTCTATCCCTGCTGACAGCACCAACGATCAGCGCGCTCGCTACGCGGCGCTGAGTGAGTGGGTCTCGGGCCGGTATGCGGAGACCTTGGGCAGCTGGCGCCGTCAGACGTCCGAGCCGCGCAATCCCGCTGAGATCCTGGCCGTGGGCGATGGCCTGGCCGAGACCGGCGATCCAGGCACCCTGCAAATGGCGGAGATTCTGCAGCCACTATGGCCGACCGTCGCGAACGGAATCCGGGCACGGTACTTCTATCGTCGCGGTGCTGTCGAGGAGGCAGATCGGTTTTTCGCCGCAAGTCTGATCGCGTATCGCAGCGATCCTTGGCCGCCTCCGAACTTCATGTTGCGGACTCTCAACCTCGCCGTTGAAGCCGCTCGGGGACGCCCAGATGTGGTTCGTCGCCTATTCGGCGTGCTCACGGTTCCGTTTGCCGTGCACATGATGGACGAGGCGCGGGCCACGGCCCTGGTTTCCCTGGCCGCGGCGTTGCCGCCCGGTCCGGAATGTCGGCAGGCTCTGTCCTTCTTTGAACCGAATGTTCCTTGGAAGGCGGACTTCCTCTCGTTTCGTCTGAAGTGCTACCAGTCTTTGGGCATGGGCCTCGCGGACGACGCCCGCACAGACCTGAGCCACTTCATGAGGGACAACCCAGCTCACTTCTCGCCACGGCTGACCGAGAGCGGCCCCGGGAAGTGAACCCGGCGGTCGGGAGCTGGCCGCGCAAGATTCGCTATCGCTGCGCCACGTACGCGATCACGCCGTACTTCTTCTCGAAGGTCGCTTTGCCTGCAAAGGCGTCTTTGGACGTGGCGAAGTCACCCACGCGCACGCGAAACCAGGTGCCTTTGCCCGGCAGGTTGGAAACCACCAGATAGGTCTTCTCAGAGCCGAATTTCGCGGCGAAAGCCTCGGCCTCGGCGCGGTCTTGAAACGAGCTCAGTTGCAGGGTGAAGCGCGCCTTGCCCTTGGCAGAATCGGTAGCCGCCGCGCCGATCACGGGCACGGGCGCGCTCTTTGCCGGCACAGCCGCCATGTCCGGCGCAACCGGCACAGCTGCGGCCGCAGAGTCACCCGGCCCAGGCGCTGACGACGCGCGCGTCGGAGGGGCCGCGGCTGCTGGCTTGCCGGAGTCGGGCGTGGCTTTGGCCTCCGCGGACTTGGTGGTCGGCTTGCTGTCGACCAAGGCAATCGACTTGTCCTTGGCCGGCTTGGTCGAAGACTTTTCCGACGGAGACAAGGCCGTCAGGCCTGACTCGCCGTTCTTGTTTGCCTTGCCAGGATCGGCGACTTTGCCTGGCTCGCTCTTGCTGGGTTCCGCCAGTTTGGGCTCGGCCAGTTTCAGTTCAGTCCTCTTTGCACCATTCTGGGTGCCCTTGCCCCCGAAGAGGGTCTGCGGGAAGGTCACGGCCGGTGTCTGGGTGGACCGGGGCGTGGTGGCAACCTTGTCGAGCAAGGCCAGCGGGTCCTCCACCTCGGGCGCAAGCGCGCGGCCCCGCGATTCCAGCCGCTTGCCCACCACGACGCCCAGAACGAAGAGCAGACAGGCCACCAGCGCGCTGCCAAAAAACAGAAAGAACACCTGGCGGTTGTCGAGGCGCACTTCGATCTTGTCGCGCCAGCGTTCAACATCGCGAAGGCCTCGTTGATCCATCGCTACTCCGGAAGTGTAACTCATGCTTCGCTCCTGAGAAAAAGTCAGAGGCCGAGTCGAGGCACTACGACGCCTCCTCGCCCTCATCGCCAATACGTTTCATGACCGCCGGCGCCGAAACCCCGAGAAGCCCCAACGCCGTCTCAAGCACCTGCCGGATGGCTTCGACCCAGTGCAGGCGCGCTGCGGTCTTCTGCCAGTCCCAGGTCTCGCGCCAATTGCCCACGCGCTGACGCTCTTGGGGCAAAACGGAGTCGCCGTGAACCTTCTGCAGCCGCGTGTAGCAGCTCTGGAACTCGCCGGCCAACTCGCTGATGAACGAAACCAAACGGTGCGGCTCGCGGGCGGCGGCCGCATCCTCGACGAAGTCCGGAAAATCCGACAACCGGCGCAGCAGGGAAATCTCCTCGGGCAGGTTCAACCGCGCGAAAAGCTCGGCCGATGGCGGCAAGCGCGGCGCCTCCAGTTCGGCCGCGCGCCGTAGCAGCGAGGCGCATCGAGCATGGGCATACTGCGCGTAGTACACGGGATTATCCATCGACTGACGCTTGGCCAACTCAAGGTCGAATTCCAGCGGCGTGTCGTGTCGCCGCATTAGATAGAAGAATCGCGTGGCGTCGCGACCGATCTCGTCAATCACCTCGTTGAGGGTGATGAACTCCCCTTCCCTCTTGCCCATGGCCACGGGTTTGCCATCGCGCAACAGGCTCACCATCTGAATGAGCAAGACTGATAGGCGGTTCGGGTCATGCCCGAGCGCCTTCAGGGCGGCCTGCATGCGCGGGACATGGCCGTGGTGGTCGGCGCCCCAGATGTCGCACAGCTCGTCGAACCCGCGCTCGATCTTTTTGCGGTGGTAGGCGATGTCCGCCAGCAGGTAAGTGGGCAAGCCGTCGGACTTGACCACCACCCGATCCTTGTCGTCGCCCCAGAGTACCGTAGTCTTCAACCACACGGCGTTTTCGCGTCGGTCGATGAAGCCGGCTTGCTCCAGCGCAGCCAGGGTGCTCGCCACCTCGCCGCTGTCGTGCAGGGCTCGCTCGCTCTGCCAGACGTCGAAGGTGACGTCGAACTTGGCCAGGGTATTGCGAATCATGTCCATGCAGCGGCCGATGGAAAACTGCTTGATCGGCTCCATGTCAGCCGGAGGATGAGCGCCCACGAAACGCCCTGCCTCGCGTTCGAGCAACTCAACTCCTAGCTTCCGGATATAGTCGCCGCGGTAGCCGTTCTCGGGGAATGCCACCTCGGGCACAATCACGCCGGTCCAGTCTTCACCTTTCGCGGCTTCCATGTAGCGGGCCCACACCGACAGCGCGAGCGTGGCGACTTGGTTGCCGGCGTCGTTGATGTAGTACTCGCGCAACACATCGTAGCCAGCAAAGCGCAGCAACCGGGTCAGCGAATCGCCGACAGCGGCGTGCCGGCCATGCGCGAAGTGCAGCGGCCCCGTCGGGTTGGTGGACAGGTATTCGACCAGAACCCGCGGTGACGGCTTTGATTCTCCCTGTCCCCAACATCCCTGGGAGGCCAGGATGTCGAGCAGCCGTCGCTGCCAGAACACATCGGACAGGCGTAGATTGATGAATCCCGGGCCCGCCACCGAGATCTCCGATAGGTCAGCGCCGCCTGCGGCCCGCAGGCTGTCGACCACGATCTCAGCCAGGGCACGTGGCTGCTTGCCTGCCGCCTTGGAAAGCGCCAGGGCTACGTTGGTCGCGTAGTCGCCATGCTCGGGACGCTTGGAGCGCTCGATCGGAATGCTGTCCGGAACCGTTGGCAGAATGCCATCGCGCTTGAGCTGGTCGACGCCGTTTTGGAGGAGAACGCGAACCGTGTTTCGAACACTGGAGGTCATTTACCTACACTGTAGGCTAAAGTCGCACCATCTGTCAATTTCAGCGCCTAGCCTACTGAGTTGGCGACGCGCCTACTGAATCTGGAAGGGAGTGGTGCCGCTGGCAGATGGGTCGAATGTGGTCACGGCGGTGTCGCCCTTGCGGGCGTTGATGCGCACGATCTGACCGCGGCTGCCCGGTGTGAGCGCGGTGCGCCCCTGGTCCAGCACATAGAGATAGGGATACGAGATCGTACTGGTGGTGGGGTTAGTGACTACAGGGCTGTCGGGCAGCTGGGTTGGCCCGGTGTAGATGCGAATGGGCTGGGTCAAGGCGATATCGTAGGAGGGCACGGCGACAGTCGCCGGAACGAAGCCACCGATGAGGGTCATGCTGGTGGTCAGGCTGTCTCCGCCATACTGGTCAAGGTTGGTCATGACCAGGCGGATCTGCGGATTCTGGAAGATAGCCTTGATCGGTTTCTTGGAAGCGCCATTTCCGGCGCCACCATCAGCTGTTTCCGCATCGGGTACGGAGACTATCGATGTCGGGTCGTCGTAGCTGAAGTCTTGGTACAGGCACGGATTTGGTCCGGGCGGCGTGACTGGTGTGTAAGGAGGGTTGGGTGTGGCAGCGGTGCCAGGAACGGGTGGCGCCAGCTGACCGAACAGCGCTACTTCCGTGTTCGCAGCGCCGATAGAATTGGTGGAGTACAGGGTCACGTTGTCGATGGGCACCACGCCGTCAATCGAGGCACAGGCGGACGCGGACAAAGGGATTCGGTTGGCCAGCGCCGGATCGCGATTGGGATCGAGCTGACACTGGCCATCGACCACGGTCGTGGTCTTCAGATCCGGCAGCGAGCTGCCTGACACCAGAAAGCCATTCCCCACGTTCACGTGGTATCGATTGCCCGGCTGAGGCCAGCAGACTAGATCGAGAGGCGGCGCCTCGACGCAGTACCGGGCTCCTGCTTCGCCGAGCAGGCGGGGGCCGACAGAGCCGGGCACAGCTTCGCACACGAAACCCGGGCGACAGTCCTGATCGAGATCTTGCGAAGTCGCGCCGACCGCTGGGGAGCGGCCGCAGGCCTTCACGCAACGCTTGAAGTTTTCGTTCGGCCAGACCTGCTGCCACTGGAAGCCCTGGTGCTCGGATGTAGGCTGGCATTCCGTATCGTCGCCGGTCGCGGTTGCGGCCACGCGATTGAGGACCGTCTTGGGCACTTCATCCAGGTGCAGGCCGAGCGTCAGCTGCGTGGGTCCGGCGCCGACCACCTCGTAGCGTCGACGACTGCCCATGAAACGGGTGCAGTTTTCGACCAGTCCCTGGGGCGCGGTCTTGGACAGACACAATCCCACGGCACCGCCGATGGGCTGGTGGCAGGTGAAGGAATCCTGTGGAACACAATCGGTGTCGGCGGTGCATCCTGGCAAGACGACCAAGTCGCCGGCAAGCACGTTCTTGTCGCAGAAATCGGCGCCCACGTCCTTCAGCGCGCCCGCGGACGAGCCCGCCTGGGCCGGTGATTGGAGCGTGCCAGAGCTGCGCGTGGTCCCTGGCAGAGCAGCCTCCCACGCAACGCTAAAGGTGCGCGAAACGTAGGTCGCCGGGTATGGCGAATCGACCCAGTAGTTCGGGGAGAGGTTGACCGAGGTTTTCGTCGCGGCCACGGGCAGCGTGGAATCGTTCGCCACCTCCTCCAACCGGGGCCCCCCGAGCGATGAAAGAATGGGCGTGGTCGGGAACAACAAATCGGATGGCAACGGAGTGCGCAGGGGGGGCGTGAAGGACAGAGCCAGTATGTCGGCCGTGTATTGACCGGTCGAGCGAATCTCGCGGAACGAGTGGGTGAGAGTGTTGGCTTCGTCAACCACCGGGGCCTGACCGTTGACCAAGGTCAAGGGCGCGAGGTTGAGGATGTAGACCGAGTCATTGGAGGTCAGCAAGAACGCGAACTGGCCGGACAGCGCCGGCGGATTGTTGGTGAGGTAGGTCGCATCGACCGGCGGCAAGTCGATGACGGCGATATCGCGTGCGATGGGCGGTGCCGCGTTCTGCGACGGAAGTGTGGGGATACGAATGCCGGGGCCTTGGGCCAGTGGTCGCCGAGCCGCGGGGTTGACCGGAAAACACCCCGTGTTGGCCGGTTTGGCCAGAGAGGGCTGGACGTTCACGTCGCATTCCTGTTCGGGATCTACCTCGACGTTCACCACACGGACTGATCCGTCACGCGCGAAGGCGTAGAGAAAGTTGCCCCTACCTGCTTTGAGAAAACTGCCCTGGCTGAGAAAATTGCCCTGGCTGTCGATTACACTGCCGACCGGCGCGGTGTCGGGGACGGCAAAGGGATCGACGGAGAGCCGCAGGCTATCGATCCCGATGGCCCCTGGCTCAAGCGCGATGCGCCCACCGCCAGGCGGTATGACGAATGCTCCGTCGACAATGTCCAACGCGGTCAGGAAGTCGTCGGCGGCGCTCGCACCCACATACACGCGAGGTCTGTCGGGACGCAGAACCATTGCGCCCACTCTCAGCGGCGAACCCACCCCTGCGTCCGAATCTCCCTGAGCGACCACGCCAGCGTCGGCGCTGGTCCCGCCGTCATCGGTCTCGGCACCTGCATCGGAAACGGAGGTCGGTATGCAGTCCACCGGACATTGCGGCTCGCTGCCCCCAGACACGATCCCGTTCGGACGAATGAAGACCGAATCTTCGATTGTGCCTGTGATCATGTCGAGCAACGCGACCAGATCACAGGATGGAAACGTTGCTAAAGCCAGCGGGGCTTGGTCAGCCTGGCACTGCGTGGGTGCGGTGCTGGGCAGGAGAAACTGAATCTGCTGTGGAGAAGAATTCAGCGGACGCCCCGACTTGGTTTTCGGTGTCACGGTCGTCACCGGGCTGCCGATCCCGGTCGCAGGTTCGGCCTTGCCAAACAAAAGTGATGCCAGCAGGCGCGAGGGATCGACCCGCCCCAGATCGCAGGAATCGCGATTCGCACTGGCCACCCAGCAGCCATCGGTACTGGCGGACAGCGACTCGGGCATGGAGCCGACGGGCACCATGTTGAAGCCAAACACGCCTGGATCGAGATCGACAAGGCGGCCCTTGTCGAGGTCCACCACCGCCATCTCACCGCGGGCGGTGTTCGTTACGAATGCGAACGTACCCCGTTGTCGCGAAGACGTGCCCGCCGGCTGGATCTCAGGGGCCTTCGCCCCCGGCGGCTGGCACTCACGCATAGGTCGGCCGGTCAGGGGGGTGTTGGGATCATTGGGATCAACGGCAAGACACACGAACCCCATGTCGCCAGGCCGCTCCAGATTGTGTGCGGGAACGACGGCCGGCGTGGAACTGCACCCGCCCAGCAGGCCACACAGCGCCAGGGCGGGAACGATTCGCGATCTCATTGTGTCACCGCGTGAGGGAAGCCCAGCCGCTGCACGACCTTGTACTCGGTCGGGCTTCCTGGCTCAAGGTCAAGGACCGACACATCGTTGTCCGCGTAGCTGGCGACAAACGCGATGGTTGGATCGGTGGGTGAGAAGGTCAGCGCGATGGGCCCGTTGCCCGCCTCGATGATGGCCTTAACCAGGGGTGCTTGCGGGTCCACCACGTATATCTGGCCCGCTTCATAGCAGGTGATGTAGAGCAAGTTTCCGCGGGCCGGGCCAGCATCGTGAAACTGCAGGCGGGCAGCACCGCTGCAGATCTCTAGAATGGCGCTCGGACTGTTGGCGGGCTGGCCGGTCTGGTCGGGCGTGCGGTCAAGCACAACCAGGGCCTCAGGATCGGTCGATGTTGACGATTCAGGCGTGTTGCGATGAAGCACATAGGCCTCTTTCCCATCGGGCGAGAGCAAGAAACCACGCACGTCCGTCCCTGACGGCAAGAAGGCAGACGACGTGATCTGCTCGCCTGGGACCAGAGACAGATCGCGCGACGTTGGATCGTTCGGATCGCAATGCTGCCCTGCGCTCTGGCACTGCAACACCATCCCCGTGATGTTGGAACTTGCGCGTGCCACCGCATAGATCGGTTCATTGGGATCTCCGGCCTTGTTCAGGGTGAGCGCCGTCACCCCCTGGTCGGAAGTGGTCGGGAATATCACGCGGGCTAGCGAATTGATGACGTTGGGCGCATTGGGGTCCAGCAGACCGCCAAGCACAGGCGCGTTTGGTTCGGCTGGAAGACCGATGTCGATGGTTGAAATGCCGCCACCCACGACCTGGCGATTCACGGTGATGGTCAGATGGCTGACGTAGAGAACCCCCAAGGCCTGATCGAGAGCCAAAGCGTGAGGCTCTTCGGGCAAGACATTGTCGGTGACAGCCGCGCCGCCCGGACGCCGGACACGCCAGCTGTCGTCGCAAAAGGGGTTGAGAAGTTGCGGATCGCCCTCTTGCCGCGGCCCATTGCAGCGCATGTGCACTGAACCGTTGCCGTGGGTGATGTCGACAAATGTGATCGAGGGCTCAGCTCGGACCACCATGAACAGACGGCGCACCAACTCGCTATTGGGGTCGTTGGGGTCCCGCGGGTAGGTCTGCATGGCTGCCTCACCACCGAAACTGCCAATCTGCACTGTGGCGTCCGCTTGCACATAGGCCCGCTCGTTACAGTTGAGAACGTACGGGCGGAGCAAATCGAAACAGCAGAACTCGTCCGATGTGCCGGCGAGGGTTTCCGCCGCCGTGTCGTCCGAAAAATGGTTGGTTGTGCATGGGCGCCACTGGGACGCGGTACCCGGGACGGCCCGCTCCTGCTTCGCCTTTTGCAGATCGATCGCAATCAACGTCCCGGCGTTGAAGCGGAGATCGTTGTTCGAATTGACCACGTAGAGCCAGTTGCCGTTGGGGTCAACCGCCAACCCGGCTGGCCAGAAGATTTGGTCCATGGGCGGATCGATCCCGGTCTGCCCCAGGCCGCAGCCGGATCCGGCCTGGACCAGCACCCCAAGCGCAACAAGCCCCATAATCGGCAAGCGGCCGACGGGGGATCTCATCGGCCGATGTCCCCCGTCGGTAGGTCGCACTTGGTTGATGTCTCGTTTCCCTGTGAGGGGCGGAGAACGACTACTTCTTGAGAACCGCCTGGGCGGCGGCGAGACGCGCGATGGGCAAGCGATACGGCGAGCACGACACGTAGTTGAGACCCAGCTCGTCGCACAACATCACCGAGCTTGGATCACCGCCGTGTTCGCCGCAAATGCCGATCTTGATATCCGGTCGCGTCTTGCGACCGGAGGCCACTGCCTGGCGCATGAGCTGGCCCACACCGTCCCGATCCAGACTGACGAACGGATCGACGTCGTAGATGTCCTTGGCCACGTAGTCGGCCAACACCTTGGGTACGTCGTCGCGCGACAGACCGAACGTGGTTTGCGTCAGGTCGTTGGTCCCGAACGAGAAGAACTCGGCGGTCTCGGCGATGGCGCCGGCGTTAAGTGCCGCGCGCGGAACTTCGATCATGGTTCCCACCAAGTACTTCAGTTTGCGTCCCCTCTCCTTAAAGACTTCACCAGCCACGCGGCGGACGATGGCTGCCTGGTGATCGAGCTCTTTCTTACTGCCCACGAGCGGAATCATGATTTCCGGCTCGACCACGGTGCCCTCGGCGGCCACATCGCAGGCGGCCTCGAAGACCGCACGCGACTGCATTTCGGTGATCTCGGGATACGAGATGCCGAGCCGGCAACCGCGGTGACCGAGCATAGGATTGGATTCCTTCAACTCATTGATGCGCGCCTCGATGGCGGCCACCGTCTTGCCCGTGGCTCGCGCCAGCTCCAGTACGCCTGCCTCTTCGTGCGGCAGGAACTCGTGCAGCGGCGGATCCAGGGTGCGGATGGTGACAGGCAACTTGCCCATGGCGCGGAAGATCCCGGCGAAGTCCTCTCGCTGCAAGGGCAGCAACTTGTCCAGGGCCTTGCGGCGCGTGGCCTCGTTCTCGGCCACAATCATCTCGCGCATGGGGCCGATCTTGCCCTCGCCGAAAAACATGTGTTCCGTGCGACAAAGGCCGATGCCTTCGGCGCCGAAAGCCACCGCCGCGGTCGCCTGATCAGGCTGATCGGCGTTGGCGCGCACATGCAGGCGACGGATCTTGTCCGCCCAACCCAGCAGCCGAGCGTAGCGCTGATAGGCCGGTGCATCCTTGGCATCCAGGTTCTTTTCGATGAGCACGCGGATGACCTCGGAAGGCGTGGTGTCCACGCGACCGTTCATCACCTCGCCGGCAAACCCGTCGATGGAGATCCAGTCGCCCTCGCGCAGCACAACTTGACCACGGGATGTGTTCACCGTCATGGTGCGGTTGTGGTAGTCGAAGCTGACTGCGTCGCAGCCCACGATACACACCTTGCCCATCTGACGAGCCACCAGGGCGGCGTGCGAGGTCATGCCGCCGAAAGCGGTCAAGAATCCCTCGGACGCGTTCATGCCGCGGATGTCCTCGGGCGAGGTTTCGTGTCGGCAGAGAATGGTCTTCTCGCCGCGGCCGGCCCACGCCTCGGCATCCTCGGCGAAGAACACGATGCGACCCGTGGCAGCGCCGGGACCAGCAGGCAGGCCCTTGGCCAGAAGTCGTCCTTCCTTCACCGCGGCCTGCTTGGCCGCCGTCTCGAACACCGGGCGCAGAAGCTGGTTGAGCGCCTCGGGCTCGACGCGACGAAGAGCCTCTTCTTTGGGGATCAGCTTCTCTTCCACCATCTCAACCGCGATGCGCACGCTGGCGAACCCGGTGCGCTTGCCGTTGCGGCACTGGAGCATGAACAACTTCGAGTTCTCGATGGTGAACTCGATGTCCTGCATGTCCTTGTAGTGCTTCTCCAGCTTCTTGCGGATGTCGAGCAGCTCTCTGTAGGCCTTGGGGAAGGTCTTGCCGAGCTCGACGATCTTCTGCGGGGTGCGGATGCCGGCGACCACGTCCTCGCCCTGGGCGTTGACCAGGTACTCGCCGTAGAACTCGTTCTCACCATTGGCCGGATTGCGCGTGAAGCACACGCCCGTGGCCGAGTCATCGCCCTTGTTGCCGAATACCATGGCCTGCACGTTGACCGCGGTTCCCCAAGAAGCGGGAATGTTGTTCAGCTTGCGGTAGGCGTTGGCGCGGTCGTTCTCCCAGGAATTGAACACCGCCATGATGGCGCCGCGGAGCTGGTCGATGGGATTGGTCGGGAATTCGACGCCCTTGCGGCGCTTGATCTCCGCCTTGAACTCTTCAACCAGTTCTTTAAGGGCCGAGGCGGGAAGTTCGGAGTCGACATGCACACCGAGGGACTTCTTCTTGGCCGTGAGCAGGACCTCGAAGGGATCGTGGTCTTCTTTGCGTTCCGGCTTCATGTCGAGCACAACGTCGCCGTACATGGCGACGAAGCGACGGTAGCTGTCGTAGGCGAAGCGTTCGTTGCCCGATGCCTGGGCCAAACCCTTGGCCGTTTCGTCGTTGAGGCCGAGGTTGAGGATGGTGTCCATCATGCCCGGCATGGAAGCCCGCGCGCCCGAGCGCACGGAAACCAGCAGCGGGTTCTTGGGATCGCCGAAATTCTTGCCGAGCAGGGCTTCCATCTTGGCGACGTTGGCGCGCACTTCGTCCTCGAGCCCTTTGGGGAGCTTGCGGCCGTTGGCGTAGAACTCGGTGCACACCTCGGTGGTGATGGTGAAGCCAGGCGGAACTGGCGTCCCGATGTTGGTCATCTCGGCGAGGTTGGCACCTTTGCCGCCGAGGAGGTTCTTCATTTCCTTGTTGCCTTCGGCCTTGCCGCCGCCAAAGAAGTAGATGTGCTTGGCGCGCTTCGGAGTTGCGGTCTTGGCCTTGACGACTTTGGCTTTCTTGGAGGCTGGGGCTGATTTCTTTTTCATGGTCTTGTTTCTGGGGTTCGGGTGGATGTGAACGGCGCCGTTTCTATCAGGGAGCGCCGACGATGAAAAGCCCTGCGAAGGGCGATAGGGTGAACTAGCGGAGTCGCGCCAGGAGTGTGGGGCCGATCTCGCCGAGCGGTGTCCTCTCCTGCTGCATGCTGTCCCGGTCGCGCAGGGTGACGGTCTTGTCCTCAAGGCTCTGGAAATCGACCGTGATGCACCATGGCGTTCCGATTTCGTCCTGGCGCCGGTAAAGCTTGCCGATCGCGCCGGTGTCGTCGTACACGGCCCGCAGGCCGGCTCGTTGTAGGTCGCGCTTGATGCCGCGCGCCAGTTCGACCAGCCGGGGCTCGTTGCGCTTGAGCGGGAACACGGCAACGGTCAGGGGCGCCAAGCGCGGGTGAAGGTGCAGCACCGTCCGGGTGTGCTCTTCTGCGATCTTCTCGCCCACGCCGCGCACCTTCTTCATGACCTCAATCTTGGTTGCCTCCGCGTCATCCATCAGGCCGATCAGGGTGGGCAATGTTTCCGGCAATCCCGCGGCGATGGATTCGGCGGCGGCCTGCAGGCGTTGTTTAACGTCTGCATCCATGCCTTCGCGCCGGCTCACCGAGCGGGCAAAACTTTCCACCAGCTCGCGCAGCTTGGCCGTGTCCTCGGCCGGCGGCTCCTTGACCAGCGAGTCTTCGTAGGCATCGCACAGGAACGCCAACGTGCCCCGGTCCGCGCCTGCCGATGGCTCGATGACGTACGGCACATAGTGCTTTTTCTGCTCCTGATCGAAGTAGTGCAGCTCGCCCACGGCGTCGGGGTTCTCGGGTGATCGGCTGTGCGCCTTCAGGTCGAAGTCAGTGCGGTTGGCGATGCCCTCCAGCTCGCTCCAACCCATGGGGAACAGGTACTCGAGATCCACGCAGCGCTTGGCGTAGTGGGCGAGCTCGTGCTTCTCCTGCTCGCGCACGCGCAGGCGGTCGGCCCGCATGCCCAGATCCAGGTACCACTTCTTGCGCTCGGCGATCCACATCTCGTGCGCCGCCTCGTCCTCGCCGGGGCGTACGAAATACTCGATCTCCATTTGCTCGAACTCACGCGTGCGGAAGGTGAAATTGCCGGGGGTGATCTCGTTGCGGAAGGCCTTGCCCACCTGGGCGATGCCAAAGGGCAGCTTGCGCCGCATGGTATCGAGCACGTTGCCGAAGTTGACGAACATGCCCTGCGCGGTCTCCGGGCGCAGGTAAACCAGTCCCGACTCGTCGCCGGTGTCCACCGGCCCGACGCTGGTGCGAAACATCAGGTTGAAGGGCCGCGCCTCGGTCAGGTCTTTCGAACCGCACTTCGGGCACGACAGTTCTTTGGCGGCGATGGCGGCGTTGATCTCGACCAGGCCTTTGGGATCGCGCCCCTTTTGCGCCACGAAGACGTGGTCAGCGCGAGGGCGGGCCTTGCAGGCCCGGCAATCGGTCATCGGGTCCGAGAAGGTGGCCTCATGGCCGGAGTACTTCCACACCAGGCGATTCATGAGAATGGCCGCGTCCAGCCCCTCCATGTCATCGCGCTCGTGCACGACGGAGCGCCACCAGGCGCGCTTTACGTTGTTCTTGAGTTCCACGCCCAGGGGACCGTAGTCCCAAGTGCTCCCGAGTCCGCCGTACACAGAGGAAGACGGGAACACGAATCCGCGGCGTTTGCACAAACTAACGATTGTCTCGAGGGATGACGCTGGCATGGGGCGGGAATCTACTTGAGAGATTGTCCACAGTCGACTGCCAACCTTCGCTACATGTCGCCGCCCATCTTCTCGATGAAATCCAGCGAGCGCAAAGGCCCGGCGATGTGAGTGCGGACCAGCCCGAGGATGGCCCGCCGGCACCCGGCATTGGTCTCTCGGTCCAGGGTCGCGGTCTCTGCGTCGGCCAGCGCCATCCGGGAGAGGCGGGCTAGCGCCTGCCGTGTGGTTGCGGTCAGAAGGTCGCCCCGTCGAGCACAAGACCCACACGCCACCCCGCCCTGCTCGGAAAACCAACGCGTATTCTCCTCGCCCAGATCGGCGCGGCCACAGATGGAACAGCGGTCAAGCGCGGGTCCTAGCCCCAAACGGGCGAGGAGCCCAAGCTCGAACACACGCAGGCGTTCTGCGCTGGCGCGCCCGCCTTCCAGGCGCAGCAGGAACTCTCGCAGCCAGTCGAACACCGCTGGTTCTGCGTGGCGGGGCGGACACAGACGGTCGCACAGTTCCAGGGCGTAGGCGGCGTGAGCGGTCTTGCCCAGGTCGCCTGCCAGACCCAGGCGGGCCTCTCGCACATCGAACTCCTCGAGCAGCAGCAGATCCGCCCCTGGCCGTTCACGCAGCGCCGCTTGCCCCTCGGCGCCCATACCCAACCCTCCGCCGAATCGCCGCGTACTCTTGCGTGCGCCACGAGCCAAGGCCGAAAGCCGGCCGGTGGTCGATCCAAGCAGGGTGACCACTCGATCCGACTCGCCATAGGCCACCGTCCGCAGGACAATAGCTCTCGTCGCAAACCTGGCAGCCACAGGCTTAGGCTACCATGCTGCCGGGGAGGTCGTGCTCGCGCTGTCAGAGTCTGGCGACGAGATGGGGAACGGCCTGGGCCGATTCGAGACTCAGGCCCTCGCCCGATTGTGGCTGCTGGCGCAGGAACAGGGAAAGCGTGATGGTCGCGATGAGCAGGACGATGATCACGAAGACCGCCAAGCCGATCCCATGTCGTGGCGTTTGCGCATCGTCGTCGCCACTGGGTTCGGGCGGCAGGACTGGGGCCGTCTGCGCGCGCGGAGCGGGCGACAGACGAGGCAGAGCCTCGGCATTGCGGCGCGCGGCCACCGCGTCGTCAAAGAGGCTGAGCGACTCGACATGGGAGATGCCCACGGTCTGAGCGTAGGAACGAATAAACCCGCGCACGAAAGTCTCGTGGGGCAAATCAGCGAGCTTCCCTTGTTCGAGGAGCTGCAGTGAGGCAACCGAAACCTTGGTCTGCCGGGAGACATCGGCCAGCGATACCTGGCGCCGTTCACGAGCTTCCCGCAGCACCGTGCCGAAGTTTGCTGTTTCCATTCGCCAAGAACCTCTTATCTCACTGAATCATCTGCGCGTAACGCCGACATTCATCCGCTATACAACTACGCGGGGCCATGTCGATGCAACGCTGAAAGAGTTCCCGTGCCGACGCCAGCTCCCTCTTGCGTTCGTTAAGCAAGCCGCCCAAAAGTTGCGCCTCTTGAATAGGACACCGTTTGACATCCGCGATCAGCGGGGCCAACGCATCCGCCGCCTGGTCGGTTTCGCCGCGATCCACGTACACCTTGGCCAGCCGGTAGCGGGCCACGCAGAATCCAGGTGCGCGGCTCACCGCCTCGTGCAACTCCTTCCACGCGCTTTGAATTTCTTTCTTCTGGTAGTAGGCCCACCCCAGGTTGGCGCGCGCCATCTCGGGTGTGCCATAGGCCGCATCCTTGAGCGCATTCTGGGCCGCTTCTATCGCCGCATCCCACGATTGCAGCTGGAACTCAGCCACCGAGAGGTTGTTCCAGGCCTCGGGAAACTCCGGGCGCAGCTCCACGGCTTTGCGCAGGCTCTTGATGGCATCCTTGAATTTCGCCTGAGCCTCGCCACGAACCGACTCGGCGTCTTTGCCCTTGAGGCAGGAGGCGGTTTCGAGCTGAGCAATGTAGTCGTGCCCCTGCCGGAGGGCGATGAGTCCAAGCATGTTGTAGGCGTCGGCGTTCTCCGCGTCGGCCTGCAGCGCTTTCTGCAGTTCCTCGATGGCGGCTTCCACCCGTTGGTCACGGAAGTAGCCAGCCGCCAGCTGGTACCTGATCTGCGACTGCTCAGGATCTCGCTTGGGGCGCGAGGCGCACCCCGGATCGAGCAAGAGCGCAAGACAAGTCCCCATCGTGATCAGGATTCCTTTCGAGCCAGCGGCAAGTTTCGTCGTCTTTCCCAAAGGTTCTCGCTAGGTTAGCTTACCTGGCGCGGCCGGACGCTAGCAGGGCACTGGATCTACTGTCAATGCGAAAGTGACAAGCTCGCGAACACTTCAAGGATGTCGCCAAGCCTGGTCCCAGGTTTCTCATACACCGCGCGCAGTTGCACCCCAAATGTACTTGTGAAGTTGCAGGTTGAGCCGAACCGGGAGCCGGTCGCGCACGATCCAGGCCGCCAGGTCGCGGGGATCGAGCCTGCCCATGGCCGGGGAGAACAGAAGTTCAGCCCGTCCCGCAAGACTGCGAGCGCGCACCACCTCGGCTGACCACAGGTAGTCGGCTTCGTCGCACAGCACGAACTTGATCGCGTCCTGCGGTCGCAGGCCGTGCAGGACGTCCCAGGAATTGCGCTCGACCTCGCCGGAACCGGGCGTTTTGATGTCCACGATGCGTATGACGGCTGACGGCAGGTAGGCCACCGGATGCGCTCCCGAGGTCTCCAGCGTGACCCGGAACCCTTCGCGCACCAGCCGCTCGGCAAGAACAGCAACTTCCGCCTGCAGCATCGGCTCCCCGCCCGTCAGCGCCACCGTGGACAGGCCGAGTCGGCGAATTTCCGCCATCACCTCGTCGACGCTCATGTCTCTTCCGCCTGAAAAGGCGTAGGTCGTGTCGCAATACGAGCAGCGTAGATCGCAGCCGGTCGTCCGCACGAAGGTGCAGGGGGTGCCCGCATACTGGGTTTCGCCTTGAATGCTGGCGTAGATTTCGGTGATGCGCATCGATGACGGATCTGACTATGGCCTGTGGCCAGCGGCGCGTCTATGGTATCCGGTGCCCGTGAACCCCGTCTGCCGGCCCACGCAGGAAGAGACCCTCCTTTCAGGGGGCATCGAGTTGCACGTCGAGCACTTCGCTGCTGCCGGCCCTGCGCGCATGGTGCTGGTCACCGTGCATGGATTCAGTTCCCACTGTGGCATCTATCGCCACGTGGCTGGTGCGCTGCTCGCGCGTGGGATCGCGGTAACTCAGTTTGATTGTCGAGGCCACGGCCGCTCGCGGGGACGCCGCGGGCATGTCGACCGTTTCGACGACTACCACGAAGACCTCTGCCTGGTTGTGCGACGGGCGCGCGAGCGAACGCCGGGTGTGCCCTGGGCACTGATGGGACACAGTCAGGGCGGCGCCATCGCGCTGGACCATGTGCTGCGCCAGCGCAGCCAGCCACAGGCCGACCGTTTGGTCCTGGTCGCGCCGTGGCTGGACCTCAAGATGAAAGTCTCCATGCCCAAGCGCGCGGCGGCTGAAGTTTTTTCGCGCTTGAAGCCAACCCTGGCCATTGAAAACGGAATCAAGGCCGAGGACGTGTCGCGAAGTCCAGAGGTCTTGGCTAACTTTTTTCGCGATCCGCTGGTCCATCACGTGGCCACCGCAGGCTGGTTCTCCAGTGTTCTGCGAACCCAAGCCGCCTTGCGCGGCATGGCTGCCCAGCTGCAGGTGCCCACACTCATGCTGGTCGCAGGTCAGGACCGCATTGTGTCGACTGAAGCGTCACTGGCCTTCGCGCAGGCCGCCGGGAGCACGGTAGAGGTTCGCCGCTACCCGGATCTCTACCACGAGATGTTTCTCGAACCGGAACGCCGGCAGGTTCTTGGCGACATTGGAGACTGGTTGGCGCAGCCGCATGCGCGCTAGCCGGCATCTTTCGCGGCAAGAATCGGCAGGCACGTCGGCCACTGGGATGTGTCGTCGCTGATCGAGGCTCCGCTGCCGCGCTATACTCAGTTGAGGAGAGATCGTGAACCGGCTGGTGGCCTATATCGGGAATGACCCGGATCGTATGGCTTGCGCGCTCCACCCTGCGCGCCAGGCTCTGCGCGTGTTCTCGGCGGGTACCGCGGCGGACTGGGGGCTGGGACTTGTCCAGGGCGGCGACGTCCTCCTGCAGAAACGATCGCGCAGCAGCACGGCCCAGGTCGACTTCTTCGATCTGGCTCAAGACCTGCGCGCCGAGGCCCTGGTGGGGCGTGCCACACAGGGCGAAAGCGAGCGAGCCAGCGCAGCCAACGTCGGCCCATTTCGCTTTCGCTACTGGCTCTTCGGCGCGGTGGGCGAGTTCGGGGATTTCTCGCAAATCCGCGAGCGGTTGCTGGAGAGCGTCCCCGAGTTCCTGCGTCGAAACATCCGAGGGCAATCGCCCAGCGAGCATGTTTTTCACCTCTTCCTGTCCTTCCTTCACGACGCCGGTCTACTGGAGTCGTTGTCGGCGCAGCCTGAGCCGGCCCATCGCGCGCTCTACGAAAGCCTCGCCTTCGTCGATCGCTTGTTGGCAGCATCAGGAGGGGCGTCCACCAAGTTGGCTGTGGTAGCGACCAACGGCCGCTGCCTGGTGGCGCTCGCGCACGGTCATCCCATTCAATGCGTCGAGATTCGCGGCGTCTCAGACTGCCCCGTGTGCGGCGGCAGACAATCCGACGAGCCACGCGGTCGCGCGATTTCGCATGATCAGCTGAAGGCTGTGATCCTGGAGGCCGACCACCGCGGTGACAGGTTCGCCGGTTGGCGTCCGATCCCGGATGGGGGTGCGCTCTTGGTCGGCCCGAAGCTTGCGGTGCAAACAATGCCGACGAAATGAATCGGGCGGGCCTTACACATGGGAACCCTGGAAGGGTTCCCACACACTTCGACGGGCGCGCGCCTACTCGGCCGGTTTCTTGGGCGTGAGCGCGGCGAGTTTCTCGCGCATGACATCGCCGAGTGTGGCGGTGGGAACGCCAGCGCTGAAGCCCTGGGCGTCGGCCACCTCTTCGGCGCGCGCAGCCCCTCGGAAGGAGAGGCCAATCTTCCGTTCAGCGCCGTCCACCGAGATGATCTCGGCCTTCAGCGTCTGGCCGGGCTTGACGAACTGCTTGGGATCTTCCACGCGCTCGTCGGAGAACTCCGACACGTGGATGAGACCCTCGACGCCCTTCTCGATTTCGACAAAGGCGCCGAAATCGAGCACCTTGATGATCTTGCAGTCGACGATCTTCCCCGCCGGATAGTCATAGGGAATGCGATCCCACGGATCGGGCACCAGCTGCTTGATTCCCAGCGAAACCTTGGGTTTTTCGCCATCAAACTCGATGTTGAGCACGACGGCCTCAACCTCGTCGCCCTTTTGGTACAGCTCGGACGGGTGCTTGACCCTCTGGGTCCAGGAGAGATCCGAGACGTGCACCAGGCCGTCGATGCCTTCCTCGATCTCCACGAAGATACCGAAGTCGGCGATGTTGCGAACCACACCCTTGACCACGGTTCCCGGCGGATACTTTTCCTTCAACGAGGCGAACGGGTTGGGCTCGAGCTGCTTGATGCCCAGGCTGATGCGGTTCTGGCGCGGGTCGATGTCGAGCACCACCGCCTCGACGGTGTCACCGATGGCCAACATCTTGGACGGATGCTTGACCCTGCGGGTCCACGACATCTCGGAAATGTGGATGAGTCCCTCGATGCCCTGCTCGATCTCGATGAAGGCGCCGTAGTCCTTGAGCGAGACGACCTTGCCGCGCACCACAGTTCCCGGCGGATACTTCTCCTGCGCGTGGGTCCAGGGGTCCTCCATCATCTGCTTGAGGCCAAGCGACACGCGCTCGGTCTCGGAGTTGAATTTCAGCACCTTCACGCGCACATGGTCGCCCACCTGGAAGAGTTCCGACGGGTGGGTCACGCGACCCCACGACATATCCGTGATGTGAAGCAGGCCATCGATGCCGCCCAGGTCGATGAAGGCGCCGTACTCGGTGAGGTTCTTGACGATCCCTTCGACGATCTGGCCTTCCTTGAGCTTGTCGAGGGTCTGCTCCTTCAGCTCGGCCCTCTCCTTCTCGAGCAACACGCGCCGGGACAACACGATGTTGCCGCGCTTCTTGTTGAACTTGATGACCTTGAATCGATGGGTCTTGCCGATGAGCGCGTCCAGGTTGCGCACCGGCCGTAGATCGACCTGCGACCCGGGCAAGAAGGCCTTCACGCCGCCGCGGATGGTGACCGAGAGTCCGCCTTTCACCCGCGTGCTGATGGTCCCGTCAATAAGTTCGTCGCGCTCGCAAGCTGCGGATATCTCATCCCAGACCTTAAGTCGATCCGCCTTCTCCTTGGAGATGACACAGAGACCGTGCGAGTCTTCGCGACTTTCCAGAAAAACGTCGATTTGGTCGCCGACCTTGACCGTGATGGTGCCGTCAGCGCCCGCGAACTCAGAAGCCGGGATGGTACCTTCGGACTTGTAACCGATGTCGACGATGATGTTGTCCGAGCCAACGTGGATGATCTTTCCTTTGACGATATCGCCCTCTTTGACCTCCTCACGCCGAAGGGATTCCTCGAAGAGCGCTGCAAAGCTCTCGTCTGAGGGTGAGGGTTGATCGCCGGAAGATGGGGAAATGGAAACCATGAGTATCCTTTGCTGGCCGCTGCTACCCGACCCTTGCGGGTCGTCTGGTCCGAGCTGTCTTCTTGCCCCACAGGACTGGCTCGGCGCTTGTTGTCAATATCGGACACTCCGACCATCGGAGTGGCGAAGGGCGGCGAAAACTACCGCCCCGGAAAGAACCTGTCAACGTGAGCCGCGCCTGATGGCGCGGTTCCTTGCCACGCCCTGTCGTCCGCGGACACTTCCGCTAGCACAGGGGCGCGCCCGGAACCCGCCAACCGCGGGATAGCTCGCGCATCATCCACCACGCTCGCGCACGAGGGCGGCCATGCGAGCCACCACGTCTTCGGGGCTCAAGCCGGCGGTGTCAATCTCGATGGCGTTCTCCGCGCGGCGCAACGGTGCGACGGCCCGCGTGCTGTCCCGCTGGTCGCGGAGCCGCATTTCCGCAAGCACCGCATCGAAGTCCTGTGGCCGCCCGCTCGCCGCCAGCTCCAGGGTTCGCCGCCGCGCGCGCTCCTCGATGGGTGCCGTGAGGAAGAATTTGGCACGGGCGTCGGGAAAAACCACAGTGCCCATGTCCCTGCCCTCGGCCACGACTCGCCCGCTGGCGCCGATGCGGCGTTGCAGAGCCAGAAGCCCAGCGCGCACCTCGGCGAAGGCCGACACCTGCGAAGCGCCTTCGGAGATCTCGGGCCGACGAATCTCGGCGCTGACGTCTTCTCCGTCGACCAAGATGCGGCTGGTAGCGCCGCTGTCGTCGAATCGAATGTCGAGGCCATGCATGAGTTGTCCAAGCGCGGGACCGTCCGACCAAGCGACGCCTCGGCGACGCGCTGCCCACGCGCCAGCGCGATACAGGGCACCCGAATCGAGAAACACATACCCGAGGTGCTTGGCGAGGCTCTTGGCCACTGTCGACTTACCGGCTCCGGCCGGGCCATCAATGGTCACCACAAATAGAGCAGTCTGTGCGGACATCAGGCGGGGCAAGGTAGCAGCCCAGCCCGACAAAGGCCACACGGGTACCGGCAGACATGGGTACTGTTACCGATTCTGATAAGATGACGTTGTGAAGTTACTGCCCCTGCTGATCTTCGTCTTCGGCGGCCTTGGGTGTGCGAGGCGGGGTCAACCGTCGGAAGCCCCGTGGGTTTCTGAACCTGCTCCTGACCTGGGCTCGGTGGTCGCCCGCGTCGGCTCTGTCCCCATTTATGCGCGAGAAGTGGCGGCCGAGGCGGCTCGCTCCGAGCGCACGCCGCGCGAGGCCCTTGGCCAGCTGATTTCGCTGCATTTGCTTGCCGAACAGGCCCATCGCGAGAGCCCTTTTCGGCCCGACTGGTCCGATCCCGAGCTGAGGAGTGCACTGGTCGAGCGTGTGATCGAGAGGGACCTTTGGCCGAATATCCAGCAGGAAGGGGTTCCCGATCAGGAACTGCGCGCCATCTATAAAAGCTCCATCAATGCTTTCGTACATCCCCGTCTTGTCGAGGCCGGCTTTCTCATCATCTTCACGGGCGCGCGCATGAAGCCGGCGCCACGGGCTGAGCGCGAAGTTGCGGCCAAGGCTCTAGCCGCCATGGTGGCCACGCGGCGGATCCACGGTCCCGAGGACTTCCAGACTATCGCAAACGACCCGGTCTGGCAGAGCCGCCATGTCACGTTCCGGCTGACTGTCCAGGGACCGGACCAGCCCTTCTCGCGCACGGTCGGTGCAGAGGTTGTCAAGCTCAGAATCCGAGGCGATACCACATCGCTGATCCAAGACGACGACGGATTCTACCTGGCAACCTACGCAGGGGAGAAGCCGCCCTTGAATCGGTCATTCGCCGAGGTTCGCGCTGAGCTTCGCCAGCACTACTATGAGCGCTGGCGCGCGCAACGACTTGAACAGCTCACTCGACAGATGGCAGAAAGCCACCGGGTTGAGATTCACCCGCAGGCGCTCAACCAAAACGCGCCTGGGTCCTAACCCTTGCGGAAACGCGAGAGCGTGGCAGGCAAGCTGGCGAGGTCAGGGAAGGTCTTGTCCGCGTGGATCTGCTTGGCCCGCGCCAAGAGCACTTCCTCGGTCTCTTTGTTGTTCGGATCGGGAACGCAGCACTCCACGGGACACACCGCCTGGCACGCCTCGTGGTCGAAGAAACCGACACATTCGCTGCACAGCTTGGGATCGATCACGTAAATGCTGTCACCTTCGCTGATCGCGTCGTTCGGACATTCCGGCTCGCACGCAGCGCAGTTGATGCATTCCTCGGTAATATGAGTAGCCATTGTGCTCCTTTCGCTCGGACTCTCGGCTCACGCGGTTCGCCCGCCTCAGAAACGACGGAAGTGTAGTGAGGGGAGGTCCGCCCGTCAACCTGGTTTGGGAAGGTTTACGAAGAAGTCGACTGGGCCACGCTCTCGGCTTCGGGCGTGGCCGTGTCTTCGGGCAGCGGCGGCGCCGGCTTGCGCGCCCCCCGCAGATTGACCGCGACCAGCTTGGAAACGCCCGGCTCTTCCATGGTGACGCCACACAGGCGATCCGCAATTTCCATCGTGCGCTGATTGTGCGTGACGATGATGAACTGCGAACGGTCGGTCATCTCGCGCACGGCTTCGTTGAAGCGGCCCACGTTGGCCTCATCCAAAGGTGCGTCCACTTCGTCGAGCACACAGAATGGCGACGGCTTGACCAGGAATATGGCGAAGAGCAGCGCGACGGCGGTGAGGGCCTTCTCGCCGCCTGACAGAAGCTCAATGTTTTGCAAAATTTTCTTGCCCGGTGGGTTGGCCACGATCTCGACCCCAGTCTCAAGCAGATCGTTTTCATCGGTCAGCGCCAGAGCAGCGCGCCCGCCGCGGAAGAGATGCGGAAACACCTCTTGGAATTTGGCGTTCACAGCATCGAAGACCTCGCGGAACCGCTTGCGCGAAGCTCGGTTGATCTTCTCGATGGCCGATTCCAGTCGCGCGATGGCCGATTCCAGGTCGGCCTTCTGGCTGGTGAGAAAGTCGTAGCGCTTTTGCAGTTCCTCTGACTCTTCGATCGCCGTCAGGTTGACGTCGCCCATGCGTTCGAGCAAGCCGCGCAGCTCCTTGAGCCGACTTTCTTCCTTTTCGCCGACCACAGGCCGCAGGTGGAAATCCGTCAGAATGTCGGCCAGCCGCTGCACGTCCGGGTGGCGTTCCCCGACCTGCTCTTCCAGCGAGCTGAGGCGCAACGCAACCTCCTGGCAGCGTAGGTCGAGTGCGGACAGTTTCTCGGCCAGCTCGGTCACCCGTGTGCGAGTCTGCCTCATGTCACCCTCGCGGCGGGCCAGCGCGCCGCTGCGCTCCTCGACCGCGCCCTGGCGTTCGCCATGAACGCGAGCGCGTTCGCTTGCCTCGGCCTGCAGCAAAGCCGCCTCTGCCCGAAGCTGCTCGGCATCGGTGCCAAGCGTTTGCGCCCGAAGCAAATCAGCGGACACCTCTGTTTCGAGCTGGGTACGCCGATTTTGGCAGTCGGCCGTATCACGTTCCAGATGATCGAGGTTCTGACGGGCCATTTTGCGGCGATCGCTGGCCTGGGCCGCGGCCACCTTATGCGCTGAAAGGTCAGCCGCCAGACCATCGACCTTGGCCTGCAAAGTCTCGGTTTCGGCACGCAGTGTCACGACGTTGTTCTCGTGAATGACCGACGATTCGCGTAGTTCGGCCAGCGCGGCCGTAGCCTCGCACAAACGCTGTTCGCTCTGCGCCAGCGCGGAACGCAAGTCGTCGGTGCTCGACCGCAGTTGCTCACGACGAGCTTCCAGCTGTTGCCGCTCCCGCAGCAACCGGTCGCCGTCCTTGCCTTGGGCCAGCACCTCCATCTCGTTGTGACGAGTCGCCGCGGTCAGCTCTTCGACGGTCTTGCTGACCTCGGCCAGCGCCTGCTTGTTGCGAACGTGCCGATCGAGCGCGGCTTGGTAGTCCGTCTCGAGGCGGGCCACCACCTCCTCCAACTCGCGCATCTCCCGTTTCTGGGATAGCACGCCGGCCAGGGCCGACTCGCGCGAGCCGCCGGTTACCACGCCATGCGGATCGATCACTTCTCCATCGAGTGTGACCAGTGTCTTGTCGGTGTGGGTTCGACGCCAAAGATCCAGCGCCGCACGCAAGTTCTCGACCACGACCACGTCGCCGAGGAGATAAGCTGCCACTCGGTCGTAGCGCCGATCGTAGCCGATCAGCTCCAACATGGGGCCACGTACGCCTTCACCAAGAGGCAGGGCCATTGGCATAGCCACCGGGACCTGCTGCTCGACGGACAACCCGTCGCCGGTGTCAAAGACCACCGTGCCGGCCGGAGCAGCCGCCAGGGCCGCCGGCGAACGCAGTTCTACGGGGATGAAACTGGAACGGCCCTCGCTCTTGGACTTGAGGTATTCGATGGCCTCCACGCCGACGTCGTGGGACTCGACGATGATGTTGCCCAGTCGTTCACCCAACACGGCTTCCAGGGCCGTTTCCAATTCTGGCGGCGGCTGCACGATATCAGCCACCACGCCACGCACCCCACCCATGCTCCAGGCACGATGGTTGGGCACGCTGTCCTGTCCCGGCGCTGGCGTCTGTTCGTCGTCACGCACCCGCTGCATGATGGCGCGCACGCCCCGCTGAAAACTTTCATAGCGATCCTGAATTTCGGCCAACGACTGAAGCCGCGAGCGACGCCGGTGGGCCTCCTCGCGCAACGTCTCCAGCTCCAGCTCGCCCCGAGACACCTCCTCGCGCAGACCGGCTGCCCTGGTCCCCGCGGCGGCGCACTCCGCTCGAATCTCTTCAGCTCGGTCCCGGAGTTGGGCAAGCCGCTCGTCCACAGCCGAACCCTCGGCCAGCAAACGGTCCACTTGCTCGACGGCGACAATATCGTCGGCCATCGCCACCTCTAGGCGCTGGGTGAGGTCCTGCGCGCGTGCGTGAGCGGATTCAATGTCCGCTTCCAGTCGCGCAATCCGTGTCGCAGCAGCGCCGGCCGCCGCGGTGGCCTGATCCAGACCCTGTCGCGCCGTCGCGAGGGCGGAGCGATCCGCCGCGTAGGCCCGCTCGGTCGCCTCCAGTTCTCGGCCGCGCGCCTCGGCCTCTTCGTCGAAGCGAACGACTTCGCCATGCAGCTCGGCCAGCGCCAGCGCTGTTTCCGCTTCTTTCTCAACCAATCCCTCGATCTCGCGCCGCGATCGCTCCGCCCGTTGCGCCAAAGTGGCGGCTTCGTCAGCGTAGTGCTCGGATTTTTGAGTAGAAAGTTTTGCCTTGTTGTCGAGCGCGAAAAGCTCTTCCTTGGCAGCGGCCAGCTCGGCCATCTCTTCGCTGAGAGACAAGCGTTCGGATTCGATGCCGGTTTCCTCGACCAGCAAGGCCGTCGTGGCCTGGGTGTGGCTCTCCGCCAGTTCTTCGCGATTGCCCAGCAAGAATTTCTGCTCGGCCACAAGACCAAAGTGCTTCTGCGTGGCAGCGCACAGGTCGAGATCCTTCAGTTCCGCCTTGTAGCGCTTGTAGCGCTCGGCCTTTTGGGCCTGCAGGCGCAGCGAGCGCAGGCGCGTCTCGATCTCGGCGATGATGTCAGAGACGCGCAGCAGGTGCTGGCGCGAGGCTTCAATGCGCCGCTCGGCTACCTTCTTCTTGGCTTTGTACTTCGTGATGCCGGCCGCTTCGTCGATGAGGCCGCGACGTTCCTCTGGCCGGGACGAGACAATGAATCCGATACGGCCCTGTTCAATGATGGAGTAGGCCTTGGATCCGACGCCCGTGCCGAGGAAGAACTCAACGATGTCGCGCAGACGACAGGGGACTCCGCCCAGCAGGTACTCGCTTTCGCCGCCGCGATAGAGGCGCCTGGTCACCACGACCTCTGCCGGGTTGGCCGCGCCCCAGGAGACGCCGCCCACGGTCGTGTCCCCAGGCAAACCGGCCGTGTCGAAGGTCAGCGACACTTCAGCCAGGCCAGCCGGACCACGGGTTTCGGAGCCGGCGAAGATCACATCGTCCATGGCCCGACCACGGAGATGCTTGGCCGACTGCTCGCCCATCACCCAGCGGACGGCGTCGACTATGTTCGACTTGCCGCAACCATTGGGACCGACGACCCCAGTGATTGGGTCTTCGAAGGTCAAAACGGTTCGGTCAATGAAGGACTTGAAACCGCAAATCTCGAGACGTCTTATCCTCATCCAGGCACCACCAGATGACGTGACGATATGTGACCATAAAGGTCACTTCATGACTGTCATTAGGTACCACTCGTTGCCGGAGATTGCAAAGGCCTTTGGAGCCCAGTTTCCACTTTTCTCACGAGCCAGGAGAAACGCCAAAAAACTTACCACGTTGCGGGTAGTTGTTTGTTAAGTTCCGCCGTCAAATGGAGGGCGGGTTCCACACCGATCTGATTGCAGCCCTGATTGCCGTGGGCGGCCTTGCCGGCCTCTCTGGGCTGGCCGTCTATGCCGTTCGGCGCGCAAAAGCCGCCAGACGTCGACAGATAGATGAGGCCGGGACCGCTCAGCCCGTCACTCGTCCCAAGCGGCGGGCTCTGAAAGCCGAAGACCTTGATGGGGACGCTGAAGGTCCTGCTGCGTTAGACGCGCATCCTGCAGGCGATCTGGCGGCTCCGGTCAAGCGCCCCTTCCCTGCCTCGACTGCAGGTACTGGTGGACCAACAGCACGGATCGCCAGCCCAGCGTCTCCAGCCGCTTTTCCGCAGAAGCCTCCGGCGGACGTCCTACCTCTGCGTGAGGTCGCACCGCTCGCGCCCGAACGCAGCCATGGGGCGTTTTCGGTGGAAAAACCCCGCGGTCCAGAGCGCCCGGTGCCAGCGAAAAGGCGAGGCGTCGCCGCGCTTGCACCAGGGCTCGAACCCACTCGTTCGGGCTGGGTCAAGCGACTGGGGCAACTCTTCACGGGCAAGAAGGAACTAGATCCCGCACTGCTCGATGAGATCGAAAAGGTGTTGCTGACCGCCGATATTGGTGTGCGAACCAGCCAAAAGCTTCTCAGCGAGCTTCGCGAATCCTTGGACAGACACGCGATCAAGGATCCGGAGGCTGTTTGGGGCTACCTCCGTCGGAGAAGCGTGGAGATCCTGACCATGGATGCTCCGGCGGTCGACTTCACTGCCGCCCACCCTTTCGTCCTCCTTATCATAGGTGTAAACGGGAGCGGCAAAACGACGACCATCGGGAAGCTTGCCTCCAAACTGCAGGCGCAGGGGCGGAAGGTCTTGCTGGCGGCTGGTGACACTTTTCGAGCCGCAGCCACCGAGCAGCTCGAAGTATGGGGCGCGAGAGTGGGGGCCCCTGTGGTGCGCGGAAAAGAGGCCGCAGACCCTTCCTCGGTGGTGTTCGACGGAATCAAACGCGCGCGAGCCGAGGATCTCGACGTGGTCATCGCAGACACGGCCGGCCGTCTGCACACCAAGAAGAATCTCATGGAGGAACTGCAGAAGGTGCGACGAGTGGCTGGCAAGGCGCTGGAGGGAGCCCCCCACGAGACCTGGCTGGTCCTCGACGCAACCAGTGGCCAGAACGCCATCGCCCAGGCTCAGGAATTCACCAAGGAGATGTCTGTGACAGGGATCGTGCTGACCAAGCTCGACGGAACGGCCAAAGGTGGGGTGATCCTGGGAATTGCCGACCAACTTCGTATTCCGGTTCGCTACATCGGCGTGGGTGAACGGGTCGAAGACCTGCGCGAGTTCCACGCGGGTGACTTCGTGGAAGCCCTTTTCGGCGAAGCTCCATCTGGTGTAGAAGAGGCAAACTAGCCCCCGATGGGCGTGGGGGAGAAACAACTACCTAATTTAGTTGATCTGCTGATTTTGCTTGTGTTACATTGCCGACACCTCGCCCTTCATAGCCAAGCCTTTGAAATCAAAGCGATTTTTGACATGGGGTGAACGGCGGGCCCCAAGCAAGGAACCGCATGAAACGTCTTGCGTTCGGCCTCTTTCTAGTTCTTGCAAACCCAGGCTTCGCAGCGGCTGCAGAGGCACCTGCAGCCAATACCGGCGAAACCGCAGACGACCAGGCCACCCAGGCTGAGTCCGCGGCGACTGAAACGCCGGAAGCGAAGGGTGACGAACTCCCCGACCTCAGCGAGGAGGTGCAGGAGGCTGCCACGCAGAAAGCGGACACTGCCGCCAGTGCCGCGGCCGCACAGAAGTCGTGGGAGGACATTGTAGTCGTCCCGCGCAGGTCGTTCCTCAAAGGGAGACGGGTCGAGCTGGCGCCCTTCTCTGGGATCTCGATCAATGACCCGCTGATCCGCCACTACTCGTTCGGCGGCGACATTACCTACTATCTGAGTGACGTCTTCTCAGTTGGGGTCGAAGGTCAGTACTTCATCAAGGAACGCTCTGAGCGCGAATCGCTGGTGGGCTTGCAGTTCAACCGCGCGCCCACCCTCAACAAATTTCTGTATTCCACCTCCTTGGTCTTCGGGTACGTCCCGGGCTACGGGAAGTTCGGTTTGTTCAACAAATACATCATTCACTGGGATCTCACACTGAACGCGGGCATCGGCCTGATCTGGACCCAGACCATCCCGATCAACCCCGACGTCAGCAAGTACCCGCCCTTCAACAACCTCGACATCATGCCGCACCTCGGGATATCCACCCGAATGTTCGTGACCAACTGGCTCGCGCTCAGCATCGGGATCCGGGACTACATCTTCGACGACAAATTTGAGAGTCTCAATCGGCAAGCGGGACAGAGCGCGGCGGTTGCGAAGCAGAACGGCGTGTCCGCGCTCACCCAGAACATCATGGTGTTTGGGTCGGTCGGGTTCTACCTGCCGCCTTCCTTCCAGTACAAGACGCCCCGCTAGCGAGACGATGCCATGACGAAGAAAGCGCATACGATGAAAAGAGGAATCGCGTTGCTCGTCGGATGTCTCGTTGGCATCCCTGCTCTTGCGCAGGCCGCACAGGAGCGCAAGAGTCCGCTGGCTGATGCGCCGGCGATTCGCAAGCGCTTCGAACTGCGCGCCAACAGGCTCGAAGCGGGCGTTGGTCTGACCCAAACCATCGGGCAAGACTTCTACAACGCCTTGATGCTGAACCTTCGGCTCGGCTATCACATCACCGACTGGATTGGGATCAGCGCCTCTGCCGGGCTCCTCAATGTTACCCCGAACTGGCGGAGTGCATTCAACGATCAACTAAACTCCAATCTCAGCGCAGCCACGGCAACGCCTGACGCGAAAACGCCTACCCCGGCCAATGCTGCGGCAGCTGAGAATCGCATCGGTATGGTGATCTTGCCCCAAGTTGATCTGGTGCCAGTCACCGGCAAGTTCTCGCTCTTTAGCAAGCTATTCATGAATTACGATTTCTACTTTGTGGCCGGGCCCTCTTTGATCAATCTGGTCAGCAAGACGCCCTCTGGCGCCAACCTCAGTGCCGAGTGTCACACGGATGGGACTGTACAAATGTGCAAAGCCAAGCCCTACACGGGAATGAAATTTGGCGGGAACGTGGGCTTTGGTATGCACGCCTTTGTCAACAAGTACTTCGCTATCAACCTCGAAGCGCACAACCTCATTTTCAAGAACAATGCCGCAGGCCGTGACGTGAATGGAAATGGCAACGTGAACGATTTCGACCTTCAGTGGACGTACAACTGGATGGTGGGATTGAACGCGGTGTTTTTCCTTCCGGCCCACGTCAAAGTCAGCCACTAGCATCTCGACGAACTACGGGTCAGGAGGCTGTCGTGTCGCAGAAGAGGAAGGTGACGCTCTACTTCAATGCAGCGATGCTGGCGGAAACCCAGAAAGAGGCCCTCCGGCAAGACCGCTCCATCTCGTGGATCATCCAGGCCTCGTGGCGGATTGCCCGGGACATGGTGAAGCAGATGCCTTCCGCTGTGCCGCCGGCCGCACAGGTTGAGAGCGGCGTTCATCCGGTTCAGGCCGCTTTGCCGGCCCCGCCCTCTTCCGGCCGTGCCGTGGCCGCGCGCAGCCAGGCCTAGGCCTCCAGCGTCTCGATGAGGGGCCGGGAGCTGGCCCCCTCTCTTTTGAGCGGCGCCGGCCGCCGCGCGCTACCAGGCTCTACTGGCAAGGTACGTTGGCTAGGCCCTCTCGCAAGGGCCTGCACATAGTGTCGTTGTATGGGGCTCCGAAACCGAAGATGATCTGGTCGCCTTGCTGGCCTTCCACCTGGGTGGCGTAGGCGCCATCCTGATCTGCCTGTACGCTCACGCCGAGGCCCCTGTCTATGTTGGTTAGATACACCCAGACATAGCTGTAGTCCGAGCTGGGGCTGGGAGGGCCGGTGACCCTCCAATAGGTGTGGGTTAGCCCATCGCTGTCCGTCTCGACAGTCGACGAGCCGATGGTTGGATCCGGGGGAGGTATGGGGTGGAAGAGATCGCCAACGGCAGGTGCGGTGCAGGAGCCTCCCACCGTGAGCAGGAACGGAAACACGAGAGCCGCTATCAGGCGCAGGATGTATCTATTGCGGTGCAAGTGTCTCATGGCCGTATTCCTTGTCATGCAGGCGCCGCGCCAATCCCCATTCCACGAAATCTTGCCACATTTCATGCGGAATACGCCAACCATCGTGTCACACGCTGACAACTGAGTTGTCAGGTTGCGATGCGATAGCGACGCAGCTTCTTCTGCAAGCCAAAACGCGAGAGGCCGAGTGCCTTGGCTGCCTTGGTCTGGTTGCCCCCACATTTCGTCATGGCTTCGCGAATCAGCGTCCGCTCCAGCCGCTCCACCCGAGGGCGCAGGCGAACGCCATCTCGTTCGTCGGCAAGCGCCGCCGTAGGATCGGCTCCGGCTCGCACCTGGGCTGACAGGTCAGCGGCCATAACGACCGGGCCAGAAAAGGCCGCCGCGCGCGTGATTTCATTCTCCAGCTCACGCACGTTTCCAGGCCAGCGGTAGCCGCAGAGTCTGGCTAGCGCCGAAGCATCGACCGATTTGACCGCAGCGCCCGACGCTGACGCTGCCGCTGCCTTCTGCAAGAAGTGTTGCACAAGCAGGGGGATGTCCTCGCTCCGATCGCGCAGCGGAGGAAGCACGAGACGCACGACGGAGACCCGGAAATACAGGTCCTGCCGGAACTTGCCCTGCTCCATCAGACGTTCCAAATCTTTGTTGGTGGCCACCAGGACACGGACGTTCACTTTCTGAGGGCGCTCACCTCCCACGCGATGGAACTCACCGTCTTGGAGAACGCGCAGGAGTTTCCCTTGCATGGCCGGTGACATCTCTGCGACTTCGTCGAGAAAAAGCGTTCCACCGTCCGCCACGGCAAAGAGACCACGGGCCTCTCGGTCCGCACCGGTAAAGGCGCCCTTCACATGCCCAAAGAGGGCTGACTCCAGCAAGGTTTCGGGAATCGCCGCACAGTTTTCGGAGACAAAAGGCCGGTCTCTGCGAGGGCCATTGAAGTGGATGGCACGGGCGACGAGCTCCTTACCAGTTCCGCTCTCGCCCTCGATGACCACGGGCAGAGCCGTGTCGGTCACCCGATCGAGCAGGTGGAACAAGTCGAGCATGCGCGGGGTTTGCCCCACGATTTCCCGATAGTCGTAGCGCAAAGCCGCTACCTGGCGACTTTCTTTCAGCTCTTCGCGAACGCCTTGCAGGGCTTGTTTCTGCACGCGCAGGTCCTGTTCCAGACGCCGGTTGAGGGCCTGGACTTGGGTCTCTCGCCGCCGAAGCTCTGACACCAAGCGCGCATTCTCGATGGCGATGGCCCCCTGCTCGGCGAAATCGATGACCATGGCCTGGGCCTGGTCGTCGAAGACGCCCTTACGCAGACGATGGTCCACATAGATGGTTCCGACCACGTTTCCCTTGACCGACAGCGGGACGGCCAGCACCGAGCGAAGGTGCAGATCGCTGACCGAAGCCGCTTCACGGAAACGTCGATCTCCGGCGGCATCCACGGTGACCACCGGTTGTCCGGTTTCGGCAGCCTGTTTCGCGATGGAGCGCGAGAGCACGAAGTCAGGCGCGTCCAGAGTCGTCTGGTCGATGTTGCGCGCCACCTTGACCGTCAGCTCACCGGTTCCGTCCTTGAGGAGAAGGAACCCGCGTTCTGCGTCCGTCATTTCGATGGCAGTGTCGATCACGGCTTCCAGAACGCGGGCCAGGCGCAGATCGCTGTTGAGGCGCTTGTTGATGCGTTGGAGTCGGCGCAGACGTTCCTCCGCCCTTGCCGCCCGTTCGATGAGCAGGCCCGTTGCGGTTCGCGCATCGCCGGAGGCCATGGCAAGCGAGGGCGCGTCGGGATCACGGTCGAGGCCAGAATGATATTGCATGGGGGTATTCAGCTTGACCTCCTCGAAAATTCGCGCTGCGCGAGCCCGTTCATCCGAAGCGCGGCCATCGCCCGCCCGAACGAAAAGCCGTGACGCCAACTGAGCTGCCCGCCAGGCGGCGGGCTTGCGCCCTTGTGCGAGGGCGGCGTCCACCAAAGACGACAGACGACGACCGAGTTCACGGTCGCTGTCCGGAGGGGGCGACGGCAGGGCCAAAGCGATGCGCGTCTTTGCCAGAACAAACATCTCGTCGCCCAGCGCCGCGTCCACTGGCGAGACGCCGGGGCTCAAAGGGGCTGAGCGGATCTGGCCCCATGCGACGAGGCCTTCCGTGGCCTGTCCCGCCTCGGCCAAGGCTTCGGCCCGGGCAAGCGCACTGGCCTCGGCCATGGGTTGATTCCCCGCACGCCCAAAAGCCTGGCTGGCAGCGAGGTACAGGGGAACGGCCGTGCCGGGCGCGCCCTTTCGGCGCGCGATGTCGGCATCCAGGTATTGGGCAAAGGCCAGAAGTGCCTCCGCCTTGGTCGCGCCTGCTTCATCGCGCAGGCGGCGGGCTGAGCGGCTCGCGGATTCCAAGTCTCCGAGTTGGAGAAAGAGCAGCCCCGTGTTGTAGAGCGCCAGCGCCAGATCAGTCACGATGCCCAGGCGGCCAAGATCGCGGAGTGCGCGTCGGAAGGCATCGATTGCCTCACCGAACTGGCCCGTATCAGCCAGAACACAGCCAAGGTTGAAGACAGCGGCGGCCTGGCCGTGGATGTCGTGAAGCTCATCGCATCGTCGCGCCGCCTCCCGATAGGATTGCGCGGCAGACACGGGTTGTCCCGCCATTTGCCAATAGAGACCGCGCAGGGCCGGCACCCGCGCACCCAGTGGCCTGTCCGGGGAAGCTGCCGCCACCTTCTCGATGATTGCGATAAGCGCATCGGCCTCCGACAGCCTGCCGGCATAGGTCAGCGCCAAGGCTGCCGCCTCCTGCGCAAACAGTCCTGCATCGGTCGTCTGTTGCAGCGCGGGTTCGGCCGCCTGCAGGGCCTCGGAATACAGGCCGCACGACACCAGCAGGCGCGCCAGTCTCGCACGCAAACGCAAGACTTGGTCATCCCGCGCTCCATTCTGTCGTCCCACTTCCTCCAGCGCGGCCTCGAGCACCTGCCGGGCGGCGACTGGATCCCCGCGCCGTCCCAGCAACCAGGCGCGACGTTCTGCGATCTCGATCTTGATCTCGATCGAAGCGTCGCGCGGGGGCACGCCGAGAACCGCAAGGGCGTCGTCGTACTGGCCGACCACCCCCAACGCTGTGGCCCAGGCAATACGTTCGGTCGGAGTGCCGGCCAAAGGATCGACTTCCATGGCGCGAATCGCGAACCGAGCGACGTCCCCCAAGCGACCAACCTCGCCTGCGGCGCGTGCCGCAGCCCGAAAACACGTAGCGGCTCGCTCCGTCTCTCCCAGCGCCAGGTGAGCCTCCGCGCGCCGCGAACTTGCCTCGGACAGTGGAAAAATTGCCCGGCGCACGAGAGGATGCAGCGTCTCGTCGCATTTGATGGCGCGAAAAACCGCGGCAGCATGCGACTCCGTGGGAACCGTCAACTCCGATTCGTCCATCCAACCTGCGGTCTGGGCTTCGCGAGTCGCGGCCGCGATGTCCAGCTGTTCCCAGATGGCCGAGTCAGTGGCCCGTTCGCGTGACGGCGCGAACAGCAGTGCCGTGATCCAACTGCGGGTGTTGCGGTTCAGACCGGCAAATGTCGTATCAAGCAGGCGGCCGAAGTCGGCATCATGCTGGTCAACCTGGAATTTCTCGGGCCGGCCTTCGCGAGTCTGCTGGACCCAGCGCCGCATGAGCAACGCCACCGACGCTGCAAGCCCGGCTGAAGCGCGCATGATTTGCTCGACCACTTGTGGTGGGGGCTCGATCCCAGCCGCATGACCGGCAAGATTGCGAAGGTCATCAACCAGCAGAGGCCCGAGTTCAAAATCCACGGCCCCGACGCTACCCAAAGCCTGTGCGGTGGGCAGGATGACAAGCAGGCGACCACGGGAGGATCCCCGCGCCAGCGCCTGTGCCAGAAGCTCCTCTTCGCGGCCGAGCCCAAGCACCACGCAGAGAGGCTGCTGCCGGGCGCGCGCTTCGAGCGCGTCGGCCAGGGCAACTGTGCGAACCTGCAGCGACCGGGCGGGCTCGTCCCAAAGTGGCCCTTGCTCCCCAGCGGGGACGGACAGGTCCGCCTGCAACGCCGGCAATCCGCGTTCATCCACCGTGAAGGGCGGCAACGTCTGGGAAAGAAGGGCCAGGCGCATGTTGCGGAGAATCCGTCTAATTAACGTGCGACGGCCGGACCCAGGCGGACCGGAAACGGCGACCGCGACACAGGGGGCGTTCCCTTCCGCGAGTCGCTCCACCAGAGCCCAAAGGGCGTGCTTTTCCTTGTCACGGCCGACGAAAAGACCGGCCAGCGGATCGCCTGCAGGGTGTGGCACGGACAGGTCCAACTCGACCGGAGGTGGGCCGTCCGGAAGAATGCGGCGGATTTCTCGCAACAATTCGCGCGCACTGGCAGGTCGCTGCTCGGTTGCAAGGGCCACCAATCGAGTCAAGAGAGCGTCCCACTCCGCAGGCAGTCCCGGACGAAGCGAGGATGGCGCCGGCGGCGGGCCTTCCATGAGACGGCGAATGGCTTCGATTCCCACACCGAACGGGGGCACGTCTGTCCACGCCGCATACAGGCTGGCTCCCAAACTGAATAGGTCAGCCGCCGGGCCACGTTCGCCGACCAGGGCCTCAGGCGCGATGAAACCCAGCGTGCCGGAGGCGCCTGCCGCGACCGTGGCGAGCCTGCCAGCGGCTCCTTCCATCGGCGGCACGCGTTCCGACAGCCCGAAATCGATGAGGACCGGACGACCTTCGTGATCGCAACGAATGTTCCCCGGGCTGATATCACCGTGGACCAGGCCCCGGCCATGCAGATAGGCCAAGGCATCTGTCAGGCTCTCCGCGGCAGCGGCGAATCGACGAAAGCGATCCCCGTCAGGGGCGGCAGCCAGATGGGCCGGAAGGTCAGGGCCGGCCAGCTGGTCGGTAACCAGGAAGAGCCGGCCAGCCAGCGGGCCTTCGGCGATACGTCCGGTGTCCCGAACCCTGACGATCCCTCGGTGGTCGAGCTCGCTCAGTCGGCCAAACTCATCCAGCAAGCGGGCGATGGCCGTTGGTTGCAATCCGGCGGGAAAAAGCTTCACGGCGCAGGCCGCATGGTCGGCGATGTCTTCGGCGGCATAGACCTCGCCATTGGCTCCCACTCCAAGCCGTTTTCCAAGTCGATAGCGATCCGCAACGAGCGGCCATGGGCGATCACCGACCCCAGCCTGAGTGCCAACTTGATTGACCACTGCCACAACGGATCATTATACGATTTTCAAGTGGTTTTGGAAGCCAGCCTATCTTGTTGTCAGGCCAGTTTCGACGACGCCGCCGCCGTGCGCTAATCAGGGTATGGGCGCCCTGCCTGAATTCTTGCTTCCCATGCGTGCGAGCGCAGCCTGGGCCAGGTTCCTGATTTCCTCATCCTCATGGGCGTCGGCCACGAAACTCAAGTAGTCGACGGCTTCTTGTCCCCCAAGCGCAGCCAGGGCGTCGACGATCTTGCGCATCTCGCGACGATCCTTCATCGACTTGCCCTTGGTGAGCGCCGGAACCGCGCTTGGATCGCGCAGCTGGACCAGCGCACCGAGGGCGGCATCGCGAGTGGTTTCGTCATCGTCGGCCAAGAGCGCCACCAAAGAGGGGCTCTCATCGCGAAGCTTGCGGGCCGCTGTCACACGGATAGCTTCCAGACGCATCTCGCCGGGGGTAACTAGGGCTGCGTGAACGCTCTCGGGCTTGGCGGACCACAGCTTCTGACGTGCGATGTAGGCGGCCAGCAGATCGCCGACCGCGCGTTCTGCCAGACGCTGCATGATTCCTCGCTTGTCCAGCTCAGCCGGATCGCACGGCATCTCGGCGCCCGCTTGAACGTCCTCGCCGAAGTGCGAAGGCGCCACACCCTCGGGTCGCGTGGACACGTTCAGACCCACGCCTGCGCGCGCGGCTGCCTTTCCGTCGGCCCGCACAACCTCCGCAGACACGGTGATGCGAACCCGCGCCACGGCTGCGCCTGGTCGGGGGCTCTGCTCGGCTTCGCCGTCGAAGATCCCCGCCTGCAAGAGCTGCGCGCGCACTTTCTGCGCCAGAGCCTCCCGGTCGACGAGAAGAGAGGCGTCGCCCGCGGTTGACGTGATGGCCACAGGTCCGAGCCACAGCGACGGTCGACTGGTCACGCTCGGCCGCTTGCAGGCGAGTGCTCCCAGCGCGAGCAGAAGCCAAACGGCCCCCGGGATTCCAAACACCCGCCGCCGACAGAGGCTCATGCGCGGTGGACCCTAGGGCGAGCCTGCGCCGCCACGACGAGCGCCGGCCGGCGCGAAGCCACTCCCCGAGGGCAGACAATCGCTTTCTCCCGCGACGTCAGGTTCGCCCTCTGGTCCGGCAAGAGGGATCGGGGTCTCATCCACGCGCCGGGCGAGCGCCAGCGACATCAAACGCAGAATCACATCCTTGTAGGCAAGACCGCTTGTCTTCGCCGCACGGGAAAAGCCGCCTGCCAAGTCCGAGAGGTCGCAGTTGGGGTTCACATCGATGATATAGGGAGTGCCATCTGCGGACAGGCGAATGTCCATACGGCCATAGTCCCGCAGCCCAACACACCGAAACGCTTGCAGCGCGATCTGGGCCATCTTTTCGCGCAGTTCAGGCGATAGACCTTCGCAGCGAACCGGTCGGGTGCCCTTGTACTCGACCGAATCCTCGACCCACTTGCCCTCGAACGACACGATCTTGGGTCGGTCGGGCGGCATGGCCGAAAAGTCGATCTCGAAGAACGGAAAGATCTGCGGCTCACCGCCAATCTGTCCCAACAGCGATACGTAGATCTCGCGTCCTTCGATGTATTCCTCGACCAGCGCAGGCTGATGGTAGTGGTCGAGGATGTGGAGAACGCGCGCATCGAGTGCCGCCTGATCGGTCACCACCGAGGCCCGCGTGATCCCAACCGAAGCATCTTCACGGGCCGGCTTGACAATCACGGGGAAGCGCAAATTCACTCTCGGCAGCTCGCTGGGAGCCGAAACTAGGCAGCCAGCTGGAACGGGAACGCCGCTGCCGCGCAGGATTTCCTTTACCTTCTCCTTGCGCAGAGCCAGTGACAGAGCAAAAGGTCCTGAACCGGTGTAGGGAATTCCCTCGAGCTCGAGCAGCAGCGGCAGTAGGCTCTCGAAACGGTTGTCACCGTGGATCGATTCGCACAGGTTGAACACGGCGGCCGGGTTGCGCGTGCGCAACTCAGTCAGTGCCGCCGCCACGTCGCTGGTCACACCCAGGCCAGAAGCCTCGAAGCCATTCGTGTTCAGGATGCGGCCGATGTGGTCCGCGATTTCCTTGACATCCTCGCGCGCTTTGTTCTCGGGATCCTCTTCGGCTCCCTCGAAGTCACGATTGTAGAGGACGACGATCCGCGGCCTGGTCCGTGCCTTCACGATGCTTCCATGATTCTAGTGAGTGGCGCTGTCCGATTGCAACCGAGAACACGCACCTCTACTAGTTGTACACCAAAGTTCTTCTCAAACAAGCGGATGAGAGATCGCGCGGCCACTTCCGGTGCAGGCGCGTTCCCGAGCTGCCGATGCAGGGACGTGACCCGCGCGTTTTGCAGACCACAGGGAATGATGGTCGAGAACCCGTCCATGTCAGGGCACAGGTTGAGGGCGAATCCGTGCGTGGCGATGCGATGTCTGACGTGAACCCCGAAGGCGCAGATCTTGTTGTTCCTCAACCACACCCCCGGGGTCGACGCACGCCACTCGGCAGCAAGTCCAAGCCCGCCCAGCCACTCGACGATGCTCGTGGCCATGGCCTGCATGTGCGCGCGCACGCCCCGGCGTAACCGAAAGATGGGGTAACCCACAAGTTGGCCGGGGCAGTGGAAGGTGACGTCGCCTCCTCGGGATGTCCTGCACACTTCGATACCCCGGGCGCGCAAATCAGCCATGGGGAGCAACACGTGGGCCGGGTCAGCGTGGCGACCCAAGGTGATCACAGCGGGATGCTCGAGCAGGAGGAGAGTGTCTGGTCGGTGCCCGGCCAGGATCTCATTGCGGATCTGTTCCTGCAGTTCGAGCGCTGGCTGGTAGGGGATGCGACCCAACCATATCCATTCGGCCACGGCACCCGCTTCAGGATGGCAGCCGGTGGCCACAGAAGGCTAGCCTTCGGACATCTCGGCGAAGAAGTCCGCGTCGACGAAATCCACGTTGACCACGGCGCCGATAACGCCAACACCGTGGCGGATGCAGGTTTCGGCCATGGCGGGACCATCCACCACCTCCACCGGGGCGCCTGACTGCTTCCATTCCGCGACGGCGTCGTCGGCCAGCCGGCCGGCGAGCATGAGCACCCCTTCGTCCTGATTGCGGGCTCGGATGCCCGCACGCAGTTCGCCCAGGGCTCGCCGGCCCGCGGCTGCGGCGCCTGGTCGCAAGGCGATGAGGCAACGCGAGGGTCGGAAGCCTCGTCCCCTCAAAGCCTCAAGATAGATAGTGCCCTCCACCCGTTTGACGAATGTGGCCGGACCAAAGCCCTCCCGCTGGAGAAGGACTCGTCCCACGGCCTCGAAGGCTGCCGGACTCAGGTCCACCAAGCGCTGTTCCAGAGCGGCCAGCGTGCGCTCACGCAAAGCCCGTTTGGCTTCGCCCAGCACGAACTCGGCGCGTTCGAGATCGCTGTCCGGCGGCCGGCGAGCCAAGGCGTACAGCCCGCTGCCGGCGGGCCGCACGCGCGGGCGCTGGCCGGCGCGCAGCCGTTCTTTGCCCTCGGTCGCAAGGGCAGCGCGCATGACCCGCCAGGCCTCGTTGGGCTCGCCGTGGATCAGCCGCCGACGGACCGCCGCATCTGCGATTTGGCGTACGTGCAAGCCGCGGCCAGGAGCCTGGCCTTTCAGGATCTCGATGGCCGCGTCGATGGGCGAAGTGATCTTGCGCCCCTGTGGAGCGGGCGTCTCCGGGGTGCCTTCGCCTGCCGGCGAAGTTCCCTGTGCGGCCGCTTCGCCGGAGCCGGAGGACGGGACGGAAGCCGCTGGCCGCTCGGCTCTGGCGGTTGCCTCGCCCTGAGGCGCGAGGCCTTGGTATCCACCTCCAGCAAATTCCTCCGGTTTCGATTGCTCCTCGTCCTCGCGCTCGGCGCTCTCACCGATGCGGGGTGCGCCCGCATCGCTGTCGGCCCGTGTTTCTTCTTCCGACTCCTCCGCATCCCTGTCGTCGCCGTCGCCCTCTAGTACGCCACTCTCGGCCAAGGCTGCCGCGCGCGCTTCAGGGGACAGTGAACCGATTTCGGGCTCCTCGGGTGCCTCCGCGCTGTCGCGTTCCTCGGCACCTTCGACCGGGCTTGGGCTCTCGCTGGCGCTCTCGGCCGAAGCAACTTGCGTTGTCGCCGAATCAGTCGGTGTCTCGCCACGTCCGCGGCGCCGCCCTCGCCCTCCTCGTCGGCGTCGTCGTCCGCCGCGCGCCTCGCCGCCCTCGGCCGGCTGGCTCTCGCTCTTCTGCGGTTTTTCGGGCGCGGCCTCGGCTTCTGGCTCGGGCTCGACCGGAGCCTCTGGATAGCGCAGCAACCCGAAAACGCCCGGCTTCACCCGCACGAAGGGACTGCCCGGGGCTTTCTTCACAGCGGCGGTGAGCTGGGTTTGCATGGTGACCTCGGGGGTTCGCCCCACAAAGGTCAACAACTTGCGCTCGGTAGCCTTCTCGGTGAGTTCCTTGAAGTGAAGAGGCCGGCGCTCACGCCTTAGTATCTCGAGAGCTGCTTCCAGAAAGGTCATGGCGACCCCGTCTTTACCACAAACTGCGCACGCGTGGCGTTGCGGTCTTTGTGGTCAGCAAGAAGGTGGTATTTTTTGACGACACCCGCCGCAGGCGTTACCCGTGAGAGATGAGTTCTGCGCGCAAGATTGGAGTCCTTCTGGGTGGGTTTTCCTTGGAGCGGGATGCTTCCATCCGGGCCGGCGAGGCCGTCGTGGCAGCCCTTCGCAAAGCGGGCCATGACGTGCATCCCCTTTTTGTCGATCGTCACGTCGACATGGCCCTGCGCCAATCGGGGATCGACGTGGCGTTCGTGGCTGTGCGCGGCCGATATGGCGCGGATGGCTGCCTGCAGGGCCTGCTGGAGATGCTCGCGATTCCGTACACCGGTTCGGGGGTACTGGCTTCCAGCTTGGCTATGAACCGGGCGAAGACAAAAGACGTCCTGCGCCTGCACAACCTGCCCACCGCCCCGGCCTACCTGATTCGGGCTCAGCAGCAGGACCGCATCAGCGAGGCTCACGGCGCTTTCGGGTTCCCCGTGGTGGTGAGGCCGGTGGGCGCCACTCTGCTTTTCGGGGGCACCCTGGTGCGCGACGAGATGGAGCTGGAAGGCGCGCTGGAAAGCGCATTCGCCCTGGACGACGAGGCCTTGGTCGAGCGCTTCTTGCAGGGCAGACCGCTCTCCGTGCCGATTCTTGACGGACAGGCGCTGGGCGCGGTGGAGGTTTCCCGAAGCGGATCTTGGACCGCAGGGCGGGCGGCGGGTGCCCGCGGCCACGAAATCTGTTCCCCGGCGCGCCTCCCGTCCGCCCGAGAAGCTTCGGTGCTGCGCCTCGCGACCCAGGCCTACGAAGCGCTCGGCTGCGACGGTCCGGCCTGTGTCGAGATGGTGGTCAGCGAACGTTTCAACGAGATCATTGTGGACGTGGATGCCGCGCCGTTGCTCTTGCCAGGAGCCCCGTTGCCCCGCATGGCGCAGGAAGCCGGGGTTGGCTTCGACGACTTGGTCGAGGAGATCTTGTCGGGTGCCCGCCTGCGGGCTCACGGAATCCGGCGCAATCGGCGCACGGATCACAGGACGTTCGACGGCCCGGACCGCCGGGCGACAGCGGCTCCGGCCGCTCACTGATCCGGAGGCCGGCGGGCTGGGGCCGGAAACGGATTCGAGGGCCGGGGCCGCGATGTTGGCACGAATCTGTGGGCCAGGTGTGGGCGAACGCCGTCGTTCGAGGCGGCAAGGAGGAACCACATGGAAGACGCCGTTGCCTGCTCCGCACCGAAACCGACAGCCGGAATCCAGGGTCTTGATGCGTATCGTGTAGCCGTGGAGTTCTACCGGTTGCTCCGGCAGCATACTCGCGGGCGGCGCGGCCACGTGATCGACCAGTCATATCGCGCGGCCGAATCCGTCGTCCTGAACATCGCCGAGGCCTACCCGATGCCAGGTGCCGACCGGGCGCGCCGGTTCCGGATAGCCGGGGCCGAGGCGGCCGAGTGCCACGCCGGGCTCGATTTGCTGGAGATCAGGGGCGAGATGAAAGCCTCGGCTCTGTCGGAATTGCGCGGGCTACTCGACCGCACACGCGCCATGCTTTGGCGCTTGGGCCGGCCATGAACTGATCGCCGCCGACGGGCGCTGGCCACATCGCCGGCGCCCCGGCGACCGGTGTGGCCAGTCCCGTGACTGGCGGCGGGACCTCTGGCGCCGGAAGCAGGGATTTGTCCACGCGAGATCAAATTCGGCTAGAGTCGCGGACTACGAGTCAGCGTCTGCTCGACTGAGCGAGAAATCAAGGAGGAGCTGAGCAATGGCCAAGGCCGAGGCATCCGTCGAAGAACTGGTCGGCATGATCGAGCGTGGTGAACTTCGCCTGCCGGAAATGCAGCGCCGTTATGTCTGGCGATCGACGCGCGTGCGTGACCTGCTGGATTCGCTCTATAGGGGATATCCGTCGGGGGCGATCCTCCTGTGGGAGACCGATGAGGAGGTGCCGCTGCAGGAGATGGCCGTCTCGCAGCAGTCAAACCCCTACCAGAGCACGCGGCTCCTGCTCGACGGCCAGCAGCGCCTGACGTCGCTTTCGGCAGTGATCCGCGGAGAATCCGTCAAGGTGCGGGGGCGCAAGAGGCCCGTTGAATTGCTCTTCAACCTTGATCATCCTGACCAACTCGCTGTCGTGACCGAGGTGGAGGAGGACGGCGGTGATGAGGACGACGACGATTTGATTGAGGACGAGGCGGATTCCAGCGAGGACGAGCTGCAGAGTCGTTTCAACCGGATGACGTTTGTGGTCGCTACCCGCAAGCTGGAACAGCTCCCACAGTGGGTGAAGGTCACGGAGGTATTCAAGAGCGACAGTGATGCGGCGTTCTTCAAGCGAGCTGGGATCAAAGGGTTCGACGACCCCAACTACGAACGGTATAGCCAGCGACTCGCACGGCTTCGCGGCATTCGCAAATATGCCTACCGGATGGACGTTCTCGAGCGCCGGCTCACATACGACGAGGTCACGGAAATATTCGTGCGGGTCAATTCGTTGGGCGCCAAGCTGCGCAGCTCGGACCTGGCGCTGGCTCAGATCACCGCGAAGTGGCGCAACTCGCTTCGGATATTCGAGGCCTTCCAACAGCAGTGCGAGCACGCGGGATTCGATCTCGACCTCGGTCTGTTCCTCAAGAACCTTGTCGTGTTCACGACCGGGCAGTCACGCTTCCTTACAGTGGGCGGCCTACGGCTCGACGCTTTACAAGCTGGGTGGAAGGAGAGTTGTCGTGGAATGGAGTTCGCGATCAATTTCCTCAAGAACAACGTCGGTATCGACAGCCCCGCACTGCTGTCCTCACCCTTCATTCTGATCGCGCTCGCCTATCACGGGCACAAACGGGACTACGCCCTGTCTCCGGAGGAGTCGAACCGCCTGCGTTACTGGGTGCTGGTGGCCAACGCCAAGGGGCGCTACTCGCGCGGCTCCAGCGAGACGATTCTCGACCAGGATCTCGCCACCCTTCGCTCCGGCGGGGCTCAGGAACTCATCGACCGGCTCCGGCAACAGGTCGGTCGCCTCGACATCGTTCCCGATGAGTTGGAGGGCCGCAACCAGCGTAGCGCCCTCTTCAAGACGATGTTTCTGGCGTTCCGCGCGGCCGGAGCAAGGGACTGGCGATCACAGGTCGCGATTGCCCTGGACCATTCAGGGTCGCAGCACAAACTCCAGTTCCACCATATCTTTCCGAAGGCCGTGCTGAAAGGTGGGTACACTGGCCGTGAGGCAGACGACATCGCGAACCTTTGCTTCATTGCGGGCAAGACCAATCGCCAGATCAGCGACAAGGCGCCTTTCCAGTACTTCCCGGCGATGATTGAGAAGTCTGGGCCGACCGCCTTTGAGGCGCAATGCATCCCAACCGACACGACAATTCTAACCACCGACGCCTACAGGGCGTTTCTCCATAGCCGCCGCGCCCTCGTGACGAAGCGGCTCAACGAGTTTCTCGGTGTCTGACCGACTCAGGAGACGACGCTTCTTCGAGGCGGCGGCGGAACTCCCTTGGCCGGGGCGCCGGCGATGTGGCCAGCGCCCGTCGGCGGCGATCAGTTCATGGCCGGCCCAAGCGCCAAAGCATGGCGCGTGTGCGGTCGAGTAGCCCGCGCAATTCCGACAGAGCCGAGGCTTTCATCTCGCCCCTGATCTCCAGCAAATCGAGCCCGGCGTGGCACTCGGCCGCCTCAGCCCCGGCTATCCGGAACCGGCGCGCCCGGTCGGCACCTGGCATCGGGTAGGCCTCGGCGATGTTCAGGACGACGGATTCGGCCGCGCGATATGACTGGTCGATCACGTGGCCGCGCCGCCCGCGAGTATGCTGCCGGAGCAACCGGTAGAACTCCACGGCTACGCGATACGCATCAAGACCCTGGATTCCGGCTGTCGGTTTCGGTGCGGAGCAGGCAACGGCGTCTTCCATGTGGTTCCTCCTTGCCGCCTCGAACGACGGCGTTCGCCCCCCACGGCCCAAGATTCGTGCCAACATCGCGGCCCCGGCCCTCGAATCCGTTTCCGGCCCCGGCCCGCCGGCTTCCGGCCCGCCGCCGTCATCCTGGGAGATCATCCAAGTACGAGTGTCCGAGAGGCGGTACTAGCGGTACCATGGGGCCGCTTTGCCTCGTAGAGCCCGCCGTTTCGTTTTTCTTGGGAGCGCCGTCCTGGCGATTGCCATCCTGGTGCCGGTCGGCATCGGGCTGTGGAATCGCGTCGCGGTGCCGCGGTTTCAAGGACGCCTGGAGCAGACCATCGGACGTCGCGTGCAAATTGCGGGTCTTGGTATAGGCGGCCTGCACGCCCTGGTCGCACGAGGCGTGGAGGTGTTCGGAGCGCCCCCATTTGATTCGGAGCCGGTCGTGCGCGCCGAACGCATCGTGGTGCGACTGGGTGGACCCGGGCGCGGATTCTGGGAACCTGCTGAGGTGACGGCCGACGGTCTGGATGTGGAATACTTGCGGACCGGAGCCGCCGACAACCTCTTTGGGCAACCCTCAGCACGGGTCCCGTCGCTCGCGTCGGGAAGTCGGCGTTCTCTGCGCGAGATGCCGCTTGCGCTTGCCATCCGGAGGGCGCGTGTGCATGGCGCGGTGGTTCTGCCGGGCGGATTGCGCATCGATTTTCGTACGCCCGATGCCAGCTTTCAGCGCCCCGTGGATGGAAAGCCATCGGCCTCGCTGCGCGACTTGGTCCTAGACTTGGGTGGCACCACCACGTTGCGCGTGTCTGAGGTTTCCATCGAGAGCCCACTCGGCCCTTCCATAGCAGCGACAGGCCGGGGAGCCAGCTTGCTGATCCCCGGCGGCGGCGTTCTTGCCGACGGCGCAACAGTGGAAGCGCGCTTCGCTGGCCAGGGCATGTTCGCAGAACTGCGCCGGACTGATCCCGGCGGCGCCTCGCCAGGCTTGCTTGTTTCGGCCCGAACAGCGAGCGATGTCGCTGAGCTGCTAGTGGATGCGCGCGATTGGCCTCTGCGTGCCTTGGGTGTGGTGGCAGAACCGCGCGGGCTGGGACTGGACGATGCGCGCGCCGACCTGCACGTCGTGGCGTCCTTGGATATGGAACGTCGCCGCGTTCCCTTTCAGATAGACGGCCAGGTGCGCGGACTCCAGATTCACCATCCGGCTGTTGACCGGGCCCCCTGGCGCGATCTGATCGCCGAGATGCACGTGAGTGGCCAGGTGGCGACCGCGGCCGGCCGGGTGGACATCGAATCAGCCGAGCTACGCGCGCTGGGCGCGCAGTTGGAGGTCAAGGGCTGGGCCGAGTTGCTGGGAACGCCTCGGGGCGAATTCACGATCAGCACGCCGCGCGCAGCTCCCTTGCCGTGCAGCGCGCTGCTCGCAGCGCAGGCCCAGCCGATTCGGCAAGCGTTGGCGGGGCTCACCCTCGGCGGCAAGTTGGGGGTGGCCGTGTCCTTTTCGTTCGACTCCGCGGCTTGGGAAACCCTGACCCTCGACGTTCGTGTCGATCCGCGCTGCACCGTCAAGACGGAACCCCAGGTGCTGGCCAATCTGACGCCTGCCCTGCTGCACGAGATTCCCACCGGCCCGCTGGCGCCCAACCTTCCTCTTGGCAAATACCACGCCGATTTTGCCTCACTCGCCGAGATGCCGAGTCATCTTCCGGCAGCGTTCCTCACCTCCGAAGACAGCCGCTTCTACGCGCACAATGGCTTCGACATCGAGATGATTCGCCACGCTTTGGTGCAGGATCTCGAGACTCGGACTTTCGGACGAGGAGCCAGTACCATCACGCAGCAACTGGCCAAGAATCTGTTCCTGAGTCCGCACAGAACCTTGGCCCGGAAACTCGAGGAAACCGTGCTGGCGTGGCGCCTACACAATCTCCTGGGGAAGGATCGCATTCTTGAGATCTATTTGAATGTGATCGACCTTGGCCCGGGAATTCGCGGTGTGCGCCAGGCCGCGCGCGTCTACTTTGGCAAGGAACTTCGCCGTCTCCTGCCCATCGAGTCCGCCTACCTGGCGGCGCTGACGCCCAATCCGCATGTGCTGGCCCGACGATTTCGCGATGGCCATGTCGACGACGGGTGGCTGCAGAGGCTCCATGATTTGCTGGCGATGATGAGGCGCAGCGGCCGTCTCACGTCTGAAGAGCTTTCCGCATCTCGTGCAAGCAAACCGGCTCTGCGTAAGCTCGACAAGGAACCTCGGCCTGCGCTCTGATCGCGGTGGTGCTACGCTGTTGCCATGAGACTCTTGCGAGGAGTAACCCTGTGCCTGGCGATTCTGCTGGTGCCGTCGCTGGCAGCCGGCTCGTTGGTCCAGGCGCTGGACCTTTCTGAACTGACTGCCCAGGCCGAACGCATCGTGGTGGCCCAGGTCGTGTCGTCGAGGAGCGATTGGGATTCCTCGCACCGGACCATTCACACGCGCATCGAGGTCAAGGTCGAGGAGGCTTGGAAAGGGGCGGTTGCTCCCGGCGAGCGCATCGTCATCGTTCAGCCGGGCGGCAGCGTAGGCAACATCGAGATGCGCGTGCATGGCATGCCCGGCTTTGCGCTCGGGGAAAAGGCGGTGCTGTTTCTCGCCGGCCAAGCCGCGGCTCGCGTGGTGGGGATGAGTCAGGGCAAGCGCTCTGTCAGCTGGGACAAAAGAGCCAAACGCTGGGTGGCCGAGGCTGCGGAACATTCTGCAGTGGTGCGCCGCGATTCGCAGGGCCGGCTTCAGCCGGCGCCTTCGGATCCTGCCACAGGGCTGGGTGAGTTTCGCCGACGCGTGCGCGCGCTGGTCAGGCCGTAGGAACTCGGAACCACATCCATGAGAGCACGAACCGTCCTGATGTTGAACCTAGCCATGGCAGGCCTGTCCACCCTCCCCTTGCCGGCCGCGGCCTACGTGCGCACTGTGACCGAGGCAGGCGCGCCGTCGCATTGGACAACGCCTTGCCCGACCATGGAATTTTCCTTGGGCGCTCCTCCTCCCGAAATGGATGCTCGAAGCTACTCAGCGGTCGCCCAAGCAGCCGGCGCGGCCTGGAGTCAGGCCTCGATAAACGGGGTCGATCGATGTACCAACGTGATCTTCACCGTGGTGTCCGTCCGCGATGTCGCCGGTCCGGTGGGGATGGACTACCACAATCGAATGATCTTCCGCCAAGACGAATGGTGCCGAGATCCTCCGCCTCGCAATCCCGACGACCCGCCCTGCTATGACCCCAGCGCTTTGGCCATCACCTCCGTGTTCCAGCTCAAGAGCACGGGCGAAATATTGGACGCTGACATGGAGATCAATGCCCACGATTTCACATGGGGCGACTTTGTGGCCCATCCCGAGCAGTTCGAGTCCAACACCGAAGACTTCCAGGGCACGGTCACCCACGAGTTCGGGCATGTCATCGGCCTGGACCACACCTGTTTCACGCCAGGGGCGACTTTCTCCGACGGCACGCCGGTTCCGCGACCGTTGGACAACTTGGGCAATCCAGTGCCTGACTGCAGCGATGGCGACCTGCCGCCAATCATCACGCAGGCGACGATGTACGTCTCGGTTGCCTCGCCCGACGCCGAAGCTGAGCTGCGCATCCTGTCGCCCGATGACGTGCAAGCGGCGTGCGAAATCTATCCCGCAACGCCGGACTTCGTGTGCCTTCCTCCGACGGGAGAGTATCTGGTATCGGGTGGCGGTGGTTGTTCGTACCCGGCAGGACCAAGACGTGACGCTATTGCCTCGGTGGTGGTGCTCCTCGTGATGGCAATGGTGGTCCGCCGTCGGCGCTAGCCGCACGGGGCGCGAGTCGGAGTTCCAAGGGGTCCGGTCGCCCCAGGGCGCGCACCATGGGAATGGTCTGAGGGGCATGGTCTTTGGCTTGGACGCCGACGGAATACTCGCCCGCAGGCAACCGGATCAAGAACTGGCCCTGCGGGTCGGATGTAACTCGGATGGCCGGGCGAACGGGCGTTCCGGTAGCGCGAGCCTCCACCAGGGCACCTTCCAGGCCATGGCCGTCCTGGTCCAGCACGCGGCCAGAAACCACAACACCCGTTGGCACGACCAGATCGCCCAGCTCGCGGGCATCGCCAGGCACAAGCAGGAGCGGCTCGCGTCGCAAGGGCAGTTTGTCGGCCGGCGAGACTTCGAGCCGCGCACGTCCCGGAGCCAATCCCCTGACCTCGAAGTGTCCCTGCGCATCGGAAAGCGCCGTGCGAATGCTTCCCTGGCGCGCCAGCGATCCCGGGGGCAACTCGGCTGCCTCGGCCGCCGTGGGCAAAGCGCCAGGCAGGACGATCACCTCGTCGTGGCCGCCCACCAGCCCGACCACCGACACGGGCACTGCGGCCAAGGGTGAACCGTCCTGATCAAGCACGCGGCCCGAGACCACGGCTGCCCGTGCGAGCCTGGGCGCAACGCGGATCCTGTTTCCGGCACTCAGGGAAATCTCCGGCGCATCCAACGAAATGTGGCCTTCCAGTCGGGCGAGAACCTGATAGCGACCAGGCCGAAGGGGACCAACCGTGAAGTTCCCCTCTGGGTCAGACTGGCAAGCCTCGGGCAAGTCATCGGATGGCAGGGTCAACACATCCACCGCGGCCCCAGCAAGGCTGCGGCCCCTGTCGTCGAGCACGCGGCCCCCCACAAAGGCGCCCGGGGCCAGCAGCAAGCGCATCGGCGTCAGGGGTCCTGTGTTCTCTTCGATCACCTGACTTGCCGTCGCTGACACCAGCTTGCCATGCGTGGCTCGAATCGCGAAACGGCCCAGGCCCAAGCCCGCAAACGAGAAGACACCGTGCGCGTCTGTGACCGTCTCGCGCTGCCAGCGCAGGCCGAGCCCGCCCAGAACCACACGCGCTCCTGGTTCAGGATGGGTCGGGCTGCTGAGCACGAGGCCGCCGAGGCTGCGCCCTTCTCCTTCCAGGGCCAGGACGAGCGGTTCCGAGTCAGGCACGGTGCTGTCGAGTTCCAACGTGCCGAAGCCGGCGGCTTCGGCCAGCAGGGTCCATGTCCCTGGCAAAAGGCGAGGCAAGAGGAATCGTCCGTTGGGATCCGAGCGCGCTTGCACCAAAGAACCAGCGTGTTTGTCTTTGGGCCAGGCGATGACCAAGGCGTCTGGCAGGGGCGTGCCGCGGCTGTCCTGTACCGTACCCGCAAGATCAGCCGGTGGACCCAAGGTTGGCGCAGCCGCCGATTCTGCATCCACCGCCGCATCGCGCTTCGGTTTGGGTTCTCGGCAAGCCAGGCCACAGGCAGCCACGAGAATGAGCGTAGCCACGGCGGGCGCAGGGAGACGGGCTTGTCTGTCAGTGCTTGCGGCGCGCATCAGTCGGTGCTAATGGTACGCCCTCTCGGAGAAACCATGCCTGCGCAGTGTGCAATTTGCGGAAAACAAAGAAAAGTGGCTAACAACGTCAGCCACTCGAACATCAAGACCAAGAGCCTGCAGCGGCCCAACCTGCAGAACGTGCACGTCGTGATAGACGGTTCGCGAAAGCGCGTGCGCGTCTGCACCCGTTGCATTCGTTCCGGTTTCGTGGCCAAGGCTCCCTAGCGTCGGTTCGCGCCGCATTCCACGTTTGCCTTCAGGCCGCCACGGCCACGGCATCAATTTCGACCTGTGCACCCCGAGGTAGCGCTGCGACCTGAACGGTGGCGCGGGCCGGCGGTTCGCCGAGTGAAATACGTGGCATAGACCGCGTTCACAGCGACGAAATTTGCGAGGTCGGTCAGATAGATGGTCGTCTTGACCACGGCGTCCAGGGACACGCCCGCTGCCTTGAGCACGCCCGCCAGGTTCTGCATCACGCGGTGGGTTTCTTTCCCCACGTCGCCATTGCCCACCAGCTCGCCGGTTTCTGGGTCGAGCGGGATCTGTCCCGAACAGTAGATGCAGCGAGCGCCCTGCACGATCACGGCCTGCGAATACGGGCCGATGGCACGCGGGGCAGACGGCGTGGCGACGATTTCTCGAATCATGGCCCCATGATAGCAAGGGGTCTGCCCGGGGCACGTTTTCGCGCAAGTCGTGTTGCCAAGCGAACCCTGGCGGCAGTACCCTTCCAACGTGAGATCTGCCAGGCGGCCACGGCGCCGGAATGCCGAACCCGAGACCGCGGCCTCCCTGATGTCGGTGGTGGTGGCCAGCATCGGCGGCGAGCACCGCGCGCGCGAGCACCGGATCTTTGCTGCCTACGAGCAAGCCGTGGGCGGTCCCTTGCGCCAGCACACCAGGGCCGAGCGCCTGCACGAGGGCACGCTTTTCGTGCGCGTGTCGAGTTCCGCGATGGCCCACCAGATCACCCTGCTGAAGCGTGAAATCCTGATGCGCATGGAGCCGCTGGTGGATCCCGGAACCGTCACCGACCTGCGCACGCGCGTGGGTCCGTTGGATGCGCGCTCGTGATCCTGCTTGTGCCGGACGCTGCCGGGGGCCAGGCGGTGGCATCTACGCGCGCATTCCGCAGTTCCGCGCGTCGAGAAACTTGAGCTGCCGGTACAGGGTTTCGACGAGAGGCATGGCCGCGCCGGCCTGTTGGGCCGCGCGCAGCGGGTTGCCGTAGATGGCCTCCACCTCCATGGGTCGGTGGTCGTCGAAATCGACCTTCAGGCTGGCCCGGTAGGGCTTCATGGCCACGGTCATGTCGAGCATCTTCTGCACAAAGCTTTGGTCGATGTGCCGGCCGCAGGCCCGCGCTCCTGCCACTACCTCGTGCATGATGTCCTCGGCCAGAGCGCGCGCGTGCGGGTTGGCCATCAGCGCCCCGGTGTCCGTGTCCAGAACCACCGACAGACCGCTCATCGGCACGTTCCACACCAGCTTTTGCCAACGCGCCAGCAGCAAATCGTCCAGTAAGTCGACCTCGATACCTGCAGCCGCGAAGTCCTGGCCAATGGCGCGCATGCCGTCGCTGACGCCCGCCTTTGCTCCGTCGGCCGAGTACTGCGCAAAGCGAACGGCCCCGTAGTCGGAATGGCAGATGTGGCCCGGGCCGACCTTGTTGGAGCAGAGAAAACACAGACCTGCCACCACGACATGGCCAGGCGCAGCCCGGGCTGCCTCCTCTTCGCCGCCCAGCCCGTTTTGCATCAGCAACACCACCCCGCCCTCGGCCAGCACCGGCGGCAGCAGCGACGGCAACAAGTGATTGTTCCTGGCCTTCAACGCCACGGCCACCACATCACAGCGCGGCATATCGCGCACGTCGCGGTAGGCCTGCACCCGCGGCAGCACGAAGTCGCCGTCCTTTGAATCCACGGCCAAACCGTGCTGGCGCACATGCTCGAAATCGCTGTGCAAAAGAAAATGCACATCGCAACCGGCTCTGCACAAGCGTGCGCCGTAGAAGCCGCCTAGGGCGCCGGTGCCCAAGATTGCGTATCGCCTCGCGTGGGACATGGCTCGCAAGCATGGAGGCCGCCTGTGCTTCTTGCACAAAGACCAGGGCAGCGAGAAACTACAGCCGATGGCAACACTGGCTCCATTTTACCCGACACGCGCTACTTGGCCCGTACTTGCTCTGGTCCTTGTGACAGGCTGTCACCGGATGTGTGAGGTTCGTGGGGTCGTCATCGTAGGGAAGGAATCCGAAAAGCCGATGGCTAAGAGCACCCTTGAGAGGCGGCCCTGCGGCTCAAAGTCTTCACCTTCGACCGAGCAGGAGATCCACATCAAGTAGGTATTGTTTACGTCGGTAGCCTGCAACGCTCCTGCCGCTCGATCATCGAACTCCATCATGAATTCCATGAAGACACGAAAACTGGGCACGCAGGGGTTGCAAGTTTCGGCGCTCGGCCTGGGCTGTATGGGCATGAGCGAGTTCTATGGTCCGCGCGATGATGCCGAGGCCATCGCGACCATCCATCGCGCCATCGAGCTGGGCATCGACTTTTTCGACACCGCCGACATGTACGGCCCGTTCACCAACGAGCGTTTGGTCGGGCGCGCGCTGGCGGGACGGCGCAAGCACGTGGTCATTGCCACCAAGTTCGGCAACGTCCGCGGCCAGGACGGCGCATGGCTGGGCATCAGTGGACGGCCCGACTACGTGAAGAAGGCGTGCGACGACTCGCTCATGCGCCTGGGCATCGACCACATCGATCTCTACTACCAGCACCGCGTGGACAAGGACGTGCCCATTGAAGAGACCGTGGGCGCCATGGCCGATCTGGTCAGCGCGGGCAAGGTGCTCTTCCTCGGTCTGTCCGAGGCCGCGCCTGCCACCATCCGGCGCGCGCACAAGGTCCATCCCATCACGGCGCTGCAAACCGAGTTTTCGATCTTCGAGCGCCACGTGGAAAAGGAAATCCTGCCCACGCTGCGCGAACTCGGCATCGGGTTCGTTCCGTACAGTCCGCTGGGACGAGGAATCCTGACTGGGGCGATTCGCAAGGTCGAGGATTTGGGCCCAGGCGACAGCAGGGGCCAGCGCTTCCCTCGCTTTCAGGGCGAGAATTTCGCGAAGAATCTGGCAGTGGCCGACGTGGTCGCCAAGGTCGCGTCCGGCCGAGGCGTCAAACCCGCCCAAGTGGCCCTGGCCTGGGTGCTTGGGCATGGCGAGGACGTGGTGCCCATCCCTGGCACAAAACGCCGCAAGTACCTCGAAGAAAACGCCGCCGCGGTTTCGGTCGAGTTGTCGCCCGCCGACTTGCAGGTTCTCGACCAGGCTGGCCAGGCGGCGGGTCAGCGCTACGCCGACATGCGCCCCATCGATGAGTAAAGGGAAAGCTAGCCCAGCGCCGCGCGCAGGTCGCGGACGAAGGCTTCCAGCGCAGGCACTGGATCGCGGCCCTCGCTCACGGCCCGCTCGATCACGCGGACCGCGGCGCTGCCCACCACCACGCCGTCGGCAAATCTGGCCACGGCGCGCACATCTGCGGGCGTGGCGATGCCGAATCCCACGGCAACGGGCAGGCGGCCGTCGGACAGCTCGCGCACCTGTTGCACACCTGCGGACGCAGCAGCCAGGTTGGGCAGTTGACTGCCGGTGATGCCGGTGAGCGAGACGTAGTAGAAAAACCCCCCCGCCACGGCTGCTGCGGCTTTCACCCGCGCCGTTGTCGATGTGGGCGCGATGAGCGGAACCAAAGCCAGACCCTCCTGGGCAAGGGCCTGCGCCAGCTCGGGATCTTCATCGGGCGGCCAATCCACGCAAAGCGCCCCGTCGGCGCCGGCCTGCTTGGCTTGCGCTGCAAACTCGGCGGTGCCGCGCACGAAGATGGGATTGGCGTAGCCGAACAGCACCACGGGAACGTCCGGGTTGTCAGCGCGCACGGCCCGGCACAGGTCGAGTGCCCTAGCCATTCCCCCTCCCGCGGCGAGCGCCCGGCGCATGGCTGCCTGAATGGCCGGCCCGTCCGCCGAGGGGTCGCTCCACGGCACGCCCAGCTCAAGCACATCGGCCCCAGCTCGCGCGGCGGCCAGTAGAAGGCGGCGACTGGTCTCGAAATCAGGATCGCAGCCGGTCAGGTACAGGACCAGCGCCTTGCGGCCCTGCGAACGAGCCTTGGCAAAAGCGGCGGCTATGCGCGAAGTCGCCGGCGCGTTTGTCACGACGACACCTCCGCGCCGAAGTGCTTGGCGATGGTGCCCATGTCTTTGTCGCCGCGGCCCGAGATGTTGATAATGACGCTGGCACCGTCGGAAAGTCGCTCGGCCACGCGTGGCAATCCCGCCACTGCGTGCGCGCTTTCCAGGGCCGGGATGATGCCTTCGCAGCGGGCCAGCAGGCGACACGCATCCAGCGCCTCCTGGTCCGTGGCCGCCAGGTAAACGGCTCGCCCCGTGTCGCGCAGAAAGCTGTGCTCGGGCCCGACGCCCGGGTAGTCGAGGCCAGCCGAGATGGAGTGGGCCTCGGCGATCTGGCCGTCGTCGTCGCACAGCACGTAGGAACGCGTGCCGTGCAGCACACCTGGCCGGCCCTTGCCCAGAGTGGCGGCGTGGTGGTTGGTGTCGACGCCCTCGCCCGCTGCTTCGACGCCGAAGAGCTGCACCCCGGGATCGTCGATGAATCCGCGGAACAGACCCATGGCGTTGGACCCGCCGCCCACGCAAGCCAGGCAAGCGTCGGGCAGTCGGCCCGTGGCAGCCTGGATCTGAGCACGCGCCTCGCGGCCGATCACCGACTGCAATTCGCCCACCATGGTCGGATAGGGATGCGGTCCAGCCACGGTTCCGAGAACGTAGTGCGTGGTCCCCACGTTGGTTACCCAGTCGCGCATGGCCTCGTTCATGGCGTCTTTCAGGGTGGCGGTGCCGTCCTTGACCGCATGAACCTTGGCCCCCAAAAGGTGCATACGGAACACGTTGAGCGACTGGCGTTCCACATCGACGGCGCCCATGTAGATCTCGCAGGGCAGCCCGAACAAGGCGCACACCGTGGCCGTGGCCACGCCGTGCTGGCCAGCCCCGGTTTCGGCGATGATGCGCTTCTTGCCCAGGCGCTGGGCCAGCAGGATTTGGCCCACGCAGTTGTTCAGCTTGTGCGAGCCAGTGTGGCAGAGATCCTCGCGCTTGAGAAAGACGCGCAAGCGGCGGCCAGGTGCCACACGGTCGGCCAGCCGCGCCGCCTCGGTCAGGGGCGTGGGCCTGCCCACATAGTCGCGCAGCAGCCGGTCCAGCTCGGCCCGGAAGGTCGGGTCAGCCGAAAAGTGCTCCCAGGCGGCCGTCAGCTCTTCGAGAGCAGGCATCAGGGTCTCGGAGACGTAGCGACCTCCGTAGGGACCAAATCGACCGGGAGTTTGGGGAAGTGTGGACATCGGGCTGGCGCCACTATATGCCTTGGTGTACTCCCGAGTTCAATCCACAAGCTCGCACATCATGTCGACAAAACAGGACGACAGCTTCGACCCCAGCCAACGGCGGCTTTGCCCCGACGGTTCTTGCGTGGGTCTTCTGGGCAGTGATGGAAAGTGCAACGTTTGCGGAATGGTCGGCCCTGGCGGGCCCGCGGTGACGCCGGCCGTGGCCGCCCCGACGACGCCAGTCGCCGAGCCCGAGATTGCTGATGAGCCTGGCTCAGCTCCTTCGTCAGACGCCGGGGCAGCGGCCTTTGACCCCAATCGCCGCCTCTGCCCCGACGACGCCTGCATCGGCGTGATCGGCAGCAACAACCGGTGCAGCGTTTGCGGCCGTCACGTCTGACTGCGCGCCGGGTTCTGGCGGATAGCTCAAGCGATACTTGAAGTCACGCGACCAGCACGATCGAGCCGGTCGTGGCCCGCGCCTCCAGGGCGGAATGGGCGGCTCCGGCTTCGCGCAAAGCGAACTCTTTCGGCGGCTCGATGCGCACGGCGCCCGAGCTTACAAGCTTGAACAGGTCGCCGGCCATGCGGCGCAGGGCTTCGGCAGTGGCGGCGTAGGTAACCAAGGTCGGGCGAGTCAGATAGAGCGATCCCTTAACGCCGAGGGCGGTGAGATCAAACGGCGGAACCATGCCCGAGGACTGGCCGAACATTACCAGCAGGCCGCGCGGCTGCAGGCAATCCAGGGATCCGGCAAAGGTGTCCCTGCCCACGCCGTCGTAGACCACGCGCACCCCGCGCTTCCCCGTGATCTCGCGCACCCGTTCGACGAAATCTTCGCGCGTGTAAATGATGACATGGTCGCAGCCGTTGGCCCGCGCCAGCGCCGCCTTCTCGTCGCTGCCCACCGTCCCGATCACCGTGGCCCCCAGGTGCTTGGCCCACTGGCAGGCGATCTGCCCTACTCCGCCGGCCGCAGCGTGCATCAGGATGGTGTCGCCGGGCCCAATCTGCGTGGTCTGCAAGAGCAAGTACTGGGCGGTGAGGCCCTTGAGCATGATGCAAGCCGCGGTGCGATCGTCGATGTCGTCGGGCAAATGCACCAGGCGCTCGACTGGCACCAGGCGCGCCTCGGCGTACGCTCCCACTGGACCCGTGCCGCAAGCCACACGATCACCAGGCTGAAAGTCAGTGACTGCGGGGCCGACTGCTTCCACCACGCCAGCGGCCTCGCTGCCCAGCCCCGTGGGCAGCGGCAGCTTGTACACGCCCCGACGATGATAGATGTCGACGAAGTTCACGCCAACGTAGCGGTGACGAACCATGGCCTCGCCCGGCCCCGGCGCTGCCAGCGTGACCTCTTCCCACGACATGACTTCCGGGCCGCCCGTGTTGTGGATGCGAATGGCCTCGGTCATGCACAAAAGCTACCATCGCTGTGTGTTCTGGGTACAACTACGTCATGGGTTCCCTGTTTCTCGACGCCTGCCGCGGCGAAACTACGCCGCGACCTCCTCTGTGGTTGATGCGCCAGGCAGGCCGCTACCTGCCCGAGTACCGCGAAGTGCGCAGCAGCGTGACTTTTCTCGAACTGTGCAAGACGCCACGCCTGGCTGCCGAGGTCACGATGCAGCCCATCCGGCGATTTGGCTTCGACGCCGCGATTCTGTTTTCCGACCTGCTCATTCCCCTGGAAGCGATGGGACAGACAGTCACCTTTACCGAGGAGGGTCCCACGCTCGCGCCGCCCGTGCGAAGCGCGGCTGACCTGGCCCGGCTGGCCCTTTTCGATCCTTGGGAACGCACGCCGTTCGTCATGGAAGCCATCCGGCTCCTGCGGCCACAGCTCGGCGACACGCCGCTCATCGGCTTTGCCGGTGCGCCCTTCACCACCGCGACCTACGCCATCGAGGGCAAGACCTCGCGGCGCTTCGTCGAAACCAAGAAACTCTTCTACCGCGAGCCCGAGACCGCGCATCAGCTGCTCGAGTTGATCGAGAGTGCCACGCGAAGCTACCTCCTGGCTCAGGTGGCAGCGGGCGCGCAGGCGATACAAATTTTCGATTCCTGGCTGGGCGTGGCCTCGCCTGAGGAATGGGACGAGTTCGTGGCCGGGCCCACCGCCAACCTGGTGGCGGCAGTGAGGGCGACCGGCGTGCCAGTCATCTACTTTCCCAACGGGGCGACCACTATCCTGGACCGCGTGGCGCGCGTGGGCGCGGATGTCTACGGGATTGACTGGCGACTACCGCTCGACGAAGCGCGGGCGCGGTTGGCAGCGGGCGGCGCGAAAAACGCGGCTGTGCAAGGTAATCTTGATCCGGCCCTTCTCTTGGGTCCGATCGAGCGGATCGGGCGCCAGGCCGCCGACGTGATCCGCCGCGGAGCTGGCCGCGGACACGTCTTCAATCTGGGTCACGGCATCTACCCGGACACGCCGATCGAAAGCGTCGAAGCCCTGATCCGCGCCGTGCGGGGTGGATAGCTAGCTTTTTGCACCACAGAGAGCACGGAGAACACGGAGGTCGGAAGGGAATGGGCTCGGATCGGACAGAGTTCCTATCCGGTCCGACTCCGCGTTCTCTGTGGCCTTTGTGGGGAATTAGCTGACTTCGATCAACGGCCCATGCGATGCTGGCTAGCAGCCGTGCTAGCAGTTGTTGCGCTCAACATGGGAGGACCGGATTCGCCGGCGGCGGTGGAGCCTTTCCTGCGCAATCTGTTTGGCGATCCGGACATCATCCAGTTGCGCTGGGCGCGGCCTTTGCAGCCGATCTTGGCGCATTTCATCGCGCGCCGACGGGCTCCTTTCTCGCGGGCAGCGTATGCCCAGATCGGCGGGCGGTCACCGATTCGTGAAGAGTCAACGGCCCAGGTGCAAGCGGTAGTGGGTGCCATGGCCGCGTCAGGCGTCGTGGCCAAGCCGTACCTGGCCATGAGTTACTGGCACCCGTTCCCCGTGGAAACTGCGGCAGCCATGCGCGCCGACGGCATCACGCGGGCGCTGCTGCTGCCTCTGTATCCCCATCGATCGAGAACCACCAGCGGGTCAGCCTTTCGCACCATCGAATCCGCGCTGAAAAGGACGACGATTGCCACGGCCCGCATCGAGGGATATGCCGCTGCCCCGGGCTACATCGAGGCGCTGGGTGGCCGCATCAGCGAAGCCGCGGGGCAATTGCCGGAACAAGAACGTGCCACAGCACCGGTGCTGTTCTCTGCCCACGGCCTTCCCGAAGCCTACATCCGCCGCGGCGATCTCTATCTCGATGATGTCCGTGCCACCGTGGCTGCGGTCACCCAGCGGCTGGGGCTGGAGGGCCGTGCCCAACTAGCCTTTCAAAGCCGCGTGGGCCGACAGCGCTGGCTCGGGCCCACCACGGAAGAGACCCTCGATGCCCTGGCGGAAGCGGGCCATCGGGCCGTGGTCGTGGTCCCGGTCTCCTTCACGGACGAGCACCTCGAAACCCTGCAGGAAATCGACATCCTGTACCGAGATCGAGCTGCCGCTCGAGGAATCACCAGCTTCGCCCGCGCGCGAGCCGTCGGCTGTCATCCAGCATTCATCGCCGAACTGGCGGGCTTGCTCGTATCCGCCGCGCGCGATCGCGGCTGGCTCTAACCTAGCCTACTGGGCGAAGCAGCGCGGGTCGGGCAGGATGGATTTCGTCGGGTCGGCCTGACCTGCGAAGCGGAAGAAAGTGAAGATGCCCACGTCCTCGCCCACCACCGGGACATGCGCGTCCTTGCCGTTGGCGCAGGCGCGGCTGCTGTCGAACTCCAGTTCAGCCAGACCGATGCCGAAAAATCCGGTGTTGGCGATGGGGTTGCTGTCGTTGACCACCGCGATCGGGGTCGTTCCGTCGCCGGTATCGAGTTTGTAAAAGTACACCTTGCCGGCTTTCTGTGTCCCGCCCACGTTGGCCTGCAAGGCGGTGACCGCCAGTTCCTTTATGCCGTCGCCATCGATATCGATGAGCGCGACCCTCTGTCCGAACTCAGACATGGGATCGCCATTGGTGAACATCTTGGGCGCCCTGCCGTCGCTGTACAGGAGGTACGCGCGATCGGGCGGCGCGCCCACAACCAGATCGGCCTGGCCCGCCCCGCGCGGCACCGCCACCAACGCCGTGCCGAATCCCCCCACAGCCGGATTGCCAGCCGGATTGGGCACCCCTTGCTTGCTGGCGCAGAACAGCCCGGCCGGCGACATCGGCGTGGCTGGATTGATTCCATACTGCACGATGAACACCTGCCCGGTCCCGCCCTTGACCGGCAATCCCACGGCGATTTCCTGGTTGCCGCCGGCGAGAAAATCCGCGACCGCAAGCGACCGGTGGAGATCCTCGGGCGTCGGCAGGAAGCCCGTGCAGGTGGTTGAAACCGTTGTGGCCGTGGCAACGCCCAGCACGTGAACGCCGTTGTCAGAAACGACGATTGCCTCATCTGCCGCGGTCTGGGTCACGCGCCCGCTGGCGAGGGCCAGGCCGAAGTGGTTTTCGGTGACGGGTCCGTCAGCTGGGATTTGCGCACTCTCGAAGTCGAGCTTGCCAGCATCCCCAACCAGCTTGAGAAACGCAACGCGACCGGCAGGCGTCCCTTGTCCCTGCGGAGGGACGAAGTCCGGGATGCCGAGCAGGATGGTACCCGTGCCGCCAGCACCGCTCAGCCATGCCGCGCTGGAGATGCCGCCCTGACCCTGGCTCTGGTCAGCGCCCAGGCCTAAAGCACCAAGATCGTCGCTGCTGGCGGTTTGAATCTGGGCTTTGCCGTCGCCGTCGAAATCCGCCACAGCCAGGCTGGGCTTGTCGGTTCCTGCGAACAGCAGACGCGCCGCCATCGTGGGCTTGTCGGCGGGCGGGGCCAAGGGCAGCAACGTGCGGCCGACGTTCGAGCCGAAGCCATCCGGCGCGCCGATGTACTGTACGGGTGCCTTGGCGAGCACCGAACTGAAATCCCCGGGATCGCAGCCGCCTGCAAACGCCAGGGCAGAGAACGCCAGTATCGTCCGTCGCATCTTAGAACCTCCCCGTGGCGGCAAGTCCGGCGCCGTCCGGCAGACCGAAGGGCACAAGACTCAGCCTTTTCTGCTCGGGCGTGGTCCGATTGATGTTTTTAACCGCGGCCGTGCTGGGCGGCCCCGATTCGAGGAAATTCCACAGCGACAGCAGTGCGGTGATCGCGCCCACCCCGAAGAGCACGTCGGCTTCGATGTAGTCGACCTGCCCGGTGCGAGTGCGCGGATCGTTGCTGTTAGTCAGCCTGGCCGGATTCGCCATGTCTTTGTTGATCTGGTCTTTGACCCCCAGACCGGCCACGCCCCGCCAGATACCGAGGCTGAACGACGCCGCCGAAAGAACGGCATAGGCCCACGCCTTGGTCCGCGGGGGCTTGGGTGAAAACTGCATGTCTATGGTCGTCTCGTCGGCGCGGCTGGCCGTCAGCTTGGCCGCGTACGGCTCCATCCCTTCTTGTTGAACGGCGATCTGATGTTCGCCCGGCTTCAACTGATGCTCGCACGGCATGGCGCAGGCGAGGGTTCCGTCGACCATGAGCTGCGCGCCCTGGCTCTCTTTGCCGCCAGCCTTGAGCACGGCATAGTCGACCGTCTCCAAAATAATCGTGTGCGTGGTCGCGGTTCCGGGCTCGACGGTGATTTCCTTCTGACTCGTCTGATAGCCAGGCCGCGCCACCCACAGCGTGTGCTTGCCCGGTTTAAGGTGTCCGGTGTACGGGGTCTTGCCGATGGCGCCGATTTCCTGACGATCGATGAAAACGTCCGCGCCGGGCACGTTGGCCACGACCTCAATCCACCCGAGGAAGTGCTGTTCGGACAGCGCGATGTAGATCTCCACCACCTTGTCGGTGCGGGGAGAGATCTCTCGTTCCTCTGACTTGAACCCCTGGGCTTCGAAGATCAATTTGACCGGCTTGGGCTCCAGCGAACCCTGCCAGGGCGTAGTGCCGAAGATCCCCTTGGACTTGTCGTCGAGGTAGATGGTGGCGCCGGTCGGCTTGGATTCGATGATCACCAATCCCTTGGTCGCGATGGTGGGCAGCACCGCCGCGGGCGCAGGTGCTTTCTCCGCGGCCTTGGCCGCCGCCGGAGGCGGTGGCGCCAGCAGCGCCTTCAGGCTCTCGATGCGGGTCTTGACGTCCGCGGCGTCGCGGGCTTGCGGATCCTTGTCGAGGTAGCGCTGGAACATGTCCACCGCGCGATCCAGTTTCTTGGCCTTCTCGAAGGCGACTGCTGCGTTGAAGAGAAACGAGCTGAAGGGTTTCTTGTCATAGGCCGACAGGAAGCCCGCCGCCGCATCGTCCCACTGCTCCTTCAAATAGAGGACTTGGGCATCCTCGAATTGCGCCTTCGCTGCCTGCAAGGCCGGGTCGGGAGCCGTTTGTTCCTGCGCTTGACCTACATGCTCAGGGATGACGACTGCGCCCACCAGGCACAAGGCTGTGGCTAGGGCTAGTTTCAGCAAGCGTTCCATGGTTATCCATGATTGCGCCATTCGCCGGGGACGATCAAGAACAACGAATTTCGGCGGGGGGAGCCCAGGGCTACGCGATCACGTGAATCAGCGTTCCGCTGGCTGCGCCCGCCGTGCGCGCCACGGCCAGGTTCACCTCAGTCAGAGTTCGCTCGGTAAGTAGGGCTTGGCATGATTGCTCGAACGGGCAGGCACACGGGCCGGCGCCGGGACAGCCCGCCGCGCAGGACGTTGAGGCTTGGTCGGCCTGTCAAACACAACCGGTGGCTGAATCGCCGTACTCGGCATGGCGATCGTTGGCTCGGGTGAAACCAGATTGTCGCGGGCCGGGGACGCGTCCGGGAGTTGCACGACGACGGGAGGCGGTGTTGTGGCCGGCGCCGCTGGAGCCGGCGTGGCGGGGACGCTGGAGGCAGGATGGCTGGCAACAAGTCGCGCCACGGTGAACACGAGCCCCAGGGCGACCGCTCCCATCGCTATCGCGCCGACGAGCCTGCGACGTCGGTTTGGGACTGACAGGATGGCGCTCAGCCTCTCGGCGCTGAACAGCGCGTAAGTTGGCGTTGCTGACCCAGGAGCGAGAGAGATCTGTCTTTCGGCGCTGCCGAAGGCGACGGTCGACGGCGTGTTGGTCTGGCAGTGCGCGATCGGTTCGTCATCCCTGATCGAAACGGGCGGCGACGGTGTTCGATCCGGCGGCCCGATGTCCTGACGGTCCTGCACATTCGAGATCTCGATCTCATGTATCAGACCCGCGCGCTCGTCGAGCGCGTCCGCCGCCAGCTGGCGAACCCACTCGCCAATCACCCGTTGGGAAGCAAGCGCTGTCGCCCGCTCGATGTCGATGGCGAATTCGAGCGCGGTCGCGTAGCGGGCCTTGGCATCCAGCTGCAGGGCCTTCTCGACGGCCCACGCGAGAGCGGGCGGGACCGCCGGGTTGACTTCGCGGACGGAGGGATACCTTCCACTCATGATGCGTAGGAGGCGTTCGTGCTCGGTGGCCTCTTTGAACAGCATCTTTCCGGTCAGGACCTCCCAGATGACAATGCCCGCTGAAAACACGTCGGCCTGGCGCGTGATCGGCGAACCGTTGATCACCTCGGGCGCCATATAGGAAAACTTGCCCTTGAGGCTGCCGGGGTTGGTTTGGTTCTGTGCGTGGACGGCCTTGGCGATGCCGAAGTCGAGCACGCGGGCCAGGCCATCTGCACCGACCAGCACGTTCTGCGGGGACACGTCTCGGTGGACGATGCCAAGAGGCGCGCCCTGTTCGTTGCGCGCTTCGTGGGCAGCATGCAGACCTTGCAGCACAGCCACCCCGATGGCGCAGCCGACGGGCAATGGGATCGTCTTTTTCGCGCGACTGGTGGTGCGCAGCAAATTGTGCAGGGACTCGCCATGCACGTATTCCATGACGATGATGAGTTCGTCGTCGTGCGAGAGCACGTCCAGGATGGGCACCACGTTGGGGTGCAGAATGCGCGCGGCCAGTTGGGCCTCCACCAAGAACATGCGCTTGAACTCAGGTTCCTGCAGGAAATGTCGGTGCATCCGCTTGGCGGCCACGACGCGAGAAAACCCGGCCGATCCGACGACGCGCGCCATGTGCACGGTGGCCATGCCGCCCGAAGCGATCTCATCGAAGATCGCGTAGCGTCCCACCCGTACTTCGGGGGATTTGTCGGTCGGTGCCGCGCTCATTGCAGAGGGCAAGTGGAATTTCTTCCGCGACCCACCAAGACTGCGGGCCTTCTCCGAATTTCGACAGTTCAACTGACATTCTTAAGGCTGACAACGACATGTACGACGGCGGGCACCCGAGTAGCCGAGTCCAGTGCCGGTCGGGCCTGCAGCTGCGCCTCCAATTTTCGCGCATTCGGCCGATGTCACCAAGAGACCCAGTACGGACGACCATCCATGCCAAGCGACACCGCCCGAGTTCGTGTTAGCCCGTCGCGCGCTTCGCGGCGCTGCTCGATCCCACGTATGTGGACGAAAGCCTTTCACTGCTCGCGTCCCGCGCGGCGGATCCTCGCATCTTGTTTCGCCCTGGTCTGGTCCCTTTCTGCGGCGTCCGGGACGGCCATCGCAGAGGTGCCGGCGGCCTCCTCGCCCAGCCATGAGGTCGCTTTTGCCGAGGCGGTGAGGATTTTCAAGAGCGGCGACTCCGCTCGAGCGTTGCCGATCTTCCTTCACCTGAGCGAGTCCATCGAAAGCCCAAACGTGCAACTGTACGTGGGATACTGCCAACTGGGGCTTGGCCACGACCGCGAAGCTCATCAGGCGTTCTCGCTCGCGGTGAAGCAGTCGATGGAACTGGGTGAGGCGCGGTATGCCGCCACTCGCGAGGCCGCACAAGGGGAGCTTGCCAAGTTGAACCCGCGCTTGGCCACGCTGACCATTTCGCTCGTGCAAGTGCCGAAGGAGTTTGTCGTGAGACTGGACCACGAAAGACTGGACCTCGCGCTGGTGGGCTCTCCCATCGTCGTGAGTCCGGGGCTCCACCAAGTCGAGGCTGAGAGCGAGGGAGCCAAACCGGTTTCGCGCGAGGTTTTGCTCGACAAGGGCGGGAGCAAGGTGATCGCGATCTTGTTCGAAAAAGAGAGCAAGAAGACGATCGAACCGGCCCCAATCAACCAGATGGTCCCGGCACCCGCACAGCCAACGGGTCACTCCCTGACCGTGCTCGGGTATGTCGCGGGTGGACTGGGCCTTGTGGGCTGGGCGACCTATGCCGTGGCGGGGCTGAAGGCGAGGAGTGACTACAATCAGCTGCAAGCGGACTGTCCCACCCGATGCTCCGACGCGGCTCATCGCAACCAAGCCAATGAGGGCAAGACTTTTCAGACAGTGGCCAACGTCGGTCTTGGGGTTGGCCTGGCCGGCACGCTTGCGGGAAGCGCACTTCTCTACTGGGGCTTTGCCCACAAGGATATTCCCAGAGCCTCGGTCGCCTTGGCTCCGGGGAGCATGAACATCTCATTTGAGGCGAGTTTCTAGTCGTGGCAACCCTCACACCGCGTGCCATCGCTTGCGCCGTCGGGATCGCGATCTGGGCGGGTTCGCTCGCCTGCACATACAACTTCGATGCGTACGTCACCGATCCAGGGGGCGCAGGAGCAGGGGACGCCCAGACGCAACAAGGTGGCACCGGCGGCAGGACCGCAATCGATGGACAAGAAAACGTCGACGCGATTGCCCAGGCCGCCGGGGGCCAAGGGATCGTCGACGCCCCCACTCCAGCGACCGGCGGCCAAGGAGGTTACGACGGCGCGGCCGCTGCGGGAGGCCGAGAAGGCTTGGAGGCCAGCGCGGAGGCAGCGGGGGCAGAGGCGAAGGTCGACGCCTCCGCGGCTGCAGTCGGTGGGCAAGGAGGAGCGGACGTCGCCTCTTCTGCCACGGGTGGAACTGATGGCGCGATCACGTCGATCGGTGGTCAAGGCAGTGGCGACGCCGCAGCGGCGGGCCAAAACGGTAGCGACGCCGCGACGACCGCTGGTGGTGGCAAGGGTGGCGCTGATGGCGCGACGCCGACGGGCGGGCAAGGCGGTAGCGATGCCGCGACGGTGAACGGTGGTGGCCAAGGCGGTGCCGACGCCGCGACGGCGACGGGAGGGCAAAGCCGCGGCGACGCCGCGACGGCGAACATTGGTGGCCAAGGCGGCAGCGACGCCGCGACGGCGAACGGTGGTGGCCAAGGCGGTGCCGACGCTGGCACGACCGCAAGCAGCGACGCCGCCTCCTGCTCGGGCTCGCTCCGCGCAGGGATCTGCTGGTATCTTGGGCCGGACGGATCGAGTTGTCAGCAAGTCTGCACGAGCCACGGCGCAGTGGCACCCGGGGCCGCAAGCCACGTCGGCACAACCGCCCAGGGCGGCAGCCTTGCAGAGTGCGGAATTCTTCTCGGGCTGCTCGGTGTCACTGGGACACCTGCGAATGGCACACGATCAGACGGACTCGGACTGGGCTGCCATATCTACGGTACGGTTCTGTGGTGGCTGAGCTCGCCCGCGTTCGACGCCACAGCCAGCCATGCCTCGGCCCGTCTGGTGTGCGGCTGTACGCGGTAGCCGCTCGGTTCATTCTCTGTGCAGCGTCCGCCGACTGTGGTCAAATAGCTCCCCTTCATGACCCGCCCTGCCTCGACTGACATCGCGCGACGAAAGGCCGACCATCTGCACATCGCCAGGTCCGGCGTGGGCCGCTTCGCGCGCACGACTCTCCTTGAATGCGTGCAGCTCATTCACACAGCGCTGCCTGAACTGGCCCTCGACGAGATCGATCTTTCGACCACCCTGCTCGGCCGAAAACTGACCGCGCCGCTCATGATCGCCGGCATGACCGGCGGCACCCCGGAAGGCGCGACCATCAATCGCATCCTGGCTGCCAGCGCCGAGAATCTCGGCATCGCGTTCGGGCTGGGCAGCGTGCGTCCCATGCTGGACCGGCCCAAGCTTGCAGCCACGTTCCAGGTGCGCAAGGTCGCGCCCACGGCGTTTGTCTTCGCCAACCTGGGCGTGGCCCAGCTGCGCCAGATGAAGACCAGCGAGGTGGCCCAGGCCATGGATCGAGTGGGCGCAGATGCGATCTGCGTTCACCTCAATGCGGGACAAGAATTGGCCCAGCCAGGCGGCGATCGCGACTTTCGCGACGGGCTCGCCACCATTCGCCGGTTGTGCGCCGAGCTGGGGCGGCCCCTGATGGTCAAGGAAACCGGCTGCGGCATTTCGCCGTCCGTGGCGCGTGCGCTGGTCGAAGCCGGCGTGACGGCCATCGATGTGTCAGGCGCGGGCGGCACCTCGTGGATCGCCATCGAAGCCCTGCGCGCGCGGGGCGCGCAGGCGACGCTCGGCCGCCAATTGCGCGAATGGGGCATCCCCACCGCGGCCTGCGTGGGCTGGCTGGCGGACGCGGGCCTGCGCGCCGAGATCGTGGCGTCGGGTGGCATACGCACGGGTCTGGATGCTGCGCGGGCGCTGGCCCTCGGGGCTCGCGTCGTGGCGCTGGCCCAGCCGGCCCTGGTTGCGGCCTGCAAGGGCGGCGAGCGAAGCGCAACCGCCTACCTGTCCGGAATCATCGACGGCCTTCGCCAGGTGTGCCTGCTCTCGGGCCAGCGGAACGCCGCCGACCTTGCCCGTGCCCCGCGCGTGATCACCGGCGAACTGGGCCAGTGGCTTGCGCAAAGGCCGGCATGACCGAGGACGTAGCGACCACCACGGGCTTCGGGCACGGCAAAGTCATCTTGCTGGGCGAGCACGCCGTGGTGTACGGTCAGCCTGCCGTGGCCGCGGGCATGCAGGCGGGCGTGCGCGCCCACGCCAGTCCAGGCGCCGGCAGCGTGCGCGCGCCGGCCTGGCAGCTCGACGTGCAGGTAGGCGACGATTCGCCGGTGAGTGCCGCGGTCGATCGGTTGTGCCAGCGACTGGGCGTGGCCGGCCGCAGCCTGGATTTCTGGCTGGAAGCCGAGGTGCCCTCGCGCGCGGGTCTGGGAAGTTCAGCGGCGATGGCCGTGGCCATCGCGCGATCTGTGGCAGCCCGCACCGGCGCGAGCGAAAACGACGTGCTGGCAGCTGCGGCAGCGGCTGAAACGGTTTTTCACAAAACTCCCTCGGGAATCGACACCGCGGCCGCTAGCCGGGGTGGCGTGGGACGTTTCGATCGGGCCGCGGGCTGGCAAACCATCCCGATCAGCCGTTCCATCGAGCTGTGCGTGGGTCTTTCCGGACAGGTGCGCCAGACCGGCGATCTGGTCAGCGGCGTGGCCCAGCTCTGCGAGCGCGTCCCGGTCGGGCGCTGTCTCATCGACGCCCTGGGAGATGTGGCCCGCGCGGGAATGGAGGCCCTGGCCAGCGGCGATGAAGTCGCGCTCGGGCATCAGTTCAACATGGCCCACGGCCTGCTTTCCGGTCTGGGCGTGTCCTCGCCCGAACTGGACGCCCTGGTTCGCGCCGCACGCGGGGCTGGCGCCCTGGGCGCCAAGTTGACCGGCGCCGGCGGTGGCGGCGCGGTGATCGCGCTGGCTCCTGATCGCGGCCAAGAAGTGTTGAAAAGCTGGCGCGCCATGGGCTGCTATGGCTTCCTTACCCAGGTAGGAAAATGAGTATCTTCGGTTTGCCTCTTTCCGTGACCGCACGAGCTGGAACCAACATCGCCCTGGTCAAGTATTGGGGCAAGCGCGACGCCGCCTTGAATCTCCCAGCGACCGGCAGCCTGTCACTGACCCTGGCCAATTTCGGCAGCGAGACCACGGTGCGCTTTGCTCCCGACGTCCAATCGCCTGACGGAGGCGACCGTATCAGTCTGGACGGAGCGCCCGCTCCTGCGCGTTTCGCCGAGCGGGTGAGTCGCTTTCTCGATCTGATTCGCAACGAGGCGCGCGTGGGGCTGCCCGCCGAGGTGGCCACCCACAACAGCGTGCCCACTGCCGCTGGCCTGGCCTCGTCCGCGGCTGGTTTCGCGGCCCTGGCGCTGGCTGCGTCGCGGGCGGCCGGCATGAATCTGGCCCCGGCCGAGCTGTCCGCCCTGGCCCGCCAGGGCTCGGGTTCGGCCGCACGGTCGATCTTTGGCGGCTTCGTCGAGATGGCTGCGGGCACGCAGCGCAACGGCGGCGATGCCTGCGCACAAGAGCTGCTGCCAGCGGGCGCATGGGATGTGCGCCTGGTGGTGGCGATCACATCCGACGCGGCCAAGACCATTGGATCGAGCGAGGCCATGGAGCGAACCGCGAAGACTTCGCCCTTTTACGCAGGCTGGCTGCAGGCGGTGCCGCACGATCTGATCGCAGCCCGTGCGGCCGTGGCGGCGCAGGATCTTGCAGCTCTCGGTCGCGTGGCCGAGCGTAGCGCCATGCGCATGCACGCCTGTGCCATGGCCGCTGACCCGCCCATTCTGTACTGGAACTCCGCCACCCTGGCCGCGATGGAAACTGTGCGACGCCTGCGCGCCGCCGGCACAGAAGCCTTTTTCACCATCGATGCCGGGCCGCACGTGAAGGTTCTGTGCGCAGCCCGCGACGCCGAGCGGGTAGAGCCCGCGCTGGCCGCGACGCCCGGGGTGCTGCGCACCTTGGTGCTGGCGCCTGGGCCGGGCGCGGAAGTTGTGCGCGAGGAGAGGCGATGACCGGATCGCGCACCACCCTCGTGGGCACGCCGGTGGTCGCTGCTCCGGGCAAAATCTTTCTGGTGGGCGAGTACGCCGTGCTCGAGGGCGGCGTGGCTGTCTTGGCCGCGGTGTCGCGCTACGCGGTTGCGCAGTACTTGCCTGGGAGTGAGCCGCAGTCGCGCGTGGTCGACGAGGCCGTGAAGCGCTCGCTGGCCGCCATTGGCGAAGCCTCGGCCGCGTTGCCGCCGGGATCTGTGCTGGTTGACACGGACTCGTTTTGCCAAGGCAAGGTCAAGATCGGACTGGGCTCCAGCGCGGCGACCGCCGTGGCCAGCGTGGGTGCCATGTTCGAGACTGCAGGCTTGTCCATCGCAGGCATGCAACACGAGGTTTTCGCGGTCGCAGAAGCGGCCCACAACGCCGCTCAGGACGGAGTGGGCTCGGGCGCCGACGTGGCTGCCGCGGTCTGGGGCGGCTTCATCACGTTCACGCGACCCGCCGAAGGTCCCCCGGTCATCGAACCGATTGTTGTGCCGGCTGGCCTGCACCTGGTCGTGTTCTGGACAGGAGAATCGGCCAACACACGCGATTTGGTGGAATCAGTACAGAGCTATGCGCGGATGGCGCCGTCTTCCTATCGCATGCTGATGGGCGCGCTGCGAGCCACGGCCGAGCGTTTCGTAAACGAGCTGCAAGCGGGCCGTGCCACCGGCGCCGTGGTGGCCGCGGGTCGCTACGGCCGACAACTGGCCGAGCTGGGCAAAGCCGCTGGCGTAAAGATCGTGACCGACGCCTTCGAGCGGGCGGCGGCTTTGGCCCGCGAGTTGGGCGGCGATGCCAAACCGTCGGGAGCCGGGGGTGGCGACGTGGGCGTGGCTCTGTTTGCCACGCCAGAAGCCGCGGCGCTGTTCGTGCGCGCGTGCCAGCCCGCGCTTTCGGTGTTGGACGTCTCGCTCGCCCGCTCCGGCGTCTACCGTCGCTCGGCAGACCAGCCGCAAGTCGAAACCAGGGGACCCTTCTATGCCGGATAAGCAGCACGGTTCACGCATTCCGGAGTTTCGTAGCTTGTCGCTGGCGGATCGGCGCCGCGAGTTGGCAGCCCGCGCAGAACTGACCCCCGATGACCTGGCTCTGCTGGACACCGGCGGCCTGGCTGCGGCAGACGCAGGCCGCATGATCGAAAATGTCGTGGGTATCTACGCCCTGCCCTTGGGCGTGGCGCTCAACTTCCAGATCAACCAGCGCGACTATCTGGTGCCCATGGCCGTGGAGGAACCGTCGGTGGTGGCCGCGGCTTCCTACGCAGCCCGCATGGTGCGCGAAGGTGGCGGGTTCTCGGCCACGGCCGACCAGCCGGTGATGATCGCCCAGATCGAGCTGCGCGATGTCGGCGATCCGGCCTCAGCACGCGCCCGCATCGAGGCCGCGCGAGCCGAGATCCTCGCGCTGGCCGATGGCTGTCAGGCCGTGCTGGTCTCCGTCGGTGGTGGCGCGCGCGACCTGGAAGTGCGACACGTGACCGGCTCGACGCAAAATCGACTGGTGGTTCACCTGCACGTGAACTGTCGGGACGCCATGGGTGCCAACTCGGTCAACACTATGGCCGAGACCGTGGCCCCTCGTCTGGCCGAGCTTTCAGGGGGTAAGATCGGTCTGCGCATTCTCTCCAATCTGGCCGACCGGCGCGTGGTGCGCGTGAGTGCCCGCGTGCCTTTTGCTGCGCTGGCCTCTGACAAGGGAGGCGCCGCTGGCCGCGAAGTGGCGGAAGGCGTTGCCGCGGCCTCACGCTTCGCCGAAGACGATCCTTACCGCGCAGCCACGCACAACAAGGGCATCATGAACGGCGTGGATGCCGTGGTCATGGCCACTGGCAACGACTGGCGTGGCGTCGAGGCGGGCGCGCACGCCTATGCCGCGCGCGACGGCCGCTATCGGCCGCTGGCCACCTGGAAGGTTGAGGGCGAGAGTCTGGTGGGCCAGCTGGAGATGCCCATGGCCGTGGGCACCGTCGGCGGAACCCTGCAGGTTCACCCAGGCGCGCGGCTCGCTTTGCGCATCCTGCGCGTTTCATCGTCCGAAGAACTGGGCATGGTGATTGGCGCCGCTGGCCTGGGACAGAACCTGGCCGCCCTGCGCGCCCTGGCCACGGAAGGCATCCAGCGCGGTCACATGAACCTGCACAAGCGCGCGGTGGGCGATCCCGCGCCCGCCCGGAACGGACGGCGGCCGTGATCCGTGCGATTCTGCGCAGCGGACGTTCGCGTTTGGCTCGTAAGGTTCGCGGTCATGCAGATTCATCGACCGAGGCTCTGCCCTGGTTGTCCCCGCCACCCGGTCCCTGGACCGTGGAACGCGCCTACCACTACTGCGAGGAGTTTGCGCGCGCCCACCACGAAAACTTCCCGGTGGCTTCGCGCTTCGTGCCCTCGGCCCTGCGGCCCCAGGTGGTCGCGCTCTACGCCTTTTTTCGCGCGGCCGACGACTTTGCCGACGAGCCCCAGTACGACGGTCACCGCGGCGAAGCGCTCGACGCCTGGCAAGAGGAACTGCGCCTGTGTTTCCATGGTGAGCCCCGCCATCCGGTGTTCGTGGCCTTGCACGACACCATCGAAAAGCGCGGCCTGACCCTGCCGCCCTTCGAGGATCTGCTGTCGGCCTTTCGCGCCGACCTCGAGGTCACACGCTACGCGACCTTTGCTTCCTTGCGCGCCTACACCGCGCGTTCGGCCGAGCCAGTGGGGCGCTTGCTCTTGGGGCTATTCGGCTATCGCGATCCGGAACTGATCCGCTTCGCCGACGAGATCGCGACCGCGATGCAGCTAACCAACTACTGGCAGGATGTGGCATCCGACGCTGCCCGCGACCACATCTACATCCCCGGCGAGGACCTACACTTCTTCGGCGTCAGCGAGGCCGACGTCAAGGCGCTCAAGCCCGCCCCGCCCATCCGCGATCTGATGCGTTTCGAGGTGGCGCGCACGCGCGCCCTGTTCGAAAGGGGCCGGCCGCTGCTGAGCAAACTTGGCAACGACCTCAAGTTCGAACTGGCCCTCATTTGGCTGGCTGGCATGGCCATACTCGACAAGATCGAGGAGGCGGGCTTCGACGTGTTCACCCACCGCCCGGTCATCGGCAAGCGCGACAAGGCCAAGATCCTGGCCCGCGCGGCCAAACGCTGGGCCGCACGCATCGATATGTCGACGCTGCGGCGCTTGTGGCCGTGACGAAATTGGCTCGCTCTTCACCGCAGAGATCACAGCGGCCAAGAGACGGATCGAATCGTCTCTTGTCTGTCGAACCTTTTCCGACCTCTGTGTCCTCAGTGCTCTCTGTGGAAAAAAAACTAGCTAAATTGCCGGCTGGCCGTCGCTCGCTGCCGTTTCATGACTGAAAGACACGACCTATCAGGCGCTTCGCAGCCCGAGTATCGCTGGTTTCTGCTCGGGTGTGCACCCTTGTTCATGGCCGCGCAGATTCAGAGTTTGGTCATGGGCTGGCAAGTCTATTCGATGACCCATGACCCGCTTGCGCTGGGGCTCATCGGTCTGGCTGAAGCGCTGCCCTTCTTGGGCCTGGCCCTCTTCGGCGGATGGGCGGCCGATCGCTGGGAGCGCCGCAATCTCTCATTGATTTCCATGTCAGCGCTGCTGGTCGGCGCCGTCATTCTTCTGGCGCTCAACCTGGGCTCGGGGCCGCGCGCGGCGTGGCCGTTCTATCTGGTGCAGGGGCTGGCTGGCGTGGCGCGCGCCTTTTACCGGCCCGCCTACAACGCCCTGGGCACCGAACTCATCCCGCGCGAGGCCTATCAGAACGCAGCCACCTGGCGCAGCTCGGTCTTCTTTTCGGCCACTGTCGTCGGGCCTGCCCTGGGAGGGTTGCTCTACGGCTTCGCCGGCCCGCTGTGTGCCTACGGCACCGAGGCCGGGTTCATGGCGTTCAGTCTCTTCGCGCTCAGCCGGGTCCGGCGACGACCTCGTCCGCCGACTGCGGAAACCAACTTGGCCCGCAGCTTGATCGAAGGCGTGCGCTTCGTGTTTTCGCACCGGCTGATTCTGTCGGCGCTGTCGCTGGATCTGTTTGCGGTGCTTTTCGGCGGCGCCGTCGCCCTTTTGCCTGCCTTTGCCAGCGACGTCTTGCACGTGGGACCTCGCAGTCTCGGGCTGCTGCGCGCCGGGCCCGCCGTGGGCGCGGTGCTGATGTCCATCGTGCTGGCCCACTGGCCCCAGACCCGGGGCACGGGCAAGACTCTGCTTTGTTGCGTGGCTCTCTTTGGATTGACCTGGATTGGTTTTGCCTGGTCCACGAGTTTCGCACTTTCCTGGGCTCTGCTGGCCGCAGGCGGTGCCTTTGACAACGTCAGCGTGGTTCTGCGCGGCACCCTGGTGCAAGTGAAGACGCCGCCCGAGATGATGGGTCGGGTGCAGGCCATCAACGGGTTCTTCATCGGCAGCAGCAACGAGCTGGGCGCCTTCGAGTCAGGTGTGGCCGCGCGCCTGTTCGGCCTCGTGCCCAGTGTGGTTGTCGGCGCCTGCATCACCCTCGTCGTGGTGGCGGTCACCGCCTGGCGCGTTCCCGAACTGCGCAAACTCAGCCGGCTGTGAAACCGCGCTGTCAAACTCTTCTGGCAACAACCAAGTACCCCAAGCCGCCGTAGACCTCGTGTTCCTTGATATCTGAAATACCGTTGGGAGCCGTCGGCCGTGGTTTGACAAACCCTGGGTTGATCTTTGCAAGTATCCGCCGTCGCATCGAGTGCGGGTAGCACTTGCCGAATCCCTCATCGCCGTACGACACCAGGCCGTCCTTGCGCACCACCCGCACGAACTCGGCCAGCGCCTTCTCGGGCTCGCTAAACAGGTTCACGCCGCCGAAGTGAAAGAGCGCATCGAAGGACCCATCGGCAAATGGAAGGTACGATGCGTTTCCGTGCACCAGGTGCACATCGAGGCGTTTGTTGCGCGCCTGACACTGGCGAAGCATCGGCAAGGACAGGTCCAGCGCCACGATTCGACCTTCCTCGCGCAGGTCCTGCCGCAGAAACGGCTGGAACACCCCTGGACCTGGCGACACCTCGATCAATCGCATACCGGGGCGCAGACCGAGCAGTTCGACAATCCGCCTGCGACCGGCGACCATGTCTACACCGCACAGAAGTCTGCCGCCTATCCGTTCATTCAGGTCGTACAGCGGCGCAAGCCACCGGTACAGCTTGTTCATGGTGGCGTCTTGCGCGCCGAGCACTTCCGGGTAAACGACCGAAAGGACGCCGTTCACGGTCGGGTAGGCCTTGCCGTCCGCACGCACGTACGCGTGACCCTCGCGCCGCAAACGTTCACCCGTCTGCGGACACCTTAGGATCTCATCGAACCACCGCGGGTAAGACACGGAGCCCTCCTCTGTCTATTTCTTCGGATCTCTCAATGTCGCCAGGCGTAGCGCGATATCGCGCTCGCGGCCAGAGTTCGACGGGTTGTAGTAGTGCCGCCCTTTCAACTCTTCGGGCAGGTAGTCCTCGACGACAAAGTGGCCGTCGTAGTTGTGCGGGTATTTGTACTCTTTGCCAAATCCAATGGACCGGCCCAGCGCCGAGCTGGCGTTGCGCAGGTGCAGCGGCACCGGCAAAGCGCCGTGGTCGTCGACGTCGGCCTTGGCGGCGGCGTAGGTCGTCACCGAGGTGTTGCTCTTGGGCGCGACCGCGAGATACACCGCCGCTTGCGTGAGCGGCAGGTGCCCCTCGGGCATGCCCACGAAACGAAGCGCATCGGTGGCGGCCATGGCCACGCGCAAGGCATTGGGATCCGCATTGCCAATGTCCTCAGCCGCAAAGATCACCATCCGGCGCGCCACAAAGAGCGGATCCTCGCCCGCTTCCAGCATGCGCGCCATCCAGTACACGGCCGCGTCCGGATCGCTGCCACGCATGCTCTTGATAAAGGCGCTCACCACTTCGTAGTGCTGGTCGCCCGCCTTGTCGTAGAGCAACGCCCGGCGCTGCAAGGCCTCCTCGATGGTCTTGGCGTCGATGAGTTTGCAACCCTCGGCGTCGCGCAGCGCAACGGCCGCGGCTGCCTCCAAGGTGGACAAAGCCCGCCGGGCATCGCCGCCAGCCTCGGCCGCCACCAGGTCGCGCGTGGCCTCCGAACACTCGATGGACTCGGCGCCCAGGCCGCGCCTGGGATCGGCCAGCGCGCGGTCGATGATGGTGCGCAGGTTCTCCTGCGAGAGCGGTTTCAGCACCACCACCTTGGCGCGCGAGAGCAGCGGCGCGCTCACCTCGAAGGATGGATTCTCGGTGGTGGCGCCGACCAGGATGACCGTACCTGCCTCAACGTGGGGCAGAAGCGCGTCCTGCTGGGCCTTGTTGAAACGGTGGATCTCGTCGATGAACAACAGGCTTCTCTGCCCGCGCATGTCGCGGCGCTGGGCCGCCTCGGCCACTGCCTCGCGCACTTCCTTGACCCCGGCCATCACCGCTGACAGCGCCACGAAACTGGCGTTGGTTTCCGCGGCCAGCAGGCGCCCCAAGGTGGTCTTGCCGGTTCCCGGCGGTCCCCACAGGATGAGCGAAGTCAGCTCCTTGCCGTCCAGCGCCCGCCGCAGCCAGCGCCCCGGACCGAGCAGGTGGTCCTGACCCACGTACTCGGCCAGCGACAGGGGCCGCATGCGCTCGGCCAGCGGCTGGCCGCGTCGGTCTTTGCCCGCGGCATGTGCGAAGAGGTCCACGACTCGCAGTATACCTATCCCCTACGACGAGGCCGGCGGGACGCGCACGTAGCCCTGATCGTCGAAATCGACCAGGCGCTCTCGCAGCAGGCGTCCCACGGCCCGCTTGAAGGCCTTCTTGCTCAACCCGAAGAGCGCGCGAATTTGCTCGGGGTCGGAACGATCCCCGAGCTTGGGTGCGCCTGGCCGCTTGAGTAACTGCAGGATCTTCTGCGCGTCGTCGGCTAGCTCTTCGTGCGCGTGCCCGCGCAACGACACCTCGATCTTGCCGTCCGGATGCACGTGGGTCACGCGAAAGTTGGCCGCCTGGCCGCGCGACAGGCTGTGCGGCTCCTGCTTGGGCACCAGCCCGACGAACTGGCGCTGCAGAATCACGAACAGACCGATGTCGGGGTCGTCGCGCCACGCTTCGCCCTCCACCCATTCACCGGGTACCATGTCCCTGCTTCCACCCAGCCATTCGCTCACGCGCATGGTTCCAGCCATGCGTCCGGTGTTGTCGATGTACAGGCCAATCGGCTGACGTTCGCCGACGCGCAACTTCCTGGTTTGCTCTGCGAACGGCACCAGCAATTCCTTGGGCAAGCCCCAGTCCACGAAGGCGCCAAAATCCGTGCACGCCGTCACCGTGAGAAACGCCACCTCGCCCAGCCCCAGCTTGGGGATCCCGGTCGTGGCCAGCGGGCGCCCCTCGGAATCCAACGTGACGAAGACAGCCACTTCGTCGCCCTCGCGGGCATTCTTGGGAATCTCCGGTCCAAGCAGCAGCAACGCAGGTGCATCCAGGGCTGCGCCCTTCTCGACGAGAAATGCGCCCGGGCTGCCAAAACGCCGAATCTCCAAGGTGGCAAAACGGCCGAGGAGATCGTGAAAGGGTTGTGTTGAAACGGGCATCGGACGCAAGTGTGCCACGGATACCACGGCGCGATCAGATCCTCAGAATCCCCCTTCCACCCGGATCGCGATCTTGCCGCGCGCGCCGCTGGTCGTGAAATCTTCGATGGCTCCGGCGGCTTCTCGAATGGGGAAGACTCTGGCGATGGGAACGGAAAGTCCCTTGCGCAAGGCTTGGGCCAACCATTCCAGGTCCGCTCTGCGCGGCCTGACCATCACCAGTTTGCACCTGCGACGCAGCAAAGGCGCGAGCAGAAAGCCGCCGACCAAGGCAGCGCTCGGCAAAGTCGAGACGTAGGTTCCGCCGGGAACCAGAATCCTGCGCATCCCCAGCAATCCAAACGCGGCTGCCGCATCCAGCACCACCGAGTACTTCTCCTCGACCTGCGCCAGCCACGCCTTGTCTCCGCGGTCGAAAACCGTGCGAACGCCCAGACCACGAACGAAGTCAGCGTTGGCGCCGGAGGTGACCGCATCAACCACGCCATCCAGTCTGCGGGCAACGCCGATGGCGACCGAGCCCACACCTCCTGATGCGCCGGTAATCAACGCCGCCTGGCCCACTGTCATCCGACCGCAATCCCGCAGCGCCTGCAGCGCGGTGATGCCCACGGTCGCGGCCGCGGCTGCACTTTCATGGCTCACGTTCGCTGGCTTTGCCGCCAGTTGAGTCGCCGGAAGTACGGTGAACTCCGCCAAGGCGCCCAGCTTGGTCGTTCGCGAATAGGCATGGAACCCAAAGACCTCTTGTCCCATGCGCAGGTCGACGGGGCCTGGTCCCACCGCATCGACCACGCCCGACAGATCCCATCCGACCACCAGCGGAAACACCTTGGCGTGCAGCAGTTTGATCTTGCCGAGCAAGGTCTTGCCATCCGCGGGGTTCAACGCCGAGGCCATCACGCGAACGCGCACCTCGCCCGGACCTGGTTCCGGCATCGGCAGTTCCACAACCTTCGCGTTCTCAATGGGACCGTAGGCGGAAGCAGCCAAGGCACGCATTGTGTTTGCCATTCGCCTATTTTCCCAGGTCGCGGGCGCTCTGTCGAAGAGCGCCTCTTCCCCATCCCCTGGTTGCGGTCGTGGTCTGCTTCACGGTAGACCCGCGTAATGTTGCGCCACACGCTCTCGCTGCTCTGCGCTTTCTGCGTCGGTCCCTTGTCCGCCGTCGCCCAGGCGGCGAGCGACAGCGGCGCGGCCGCTCCGACGGCGGCACCGGTACCATCGCCCGCTGTCCCGCCGCCGGCCAATCCCGCGGAACGACCGGCGTGGCTCAAAGCGCGGCTGGATGCGCTCTTTAGCTCCCCTGCCCTGACCGGTGCCAAGATTTCCATCTTGGTCGTCGATGCGGAGAGCGGCAAGCCCATCTATGGCCGCAACGAGAAGAACGGGCTCAACGCTGCCTCCAACGTGAAGCTGGTGACCACCGCGGCGGCGCTCGCCTTGCTGGGGCCTGAGTTTCGTTGGAAGACCGCTGTGCTGGGCCTGGCGCCAGGCGAAGGTGGGCGTGCCATCAGCCCTGCGGGCGAATTGCAGGGCGATCTCTTTCTGCGCGCATCCGGCGATCCGACACTCACCACGCAAGATTTGGCTGAGCTGTCCAGTGAGCTCAGCGCCATCGGACTGCGCAGGGTTCACGGCGGCTTGGTGGTCGACGCCACGGCCTTTGATAGCGCCACGGTAGGGCCATCCTACGATGAGAAGGATGACTCGGCCGCGTTTCGCGCGCCTTCGTCCGCTGCCTCGCTGAACGGTAACACGGTCGCGGTGATCATCACGCCTGGGCCCAGCGCAGGCGCAGCGGCGCGCGTTGTCCTCGACCCTCCGTCGGCCAACCTGGTTTTGACCGGCCGGGTGACGACGGCCAGCAAGGGGCCGGCCGCGCCCATCGTGCAAACCACCGACGCAGGCAACGGCCAAACCCGTGTGACCGTCTCGGGCCGCATTCTTCTGGGCAGCGAGCCGCGCATCGTGCTGCGCCGGATCGTCCAGCCGGATCTGTTTCTTGGCCAAACCTTCAAGCAGGTCCTGCAAAAACGCGGCATCACCATCGACCAGCCGCTGCACGTGGCCGCCGCTCCCAGAAATGGGCTGCGCACGCTGGCCACGCACGACTCGCCCACCCTGGCCGTGGTGGTGCACGAGCTGGGCAAGCGCTCGAACAACTTCGTCGCCGAGCAGGTCCTGCGGACATTGGGCGGCGAGGTCATGGGGAAGCCCGGAACATGGCAGAAGGGCCTGGATGCGGTGGCTCGCTACCTAGAAGGCTTGGGCATCGCCAAGACCAGCTTCACCATGCGCAACGGCTCGGGGCTGTACGATTCCAACCGCTTTTCCGCCGAGCAGATCGCCACAGTGATCCGCGCGGCCATGCGCGACTTTCGCATCTCTGGCGAGTATCTTGCCTCGCTGGCCGTGAGCGGTGCCGACGGCACTCTGGCCAATCGCATGACCGGCGGCGCAGCCGAGCGCTACGTGCGAGCCAAGACCGGCACGTTGGCCAAGGTGAGCTGCCTGTCCGGCGTGGCCGGTGCGCCCGGGCAGAAACCCCTGGTGTTCTCGTTTCTGATGAACGACGTGCGCTCGCCGGTGGAAGCGCGCGCCTTGCAAGACCAGGCGACGGAGTTGCTGGTCGGGTTTCTCGATCCGACATTGCTCGAGCGACGGTAACAAGGGGCTGGCTGGGGCGGAGGCGGAAGGCGAGAGGTCAACCACGTTTCCACGCCGGGACGCCCGCGATGCGGCGCCGCGACCTCAGCGCAGCAGACTCAAGATCACGCCGGTCGTGACAATCCACAGCGCAATCGTGGCGATGAGGGGCCGATCTTTCAGAAAGACGTCCTCGGGGCTGCCGCCAGCGTTCTGCAAATGGGCCACGTAGACATAGCGAAACATGCCGAATATCACGAAGGGGATGGTCACCATCATCACGTGATTGGCCGGCAGATTGGGCGAGGTGAACGTGTAGAGCGAATAGGCCATGATGGTTGAAGAGGCAACGATGCTCGTCAGGCTGTCGAGCAACGTCGTGGTGTAGCTCTCCAGAATTTTGCGGTGCCCGCCGGCCGATCCCTCGAGCAGGACCAGCTCGTTCCGCCGCTTGCAGAAGCCCAGGAACAGCGCTCCCAGCAAGGTCACCGTGTAGAGCCACGGTGATATGCTGGCGCCGAGCACCACCGCGCCCGAGACGGCGCGCATCACGAAACCGATGGCCAAGATGAACACGTCCAGCAGGACGACGTTCTTGAACAATAAGATGTAGCCAAACTGCATGAGCAGATATCCGGCCACGATGCCCGCGAAGCCTGGACTGAGGTCGTAGGCCGCCAGCAGGCAAGAGGGTATGAGCAGCAACGCCGCCACCACCGCGACAGTGGGGGAGAGCGCGCCGGAAGCCACCGGACGGTTTCGCTTGGTCGGGTGCTGCCGGTCTTTGTCGGCATCCCTGACGTCGTTGAGCAGATAGATCGAGCTCGAGACCAGCGAGAAGATTGCGAAGGCTGCCGCCGAGCGACCGAGAAGGCTCCACATGGCCGGAGTCAGGGGCCGCCAGCGCTCGTTGAGCGTAAAGACGAAGGCACCAAAGACCAGCAAGTTCTTGATCCACTGCTTCGGACGCATCGTCCGCAACAGCAGAAGCGGCAGCGCCCACGGCGGGCTGGGGGCGGAAATGGTCGGCATCTACGGAAAAATACCACGCCCGCGGTCGCTTCATGCGCACGATCGGGTGGTCGACGCTCAGCCCGGCCGGCGCCCCCGGCTTGAGGGACGCAGTTGACAAAGTGGACGTGGCCGTCCGGGCCTCGGCCCTCGGCACCGAATCCCAGGATCCTCTTGTCCCTGGGGAAGCTTTCCGCCAAGATCCGGCCGCCATGAACGCCAGCCCTGCCGCCGAAGCCCGCATCACGCCGCTGTGCCAGGCGCACCGTAGGCTGGGCGCCAAGATGATCGACTTTGGCGGCTGGCTGATGCCGGTCAACTACCCTGCGGGCATTCTCGAAGAGCACAAAGCCACGCGCACCGCGGTCGGCATGTTCGACGTATGCCACATGGGCGAGGTTCATTTCCGCGGCACCCGCGCGGCCGAGGCGGTGCAGCGCCTGGTCACGAACAGCGTCGGCAAGCTCTGCGACGGCCGAGCCATGTACACCGTCGCGTGCAACCCCAAGGGCGGCATCGTCGACGACCTGATCGTCTATCGGGTCAAGCCTGACCACTTTCTCATCGTGGTCAACGCCGCCAACATCGCCAAAGACTTCGGCCACTTCGTGCAGCAGGTGGGGTCGTGGTGCGAGATTCGCAACGCATCGGACGAAACCGGGCTCATCTCGTTTCAGGGTCCGAAGGCGCAGGCTTGCCTGGCGCCGCTCACGCGCGCGCCGCTGGCCACGCTCAAGCCGTTTCACTTCTTGCCCGACGTCGAGGTCGCGGGGCGGCCCGCGTGGATCGCGCGTACCGGATACACCGGCGAGGACGGTTTCGAGATCTTCTGCGCGGCACCCGACGCTGAGCCGCTGTGGCAAGCCCTGCTCGACGCCTGCGCAGGCGTGGGCGGCAAGCCGGTGGGACTGGGCGCGCGCGACACGCTCCGGCTGGAGGCGCGTCTCTCTCTCTACGGCAATGACCTCAACGATGAGACCACGCCGCTGGAGGCGGGCCTGGGCTGGGTGGTCAAGTTCGACGCGGGCGACTTCATCGGCCGCGAGGCGCTGCTGCAACAACGGGATGCGGGCCTTGCGCGCAAACTGGCTGGCTTCTTCATGCTGGGTCGCGGGATCGCCCGCCACGGCTACCCCATTCACGATCCGTCGACGGGCGCGAAAGTAGGAGAGGTGACCTCGGGCACGGTGGGCCCGACGGTGGGCAAGAATATCGGGCTTGGCTATGTGCCGACGGCGCTGGCCCGCGCCGGGGCTCGGGTGCTCATCGACTGCCGCGGCAAACAAACCGAAGCCGAGCTGGTGGAAGGCCCCTTTTATCGCCGCTAGGGTGCAGTACAATCCCGCCAGCGAAGGAGAGCGACGACATGAGCGAGAATGTTCCCAATGACCTCCTGTACACCGAGGACCACGAATGGGTCCGCCAGGAAGGCAACCTGGTCACCATAGGCGTCACCCAGTTCGCCGTCGAGCAGCTCGGCGACGTCACGCAAGTGGATCTGCCTAGCGAAGGCGAGGTGTTGAAGATCCACGATGTGTTCGCGTCGGTGGAATCGGTCAAGGCCGTGTCCGACGTCTACGCCCCGGTATCGGGCAAGGTGGTCAAGGTCAATTCCCCGCTGCAGGATTCCCCCGAATACGTGAACGAGGAACCCTACGATGGCGGCTGGATGGCGCAGGTCGAGATGTCCTCGCCTGACGATCTCAAGGGACTGATGACCAGCGCGGCCTACGAGGAATTCCTCAAGGACCACGAAGACTAGATGGCGCCCTCACTCGAACCGACCGAACTCTTCTCCCAACGCCATATCGGGCCCGACGACAGCGACCTTCACGCCATGCTCAAGGTGGTGGGCGCCCGCTCGCTCGACGAGCTGATCAGCCAAACGGTCCCGACCTCCATTCGCGCAATCGCGGCGCTGGACCTGCCGCCGCCGCTTTCCGAAACGCAGCTCTTGGCGGAAGCCCGCCGCCTGGCCAGCCACAACCGCGTGTTCCGTTCGTACATCGGCGTGGGCTACCACGACTGCATCGTCCCGCCGGTTATCAAACGCAACATTCTGGAGAGTCCCGGCTGGTACACGGCGTACACGCCCTACCAGGCCGAAATTTCGCAAGGCCGTCTCGAGGCGCTGCTCAACTTTCAGACCATGATCATGGACCTGACCGCGATGGACGTCGCGGGGGCGTCCTTGCTCGACGAGGCCACGGCCGCGGCCGAGGCCATGCACATGTTTGCCGGCCTGGCCGAGCGCGACGACGCCAATGTGTTTTTCGTTTCAGAATTGTGCCACCCGCAAACTCTGGCGGTTGTCGCCACTCGGGCCGAGGCGCGCGGCATCGAGGTGGTGGTGGGCAACCACGAGCGCTTTGCCTTTGATAACCGCGTCTTCGGGGCGCTGGTGCAATACCCCACTACCGACGGCAGCGTAGTCGACTACCGCGCCTTCTGCGAACGCGCGCACGCGGCTGACGCACGCGTGGCCGTGGCGGCGGACTTGCTCAGTCTGGCGCTGCTCTTGCCTCCAGGAGAGTTCGGCGCCGACGTGGCGCTGGGAAGCACGCAGCGCTTTGGCACGCCGCTGGGATACGGCGGCCCACACGCCGCGTTCTTCGCGACCCGCAAGGAATTCGTGCGGCGTATGCCTGGACGGCTCATCGGCGTGTCCGTCGATGCTCACGGTCGAACTGCCCTGCGCATGGCCTTGCAGACGCGCGAACAACACATCCGGCGCGAGAAGGCCACCAGCAACATTTGCACGTCGCAGGTCTTGCTCGCGGTGACGGCCAGCATGTACGCCGTGTACCACGGGCCAGCCGGAATTCGCGCCATTGCCGATCGGGTTGCCCGTCTCACCTCTGCGCTGGCCGAGGGTTTGGCGCGCCTTGGCCTGCGCGTGTGGCGCGGGCCGTTTTTCGACACGGTTCGCGTGGAGGGTCTGTCCGCTGACGTGAAGGCCTGGCATGATCACGCCGAGGCCGCGGGGATGAATTTCCGGCCGCTGGGACCGTCGGCCATTACCATTTCGCTCGACGAGACGACCAGCGAATTCGATGTGGCGGAGATCCTGGCCGTGCTGGCGCCTGCGGGTCGCAAGCTTCCCGACGTCGTGGCCCTGGCCAAAGACATCGAGCCGCCTGTCCCTTCGGCGCTCTTGCGCAAGAGCGCGTACCTGCAACACCCGGTCTTCGCGCAGTACCATTCCGAGACCGAGATGTTGCGCTACATCCGCCGGCTGGAGGCGCGTGACCTATCGTTGACTCACTCCATGATTCCGCTCGGCTCGTGCACCATGAAGCTGAACGGCACGGCCGAAATGGTCCCGATCAGCTGGCCCAAATGGGCTCGGCTGCATCCATTCGCGCCGATCGCGCAGGCCGATGGCTACCACACCATGTTCCGCGAACTGGAGCATGTGCTGGCGACGGTCACCGGCCTGCAGGGCGTGTCGCTGCAACCCAACGCGGGATCGCAGGGCGAGTACACCGGTCTGCTGGTGATTCGTCGCCACCACACCCGACGCGGCCAGGGCCATCGCGATGTGTGCTTGATTCCGGCGTCGGCCCACGGCACCAACCCGGCATCTGCCGTCATGGCCGGGTTCAAGGTCGTCGCTGTCGCTTGCGACAGCGGGGGGAACGTCGACGAAGCCGATCTGGCAGCCAAGGCTGTCGAGCACAAGGACCGTCTCGCCGCGCTCATGCTGACCTACCCGTCGACTCACGGCGTGTTCGAGGAGAGCGTGAAACGATTGTGCTCCATCGTGCACGAAAACGGCGGCCAGGTGTACATGGACGGCGCCAACATGAACGGCCAGGTCGGGCTGTGTCGGCCCGCCGAGATCGGCGCCGATGTCTGCCACATCAATCTGCACAAGACCTTTGCCAGTCCCCACGGGGGCGGCGGCCCAGGCATGGGGCCCATCGCGGTGGCCAGTCACCTGGTCGAGTTCTTGCCGGGTCACCCTGTCGTTCCCGTCGGCGGGCGCGACGCCATCGGCGCCGTGGCGGCAGCGCCCTGGGGCAGCGCCAACATCCTGCTCATCGCGTGGGCCTATGCGCGCTTGATGGGCGGGGAAGGCCTCAAGCGCGCCACCGAGTTCGCCATCCTCAACGCCAACTACATCGCCGAGCGCCTGCAGCCGCACTATCCGGTGGTGTATCGGGGCAAGAACGGCCGCGTGGCTCATGAATGTATCGTTGATTTGCGACCTCTCAAGAAGAGTGCGGGCGTCGAGGCTGAGGACGTGGCCAAGCGTCTCATGGACTACGGCTTCCACGCCCCGACCATGTCCTTCCCCATCGCGGGAACTTTGATGATCGAGCCCACCGAGAGCGAATCGCGGGCGGAACTCGACCGTTTCTGTGAAGCGATGATCGCCATACGACAGGAGATCCGCGAGATCGAGTCGGGCGCGCAGCCCCGCGAAGACAACCTGCTCAAGAACGCCCCCCACACGGCCGAGTCGCTGCTCACCGCCGAATGGACGCACCCCTATGCGCGCGAGCGAGCCGCCTATCCCCTGCCCTGGCTGCGCAACCGCAAGTTCTGGCCGTCGGTGGGACGGCTCAACAACGTGCAGGGCGACCGACAATTCGTGTGTTCCTGTCCACCGGTCGAGGTCTACAAATAGCCATGTCCAGTACGAATCTGACCTTTTCCTCGCGAGATGCCCATCGAGCCTGGCTGGCCACCCAGGCGGTCATGCCAGCGGGGTTTCGCGTGGGTACCACGTCGTTGTCTTTCATTCCGGTTGAAGTGCCCAAGCCGGCCAAGATGGACGTGACCCTGATCGCCCTGGATCGGCCCACGCCCGATTTCGCCGGGGTCTTCACCCGCAACGCGCTCCCGGGCGCGCCCGTGATTCTTGGCCGGCAGCGGCTTCACGAGGCGACCGTGGGCGCGGTGGTGGTGAACAGCAAGGTGGCGAATGTGCGCGCTCCTGATGGTCTCGCCATTGCCGAGCGCTGGTGCGAGGTGGTGGCCGGTGCGCTGGGCCTGCAGGGCCGCCAGGTGTTGCCCAACTCAACCGGTGTCATCGGCTGGCGCATGCCCATCGACGACATGCTGACTGCCGCTGCCCGCAGCCGTGGCGTCGCTGGGGCAGAGATCGCTGCTCGACGCCGCGACCGCCATCATGACTACGGATCTGTATCCCAAGGTCCGACGCGCGTCGGTTGGCCGGGGTAGCATCGTGGGCATTGGCAAAGGTGCCGGCATGATCGAACCGAATCTGGCCACCATGCTGGTCTTCCTGCTGACCGACATCGCGATCCCGCGGGTCGAATTGCGCCGCATGCTCGTTCCTGCCGTGGATTGCAGCTTCAACTGCATGAGCATCGACTCAGACACCAGCACATCGGACACCGTGTTGTTGCTTTCCTCGGGTGCTGTGCCCTGCCTTGACCCAGCCGCGTTCGAGAAGGCACTGACACAAGTGTGCCAGGATCTGGCGGAAGACATGCCCCGCAACGGCGAAGGCGTTCACCACGTGCTGCGCGTGCAGGTCACCGGCGCGCCAAGCGAAGTTCTGGCCCGAGGCGTGGGCAAGTCCGTGGTCAACTCGCCGCTGTTCAAGTGCGCGGTCTGCGGCAATGACCCCAACGTGGGCCGCCTGGTGTGCGCCATCGGCAAGCACATCGGACCGGCGCGCACCGGACCTGGATCTGCGCAACCTGCGCATCCGCATGGGCGGGCTGCCCATCTTCGCAGACGGCAGCTTCCATCTTGACGCCAAGGTCGAAGCCGCCTTGATCGCCCATCTCAAGCAGGCCGAACTCTACGCCAGCGCGCCACCCATCGACGGCGTGTTCCGTCCGCCTGTCGATTACCCTGCGCACGAACGCTGCGTGGAAGTCGAAATCGATCTAGGCGCGGGCGACGCGCGCGCCACCGTGATCGGCGCCGACCTGAGCCACGAGTACGTCAGCGAGAACGCGGATTACCGAAGTTAGGACGTAGTCATCACGCCCGCAGGCCAGGTGCTTCGTGACCGCTGCGCGCGACGTATTCCAGGTAGCCGCCGCCGTAGGGGATCACGCCCTCGGGCACCAGTTCCAGCACGCGGTTCGACAGGCCGGCCAGGAAACGTCGGTCGTGCGACACGAAGAGCATGGTGCCCTCGAAATCGCGCAAGGCCGTGAGCAGCATCTCCTTGGTGGCCATGTCCAGGTGGTTGGTGGGCTCGTCGAGAACCAGCAGGTTGGGACGATCGAAAAGCAGCCGCGCCATCACCAAGCGCGCCTTTTCGCCGCCCGAGAGCACGCGGCAGATCTTGTCGATGTCGCTGCCCGAGAAGCCGAAGCAGCCGCCCAGCGATTTGATGGTGCCCACTGAGGCCAGCGGGAACGCCTCTTCCAGTGTCTCGTACACGGTCTTGTCCGCGTCGAGCAGTTCCATGGCGTGCTGGGCGAAGTAGCCCAGACGCACGCCCGCGCCCAGGGTCACGCTGCCTTGGTCAGGCGAGATCTCGCCCGCCACCAGCTTGAGCAAAGTCGACTTGCCCGCGCCATTCACGCCCATCACGCTCCAGCGCTCCTTGCGCCGGACCATCAGATCGAATCCGTCGTAGATGACGTGGGACCCGTACTGCTTGTGCAGGCCCTCGATCTTGATCACGTCCTCGCCCGATCGCGGCGCCTCGGGAAACGCGAAACTCAGGGTGTGGCGACGGCGCGGAGGCTCCAGCTTTTCGATCTTGTCCAGCTTCTTCACGCGTGACTGCACCTGCGCCGCGTGGCTGGCCTGGGCCTTGAACCGCTCGATGAAGCGAATCTCCTTGGCCAGCATGGCCTGCTGGCGCGCGTACGCCGCCTCGGCCTGGGTTTCGTTGAGCGCGCGCTGCTTCTCGTAGAAATCGTAGTTGCCCGAATAGGTGGTCAGCACGCCGCCGTCGATCTCGATGATCTTGCTCACCACCCGGTTCATGAACTCGCGATCGTGCGTAGTCATTAGAAGAGCGCCGTCGTAGTTCTTCAGGAACCCTTCGAGCCAAATTATCGATTCGATATCCAGGTGGTTCGACGGCTCGTCGAGCAGCATGACCTTGGGACGCATCAGCAAAATGCGAGCCAGGGCCACGCGCATCTTCCACCCACCCGAAAGGTTCCCCACATCGCCGTCCATCATCTCTTGGGAAAAGCCCAGGCCGGCCATGATCTCGCGCGCCCGCGCCTCCAGCGCATAGCCGCCCAGCTCGTCGAAGCGCGCCTGCACATGGCCGAAGCGGTCGACCAGCGCATCCAGCTCGTCGACCCGCGTTGGATCGGCCATCGCGTGTTCCAGTTCGCGCATCTCGGTGGCCATCGCGGATACTGGCCCCGCGCCGTCCATGGTCGCGCCAATGGCCGAGACGCCCTTCATCTCGCCCACGTCCTGGCTGAAGTGTCCGATGGTCACGTTGCGATCGATGGAGATCTGGCCCTCGTCGGGCGACTCCTCGCCCATGATCAGGCGAAACACGGTGGACTTGCCCGCGCCGTTGGGCCCCACCAGCCCGATCTTCTCGCCGCGCAAAATGGCCGCGCTGGCTTCGATGAACAGGATCTGCGGGCCGTGCTGCTTGCTGATGTTGTCGAGGCGAATCACGAGAGCCAGGGTGTTTACAACACCCGACCGCGTGGTTCCAGCACGCCGAGATACAAATGCCCCTATACTCCCGCACCCGATGGCTATTCTTGCCACTGCCCAGGAGCTGTCCAAGTCGTTCGGCGCGCGACCGCTGTTCGACGGGGTCAGCTTTGCCCTGGCCGAGGGCGAGCGCGTGGGGCTCATCGGGCCCAACGGCGCGGGCAAGACGACGCTGTTGCGTATTCTGGCCGGCGCGGAAACTCCCGACCGCGGCGAGCTGTCGCTGCGGCGCGGGTTGCGCGTGGGTCATGTGGCGCAGGTGCCGGTGTTCACCGTCGGGCGAACTGTGCGCGAAACCATCATGGAGGGCGCGGCTGGAATCGCCGATCACGACTTGGACTGGAGGGCAGCGGCACGTGTGGACGAGTTGATCTCGCGGCTGGATCTGGCTGGCGCCCAGGCGGGCGCGGACGCGCCGGTGGATCGCCTGTCAGGCGGCTGGCGCAAGCGGGTGGCGCTGGCACGCGAGCTGGTGCGCGAGCCGGAGCTGCTGCTGCTCGACGAGCCCACCAACCACCTGGACGTGGAGAGCATCCTGTGGCTGGAAAAACTGCTGGCCGCGGCGCCGTTTGCCACAGTCACCGTCACCCACGATCGGCTGTTCCTGCAGCGGGTGGCCAATCGCATTCTGGAACTCGACCGGCGCAATGCGGGCGGGCTGCTTTCCGTCGACGGCGACTACGCCACCTTCGTCGAGCGCAAGGCGGATCTGATGGCCGCGCAAGAGCGGCGCGAGGCTTCGTTGCGCAATACCTTGCGCCGCGAGACCGAGTGGCTGCGCGCCGGCGCGCCAGCCCGTACCACCAAGCAACAGGCGCGCATCCAGCGCGCCGAGGTGCTGGCGGGCGAAGTGGACGAGCTGGCCGGCCGCAATGTCGTGCGTGGCGTAGACATTGATTTTGCGGGCACTGGCCGCAACCCGCGCCGCCTCATCGAAGCACGCGGCATTGCCAAGTCTTACGGCGACAAGATCATTTTCAAGGAACTGGACTTGTTCTTGGGCCCGGGCAGCCGCGTGGGACTCATCGGTCCTAACGGGTGCGGCAAGTCGACCTTGCTGCGCGTGCTGGTGGGTGACGAGCCGCCGGACGCAGGTCAGATCCTGCGTGCCGACGGCTTGCAGGTGGCGTACTTTGCCCAGCACCGCGAGGCCCTCGATCCGCAGCAGAGCGTGGTGGACACCCTCTGCCCGGGCGGCGATCACGTCACCTTCCGCGGCGTGCGCGTTCACGTCAGCGGCTACTTGGCGCGTTTCTTGTTCCGCAGCGAGCACGCCAAGCTGGCCGTGGGTCAGCTCTCGGGTGGCGAGCAGAGTCGCCTGGCCCTCGCCCGCCTGATGTTGCGACCCGCGAACGTGTTGGTGCTGGACGAGCCCACCAACGATCTCGACATGGACACGCTGCAGGTCCTGGAAGAATCGCTGCTCGGCTTCGACGGCGCGGTCCTGCTGGTGACCCACGATCGCTATTTCCTCGACCGCGTGACGACGAATCTCCTTGCCTTCCATACGCGACCAGGCGCCCAGGGCCGTATCAGTTCCATGGTGGGCCTGCGGCAATGGGAAGGCTGGTACGCCGAGGAGGCCGAAGCCTCCACAGCCGCGAACGCCAGCTCGCCCAAGACGCCGGCGGCGACCAGCACCCCGCGACGCAAGCTCAGCTACATTGACCAGCGCGACTGGGACACCATCGAGGCTCGCATCGCCGAGGCCGAGGCGAAACTCGGTGCGCTACGGGCCGAACAAGACAGCCCGCAGGTTGCCTCGAATCACGCTCGTCTGGTCGAGCTAGAGGCAGAGATCAACGCCGCCCACGCAGAAGTCGACCGTCTCTACGCCCGCTGGGGCGAGCTGGACTCGCTGATTCCGCGATAGCCGTGGGGGTAGCGCAACCGCTAGGGCGTGCAGCCGCCCTCATCACAATGCGAGCCCATGAAAGTGGACACTGGGTAGACAGCCAAACAAGACGGATCGGTTGCCACCTCCTGAGCGCCCGCGCAGGTGACCAAGAAGTAGGTTAGCGAGTCGTCGTACCTCGCGGTCGCCACCGTGGCACCGCACGCATTCTTCACCGTGATGGAAGCGCCCATGCCGTTGGTCACGTCGTTCCCTTCGAACACTGTGGAAAAGCAGGTCGAGCCGCTCTTTTTCACGGTCAGCGTGGTTACATTCGAGCTATCCAGAACCGCACTCTCGGTAACTCCATTCGGGTAGCAGGTATTGAAGTTATCCGTGGACAGGTCTGTCTGGGTAGTGCAAGTGCCAGTTTCAACGCAGTCGGTGGCGAGATACTTGAGACAGTCCGGCAGGCTACAGGAAGCGGATCCGTTCCCGCCGCCCGTGCCGCTCGTAGTTCCGCAGTTTCCGCCGGTCGGTGTCGTGCCGCTGGCGCCGCCGCTGTGGCCGCCCGCCGGTGTGGTGCCGGTTCCGCCGCCGCTGCTGCCGCCCGTTGGTGTCGTGCCGGTCCCGCCGCCCTTGCTTCCGCCTGTGCCCGGCGTGCCGGGGCCGCCCCCACTGATGCTGCAAGCCAGGACAAACGCGAAAAGGCTAGCCGAAACCACGATGCCTAAATTTCTCATGGAAACTCCTTGTTATGCCCGAGGCCCATTCGGGCGACCCATTGGACGCCGGATTATAGGATGAATTCTTCGCTTGGCAGGAAACCCGACTAGCGCACGGCGACGCCCGCCGGCGCTGGCCGGCTACATCTTGTATTTCAGGAACCTCACGCGCGGTGAGCCGGAAATCTCGAGATAGAAACCGAAATCGAAGTCGATCAGGCCAGAAGCCTGCACCAACTGGCGGGGCGGATTGGGGAACGGCTGTGCCTCTTTGAACGCCTCGATGGCCGTGTCGTCGAGGAAATCCACGCCGCAGGTCTGGGCCAGCGAGACCTTGGCCAGCGAGCCATCGGCGCGGAGCTGAACGTGGACCTGAGTCAGGCGGTCCTGCGCGCCGTAAATGGCGCCGGTTGGGTCGCGGCGCTGGTACTCTTCGACCGGCTTCCAGCGGTTGCGCACCTGCTCCTTGACCCGGTTGAAGAAGGTGGCGAACTTCCAGCGCTTGGCATTGAGGGCGGTCTCTTCGCCTTCGTCGACGTCTTTCAGGTGGTCCTGGGTGCCGCTGCCCACGGCGTGCGCGACCTCTTCCTCCGTGGGCAGAAGCGAACCCACGCCAGGGCCGGGCGACAGCAAATTTTCGCCTGCGCGTTCTCGCGACGGCGCCCGGTGCGAGCCACCGCCGCCTGGTGCAACGAACAGTCCGTCAGGATCCGCGGGCCCCGGAGACTGTTCGCCTGTTTCGCCGGGCGCCTTGTCCGGGTCGCCGGGCGTCCACGTCGGTCTCCGGTGCATCGGTGTGCGCATGGCCAGAGCACCGGCCGAGCCCGGCGGGTTGGGCGAGCTTGCCGGCTCAGGCACCGCCACCCGGTTGCGATCGCTGTCGCCGCGAGAGCGCTGCAGCTCGTTGCGATCGAACCTGCCGTACTTGCGCGTTTCGTGCTCGACCGAGGAATCGTATTCGGCCGCGAAGCGCGCGTTCTCCGGCCGCTTCTCCTCGCGCGGCCGGGCCAGATCCACGACCTGGCCGGGCGCCTTGGTCGACTCTTCCTCCTTCTTCGCCTTTTCTTGTTGCGCCTTTTCCTCCAGCCGCTCCATGTCGGCGATGAGCTTCCTCGCCGTATCGTCATCTACCGTACTCACCGCGATGGGCTCGGCGGGGCTGTCGGCCGCGGCCCGCTTGCGTGCAGCCAGGACGTCGGCATCACGCGGGGCCCAGATGTGCAGAACGACCCCAGCGACCAGCAAGAGCTGTAGGTGGATGAGCAAGGCCAAAGCCACCCATCGGCCGAGCGAGGAGCCCTTCCGTCGCTGCGGTGAATCGAAGATGGCCATAGCGCGAGACCCGCCTTACACACTCAAGTGTAGCCACTTTTTCGCACGGGCCAACCATTGTGGCCTGCCGGATGCGGAGGCCTGGATCCCCAGCGGTTCATTTCCTAGAGTAGCTCTTCCCCGCGATGAGCCATCCCATACAAATTGCCGAGCCCATGCCGCCGGTCTACCGGCCGGCGCAGCTTGAGGAGCGCGACCTTCTGCATGACGTGGGACGCGCTGTGGCGAACTTCGACCTCATCTCCGAGGGTGATCGCATCTTGGTGGCCGTTTCAGGTGGGAAGGACAGCTATTCGCTGCTCGCCTTGCTGGAAATCCTGCGGCGCCGGGCCCCGGTACATTTCGACCTTCTGGCGGTGCACCTCGATCAGGGCCAGCCGGGCCACGATCCCGCACCGCTTGCCGACTGGCTGCGCGCCAGTGGCTTCGATTACCGAATCGTGCGCGAAAACACCTATTCAATAGTGGTCGACAAGATCCCAGAAGGCCGCACCTACTGCTCGATGTGCGCGCGCCTGCGCCGCGGAATCCTCTACCGTCTGGCCAGGCAGTTCGGCTGCACCAAGATCGCGCTCGGGCACCACCGCGATGACGCCGTGGAGACTTTGCTGCTCAACGTTTTCTTCGCGGGCAAGCTGGCGGCCATTCCAGCGCGCCTGGTCAGCGACGATGGGGCATCCATTGTCATAAGGCCGCTCATCTACTGCGCCGAAGAGACCTTGGCCCGCTTCGCCGAGGAGCGGCGTTTTCCTATCTTGCCGTGCAATCTCTGCGGCTCGCAGCCCGATGCCCAGCGCAAACAGATGAAGGCCCTGCTGTCCCGTTTGGAGGCCGAGCACCCCAACCTGCGCCAGACCATGCTGGCGGCACTGGGTAATGTAAATCTGTCGCATCTGCTTGTTCGGGAGGCCTTCACCGCGGCAACTTCCGCTCGCTGAGAACACAGAGGTGGCAGGAATGGATGCAGGGCCGGAGTTAATCGGGCGCAGCAGGATCTAAACCGATACATGAGATATGGCACATAGCTCTTTATCAATACGCGGGATCTTCTAGCGTATCCATCAGTGGTCAGTTGGCGTCGAGCACGCGAGCCGCACGCCGTGAGTCTTTCCCTCTGTAGCCTCCAAGTTCGTTATTATCTTGTCGGTCGGGCAAGATGTGCGAAAGCTGAGTACGGACCATGAAGGCAAATCGCTTGGAGCTATGGCTGACTGTTTCGCTCGTGCTCGCCGCGGGATGCGGCGGGGCGCGAACGCCGCTTGACGAGTTGGACACTGAGGAATCTGGCGGCTCGCTCGGTGGCGGTGGCGTCCAAGGCGGCAGTACGGGTTTGGTTTACGGGGGTAGTCTCGCTACCGGGGGTGCGGTCGGAACAGCCGGCGTCATTGGCTTTGCGGGCGCGACAGTCGGAACTGGTGGCGTGATCGCACTGGGCGGCACGGGCGGGTTCTTTCCCTTCGGCGGCACGGCAGTCGTGGGTGGGTACATCGGCCCGACAGGCGGAACGACCGCACTCGGCGGCGGTGGTGGCACGGGCGGGTTTTTCCCGTTCGGTGGCAGCGCCGTATCCGGCGGCTACACAGCCGGTCGCGGTGGCACGATCCCAGGCGGCGGCGCGGTTCCCTTGGGCGGCTCTGTGGTTGGTGGCCACGCCGGCACGGGCGGGCTCGTCTACCTCGGCGGCACCACAGTGTTCGTCGGCGGCAGCACCGGCGGTCGCGGCGGCACGGGCGGGGTCGTTCCGATGGGTGGCGCCACAATATTCGTCGGCGGCAACACCGGCGGCACGCTCCCGGTCGGTGGCACGCTTCTCTCGGGCGGCTCTGTGGTCGGCGGTCGCGGCGGCACGCTTGCAACGGGCGGTATGGGAGGGACGGTCGGCGGCACGACTTGCCCGGGTTTGGCGTCGAATGAAGAGCTGATCGACGACATGAATGATGGCGATCGCTTCATCCCGCAGGTCAACGGACGGGCTGGGACTTGGAAAGACAGCGACGACGGCACGCCGGGCTCAACCATGTTCCCCGATCCAGCGGGACCATTCACCATGACGAACACCGGCGATGTCTGTCACGGGTACGCGGTCTACGTCTACGGCGGGCCCTTTGTGGACACGGGCGCCACCTTTGGGTTTGGGATCGGCAGCCCCTACGACGCATCCAAGTACGGCGGCATCACCTTCTGGGCCAAGATCGACAGCGGCTCATCGGCTGGCCTGCGGGTGGCGTTCCCGGACAAGGACACCCAGCCTGACGGCGGGCTCTGCCAGACCAGTGGCTCAGCGTCGACATTATGCTGGGATCATTATGGCTACCGCATTACCCCCGGCCTCACGACTCAGTGGACCAAGTACACAATCGCCTTCAGTTCACTTACCCAGGACACTTGGGGCCGCCTGGGGGCCGCTTTCGACCCCTCGACCATCTACGAAGTGCAGTTCCAGATTCCGGTCGATGGAAAATTCGGAATCTGGGTCGACACTGTCGCATTCTACATTCTCGGACCCTAGCGAGCGCGGAGGTTCGGCCTCGCGTGCTTGGCTACGGCCGTCAGCCTGTCGCCTACGCCGCGCCCCCGCGGCGGGGCGGCGTGACCACGTTGGCCCCGCGCGGTGAGGCGCCGTGGCCCGCGGCCTTGGGATGGGGTAGCGGTCGGGTCAGGGCGATGACCAGAGCCTCGTCCACGGTGTGCACGGGCTGGATCTTGATCCGCGCGCGCAGGTGAGCCGGAAGCTCGCTCAATTCCGCCATGTTGGTGGCTGGCACGATGGCCACGCGCATGCCAGCGCGCACCGCCGCCAGCAGTTTTTCCTTCAGGCCGCCGACCGGGAGCACCCGCCCGCGTAGGGTGATCTCTCCGGTCATGGCCACGTCCCGCCGCACGGGAATTCCGGACACCAGGGAAACCAAAACGCAGGCCATGGTGATCCCGGCCGAGGGACCGTCCTTGGGCACGCCGCCTGCAGGCACGTGAATGTGGATCTCCCGATCCGACAGGAAATCGCTGCGCAGACCCAGTCGCGTGGCCTGCACCCGCGCGAAGGACAGCGCCGCTTGCGCCGATTCCTTCATCACCTCGCCCAGCTGGCCGGTCAGGATCAGGTTGCCCTTACCCGGCATCATCTGCGCCTCGACGTGAAGGACTTCGCCGCCCACCTGGGTCCACGCCAGGCCGTTGGCGATCCCCACCTCGTCCGCGCGCTGGCGCTCGTCGGGAATGAACTTGGGCGGCCCCAGCAACTTGGCCAGATCATCCGCGGTCACCGAAGGTCGGCCGGCCTTGGCCTTGCGACCGCTGGCCGGTGTCTGGCCACTCTCCACCAGACGCCGCGCCATCTTGCGCGCCAGCTGCGCCACCTGCCGTTCCAGCTCGCGCAGTCCCGCCTCGCGCGTGTATTCCGAGATGATCTTGCGCAGCGCCGGCCGCCCCAGCGAAAGATCGCGCTCGCTCAGACCCGCCTCGGCGATCTGCTTGGGCACCAGGTATTTCTCGGCGATGGCCAGCTTCTCTTCCTCGCTGTACCCGGCTAGGCGCAGGGTTTCCATGCGGTCGCGCAAGGGTGGCGGAATGGTATCCGCCAGATTGGCGGTGGCAATGAACATCACCTTGGACAGGTCGAAGGGCACACCCAAATAGTGATCGCGGAAGGCGTGGTTCTGTTCGGGATCGAGAACCTCGAGCAAGGCCGCCGAGGGATCGCCGCGGTAGTCAGAGCCCAGCTTGTCGACTTCGTCGAGCATGAACACGGGGTTCTTGCTGCCCGCTTGTTTCATCCCTTGCAGAATACGCCCTGGCAGCGCGCCCACGTAGGTGCGGCGGTGGCCGCGAATCTCCGCCTCGTCGCGCACGCCGCCCAGGGAAATGCGCACGAACTTGCGACCCAGCGCTCGCGCGATGGAGCGCCCCAGAGACGTCTTGCCCACGCCAGGCGGGCCGAGAAAACAAAGCAGCGGCCCATGCACCCCGCGGCGCAGTTTGTGAACCGCCAGATAGTCGAGGATGCGTTCCTTGACGTGCTCCAGGTCGTAGTGGTCTTGGTCGAGCACGGCGCGGGCGGCGCGCAGATCCACCGGTTCTTCGCCCGGTTCCTTCCAGGGAAGCTCGACCATGACGTCAATGTAACTGCGCACCACCGCCGCCTCGGCGCTCTCCGGGCTCATCTGCTCCAGGCGGTGCAATTGCTTGTCCGCTTCGGCGCGCGCCTCGGCCGGCAGTCCTCCGGCATCGATGCGCTGGCGCAAATCCTCGATCTCGTCGCGGAAAGAATCCGCGTCGCCCAGTTCGTGTCGGATCTGGCGCAACTGCTCGCGCAGGTAGTAGTCGCGCTGGGTCTTGGACATCTCCTCCTTGACCCGGCTCTGGATGCGGTTCTGCACTTCCAGGATTCCGACTTCGTTCTCCAGGGCCTGGTTCACCTTGGCCAGGCGCTGCACCGGATCGTCCATTTCCAAGATGGCCTGCGCGTCAGCCAGCTTGAGGGTCAGGTTCGACGCCACCAGATCCGCCATGCGGCCGGGCTCGTCCACGTTTTGCAACACCAGCGCCAGCTCGGGCTGCACGGTGCGGCCCAGCTCAGCCACCCGCTCCACGTTCTGTTTCACCGTGCGCACCAAGGCTTCCAGCTCGACAGTCGAGGCCGGCGTCGCTTCTTCCATGATGTCCAGGCGAACCCGGTAGCTGGGCTGCTCGGCGATGAAGCGCTGGATGCGCGCGCGGCACAGGCCCTGGATGAGGATCTTGAGCCCCCCGTCGGAGAGCTTGCGCATGCGCATGATGAGCCCGACCGTGCCCGTGCGATACAGGGAATTGGGTTTGGGATCCTCTTCCGCCGATTCGCGCTGGGCCACGATGAAGCACATGCGTTGATCGTTTTGCAGCGCGACCTGCACGGCATCCAGCGAGATGGGCCGCGACACGCGCAGCGGAGCAATCATGTACGGGAAGACCACCAGATCGCGGACCGGCAGCAGTGGCAGCACATCCGGTATCTCGTGACCCAGGGTGGGCCTGTTGCCTTCGCCCTCTGCACTCATGTTTTCCAGACTAGCAGAAACGATCGAAGCACTACACAAATCGGTTCAGTCCGTCATGCGCTTGACAGACCCCGGCACGAAGACTAGTTTGGCGTCGCATTGACAACTGAATAGCGACACGGGTGCGGGGCTTCGACGGCCCCGCTGAAAAGGGAAGCCGGTGCGCACCTCAGGGTGCTATCCCGGCGCGGTCCCGCCACTGTAAGTGGGAAGTCTTTTCCGAATCGGCCACTGGAGAACCCATCTCTGGGAAGGCTGGAACAGGCGCAGCGGCTCTGCCGCAAGACCCACGAGCCAGGAAACCTGCCCGCGTCAGCCACGATGCCTTCCCGAGGAGGAACTGGGCGCCGCGCTCTCGTAGCTACGGACCCCCGCTTTCGCCGACGGAACGGGGGTCTTTTCATGTGGTTCCAAAGGGTGCCGTCCGGCGCGGAGATCGCCGATCCGGCCCGCAAACACATTCAATCACGCCTGAACGCCGCATTCGCGGCGGCTGTTCTGTGCGTGACAGCAGGCGCTGCGCGCGCGGCTGAGCCGGCCTACGAGACCGTGGTGGTGGCCGAGGCCGATCCGCGGGCACGTCGGGATGATGCGGCCTCGTCATCCGTCGTCACGACGGCACGCACCCCGCGCAGCGCCGAGGACCTGCCCCAGCTTCTTGCGGAGCTGCCGGGCGTCTCGGTCACGCGCATGGGCGGACTGGGCTCGGTGGCCACGCTGTCGCTGCGCGGATCATCGGCCAACCAGGTCGAGGTATACTTCGACGGCGTGCCGCTCTCGGCAGCGTCCGGCGGCGGCGTGGACATCGGACTTATCCCTGTGGTCGATCTCGGCTCGGTCGAGGTCTACCGGGGAATGAGCCCCATCGCGTTCGGCGCTTCAGCCATGGGTGGCATCGTGTCGCTGTCGAGCGCCACGGCGACGGACTCCGGCGTGCGCGCCTACGCGGGCGGCGGGTCTTTCGGCACCGAGTTCGGCGGCGTGCAAGCACGCTGGGCCGGCAACCGGCTGCGCGCTCTTGCCAGCGTCAACGCCCTGGGCTCAGCCGGCGACTTTTCCTATCGCAACGACAACGCCACGGCCTTCAACACCAGCGACGATTCCATCACTCGCCGCCAAAACAATGCCCTCCGGCAGATGGATGGCCTGGCTCATGTGGTCGGGCTGCTGCCTGGCCAGCGACAGATCTGGGGCACGGCCAGTTTCCTGCACCGCGACCAGGGCGTGCCACCCGTGGGCTCGGTGACCGCCAACGGGGCGTCGCTGGGCACCGACCGGCTGTTGGCCACCGCCGCCTACGAGTCGCGCGACGATCTGGGTCTGGGCAGCTCGCTGCGTGCCCAGGCCTACAACGTCGCCATCTGGCAGCGCCTCGACGATCCGGATGGCGATGTATCGGGGGGCGTGCCCACGCAAACGCGTGATCTTTCCACCAGCTCGGGCGCCACGATCACAGGCGTGAAGCCGCTGGCTGGGTGGCTCAAACTTTCCCTGGTTGCCGACGGCCGCTACGAACGTTTTGAACCCTCAAGCGTCCTGCCCGGCGCCGTTTCCATTCCGCCGGGCTCGCGCGTCTTTGGCGCCGGCGGGGCTGAGGCGCGTTTCGTGGCCCAGCCGCTGCGTCTGGCCGTGATCCCTTCGCTGCGCCTGGAGGCGGCCAAAGACACCATCACGCGCCCAGAGCGCTACCGTTTGATGGGCGACGACACCCAGCCGGCTACCTACTGGCTGCCCAACCTGCGTCTGGCCCTTGTGCAGTGGACGAGCGAACAAGTCACTTTGCGTGCAAACCTCGGGCGCTACGGTCGCTTGCCGTCGCTGACCGAACGCTACGGCAACACCGGCCAGCTGTTGGGCAATCCCAACCTTGTCCCCGAAAGCGGCGTCAATGCAGACGTGGGCGCGAACTGGACCCGGAGGGGCGAGCGATTGCGGCTCTCTCTCGACAGCGCGCTGTTTGCGGCCTGGGCAAGCAACCTTATCCACTTCGTGCTGGAGGGACCCTACCTGAGGCCGGAAAATGTGGGTCGCGTGCGCATTCTGGGCACGGAGACCTCGGCCACCATCGACTGGCGACGCCGTTTTCGGTTTTTCGGGCAGACCACCTTCACCGATGCCCGCGACCAGGGAAACGTGAGCTCAAATTACGGCAAGCAGCTCTCCTTTCGGCCGCGCCTACGCGCCTACGCACGGCCGGAGTTGCGCAATCTTCCCTTGGCGGGTCGCTGGCGCTGGGGCCTCTATGCCGACCTGGACGTGACCAGCGGCAACTACCTCGACTCGGCCAACCTGGTCGAGGTCAACCCGCGCGTGCTCTTCGGTGCGGGCGGCCAGATCGGCGCGCCCCATTGGGGGCTGCGTCTGGTCGTCAGCGCGTACAACCTGGCGAACACTCCCGTGGTCGATTTCACCGGCTATCCCCTGCCCGGCCGTTCGATCTTCTTCACCATGCAGTGGTCCACGCCCGATACCAACAAGGAGACATTGGAATGAGCACGCTATCCCGTCTGTTCGATCTTGCCTTGATTCTTTCGTTGCCCGCCCTCTTCGACCTGGCTTGCGGCAATGCCATCCACAGCCCTGCCCCGGATGCGGCCACCGCGGCTAGCGACGCACCAGCGGCCGATATTGCCGACGATGCGGCCAGCACCGCTGACGGCGGCGCGGACTCCGCGGAAGCCGACGATTCCGCCAGGGCCGAGCCAGTCGGGCTGGCTGTCATCCACGGTAGCAGCGACTACACTTCGTCGCTGCTTTCGTTGGTCGACCCGGCGACGGCCACGCTGGTGCACGACAACTGCCTCAATTCGGGCAGCGTGGCGCCACAACTTTCGCAGGCACTGTCCGGCGACGTGGTGCTGCCCAGTGCGCCTCTGCCCGGTCATCCGCTGGTTCTCATCGATCGTCACAACGGTGCCTTGGTGTGGGTGAATCCCGCGGACTGCACGGTAGCCCGGCAACTGAGCGTGAGCACGGGATTCGTAGCCAACCCGCACGACGTGGTGGCGATGACGCCCAGTAAATTCTACGTGACTCGCAATTCGACCAACCTCAGTCCGACGGCTGACCCGTCGGATCTCGACGAAGGCGGTGACCTCTTGATCCTGGATCTCGATCTCGGCAAGGCCGTGTCCCGCATAGACCTGGCCGGCTACGCGGCGGGCGGCGTCGGGATCAATCCCAACCCAGACCGTGCCCGCGTGCTCGACGGCAAGATCTACGTCACCCTCAACAACCTCAGCGCTGACATGACCACCCAGGCCGGGCCAGGCCGCGTGGTCGTCGTGGATCCGACGATTGACAAGGTCATCTCGGTCATTGATCTACCCGCCTTCAAAGACTGCAGCGCCATCGTGCCGGTACCCGGGAAAGTAGGCGCACTGGCCGTGGCTTGCTCGGGGTTTTTCGGCGACGGCGCCGATCAGATCAAGTCCTCGGGCGTGGCCCTCATCGACACGTCAGTGTCGCCGGCCACGGTGCTGCCCCTGATGGCCGCGGCCTTTGGCCGACCGGTCTCGTTCGCCGATCTCGCGGTGGCGAGCCCGGGTCTTGCCTTCATCATCGTGCCCGGCGACTTCTCGGGCTCGCCGCCCGATCAACTGTGGCAGTTCGATTTCACCCGGGGCGTGCCGCAAAAGCTAATCGACGCCGGCTCGGCCTGGGTGCTGGGGGGCCTGGTTTTCGATCCGGCTGCGCAGCGAGTATTTGTGGGCGATGCGGATCCGCAATCGCCCAGACTGCACGTGCTTGACGTGAGCGTCTCGCCGCCTGCCGAGCTGGCTTCTCTGAACAGCGATCCCGCCAAGAGCCTGTTCCCGCGGTATCTCGGACTGTATTGATCGATGAGGATTGCTCTCACCTACTTCGTCCTGCTCGTGCTCCTGGTCGGAGCCGTGGCGCTGGCGCTGCTGGTCGGTCACGGCAATCTGGCCGACCCGGCGCTGCGTTCGACGCTGCTTGGCCTACGGGCCACGCGCGTGGGCGCGGCCTTGCTGGCAGGCGCGGCCCTGGCCACCGGTGGGGCCGTGGTCCAGGGCGTGTTCCGTGATCCGCTGGTGAGCCCGTCAATCTTGGGAACAACCGCTGGGGCCAGCCTGGGCGGGCAGTTGGCCATGCTGGCCTTGGTCTCGGGCTCGCCCTTGGCCAGCCTGGCGGTCAGCGCCGAGATGGTGTTGCCCCTCGGTTGTCTTGCGGGGGCGGGCCTTTCGCTGGTCATCGTGCTTAGCTTTTGTCGCGAACGCACCGGCACGCTGACCCTCATCCTCACCGGTTTCATTCTGTCGTCGCTGTTTCTCGCACTGTCCAGCTTCATCACCAGCTTGGCACAAGATTCCTGGGACATGAGCCGAGCCGTGGTGTCCTTCACCCTGGGCGGCGTGGGCGGGGTCAGCGCGCGCCAGCTCTTCGCGGCCTCGCCTCTGGTCGGGATCGGCATCGCCGCTTGCTGGCTGTGGAGCGACAACCTCGACCTGTTGCTTTCGGGCGAGGACGAAGCCGCCAGTTTGGGCGTCGAAGTCGGCCGTGCCCGACGCTGGGCCGTGACCTGGGTTGCGGTGCTGGCCGCTGCCGCGATCGCGGTGGGCGGCAATGTGGGGTTCGTGGGTCTCATCGTTCCGCACACCCTGCGGCCCTTGGTGGGCGTGCGCCACCGGCGCTTGATTCCTGCCTGCGCTGTTTTGGGTGGCGCGTTCCTGGTCGTCTGCGATGTCATCACGCGCGTCTTCCCCAGCCGGTCCGAACTGCCTCTGGGCGTCATCACCGGCATCATCGGAGCGCCGGTGTTTCTGATTCTGCTGGCGCGCTCGCAGCGCGAAGTCAGCCATGGCTGAGCAAATCGTCATCGAGGCCCAAGGGCTCACCGTGCAGCGGGGAAATCGCGTGCTGCTCGACAGGATTTCCTTTTCCCTGGGGCCGGGACAAGTGGTGGCTCTGCTCGGGCCCAACGGCGCGGGCAAGAGCACCCTGCTCAAGACTTTGGCAGGCCTACTGCCGTTCTCGGGCGAGTTGCAACTCGACGGGCATGAGGCTTCGCAGCTTGATCGTGCCGAACGCGCGCGTCTGGTGGCCTATGTGCCCCAGCATTCAGCTCTGGACGTGGCCCTGTCAGCGCGCGACGTGGTCGCGCATGGTCGATTCTCCCACCGCGATGTCTGGGGACGACGCAATCACGGCGACGACGTGGCCGTCGATCACGCGATGGAGCTGACCGACACGCGACGTTTGGCTGCCCGTTCATTCTCCCGCCTGTCCTATGGCGAGCGACGACTGGTGCTGCTGGCGCGCGCCTTGGCCACAGAGGCGCGCGTGCTGCTGCTCGACGAGCCCACGGCAGCGCTGGATGTGACCCACGCGCTGGGCTTGCTGCACCTGCTGCGCGACCTGGCCAGCCGCGGTGCTTTGGTCATGGTGGCGCTCCATCAACTGAACGAGGCTGCTCAGGTGAGCGATCGGGCGCTCCTGCTGGCAGGCGGGCGTCTCGTCGCCGCGGGCCCGACGACGGAAGTCATCTCAACCGATCCCGTGCGCCGGGTTTACGGCGTCGAGATGGTGCCCGCGGCCCAATTCGGCTTTCGCGTGCCGGTGCAGAAGGATTCGGCTCCATGAACCGCGCGACCCTGGGCAATGCCTGCGCGCTCGCCGCAGCAATCGCGCTGACGGTGCAACTTGGCCGCGGCCACGGTCGCGGACCTGGCCCAGCTGATTCGCGGGAGATCACGAGCCTCGTCGATTCCACCGGTCATTCCTTGCCGGTACGGCACTACACCCGCATTGTGTCCACCAACCTGGTCACCGATCGTTTGTTGCTAGAACTGGCCGAGCCCGACCGCATCTTGGCTTTCAGTCGGGCAGCCAGCGAGCGGCCACAGGATGGCTATCACTACCAGGGCAAGCTGGTCGTCGACGGTTTCGGCCCGGTCGAGGCGCTGATTGCACTACGCCCCGACCTTGTGCTCACCAACAGTTTCGGCACGCCGGGGCGCGCCGCCAAACTGCGTTCAGCTGGCATCGAAGTGTTCGATTTGGGCGAATTGCGCGGTGTCAGCAGTCTGGTTCGCGCCGCCAAGACCTTGGCCGAACTGCTGGGGCACCCGGAGCGCGGCCAGAACTTTGCGCGCACCTTCGTGCAGCGGATGCACAGCGTGGCAGCCGGACTTGCAGAGCGGCCGCGCAAGACTGCGCTCTTCTTGTCGATCATCGGGAATCAAGTTCAGGGCGGAACCACGGGAACCGCGTTGCACGACGTGCTGACCGCCGGCGGCCTGATTGATATTGCAGCCGAGCACTACCGCGACTGGCCGGCCTATTCGGCCGAGCAGTTGCTGGATCTGGCGCCCGATCTGATTGTCACCAAGCAGGGGATGTCCGGCGCGGTCTGTGCCTTTCCTGGCGCCGATCACTTGGCCGCTTGCCACGAACCCAATCGAATCATCGAGCTTCCCGCCGAGCTAATCGACGAGCCTGGCCCGGCCATGCTGGAGGCTGCTGAGGCTATCTACCGTCGAGTGTACGGCGAGTAGCGATTGTTCAATTGCCGTCTGGTTTCGATTCCGTGATCGCGCGGCGCTGAGCCGCGCGCATTTGGTCGAGGTACTGGCGGGCCGCCGGCAAGTCGGGATCGTTGGCGTCGGCCGATGCGACGAATTTCGCGCACGCGACGGCAAACCGCTGGGCATATGTCTCGTCGCCGTGGGAGAGAAGCTGGTAGGCCATGCCCAGGTTCTTCCAGACCATGGGACCCAACTCGAACCTGCGAATGCCCGGCCATGCCGCGATCTTGAGCTGCTCGTTGCCGCCAGCCTTGGAAACGAGATCCTCAAGAATGAGGAGCGCCGTTCGCGTTGGCTCGGCCGCATCGCCGCGCTCGTGGGCGTAGGCCAGGGCGAGACGCGCACGCCCGACCTGGGTATCCAGGATCCGCTGACCGAGAGCCCTTTCCCAAGACTCATCCGGCGCGCGCAGAGCCGCTGCGACATCGTAACCGTCGATCGCCTCGCGATCCCGCTGTACCCATTCTTCGTAGGTTGGAAACTCGTTCGGCCGAGCCAGCCAGCGAACGAGGCCGTAGGTGGCCAACTTGTATCCGTTTTGCCAGCTCCGATCCCAGTCATCGACGTGACCGATGACGACAAGCGGGCGGTTGGGATTGCCGTCGAGCAATTGCTTGACATTCCAGCCAGGTTTTCCATGAACGCCTTCGGGAAAGAACACATCCGGATGAAGATGCTGCTTCCGTGCCAGGTACCACGGTTTGGCCAGGTAATCGCTGTCCAAATGAATGATATCGGGACGAAGTTTCTCTACCTCGCGAAAGTAGAAAAACGAACCCGTGACATCATCCCCCATAGTCGTTATGACGATGGCGTTGGGCGGAAGCGACGCAAAGGCAGACGTCACGAAATCGCGATACACAGTGTTGTTCCGTCCGCTGGCCTGCCCGGCATGGACAACGACGCCGATGGCGAAGACCGCTCCCACTGCAACAGGAGCCAGGCGTAGCCACAGACTGCGCCCGCCCAGCCTGGGCACGAGACCAGCAAAACCAAGTCCGGCGGCAATCGCCCACAGCAGATCGGACTCAATGAAAAACCGGCCGAGGACTGCCAGCAGGTGCGGTCTCGACGTCGACAGATTTGACAGAGCACAAAAGGTCAGTCCGTAGAAGCCAATCACGAATAGAAGTACGAAGGTCGCCTTGCGGTCTTGGCGATGCTTCACCCCGAAATACCCACCCATCACGGCGAGAAGAGGACCAACCCAAAGCAGACGGGGGAATGCGTGCCCCCACATATGCCAGAGAGTTGGAAAGAAGGTGCCCCCAGCGACGAAGACCCCCTGCGAATTGGTCCGGCCCATGCTGAAGGTTCCATAGTCGAAGCGCAGAATGTGGGCGACCAGGCCAGCCAAGCTGGTTTGGTCGCCCCACGAGACGGCGGCAGCCGAAGCCGAGGCTGGCACGAGGTACAGATACGGGACCAAGCCCAGAAGCCCGAAGCCGAGTGCCGTGGCCACGCCCCTGGCACCCAGCCTGCGCCTCGTGACCCACAGCGAGCGCAAGACCAAGGGCGCTCCTACGAACACAAAAGTGTGGTGGTTACACATGGCCAGCCCGCAGGCCAAGAGCAGCGCAAACACGTCGCGCGTGGCAAGCGAGCGTTCGAGCCGCATCCAAAGATGGAAAGCCAATGCGACGAACATGGCGTTGAGCCCGAACACCTCCGCGCTCGTCGCATGCGACCAGACCAAAGGGTTCGTGCCAAAGATCGCCGCTGCCAGCAGCCCAGCCGCTGTATTGCGCGTCCACGACTGAACCACAGCACACGCCAGGCCGCCCGCCGCCGCCGTCGCCACAGCCGATAGCAAATTCACGCGCCAAGCTGGCGAGTGCCCAAGCGGGAGGGCAGCAAAGAGCCGGGCCAAGAGAGCAAAGAGCGGATAGCCCGAAGGATGCGGAACCCCGCCGGTTAGCGCCGCTGCCGTGAGTTCACCGCTGTCACCGCCCGCTATCGAAGGACGCAAAGTCACGATGTACAGGGCCGCCAAAAGGAAGAAGGCCAGGAAAGGAGCCAGCCGATCCCACGCAGTCGCGGGGTCGAGGGCAGCCGAAGAACTGACGGCAGCCGGTTGGTTGCCCTTCTTTGCGGCTGAGCTGCGCTTTCCCATTGCCTGGAGTCATCATACCGCGCACAGGGACCCCTTCGCACTTGACCCGTGAATCTGCCAGAGTCAGAGGCGGCACTCCCATCCCATGCCGACGCCCACCGACAAGACTGCCCCTGCCCGCTGGCAGATCGTCTCTCCCAGCCGCTTGCGCCCTACCCTGTTCGCGCGGCGCAAGTACTGGGCGCGACGCTTCGGCGTGGCGCCGGTCCTGCCCATGTCCCGCGCCGAAATGGACCAGCTCGGCTGGGAATGCTGCGACGTCATCCTGGTGACTGGCGACGCCTACGTCGATCACCCCAGTTTCGGCGCGGCGCTGATCGGCCGCGTGCTGGAGGAACAGGGCTTTCGCGTGGGAATCATCGCCCAGCCCGACTGGCGTTCGGCGACGGCCTTCGCCGGCCTGGGCCGACCGGCCCTGATGTTCGGCGTGACGGCCGGGAACATGGACTCCATGGTGAACCTGTTCACCTCGGAAAAGCGCGTGCGCAGCGACGACGCGTATTCACCCAACGCCAAGCCGGGCCTGCGTCCCGAGCGCGCGGCCACGGTCTACGCGCAACGCTGCCGCGAAGCCTTTCCCGATGTGCCGGTCATACTGGGCGGGATCGAGGCCAGCCTGCGCCGGGTCGCCCACTATGACTATTGGTCGGACAAGGTGCGGCGCTCGGTGCTCTTCGATTCCAAGGCTGACCTGCTGGTCTACGGCAATGGCGAGCGCCAGGTGGTCGAGATCGCGCATCGTCTTGCTGCGGGCGAGCCAATCGCGGCCATCACCGACGTGCGTGGCACTGCGGTGGCTCTGCCAGCAAAGGCGTCTCGGCTCGACGAGATCGACTGCAGCACCATCGGCCGACGCGCATCCAACCTGCGCGGCCAGGGCATTCGCCTGCCCAGCTTCGAGGCTGTGGCCGAGGATCCGGTGCTCTATGCCCATGCCTCGCGGGTTCTCCATCTCGAATCCAATCCAGGCAACGCACGCGCTTTGCTGCAACGGCACGGCGACCGCGATCTGTTGGTGAATCCACCGGCCTTGCCTCTCACCACAGCGGAACTGGACACCGTCTACGATCTGCCGTTCTCGCGCCGGCCCCACCCCAGCTATGGCCAGGCACGCCTTCCCGCCTATGAAATGATCAAGTGCTCGATCGCCATCATGCGGGGATGCTTTGGCGGCTGCACCTTCTGCTCGCTGACTGAACACGAGGGCCGCATCATCCAAAGCCGATCTCCCGAATCGGTCTTGCGTGAGATCGAGTCGGTGCGACAGAAGACGCCGGGCTTCACCGGCGTGATTTCGGATCTGGGCGGGCCCACGGCCAACATGTACCGACTTGCGTGCAATAACCCTCTGCTCGAGGCCGCGTGCCGTCGTGCCTCGTGCTTGTTTCCAGGCATCTGCGCCAACCTCGACAGCGACCACGGTCCGCTGATCGATCTCTACCGTCAGGCGCGCCAGGCTCCAGGGGTGAAGAAGATCACCATCGGCTCAGGCGTGCGCTACGACCTGGCTCTGGTCTCGCCTGCTTACATCGAGGAACTGGTCCGGCACCACGTGGGCGGCTACCTCAAGGTTGCGCCCGAACACAGCGGGCCTGAGCCCTTGGCCAAGATGTGCAAACCGGGCATCGCTGCGTTCGACGAGTTCCGCGCCCTGTTCGAGCGATTTTCGCGTCAGGCAGGCAAGGAGCAGTATCTCATTCCCTATTTCATTGCCGCGCACCCGGGCACCTCGCTGCGGGATATGGTGGCGCTCGCCCTGTGGTGCAAGCGCAACAATTTTCGCCCTGACCAGGTGCAAGCCTTTTTGCCCACGCCCATGGCCACGGCCACGGCCATGTACCACTCGGGCAAGAACCCCTTGCGTCCCTTGCACCGCCGCGGCGGCGAAGATGTCTGCGTGGCGCGCGGTGAGAAGGAACGTCGGCTGCAAAAAGCCTTTCTGCGCTACCACGATCCCGAGAACTGGCCGGCGCTACGCGCGGCCCTTGTGCACATGGGCCGACGCGATCTGATCGGCCACGGCCGGGACTGCCTGGTCCCGCCTGACCGCCATGAGACGCGGGCCATCCGTCCCAAACCACGAAGTGCGCGCGGGGGCCCGATCACGCGCGGGCGCGCAGAATCTGCGCGGCGGCCTCGCCGTTGATGTCCCCCTGCTCGCCAAAGGCCGACCTGCGACTGGCAAAGCGTTCGCCCACTTTGCGGGCCGCATCCTCGGCATCGATGCCAAAGTCCTTGAGGCGCGTGGGCATGTTGAGCGAATGGAAGAAGGCCTCGGTCCGATCGATGGCGGCCTTGGCGTCGCCGAGGTTCCAGATACGACGGCCATACTGACTGAGCTTGGCTGACTTGGCAGCCAGCTTGTGCGCCCAGACCCCGGGCATGACCACGGCCAACGACTCGGCGTGATCGATTCCATAGAAAGCCGTCAGCTCATGACCGATCATATGGGTGGCCCAGTCGCCGGGCACACCGCAGGAAAGTAGGTTGTTGAGCGCGATGGTGGCGGACCACATGAAGTCCGCGCGACTCGCGTAGTCGCGCGGCTGTTCCAGCGTATGCGGCGCGACCTCAACCAAAGTCTGAAGCACGCTTTCTGCCAGGCGATCCTGCAAGACCGCGTCCTTGGAAACAGTCATGTACTGCTCGCACACATGAACAAACGCATCCACGATGCCGTTGCGCACCTGCTTGGCAGGCAGCGAAAACGTGGTCTCGGGGTCGAGCACCGAAAACACGGGGTACACGTGGGACGACGCAAAGTGCAGCTTCTCGCTGGTGCTCTTGCGTGAAATCACGGCGTTGCCATTGGACTCGGAGCCAGTAGCCGGCAGAGTCAACACCGCGCCCACCGGCAAGGCGCCGGTCACGGTGCTGCCATTTCTGCGCAGGATCGTCCACGGATCGGCGCCGGGGAACACGGCCGCAGCGGCGATGTACTTGGCCGCATCCAGGACGGAACCGCCCCCAACCGCGAGCAAAAACTTGGCGCCCTTGTCCTTCACCACAGCCAAGGCCCTCATGCACGTCTCGTGCAGCGGGTTGGGCTCGACACCGCTGAACTCGACAATCTGGTGGCTGGCCAATGCGGCTATCACCTGATCGTAGACACCGTTCTTCTTGATGGAGCCGCCGCCCCACACCAGCATGACTGGCCGGTCGGTGGGCACGCGCGAGGAAATTTCGGCAATCATGCCCTTGCCAAAGAGGATCTCCGTCGGGTTGCGATAGATGAATCGTTCCATGGTGCGCTCGCCTCTGTGACAGCGAGAGTGTCCGATGACGTGCTCGACGTCAACTGTCCGCCGCGCTGCTGGATGGCGACTGTCAAAACGCCCCGCCGTGCTTGCAGTTGCACGGACAAGCCTCCAGAATGCGTTGGCGCGCAGGTGGGCGCGCCCAGGATTTCCTGGTCGCAAACTGGGCGAAACCAAAAGAGGACGTTCATGACTTTCACATCCAAGGCATCCCTCGCGCGCATCGGCGCCCTGCTGCTCCTGTCCGCAACGCTCTTTCTCGGCTGCAGGTTGGTCGGAAAGGATGCGCCCGCGAAGAGCACGAGCAGCGGCCCCCAGGCTGCGGCCGGCCCCTGCGCCGAGTTCGTAACCGCCATCTGCAACAAGGTCGGCAAGGAATCGGCGACCTGTCAGAGCGTTACCTCCACGGCGGAGCTGCTGGCGCCAGAGGCCTGCAAAGCCGCCAGTAAAGAAATCAGCTACGCCCTGCAGAAGCTCGGCGACCAGCGCAAGGTCTGCGACCAGCTGACAGCTCGGCTTTGCAAGGACATCGGCGACACCACCGAGACCTGCAAGATGGTCCAGACGCAGACCAAGACCTTCCCGCCCGATCGTTGCACCATGATGACCGAGCACTACAACGATGTGTTGGCCGACCTCAAGCGCATGGAATCGGCCAACAAACCACTGGCCGCGGCCTTGCAGGCGACGCTGGTCAAGGGCGACGCGCCATCCTTCGGTCCGGCCGACGCCAAGGTGACCATGGTGGAGTTCTCGGATTTCCAGTGTCCCTACTGCTCGAAGGCGGCGAAGGTGACAGAGAAGATCAAAGAGAAATACAGCAAGCAGGTCCACTTCGTCTTTCGCCAGTTTCCGCTCTCTTTCCACGACAAGGCCCACGGGGCTGCCGAGGCCGGGATGGCGGCGAATGCCCAGGGCAAGTTCTGGCAAATGCACGATCTGATGTTCGCGAACCAGGGCGCCCTGGACCGCGAGTCGCTTGACAAGTACGCCAAGCAGGTCGGGCTGAACGTGGCGACGTTCAAGAAGGCCATGGATTCCAAGCAGTACCTCGCCGCCGTGGACGCTGACGTCAAGCTCGGGGGCGAAGCCGCGGTCAACGGAACACCGTCACTGTTCCTCAACGGCGCCCGCGTGCAGGATCCGACCAACTTCGATGCCGTGTCAGGCATGATTGAAGCGGAGCTCAAAAAGTAGCTCTCGCTGCGCGTCGACCCTGTCGCAAGAATCTGGTCGCACCGGTCATGCTGGCGCCTATACTGCGCCGCCATGATTCTCAATCTCCGCTGTCTGATCTACGCCTCGCTGGCGACCCTGTCCGCGGGATGCGGCGGTCTCAACATGCAGATGGTGGATCGCTCTGTGCAAAAGCCGTCCAACATCGCGGTGTACTTCACCGTGGATACTGCCCGCGGCGATCCAGTGGCGGATCTGACGCCGGCCGACTTCCGTATCCACGAGGACAACCGTCCCGTGTCGCTGTACGAGAGCCGACAAACGATCCTTCAGCCCGAGGTGGTGGCCGCGCGCTACGCCCTCTTGCTGGTGGACATGAGCGGCTCGGTGGTCAGCTCGCCGGAAGTCAACAAGCTGGTGGAAGCTGCCGTCAATTTCTCAAAACGCGTCGGATCGTTCCAGAAGGTGGCGGTGTACGCCTTTGACGGCAGCCCGCACATCACACCCATCGTTGGCTTCGGCGCGCCCAGCGCCGAGAGCGCCATCAACAGCCTGGCCTGGTATCGGCCCAAGGATCCCTCGACCAACCTGAACGGCGCGGTGGTGGAGGCCATCAAGGTTCTCGAGCGTCAGTTGGACCATGCCAGCGCGCCCCTGCGCTTTGGCACTCTGGTGGTCTTCACCGACGGCACCGACCACGCCGGCCGAGTCAAGGACCAGGATTTGCGCGAAGCCGTCGCTGCGGCGCCGGTCGACGTCTACGCCATCGCGGTCGGGGGTGAAGTGAACGACGCCGAAGTGCGCGCCATCGGCCGCTCGGGCACCTTCGCATCGAAGAACCCGCAGGACATCGCGCGCGGCTTCGAGGAGATCGCCCGACGCATCGAGGGCTTCACCCGGCGCTACTACCTCTTGTCGTACTGTTCGCCCGCCCGCGCCGGCCAGCACCAGGTCGAGATCCAGGCGGTCAAGGGTGCCCTGAGCGGCCGCCTGACCTATGACTTCAAGGCCGATGGCTTTGGCCCCAACTGCGATCCCAACCAGAAGCCCGCCTTCGACGTGCATCACCCCCGCATGCTGCGCACATCACGGCGAGAGGGAAAGTAGTTAGCTTTTCTTTCAGCACAGAGAGCACAGAAAACGCAGAGGTCGGAAAGGAAGAAGGGGTTCGGACCGGACAGAACCCAACCCTTTCCTATCCGGTCCGGCTCTGCGACCTCTGTGCTCTCTGTGGTGAAAACAGCTAACTAGATCTTCCGCTTGGCGCGGCGGCGACGGACCAGCAGCAGAACCAGGATTGTGAGCGCTACAAGCACCAGAGCCCCGGCCAGGGGCGTGCCGTGTATCAGTTGCGTGATTTCGAGCGCGCCACGAAAGAGCCGGACCAGCACGCGTACCAGGATCGAGCCAAAACGTAGTGCCAGCGGCAATATCAGGAGCATCGCCACGATCTGCAGCCAGCGAATCTGCTTGCGGGTGAGCGAAGCCGGAACTGTCGCATAGGGTTGGCTTCCGCCCGTCGCAAAACTCTGACCGCCGTCGTAGGCAGCCCGGCGCGCGGGATCGGAAAGAATCTCGTACGCTCGGTTGATGGCGACCAGCTTTTCGCTGGCCAAGTTTTCCAAAGGATTGCCCTGGTACCGGTCGGGATGGTACTTCGCCACCAAAGCACGGTAGGCCGCGCGAATTTCCGACTCAGAGGCCGTGCGCGCGACGCCCAGGACGGAATACGGATCGAGTTCCGTCTGCGACGTCATCGGCTGGGAATCACGCTCTTGCCCGTTCCGGCAGCGGTTTGCGACTGCAGATAGCGGAAAGCATCCGTGCTGGTGGACAAGACCAGCCAACTCTCCTTGTCGATGGTGCTGTGGTAGGTCTCCATGGTCTTGAGGAAGCGGTACAGTTCGCGATTGCGGTTGTAGGCCTCGGCGTAGATCGAAGTGGCTTCCGCATCGCCGCGCCCCATGATTTCCTGGGTCTTGCGATAGGCTTCCGACTCGATGACTTTCAGCTCGCGCTCTTTCTTGCCGCGCACCTCGGCGCTCTTGCCCTGTCCCTCGGAACGGTGGCGGTCAGCGATGCGCTTACGCTCGGAGATCATGCGGTCGAAGACCTTCGCCTGCACGCTCTCGATGTAGTTGACCCGCTGGATCTGCACGTCGACCAGCTCGATGCCGTAGTCAGGCACTACGTGGGAAACCCGTTCCAGAATCAGCCGGGTGATCTTGTCCCGCCCCAGCTCGACCTGGCGCATGGATTCGGCCTCCATGATGTCCTCCGCCTCTTCGCCCTTCTCGAAGGCGCGGTTGGTGGTGCGCACGACCTCGATGAGATCGTGGCTGGCGATCACATTGCGGGTCTCGCCGTCGATGATGTCATCAAGCCGCGATTGCGCCCGACGCTCGTCGCGCAAGCGCTGGAAGAACAGCAAAGGATTGGCGATGCGCCAGCGCGCGTAGGTTTCCACGCCGATGTACTTCTTGTCGCGCGTGGGAACCTGGTTGGCGTTGCCGTTCCATTCCAGCCAGCGCTTGTCGAACACGTTGGCTTCCTGGGCAAACGGCGCCTTCACGTGCAGACCGGCCTCGGTGACCGCTTCGCCGATGGGCTCGCCGAACTGGGTGATGATGACCTGTTCGGTCTCGGAAACCGTGTAGGTCGCCGAAGACAGTGTCGCCAGCCCCAGCACCGCAAAGGCGCCGACAATGATCATCGAACGGCGGCTCATGGCTTGCCCTCCTGCACCGGACCGAGCGGGAACATGGGCAAGATGCCTTTGGCCTTTTCGTCAAAGATCAGTTTCTTGCCGGCCGCGGGCAAGACCGCTGCCAGGGTCTCAAGATAGATGCGGGTGCGCGTGACTTCCGGGGCTTTGCGGTATTGCTCTTCCAGCGCATTGAAGCGTTGAGCGTCGCCCTTGGCCCGATTTACGCGGTCGATGGCGTAGCCCTCGGCGGCCTGGATCTTCTGTTCGGCCAACCCGCGTGCGCGCGGGATCTCCTGGTTGTATTCGGCCCAAGCCTCGTTGATGGCGCGCTCGCGCTCCTGGATAGCCTGGTTCACGGCATTGAAAGACGGCTTCACCGCTTCTGGGGGATCCACATTTTGCAAGATGAGTTGCTGAACCGAGATGCCATTGTCGTAGAGCTTGCACAGGTGCGAGAGCAGTTCCTTGGCTTTGGCGGCGATGGCCTCGCGCCCCACGGTGAGCAGCTCGGTCACGCTGTGATCGCCGACCACAGTACGCATGGACGCCTCGGTCATGAGGCGGAAGGTCTCCTCCACGTCGCGCATTCGGAAGAGGTACTTGTACGGATCCGAAATCTTGTACTGGACGATCCACTCGACCGTGGCCACGTTGAGATCCCCGGTCAGCATGACCGCCTCGGCCTCGGTCTTGTCGTCCTTGTGAAACGAGCTTTGAATGTCGGCGTTGGCGGTGCGAAAGCCAAATTCCTGCTTGAGCTGGCGCTGCACCGGCACCTTCTGCACCTGTTCGACGCCAAAGGGGAACTTGGCGTGCGGACCGGGATTGCAGGTGCGTACGAAACGCCCGAAGCGCGTCACCAGACCGACCTCGTCGGGTTCCACCTGGTAGTACGCGCCGTACAGGGCCGCGAATGCGACGATAACCAGAGCGACCCAAGTCAAGGTCTTGCGCGATCGGCGCAGCCTGTCGCCTGTCTCGCGCGCGAGACGCGAGAATTCATCCGGATCAAAACCAACACTCTGTCTTGCCATGGCACCTTCTCCCAGAGTCCGAGGAAAAACTCAACCCGCGCGTGTCGCCAATCAGAGCCCGTCGGTCAGGACCGGGCCCGCGTTGACCGCTTCGAGGTCGCTGCCGTGAACGCTGTGCAGGTTCGACACCAGGTCGTCCATGTAGTCGGCCCACCCTTGGTTGCACTCGCCGCTGATGTACCAGTTGCTGCCGTTGTCGGCCAGGATGATGCCGTACCTCTTCATCGCGGTCAGAATGACCAGCGTCGGGCCGGAAAATGAACTGGTGTCAAACGATGCCTTCAGCCGCAAACGCAACCCCATGGGCGGCAGCGTGGTGCTGGAATCGCCTGCCGCGTGGGTGGCGGGGTGGATGTATCCCTGTTGCGAGCGCTGGATCGTGAATCTGATGGCGTGGCGAATCTCGCCGGCCATCACCTCGTCGTAGCGTACCAGACCCGGCAGAATCGGCAGCCCGGCCGCGTCGGCGGAGGTCCACCCGTCAGGCCTGAGCGTGTCCGAGCCGAGGTGAAATATCGCCCCGTTGGACGCTGTCCAGCCCGAGGTGCCGGTGGGATTCTGCGCGTTGTACAGTTCATACAACGTGCAATTGTTCGGCGCGCCCGCGGTGTCGATGTACAGCACATGCCGGTCGCTGCCCGTATCGGCGGTGGGGCCACCCTCGATGGGAGCTGTGAGCGGAATCGGGTAGCAGAACTTGTTGCCGCCCGAGGCACAGGGAAGTGGATCGCTCTCGGTAGCACCGTAGTCGACGTTCCAGGTCATCGGCTGCGGCGTGGCGCCGGTGCCGGTCGCAAACGGAATACCGTATTCCTCGGTGACTGTTCCCCAGTCGGGATGAAAGCCGGTGGTTGGCGACATGTTGGCCAGGTAGGTCGTTCCGTTGGGATCGAGGGCATAGCCAGAGATGTCCGTGTTCCAAGCATTGTCGGCAGGGAAGATATTGCAACCGGCGATAGTCGGCACGCTGCCCGGAATGGGGGCACTGGTGGTTCCCCCCGCCGCGCCGCCGCTACCAGCCCCGCCCGAACTATTCGTGCCCCCTGGCGAGGACACCTGCCCGCCCGTGCCCGCAGGCGCGCTCGCCTTGTTTCCCCCGCAGGAGACAACGAGCAACAAGCCAAGAACCATCGACAGCAGCGTTTCGCGCATCACGTCCCCTTTCGCGTTCCAGACCGTGGCGGTCACGCGAGTCAGTGTACTCCAACCCCGCGAGCCGATCACGGTCTTGCCAACGGCCTGTCGACGGCGTCCATCGAGTCTTCTTCCTGATGGCGAATCTCGGCGGCCGTGCCATGGCGAAAAGCCCCCGCAATTCCTAGCGGCGAATCGGCGTCCCTTTCGCCGGCACGGCTGGCTTACCTGCTGGCGACGAGTTGGAGTAAACTGCCGGCCGACCTTGGGACGACGTAGTGAAACCGCACGCATCGTGGAAGATCGAACGGAGCACGGGCTGACATGAGCTTGTGCCCCCGCTGTGCCCGCGAGCATCCGCCCGGCGAGGCGTTCTGTCACACGTTGCTTTCGCAGCCGGGTGCGCCGGTGCGCGAGCACGCGGTTGCCACGCGGGTCGATCCCCCCGCGCCAGAGGGTGAAGACACCCTGGCCATCGGCTCCGCGATTGGCCCGTGGACCATCACTCGATTTCTGGGAGCCGGCGGAATGGGGGCTGTGTACGAAGCCACGCCCCGCACGGGAAATCGCGTGGCCATCAAGGTCCTACGCCTCGCTCACCCGGGAGGGACAGCCCCGGAAGCCAGGTTCGCCGAGGCCAGGGAGCGCTTCCACACCGAGGCTAGAGCCACCTTCCAGCTCAACCAGCACAAAAACGTCGTCCAGATCATCGCGGACGGAGACCTGCCGGACGGCCGGCCCTACTTGGTCATGGAATTCCTGGTCGGCTCGACGCTCGACGCCCGACTGCGCGACGACCCGCCTTCTGGCCAGGAACTGCGTCGCCTGCTTTTGCAAGCCTGCGATGGCCTGGCGGCGATCCACGGCGCCGGCATCGTCCATCGCGACCTCAAACCGGAGAACATGTGGGTGGTGCGGGCCGATGATGGCGAGACTTCCATCAAGCTGCTCGACTTCGGCATCTCCAAGATGGAAGGCGCAAAGAAGCTGACCCAGACCGGCGTCGCAATCGGAACGCCGTACTACATTTCCCCCGAGCAACTGGCCAAGCAGACCGTCGATGCCCGCAGCGACATCTACACCTTCGGCGTGATCCTCTACGAGGTGTTCGCGGGACGGCTGCCCTTCCTGGCGGACAGTCCGCTAGCGCTGGTGAAACAGATTGTTTTCGACGACCCACCCCCTCTGCTCGCGCGCGCGGGTTACACGATTTCGCCGCGACTGGACCGCTTGATTCGTGACTGTCTGGCCAAGGAGCCGGCCGATCGACCGCAAACTGCAATTGATCTCAAACGGCGACTTTTGGCTGCTCTTGATGAGCCACGGCAGGAAACCGCCGTGGCCATCGCGTCCATGACTGCGCCCCGCCGACGCGTGGTTTGGATCGTGGCCGGCTCGCTCGCTCTCGCGCTGGCTGCAGTCATCTTCGTCATGTGGGAGCGCGCTGGTGCAACCGCCAAGAGCCCCGTCGCACCGTCGCCGTCGGCGACGGCCGCCCGACCAGCAGCAGCCAGCCCGTCCCCTGCCCCGCCACCGATCGTCGCGCCAAGAGCCGAGGCTTCGGCGGTCGTCCGCACGCCCACCGCCAGCGGAGCCCACGCTGCACGCAAGAATTCGCAGTCGGCCAGCACGGCCCGCACCTCGGTGTCGTCGTTGCCTTATCTTGAAGCGACAGACTTGCAGCCTGGTCCGCCTCCCGCCGCGCTCGCGCCAGCACCTCGCACCGATCGAGCGCCCTCCCAAGCCACGAACGCGCCGTCCCCGCCGACACGGGCCGCGGCCCCAGCAATCGAACCGCCCAAGCCGTCACGCCCCTTGACTCCGTCGGAACGGGATCTGATCACCGACAAGGATATTCTGCTTAGGTAGAACATGATGCGTACCCCTCTTGTTGCCCTGACCTGCTGTTGCTTCGTCACGCCCCTCCCCGCGCTAGCCCAGACTTCGGGAGCCAGACACCGTGGACGACTTGCCACCGCCCCTGGTCGCGCGCCTCAAGCTGGCCAACACGCTCTACGACCAAGACAATCTCGCTGCGGCTTTGGTCGAATACCGGCGGGTCCAAATCGAATCGGGCAAGGCGCCGGGGCTGTTCAATGTCGGCCGGATCTGCGCTCGCCTCAATCGGCCGGTCGAGGCAGTTGCCGAATTCGACAAACTACTGGCCGCGCCCGGCCGCACCCCAGAACCGAGATTGGAAGAGGCGCGCCGGCTCCGCGACGAGCAGCGCGCCCGTATCGGGCGTTTGATGATTCAGACCAAGGTGCCGGCGTTCATCGAGGTCGACAACGTGGCTGTGGGCAGGACCGAGGTGAAAGTTTTCGTAGGCGCGCGCGAAGAACCAGCCGGCAACGCCGTGCCCGACATGCGCTACGTGATGGCGCACCCAATTGAAGTGGCCAATGGCCCGCACCTGGTGGCGGCGGTGGCCCCGGGCCACGCTCCCCTGCGCCAGCAGATCGAGATCGGCGGCGGGGTGACCAAGGAGTTTGAACTGGCGCTGGTGCCTGCCAAGGGCGAGCTGGCTCACATTCGCGTGCGGACGCCCGTGCCGGGTGCCGACATTCAGCTCGACGGTGCGCCGGTCGGTCGCACGCCCATCGACGTCACCCTGTCGGTCGAGGCTGGTTCCCACCAACTGGATTTGAAGCGAAAAGGTTATCGAACAGTCAGCCTGCGGCGGGATCTGGTTGAGGGCCAAACCTGGGACGCGGATGTGGCGATGGAAGAAGACCCGACGGAGATGGGCTGGCAATCTGGCGAGCTATTGCTGGAAGGAGAAGAGCCGGGCTCGGCGCTTTCGGTCAACGGGAAACTGCACGATTTCCGCGGCGGCAGCGTGAAGTTGCCGCCCGGTCCGCACCAGATCGAACTTGCCCACTCGGGCTTTCTGCCCTATCGAGCCGAGGTGGACATCGAATCCGGCAAGGCTCGTCGCTTGCACGTCGAGATGGAAGCGACGGCTGAGGCCCGTCACGAGCGGCTCGACCGGGTTTCCGGCCAGCGTTGGCGCGCCTGGAGCACCCTGGCCGCGGGGGCCGTGATCGCCGGCGGCGGTGGCGCCTATCTGGGCTGGGCACTCAAGAACCGGACCCAAGCCAACAACTACTTCGACCAGGTGCAGACCGATTTCACCTCCGGTCACAAATGCTATCAACTGAACGCAACTGACGTGACGACATCCCAGCAGTGCAAAGCGGAACAGGACCAGGCCAACGATGGGCAAAGCAATGCCAAGTACCACCTGATCGGCAGCGCTGTGGCGACCGGCGTGGGCGCCGCGGCCTTGGTCACGGGCCTGATCATGGTCTTGACCATCGACGACACCAGTCGCTACGAAAACCCGCACAATTCCCTGGCGTGGCTGGGATGGGCCAAGTCGAACGGCGGCGGCGTGGCCGTGGCAGGACGTTTCTGAACGAACGAGAGCACCATGGCTGCACCGACCAGCGCGATCCCCAGCTTCCCCAAGGGCAGCCACGTGCTGCACATTCTGGTCAGTGGCCCCGATGTTCACGAGGCCATCGCGCTGCCCGAGCGGGGCACGCTGTCGCTCGGCCGTGACGATGACGCCGACATTCGCGTCCCCGACCCAAGTGCGTCCCGCCAGCATGCCCTGCTTCACGTCGGCACCAGCGTCGAGATCGAGGATCTCGGCAGCACCAATGGCACGCACGTAAGCGCGACGCGCATTCCGCCCAGGCAACGAGTCCCCTTGGCTATCGGACAGTCCGTGGTCATCGGCGGCATCACCCTGGTTCTTCAGCATCAGTATGTGCGTTCCGCGAAACCCCGCGTGCGCAGCCATGGCTATTTCTATGATCGCCTGATCGAGGAATGTGCTCGCGCCGAGGCGGATGCCAAGACCACCGTGGGATTGCTGCGCATCCGCCTGGGCGCCACGGCGGACGAAGAACGCAGCGTCGACGTGGTGGCCGCGGCGATGCGACCGGGAGACCTTGTGGCGGCCTACGCGCCCCGCGAATACGAAGTGTTGCTGCCAGATTCGGGGCAGGAAAAATGCCGCGAGATTGCCGCCAGCATTGAAAGGGCGCTTGCCGAAATCGGCGGCGGCCCACGCCTGGGCCTGGCCTGCTTTCCCCAAAACGGCGCTTCGCCAGGCGCGCTCATGGCCCACGCCTGCGCGCAGGCGCGCGGCAGTGACGACGAGGCTCCGGTTGGTGCAGTTGTCTGCGACGCGCAGATGATGGCGCTGTATCAAAAGGCGCGACAGGCGGCCAGGGCCAATGCCAACGTGCTCATCCTGGGCGAAACCGGCGTGGGCAAGGAAGTGCTGGCAAACTTCATCCACAGCGAATCCCGACGCGCGGACAAGCCCTTTCTCAAGCTCAACTGCGCTGCCGTGGCCGAAACCCTGCTCGACAGCGAGCTCTTCGGCCACGAGCCAGGCGCGTTCACGGGGGCCAACAAATCGCGCAAGGGGCTCATCCAAGCCTCTGACGGCGGAACTCTTTTTATCGACGAGGTTGGCGAGATGTCGCTGCCCATGCAAGCCAAACTCCTCCGCGCAGCGGGACAGGGTGAAATCACCCGCGTGGGCAGCACGACCGTCGTGAAGGTCGACGTGCGCTTTGTCGCAGCCACCAACCGAGACCTGGCGAATGACGTGAAGACCGGCCGTTTTCGCGAAGATCTCTACTATCGCCTGGCCGTGTTCGAGCTGATCGTGCCACCCCTGTGCGATCGCAAGAGCGAGATCGAACCTCTGGCGCGCAAGTTCTTGGGCGACTTTGCCAAGGATTCCGATCGACAGTCGCCTGACATTTCGGCCGATGCCCTGGCTCTCCTGCTTCGCTACGACTGGCCGGGAAACATCCGCGAGCTTCGCAACGTGATGGAGCGCGCGCTGGCCCTGTGTTCGGGCAGCACCATCACCCCCGAGCACCTGCCGCAGGACAGACTGGCAGGCGTGCCGGCGGGTACACCGCCAGGCGCTGCCCCTGAATCGTCCGAAGAACTGGTGGCCGAACGTCAGGCCATCGAGGCTGCCCTGGCCAACTGCGCGGGCAACCAGACCAGGGCCGCGGAGCAACTCGGAATCTCCCGCCGCACCCTGATCAACAAGCTGGCCCAGTTCAAGATCCCGCGTCCGCGTCGGTGAAATTGGCATTGCACTTCAAGTGCAAGCGGCTGAAATGCGCATTTGCACTTGAAGTGCAAATGACAGGGACTGGGCGGGCGCCAGCCGCGGCTTTCCCCAGGAATTCCCGCGGATTTGCGTGGAAAGCGCGCCGCCAGACCCGCGGCACAGGTTCTGCATATCGAAGGGCCGGGCCGCCGGACAGAGCCCCTCTTCGAAATGACAGCAGCCATGCAACGAACCATCTCCATAGCGCTCGCAACCGCCGCACTTCTTGTCGGGATCCCGCGACCCGCCACCGCCCAGGCAGCAGCAGAGGTTCAGCAGAACCTGCCGGCCCTCCCGGACGCTCCCGCAGCGGCAGCCGTTGAGCAGAACCTGCCAGTCGTCCCGGAAGTCCAGCCAGCGGCAGATACTCAGCAGAGCCCGCCCGCGGTCCCAGAAGTCCCCGCAGCAACAGATATTCAGCAGAGCCCACCAGTCGTCCCAGAAGCCCCCGCAGCGCCCGATACTCAGCAGAGCCCGCCTGTCATCCCAGAAGCCCAGCCAGCAGCAGCTGTTCAGCAGAGCATCCCTGAAGCCCCTGCCCGGCCCAAGCGCTTGCCCCTCTTTGGCGTCATAGTCGATGTCGGCGTGCCTGATGGGCTCATCGGCTCGCTGACGATTCGACCGCGAAAATGGGTGCGCGTCTCGGGTGGCGGCGGGAGCAACGGCATCAGCAGCGGCTGGCGCGCCGGCATCACTTTGTTGCCCTTTGGCGCGGGTCCATCGGCCAGCTTTGAATACGGCGGGTATCAGGACGGAGACGCCAACGCCCTGGCCAAGACCTTCGGGCTCGGCAGCAGCCCGGTCCTGCAAAGGGTTGGCTACCAGTACATGAACGCGCACCTGGGTCTGGATTTCGGCACTCGCCGCTTCGTCTTCTTCATTCATGGCGGCGTCACCATGCTGCGCGGCCAGATTCACAATCTCGATGCCTTGATCCCTTCCCCGCCCGTCGGCGACCCCAGTGCCAACGGCACAACCGAGGTGGCCGTGCGACGCGACCCGAACGCCAAGGCCATCGGACCGTCTCTGAAACTGGGGCTAATTGTCTATGTCTGGTGAGGTGATTGGAATGAAACTTCAATTTCTCGTCCCTGTGTTGGCCGCGCTGACCGGCGCCTGTTCGCCTTCATTCGAGGCTGACCTGCCTGATGTCGAAATCACCCAGCGTGGACTGAAGATGGCCGGTGTGCCCGGGGCCGCGCTGCTCGGCGACACTTCGGTGACCAGCTCATTCACCTTCTCGTTGTCGACATGGACCAAGCGCATGAACTCCGCAGTCTTCGTGCACCAGGTGACGATCACGGCCGGCGGCAGCCTGGCCAACCTCGATTTCATCAAGTCTGCACGCGTGACCGCGGCCGCCTCCGCGCTCTCCGAAGGCACGACCGCGATCCTGGACTATGAGCGGAGCGCGGATGCGCCATCCAGTGCAGCCATCGAAGTCAGTCCGCCGGCACCCATCGACGTCACCAGCCTCTGGTCCGCCGACCAGGTAGTCATCGAGCTGCAAGCGGCGGGACAGTTGCCCGAACAGGACTGGACCGTCGATGTGACCCTGACGCTTTCCGGCAACATCATGTACGAGTTCTAGCGATATATCCGAAGCGGTGAATTACTTTCTGCACTGTGATAACTTCGCCGCCCGGCGATCTCGTGGTGCATCAAACGAAACGAAACTTGGAGGATTGAAATGTCCGCATCGTGGCTACGCCTTTTTGGTTTGATGATGGTTTCGTCATGGCTGCTTGCTGGTTGCAGCTCGGCGAAGAAGATCGACGTTGGTGGCACGTGCATACTCAACAGCGACTGCAATGGCTCTCTGGTATGCACAATGGGCAAGTGCCACGACGCCTGCCACACAACGGCGGACTGCCCCACGGGACAAAGTTGCGTGACGACCACGACGCGGCCGGTTTGCCAGCTTCCGGCCGAAGCCGACTGCAGCAAAGTGGCATGCGGCAGTGGTTTCCTGTGCGCATCCGATCTCCAATGCCACACCGGCTGCCTTTCTGCCTCGGACTGCACGAGCGGGCAGGTGTGCGTGAGCAGTGTGTGCGCCGACCCGTCGGCTCTCGTCAACGGCCAGCTTTCCCAGAAGGGGGCCTCCACGGGCCTCGACGCCGGCTCGAATGCACAGGGGCCGGACGCGAGTGGCAATGACGGTGGCGCCGATCTCACAGTCGCGTCCGTGGATGGTGCCGCCGATATCCGCCCGAGCGATGTACCACCGACCGCGGGAGACGCGCCAATAGAAACCGTAGCCACCAGTGTTGGCACGGGGTGGGACAGCGGCTCGACCATCCCGACGGTCGATGCGAATCTTACGGGTGCGGTCGATGCGAGCCTTGTGGTCGATGTAACCACTGGTGTTGACACCGCGTGGGACAACGGCTCGACCATTCCAATGATCGACGCGAATCTTGTGGATACTTTCGACGCAAGTCCTGCGGTCAACGCTAGTCCCGTGGACACAGGAATCCGATCCGATGTCGGTACCGCAGGGGCGATGCCCACGATAACTAGCTTCGTCGCCTCGGCCAAGAAGGTCAACGCCATGCAGAATGTCACTCTGACCGCCACATTTGAAAATGGTACAGGCGTGGTGACCCCTTTCTATTTGCCCATGACGAACGGTGTAGGCTTTCCGACCCCGCCCATAAGTGCCACGACGACATTCACATTGACCGTGACCAACGCAACTGGTGATTCTGTCGCGGCCCAAGTAACCGTGGTCGTGACGGATGTACCGTTGCCCACGATCACCAGCTTCGTTGCTGGGGCCAGCGCGATCAATGCCGGCCACGCGACGACGTTGACTGCAATCTTCGCCAACGGAACCGGCGTGCTGACCCCGGGTAACGTACCCATGTACAACAACGTTGCGGTCTCCACAGGTACTCTCAACGCGACCACGACCTACACGTTGACCGTGACCGACTCGGATGGCGACACCGCTGTCCAGACCTTGACGGTGACCGTACTCCCGACGCCCCCTATTGTTGCTTCGGACACCGGCGGGATATCTGCCCTAGTCACAGATGGAACCAACCTCTACTTCATCGCCGGCAATTCCGTGATGAAGGTTCTGTCGGCGGGCGGCGCGCCTGTTCCACTCGCTTCCGGGCAGACCAACCCGCACGCACTCGCCACCGATGGTAGCAATGTCTACTGGACTGACTACAGCGCGGGCACCGTGATGAAGGTTGATGTGTCTGGGAATGGCACGCCTGTCACGCTCGCCACGGGACAGTACTACGCGAATGCGATCGCGGTTGCTGCCGGCAGCGTGTACTGGACCACCTACAGCTACGGGACGGCCGATGGTGGCACCTCCAATCCAATTCCCGGCACCGGCAGTGTCATGAAAGTCGCCGCGGCGGGTGGTGCACAGCCGGTCACGCTCGCGTCGGGACAGGACGAGCCTACCTCCATCGCAGTATTTGGCACCAACGTCTACTGGAACGGTTACTCAAGCGACATTCGCGGCAGCGTCTCGACGGTTGCACTTGCAGGCGGAGGATCTCCCAGAAACCTAGCGGTGGGATTGGACCTCATGACCTCTATCGTCGTGGATGCCACCGGCATCTACTGGATCAACGCGGGTCTTGGCATTTCGCAACTTGCACTTTCGGGGGGAGCGCCAGCCACTTTGGCTTCCAACGCTTCGTTGAGTAACGGAAACATGTTCGTCGTCGATTCCGGAAATTTCTATGCGAGGAATACCTCCGGCTACTTGACGAAGATGTCGCTAGCCGGGAGTGGCACGCAGGTAACCCTCGCTGTGGGAATAACCGGGTCAACTCAAATCGCCGTCGACTCTAGCAGTGTCTACTGGACCAACACGGTTCAGGGTACTGGCATCGGCCCCACCACGATCCAGAAGCTCCCGAAATAGGTGCGTTGCGGGGGTCCCGTGGTGGCTACCTTGCTCGTCCGCCTCCCCAACCTGGCGTACCCGCCTGCGACCAGCCTCTGCCGGGTTGCCTATGAAAGGTCTTACGGCTTCTTGGCAAAGGAGCCTCTGGGCGGTGGCGCGTACACTGTGCTTGCGCAGGACAGCCCTGCCCAGGCCAACACCGAGGGTTGCCTTTGAGGGCGTTCTTGAACCCAGGCTGGCGTCGGGCTGGCGGCCCCGCTGGTCCCTGTGGTGAGTCAAACACAACTGGAGGAATTGAAATGTCAGCATCACGGTCGCGCGTTCTTGGCTTGATGGTCGTTTCGGCATGGCTGGCCGCCGGCTGCAGTTCGGCGAAGAAGATCGACGTCGGCGGCACCTGCATCCTCAACAGCGACTGCACTGGCTCCCTGGTGTGCACCTCGGGTGTGTGCCATGTCGCCTGCCGGGCGTCGACCGACTGCCCAGCCGGCCAGAGTTGCATGAAGACGAGCGACTCGGCTGTCTGTGTGTTGCCCGCCGAGGTGACTTGCTCTGCAACATCATCGTGCAAGAACAGCCTCCTGTGCGCGCCTGACCAGCACTGCCGAACCGCTTGTGCGACCGCCGCGAACTGCACCACCAACCAAGTCTGCGCGAGCAACTTCTGCGCCGACCCCAACGATCCCGATCTCGTGAACGGCCAGATACCACCGACGGCAGCCCCGGATGCGGGAACCTACGATGCTTTGTCGCCCGACTTGCCGGCCGTTTCGGCTACCGACGCGCCACCAGCGACCGGTCCCGAGGCCGGTGTGACCTACGATGCTTCTTTGGATGCCCCCGCTGGTCCGGATGCTCCGGCCGCGCTTCTCGACGCCGAGCCCGACATCGCCCCTGATGCTTCCCCACCTGCTGCACAAGACGCGCCCGGCACGGGCAGCGCCGGCTGTCCTGCGGCGTGCACGGGCAACACGCCGGTATGCTCGAACGGCAATTGCGTGGCGTGCAGTCCAGGCGATATTACGGGGTGCGTATCGAACGCGCCGGCGACGTGCAGTACGACGGGGGCCTGGGTGGCGAATGCGTTGGCATGCGTCAACCAGACCTGTCTGAACGGATCCTGTCAGGGGGAATGCGCGCCAGGCCAGGCGCTGTGCGTGTCGAGCGCGCAGGCGGCGACGTGCAGCTCGACGGGGACATTGCAGAAACTGACCGACTGTGGGTCCGGCCAGTGCATCAACGGTACCTGCGAACCGTCGCCGCCAAGCTGCCCGGCCAGCGACGCGGGTATCTCTGGCTGTGGTCCCAGCAACGAGAGCTGCTGCACGAGCCTGGAGCTGCCGGGCGGTACCTACTACCGGACCTATACCTACGGTGCCGATGGGGGGACAGGCCAGGCGGATCCGGCAACCGTCAGCGGTTTTCGCCTGGACAAGTACCTTGTGACCGTGGGTCGTTTCCGGCAGTTCGTGACCGCGTGGAATGGAGGCTGGCGGCCTTCTGCAGGCTCCGGTATCCACACGCACCTCAACGTTGGAAAGGGGCTAGCGAGCGCCGGATACCCGGGGGCGTATGAAACGGGCTGGAACCCGATTCTGTGGAACTCGAATGTCGCTCCGACGGATGCGAACCTCTCTTCCTGCGGCAATGATTACTCGATCTCGACGTGGACGAACGCGGCGGGTAGTCAGGAGAACCTGCCGATTAGCTGTGTGAACTGGTACGAGGCTTACGCATTCTGCATCTGGGACGGGGGCTTTTTGCCGAGCGAGGCGGAGTGGGAGTATGCGGCGGCAGGAGGCAGCGAGCAGCGTGAGTACCCGTGGGGGGCGGCGGATCCGGGAAGTGGGTGCCAGTACGCAGTTTTCAATAACTGCTATTCCGGCATCGCGCCGGTGGGAGCGGCGATGGGGGGTATTGGCCGATGGGGCCAGCTCGACCTCGCGGGCAACGTTGAGGAATGGAACCAGGACGGGTACGGTGCGTACGCCAATCCATGCGCAGATTGTGCGCAGCTGACGGTCATCAACTCCAACTCACGGATACTACGCGGGGGCGCTTGGGCTGAAAATGCATCGACCCTATTGCCTCCGAGTCGCTATCAAGACGCCCCGACTGGCCGCGGCGCCGGCGTCTATGTGGGCGGCTACGGGCTGCGCTGCGCTCGGATACCGTGACCCGAAAGGGCGGCGAATCACGTCCGGAACAGACTGGATGAAGTGGTGGTCACCGGCGACAAGCTCACCCTCGTTGTCGACAGCAAGACCGCCCAATCATCGTCAACAACCCCCGCCTCGTTCACCCTCAACATCACCAAACAGTGATCTGCGGTCTCGGCTCTTCGGGCCGCTCCGCCTGACGCGGCCCACCCGCCTCGCCCCGACCATTTGTTCGCCCATGTTGATTTTGGTCGCGACCGTTTCATACATCAGCGATAAAATGGTCGCATGCAGGATCGCCCGGGATATCGCCAAGCCATCCGGTAGGTGGATTTCCTCATCACGAGCAACCGCAAACCTTGGCTCCTCGCTGAGAGCAAGTTGTCGGACAAAGTCCCGTCACCGGCGCTGGGTTACTTCGCGCGCGTCTTGCGTCCGGCTTTGACCGTGCAGCTGATCGCCGCGCCCAACGTGCACGATTCCTTCGACGTCGAGGGCGCGCCCGCCTACGTGGTCAGCGCGGACCGTTTTCTACGCCTGCTGCCGTGAGGGATCGCCCACTCTCGATGTGGAATCGCGGGGCCGGATTCTGCCCCAGGCTGCGATTGCCCCGACCATTTTGCGCGACATAGGGATCTGTGTCAGCCTGTCTACGATGCCAACCAGCCCGCACGACACGGTTGTTACGCTGCAACAGCGTAGTGCGCGCGCACGCGAAGCGGCGCTGAAGCGTGCCGGCGAAGTCCGCGCGCAAGTCGTGGCGCTGGTGCGCGGCCAGCTTCCCGCGGGGGCACATGCGTGGCTGGTGGGCTCGCTGGCCTGGGGCGGCTTTGGCGAGCGCAGCGACGTGGACCTGGTTCTCGACGGGGTGAGCGGCCCGCTTGGCACAGCGATCGAAATCGCGGTGACCAGGGCCACAGGCGTTGAAGTCGACTTGCTTCCGTTCCGCGGGCTCTCGCCTTCGTTCCAGCATCGGGTACAGCAGGAAGGGCTCGCCATCCATGGTGTCTGATCCCGAGGTTGTGGTCCGGCTGACCCTGACCGCCTATCAGATCGAGCCCGAAAAAGCTGGATCATTTCGATCACTTACGAAATAACCTGAAAAATAAGTGGAAAAGGGCCCACGGGTCCTCCGAAGTTTGGTTTGCCAACTAAACGCAGGAGGTTTCCCCGTGAGCCCAGAACGAACCTACCCATTTCTCAGCGACTTGCTCGACCCTTTTCATAAGGCGCGCCGCAGAACGCTGGGTCTGATCATCGCCGCCATCTCCGCCACTGGTCAGGCTCGCTCGTTCGCCATCGCCACGACGCTGGCCGGCTGGCTGCGGACCAGGCTGGACAGTGCGGTCAACCGCTTCTACCGGCTGCTGCGTAATGAGCACGTCGACTATCTTGAATTCGCCACGCGGTGGCTGGATTTGCTCGCCCGTCGCCCGGATCGGCATGTCCTGCTCGCTGTGGACTGGACCGAATGGCACCATGACTTGCGCCTCCTGGTCGCTGCCATGGTCACCGGCAAGCGGGCCATCCCCGTCTTCGTTCAAGGTTGGCGCAAGTTGATCCGAGATCGCTCGCAGAATACCCGGGAGAATACCTTCCTGCGCTTCCTGGCCGACGTCACCCGTCGGGCGGGTGTCACCGCGACGATTCTGTGCGACCGCGGATTTCGTCGCGCGAGTTGGCTGGCGTTGTTGCAGACGCTGCGCTTGGGCTTCGTCGTCCGTTTGATGGCCGATGTCTACGTCGAGCTTGAGCCTGGTGTACGTCGACCGTTGGAGGCCATTCTCCTGCAACCAGGGCAGGTGCTCGATCTCGGCGTGGTTCCGCTGCGTGCCGACGGTGTTGTCTCGGTTCGCATCATCGGATACTGGGCTCCTGGCGCTCATGAACCGTGGTGGGTCGCCACCAGCGAAACCGGTTCCGCCAAGCAGGTGCTGGCGCTCTATGACCGCCGCATGACTGTCGAGGAGCAATTCCGAGACACAAAAGGCCGACGCTTCGGCGCCAAGCTCTTTTGGACCCAGTTCCGCGACCCAGTGGCCCTGGCCCGCTTCGTTAGCCTTCTGGCCGTAGCCCTCTTGATCTGGACTCTGGTGGGCATCACCGCCGCGCTGCTCGATCCCTCTTTGCGCCTGCGCTGCAAACGCAAAGGGCCTCGTCAGTCCTTCGTCACCATCGGCATCAGAGCCTTGGCTCTGGGTACATTCTCCGCGCGATTCGACCGCTTCTCCGTGCCCCTGATTCTCGAACCACCCACCATGCGTCCTCTGCGTCTCCTGGAGGCGTCCAAATGACGTTATCCACAGGCATTTCGCGGAGTTTCCGCACCAATGCCGCACTTTTCGCCAAAGATCAACGGTCAGCGGCTGACCCGCTTGACCAGGGAACTCGATGCCGACATGGCAGCGCTCGATGCGCGCGGGCAAGAGATTGGCGAACTCATGCAAGTCTGGGCGACTGGGGGCGGCCTGCCGCGCCCGGAGCTGGTCCTGCTGGCGGTCAATCTCCATGGTTGGTACACGGCGCTCGAAACTGCACTGGAGCGTGTCGCGCGCTTGCTCGACCAGACGGTGCCAGCGGGAAACACCCGGCACGTCGATCTGCTGGCGCAGATGCAGGTGGAGATCCCAGGGCTGCGTCCCTGCGTTGTCCCCAGCGCAACGATCCCCGAACTGCACGAGCTGCGAAAGTTCCGGCACTTCTTCCGCAACGCCTACGTGCTCGATCTCGATCCAACACTCGTGCGCGAGCGGGCCGAGGCACTGCTTCGCATTCGCCAGCCGGTGGTTGATGGCTTCTGCGGCCTGCGCGCGCACTTGGCCACGGCCATCGCCGAGCTGACCCGCTGATCACGACTGCCAGGATCAGACAAGATTCCAGGGCAAAGCGGCGACGTCTTCGGTCACCCAGAAAGGCCGCGGGGTGGCGCACAAGATCGCGGCTTTGGCGATGCGCCTATCGGGGTACGCCTTGCGAAAGGCGACCAGCCCCGAGGCATGGCGGCGCGACGGGTTCGCAGTCAGCTTGATCTCGAATGGGTAGAGCACTCCATCCCGTTCCAGCAGCAGATCGACTTCGGCGCCGCCGGCTGCGCGCCAGTGCGAGTAGGCCACGCCACCAGAGAGGACTGCGGCGCACTTGCGAATCTCGTTCACCATGGAAGTTTCAAAGAGCGCTCCGACCAGGGGATGTCCACCGAGGGCCGCGGGGCTGGAGATATGCGCGTGATGGCAGGCCAGGCCAGTGTCGGCCAGGTAGCCCTTTGGCTTCGCGGAGACGCGCTTCACGGCGTTGCGGGCAAAGGCAGGGTGTTCGACCCACTGGAAGGTGCCCGTCAGGATTGCCAACCAGCGCCGCGCCGTCTGCGGCGTGATGCCGATGTCGCGCCCCAGTTGGCTGGCGTTCACTTCCTGCGCGGTCAGCGCCGACATGAGGCCGAGAAACTGTCCAAAGCGTTGCCAATCGTCGACGGAGCCGGCCAAGCGGGCGTCGCGTTCCACGTAAGTGCGGTGATAGCCCGTCCAGAAATCAGGAACCAGATCTGCATCGAGCGCGCCGGCGCCCGGCATGGTTCCGCGCCAGAGCCATTCCCACAGCGTGCGTCCCAGCCACGTCGCGCTCGGCGGCCGCGAAGCGAGCAACCCGTCCGCGTCGTCCATCCAGCGACCAAGCCAGCCCGCCCGCGCGTCGGCGCCAGCCAGTTCCTGGACCGAGAACCCTTGCAAATCCAGGAAGGCCACGCGGCCAGCCAGGCTCTCGGCCAGCGTCTGCATGACCTGCCACTGCTGCGAACCCGTCAGCAAGAACATCCCGGGCCGCGCTTGGGCCTCGTCAACCCGCCGCTTGATGGTAGAGACAAGCTCCGGCGCGTACTGGATCTCGTCCAGCACCAGAGGCAGGCGGTGGTTGTGCAGAAACAGGTCAGGCTCTGCGCGCGCATTCTCCACGTCGATGCTGGGATCGAAGGCGACATAGTCGAGGTCGGGAAAGACATGCCGAAGCAGAGTGGTCTTGCCCACCTGTCGCGCCCCGCTGACCACCACGACCGGGAACGCCTTGACCAGCTTCTTGAGCTTGTCCGTGACGCCTCGCTTAACATACATACCTTGCAGTTTGATGATATAATCATCACATTGCAATGTATTGAGCCGACGAAATCCAAATATGCCGCCGATCTAGCGAAAATGCGCTTTGCTGCGGCGCTCACGTTCCGTGATGGGATCCGCCGCGCGCTTCTTCGCGGCACTGCCGTGAACCGTGGCCAGATGCCCGTCGTTGCACTTCATGTGCACGCGGTCTGCGGGCTTTGCACTTGAAGTGCAACCGCAGCCGAGCGGCCAGGAGACTCGCGGCGACAATTCTCGTCTCGTCGTGCTGGCACGAGACTTGCTGATGTGTCCAGGCGACTGCAGGTGTGGCAAGGCCCACAGCCACCTGAACCCCCCTGTGATAGCTTCGCATCTTGCACATATTCGGAGGATTGAAATGTCCGCATCGCGCTTTCTTGGCTTGATGATCGTTTCAGCATGGCTCGCGGCCGGTTGCACTTCGCCGAAGAAGATCGACGTCGGTGGCACCTGCATCCTTAACAGCGACTGCGGCGGCTCCTTGGTCTGCACCTGGGGCATCTGCCACGTCGCCTGCCACGCATCGGCCGACTGCCCGAAAGGACAAAGTTGCATCATAGCCAGCGCCCAATCGACGGTGTGTCAGGGGCCTACCCCTTGCACGTACAACAGCGACTGCCAAGCCGGGCTCATATGCGCTGTGGATCGGCAATGCCGTCAGCAGTGCCAGAAGAATGTCGATTGCACCAATGGGCAGACCTGCACGACCACGAATACCTGCGCCGAGCAGAGCCAGGTCGATTCGAACAAGGACCTTCTCATGCCTGACGGTGGGGTCGGCGGCGCGGGTGGCACTTCGGGCACGGGCGGCGGCGCGGGCGGAACCTCCGGTATTGGCGGCGCGGCTGGCATGGGCGGCACCGGCACGGGCGGTTCAATCAGCCCCAACCCCGATGCTTCCCCAGATCTGCCCGCGGACGTTCCCAGTGGCACGGGTGGCGTGAGCAGCAGCGGGGGCATTCAATCCACGGCGGGTGTCACGAGCGCCGCGGACGCGCCTGGAACCGGAGGCACCACCGCCACTGGCGGCACTACCAAGACAGGTGGTTCCACAGGAGTTGGTGGCACCACCAATCTGTACGACGCTGCGGCTGATCTGAACACCCGGGTAGATGCACCTGACGCACCCGCTGTTCTCGACGTTGGCACCGTTGATGCGGGTCTTGGCGATGCAGTTCCTCAGGAGCAGAACCTCATGCTTTGGCTGAATGCTGCCACGATCAAGGGCCTGGCCGACGGCGCAAACGTCGCCACGTGGGCTGACGGAAGTGGCAATGGGAGAAATGTCTCCGCGGCAGGCGTGCCGCCCACCTACCGGGTCAACCAAATGAATGGGTTCCCGATCGTCAGATTCGACGGCAGCAGTGATTCGTTGGCGACAGCGAGCAACTTCGGGCTGTCCGGAGACCCGCCATTTACGGTCATTCTCGCGGCGAAAATAGCCTCATCGAACATCGAGTGGGGAACGTTTTGGGCATTTGGCAACAATGCGACGCCCGGCGGTTGCGCCGCCCTGGATTGGCACAATAGCAACCTGTGCCTCGCAACCTCGTTCAATTGGGATGCGTATCTTCAATCGGGGGCCTTTGCGTCCTACGCGGACACCACATCGATCATCACGGTCCGCCGATCCCCTGGCGCGGTCGGAACGACGACGGAAATCCTGTTGGATGGCGCGACGCAGGCTATCACGGGGGTAGGAAACACGCCCGCCATCGTCGACTCTCTGTTTCAAGTTGGGGCATTTGGGACCGTCGGGGGCGTGACGGGTGGATATCGATCGATCGTCGATGTTGCAGAACTGCTCGCGTATGGGATCGCTTTGTCCGATGCAGATCGCGTGACTCTGGAGTGCTCCCTGGGCGCCAAGTACAACATCACGGTCGCTGGGTGCAAGTAAGGGCCGGTGGCGCTTGCGTACGCAATCACGTACTCTTGCAGGTACGGAGACTGACGTGACCACCATCACCGCCACCGAGGCTCGCAGGCGTCTGTACAGCTTAGTCGACGAGGCCAACGCTTCGCATGAGCCGGTTTTCATCGCCGGCAAGCGCGGTGGCGCCGTGCTGCTGTCCCAGGGGGACTGGTCGGCAATTCAGGAGACACTGTACTTATTGTCGGTGAAGGGTATGCGCGAGTCGATTCGCAAAGGACTCAAGACGCCGCTGCGCGCCTGCCGCCGGGAACTGCGCTGGTGAAGTGGCAGGTCTACTTCACCGCGCAGGCGGCCAAGGACGCCAAGAAGCTGGCTGCCGCAGGACTTCGGCCGAAGGCTGAGCAATTGCTCGCAGTCCTGGCCGAGAATCCCTACCAGAACCCGCCCCCGTACGAGAAGCTGGTCGGGGATCTTGCGGGTGCGTTGTCCAGGCGGATCAACATCAAGCACCGCGTGGTGTATCAGGTGCTGGACAAGCCAAGGATCGTGAAGATCCTGCGCCTGTGGACGCACTACGAGTAGGCTCAGAAGTAGGCTAGTATCATTCCCGTTTGGCCCCGTAGCTCAGGTGGATAGAGCGGCGGTTTCCTAAGCCTTCGGGTGTAATAGCTGGGCATATGTCGCAATCGTCTGGCCCTATAATTACAGGGGTTTCGACTGTAGGCGCATAGCTCGGCGGGACAATGAAAAGTACTGAATTAGGGGCAATTGGGTTGAGAATGGCCACTGTTGAGTTAGACTGATTTCCGTTGGGCAGTTGTGCGGCCAGCTACCGCGCAACGGGACCGCAGCCCTTCGCGGTCCCGGCCCAGCGGTCTTTCGAGGGAGGGCACGAAGGGCAGGAACGTGACGAAGGGCACCCCGAGGGCAGTACGCCAGACGAATCAGGCTCAACGCCAGCGAGCGCAAGCGGTCCCGGCGGCACTGGCACCCCAGAAAACCGCGAAGGCCGTGCCAGCGCAAGGAGCGCGCGCCGGGCAGAGTGCGCGGGCCACACAGTCGGACACTCGGACGCGCCACGAAAGACTCTTGCGCCTTCTCTCTGCCGCCCAGGTCATCGGCGCAACGGCAAGGGAAAGGACGTTCCGAGAATTTGTGCGCCTTCACGAACGGCTCCCAGACGACGATCAAGCCAGGGCGCTGGGGATGGGGCCGAACTGCTCGGAGGAACACGACCCCTTCCCGCCCTCCTACGAGTGCAGGCCCGAACTGTACCTCGGGCGGATTGCGGATGAGATGCGAAGCCAGCCCGAGTGCGACGGCCTACCAGGGTTTGTGAATTCGATCGGGACGCAGGTTATCGAGCGATTCCGTCGGAATCTGGACACGGCCAAGAAACGCTCCGGGGCCGCGCGACTCTCACCAAAGGGTGCCTTGCTGGCGGCCCTGCTGGCGCTGGGCTTACCTCCAGCGACGGCGCATGATTGGCTGAGGGGATTAGACGCCGACGGCTCGCGATCGTGGCACCTCGGCTACTTCGTGCTTGAGCGATGCTGGCTTCCTGGCCCCGCTCCGTGGGGGAAGCGCTGCAAGGTTGAAACGGCGGAGCTTCATCGCATTTACCTGCAATGGTGCGCGAAGAACTCCGGACGCTTCGATGGTCACAAGCCCTACAGCGTAGGCGAGTTCTCCCGACAGATTCTCAAGTGTGGCGGCGTGACCCCGTGGCGCACGAAGCGCGCGCGTGGCTTTTCTGGCATTGAGCCGCGGTAGCGCGAACCCTCAAGCGTCACGACCGCGCCACGGCGCGGGCAGGGTGACGGAAGTATTCCACGTCGCCGGCTCGTTTTGACTAGTGCGCGTGGTTGGCGAATTACGAGTGTGTGGATAGACGCACAAGACCCCGACCGCCCGGCGCACAACTGGACCCAGCGACACGTGCGCGACTGCGCGCTTATGTGACGCGGACACATTGGCGTCCGGCCTGCGCTGCGCTGGCGCTCGACCCTGGCGTGCTCCGGCGCGCGTTGGATCCCGGCGCGCGCATCCATTCTGCATCGGCGCTGGCAATTCGCCTGGCCATGGCTAACGAGGAGCGCACGCCATGAACCTCGACGAAGTCTTGCGCGCCGCCGTCGCCGCTGAAGTCGGGCCACTTGTTCAGCGCATCGACCGACTGACAGCGCTCGTCGAGGCGCTGCGGCCGGCGCAATGGCTGAGCGTCGACGAAACCGCGAAGCGCTTGTCTTGCTCGCCGCAAACCGTGACGGCAATGGCAAAACGCGGCGAACTCATTTTCCGTCGGGCAGGGCGCCGCCTTCTCGTCTCAGCCGAATCGATCCGCCCGGCGGACCCGGCGGAAATCTCGCGGCTCAGCCGGGAGGCACGGCAATGATCTACGATCAGATCCTCACTCACTTCGAGAACGTGCGCCGTCGAGGCGATGGGAAGGCGAGCGTAAGTTGTCCATGCCCTGGGCATGGAGCCGGCAACGGCGACCGAAACCAGAGCTGCACCGTGGACCATGCCGAGGGAAAGACCCTCGTTCACTGTCAGGTTGGATGCCCATACGAGGATGTTCTTGCGGCAGCCAAGCCGCCTTTGACGGCGGCTGACCTGTTCGACTCGCCCAAGCCGCAGCCGCGCAAGGTGAACGGCTCGCTGGGAAAGCTCGTCGCCACTTTTGACTATCACGATGAGGGCGGCCGGGTACTCTTTCAGGTACGCAAATACCAGCACCCCGGATCAACGGATAAGGATTTCCGCCAATTTCGCCCCGACGGTCACGGCGGATGGATTGCCAACACCAAGGGCGTGAAGAAGCCCCTCTATCGCCTGCCGGACTTACTGGCCGCGGACCCGGCCCGGACAGCCTTCATCGCCGAGGGTGAAAAGGACTGCGAGAACCTGCGCAAGCTGGGCTTGATTGCGACAACCAATTGCGGCGGTGCGGGCAAGTGGAAACGCGAGTATTCCCAGGCGCTGCGCGGCCGGCGCTGCGCGATCTTGCTCGACAATGACGGCCCCGGACGCGCCCACGGGGAACAGGTGGCGCAGTCGTTGGCCGGCGTGGCGGTATCGATCAAGGTGCTGACCCTCCCTGGACTGCCGCCCAAGGGCGACGTAAGCGATTGGCTGGCGGCTGGCCACACCGTCGAGGAACTGCGCGCCCTGGTAGCTGCGGCGCCGGAATGGGCGCCAGCACCAGCCGAACCCGTGGCACCTGATGCGGTGATACCGGCTGGCCGAGACGGACGCCGACCGGCCCGCGCGTTTGCGCTCACGGAGACGGGCGGCGCTGAATTGCTGGCCGACCGGCTGGCAGGTGAGATCGCCTTTGTTCCCGAGTGGGGAAAGTGGCTGACCTGGGAGGGCGCGCACTGGAAAGCGGACGCGGCCGAAGTCGTGATGATGGAGCGCACGAAACTCGTCGCGCATGAGTTTCTGGCAGAGGCCCAATGGGCACTGAAGAACGACGACGCGCGCGCGAAGGCGTTCGCACAATTTGCCGCCAGTGCGCAGCGGCGCCAGTTCAGACGGGCAGTGCTGGACCTGGCTAAGAGCGAGCCTGGCATTGCACTTCCGTTCTCGCAATTCGACTGTGACCACTACCTGCTGAACTGTAGCAACGGCACGGTGAATCTTCACAGCGGGGAGCTGCGCCCCCATTCGCAGAAGGATCGGATCACTTGTGTCCTTCCACTTGCCTACGACCCGGCGGCAAAGTGTCCGCGCTGGGAAAGGTTCTTGGTTGAGGTACTGCCCGACCCGGAAACGGTGGCGTTTGTTCAGCGCGCTATCGGCTACACCCTGACGGGCGATGTCTCGGAACACTGCTTGTTCTTCTTGTACGGGAACGGCGCAAACGGAAAGACCGTGTTCTTGAATAGCCTGCTGGCGTTGCTGGCTGAGTACGCGACGCAGGCGCCAACGTCCATGCTACTTGCCAAACAGGGCGAGGCGCACCCGACCGAGCTGACGACGGTGTACAAGCGCCGCGCAGTCTGCTGCCAGGAGACACCAGCGGGCCGTGGTTGGGCCGAGGAGATCCTCAAGCACGTGACGGGCGGCGACCGGATCTCAGCACGACGGATGCGGGAAGACTTTTGGGAATTCAGCCCGACTCACAAGCTCTGGGTCAGCGGAAACCACAAGCCGATTGTGCGCGGGCTAGACGAAGGGATCTGGCGGCGCCTGCGATTGATTCCCTTCGAGCGCGTGATCCCCGAGGCCCAGCGCGATCCAAAGCTGGGCGAAAAACTGTGCGCGGAAATGCCTGGTGTTCTGGCATGGGCGGTGCGCGGTTGCCTGGCCTGGCAGCGGGATCGTCTAGGGCAGTCGGCCAAGGTGCAGACCGCTACGTCGGATTACAGGCGAGAATCGGATCGCTTGGCGCCCTTCGTGGTCGAATGTTGCACGACCGATCCGGCGGCCGTTGTGCCCCGCGCTGCGCTCTATCGTGCGTATGCCTCATGGTCGGAGACGCAGGGCGAGCGCCGGCCCATGTCGGATCGAGAATTTGCCGAGGCACTGCGCGGCCGTGGCGTCGAGGAATGCTACCCGCGCGTTAACGGAAAGCAGCAACGCGGCTGGCGGGGAATCGGTCTAGCTGACAACACTGACTACACATGCCCGCCAGAATTCCCGTATGAGCGCCTAGTAAATCCCCCCGTGAGACTTATGGGGGAAAACGGCGGGGATGTGTCGTCACCTGTAGTCAGCGACCCTGACCACGAGGTGATCTCGTGACTGGCGCGGGCATCATGGCCCTATGCGTGTCCCGTGGCCTGCGTCTCTCGCCTGCTGGTGACGGTCTGCTGGTGGCTGGTCCCAAGGATGCTCGCGCCGAGCTGCGCGAGACGATCCGCGAGCACAAGCAGGAGCTGGTGAGCCTGCTACGTTCGCAGCGCCAGACCGAGGTGAGCACCGCTTTCGCGGAAGCGTTCGCGCGACTCGGGAACCTGTACGACGGCGACCTCGTGGGCTCGCTCTGGGCTCGCATCGTTGACCAGCACCCGCCCCTGGCGAGCGACATCAACACGGCCGAGACCGCAGCGGACGGGGCAGCGGTTGCCTACCAGCAGGGCACCGTGGCGGACTCGTCGCAGTTCTTGGCCGCCCTGGCGATGTGGGAGCGAACATGGGCCGAGGCCATCGCGGCAGTCACGGGTGATGTGTGCTCGGACTGCCACACGCACTCAACGGTGCTCATCGGCGTGGACTACGATCCCTCGCTGAGATACTGCCGGCGCTGCTTGCGACCCACGCCGCTGAATCGAAAGGCACCCCATGCGTGACTCGACGTTGTACCAGAACGCGCCGCTATCCTCGCAGGCCCAAGGATCTACGGCTCACGCAGCCACGGCCACCGGCGGCGCTTGTCATAGTGTGGCCATTTTCCCCCATCGGGCGGCCCATGTCGCGACGGCGTGGCGTCAGGCCCGAGTGTGGATCGGTGTAGCCTTCCCCACCATCGCCCTGGACGCCGCCCTGGTCGAGCTGGCGACCGCTTACCCTGAGTTGGCCGCGAACGTGGAACACCTACGCCGGGTAGCCGAGGCCGAGGCCACCCACTACGAGGCCGAGCCAGCCGCCACGCCGGAGCTATTCCAGGCGGCTCTGCGCGAATGGGAACGGGCCGTGCTGGACGGCTTGGCAGCGCACGAACATGCGCAACCGGGGGCTTCCCCCGGCCACCAGCTTGACCTTCCGCAATTGCGGAAGCTGGAGGCTTCCCATGGCTGACCTACCCGCCACCGCGAATCGCGAAGCGTGCGCAACCTGTTCGTCAACCACATGGGTTGAGGCGCACTTCGTAAACAACAACACCCTCGTTTGCACCGACTGCGCGCGCGAGATTCGCCGGGTTCAGGAATCGCGACCCATGCCGCCGACCGCGAGCCAGCGCCGCCAGCTTGAACTATGGCAGGCCCCGCATCGGAGCGTGCGCCCATGAGTTTCGTTTTCCGTTCCCCTGCCGCCCGTCGCCCACTCCCGGCGCGGGTTTTCCTTGCCCGCGGCTGTGTCGGCGTTCATGCCGCCGGCCAGCCGGGCGGCGGTGGGGCGGACCTATTTCCTGTCACCCCGGACGCTCGGCGGGTTACTCCCCCGCTGGAGGGGTCCAACATCGTGCTGGCTCGAACCCGGCCGATGGCGATCGTCCGAGGTGCGGGAACCTTCGCGGCCAGCCCATGACTGACACGGAAAAGCCCGATCTGCACATGGTCGCATCGGTCCCGGCGGACAAAAGCGGACAGTCCGACGGCGCCGAAGCGGACGCCGGCCCAGACGACGAGGCCCGCCTTTCACCGAAGGAAACTCGCTTCGTCGATGCCCTGGCCGCGGGCGAAACCTCATGTCAGGCGGCAAAGCTGGCCGGCATCACCGATCGAACCGGAAGACGTTGGAGGCAGCGGCCCGAGATTCAAGCCGCAGTCCGGGCACGGCTGAACGACTCTCTAGGCGCGGCTCGCGCGATTCTGGCTTGTGGCGCGGCCCGCGCTGCAAGCGGACTTGTGAGCATGGCGGACGGTAGCGAGCCGGCAGAGTCGCCGAGGGTAAGCGCGGCCCGTGCGGTCGTGGAGGGTGCAACCCGTCTCGTCGAAATTGAAGAAATCGAAAGCCGCCTGGCCGAAGTCGAAGCCCAGCTCACCAGCAATGGAGGAAGACAAAGATGGACCTGAGATCATTCAATCAACGGCTGGCTCGCCTGCTGGCCGCGCGAAAGCAGGCCGAGCACGCGGAAGCCGGGCCGCACACGGTCGTGCTTTTGCCCAACAACTCACGAGGCCCCGCCTACGCCGGCCCCTGGCCGCGTGTCGAGCGCACCGGGCGAGCGGTTGTCATCACCTACTTGCTTGAGGACGGCCAGCCCAGCGGCGCCGACATAGCGGCGATGGTGCGCGCGTGACTCTCGCTGACCTTGAGCGCCGCCTGGACGCAATCGCCCGCCGGGTATCGAGGCCGAGAAACCCGGCCACGCTGACGACCTCCGAAATGCGCGCCAGGCTTGCCGACCTCCTCGGAATGTCCGAGGGCGGCCTGGCGGAGCTGGCGAGCGAATGCCGCGCGGCCGGAATTTCGATGAGCGACTACATCCGCGCAAATTGCGCCTGAACCCAGAAACGAAAGGACACGATCATGCAACGAATTCAGTTGACCGACGAGACCTACACCAATCAACCGCCAATCGCAGAAGTCATCGAGCGCGCCGCGCACCCGCATGGACCGCAGCCCAATGGGAAGATCCCATTTGTTGAGCCGGATTTTGAAATCGTTGATCCGGCGGACGTCGAGGGGATGCGGCGTGCTCGTGGCTTCGCTGCCAACCCGCGGGGCAAACTCCCAATCGTGAACGTGCGGCGAACCCGCGAGCGGGGAAGCCTAATTGAACTCGACGGGGCACTGGAGCTCAATGAAAAGAACGCACGGGCAGCGGCGAAGGCATCCAGCGCCGACAGTGCCACGCCCACGCCGGCAGGCCCCAAGATGGGAGGGCGCGACGGCTGGATTCAAGGCCAGCAAGCCGAGGTCCGAGGACACGTGCACGCGCCCGCCACGCCGTCGGCGCAAGCAACGGACGCGGCGCCGCGAATGTCGGGCCGCGATGCAATGATCTCGAAGCAACAGTGCGAGGTCGGCGAGGGTGTCTTGCTGCCCCAAGAACTCGGCCAATAAGGAGACCACCAATGCACCTTCCAGTGAAGATTGATTTGAGCGCGTGCGCTGACCCGAACATCAGCGCGCAAGTGGCGCGCAGTCTGTGGCGCGAGCCCACCGATGAGGAAATGAAGGGCGCCCTTGAAAAACTGACCGAGCTGATCGGAAAAAAGCTCGCAGCGGCGCCCGGCTGGTTGCGCCGGCTGGTCATCATCAAAAACTCGGGCTCCGTCGGCGTCGTCGTCAACCACGTAAAGCAGCCGCTGCAATTCCCGAATGCACCTTGGGGCGACCCGGACGACACTTTCCCTGTCCCGATCGCAATGCCACTGGCCGAGGGCGTTGCGCTTTTGGCGAGCGCGTCGAATCCAGAGATCGAACTGGCGCGAAGGGTGCGCCTGGTCGACGAATGGAAGGCGGGTCAAGAAGTCAAGCGAAAAGCAAACGCGGAACGGCAGGCGGCCGAGGCAGCGGAGAACAGGCGAATCGCAAAGGAACGCGCCGACTTTCGGGCGACCGAATGGCCGGCACTCAACCCGCTGCAACGATTCGGCGCGCGGCTGGCGCTGATGGTGCAAGGGCGCGACAAGGATTTGGCGGCAGACATTCGCGCCGTGTTGGCCATCGAGACCGCAGATCCGAAAGGCGCCAGCTTCCCGCACGGCCCGTGGTGGGAGGGGATTGCCGTCGACGCCGGGGAAAAGGCCGCGTGAAGCACTACGCGCCCGCCTGCGTCCACGTGGCAGCGCCCGCACCAGCACCAACGAAGATGCGGGCGCTGCTTGAGTCGAGGAAGAACACCCTCGAAGGAATGATCAAGGAACGGCACAGGCAGGCCAGGGAGCACCACAAGCCTGCCGACGTGAAGATGCTTTCAGCGACTCTGCGGGTGGTGAAGGGCCAGATCACACGGTTGTGATGGGTAAGCTACAGCCAGATTCAGGACAGTGTTGCGTCTGTCGCAAATTCAACTGGCAGCACGCTTACCTGATACGTGGTCGCACCATCTGCGACCGATGCCACTCTCGGCTGGTGGCACAGGGGCGGCTCAAGCGATGGCGGCGCGCAGTGGCCGAAAGCGTGCTTGTAGAACGAACCTGGCAGGACCGTCAACCGCCAGCTTGCAGTCCAGTTCAGCTCAACAACTCACAGAAAGGTTACTCACCATGAAACGCATTCTTTTTCTCGCAATTGTTCTCACGCTGTTGTTCAGCTCGCACGCGGGCGCCTTGACGACGAACTACTTTCACTGCGTCGATGGTGCCAGTGGTTCGCTCGTCTCGTTTGCCACGTACACTTCCAGCACCGTCATCTACCCGCACGGGCGTAGCGGCGTCGGATCAACGTATCACTTCCAAGGGCGTGCGCCCGGCGGTGGCGGTGGCGGCGCACGTGGCGGCTCAACACTCTTACTCGCCGCTGGCGGCGCTGGTGCGGCGGGCGAATTGTTCGACTTCTGGTGTATGACCTCCGGCAACTCGGCAAGCATCACGATTGGCAGCCCCGGCGCTGGTGGCGGGGCGACTGGATTGACGGGCTCCGACGGCGGCTCAATCAGTATCACGTGCGGCGGTCAGACCATCGTGGCGGCTGGCGGCGGCGCTGGCTATGGCCAAGATGGAACGAGCGGGGGAGTGTCATTTGGAGGTGTTGCACCCGGCGGAATCTGCGCAGCGGGTTCGGGCGACGCGACCTTGATTCCCGGCGCCCCTGGTGGAACTGGCTGGTCATTCCCCGACGGCGCGGGTTGGGTTGGTATGAGCGGAAATGGCGGAGGCGACGGCGGCGGCAGGGGATGCATGGCCGCCACCAGTGGCGGGGGCATTGCCTGCACGCCAAACGCGGGCGCGAACGGCGGCGGCGGGGCTGGCGGCTTGAGCTGGACGTCCAGCGGGGGCACCGCGGGCGCGAATGGCGGTGGCGGGTTCGTGACCGTTACGGAATTCGCAGGGATCCCCCAGAATTGGAACGCCGTAAGTGGCTGCTCGCCGATGTGATGACATGACCGGCTGGCAGGCAGTCTCAGCGGCCCGGCTGGCGTTTGTCGTGGGGGAGTGCCTGCCTGGCGTGGACGCGGAAAAGGGGCCAATTGGCACCTTTGCGGATGGCTGAACCGATGCACTACCTCACCAGCCCCTGCAAAAACAGGCATTCCGGCAACGTCAACGCGGTGGGCGCGGCCATTCTCCAGCCATTCGGGGCAGTTTGCCGAAATGGCACAGCGGACGCCGCGCCGTGTAGGTCGATTGTTCTTGCCTAATAACGAACCTGTTAGTAATGTATGAGTATGCTCGACATGGAAAACTCGCAGAAAAGTAAAAAGTCGGTGAGACTGGCGGACGTGGGAAGGCCCCGCACACGTCCGCCCGGTGAAGACACCATCCTGTCACTCAAGGTGACGGATGCGCTCATCTCCGCGTTGGACGTCGAGGCCAAGGCCATGAATGCAGAGCAACCGCCGGGACGGGCCGCTATCTCCCGTGGTGAGTTGATCCGCATTCTGCTGCACGAAGGGCTGGCGGCGCACGCCAAGGCCCGCACCGGCAAGCCGCGCCAGTAGCTCGCGCCTCGGGCACCGCCCGAAGTTCCCCACAACGAAAGTGTGCCCGCGCTGGGGTAACAGCCGGGCACGTGGTCACGAACCCTTGGACAGAAAGGATCGCAACATGCCCACTCTAGCCCAGAAAGCCGACGCCGCACTATCCATGATGGAGCGCTACCAGACCGCGCACGTCACGATGGCGGGCGCCGCCGAAATGATCGTTGACCTGATGGTTTCCGGGACGTTCAACGCCGCAGAGGCGCTGTCCGCCCTGGCGGAACACGTGTCGCGCTACCGGGACGAGCTGGCGGCCATCGACCACGAGGTGCGCGCATGAAGTCGCATGTTCTCATCAAACTGCCCTTCGGGCGCGGCGCCCACCCGTCACCCTTCATCGAGGACCGCTCCAAGGCCCTGGCCGCTCGCTACCAGCGACTGTTCACCACCTTGGCCGCGAACGCCGATGTGATTGTCACGGCAGCGGGCAAGGGCGCGTTGACCCACGAGGAGGCACTGGAAGTGTTACGTCGCCACGTGGCGCGACTACGGCACGACCTGGTGAGCCTCGATGGGCAGGCGGTGCAACCGTGACCCGCGCGATGCTGATAGCCCTCTACGCGGCCGGCTTGCTGGTGCTGGGATTCCACGCTGGGCAGCGCTACCAGGCGGCCCACACCAGCCACGTGGTGCGGCCATGAAATCCAGCGCACCAACCCACCGCCGCGCCGTCGCATGCGAGTCGTTCAAGACCGCCGCCGATGCTATCGGCCCCATCACGCCCGGCCTTTCCCTGTTCGCCCTCACCCGTGGTCAGTGGTCGATGATTGATGCCATCTTGCACGTGCTCGATTGCGTCGGCCCGTCGGCGGTGTCCGTCTGGACGTGGACCGTCGCCGAGTACGAGATCGAAGTGTTGACCCGTCTGCGCAGAGACGAACGCATCACCGCCGGCCGGCTGGTCATCGACTACGGCGCCAGAAACAAGAACGCCGGAATCATCCGCGAATGGAAAAGCACCTTCGGCCCCGAGTCTGTCCGCTACGTGGTCAACCACGCGAAGATCGCCCTTGTGGAAAGCGCCAGCGGATTCCGGTGCCTGCTGCGCGGGTCGATGAATCTCAACTTCAACCCGCGTTTCGAGCAATTCGACCTCACCGAAGGCGGCCCGGACTTCGACCTAGTGCGCTCGATTGAAAACGATCTTCCGATCCTGCCCGACGCGGTGACGGGAGAACAAGCCTACCGCGCCTCGAAGGTCCACAGCGCCTTTTCACAAGAAACCCTGAACCTCTTTGGAAAGGTGAAGACATGGGCAAAATGAGTCACGCGCAGATCGTCGCATCGCTGACCGCAGAGAATCCGAAGGCGAAGCTCGGCGACCTCAACCTATACGCGGAAGCCTTCCAGCAGTGGCAGGAGGCAACGGCGAACATCCGCGAGAACGGCGCCGTCTGTGCTCACCCGCGCACGGGGCAGCCGATGCCGAACCCCTACCTTGCGGTGCAGACCGCGGCGCTCAAGAACCTACAGCGCTTTGCCAGGCTGAAATCCGACTGCCTTTGGCGCGTGGAAGACGAGGCCCAGCCATGACTTCGATCCGCATCGCAAGCGCGCGCGGTGACATCGGCATCGCGGCCTACGAGCGCGAGCAGGCGGAACACAGCGAGGTGCGGACCAACCTTGCGCAAAATTGCGCAAAGTCGCGGGCCGAGCATCGGGACACGGTGGAGATACCCGCCGTCACCATGGCCGAGCTGATGGAGTCGCAACGATGTCCTTGACGATCGTGAGTTTCGGCGCGGCCACGCGCATCGGTGGCGAGCACGACCACGACGGCAAGCGCGGGTTTGTCGTGCTGGCGGTTGAACCCAACCCGGCGCTACTCACGCGACGGGCGGCACGGCAGATTGCGCGGACGTTGACCATGTTCGCAGAGAGGGCGCGGCCACTGCGACCACCACGGAAGAAGTAACCCGCGCGTCTTGCGCGGTAGGTGCCGGAACGCTCCGACGCCTACCGGGCAGGATGCCCAAGGAAGGAAAGAGACACCATGGCAACCGAGCACGAGAAGAAGACGATTCCGCAGAAGCGCATGAAGTTGTCCGAACTGGACCGCCGACAGGTGGAGGCCCAAAAGGGCCACGAGAAGGCAAGAGACCGCGAGCGGGCGGCGGCCGAGAGGGTCAAGCCCGTCCGAGAGAAGTAGTTCCCGCGTCGGTGACTCTCCCCGATGCCACGGAGGGAGTCATGGGCGCGGAGCCCACCGAGCCGACCGGAAGCCGGCAAGAAGAAAGGACACCATGAAGCTCTACAGGGTCACAGGCATTGCAAAATCAGACCAAGGCACGACGGCGGGCTACTACGCGCACCCGTTGGCGTCGGGTATCAGCACACGCCAGGCGGCAGATCGCATCGTCGCGGAACTGGCCAGCCAGGGCGCGATCAACCTGGATGTTCAGCCCTACACCGCGGAAGACGTGGGGGTGGACGATGCCGCGTAAAGCACGACGGCGCGTGTGGGGAAGCGGCACGGTCTGGCAGCGCGGACAGCGTTGGTGGATTCAGTGGAGGGAAGGCGGCCGGCGTCGGGCGAAGTCCTACGCCGACGAAGCCACGGCCCGCAAGGTGCTGGCCAAAATCCTGGCGGACATCGCCACGGGCAAGGCGGGATTGCCACCGGACCCGACAGAGGCGCCCACGCTGGCAGAGCTGGCCAAGCCGTGGCTGGAAGGCCGGGAGAGAAGCCACAGGTCAGGGGGGGACGACCGTTCCCGATGGCGCACGCACCTGGGGCCGGCCTTCGGCAAGATGCGGCCCGCTGAGGTGGACGCGATCGCGATCCGGCGGTTCATTGAAATCAAGCTGGCCAAAGGGCTTGCGCCGGGCACGGTTGGTAACTGCGTCCGGCTGCTGTCCGTGTTCTTCGGTCACGTCATGGAGCTGGGGCACGCCACGACCAACCCGGTGGCGGGCTTGCCACGAAACGCCCGGAAGCTCTATCGAAGCAACTACGACACGCGGTCAACGCCCTTCCTGCAAACGCTGGCGGACGTGCGCCGCGTGTTTCTGGCGTTGCCCGAACCCGTGAACGTGGCTTTTGCGTGCGGTGCCTTCGCTGGTTTGAGAACCGGCGAAGTGCTGGGCTTGTCCTGGGAAGACATCGACCTGGCGGCCCGGCGCATCCACGTAAAAAGGCAGATGCAAGATGGGCGACTCTGTGGCTTGAAGGACGATGAACCCCGGATCGTCATGCTCCAGAACTCCCTGGCGCCCATCCTGGCGGCGTGGCGTCTCAAGACGGGCGGCGAAGGGCTCTTGTTCAAGCCGAAGGTTGCAGACCGTGGCGGCCGGCCCGATCTGGGCACGGCCCCTGCGTTCATGCGACCCAGCACCTTGATCCGGCACCTGCGAGAAGCGTTGAAGACGTGTGGCCTGCCGCCCCTGACCTGGTACTCATGCACGCGCCACACATTCGCGTCTCTGTTCGTGCTGGGAGGTGGTTCCCTCGAAATGTTGCGCACCCTCATGGGGCACAGCTCAGTCACCACAACCGAGCGCTACAGCCACCTGCGACCCGACCTATTCGCCGAGGCATCCTTCCACGCCATGGATGTGGACCTTTCCAAGCCAGCCGGGGACGTGGTAGCACTGGCGCCCGTCCCAGGAAAAACTAGCTCCAGAATAGCAACCACGCAGCAAGACAAAGCAGAGAAGCAACTTAGCCTAATCGCTTGAAATCATTCCCG
>CAVWUP010000022.1:0-164010 GCA_963758155.1 uncultured delta proteobacterium
AGGTTACCGCGTGCCGGGAAATCCCCAGCGCAGGTCGGCCAGCGTGAGCGTTCCGCGCCCCGCTTTCCGCCTTCCGCGCAACACCCACGAACTCGCTCACGCTCACGCCCTCGCGAGCCGCTAGCCGCGGCCCGGTTCTGGCCACCGGTTCCGGTACTACCCCGCCACGCCGTGGCACTTCTTGTACTTTTTGCCACTGCCACAGGGACAAGGATCGTTGCGGCCCACCTTGGGCTGCGTCCTGCGCACCGGCTGTGGCTCGGTCGACGCCTGTGCCCCTGCAGCCTGCGCCGCTGCCCCGCCACCTGATTCGATGGTGGGGCGCGGTCGACGCTTGGCCTGCTTGTCAGCCATCTGCTGAGCCGCGGCCTCGCTCTCGTCGCGCTGGATCTGGATGTGGAACAACTTCTGGCACAGATTGCGACTGATACTGGCCATCATCTCGCCGAAGATGACGAAGCCTTCCTTCTTGTATTCCTGCTTGGGATCCTTCTGCCCGTAGCCGCGCAGACCGATGCCCTCGCGCAGGGCCTCCATGTTCTTCAGGTGCTCGATCCAGCGCTGGTCGATCTCTTCCAGCATGAAGTAGCGGAAAAAATACAGGAGGTAGGGCAGCGAAAACTCCTGCTCGCGCGCCTCGATGATCTTCTCGAGCTGCGCCCAGGTCAGCGCCGCCAGCTTGTCGCGCTCGAGCAGACCCTTGCTTTCGATGGTGGGCTCGAAGCCAAAGCGTTCCTTCATGCCCGCGGCCAAGGCCTCTAGATCCCAGTCCTCGGCGTGGGCGTGTTCGGGACAAGTCGCGTCGAGCAGCTCCTGCAGAACCTCCTCCGACAAATCCAGAACGCGCTCGCGCTGCTGAATCAACGACGAGGCCACTTCGCGCGCCAGTCGATCCAGCGTGGTGGTGCGGTCCTCGACAATGCCGGTTACGTCGGAATAGGCGCCGAACTGGCGGTACAGCGTCGAACGGAATTTGGCCGGATCCAGGGGAACCACGACCGGGCTGGCCGCAGATGGAGTCCCGTCGGCAGATGGCGGCGCGGCCTCGTGAGTCAGCGCCTCGGCCATGCGCGCCAGCGACGGCCGCAGGGAAACTGCCAGCTTGTCCACTGTGTCCTGGCCCGACGTCGCGGGCACGGGCGCCTGCTTGCCAGCCTTTTGCTCCGCCTCGGACAAGAGCGGAACGTATGTGCCTTCCAGCACCTGCCTCCGCAGCGCATAGATGGTCTTGCGCTGCTGGTTCATCACGTCGTCGTATTCGAGCAGGCTCTTGCGGATGTCGAAGTTGTGGCCTTCGACTTTCTTCTGCGCGTTCTCGATGGCGCGGTTGATGATGGGGTGCTCGATGGGGACGTCTTCTTCCATCCCCAGGCGCTCCATCAGGCCGGTGATGCGCTCGGCCCCGAAGATGCGCATGAGATCGTCTTCCAGCGAGAGGAAGAAGCGCGAGCTGCCCGGATCGCCCTGCCGGCCGGCGCGGCCGCGCAACTGGTTGTCGATGCGCCGCGATTCATGGCGTTCGGTGCCTAGGATGTGCAACCCGCCCGCGGCCAGAACTTCCTGTCGTTCGGCGTCGCACTGGGGCTTGAACTTGGCAAAGGCGACGTCGAATTTCTCCTTGTCCACCTCGGCGCCCGGCTGGCCTGCCGCCTCGGGATCCACCTCGGCGCGGGCCATGAACTCCGCATTGCCGCCCAGGATGATGTCGGTCCCGCGGCCGGCCATGTTGGTCGAGATGGTCACCGCGCCCTTGCGGCCGGCCTGCGCGACAACATGCGCCTCGCGCTCGTGTTGCTTGGCATTGAGCACATTGTGCGGGATGCCCTTCTTGCGCAGCAGCGACGCCACCACCTCGGATTTCTCGACGCTGATGGTGCCGACCAAGACTGGTTGGCCGCGCTGGTGGCAGTCCTCGATCTCGGCCAGCACGGCGCGGAACTTGCCACGCTCGTTCTTGTACACGACGTCGTGGTGATCCTTGCGAATCATGGCCTTGTTGGTGGGGACGACCGAGACTTCCAGCTTGTAGATCTTGGCGAACTCCTCGGCCTCGGTGTCGGCGGTGCCGGTCATGCCCGCCAGCTTTTTATAAAGGCGGAAGTAGTTCTGGTAGCTGATGGTGGCCAGGGTCTGGTTTTCCTCCTGGATCGCCACACCCTCTTTGGCCTCGACCGCCTGGTGCAAACCATCGGACCAGCGACGGCCGGGCATCTTGCGGCCGGTGAATTCGTCGACGATGATGACCTCGCCGTCTTCGATCAGATAGTTGACGTCGCGCTTGTACAGCGTGTGGGCGCGCAGGGCCTGGGTCACGTGGTGCAGCCAGGCGATGTTCTCCGGGTTGTACAGGTTGCCCACGTTGAGCTTGTGTTCGACCCGGTCGACCCCCGAGTCGGTCAGCATGGCCGAATGCGCCTTTTCGTCGACGGTGTAGTCGATGTCCTTGCGCAAGGTCGGGATGATGCCGTTGACCTTGGCGTAGTGTCCGGCGCTCTCCTCGGCCGGGCCCGAGATGATGAGCGGCGTGCGCGCCTCGTCGATGAGAATCGAGTCAACCTCGTCCACGATGGCGTAGTTGAGGTCGCGCTGCACGTAGCGCTCGATCGACTCTTTCATGTTGTCGCGCAGGTAATCGAAGCCGAACTCCGAGTTGGTGCCGTAGGTGATGTCGCAGCGGTAGTTGTGCTGGCGCTGGGAATCGGAGAGGCCGTGCACGATCACGCCCACCGACATGCCCAAAAAACGATAGATGCGGCCCATCCATTCGGCATCGCGGCGGGCCAGGTAGTCGTTGGCCGTGACCAGGTGCACGCCCTTGCCGGGAAGAGCATTCAAGTAGAAAGGCAGCGTGGCGACCAGGGTCTTGCCCTCGCCGGTCTTCATTTCCGAGATGCAGCCCCGGTGCAGAATCATTCCGCCGATGAGCTGCACGTCGAAGTGCCGCATGTTCACCACGCGTCGGCCGGCTTCGCGGCAAACCGCAAAGGCCTCGGGCAGCAGGCTGTCCAACGCGGCGCCCTGGTCCAGGCGCCGGCGGAACTCGGGCGTCATGGCCCGCAGTTCCTCGTCGGACTTCTTGCGCATGTCCGGCTCGAATTCGTTGATGCGAGCGACCAGCGGGCGCAGGCTTTTCAAGACGCGCGCGTTCTTGGTGCCGAAAATCTTCTTGGCGATGTAGCTGAACAAGGAGGTCCTTCCGCCCCGCGCTTGGCGGGAAGGGCTAAGTTATGGCGGCGCGGGCTCGCGGGCAAGGGGAGGATTCAGTCCGCATATTGGGGGGATTCACCATTGAAAGGCGTCGCGTCCCGGAGCCGCCGATGTCATTCTCGAGGCCAAGTCAGAGCATGAACACCCGCATCCTTTGTTTGGGGAACGAACTGGTTCGCGACGACGGGGTGGCAATCCGGGTGGGGCGCATCCTCTCGGCCCTGCCTTTGCCAGAAGACGTGCGCATCGAATTCACACCCCATCTGGGGTTCGATTTGTTGGAGGCGGTGCAAGGGGCCGAGCGTTTGATTTTGGTCGATGCCATGCACACAGGCCGGCCCCCCGGAACCTGCATCACCCTGCAAGATGCAACCATCGAACGCTATGCCGCGGGCGCCGCGGCTTCACACACGGTGGGGATCGCCGAACTCATCGAGGTGGCGCAGCGCCTGGCGCCGGATCGCAACCGGGCCTCGATTGTCTTCGTCGGCATCGAGGGCCAGGCCTTCGAGGAGTACGGCATCGAGCTGACCCCGGCGGTCCGGCAAGCCATTCCCGAGGCTGTCACGCAGGTGCTGCGAGCCATCGGCGCCAGCGAAGCACTGCTCGCCCAGGGAGCTTCTGCGTGCGCGCAGCACTTGGATCCAGCGCTCGAAACCATCCTGCTGGGAGAGCCAAAGCGACCGTGAGCTTCTTTCCGCGAAGGGGACGCCGACTATGCTCTGCTCAGGAAGACAAGCGATAGGGAATCGCGGGGGCGAGCGAGTGCCAACATCGTGCTGGATGCTGATCTGGTCGATGAGGCCACCCGCCTGACCGATATCGGAACCCGCCGCGCCCTCGTACACGAGGCACTGCGGGTGCTGGTCGAGAACAAGCGGCGGCGACCCTTCGCCGAGCTGCGCGGCAGGGTCAAGCTGGCGCCAGGCTACGACTACAAGGCAGCCCGGGCCGGAGCGCGATGATCTTGGTCGATACCTCAGTCCTCGTCGACTATCTGCGGGGCAAGTCCAACCCGGCGGTGCATGGAGTATTTGCGGCGCACAGCCCTTGGACATTGCGCCTCGACTTGACGAATGCATATAGTTATGCACAATTGGTATGCATGAGAACCACGGTCGACCTTGACGAAGATCTGATGCGTTCCGCACTGGACGAGACGCACGCACGGACGAAAACCGACGTTATCGAGATGGGGCTCCGCGCCCTGCTTGAACGTGAGGCGCGGCGCAGGCTGCGCGCCCTGGAAGGGAAGATTCCAGACCTGGCTGCCGTGCGGCGACGCAGGTCATGAAGCCGGTTCTGGTCGACACCTCTGTCTGGCGCTACTTCTTTGCTGGACGAGCGAGTGCTCGTCCTTTGGCGACACTCTTGCAGGAGGAGGGCATCGTTCTCGTGCATCCGCTGGTCGTGGGAGAGCTCGTCTTGGGTGGGCTTTCCTCGGATCAGGAACGCCTACTGCAAAGACTTCCGACCGTGAAATGGGTTCCCTACGAGGAGATTCTCTCTTTCATAAAGCGACGTCGACTGGCTCGCCGGGGGATAGGCTGGGGCGATGCCGAGATCATCGCCAGCGGCCTGACATCCGGGGCCGAGGTGTGGTCATTCGATCGCGCGGTCGTCACGGTTGCTGGCGAGCTCGGCGCGGCGTTCGATGCGAATGTCGGGACATCGTGACTCGCGACAGCCGTACGCCTCCCCGGCGGCCCGCGGTTTTCCGACAAAGTTACGACTCGTCAGTTTCCGTGATCTTGCCCGCCACCGCGACTGCCAGCTCACTCACCACCCGGTCCGCATCCGGGACACTCGGCTCTCCGGGCCCCAGGGTGGCGAGCCCGAGGCCTTGTCCGCCGGTCTCGAAGAGTCGGCAGGATAGGATGATCCGATTGGTGTCTCTCACGCGTATGGAATCCACATCAGCCAGGGGCAACAAGATGCGCGTGCGGGCCACCATCTCGCTGGCAATGGCGGTGAAGGCCGCCATCCCTTCCTGCGGCATGGGTTCGCCGGCACTGGCGATGAGGAAGCCTTGCGTGTCGGCCAACACGGCGCTGCGGGCGCCGTCGGGTTGAACCAGAGCGCGCAGACTGGCTTCCATGTCGGTCCCCACCGTGTGCAACGCTTGCACGCCCGGCGTGCCAGGCTCGTCGGCTTGGCTCGAAGAACCGCTGGCATACAGCCGCGCCTCCAGATCTTTCTCGCGCCGGCGCAGATAGACCACTTCTTCGCCCAGCGCTTGCAAGTCGTGGAACCGCGCGCGCAGGTCCGCCAGTTCTGTCTGATCTTGCAGCATCTCGTTCAGCCGGCGGGCCATCAACTCGGCGTCCAGGCGCAGGCGCTTGTGCTCGGCGGTGAGTCGTTCGAGTTCGGACGAGGATTCGGCATGCAGGCGCAGGTCGGCGACCTCGTCGCGCAGCCTGCGGTTTTCTTCCAGCAGGCGTTCCAGATCGGACAGTTTGGCTTGCGCGGCGGCCAGCTGCACCCGCGCGTCGCGCGCATCGTCCTCACGCGTGGCCAGCTCGCGGGTCGAAGCCTCCGCGTGGGCCTTCTCCTCACGCAAGATCGCGTTCTCCTGGCGGAGCTGGTCCAGCTCGCGCAGCCGGACCTGGGCCTCTTGCCACTTGTCCTGCGTCGACGCGGCAGCCGATCCCATGGCCGAGAGCGCCTCGTTGACCACGCGATGCTTGGTCTGCCAGTCGCGATTCTGCGCCCCCAACTCGTCGCACTCGGCTTTGCAGTGGGACAGCGCCGCGGTCAAACGCTGGACATCGGCCAGCAGGGCTTGCTGCTTGCCATCCCAGGTTGCCTGCAACGCCGAAACCTGGGCCTGGTGCTCTGCCAGCGCGGCTTCGTACTTCTGCCGCCAGCCTGCCTCGCTTTGGGCTTGCAGGGTCGCGGCGGCACGCTGTGTCTCCTCGGCCTGGCGCAAGGAATCAGTGAGCGCCCTGACCTCGGCTTCGCAGCGCTCGCGCTGTTCACGTGCCTGTGCGACCTCGCGCGCGGTGGCAGCCTGCTGGCGGGCTCGCTCTTGTTCCGCCAGGCGGAGTGCTTCGGCTTTCTGCTGGTCCAGGGCCTGCTGCAATCGCCGCAGTTCCAAGCCGGCGCGCTCCTTCTCTCGCAGCTGCTCGGCCCGCTGGTCTTCGAGCTGTCGCTCCCAGGTCTCGGCGGTCTTCTGATCGCGCTCGAAGGCTTGTCGATTGTAGCTCTCGGCGGCTCGCAGCCGCTCGCCGAGGGTCTTGGCTTCGTCGGTCAGGCGCTCGGCGTCTGCGCGCGCGCTTGCGAGTTGGCGCTCCGCCTCGCTGAGCGCCTCGCGGTCCGCCACGCCTTTGTGCTGCCGGGCAATCAGCTCGGCCGCGGTTTCTTTCAACTTCGTCTGCAGCCCATCCAGCTGAGCGCGCGCTTCGTCATGCGCCGCCTGCGCGAGCGCCCGCGCCTCCTCGGCCTCGCGACGCAGGCGGGCCTCGTTTTCCAGGGCGGGCCCCGCCGCACCTCTGGGCTTGGCAAGCCACCCGGCCAGGAAAAAGGCCGCGGCGCCCACCGCGCTCAGGACAACGAGAATGTGCAAGAGCGACATCACAGCATCCTTCAGCGGAACTCGATCTCGACCCGTCGGTTCTGGGGACGAGCCGCAGGAACCACCACGCCGCCACGGGGTTTGGTCGAGCCAAAGCCCTCGGCCTCGATGCGCGATGAATCGATGCCGCGGCGGACCAGCCACCTTTGCACAGCCTGTGCCCGCTGCAAAGAGAGCCGGCTGTTCACGCGTTCCGGCCCAAGATCGTCAGTGTGACCGCCCACGTGAACCCGCAAACCGGGCCGCGCCGTCAGGGTGGCGAGCACGTTCTTCAGTATGGTCCAGTCATTCCTGGTCAAGACCGCAGCGTTTCTCCAGAAGAGCAGGTCGGGGACAGGCTCCGGAGGCGCAGCCACGGGCTCGGCCGGCGCCGGGATCTCCTGCGGCACAGGGACCGGCGGCGCGGCCGCAATCGCTGGCGCTGGGGAGGGCACCGCAACCACGCTGGGCGCGGGCACGGCAAGCTCGGCCACGGCAGGCGCGGGCACAACAGGCGCAGGCCTCGCCTTGCGGGCGAGGGTGCGGGGCAACACGACCGCGTCCAACACCACAAGATCGGCTATCCCGACGGACAACGTCAGGATCAAAAGGACCGTTCGAGTGGTGGGAGACGAGCGTGAAGCCCCGGGCAGGCGATGGTCAGCCGTGACGCCTGCCACGGGTGCGCCCGTGAATGTCATCACGCAGAGGCTTGTAGCGCCTTGGCCACTTCAACGCAGCGTCGCTTGACTTCGATGAACACCAACCCGAGCTTGGCGTCCTTTGTGGTCAGCACGACCAGCACGGAATCCGGGCCCACGGCATTGAGTACGACGTAGCCCTTCTCGCTGCGTACGTACACCTGTTCCATGGTAGACGCCATCAGTTCGGACGATATGCGCTCGCCCACGCCGAGCATGGCCGCGGTCATGCCCGAAACCAATTCCTCGTCGACCTCACTCGGCAACACCGAGGCCACGATGAAGCCATCGAAACTGACGACGGCGGCGCCAATGATGTCAGGCGAAGCCCCTCGAAGACCGCGCAAGATGTCCTGCATTTTCTCGGTACGCGAAGCCATGGTCCTATCCTCCTAGCTGGGTGGTGTGATCGAACTAGCCACGGATTTGAAATTTCATTGAACACTGGCCGACAGTGGACAGCGTGGCCACGCTGTAGTTGCGGCCGGAAAAAGCGCCCATGAGGCCTGCCCAGTATTCGTGGAACAGGTCACACAGACTGGCCGTGCCTGCCACCTCGCCCTGCCCGGTCACCACATTGCGGAGGGCGCAGTTGGGAAAAGTGAGCGTGATGCTCTCGCCTTCCTGCTCGACCTTGGCCTCGAAGTCGAAGGCATTGGCGAAACGGCGGCGCATCGCCGCCAGCAGATCGGTGGCGTTGCTGGTCTCGTACATCTCGGGCAAGTGGGCGGCCGACAGCGTACCGGCCGAGCGACCAACCGCCCTTTGCCCTCGCCCCATGATTTCCTTCAAGGCATCGGCCAGGGCCTTGAGGCGCACATGCGTGTCCTGCAAGGCCTCGTCGTAGTCGGCCTGCGAGAGCTGCGCCACCGCCGGCGTCTGTTGCAAGAACCGGGCAATCAAAGCGGAATTCTTTTCGATGCGATGAAACGGCCGTTGTTCAATGGCGTCGCTGACTGTGAGGCAGCGGGAAGGGCAGATATACACGCAAGAGGTGCAGCCGATGCAATCATCGGGACGCGCGACCTTGGCAATGTTCTCTGCCTTGTTTTCCTCGAACACCTCGGTGGGACAGATTTCCACGCACAGGCCGCAATCGCGGCAACCAGGCTCGTCGATTTGCACGGTGGGCATGGTTATCTCCTCACGTTGCGCACGCAAGCGCCGTTCTGATTCACACTGATGTCCATGGGCATCTGGCCTACCCGGTGGGTCGAGCAAGATAGGCAAGGGTCGTAGCAGCGGATAGCAAATTCCACCCCGTCGAGCAGTTCTTGGTCGGACTTGCCCAGCAATTCGCTGGCCGCATCCTTGATGCTGGTGTTGATGCTGGCGATGTTATGTTGGGTCGCCACGACGAAATTGGCGGACTGGATGATGGCGTTTTCATCCACTTGATAGTCGTGAATCAGCACGCCGCGCGGGGCCTCCACATGGGCCACCGCGTGTCGGTTGAGAGCCCCCATCTTGCTGCGCACCTCGTCCGACGCAATCGCCTCGTCACGCAGCAGGAGGGTCGCCTTTTCAGCGCAGTGGAGCAGTTCCACCAGGCGCGCCCAGTGCCCCGCCACGATCTGCCGCGAGGGATCCCCGCAGGTCTTCTTGAATTCAGCCAGGGCCTGGTCGGCCAGCGGGGTGCCCGTGACCTCGGCGCAGTTGAGACGCGCGAGCGGACCCACGCGATAGGTCCGGGTGGCGCCTCCCTCGCGCAGAAGTACCTGCTTGCCGTAGCTGTACGGCAAGGCTTCTTCCGTCATGTGTTTCGCATAGTCCTCGGACGGGAAATCCAGCGCGACGCTGCCGTCAGGCCGCCGCACGCGCAGGGTTCCGTCGTAGAGATCGAGCGCATTGCCCTGCAGCGTGCCCATGTCGTAGACCGCCAGGGGCAGGCGGCCGAGCAGAGCGGGATCCTTGAGCAGCGCCTGCTTGCCAGCGTCGAGCACCACCTTGGCCAGGTCCAATCCTTCGTTGGTCAAGGCCTTGAGTGTCTCGATATCGTCCTTGCTCAGACCGCACGACATGCCGCCGGCCACCGCGGTGACCGGGTGGGTGCCGCGTCCGCCCACCACCTCGACGATCTTCTGACCGATGCTGCGCAGGCGCAGCGCCTTCTTGGCCAGATCGGGCGCGACTTCCAACAGGCCGACGAGATTCCGCTTGGCCACCGGGCTGGAGGGGCCGAGAAAAAGATCCGGACCCGCCAGTGCAAAGAAATGAATAGCATGCGAATGGATCATGCTGCCGCAATTGAGCAACTGGCGCAGCAAGAGGGCCGTCTTGGGTGGCGGTGCCGAAAACATCTTGTCCAGGCACTTGGCCGAAACCAAGTGATGGGCGTGCGGGCAGGTGCCGCAGATGCGCGTGGTGATGGTGGGCATCAGCTCGGCTTGCATGCCTTGCACGAAGCGTTCGAAGCCACGGAATTCCAGCACGTGCATGGTCGCGGCGCTGACCTTGCCGTCGTCGCCGATGTCGATGTGGACCTTGGCGTGGCCCTCGATGCGGGTCACGGGATCGATGGAAAGGGTGCGGCTCATCGGGCAGCTCCTTGCTGGGAGATCCAGCGGCGCAGGAGAAACGTCGGCTTCTGGCGAAAGACCGGCGAGGCCATGGCATAGGCGTAGTAGGTCTTGGCGCGCGTCTCGATTTCTTTGGTGACGGTGTCCTTGGGAATCTTGGTCATCATGGACATGCGCGTGGCGATCTCGCTGCGAATGTCCCGGTAGGGTTCCAGCACGATGGATTCCGACGGGCCCGTGCATCCCGAACAGGGCATGCCCCGGGTCGGGCAGGCGCCGCGACAACGATCCAGGGTCGCGCTGCCCATGCACAGGATCCCCTGCGAGAGAAAGCAGGTGTTTTTTTCCAGCGCCCCTTCGTGCACGCGGCGCAGTTTCGCCGCCTCGGTGTGTTTCATCTGGCGATCGCAGTGGAAGCACACGTTGTGGCGGCCGAAGTCAGGTTTGCTCTTGTGCAGAATCGAGGACAGCGCTTCGAACACGTAGAAGGCGTGCGGCGGGCAGCCTGGCAAGTACAGGTCCACCGGGATGGCGGCGTCGAGCGGGAGCACGCCTTCTTCCAGTAGAGCCGGGACATCCTTGTCAGGGACGAAATGGGTGGAAGTGGTGGGGTTCTTGGTAAAGGCGCTCTCCTCCAGTTCGCTCTTGCTGTGGGCGTAGCCTGATCCCTGCGGTCCGCCGTACACGCTGCACGTGCCAAAGGCCAGGATGACGTCGCAGCTGGCGCGCATCTTCTTGGCGCATTCGATGTCGTGATGGGTGCGCAGCGCGCCGGTGATGATCCCCAGCGCCGCCTTGGGGTAGTCCTTGACGTCCATCAGGATAGGCAGCCGGACGATGTCGATTTCTTCCAGAACCTTGAGCAGGCGCTCGTGCAGATCCACGACGGAGAGTTCGCAGCCCGAGCAGCCGGATAGCCATTCAAACGAAACCGTTACTTTGGCCATGGCGTCCTCCTAACCCTGCAAGACCAGTTCCTTGAGACAGGCGTTTTCGCCGGCATGGATGATCTCCAGCTCGGCGCGCTTGCCCGTGATCTTCTGCACGTACCCGCAGAACAGTCCGTGGTTCATCATGCACAGCGACTGTTCTTGCTCGTGGCCGTAGCGGAAGAGCGAGCAACGGACCATGCAGTTGCGGAACACCAGTTTGACCGCCTGCTTGCCGTCCTTTTCGTAGACGAAGCCGGGCGCCGCCGCTGGCTTCCACGGCTCGAACGGCCAGATGATTCCCTTGGCCTTGAGTTCTTCACCAACCACGGTCAAGGCCGCCAGCAAGTCGGGTTCCTGTTTGCTGACGGGACTCTTGAGGCCCACGGTTCTTCCCGCCCGAAAGGTCACGGTCTCTGCCCCGCGACCCAAATTCTGCTCCAGGCCGTGCGACAGCGATGCCATGACCACCAGCAAGCCTTGCAATTCGTCTCTTGTTTCAGCCAGACCCATGCTCATCTCCCATCTGGTCTTCCTCAAGTCGCCTGTGCGCCTATTGGGAGGCCTTCTTTTCCAACCTCTTTAGGTTCAAGTCCAACGAGCGATTTTCGGGATCGAGTTGTTTGGCGGCGAGCCAGCACTGGCGGGCTTCGTCGATGTTTCCCGCACGCAGGGCCGCGAATCCTTTGTCCACCAGCGACGAAGCCGCACCCGGCGAGCGGGGCATGACCCGCGTGTCGCTACGACTGCTTTGGGCGTTCTTGGTGTTTGGGACAGGCGCCGCGCTCTGCATGTTGCCGAACAAAGAGTCATCGATGCGAATGGCGGGAAACGATCCGGAGTGGCGATGCTTTCCCTGGGCCCGTTCGTCGAGCGAACGAACCGCCTCCATCAAGGCGTATTGCCAGTCGCCGCTGATGGTGTATTCAATCTCAGCCGGCAGCGGTGCCGTGCGGAACACCCCGTCCTCGGCCGCGATGATCTCGCGCAGAGCATCTTGCCCGACCAGCGGGCCCCAGGACGCATGGACCAACTTGCCATCTTTGACCACAATCGCGCCCTGCATGCCGTGGGCGGTGATTCGCAAGGACGAAGTTCGCTGGGCCAGGCAGAGCATTTGAATGAGGTCGGCTGCGGAAAGGGCGGCGAAGGATCCCGAGAGTCGATGACGACAATCGAGCGCTTCGTGGACGATCTTGACGACCTCCTGCGGCGTGCAGGGCTTGCGCACCAGTCGCAGGCAGCCCAGCCCCTCCATCTTTTCCTGGATCCTGTGCACGTCCTGGCCCGTGAGCACCACGAAGAGCATCTCGGGAAACTCGATGGCAGCCCAGCAGACGAAATCAACCCCGCTCATGCCGGGCAGATCGGCGTCGCACACCAGCACATCGATCCCGATGTCGCGCACAATCTCGCGTGCAACCTCTGCGCTGCCCGCGACCAGCACGTCGAAGCGCTCGTTCCCTGCATAGAGAACGCGATGCAAAGCGAGCGCCATCTCGCTCTCCCCATTCACCACGAGCACTTTGGAGCGCCGTCTAGCCATCTTCCTGTCGCCGGTAAGCTGCCTCCCCAGTTGTGAAGCGATTCTCCATCATTGTTCTTCAGTTGTTCACGGTCGCAGCGCACCTATCCTGTGCAGTCCTGGGCTCGGTTTGCAAGTCCCCGTCCGAGAACACGTCAGACACCGCGAGAAACTGAAGGAATGGCGGCTGGCGCAACGGATTGCGTCTGGAAAATCGGGGAGATCCTGGTTTCGCGCGGATCGCTCGCGGCGTCAAGAAAAACAAGTCGACACTGTCGTGATAAGGGTGTGAACAACCGACACACGGTCGATGAGAAGCGGTCCTCCTCCGGCCGAGAAGTGGTCGACGGATTGGCCACTAACGGACATCGGATGCGGAGCGGGCTGGTTCGTCCTGCCCACCCGCGTATCTGGCGATTCAGCCTCCTCGACTCTCTGCACCCGGATCGGCGTCACGCCCGTCGCCCCAGCATAGCGACTAGACCAGCGCCGGAGGCCACAGTTCCGAGAACTTTCGGCTACCGTAGCGTGAACGCCAGGCACTTGGCGGCGCCTGCGATGTTCTTCATTCGTCACAAATGGTTCACACGCCGGGGCGTATGATGAATCACTTTGGATGGTCTGGATTGCACCCCCGAAGAACGCCTAGTCGAGGGGCGAAACGACTGCCGGGAGGATGCTCTGCGCACCATCATCGACCGGCGGCAGATCACACCGCATTTTCAGCCCATCGTGGACCTGCACCACGGCACGGTGCTGGCGTGGGAAGTCCTGTCGCGCGGACCAGCATCCTTTCCGTCGGCGACCGAAATCTTCGCCGAGGCGAAGACGCTTGGCTTGCTGTCGCGGCTGGAAGGCGTGTGCCGCAACATCGCGTTGCGCACCATCGCGCGCTTCCCGACGTCGCTGCGCTCACGTTCGTATTTCATGAACGTCAGCCCGACTGCGATCGGCGATCCGCGCCTGCCCAATGGGAACATGCAAGCCGAGCTCGCGAACCTGGGGCTCGATCAGCGGAACTTCGTCATCGAAATCACCGAGCGCGGGTCCATCGACAACTACGACGCTTTCGAGCGGCAGATTCGCACCTACGTGGAACAAGGGTTCAAGATCGCGCTCGACGACCTGGGCGGCGGCCATTCGGGCCTGGTCACGCTGGTGACCTGCCCGCCGCATTTCATCAAACTCGATATGACGCTTTCACGCGACATTCATCGACATGCCCACAAGCAGCGCCTGGCGAAGTCGCTCATCGCATTCTCGGCCAGCGTGGATGCCCTGCTGATCGCCGAGGGAGTGGAGACCTGGGATGAATTGGAAACCCTGGCGCGCATGGGCGTGCGCTACGCCCAGGGTTTCCTGTTCGCGCGGCCAGCCCGGGTGCCTCCCGAGGTGTCCGACGAGACGCGCGTTCGAGCTGCGACGGATCACGCGCCAGTTTCACTACCGCGAGTCCGACCTCAACGAGACGGTTGGGCCCCTTGCGATTCGCTGCGGGACCATTCATGAAAAGGAGAAGCGCGGCGAGGACGTCAATCGCATTTTCCGCGAACAGCCCGCGATCGACCACCTGACCGTCTTGCGCGGAGAGCGCCCTGTGGGCCTCATCACGCGCCAGCACTATTTCACCAAGACGGGCGGCCCCGTCGGCTACCACCTCTTTCAGTGGAGACCCGCCGAGGACCTGGCTCGACCGGCGCCGCTCATCGTCGAAAATTCGATCAACGTGACCGCGTTGGCCAAGCTGGCGATGGAGCGGCCACCCGACGAGCTGTACGATCCCGTGATCGTGGTCGATGCTGCGGGGAACCTGGTGGGTACCGTCACCATCCGCCAGCTCATCATTCGCTCGACCGCACTCGAGGTTCAGTTGGCCCAGGGCTCGAGTCCCCTGACGGGATTGCCTGGCAACCGGAGCATCGAAAGCTGGATCTTGAGCGCGCTCGATCAACCCAATGCCCACGTGCTCTACGCCGACCTCGACCGCTTCAAGGAGTACAACGATTGCTACGGCTTCCTGCGCGGCGACGAGATGATTCGGTGCCTGGCGCGCGTGTTGTCGCGCATTCTCCCGACGCTGTCATCGGAGGCCAAGCTGGGGCATATCGGCGGCGATGATTTCGTCATCGTGTCGCCAGCGGGGGTTGACGCTGAAAACGTCGAAGCCCTGTGCCGTCAATTCGATCTTGCGAAAGTCGAGATGTTCGACCCAGGTGACGTGCAGCGGGGTTTCTTTCGCGCCACCGACCGCCGGGGCCAAGAGGTCGAGGTACCTCTGGTCACCTTGAGCGTGGCCGTGGTCCCGTGCGAAGTCGCGCAAAGTGCCGATCACCCCGGGGCACTAGCTCAGATGGCGGCGTCGCTCAAACGCAAGGTCAAGGAGATGACCTCGGCCAGCCGAAAGAGCGAGTTTCTGTTCGAGCGGCGCGGACGGCGGCCCATGGCCTGAAGATCGACGGCCATGCCAAAGAGGAGCAGGAAGCAGAAGTCGCCTGTGGGGCTTGCCACGACTCGCCCGGCGTCGCCGCTCTTTGGTTTCCGCTATCCGCTGATTGTTGCTGCCATCGCGGCTCCGCTGTTTGCGGTCTATTTCTATCCGTATGCCGAGAACGGCATGATGGCGGCCGGTATCCAAGCCTACCTCTCGGGCTACGCCAGGCTGGTCGGCGCCCTGATCTCCCTCTTTGATTCGCATGTGGTGGTGAACAGCGAAGTGATCGTGGGTCAGATGTTCTCGATGAGAATCATCAAGACTTGCGACGCCATGGATGTGAACATTCTTCTGGTTGCGGCGATTGCGGGTTTTCCGATGCCCCTTTTGCGACGTCTGCTCGCCGTGGTCGTTTCTGTCCTGTGCCTCCACCTCCTCAACCTCCTGCGCATGGGCCTGCTCTATTGGGTGGGGGCACGGGCCCCGACTTGGTTCAATCGAGCGCACGAAGTGCTGGCGCCCCTGCTCATGGTGGCCTGCGCCTTGGCCATCTTCCTGGTCGCAACCTCGCGCTTTGGACGAAGATCGACTGAAGAGTCGTCGCGGGCGGACGCGGCGCGATGCTAACGACGGACAAGCGCCGGCTTCTGCGCTTTGCCGTGCTCTTTCTTCTTCTGTTTGCGCTACTGGCCTGGCCATTCCCCTTTGTCGGACGCGGCTATCGTTCCTTTGTGTCCAGCGCGGTCGATGGATTGGTCTTCAGTTCTGCCCACACCCATGTGGCCCGGCTGGTGCCCAATCAGCGGCCGGGTTTCGCATGGTACCTGACGACCGAGGTTTGGAACCAAGTCAGCAAATCGGTGGAGGCGCATTTCGACGTCGATGTCCATCACTCCTTCTGTCTGCCGACAGCCGTCTTCATCGCTCTGACCCTCGCAGGCAAATTCACCTGGGGAGCCAGGCGAATCGTGCTCAAGCTGCTGATCGGCATCCTTCTTCTTCAGCTGCTGGGCGCTGTGCGATTCATTGCCCTGGAGCGTTCGATTGCCGGCATTCAATTCGGCGCCGTCGATCTCTTTCTCATGCTGGTCAATCGCAGCCTGGCAGCGCCCCTCGGCATGGCCTTCGCGGTGCCCCTGATTCTGTGGTTCGGCCTTTTCCGAAAATCGTTTCTGCAAGCCCGGGATGGAAGCGCATCCCGAAAGGTCCCTCCACCCCGGATTCTCACGAATTAGTGTCCACTGTCCGGGGATCCGCCAGTGGCCAACGGCCACGTGCGCTCGCAGTCGATTATCGCTTCAGCGGAACGAAGTTGTGTGCCACGATCTGCTGACCCTCGCGCGACAGCATGAAATCGATGAATCTCTTCACATCGCCCTTGGGCGATCCCATGGTTCCCAGTACCAGGGGGCGCGACACAAGGTATGCGCCGGAACGAATGTTCCGTTCCGTCGGCTCCACGCCGTCAATCAGGATGGGCTTGACCTTCTTGCGCAATTCGGGGCTGACCGATGCCAGCAACCCCAGGCTGACCGTGCAAATGGCTCTGGCGTCATAGGCCACCTCCACGATCTGGTCGAGCGGCTGATCGAACTCCTTGAAACCCTTGCCATAGGGCTCATCATCCAGGGCCAGCTCGCGGAAGACCTGCACGGTCGCGTGGCCCACCATCTCCGTGTTTGGATAGATGGGCGCGTCTGCACCCCCGACATCCTTCCAACGGGTAGTCTTTCCCGTGAAGATCCCCTTGAGCTGCGCCTTGGACAGGCTCTTGACCGGGTTGTCCACGTGCACGAACACCGCGATGGCATCGTAGCCGATGTTGTAGCCGAGAACCTTGGCCGCTTTCTCCTCGTTGGTCAGGGCGCGCGATGCCCCGGCCACGGTTGCCTTGCCCTCGATCAGGGCCTTGACCCCCTTGCTCGATCCGATGGTCTCGACCGACTTGAACTTGAGGCCGGTCTTGGCCTCGAAGGCCTTGACCGCGCCCGCTTGCATGATGCCCACTCCGATAGTCGATGACCCGCTGTACGAAAGTGTATCGTCGGCCGCGTTTGCCGGTGCGGCAACAATGAACAGGGCGACTGCGATCTTTGCAATTAGCCGTTGCATGTTTTGCTCCCAGGCGGCTCAGTGTCACACAGCATGTATGACAGTTGTGTGACAGTCGTGCGACGATGGGTGCCCTGCGCGCACCCTCGTGCATGGAAACCTAGGAGTTCTTGAAGGACGCTGCCAGCAGCGCTTGCTCCGCGGCAACGCGCTCCTCGGCCGTGTCGACCTCGAACCAGCCGGGGCCGCTGATGTCGCGACACAAGGGAGCGGCGTCACCCTCGGCCAGCCGGGCCAGGATGCGCTCAACGTGAATGGCGCGTCCTTCCTCGGCCAGGGCGGCATCGGCGGTCCGCCAGTAGCGAGACAGCGCGGATGTGGGCACGCGGGTCATGCCCACGTAGCCGCAATCGAACTTGGTCAGCGTCTTGGCGATGCAGCGGACGCGCCCGTCGGGCCGACGTTCGACTTTCATGTCGTCGGCCCCCAGGCTGCGATCGGTGTCGATGAAGGCGGTGACTTCCGCCACCTCGGGCGCCACCACTGTGGCGATGCTGGGCCGGTAGATGTGGTCCACGTTGAGCAGCAGGAACCCCTCGCTCAGACGCGACCGCGCCGTGAGCAGCGAGAGGAGATTGCCGTCGCGGAAGCTGGGGTTCTCCATCAGTTCGATGGCGAGGCCAGCCAGGGCCGGGTTCGCGGCCCGGCCCTGATCGAGGGCGCGCGCGACCAGAGGGAATCCGTAGCCGCCCACGACCAAGATCCGCGCCGGTCGCAGCTGGGCCGCGAACTCCAGCGCGTGGAACATGAGTGGCTTTCCCGCCACGCTCACCAGGGCCTTGGGAATATCTCTGGTCAGCGCGCCCAGTCGGGTACCCAGACCCGCGGCCAGCAGGACAACCTGCACGGCGAGCTAGCCCGCCGCCATGGCCCGCGACGCCGGCAAGAGATCCAGGATCTCGGCAAAGCGACCAATCACCGGCTGCCCCGGGAAGCGCAGGGTGAAGCTCTCTTTGGCGAAAGTCCCGGCCAGACCCACGAAGGGAATCCTCGCCAGACTGGCAATCTCGCCGTCGTGCAATGAATCGCCCACGAACAGCATCTCGCAGCGGTCGACAGCGAAGGTTCGCTCGGCCAGCTCGATGTGCGGGCGGCCCTTGGCCAGCCCCTTGCCGTGTCCCATCACCAGATCAAAGGCGAAGCCCGAAAGGCGCGCGAAGGCTTCCACGTTCTCGCGTCCATTGTTGGAAGAGACCGCGATGCGCACGCCGCGCCTTTGCAAGTCGATGAGGGCTGCCCGCGTATCCTGGGGCATGAACGCGGCACCGCAACGCGCGGGCTTGCGAACTTCAAACAAATCAGACGCAACGGGGTTGCGCGGATCACCCGGGAAGATGTCTTGCAGCTGCTCGGCAAAGGGCAAACCGCAGGTGGCCAGGTACAGCTCGCGGGCCAAGGGCCGCGGGATGCCGTACAGGCCTGTCATGACCTCGGTGGCCAGGTCGGCCAGCACGGGCATGGTGTCGATGAGCGTGCCGTCGAGATCGCAGAGCAGAACCTTTGGCAGATCAAGGCACGCCACGCGACGTGGGGGTGTCGAGGCGGAGATTCGCACCTCTGGACGAGCGGCGTTGAGCGTACTACCTAACATCGTGTTTCCTGTTCGAAGCAAGCGGCGCGCCAAGAGAATCGAAGTTCCAACGTGTCGGAACTACTGACTCAAGTTTTGTTGGCCACCGCCCGGTGTTAAGAATTCACCACGTCACGTGGTGGGAGTTAAACGCTCCTGGTTCGCGCCCGATGACGCCGGGCATGAGCTTTGCTGACAGGGCACAACCCGACTGATATCCTGGGGCTGTGGCCTGCAAATATTGCGGTGAGAGCCACCCGCCCAACGTCAGCCGCTGCCCCGTCACAGGCAGGGATATAGGCACGCCCCACCCTTCCGCCGGCCTGACCATCGGCCAGGCGCTCGACGGCAAGTACAAGATCATTCGCGAGATCGGCCGGGGCGCCATGGGGGTGGTGTACGAAGGGCTGCACATCGCCCTCGACCGCCGCGTGGCCGTCAAGACCCTGCGCCACGAGATGAGCAACGACGCCGACCTGGCCACCCGCTTCCAGCGCGAAGCCCGCGCGGCCAGCGCCATCGGCCATCCGCACATCATCGATGTCTTCGACCTGGGCCGCACGCCCGACGGACTTCTGTTCATGGTCATGGAGCTGCTCGACGGCAAGCCGCTCACCACGCTGCTGCAGCAGACTCCCTTGATGCCGGTGCCCCTGGCTGTGAACCTGATGAACCAGGTGCTAGGCGGACTGGCAGCCGCGCACAAGCACGGCATCGTCCATCGCGACCTCAAGCCCGACAACATTTTCATCATCAACACCGAGGAACGCCCCAACTTCGTCAAGATCGTCGACTTTGGCATCGCCAAGAAGCTTTCGCCGCGCCAGCCCGGGCAGGTGAATCCAGCGGCCATGAGCGGGACCATGGTGGGCACGGTGATGGGCACGCCCCTGTACATGTCGCCTGAGCAGGCCATCGGTCAGGTGGCCGAGATCGACCACCGCACCGATATCTACGCGGCCGGCGTGGTGCTGTACGAGATGCTGTGTGGTCGCACTCCTTTCCAGGGTCACGGCTACGCCGCCATCTTGGGCGCCGTTCTCGAGGGCAAGTACCCGCCGCCGCGCAGCCTGCGGCCCGACATTCCGCCGGCCATCGAAGCAGCCATCGTGCGCGCCATCGACCGCGACATCCAAAAGCGCTTCCCGTCGGCCGCGGCCATGCGCGATGCCATCAGTGGCGGCGGCGCCGAGGTGACGCCGTCCCCGATTGCTCTCGGCGCCGCCGCGAGCGATGGCCCGTCACTCAAACTGGCCACTCTCGACGGGCAGGAAGTGGCGCCTGGCATTGCTCTGCTGGAAAACATTCCCCCGCCCCAGGCGTCGCAGCCGCTGGCGCCGGGGCGGCCACGCGTGGCCCGCGGACCAGGAGGCGATCGATTCGCGCCTCCACCCGAGCAGGAACCGCCGCTGGAGCTGGGCGGAACCCGCTGGGGATCGGCGTCCCCGGCGCGCGCTCCGGCTAGGCAAACTCCCGAAGAGCCGCCTCGCCTGGAGGTCCGGCGTCCCGCACACAGCGAAGACGACGGGCCGCACGCCTCGGCAGCAGCGGTCGACGACGACGTTCGCTACCCAGCCCTGGTGCGGCCGTTCGACCCGACGCCGCCTCCTCCGCTGGTCGAACGGCCACGCGCCAAGCCGCCGACGCCGGGAACCCTGGCGCCCGAGCATGTCCTTCCTGCGCGCACCCGCCGTCTGCTCACCAAGCTGGGGATCGGGCTGGGCGTCCTTGTCGCTGCGCGGGTCGGCTACCATTTCTGGCAGGTTGACCATTCGGCCACGAGCACGCCCCCGGCTGTCAAAGGGGTGATGCGCAAGGTGACGCTGGTGGTGGATCCACCTGATACCAGCGTTCAGATCGATCACATTCCTACAGCCAAGCGCGAGCTGAGCCTCGACTCGGGCACGCCTCATCTGCTCAACGCAACAGCGCCTGGGCGCTTGACTCGTCGGTTCTCGTTCGAAGCCAAACCTGGGCTCAAGCTGGTGGTGCGCATGAATCACCTGTTGCTGCCGCCCTCGCCTCTTGACCCGCCGCCTGCGCCCGCTGAATTGTCGCTGCGCTATCCCGAATCGTCGCGTCCGTCGGAGGAAATCGACGCTGCCCTGGCCAAATTGGACAAGTACGCCCAGTGCCTGGCCGGCGCGGGCGACACCAGCGAGGGGAGCGACAAGGCTTCGGCCGGCGCCCGCGCGCGCCTGCACGGCGAAGACCTGGCCCGCTGTCGCACCCTGGTGCGTGAGGCGCGTGACCAGGCGCCAGCTATCCCGGCCCTCGAGGCCGCGGCTGACACCTACCTAGCCGCTGTGCAGTCCGGGCAAAAACTGGAAGCCGTCACGCGCGCGAGCGCCGCCCTGCGGGCCGAGCTGCTGGCCGCGCGCAGCGAATGGCTGTGGCAAGAATTGGTCTTGCAGGAGAAGACTCGACGGGCGCAAGGCGGCCTGGCACATGCGCCGCTTCGCCCTGGGCGCCAATGCCTGGCTGCGCGCAATCAAATCCGATCCGCCGGCGCGCCAGTCAGTGGACGAGCAAGCCAGCGCCCTCAACGACGCGTACTCGATGTTCCTCGAATATGCCGAGGGCGCACGGCCCGAGCTGGCGCGCACCGCCGGGGCCAACGATTTCATGAAAGCGGCCCAGGACACCATGGCCGTGGCGCGACCCAGCGACGGCAAGCCGCGCAGCGAGTTCGCGGCGCTGGGCGCCTGCCGCCGCCTGGTGGCTGCGTTCAATGCGCTGGTGGTGGAGTAGCGGCCGGCCTATCGGAAGATTCCCGGCGCAGATCGGCCCGCGTGGGGGTGAGCGGTAGCGTGAGCGACCAGCGGGGCGCGGTTTGCGTGGGCGATCTGCGTGAGCGGTGTGCGGCACGCGGGCCGTCTTTCCGCGTACCGCACACGAACTCGCTCACCCTCACGCCCTCGCGACCCGCGAGCCGGCCTGCTGGGCGGCCCAGAATTTCCCGAAAGGCCGCAGCTACTTCTTGCCGCTCTTCAATTGGTCCAGCCAGGATGTGATCTTCTTCTCGCGCTTGTCGAGTTCGGCGCGCGCCGCAACCAGCGGCTTGGGGTCGCCCTGGAAAGAAGCCACGATGGCCTCGGGATAATCGTTGGCCAGCGAGTTCAGGCTGACGTCGTGATCCGTGGCGATGTTGGAATTGCCACCTTGCGGATCCATGGCGCGCAGGATCTTGGCCTGGGCTTCGATGGCCTTGCGCTGCGAGGCTACCAGCTTGGCCAGCTGGTCGCGCGCGTCGGGCTTGCCCTGCAGCTTCTCGGCCGCGTCGTCGAGCGCCTTGCGCGTCTTCTTCTCGAAAGCCAGCAAGGCCAGGTGCTTGGGCATCTTGCTCTTGTCGAACTTGAGCAGGCGCGCCTGTTCCTGGGCAGCGAGTTCGGCAGCCAGCTTCTCGTCTGCCTCCTTCTTGGCTTTCCAGATCGCGTGCCGCTCCATCATGCCCAGATGCGCATCGGCGGGGCGTGCGTCGCTGGCCGGGCCCGCGTCCGCGGCGCGTGCGGGCTGGGCCGGGGCTGGCGCGGGTTCAGCTTTTTGTGGCGGGTTCTGCTCGGTGCATGCGGCTGCTAGAAAGAAAGCGCCGGCGCCCAAGAAAAGTGCGATTCGCTTCATGGTTTCCTCCCTGGTCCTCGTGGCGTAGAAGGGCACTATCGCACGCATGTGACCCAAAGGCACGGACCAGCGCCAACAGGATACTCCTTCAACCACGGACGAATTGTCCGCTATGCTTCGGGGCGTGGCTGGACCGGTCGCAACCTGGGAACGGATCTCCCGATGAGGCTCTCGTGCGCATCCTGATTTCGGGAGCCTCGGGCTTGATCGGCCGCGCCTTGGCAGAAAGCCTGCGTTCCGCCGGCCACACCGTGCAGACCCTGGTGCGACGCAAGCCAAATGAGTCACAGGGCGAGATCGCATGGGATCCCGAGGCTGGGGTGCTGGATTCCTCGCGTCTGGAAGGCGTGGACGCCGTGGTGCACCTGGCAGGAAAACCCATCGACGCGCGTTGGACCGAAGCGACCAAGCGGGCCATCCGCGACAGCCGAGTCAAGGGAACCACACTGCTCGCCCAGGCCGCTGCGCAACTGCCAACCAGGCCGCAGGTCTTCATCTGCGCTTCTGCGGTTGGATTCTATGGTTCGCGCGGGGACGAAGCGCTGGATGAAACCTCGGCTTCAGGTCAGGGCTTTCTGCCGGATGTGTGCCGCGCCTGGGAAGAAGCAGGTGCGCCGGCGCGAGACGCCGGCCTGCGCACAGTTCATTTGCGCACCGGCGTGGTGCTTTCCTGTCAGGGCGGGATGCTGGCGCGGGTGCTGCCGCCCTTCAAGATGGGTGCCGGCGGCGTGCTGGGAACCGGCGAGCAGTGGATTAGCTGGATCTCGCTGGCCGACGTGATCGCTGCCATCCGGTACGTGATCGCCAGCGCGGAACTTTCTGGGCCGGTGAACCTCACCTCGCCCCAACCGGTGCCCAACGCCGAATTCACGCACACTCTGGGAAAAATCTTGGGCCGACCCACGGTGCTTCCGCTGCCAGCCTTTGCAGTAAAGTTGCTCGTTGGGGAAATGGGCGACGAACTGCTGCTGGCGGGACAGAAAGTATTGCCAAAGAAACTACTTGCCTCGGGGTTTACTTTCGCCCATTCGGATCTGGAGTCGGCCCTGCGCTGGGCATTGGCCCACTGAAACGCCCTGCATAGTCCGGAGGGTGAAGATCACGCTGGACGAGATCTGATCGAGCCGTGACCAGGCGCCGACGCGCGTGGTAGGTTTGAAAAAACACGGTGCCGTCCCGTGCTGTGGTAGACGCGATTGAGGGAATCGAAGGCAATCCCGGAGGTGGCTTGGCTTGCGTACCATGGGGCGTTTTGCAGCACGAGGGACAACACCCGAACTCTCGATCCATCCGGGCTCTGCGAGCTGTGACGTACACCGCTTGCATCGGCGGTGGTGGAGCGTTCCGGGTTCAAAGAAGGACTTGCCCGCCTGCCTTCTTCATCGCCGCGACGAGAGTCCGGTCCAAACTTGCCAGTGGAACGCCCCGCCTCAGCGCGAGTTCAAGATAGGCAGCATCATACATGGTGAGCCCAAATGCCTCGCCTAGGGCGAACGTCTTCGACCAGGCAAGGGCGGCGGTTTCGCCGTCAACCTCGATGTCGTAGACCGCAAGGCCGGCGAAGAACTTCTCAATCCCTGCCTTGTCCATTCGCCCCCGGCGCTGGGCACTCAGGAGCACGTTGCCCACCTCCAAGTGCCAGAGGGTCGGCACCCACGCCTTCGCCCCCTCCGAGAGTTGGTCGAGCAGACGATTGGTTGCTGGAGTTGCCTCCGAGGCGAACAGCCAGGGCAGAGTGGCCGAGCAGTCGAGCACGAATTCCATACTCACCGACGTCCTTCCGCGATCAGCTTGTGCAGTGAAAGGCCCTTTAGGCTGTAGCGTCTGCTTAGCGCGCGCAGTTCGGCCGTCGTCCTCTTCCGTTCCGCATCCACGGAGGAGGAAGCGGGAACGAGCCTGGCCACAGGACGGTCGTGTTTGGTTATGATGACCTCGGCGCCGTGGCCAACACGCTCGATCAACTCCGAGAACTTGTTCTTCGCCTCAAAGGCGCCCATCGATGCTTGGCTCGTCTTCATAAGATCAGGCTAGCTTAACAGGCTAGATTAGTCAAGAACCTCGGCTCGGCCGCTACCCCCAGACCAGCTCTCGCCCAATTCTGCGCAATGTTCGCCCTAGCTGCCCACGACGAAGGAGGACTGTCCCGATCCGACGGTATACGTGGCCTGCACGGTATTTTCCGATACAAAGGCAGGTTGGCCCGCACCACTGCCGGAGGTGCTTCCCGGCTTGCTAATGGGCAGCACCACGGTTGCCGTCACATTGTCAGGAATGGTTACGCTCAGCGTCAGGCCGCCGCCGGCTGGCCGCTTCCAGTCGATCTGCACGGCGCCACGCTCGGTGCGAACAGTGCCGTTGGCGTAGGTGAGGCCGATCGCAGGTGGCGCAATGAGAATCGCGGACGCCCCCGGGGCGGTCACCTGCAACCCCAACAACGATTCGACAATGTCGACGATGGCTTGCGCGCCCCAGCCGTGCGACTCACTATTCCCTTCGCTAGGCGCGGTCCACGATTCCCAGGTGAAGGTCCCCCCCTGTGAGAGAATATTGGCCCATCCCAGCCCAGTCTTATCCGTCAGGCGCGTTATCATTTGGTCAGTCATGCCAGCATCGCCGAGTGCCTGTAGCAGACAATGCGCGGTCATCGGGCCTTGTTGCATCCCGAGGCCAGCCACATAGGTGCCTATTTGTGACCAGCTCGACGAGGGAGCCACCCCAAACGCAACTGCGTAAGAATTCGCGATCTGCGAGGCGTGTGTGCTTTGTTTCCCCGCCGACGTCAGACCGTCAATGTAGATTCCGTCGGAGCGTAGCAGTTTTCCGTTGATGGCTGCCGTGAGTTGATCGGCGCGCCCTTTGTAGAGGCTTGTTTCAGTGGCCGGACGCCCCAAAGCTGTGGCAATGGCCGCCATACTTCGCATTGCATCCACGGCCAGAATGTTCACGGTCGTTCGAACAGCCGTGGTCATGTCGTAGCTGAACCGTTCTCCCGCCGGCCAATCAACGATGCCGTACTCATACTGGCCACTGCCGCCCGCAAGGTTCGTGACCAGCCCGGTCGAGGCATTGACGTATTTCCATATGTATTCGGCGACGTTCTGTGCGGTGTCGTGGGCATCGGCCAGCAGTGCGCTGTCGCCGGTTGTCTGATAGTATCGAAGAAGCCAATTCGGAAACCTCTCCGTGTAGTCGGGAATATCACGCTGGCCATCTCCATTGGGATAGACTGCATTGAGGCGGCCATCAGTCCAGTAACGGACCTGAGAGGCCATGAACTCCCGCAGCGCCTTGCGTGTCAAAGACCGCTCCCCCAATCCCAGCATCGTCGCGTAGGAGTCGTTTACCGCGTCGCCCAGAAATTGCCCCTTTTCCCGTGTCGGAGTGTCCACGAACTGCTGTTGCATGGAGTACAGCGCCGAGCGCTGCACCAGAGCGAACACCGCATTGACCGTCGCATCCGAACTCGTGAAGGTGGCGGCGTATTGCGGGGGCGAGTCTGAATGTTCAACAATCGCGGAGATCTGGCTTGCTGACAGAGTCTCTCCAGGAGCCGATATCTGCAAGTAGCGCCAGCCAAGGTACGTGAAAGGCAGGAACTCCTGCGCCCCATCGCTTTCAGTGTAGGTGAAGGACATGGTAGTTTCTTGAGTCGAATTTACGGCGGCTGACACGTGCCCGTCGGAAGTGAGCTCATAGCCAGTGAGAATATTCAGGGTTCGGCCAGACTTCCCAGACTGGAATTGTATGTCGGGTCGTGCCGGTATGACGGTGCCGAAGTCAGCCACCACGGCGCCGTCAGAAAGGGTCTTGACCGAGACGGGCGTCGCGCCACTGCGAACCACGCGTGGTTCCTGGCCGGTCAGGTGGGTAAACACGCTAGCAGGGTGCACGCCCACCACCTGCGCAGCGGTCCAGGGTGAGGCTGTGTCAACATAGCCAGGCTGGTCCCAGCCAGCAGGCACTTGAGTGGAGTCGATTTGCTCGATGTACTCTTGGGAAAGATCGAGGAGCAAGCTCCGTGTGGGAGCGCCGGTCTGCCATTGGGACGCGCGGCGAACGTGCCAGTTGCCATCCGTGAGGATGACATCGTGTGTGCCGTCCGCGTGGTCGACGACGAATCGACCCAGCAGACCGGGCACTGCCGCCGGGCGACCTTTCCCCGCGCCGTACCAGTGATAAATGATGCCGATAGCAAGCGGGGAGCCCGCCTTGACTTGGCTGGTGATGTCAGTGGCTTGGTAGTAACCTTCCCCCGGATACGAGAAGGCTGGTCCACGATCCACAACCGTCCCATTCAATCGCAGCTCGTACTGGTGATACGCGGACACGTAGGCACGAGCCCTGGTGACCGGGCTGGCGCCAATCGTCACCTCGCGACGGGCAAGCGTGTAGTCATCCGGCTCTGTGGTGGTTCGCCGAATCCAACTGGCCTGCCAATCGGAATCACTGAGTCCTGTGTCGAAACTCGCGGGCGCTGCCCAAGGAGAGGCCAGGCCGCTGCGATCCCACGTACGAACAGTCCAGGTGTAGCTTGTGCCCGCGGCCAGCGCAGGTCCGGAATAGGGGACGAAGGATTGGGAACTGGAGGCAATCTCGCCACTATCCCAAATCAGCACCCCGTCACCGACCCGTGTCACCTGTATTTGGTAGGCGGATTGAATCTCATTCCCATCCGGATCGTTGGGAACCCATCCGAAGGCCGGCGTTCCCTCCACATTCAGGGACGCTGCACGCTCGGCAATGTTGAGATCGGTTGGCGCCAGGGGAGCGTTCCCACCCGATGACTGTACCGTTGATCCTCCAGTTCCGGTCGAGATTGCCCCAGTGGAGGTCCCGCCCCGCGACGTCACGCCACCCGCCGCGCTGCCTCCCACTAAGGTTCCACCTGATGCCCGTGACCCACCACTTATCGAGCCACCACTTGCTGCGGAACCGCCCACACCACCTGAGCCAGCGCGCGAGCCCCCGCCCGCTGACGAGCCACCACTCAAGATCACCCCGCCGCTGCTCGACGCTCCGCCTGCCGAGAAAAGGCCGCCGCTGTTTCCTGCCCCGGCCCCGCCGGGAATGCCGCCTGTCGCCGCGAAGCCGCCAGCACCGCCTGCCCCTGCCCCGCTCGACGCGCCGCCGGGCGACGAAAAACCGCCCGTGTCTATCATACCTCCGCCCTCCGTTGTCCCGCCCGATGCAGAGGAACCGCCGCCCGCTCCCGCGCCCGCCGAAGCACCACCCAGCGGGGTGCCGTGCGGGCTTCCCGAGCAGGCCGCCAGAAACCCGAGCATGGCAATGAACATCGGCCGTCCGAAGCTGACTGACTTCCTCATCGACCTACCCTTCCCGAAGCTCGGGCATGCGACCTTGCCTGTCTTCGCGATGCGCACATGAGTCCCAAATTCTCTTGAGCAGCAATTGGACCATCACCCATCGACGCTGAACCACCTTAGGGCAGGCTGGCGAATTATGGCGCCGACGAGGGAGGGTTGAAGGCCGCCCCGTTGACCGTCACGTTCGACACGGTCAGACCGGTGTAGTGCCCCGATCCCGACGAAAGCACGGGAGTGGCCGACTGGGTTACCGTGATGTTGCTGAGGCTGATGCCGGTGGCCAGCGCGGTGGCGTCGGCGCCTGCCACCAGGAAGGCGCTGCTGCTCGTGCGAGCCACGGTCGCAGTGTCGATATTGATATTGCTGAAAGTCGCGTACTTCGTGGGTCCGATCACGGCCCCGCTCACGTAATGACCAGTCATGTAGAGAAAATTGCTCACAGTTGCGACGGTGAGCCGTCTGGCGTAGATGTCCTCGATAAACCCACCGCGGGTAACGGCCGCTTTGATATAGAGCACATATTGGAGATCTCCGGCTGAATTCGAGAAAGTAGAATCCTCCACGTAGACGTTGCGAATGCCGGCGGACATCTCGCTTCCCATGGACACCCCGCCCACCTTCGCGGTAAGCGTGCAATTCTGAATCACGATGTTTTGGCTCGGCGTGTAGTAGGTCCACCCGTCCTTATCGCGGCCCGCCTTGATGGCGATGGCATCGTCCCCCACCTGGATGGTGGCGTTCTTGATGAGAACGTCCGTACACGATTCTGGGTCGAAGCCGTCGGTGTTGCCCACACTGCCCAGGGAGGTAAAGTTTGTCGCGGTGACGTTGGTGCAGAACACCGGGTGAATTGTCCAGAACGGCGAGTTCTTTGCCGTGAAGCTGTCGAACAAGACGTTGGTGCAGTTCATAAATTCGATGAGACTCGGCCTCAAATAGTGGCCTGTCCCATAGATTCTGTTCGCTGGGAGTATGCCGTTGGCGTTCTGGGTGCGCAAAGCGGTTTGGTCAGGCGTCTGCAGCGAGGCCCATTTGTACCAATCGTTGCTCGTCGCGTTTCCATCGATGGTCCCGCTGCCGGTGATCGCAATGTTGGTCGCGCCGTTGGCCCAAATGAGCGGGCGGTAGTTTTGGCAGAGGCTGCTTTCCCAGGAGACTTCGATAACGGGAAGGTACTTGGTCGGGTCGGTCGAGAACTTGATCGTCGCGCCGGTATCCACGTACAAATTGATGTTGCTGAGTATCTCGATGGGTCCAGTAAAGAACGTGCCTCCCGAGGCGACGACCCGGCCGCCACCCTGTTTGGAACAGTCCGCAATGGCCGCGGCGAACGCTGCCGTGTTGTCAGTGGTCCCGTCGCCTACGCCTCCGTACTTGGTCACGTCGCAATCGAGGTTCGGAAATGTCGGCGCGACAATTCGGGCCAGGATCGTGTCGACCGTGTTCCACCCGACGCCGGCATCCCCCGCAGGCGGGCTCGCGTCCTTGCTGCCGCCGGTGCCTGCTGCGCCGGCCGCGCCCCCGGTTGCCGAAGCGCCAGCGCCGCCCGTGCCAACCGAGCCGCCCGTCCTGGTGGCGCCGCTGGTGCCGCCGGTGGCAACCGAGCCGCCTGTCTTGGTGGCGCCGCCGGTGCCTGGAGTACCGCCTGTGCTGGCAGCGCCGCCGGTACCGCCCGTGCTGGCAGCGCCGGCCGCACCCCCGGTCTGCGAACTGCTAGCGCCGCCCATGCCCGTTGCACCACCTATACTGCTGGCCCCGCCGTTGCTGGAAGCGCCGGCGCCGCTGGCAACACCGCCGGATGCTGCCGTCCCGCCTGACGTTGCCACGCCACCAACCGACGAAACGCCCCCGCTTGGCGTCGAATCGCCGCCGGTCGCAGCGGGCGAACCGCCACTCACGGTTCCGCCCGCGTAGGTGGCGCCGCCCGAACCCGGCGACCCGGCGGCCGAACTCGAACCTTTGGACGAGCTGCAGCCCAAAAACAGGGTTCCGGCAACAAACAAAAACAAACAGCCGCGCGTCGAAACGTGTATCGCTTTCCGGGTTCTGGTTCGCATCACATCCTCCATGGTGCCAATTCGTGCATCGTCGCGAATACGCTTTCTCAACGCCTTGTGGCTATTCCCGATGCGGGCCGAATACTCGTGACCCGAAACATCGTAGCGCATATCTGGCTGTCGATAAACTGCAAAGCTCGCTCAGGGGCCAGCTTGCCTCGGACGGAATCGCCGTGGTGCCTATGCCGCACCTCGCTGTCGCGATTCCCCTAAGTGCCTGGAATCATGTAGTCGATGCTCGTGGGTATGGACTACAAACGGGCTTGTGGATCTCGTCGGTTCCGACCCACCCGGGCAGGCGGATGCCGGGGCGAGCAAGCACCTCGGCTTGCGGCCTGTTGGGCCGGCTCACGCGACCAAGACGGCGCTCGCGGCCATCGACCAGCGGCATGGTCACGTCGCCAATCTTGGTCATCGAGACGGTCGAAATCGTTTGCCGAGGCCATCCGGGCATCCTTGCGGCCTAGCGATCAAAATGAGTGGTTCGCGCCAGGAGAGCATTGTAAATTCTCGGAATCCAGTGTCAAACATGGGCTTGTGGAGGAATCGATGAGACACTCTCTTCTGGGAGCGGTTTTCGCACTCTCCGTTTCCGCGGCTCTCGGCCTAGGATGCGGCTCAGGTGCCGCGCCGGCTGCCGACTCGTTCACCAAAGTCTACACAGACGTCATCCAGCTGACCTGCGCCAACGACTATTGCCACTATTACGGCGTGGCCGGCGCGAACGCACTGACCCCCGGCAACAGCGGCCTCGATATGAGTTCGAAGCTGCGCGCGTACTGGGGCCTCTTCGACCGGCCGTGCATTGGGACGAGTTGCAACCAACTGGGAAAGCGTGTGGTCCCAGGCGATCCGGGCAGTAGCATGCTGTTCTTGAAGGTCCAGGATCCGGAGCCGACGCCGCTGTCGTGCGGAAGCGAAATGCCGGCGGACATCAACACGTTCTTGACCACCGGGACCGTGGTGTTCATCACTGGAACTGCGCTTTCCCAAGAAAAGCAGGATCTCATCAAGAATTGGATCCAGGATGGTGCGCAGGACAATTGAGCCCCGGTGCGACGCCGGTTGGATGTGCACCTAGCCAGGGCCGGCGCTAGTCGGGAAACTGGATCCAGTTGAACGGCGGGAAATCGTTGCCAGAACAAACAGTCCCTTTCGGGCACACCGCACCGGGCCAGTAGGGCCCTCCGCACGTGCATTGGGTGAAGCTGGTCCCAACGCAAAGAGCGTACGAGATTTCCCCGGTGCAACCTTTGCAGGATGTGGGGTCGGGGATAAGTGCGTAGTACCCAGTTGAGCAGGGAGGCTCAGTCCAGTCTGATGGGGGCTCCCATGGCTGAGCGCCCTCCGTGATGGGTTGAAACGAGTTCTCGGAGCATGCCAGGCCAGCGGCAACCGCCATGAACGCTGCAACGCCGACAATCAATGAGGATCGCACTTTCTTCATTTGTACTCGCATGGTTCATCCTCTCGCATCACCGGGCCAGCTATAGGAAATGGATAAAGGTCAGCTCGAAGCGATTGTTGTGGGCGCTCGTGCCGTCTGCCAGATTCTGATCGACCCGTTGATAGGAAAAGCCCGTCCGAATGGCGCGCGTTATGTCGAAGAAGATGTTCCCATCCACGTACCGCGAAGACTGGAAAACGGCCATGGAATTCACCCACGGCTGCGTGGGCGAATTGGGATGATAGAGATTTGCGATATTGTTGGACTTTCCCTGACTGTAGTTTCCGCTGATGAAGACGCGCCCCCTGGGAGGCAGGTAGTACTGGAGGCCGACGATAAATGTCTGCCAATGAATGGTGTGAAGGCGGTCGTTCATATCGAACGCCACCAGTCCGGGGTCGACGTTGGGTGTGTACGGGGCGCCGACCAGGGGGGCTGCCCCGGTCGCGGGCTGCGGCGTCGCGGCTCCCGAGGCACTAGTCGGGGTGAGGTCAGGCAAGGGGTACACATTCGGCATGGTCGCACCTGCGGTCATTCCCGTGTATTGGTCGGCATCCGCGGTACCGGTCACAAACTCTCCGGTTAGAGTCAACGCGTTTCCGCGATCGGTGCTGTCCTTCGCCGGGATGATAGGAATGAGCGCGTCGACCGCGAGTGCCCACCCGATGAGCGGTATCTGCGGCGCCGGCAGGGGTGCGTGCGGGTCGACCTTCAGCGATCGCACCAGACCAGACACACCGATGGAGGCTGCCAGCGCGCCCGTTCCACCGCTGCCCGGGGTTGTGATCCCCTTCCAATGGTTGACGGCGAGGCGCAAGCCTCCTTGGCCATCGGGCAACACGGAATCGCGCTGAGCCGGGCGGAACGCCCCCGCCGCGATTTCGAAGTTCATTGGATTCGTCGCGAAGGTGTGGCTCAGGCGAAGCTGCACGGTTCGATTGAACAGTTCATTTGGCAATCCGAGAAAGCCGCATGAAGCTCCGAAAAAGTAATTCTGCCACCCCAGGAGATAGTACGTCTGGCCCGCCAGGACGTCGACGAAGTCATCCTCCATCTTGAAGTACGCGTGTCGAACACGGAGGGCTGCATTGTTGAAATAGGCGGCTTCGGTCGTGGTGCCGGATCCCCCGCCGCCATTGATGCTCGGCTGATTACCAAACAAGTCAAACTCGAGCAGGACCGATGAGCGAATCCCGTATAATTCTGGTGTCTCTACTTTGAATCCGAGGCGGCTGTTGCGGATGGTGGCTTGCAAGCGTGCTTTCTCGCCGGCCTGCGTCTGGATGTGGGCAACGACGCCGTTGTTCAAGCTGTCGTTGAAGCTCCGGGTGGAGTCGAGCATGAAGTCGGCCTCCGCGAAGCCGTAGATCGTCAGCTTCCAATCGGACTCAACGCCGGCCGTGAGAACCAAGGGAGGCCGAACGAACCATGGATTCACCGAAGTCGGAGGGATGGTCGGTTGGGTTGGCGGGGCGATGGGCGGAGTCAGCGTTGGGGGTCGTTGCTCAGCAGGCTCAGCCGACGGCTCGTCCTTGGATTGTGCATAGGCGGCCGACATCACGAACAAGCCGGAACCAGCGACCAGGATGGCCAACGAATTTCGAGACATGATCAGACTGTCCTTTCCGGGCATGAAACTCCCGCAGAGCAACTCATTCTATCGCTCATCGCCTACCTGATTTCCCTTATACTTGAAGGTCGGCCTTCATCGCCATAGGGTCCGTCAGGTGGTGAAGAGCAATCGAGTTCCATTCACGCTGCGCGGCAAAGGAGCGTGGGGCCTCGTGATTCGAGGACACCAACACGGTGACTGCCTCGGCGAGTGGGGCAAGCGATTCGTCGAACATGGTCTTTCTGCGTCGGAAAACCCTCCCGACGTGTGCCGCCCGGCAGGATGCAGGCCATGGTAGCCCCAACGCCGCAATGCCAACTTTTGCGCCAGTTCAGGCGACATCGAGTAGGTGCGCTCGCGTGCCGGCAAATCCACAAAGAATGAAGTCTCAAAGGCCAGCCGGGCCGGCGCCCGCGGAAAAACCTCTTGCACGCCGTGCGCGGTCTGTTCTCCCTCGCGCATGAGAGGGCTAAGTGACGCAAAGAGTAGCCGTCTTCGTGAATGCGAGGTTCGCTCGACTCACGTGAAGGTCTGCGCTCAGCGATTACGTCGAAAGCGGCACGTTCACTCACAGCAGAGCATCTAACCTCGCGAACCCCAGCAATCACCAGGAGACCTCACATGGCAACCAATTCCAGAACCATCCCCACGGTCATCTTCACCCTGGGACTCGGTTTTGCCGCTGGCTGCGCGACGAGCGGCGCGGCCGAAAAGTACGAGGCGGAGCAGAGGCTGGTCAGCGGTCACATCGAGATCTTCGATGACCTCGACTTCAACGTGTTCACCGGGCAGAAGTGGGCGGAACTTCATCGCAGCCACTCCCAGGACATCACGGTGTACTGGCCTGATGGACACGCGACCAAGGGCATCGACAAGCACATTGAGGATTTGAAGGCGATGTTCGTCTGGGCGCCCGACACGCGGATCAAGGAGCACCCGGTGAAACTCGGGCAGCGCGACTGGACGGCTGTCATCGGCTTCATGGAAGGCACATTCACGCAACCCATGCCCATCGGAGAGGGTAAAACCATCCCGCCGACCGGGAAGGCCTACAAGATCAGGATGGCGACCATCGGCCACTGGAACAACGACGGCGTGATGGATGCGGAGTACCTCTTCTGGGACAATCAGGAGTTCATGAAGGAGATCGGGCTCGGAAAGTAGGACCGAGGACTCTAGCCAGGAACGCGAAGGAGCTAGGAATGCAAGGTGGTTCAACAGTAGCCACGACGGAGTGGATCCCCGTCATGGACGATGCCTCGCTGCCCGAGGGTGGCATGCAGTCCGCGTATCCGCGGGGGCTCAACGTGGTGATAGCGCGAGTCGATGGAACGGTCTACGCGGTCTCCGGCGCGTGCGCGCACATGGGGTGCCCGCTTTTCACCGGCTTCTTGGCCGCCGGGATCCTCATTTGCCCGTGCCACGACTGGCGCTTCGACGTTCGCACGGGTGAGTTCTTGGATGCGCCGGAAATACGACTGACGGTCTACCCCGTGCGCAGCGAGAACGGCAAGCTGTTCATCAATCTCGGCTGAAGGGGAAAGCGATGCCAAACATCATCATGTACACGCTGTCGACCTGCCCCTGGTGTAGGAAGACCAAGAACTTTTTCAAGCAGCACGGCGTGCCGTTCGAGTTCATTGACTACGACCTCGCGGACGAGGCCACTCAGGAGAGAATCATGGCCGAACTGGATGCGCACGGAGCGAACGGTTTTCCATTCGTGCGCATAGGCGAAACCGTCGTCATGGGCTACAACCCAGGGCGCTACCAAGAGCTCCTCGGGCTTTGAGAGGAAGCTTCCATGACGGTAGAGACGAGGAAGCAAGCCCTGCACGATTTCTTTGCCAAGGTGGTCGACCGCCTTGGTTACAAGTTCACTCCCGATGAGGATCTCGGGGACTTCCTGCTGGAGCAGGAGGTGTTGCTCGAACAGAAGCACGGTATCCCATTCTGTCCATGTCAGCCCATCACTCGCGAACGGGCGCACAACATGACGCTCGTGTGTCCGTGCATCCCATTTCATCGCGCCCACTACGACGCCATGAAACGCTGCTGGTGTGGCCTCTTCGTCCACAAGGACGTCACGGATCCAGATTCGCTGCCGCAGATCCCCGCCTCGGAGGTGAAACGTGGGTGAACGCTTCGTCTCCGCCATTGATGCCACGGACCTCGTTCCCGGTGGCATGAAGACCGTTCAGTTGGAGGGACGCGAAATTGTCGTGTGCAACTGCGAGGGGCGTTTCCTCGCTGTCGAACGGCGGTGCGGGCACATGAACGCGCCGCTCGAGATGGGAACCCTCGTGGGCACCATCCTCACCTGCCCCATGCACTGCGTTCAGTTCGACATCGCGACCGGTGAGGCACTTGCAGGTCCCGTCCCCCACGACACGGGCAACGAGCCCGCTCCTGCCAAGCTTGGGGGTCTGCTCGCGAACATCGGTATGCTGATGGAGCACATCCAAACGCGGGCCATCCGCACCTTTGCGACGAAGGTGGAATCGGGGAGGGTCTGGATTGCCCTGTAGCTTGCCATTCTCGTCTGGCAAACCGTGGACCGTTGCCCGCCGGAGGGTTGAAACGGATTTGGTGCCTGGGGCGCCCTGTGCCGGAGGCACGAACGCTAGGCCACTGGGCGGGAACACTGAGCAAGATTCCGTCGTAGCGCGCCAGCGCAGAATGCGTTCAGTTCGCAATCACCGTGTCCGCCAAAACCGCTTCCAGCGGCTTGGCGAAGATCGTCCATTCGGCAGCGTGGGGGCCAAGCGCGCCGGCGCGTTCCAGGTGTGGCAACACATGTTGGGCCACCACGGCCGAGCACGAGGCGTAGCGACCGGAGAACACGACTGCGTCCACACCGCCCAGCGCTGCCGCAGCGGTGCCTGATGCCAGCAGCATGCGATAGAGCAGGACGTCGCGGGCTCGCACACAGTCGCTGCGTTTGCTGGTGAGCACGTGGTCGAGTCGCACGCGGTGACCGACCAGACCCGACAGGCCGCTTCCGCCCACGAGAAGTGCGTTGGCACCTTCTGGGCCAAGACCAGCCTCGCCGGCCAGGGCCAGTGCGACGGCGGGATCAATCTCGCCACTGTTGGTTTCGCCGGGCAAACCTTCCAATGGCGTGGCGCCACTGGTGACGGTGATGGGCCGACGGCCGAGCACGGCGGCTATCTCGGGCTGCGCCTCAAGGCAGATGGAGAGAATGCGGGCCGGCTGGTCGAACCCTCGTTTGCGCCAGCCACGGCCGGCTTCCAGCGAAGCAGCCTCGTGAAACAGGCCATGGTAGCCCCAACGCCGCAACGCCAACTTTTGCGCCAGTTCAGGCGACATGGCGTATGTGCGCTCGCGTGCCGGCAAATCTACAAAGAACGAAGTCTCGAAGGCCAGCCGAGCCGGCGCCTGCGGAAAGACCTCTTGCACGGCGTGCGCGGTCTCAGTCAAGCCAGCCACGTGCAAAGGTGACTGGCGCGCAATACGGTCCAGGCGGACAAAGGCGTCTTCATTGACGGCGGCCGGGCCGGGGAATTCTTCGCCGCCGAAGAGTCCGTGCACAACCACGCTGGTGGCGTCGTCGAGCAGGCCCACGGCCTGCGCGATGGTGCGAACCTCGTCGAGAGCCGCGCGCGCCCCTTGCCAGCGAAAACCACGAATGGTGCCGGTGCAGGTCTCGCGGCCCGCGATGAAGCCCGCGTAGCGCAAACTCTTGCGAGCGGGAATCAGAACTAAGGTATTCACAGTGCAATCCTTTCCGACTGGGTGTGCAGCAACAGGCCGTAGCTGAAACGCGCAATTGCCATCTCTTCATTGGTGGCAACTGCCAGTATGCGAACCCGACTTCCCGGCGTGGACAGGTCCACTGGGAGGGCTTTCACCGCATCGTTCTTTTCGGGATCGATGTCCAATCCGAAGCATTGCAGTCCCGCAGTCACCGCCCAGCGCACGTACGGAACCTTCTCGCCAATGGTGTCGGTAAAAATCAGGCAATGAGCGCCGCCCACCAGGGTCAAATACGCGCCCAGGTACTTGCGAATGCGCCACAGGTAGACCTGCGCCGCAACCGACAGTTGGTCGATATCCGCGGTCGCGCCATCCGCTGCCCGCGCCACCACGTCGCGGATGTCGGCCGACATGCCCGACAGGCCCAGCACGCCGCACTTGCGATTGAGCAAACCCTCGACCGCGGCGCCGTTGCCCCCCTCGCGCACGAGAAGCGTCAGCGCCACCGCGGGATCCAGATCGCCCGAGCGCGTGCTCATCACCAGCCCCTGCAACGGCGAGTATCCCATGGTGTTGTCGATGGATCGGCCGTTCACGATGGCGCACAGGCTGGCGCCGCCACTGCCCAGGTGGCAACTGACGGCGTTCAGGTTTTCAAAGGGCACACCCAGCAGTTTGGCTGCTTCCTGTGCCACGTACTGGTGACTGGTGCCATGAAAGCCGTACTTGCGGAAGCCGTGCTTGGCCACCAGGGCGGGCGGCAAGGCGTAGGCGCGTGCCACCTCCGGGATGGTCGCGTGAAAGACGGTGTCGAAAACCACCGTTTCCGGCAGGTTGGGATAGAGGCGCCGACACGCGGCCACCAGGCGTACCGCGGGCGGGTTGTGAATGGGGGCCAGCTCCTGGATGCGCTCGAGCTCGGCCATGACAGCGTCGTCCAGGATCACGTGTTGTTTGAAATTGGGCCCGCCGTGCGCCATGCGGTGCCCGATAGCATCGGGCACCAGATCGGGATCGCGTTCCAGCAGCTTCATCACTTGCGTGAAGGCGGTGGCGTGGTCAGGCATCTCGACCACGATGGTTTCCTTCTTGCCTGCCACCTGGTGGTGGATGCGAGCCGGAAGCGCGGTTTTTGGTCCCACCCGCTCGGCTTCCCCGCCGGCCAGTTCCTTCTCGCCCGGCATTTCGATCAGCCGGTACTTGAGCGACGAGCTTCCGCAATTGAATACGATGATGCGCATGACGTCCCCTTGCGGTCAGATCTCGTCGGGAATCCAGCCGAACACCGGGATGCCCACCAAGCCATGGGCCATGGCCGCGGTTCCGTAGGTGCACTCCACCATCTTGGCGATCTCCACGGATTCGTTCTCACTGTGTGCCTCTTCCTCGCGACCGGGGCCGTAGCCTATGGTCGGGATGGCGAAGTCGTTGCACAGCACACTGCCGGAAGTGCCCATGCCCAAGCGGGACAGCTTCCATTTGCCCGGCCGAACCGCGCAGCCAGCCGCAGACAGCGCCTGACGAGCGCGCGACAGCAGCGGGCTGAAGGGATCCGTGCTCCAGGCGTGGGTCACGCGCTTGACCTGCATGACCAGGCCGCTGGGCATGGTCTCGGCTCGCTCGCGCACTGCCACGTCGACCTCGACCGCGCCGGCCAGTTGCGCCAGCCGCTCGGCCTCGTGGCGCATGCGACCCACCATGCCGTCGACGGCCTCGTCCAGGCCGAGACGACGTTCCACGGAGATGGTGGCGCAACGGAAACCCTGACTGTCTTCAAATTGCGGCTTGCCCATCAGCATGGCTTGCACTGCCGCGGCCGGATCGATGTCACCCATGCCGTTCGACACCAGGTCAGCCGCGTCGGCCACGTGAAAGGGATTGTTGCTGCGCAGGCGGATGTCCATTTCGGCGCGGCCATCGTGGCCGTAGTACAGGCCCAGATTGGTCGGCTCGCCCAGCACGGCGTATTCCGGTCGCAGCCCCATTTCTTTCAAAGTGAATTCGATGAGGCCGCGCATGCCGACGGAAATGCCGTTTTCTTCAGCCACGGTGGCGGCCACGATCAGGTTCCCGCGCAAAGGCAGAAGGCTGCGCTTGAGCAAGCCGACAGCAAAAACCTGCGCCGCCAGTCCGCCCTTGCAGTCGGCCGCGCCCAGACCGTACAGCTTGCCGTTCTCGATGCGGCCACTCCAGGGTGAACCCGGCCAGCTCGCCTCGTCGCCAGGCGCCACGGTATCCAGGTGACTGGCCAAGAGCAGATTGGGGCCGTCTTCCACCCCGTGCAGCACGCCCACCACGTTGCCGAAGCCATCGGTGGTGACCGAGTCGAAGTCGAGGGCGCGCATCTGCTTCTCCACCAGCGCGGCAGCACTCGACTCGTCGCGGGTCAAACTGCGTGTGCGCAAGAGTGACTGCGCAAACACCATCAGCTCGCCCTGCAAACCTTCCAACTTGCCTTTCAACAGATCGTACATTGGTGCGTCTCCTTTGATCGTTTCGTCGCTTCTCGTTGATGTTCTGCTGTCTCTTCCAGCAAGCGTCGTGCCGATGGCGTCTTTTCGGCCTTTGGCGTTCCGCGCACCCCGCCCGATGTTTCAACTTGCAAAACGAACGTTTCAGATTGAAATACTGGGTGCATCATGCGAGTCGAAGACCTGAAACTGGACGAACTGCTGGAATTTCGCGATGGCGCCATCGACTTTCAGGGGCGCCGCCTGGTCCTGCACAGCACCGACGCCTTCGCCCAGTTCCGCAAGGATCTTTTCGAGATGGTCGGGCTGGTGCAGGCCCGGCGCATTCTGACTCGCTTCGCGTATTTCTGGGGTCAGGCCGATGCCGCGGCCATGCGCCGGGTGTTCAAGTGGGACAGCGTCGTGGATCTGGTGAAGGCTGGGGCGCGTCTGCACGCCTTGCAAGGCGTGGCCCGCTGGGTGACCAAGAAACTTCTCTGTTACCAGCCACAACTTGCAGATGCGATTCGGTGAAGGCAAAATGGCGCCTGTTCGGACTATGCTCCAGGAGGCCCCCGATGCCCTTCCCGCTACCCTTCATTCCGAAGTTGAGCTACAAGACTGGCGGTAGAAAATTCGGCGCTCCACGGGCCAACGGCCGGCGGCATGCGGGTTGCGACCTTATTGCCCCCGCCGGAACGGAAATCTTTGCCGTCGCGGATGGCATCGTTACGGAACCCGTAACGATTTTCTACAATAACAATGTCAAGGCTTTGGTCATACAACATTCCGGTTTTGTTGCCCGATACTGTGAAATAAGGGACGCCGCGCCTGGCATCAAGAGAGGCTCCCAAGTCAGGGCCGGGCAGGTCGTCGCCTACGTTGGCCAGATGTTTCATATGGCGATGCTTCATTTCGAGGTCTACGCCGGAGCGATGCATGGGCCATTGACCGTGAGAGCAAACAAGCCCTTCCAGCGACGGGGCGACCTTATCGATCCCACTACACTACTTGATCGCTTCGCAAGTCGCGTCCTGCAATCGCACGAGCCCATCGAGCCTATCGCCAGCGCTGGGGCGGTACTATGAACCAAGCGGCTGCTTCCGTATGCCCGTCTTTGGGCAACCGATTCGGACTAGTAGGCTCGCAACAGCATTCCGGGCTGGACTTTTCTCGGGCTGTGGGAAAGCTCAGCCTGGTAATCTGTCTCTTGGTCCCTGGCGCATCGTCTGGGAAGGAAGTTCCTCGGAAACCTAGCGATGCACAGGCAGTCCTCGTGAGTCTTTTGACCAAGCCGGGACTCTTTCCGATCCCTTTGCCCGACCTCGCTGAGCGGTTGAAGATCTATTCGCCACTGAAGGAGGAGGCCCCGATAGCCGGGGTGACGGACTTTCGGTTCTTCACGGGCAGGACACGGGAAATCGCGCGCGTCGAGATTGTGTATCAACTGGATGAGAAGAAGGCCTGGCGTTTTTCAACTGCAAAATTCTTTTTGCTACCCGAAGGACAGTCGGTTCGTGACCTGCGTGAACAGGTCGCGCGTGCAATCAAGACAAGGCTAGGCAAACCTGCCTGGATCAATAAGAAGCCGCAGGCGGGCATGGGCTGGCGCCTTCACGACTATTGGGAACTGATGGTCAGCGAAGAGAAAAGCGAAATTGAGACGATCCCGAATTCGACTGACCATCTGGAGGTCACGATCTTTGAACCGCAGGGGGACGCTGAATAGGCCGACTGACTAGGCTCGGCCGCCGACGCCTAATCGTTTTCGAAAGGTTCTTTTTCGCGTCAGAGAAGCCTTCCGCCGTGGGTCGGCCGGCCCGGCGAGCCCGCCGATGCCGGCCCCCTGGGTCGCGGGCGTCCACGCCCTCGCCCCGCTACCCTTCGAGCAGAGCTTTCCCACTCTGCCCGTCCCACCATGCCCACCTCCTCCTTCTGAGTCCCGTTGCCATCTTCATGGCCAAAGCACGCCAAGGTCGCCACGCTGCACGTCATCTCCCTCGCCCACTTCGCGCTCATCCAGGTGCGAGGGTGGGCCGCCAATAGCCCGATCCACCGCGTGCGCCTAGCCGCTGAGCGCGATCAGCTCAACGGCGAGGTCGCCATGCTACGCGAGGAAATCCGGATCAGGGACGCCCGCATGGCGGCATTGGTTCCGCATCGACGCCCCCACTACCCGCCCAGCGAGCGCATGGCCATCCTGCAGCTCATGGCCGCCCGTTGCTGGTCGAAGGCCCAGGCCGGCCGCCGCTTCCTGGTCACCGACGAGAGGGTCGCTAGCTGGAACGGGTACACCCGCGCCCCTCCCAGCATTGCAACTTGCAAAATGATCGTTTCAGATTGAAATACTGGGTGCATCATGCGAGTCGAAGACCTGAAACTGGACGAACTGCTGGAATTTCGCGACGGCGCCATCGACTTTCAGGGGCGCCGCCTGGTCCTGCACAGCACCGACGCCTTCGCGCAGTTCCGCAAGGATCTCTTCGAGATGGTCGGGCTGGTGCAGGCCCGGCGCATTCTGACTCGCTTCGGGTATTTCTGGGGTCAAGCGGATGCCGCGGCCATGCGCCGGGTGTTCAAGTGGGACAGCGTCGTGGATCTGGTGAAGGCCGGGGCGCGCCTGCACGCCTTGCAAGGCGTGGCCCGCTGGGTGACCAAGAAACTCGATGTCGATGCGGTGGCTGGCCGTTTCGAGATGGAGGTGGTCTGGCATGGCTCGGCCGAGGCCGAAGAACACGTGGCGGTGTTTGGCCACACCGCCCACCCGTCGTGCTGGATGTTGGCCGGCTATGCCAGCGGCTTCATGTCGTTTGCCCTGGGTCACGATGTGTACTTCGTCGAGCAGAGCTGTCGTGTGACGGGCGAACGGGTGTGCACGGTTGTGGGCAAGGACCGCGCCTCGTGGGGGGCCACCATCAACCCGCACCTGCCCTATTTTCAGGCCGCCGATATCAAAGGAAAGATCCACAGCCTGACTGAGGAGCTGCGCCGGGTGACGCGGGAACTGCAGCGCAGCACCGAGCGACTGACCACGCTGGAGCGGCCGCCTCTCGTCGAGGTGCGAAGCAAGGCCTTCGCCGCGGTGCTGGACCTGGCCACGCACATCGCGCCCTTCGATTCTTCGGTGCTCATCACCGGCGAGAGCGGCGTGGGCAAAGAAGTGGTGGCGCGCCTGGTTCACGCGCGCTCGCTGCGCAGCCACGGGCCGTTTCTGGGCATCAACTGTGGGGCGCTGCCGGAAACCCTGCTGGACTCGGAGCTGTTCGGCCACAAGGCGGGCGCGTTCACCGGCGCCACCTCCGATCACGCGGGGCTGTTTGAATCGGCCGCGGGCGGAACGCTTTTTCTCGACGAGATCGGCGAGATCTCGCACGCCTTACAAGTTAAATTGTTGCGCGTGCTGCAGGAGCGCGAAATTCGGCGCGTGGGCGAGAGCCGCACGCGCAAGATCGACGTGCGCATTTTGGCCGCCACCAACCGCGATCTGGCCGAGGCCATGCGCCAGGGCGCGTTCCGCGAGGACCTGTACTACCGCTTGCGGGTCATCGAGATCGCGATTCCCCCGCTGCGCGAGCGCAAGGAAGACATTTTGCCGCTGGCGCGCTTCTTCGTGGAGCGCCTGCGGGTGAAGCTGAAGATGCCCAAGCTGCGCCTCGCCGCCACGGCCATCGATCCGCTTTGCGCCTATGCCTGGCCCGGCAATGTGCGCGAGTTGGAGAACGCCATCGAGCACGCCGCTGTGCTGTCGCGCAGCGGCTCCATCACGCCCGAGCTTCTGCCGTCCAATGTCGTGCTGGGCACGGGAGCGCATCCGGGGCAAGGCAAGGGACCGCGCACGCTCGACCAAGTCGAGCAGGAACACATCCGCGCGGTCTTGGCCGAATCAGGTGGCAACCGCACGCGCGCCGCCGCTGCACTGGGCATCAGCCAGGCCACGCTGTGGCGCAGGCTCAAGACCGTGAAGGATGGAAGCTAGCCGAAGGCAGTTTGCGGGTCGCGGATCGCGTGGGCGAGTTCGTGTGCGGGACGCGGGAGGCGGTGAGCGGCTGCGCCACCGCTCACGCGAGTCGCACACTCAGGCCGCTTTCCGCTGGTCGCTCACGCTAGCGCTACCGCTCACGCACACGCTGGCCGATCTGTGGTGACCCGGAAAGTCGCCGGGGCGGCGGCAAGTCGCCGTTACGTTCGCCTGGTGTCGAGAAAGCGCCGCTCGATGCCGGCGTAGGCGTCGATTCGCCGGTCGCGCAAGAAGGGCCAGCCCTGGCGCACCTCCTCGATGCGGGCTGGGTCGACGGTGGCAATCAGGGTCTCCGCGCGATCGACGGAGGCTTCGGCCACCACCACGCCGAACGGGTCAGCCAGAAAACTCCCGCCCCAGAATTCGAGACCAGGCGGGCCAGCCGGCTTTTCGTGCCCCACCCGGTTGACCGCAGCGACGTAGAGGCCATTGGCGATGGCGTGCCCGCGCTGAATCGTGCGCCAGGCATCGCGCTGGGCCGCACCGTTGGCCGCCTTTTCCTGCGGGTGCCAACCGATGGCGGTGGGATAGAAAATGATGTCGGCGCCGGCCATGGCCACCAGGCGCGCGGCTTCGGGATACCACTGGTCCCAACAGATGAGCACACCCAGACGGCCGAGAAACGTCTCGCAGGTGCAGAAGCCGAGATCGCCTGGCGTGAAGTAGAATTTCTCGTAGTAGCCGGGGTCGTCGGGAATGTGCATCTTGCGGTACAGGCCCACCACATCGCCATTGGCGCCGATCACCGCCGCGGTGTTGTGGTACAGCCCAGGCGCCCGTCGCTCGAACAAGGATGCGATGATGATCACGCCGGTCTCGCGGGCCACCGCACCGATGGCCTCGGTGCTGGGCCCGGGGATCCTTTCGGCCAAGGCGAAGTTGGCCACATCCTCGGTCTGGCAGAAGTAGGGCGACCGGAAGAGCTCGGGCAAGCACACCACCTGGGCGCCCTGCCTGGCGGCCTCGCGAATCTTCGCGCAGGCCAGGTTGAGATTGGCCTCGGGCTCAGGCGACATGGCCATCTGAACCAGGCCGACTTTGAAGGGAGATCGGATGGGCACGGACAGATTCTACTTGGCCGCGGCCCTTCGCCAAGCCGGAAGCGCATGCAGCCGGCGAGAAACTCGCCAAGTCTGCTGGAGTTTTTGCTCGGCTGAGATAAGGAAGACGAATGCGAGTCACAGATCCCGCGCAGCCGGGCCGCAAGCCCAACATCGAGTGCGTTCCCTTTGGCAAGACACCAGACGGCGCCGCAGTGGATCTCTACCGCCTGACCAACCGGCACGGCCTGAGTACAGCCATCACAAACTACGGCGGAATCGTGGTGTCGCTGCTGGTTCCCGATCGCGAGGGCAAGCTGGGCGACGTCGTGCTCGGCTACGACACCTTGGCCGAGTACTTGGCGAAGAGCCCATACTTCGGCTGCCTGGTTGGACGCTACGGCAACCGGATCGCCAAGGGCCAGTTCAAGCTCGACGGCCAGACCTACTCGCTGGCGAAAAACGACGGCGAAAACCACCTGCATGGTGGGCGGATCGGCTTCGACAAGGTGATCTGGTCGGCCAAACCACTGCCTAAGCGCGTGGGGAGCCCGCCGGCTATGCCGGCGGCGCACCATCGCGGGAGGGGTGGCGAGGCCGAGCGAAGCGAGCGGGGTGGAGGTGGCGGGTGGGGGGCCGAAGGGCGAAGCGAACCCTCCCAGGGTTCCCATGTAGATGTCGGGTTGCAGCTGCAGTACCTGAGCGCGGACGGAGAGGAAGGCTATCCGGGCGCGCTCTCGGTCACCGTCACCTATACCCTATCCGATCAAGATGAGTTCATCGTCGACTACCTGGCCACCACGGACAGAGCCACGGTCGTCAACCTCACCCACCACAGCTACTTCAACCTCGACGGCGCCGACGGCGACACCCTCGGCCACCTGCTGACCATCAACGCCGACACCTTCACCCCGGTCGATGCCGGACTCATTCCCACCGGAGAAGTGCGGGCCGTCAAGGGTACGCCCATGGACTTCACGCGGCCCAAGGCCGTCGGCACGGACGTCGGGTCCAAAGATCCCCAGCTGGTCATCGGACACGGCTACGACCACAACTGGATCCTCAGGCGAAACAGCGAAGGATTGTCGCTGGCCGCGCGCCTGGTGGGGCCCAGAAGCGGTCGCGTGATGGAAATCTTCACGACCGAGCCGGGAGTCCAATTCTACGGCGGCGGCGGGCTCGACGGTATCGGCGGGAAGGGACGGAAGCTTTACCGAACCTGCTACGGTCTTTGCCTGGAGACCCAGCACTATCCCAACTCACCCAACCAGCCAGACTTTCCGTCGACTGTCTTGCGCCCAGGCGAGACGTACCGGAGTCGGACGGTACACAGGTTCTCCATCGCAGGGCGCTAGACTTCGGTGACGTAGCGGCCACTGCGCAGCCATGATACCGTAGTTCTTGGGGCTTCCTCGCTCCTCCCGTATAGCCCATGGCAGAGAAGGTAATCGGCATAGACCTAGGCACGACCAACTCGTGCGTCGCGGTTCTGGAAGGGATCAGCCCCACGGTGATCGCCAATCGCGGCGGGTACAAGACCACGCCCTCGGTGGTGGCCATGTCCGAAACCGGGAAACGCCTGGTCGGCCACATTGCGAAACGCCAAGGGGTCACCAACGCCGAGAACACGGCCTACGCGGTCAAGCGACTCATCGGGCGGCCGTGGACATCGCCCGCCGTGCAAGCGGTAAGGGCGGCCGTGCCTTACGGCCTCTGCGAAGGCCCCCACCAAGACGTGCGCATCAAGCTGCGCGATCAGTTGCTTTCGCCGCCCGAGGTTTCTGCCTACGTCCTGCAGGAAATGCGCGCCATCGCCGAGGAGTTCCTGGGACAGACGGTGAGCAAAGCCGTGGTCACGGTGCCTGCGTATTTCAACGATGGCCAGCGCCAGGCCACCAAGGACGCCGGCCACATCGCCGGCTTGGACGTCATTCGCATCATCAACGAGCCCACCGCGGCGGCCCTGGCCTATGGCTTTGGCCGCGATGTGGAGGGCAAGATCGCCGTCTTCGACCTGGGCGGCGGCACGTTCGACGTGTCGCTGCTCGACATCAACAACGGCGTGTTCGAGGTGGTGGCCACCGCGGGCGACACCTTTTTGGGCGGCGAGGACTACGACAAGCGCCTGGTCGACTGGCTGGTCCAGGGTTTTGCCAAAGAGCACAAGGTCGACCTGCGCAGCGACACCATGGCTTTGCAGCGGCTCAAGGATGCCGCCGAGAAGGCCAAGTGCGAACTCTCGTCGGTGCGCGAGACTGAGATCAACCTTCCCTTCATCATCTCGACCGGCAAGAACCAGGCCTATCACCTGCATCGGGTGGTCACGCGCGGCAAGCTGGAAGAGCTGACCCTGGATCTGACCGAGCGGACCATCCAGATCTGCCGGCTGACCATGGAAGACGCGGGCATCAAGCCCAAGGATCTAGCCGAGGTGGTCCTGGTGGGCGGCATGACCCGCATGCCTAAAGTGCAAGAGCTGGTGGCCGAGTTCTTCGCGCGCGAGCCGTGCAAGGGCGTGCATCCCGACGAGGTGGTGGCCATGGGCGCGGCCATCCAGGGCGCGGCGCTGATCGACGCGCAAGCCGCACCCGACATGCTCCTGCTCGACGTGACCCCGCACTCGTTGGGGATCATGGTGGCCGGCGGCTACTTCCACCGCCTGATCGATCGCAACACCACGGTGCCCACCTCGAAGAGCCACGTCTTCACTACGGTTCGCGACGATCAGACGTCGGTCAAGATCGTGGTCTTCCAGGGCGAAGCCGAGCGGGCCGAGGAGAATGAATTGCTGGGCGAGTTTGTGCTGTCGGGCCTGCGCAAAGCCCCCAAGGGCGAAGTGGAAGTGGATGTCACCTTCGAGATCTCGGCTGACGGCATCGTGGGCGTGGCCGCGCAGGACATGGAAACCGGCACCGAACAGCACATCACGGTCACCGCCACCAGCGGCCTGACCGATGCCGAGATCGAGCGCATGACCGCCGAGAATCAGGAATTCCTGGTTTCCAGCCGGACCGAGGCCAGCGTGGAAAAGGAGCGCCAGCGCATCGAGAAGCTGCTGCTCGAAGCTGAGACGCTTCTGCCCAAGGTCCAGGAGGTACTGTCAGGCACGCCCTTTGGCCAGGATAGCCTGGACAACGTGCGTCTCATCCTCGACGACGCTCGTGCTGCGGTTGAGCGCCGCGATGCCAGCGCGCTGGAGCAGGTGTCAGAGCCGCTGGCCCGCACCTTGAACATGTTCCACGGGGTCGTTGACAGCGCGCGACTTCGGCCTCAGTGAGGCGTCCGTGGCGCAGGATGTGTTTCAGGAAGCGCGCGCGCTGACCCAGCGGGGACTGGAGGACTACGCGCGTGGCCGATTCCGTGAGGCTGCGCTGGCCTGGGAAAAGGTCACTCAACTGGCGCCCGACGATACGCGAGCACGCAGCCTGCTCGAGTTTGCGCGCAAGCGGATCAAGGAACGCGAGGCGCAGCCGGTCGCACACGCACACGGCGCGACCCTTGAGTCACCCATCCCTGGTTTCCTGGCCAGCTTGACCGCGGTTGAGACGGACGAGCCGACCGGCGGAAAATTTCCCGAGGCGCCGCCCGACGGCGAGTGGGCCCAGATCAGCACCAGGCGCGTGCTAGCCCCCGAAGGGGCGGAGCCCAGCAAGAACGAGCAGGGACCGGCCGACACTTGGAAGGATCTGCCCATTCAAGTCGACAATCTGCAGGCCAGTGCGCGCGGCTTGCTGGACGAGTGTCGGGCCGCGCTTCGCGACGGGCGCCCCGACCGCGCGGCCCTGGCTGCCGAGATGGCCTTGCAGCTGCGCGAGCAGGCCCATTCGCCCGAGGTCGATGGCATCGTCGATTCCAGGCTTCTGCTCTTCGAGCGCGCCTTCTGCGCCTGCGTCGGCGACATGAAGAGCGCGCCGATTCGCGCCATCCCTTCGGAGGCGCTGGATGCGTATGGCTTCGATCACCGCGCGGCTTTCTTGATGTCGCGCATGGACGGCACGATGAGCGTGGACGACTTGCTCGATGTCGCCGGCATGCCCCGTTTCGATGCCCTGCGCCTGATGTCGGCCCTGCGACGCGCCCAGGTCGTGGATATGGTGCCGGTCTGATGGGATTCGGAGTGGCGGGCGCGGTGTAGGCAGCCCGAGACGGCGGCAACAGCCGCGCTTTCGTGCCGCGCGGATGCATTCTGCGGTCGCGCAAGTCCGGATCGGCCTGGCTATCCTGCTGGGCGCATGATCCGCACCTTGCGTGGGCGTCGCCACTACGAAACAGCGGGCCCATGTGGCGGCAGCTGTGACTCGGACAACCAGGCGGTCACGTAGTCGACCAATCCGCCACTGCTCGCTGTCAGGCAGTCTGACCAGCAGGAGCCCGCAATGAGTCCCGGGTACAAATCTCCTGCGGTCAGAGAAATCGTAGATCCTGCGTGACCAGAAAACGCTGTTCCGCCTGGGCCGCGTCCCATATATCGACGTCGCGCCGGCCGCCAAGCCCTCGTCCCGCACCGTGTCCGCATCCAATCCGAGAGAAGCGAGACGAGGACGAACAGTATGCGGAATGTTCTCGTCCAACTTGATCTTCACGCGACCTTGACCTCATGAAGAGCCGGGGTCGGGGCGGGGAGATCCTCACTGGCGGAGGCGGCGGCAAACGCAACAACCACGCGCACATCCTCCTCGGTCAGACTGGGAAAGTCGGCCAAGATGGTGGCCGCAGTCTCACCATGCGCGAGGTAGCCAAGGATGGTCCGCACCAGCACGCGCGTCCCGCGCACAACGGGCTGTCCACCGCAAATCCCCGGATCGCGAATGATTCTGTCTTGGAATGGTCATGGCGTCTGCTCCAATTGTTGGCCCGCTCTGGCACGACGTCCACTGTGTTCTTGCGCGGACCTGAGAACCCCGTCATGTCGCACAAAGACGACAATCAACTCAGGCAGTCCGGCCGACAAGCGTAGGTCTGCTTCCCACGCCCAGCCATTCGTCACCGCGCCCGCGTGTCACCCGTTTGCTAACGCGGTTCCAGATGTCTCTCTGGCACCCAGCCAGCGCGAAGCGCGGCCCGGCTTCGCCATCAACCCCGGCTTGTCGGCCGGCGCTCGAAGGCGGATCCTATGGTGGCCGCCGGACGGCGCCCGGATGACAGGGTGGTCGAAGGACAGGTATCATCTCCGGAGGAGATAGGTCCATCATGCTTCCGTGGCCGCGTGGGCGGCGGCACGAACAGGAGACGCGAAATGACCGACGCAAAGACAACTTGCGGCAAGTGTAAGGATGAGATCCCGGAAGGGGCGACGACCTGCCCTGAGTGCGGCGCGCCCACGGACGTCCCCTCGCTGGCGCCGGGCATGAAGACCTGCCCGTTCTGCCGCGAGCAAATCAGGGTGGATGCCGTTCGCTGCCGCCACTGCCGCAAAGACCTGCCGCGATCTCGGCGCAAGACCTGGGTTGCGGCCGGCGTTCTCTGCGCTGGGCTTCTTGTCGTGGCAGGGTGGCTTGGCTACGACCGTCTTGTCGTGCCCAGAACGCGGCCAGGCTGCAACGAGAGGACGCTCCCGGGTTGTATCGAACAGGCCAGGAAGCTCATTGCCAATGGAAACACGGGCCGGGCCTTCCCATACGTGGCATTCGCAGCGCTGCGGGGTTCCGAAGAAGGCAGCGTCTTGGTTTCCAAGATTCGTTCCGGGCATATCTCGAACGAGGAGCGCTTGACCTCGGCGTTGGACAAGGCTTGCTTGCTGGACGATCTGCCGTCGTGCTTCGCGCGGGCGCTGCTGCGCGGAGGCCGCGGCGGCGTGGAGGCGAAGGCGTATCTCGTCCGCGGGTGCGATGGCAACGACATCGCGGCATGCCGCGAACTGGGGCGCGTGTTCGAGAAGGGCGTCTGGGATGTGCCCAAGGACCAAGGAAAGTCCGTTTCACTCTACGAAAGGGCTTGTACGGGCGGCGACATGAGGGGCTGCTTCAACCTCGGTATCAGCTACGCGAATGGCAAGGGTGGGCTAGGAAAGGACTCGAAACGCGCCGTGGAACTGTTCCAGAGAGCCTGCGACGGCGGCGACACGAGCGGTTGCAATGCCCTCGGCCTCAGCTACCGCGACGGCGAAGGCGGGCTGGGCAAGGACTCGAAGCGCGCCGTGGAACTGTTCCAAAGAGCCTGCGACGGCGGCGACATGCTTGGCTGCGACGCCCTTGGCATGATGTGCGAGAACGGCGAGGGCGGGCTGGGCAAGGACTTGAAGCGCGCCGTGGAACTGTTCCAGAGGGCCTGCGACGGCGGCGACGTGCTCAGCTGCAATGCCCTCGGCCTCAGCTACCGCGACGGCGAAGGCGGGCTGGGCAAGGACTCGAAGCGCGCCGTGGAACTGTTCCAAAGAGCCTGCGACGGCGGCAACATGCGCGGTTGCGACGCCCTCGGCGCCAGCTACGAGAATGGCGAGGGCGGGCTGGGCAAGGACTCGAAGCACGCCGTGGAACTGTTCCAAAAAGCCTGCGACGGCGGCGACATGGACGCGTGCACGAGCCTCGGTTTTAGCTACTGGAACGGCAAGGGTGGGCTGGGCAAGGACTTGAAGCGCGCCGTGGAACTGTTCCGGAAGGCCTGCGACGGCGGCGACATGGACGGGTGCACGCGTCTCGGCATGATGTACGAGGACGGCGAGGGCGGGCTGGGCAAGGACTCGAAGCACGCCGTGGAACTGTTCCAGAAAGCCTGCGACGGCGGCGACATGTTCGGTTGCAACAGCCTAGGCGTCAGCTACGAGAACGGCAAGGGCGGCCTAGGCAAGAACACGAAACGCGCTCGCGAACTGTACTCAAATGCCTGCAGCGGTGGCAATGACTGGGCCTGCAAGAACCTGCGTCGGAATCAACCAAGGCGCCCTGGCGCGCCGCTAGAACCGGACTTGCTTTTCTCGGGTGGTGGAATCTGACACTGACGATGAGCACGAGCCCACAGGATACGCGTCTGACCGGGCTGCGATCGGCTTTGCAACGCATTACAACTGATCTGGTGGACGAACAACTGGACCAGCAAGTCCGGGCCGTCGAGAAACTCCGGCGTTGCTTCGGTCACTCGATCACCTTGGTCGAGCGTGCAAACCCCGATCACGAATACACTTGCTTTCAATACGCCTTCGAGCTGCAGGTAATCCCGTGTCCGATCAGCAACATTTGCAGGATCCACGACGTATATCCGGATAGCCGCTTCGTTGAGTTTCTGCTGCAAAGTCGTTTGCAACACGTTGCCAGCGCCGATGCCAGAGCTGGAGATGTGATCATCTGGAATGACAACAACAGAGTCCGGCACGCTGGACGGCGTGTGGAAGACGGCATCGTGTCCAAGTGGGGGACGGGACACCTCTGGAGGCACGACTTGTTCGAGGTTCCTTCCGCGTACGGTGACACCGCAACCTCTTTTCATCCGCTTACATCGGCAGACTCCTTGGACGCCTTCGTCATATTCGCCCGGCAACAACTCGGCGACGACGCCGTCAGCGAAATCGTGCGTCAATGACGCCACACTCAGATTGAGATCCAGAGCCCCGGCGTCTGGCACCGGCACCAGACTTGTGAAGACCTCCTGCTACTTCTTCGGGAACGTCTCACGGGCCAGGCGCTGGCGGAGATCGTCGATGAAGGACTGAAGCTCGGCGGCGGAGTCCAGGCTCAACGGCTCGTCCCACATGAAGTAGGGAACCGCTGATCCGTCGGTGAGATCGGGTGCAAGCCGCACCCGGGAATTGTGCTGCGTCGCCGGCCCGTAGTGTCCGGCTATCTCGCGCCCGCTGGCGCCGCTTGCGCCAGCGTCATCTTCAAACTGGTCGCGGCCAGTTGGGCCTGGCGAGAAATGTCGATGGATTCGGCCAGAATGCGCGCCAGTTCCTGTGGGGCGTGAAAGCCCATGGAATTCTCGGCAGCCACGAAGTCGAGGCGCCATTGGGCCTGGCGCTGGAGTTCCAGGATGGGCGCGAGCTGCGCCTCGCTGGCGCTGGCGGCCTTGGCAGTCTTGATGGCGTCGAGCATATCGACGAGTGCGTTGCCGGTGCGGGTCAGCAAGGCGTAGTGGCGATCCTGGATGGTTTCCACGCGCTTCAAGATCTCCTGCTCGGGATAGTGGTGGCACTGCTGGCAGGCGCGGTTGACGTTGGTGAGCGGCGAGCGCACCCAGTGATCGGAAACCTTGAGCGCGCCCTCGCGCATGTAGGGCATGTGGCAGTCGGCGCACGCCACGCCCACCTTCCCGTGCGTGCCTTGGCTCCAGACTTCAAACTCGGGATGCTGAGCCTTGAGCACCTCGGCCCCGGTTTCCGCGTGTTTCCAGTCGTAAAAGCGGTGGCCGTCGTCGAATTTGTAATGGTCGTAGTATGATTCGATCTCCTCGACCTTGAGACCTTCGATCCACGGGTAGAACAGCGTGGTCTTGGGTCCACAGTAGTATTCGACGTGGCATTGGCCGCAAACAAACGATCGCATCTCTTGCCGGGTGGCATCGCGATTGGGGTCGTAGTCCGTGATGCCCTCGTGGGCCTTGAGCGCCTTGATGCCATTGATGAACCCAGGCCTGGTTACGCGCAACTGCATGCTCTTTGGATCGTGGCAATCGACGCAGGAAACCGGATGTTTGTGGCCGGATTTCTCCAGCCTGGCGTTGGCCTCCCAATAGTCGAGCTTGCCGATGGCCTCGAAGCCTATTTGCAACTGCTCGCCCGGCGATCCAGTGGGCACGATCTCGGCGCCGGTCTGGCGGTAGAGCGGAATCACCGAAGCGTGACAGTGCAGACACGAACCAGGTTGCTTTCTCTCCTTGGTGCGCTTGGTGCTTTCCTGATCCGCGAGCATATTGGCGTGGCCACGCCGATCGCGGTAGTCGATGGCAAAGGCGTAGCCCGCAAACATGCGCGTGAGCCACGGATTCTTCTCGGCCTTCTCGGGCGGCAGCATGCCTTCCGAGGGCGCGCCGCCGCCGTACTTCGTGCGCGTGGGCATGACCGTGCGCAGGTAGCCGTCGTATTCGCGCGGCCAGTTTTTGCCCCACTCCGCCGGATCGGTGGTGTCGTTGCTGACGTCCACGAAGCGCAGGTAGGGATTCTTGGCCTCCTGCTTGCGTTGGAAGATGTTCACGAGCAGACCGGCAATCACTGCGGTGCAGCCAGCCGAAACAATCGCGAGCACGAAGAGAAGCGCGATCTTGGGCCGGCGTGACTTGGGCGCGTCTGTCTTGGAATTCTCGGCTGTCATGTTCTCACCTACTGGAATGGGTCCGTGGCATTTCCGCGGTCAGCGCAAAGGTCCGTGGCCAACCGAGCTGTGGCAGTGTACGCAATTGACCGCATTGGCGCTGCCCGCGACGATGTCGTGGACCAGACCGCCGTGGCAACCCAGGCAGGCCTGCTGCAGGATGCGCGCATTGTGCGGCTTGATCATGATGGGCTCGTGAAAGTCCTGGAATGTGAAGCCCTTGGAATGGTGGTAGCCATTGAGCGCCTTGGCCACGAGTTTGGGGATCAGGGTGTGGGGCAGATGGCAGTCCACGCAGGTCGCGGCGATGTGATGGCTCGACTTCACCCACGAATCGTATTCCGAATTCATGATGTGGCAGTTGGCGCAGGCCTTGGGATCGGTGGTGAAGTAGGAAAACCCCTCGGCATAGATGAACGTGAAAAGGCCGAGGCCGAGCAACACGCCCAATCCAATGCTGGCGGAAACAAGTACCTTCGTGGAGAAATACATCACCGCGACCTGTCCTGCACCGTTAAGTGCATGCTGTCAAACTGGACAATCAGCCGAGTGCGGCGGCGCAAGTCCTGCGCACTCTACCTTATTGCCAGAAGCCGGCGCACCAGCGCCTCGACCTGGCGCTGCGTGGTGGCTTCGTCGCCTGAGTTGTCGATGACGTCGGTGGCCGCTCGGCGTTTTTCTTCCAGCGGAAGCTGGGCGTGCAGTCGCGCCAGGGCTTGACCGGGGGTGCAGCCCTCGCGGGCCATGACTCGACTCACCTGTTGTTCTTCGCTGGCCACCACCAGCACCAGGCCGTCGAGGCGGCGGTACAGGCCGGTTTCGACCAGCAGGGCCGCCTCGAGAAATGCGACTTGCAATCCCTGCCGTCGGAACTCATCGGCTTGCGCCAGCGCCTGTGCCGTGATGCGCGGGTGAGTGATGGCCTCCAGGCGTGCGCGGCCGGCTGGGTCGGCGAAGATGCGCTCTGCTAGCTTCTTGCGATCGATCACGCCGCCCTGGTCGACGACGTCGGGCCATGCGGTCGCGATCTCGGCGTGGGCCGGCTGTCCCGGTTCCACCACCTGCCGGGCCAGAAGGTCGGCATCAATGACCGGCACGCCCAGGTCGCGGATCATGCGCGCAACGGTGGATTTGCCGGTGCCGATGCCGCCGGTGAGACCGACCAACTTGAACATGGGGAGATTCTAGCTTCTTCACCACAGGGAGCACAGAGGTCACAGAGCCGGTGTTACAGAGCCGAAGCGGAAAGGGAAGAGTTGGGTTCTGTCCGGTCCGAACCCTTCTTCCTTTCCGACCTCTGTGTTCTCTGTGCTCTCTGTGGTGAAGAAAGCATATATCAACATCGGTGCCGAGAGTTCGGTACACTGTCACTCCAATGTCCAAGCCAGCCCTGCCCACAGTCATCGACGCCGCGTACCTGGCCGAGGCGCGCGAGCCGGGTCATTGGCCGCCCGAGGGCCCGGCCGAGGTGGCCATCGCGGGTCGCTCCAACGTGGGCAAGTCGACGCTGCTCAACCGCCTGGCGGGCCGGCGCGCGCTGGCGCGGGTGTCCAAGACGCCGGGGCGAACCCGCGGGCTCATCTTCTACGACCTCAGCTTGCGCTTGCCGGAAACCAGCGAGCGGCTCGCCTTGCGCTTGGTGGATCTGCCGGGCTACGGCTACGCGCAGGTTTCTCGCGACGAGCGCAAGGCCTGGCAGCTCCTGGTTGAGGGCTATGTGAAGGCGCGGTCATCGCTGCGCCTGTTTCTCATTCTGCTCGACGCGCGCCGGGCGCCCGGCGAGGAGGAAATTCAACTGGTGGAATGGCTGCGCAGCGAACGCGTGCCGCACCATTTAGTCGTCACCAAGACCGACAAGCTGCGCACGGCCGAGCACGGGGCCGCCCGCGCCAAGGCCCGCGCAGCGTTCGGGTCCGACGCGCCGCCGGTGTCGTTGGTTTCGGGAGAAACTGGCGAGGGGGTGGACGCGCTGTGGGCTCTGCTGCTTGCGGGCGTGCGCGACGACGGCGCCAAGCCGTTGTAAGCTGTCTTGAATCCGTGGCCGTGAACAAGGCGTCTCAGCCGTATCTCATCCAGCCGCTCACCCCGGCCGATCTGGACGCGGTCATGGAGATCGAGCGCCTGTCGTTTCGCACTCCATGGCTGCGCCAGGCTTTCGAGGAGGAACTGGCGCGCTCTTGGGCGCGCGTCGAGATCTTGCGCGACACCGTGACCGGTCGGCCCGTGGCATTCGCCGATTATTGGCTGGTGGCCGACGAGCTACACATCCTGAACATCGCCACCCACCCCGAGGCTCGGCGCCAGGGACACGGCGCGCGCCTCTTGCGGCACATTCTCGACGTGGCCCGACAGGCCAGCTACCGGACTGTCGAGCTCGAGGTGCGGCGGTCAAACCTGGCGGCGCAGGCGCTGTACCGTGGCTTCAAATTTCAGCAGGTCGGAATCCGCGCTCGTTACTATGAAGACAACGACGAGGATGCCATCGTCATGACGCTCAGGTTGCGAGATTAGACCATGAGCGCGCTTCTGCTAGCGGTAATGCTTTGCGCGCAAGACGCCTTGGCGCCGCCGACAGACGCCGCACCGCCGACAGACGCAGCACCGCCGACAGACGCAGCATTGCCGACAGACGAAGCACCGCCGATTGAATCCCAACCGCGTACCGCACCTGTCGATCACCCGCTGCCTTGGTTCGCCATCGCGCGCGTGCGCACGCAACAGCCGGTGGTGGCGCTGACCTTCGACGCCTGCGCCACGCTCAAGCAGGACAACGGCTTTGATCGTGAAGTGTTCGACATCCTGAAGCGCGAGCAGATCCCGATGACGGTGTTTCCGACGGGCCGCTGGATCGAGACCCATCTTGCCGAGGCCAAGGAATTGGCGGCCCAGCCTTGGGTCGCATTCGGTAATCATTCCTACTCGCACGCCCGCATGACCCGCATTCCCACGGCGCAAGGCACGCGAGCAGATCGCGCGCACCGAGGCGCTCATTGCTGAACTGGGCCGCCAATCTGTTGCTTTTCGCCCGCCCGCGGGCGCCTGGAACCGATCGGTGGTGCGGATGGCGGCGCGACAACATCTGCCCACAGTGGAATGGGACGTAGTCTCTGGCGATGCCGGCGGCCACATCGCCGCAGCGAAGATGGTCGACGACGGTGCTGGCTGCGACCAAACCGGGATCCATCGTGATCTTTCACATCAATGGACGCGGACCGAACACGAAAGAGGCATTGCCCGACATCATTCGCGGCCTGCGCGAAAAAGGGTTGGGATTCGTCACCGTGTCGGATCTCTTGCAACAGCCCGACGCCGATCCGGTGGCGGCTCGGCCCGCACCCTTTGGCTGGCGCCCGCTGAGCAGCCGCCGCCACGGTCCGAAAGCACGACAAGGAGCCGTCGATGACGATCCACCGGGTTGAGCCCGCCGTGGCCCGCCGCCAGGCCGAATGGATCGTCGCCCTGGAGCCCTGGCTTTCCATGGGTTTTCGGGCCGCGCCGCTCGGACGCTGGCTTTTTCGGCGCGCGCGTGCCAGATGCGTCCTGGCTGCCGTGCACAAGGGCGCGATTTTGGGAATCGTGGTGTTTCAGCCTGACTTTCTTCTCGGCACGTTCATCGCGCTGCTGGCGGTGCGCCCGCAAGCCGCCGGCCAGGGCGTGGGCCGCGCCCTGGTCGCGCGCGTGGAGCGCGACACCTTCGCCCATCGCCGCTGGCTGTATGTCTCGTCGGACAGCAAGAACCTGGCCGCCGCGCGCTTCTACCAGAAAATCGGCTTCGAGCGCGTGGCACGCCTGCCAGGCTTGATTTGCGACGACCGCGTCGAGATCTTGTGGCGGAAGAAACGCATCTGAAACCACAGGTTCGTCCCATGAACGTCGCGGTGCTAGTATTCGTCGCGAGCGCACTCCATGCGGACCATCCTGGCAGCCAAGATCACGGAAACGGTCGCGCGCCTGTGTCAGCAGGCGAACTACTTCCTGCCGCGCGATGTGCAGCAGGCGCTGAGCAAGGCTTTTCAGAAAGAGGAATCGCCCCGCGCCCGCGAGATACTGATCCAGATCTCCGACAACGCCCGCGTGGCGCGCGAGAGGTCGATTGCGCTTTGCCAGGACACAGGCATAGCCGAAGTCTTCGTGCACGTCGGCCAGGACGTGCACATCGACGGCGAGGTTCTGTCGGACGCAATCGACAAGGGCGTTGCGCTCGGCTACACCCACGGCTATCTGCGCACGTCCATCGTTGCGGATCCGCTGGATCGCGTGAACACCAACGACAACACGCCCGCCCAGATCACAGTGACCATGGTGCAGGGCGACCAGCTCGAAATTACCGTTCTTCCCAAGGGCGGTGGTACCGAAAACGCCAGCGCTCTCCGCATGTTCCCGCCTTCAGCCGGATGGCCGAACATCGTTGAATTCGTGCTCGAGACTGTGCGGGAAAAGGGAATCAACTCCTGCCCGCCGCTCATCGTGGGCGTGGGCATCGGCGGCAGCTTCACTTCGGTGGCCAAGGTGGCCAAGACCGCGCTTCTGCGCGAGATCGGCTCCGTCGCTAGCGACAACGCGTATGCGACAAGGGAAAAGGAACTGCTCGATGCCATCAACGCGCTTCACATTGGCCCCATGGGTCTGGGCGGCCGTACCACGGCCCTGGCGGTACACATCGAACATGCGCCCTGCCACATCGCGTGTCTGCCGGTTGCCGTGGCCATGCACTGCCATGTGATGCGCCGGATGACGGAGACGATCTAGTCATGCCTCGTTCATTGACGATTGCGGAGTTTATCGAGCAGATTCCCGCGCTGCGGGCGGGCGACGATCTGCTGCTGACCGGAACCTTGTTCACGGCCCGCGACGCCGCCCACAAACGCCTGGCGCAACTGATTAACGACAAACAGCCGTTGCCGTTGCCCTTGGCAAATGCCGTCATCTACTACTGTGGCCCGGCGCCAGCCCGGCCAGGCGATGCCGTCGGACCTTGCGGACCAACCACGTCGGCGCGCATGGACCCGTTCACGCCTTTGCTGCTGTCGCAAGGAGTGAGGGCCACCATCGGCAAGGGCAAGCGGTCGGCCCCGGTCGCCGATGCCTGTCGCACACACAAAGCGGTCTACTGTGTGATGACCGGTGGCGTGGCGGCGCTGCTGTCTCGCAAGGTCAAGCATTCCGAGATCGTCGCCTTCGCGGATCTGGGCCCCGAGGCCATTTGGCGGCTTGATGTCGTCGATTTTCCGGTCACGGTGGCGCTGGACAGCCAGGGCAACAGCGTCTTCGACCTTGTGACGAAGCAGTAGGCGCAAGTCGCCTGCCGCGAACAACGCTGCTATAAGAAGGCCCGACATGGAATCTCTGCGTGTGGACGCTGTTGTCATCGGCGCCGGTCCAGGTGGCTACGTGGCTGGCATCCGGCTCGGTCAACTCGGCAAGAAGGCCTTGGTCGTGGAACGCGACAAGGCGGGCGGGGTTTGCCTGAACGTGGGGTGCATCCCCTCCAAGGCGCTCATCAATGCGGCCAAGCTGTACGAAAAGATCGCGCACGCGTCGGCTCTGGGCATCCTGGTGGACAACCCGCGCGTGGACATGGCCAAGTTGCAATCGTGGAAAGACGGTGTGGTGGGCAAGTTGTCGATGGGAGTGCGCCAGCTGCTCAAGGCCAATGGCTGCGACTGGCGCGGCGGAAGCGCGCGTTTGCTGTCACCAGGCAGGGTCGAAATCCAGGGCAGCGGCTCCGATGTCGGCAAGAGTTACTTGGTGGAAGCCGCGCACATCGTGATCGCCAGCGGTGCACGACCAGTGCAAATTCCTGGCTTCGCTTTCGACGGAAACCGCGTGGTCGATTCCACCGGCGCGCTCGCCTTCACCGAGGTGCCGCGGCGTCTGGTTGTGATCGGCGCGGGCTACATCGGCATGGAGATCGGCACGCTCTACGCCAAGCTGGGCAGCCACGTGACCTTTGTCGAGGCCTTGCCGAGCATCCTGTCCGGCAGCGAAGCCGATTGCGTGCAGGTGGTGGCGCGCAAGGCGAAGCAGCTAGGCATGGATATCTTGGTCGACGCCAAGGCCAGTGCTTGGTCCGAAAAGGGCGACCGCGCGGTGGTGACGGTCGCCACCAAGACCGGCGAGCGCCAGCTCGACGCTGATAAGATTTTGGTCTCGGTGGGCCGCCAGCCCAACAGCGAAAACTTGGGCTTGGAGGCCGCCGGTGTGCGCGTGGAGCGCGGCTTCATTTCGGTGGATCGCAAGATGCGCACCAACGTGGCGGGCATCTACGCCATTGGCGACGTGGTGGGGCAGCCGCAGCTCGCCCACAAAGCATCGCGCGAGGCCGAGGTGGTGGCCGAAGTGATCGCGGGCCGCGCCGCCGAGATGGACGCCCAGGTCATCCCGTCGGTGGTTTTCACCGATCCGGAAATCGCGTCCGCCGGCCTGACCGCGGCCGAGGCCGAGCAGAAAGGCCTGCAAATCACGCAGGGCAAGTTCCCCTTGCTGGCCCTGGGCCGGGCCATCGCCAACCACGACACCGACGGTTTCGTGAAAGTCGTGATCGAGACGCAGAGCCGCCAGGTGCGCGGCGTCCACATCGTGGCCAACGGCGCCGGCGATCTCATCGCCGAAGCCGCGCTGGCCATCGAGATGGGCGCCCTGGCCGGCGACATTGCCGGCACGATTCACGCCCATCCCACCTTGCCCGAGGCCATCATGGAGGCTGCCAAGGCCGCCTTGGGCGAAGCCATTCACATTCAGAATCGGAGATGAAGCATGCGGGTTCTGGTCACCGGCGGCGCCGGCTACATTGGATCGCATACCGTGGCGCTGCTGCGTGCGCGCGGTGATTTCGTGGTGGTGCTCGATAGCCTGGAACTCGGGCACCGCCAGGCCATCGGCGACACGCCGCTGGTGGTCGGTCGCACGCAAGACCAGGCCCTGATCAAGCAAGTGATTGGGGACCATCGGCTGGACGCGGTCATTCACTTCGCTGCCTACAAGGCCGCGGGCGAGTCCATGCGCAATCCAGCCAAGTACTTCCACAACAATGTCTACGGCTCGCTTTGCCTGCTCGAGGCCGCGCAGCAAGCTGGCGTACGGCGTTTCGTGTTTTCTTCAACCGCGGCGGTGTATGGCACGCCCCAATCCCTGCCCGTGAGCGAGGATGCGCCCCTGGCTCCCGAGAACCCCTACGGCGAGAGCAAGCTGCTCGTCGAGCAAATGCTGCGGTGGTTTGATACCTGCCACGGCTTGCGTTCGGTGGCGCTGCGCTACTTCAATGCCGCAGGCGCCGCGCTGGATGCCAGCAACGGCGAAGATCCGCGCTGCGTGCAGAACCTCATCCCGCTGGTGATGAACGCGGCCACCGGCCGAGCCGCCAAGGTTCTGGTCTTTGGCACCGATTACCCCACGCCCGACGGCACCGGCATCCGCGACTACATCCACGTGCTGGATCTGGCCGAGGCCCATGCCCGTGCCCTGGATTTTCTCGGCCAGCACAACCGTTCGGACGTGTTCAACCTGGGCACCGGCAAGGGCGCGTCGGTGTTCGAGGTCCTGCGCGAATCTCGCCGTGCCAGTGGTGTGGACATCGCGGCGGAGAACACGGGTCGCCGTCCCGGCGATCCTTCGGCTGTGTGGGCGGACAACCGCAAGGCGCGCGCGGCGCTCGGCTGGCAGCCGCGCTACGGCCTGCGCGAGATCGTCGAAACCGCCTGGGCCTGGCACAAGAGCCACCCAGACGGTTTTGAGGCCGGGACGCGGCTAGCGGCTGGCGGCTAGGGAGGGCGTGAGGGTGAGCGAGTTCGTGTGGGGTGGGCGGAAAGACGAATCGCGTGCCGCTCGCCGCCCACGCTTGCCGCTCACGCTACCGCCACCGCTCACGCGGACCGCGTTCCGCCGGCCGGTCACCCTACCGCTCGCGCGCACGCTGGCCGAACTGCGCTGGCCGCAGTTTCCCGACGAGCCGCAGTCATGGGCAGGCCGCTACTTCTTCTTGATCGAGATCAGCTCGATGTCGAAGACCAACATGCCGGCCGGCATGCCAGGATGCGGGGGCGGATCGCCGTAGGCCAGGTTGGCCGGGATCCAGAAGCGCGTCTTCTCTCCCTCGACCATCAGGGGCACGCCTTCGGTCCATCCCTTGATTACGCCCTGTAGCTGGAATTCCGCGGGCTGGCCCCGCTGGACCGAGCTGTCGAACATCTTGCCGTCAGTGGTCCAGCCACTGTAGTGGGCCAGCACCGTGTCCTCGGCCTTGGGGTGGACCTTGCCCTTGCCCTTCTGCAAGACCTTGTAGGCCAGGCCCGACTTGGTCTTCTTGGCGTCCTTGGGTGCAGCCGCCACGTCCGCAGGAACCGTCGGCGGCTTGACGCCTGCGGTGATGCCGAGCAGTTCAACATCGAAAACCAGCAGACCCGAAGGACCGCCCGGACGTCGGGGCGTTTCGCCATAGGCCAGGTTGGCCGGGATCCAGAAGCGCCGCTTCTCGCCCACCACCATCAGCTGCAGGCCCTCGGTCCAGCCCTTGATCACGCCGTTGAGCGGGAATTCCGCGGGCTGACCGCGCTGGACCGAGCTGTCGAACATCTTGCCGTTGGTCATCCAGCCGGTGTAGTGCACCTTGACCTTGTCCCAGGCGTTGGGCTTCTCGGTGCCGGTACCCTTTTGCAAGACCTTGGAAGCCAGGCCGGTCGTCGACTTTTCCGCATCGGCGGGTGCCGCAGCCACGTCAGCCGGCGCCGGAATCTGCGCCGGTTCCGGGGGCGGAGCCGGCTTGGCAGGAGCCGGAGCTGGTGTCGGAGGAGTCTTCACTTCTGCTTCACCTTTGCACGCAAGAGAAGCAGAGGCGACAAGGAGGGCCAGAACGGTGGTTTTTCGCATGGACGGAACTCTTGACAGAGTCCGGCCCGCTGTCAACCCCCTGTCACCCTACTGGGTCCAACCTGACTGGATCAGGGTGAGGTTGGCAGCATTGTTCACCGTGACTGTATAGTTCGGCGCCGTGCCGCTCAGCTTGGCGACGCCGCTGGTGCCTTCCAGGCCTGCCCAGTAGCAGCTCCCCATTCCATAAGCCTTCATCTGGGTCGTAAGGCCCTGCAGGAAGAGACTGGCGCCGGTGTATTCGGTGACGATGGTCCGGTTGTAGTAGGGGCCCGCGTGCGTCTTGAGGGCGGCCTCCGCAGCGGCCACAGTGTTCCCGACGCTGTCATAAATGTGAAGCGAGAGGAGGCAGTCGGGTAGGGCGGCCCCTTGTTGATTGACGTCGATGTCAGTGGTGGTTCCGGCCACGATAACCCGATTCGCGGGAACGCTCGGGTTTGCCGTCATCCATTGCTGGACGAGGGTGATGAAGGCAGTTGCGCTGTATCCCGAGGGCTCGTTGAAGACGTCGAAATAGACCAGATCGCTGGTTCCGTACGCAGCCACGACCGTACTCCACATGGTGTTCCACGTGGTCATGTCGGCTATATGATTGCTACCCGGCGGCAACCAGTACGCAACGATCACCTTCATGTTTTGGCTGATAGCCGCATCGAAAATGCCCTTGTAGGCAGCCCACGTCGTAGCTGTGTTGACCGTTGTTTCGTTGATCGGCATGCGGAATGCGGTCGCGCCCAACACCGTCTTGAAGCCTGAGATGATCGCATTGGACGAGGCGAGAACGGTGTCGTACGAGTCCGTGGCGGACAGGCCGGTCAAGACGAGCGCCCCTTTTTGGAAGTTATCGCCCGCGTCGGCCCAGTTGAAGCAATGGATGCCCGCTGTCTCCGCGGACAGGAGGCCGCCGTCGCCGACCGCGATGCTGCCGCCAGACGCTGTGGTTCCACCTGCGCTGGTGGTACCACCCATGGGCTTGGAGCCACCGGTGGCCGTGGTCCCACCGACAACCGTGGATCCACCGCTGGCGCCGCCAGTTCCTCCGATGGCCGTGCTGCCGCCTGTCCTTCCCCCGCTAGGCGGGCCGCCCGTGAATCCCCCGATGGCTCCCGTGCTGCCGCCGCGAGGAGTAGTCGTGGTGCCACCAGCCGCTCCCCCAGCAGACGTCGAGCCGCTCGTTGCCGTGTTTCCCCCGGGCGCCGTGGTCGCACTAGAGCCACCCGTGACCGTCAAGCCACCGGTGGCGCTGGAGGTGCCGCTCGTGGCAACGCCTCCGCCTGTCCCACCCGCGGTGGTTGAGCCAGCGGCAGGTTGAATGCTTCCTCCCGACGTCACCGTGTTTGCCGTGGTCCCGCCGTTAGGGCTGCCACCAGTCGCCGCGCTGGTTGCACCGCCTCCGGCCACGGCGGCACCTCCCGCGCTGCCGCCGCTGGACTGGCCCGTTCCGGACGTGCTGTTTCCCGAGCACCCGCTCAAAGCCAGGGTTAGTGAAAGACCTGCCAGCGCCGTGAGGCGAATCGAAGCCTGAGTGAATTGAGTCATGTCGAATCCCCCGATTGATTGAGCAAGCTGAAGCTTATGCACCGTCTGCCCTCTTCAGTAGCAGGGGCGTTCATCTCTGGTTCATCTGGAAATGTAACGATGAGCGAAAAACCTTCCTTGAATGTGAATCCTCCCGCTGACCGGCAGCGCCAATCGCATGGACCAGACGGTCAGGGCTGGGCCTGTGAACATCCCAGCGATCAAGGTACAAGGGTGCCCATGGCCCTGTTTCAGAAGCCGGCGCAGACGCCCGCAGAAATTGCGCGCGGACGCCCGCTCGACATCTCGCCCGCCGAGGTCGCGTTGCTTGACGAAGATGAGTGGTACCGCCGGGTTTTCCGCGGGGACGACGTCCCGCAGCTCACCCTGCGTGCGGTGATCATGGGCTCGCTGCTCGGGATCCTGCTGGCGTTCACGAATCTCTACGTGGGCCTGAAGACCGGGTGGGGCCTGGGCGTGGCGATCACGGCCTGCATCGTTTCGTTCGCCCTGTGGAATGCCTGCCTGAAGGTCGGCCTGGCCCGCTCGCCGCTGTCCATCCTCGAAAGCAACTGCCTGCAGTCCACAGCTTCGGCCGCAGGGTATTCCACCGGCAATGCCATGGTCTCCTCGGTCCCGGCGCTGCTCCTGCTCAGTATGTCGCCGCAGGATCCAGCTGGCCATCAATTGCCCTGGCCTGTGCTTGCCGTCTGGGTCTTCTTTCTGTCCATGCTGGGGGTGGCGCTGGCCGTGCCCATGAAGCGCAACATGATCAATCAGGAACGCTTGCGCTTCCCGTCGGGCATCGCCGCTGCGGTCACCCTGCAGTCGTTGTTCAGCCAGGGCCGCGAAGCGACCGCCAAGGCCAAGGCCCTGTTCTATGCCGCGCTCGTCGCCAGCGTGCCTCCCATTATCATGGACCTGCCTCTGCGGCCGGGCGACACGCCAGGCACGCGCAAGGGCCTGGTTCCAGACACCTCACCCATTTTCAATTGGCTGCCCACCCGAGGCCGCAACCCGACGACCGGCGCCGCGTTCAGCGCTGCCGACTGGAACATCCTGCTCGACAACAAGCTGGTCATGATCGCGGCCGGCGCGCTGACCGGTCCGCGCATCTGCATGTCCATGGTCCTCGGTGGGCTGTTGCTCTGCTATTGGGTCGGGCCGGCTGGGCTGGCGGCAGGGGCTGTGCACAGTCCGGCCCATGCCTGGCGCGAGATCGGGGTCTGGGTGGGCGCGCCCATGATGATCGCCGAGGGTTTGCTTGGTCTTGCTTTTCAGGGCCCCACGATGGCTCGTGCCCTGCGCGGGATGGTCAGGCGGCGCGGCCCGCAAGCGCATGCGACCATTGAAGTGCCCGCAAGCTGGTTCGCCGCTGGCACGCTGGTGGCCACGGCGGGCGTGCTGACCCTCGGCCACCTCTACTTCGGCATTCCCTGGCACCTCGGTCTGCTGGCGGTGTTCCTGACCTTCTTTCTCTGCCTGGTGGCCTGCCGGGCCACCGGCGAATCCGACATCACGCCCGTCGGCGCGCTCGGCAAGGTCACGCAACTGGTGTACGGCATGTTGATTCCACAGAACGCGACCGCCAACCTCATGACGGCGAGTATCACGGCCAACGCAGCCGCCTCGAGCGCGGACCTGTTGACCGACCTCAAGTCGGGCTATCTGCTTGGGGCGCATCCGCGACGGCAATATGTGGCCCAGTTTCTTGGCATCTTCGCGGGCACCGCGGCCAGCGTGTTCGGCTTTCGCCTGCTGGTGCCCGATACCAGTGTGTTGACCGGGACGTCGGGCGGCCCTGCCGTTTTCCCGGCGCCATCAGCCCAAGCCTGGCTGGCCGCGGCCCGAGTTTTTCAGGGCGGGCTGCACAACCTTCACCCCATGGCCCTCACCTGCGTCTGGTGGGGCTTTGGCGCCGGCGTCCTGCTGGTCGTGTTCGAACGCGCTTTGCCCCAGTACCGCAAGTGGCTCCCCTCGCCCACCGGTCTGGGCCTGGGGTTCATCCTGCCCTTCTTCAATCCCTTCTCCATGCTCCTCGGCGCTGTGCTGGCCTGGTACTGGGCGCGGCGTCGTCCCGCGCACGCGGACTGCTACGTGGTTCCGCTGGCCTCCGGGGCGATTGCCGGGGAATCCATCGTCAGCGTCGCCATCGCCTTGCTGAACAACCTTGTCTGGCGACGCTGATTTGGATCGGGGGCTACTTCGGCCCGGCGCCGCTCTCGATCGCCGCTTGCAGGCCGGCGGTATCGTCCAAGGTATACGTGTAGCTCGACCCTGGATCGAACACGCTGCTGGCGTTCAAGTCAGCCGCCGAATCTCCCGCCGGATACACGTTGCCCGTGGACCGGATGGCACTGGTGGCATCGGAGTAGTCAGTCGTATCAATAGGCGTCTTGACGCCGACGAACACGTTGTTCTCGGTGCGAAGATTCGCGCCCACGCCCACGCCGACGCAGTAGTTGTCGACGGTCGACGTATACAGATTGTTGAACAGGTGCACCCGACCAAAGCGCACGCGCGGCTGGCGCTCGACGACAAAATCCCCCCACCAGTTGTGATGCCAGGTGATAGTCAGGTGCCCGGTATCCTCGCTGGCATTGCTGTCGGAATGCCCCACCAAATTGCTGAAGCGATGCCCATTGGCGCCGGTCGAATCGGACCCGGTGTTGATCGGTGCGCGCAGACGAGTAGTGGAACTTGGTCCACGATACGGTGATGAAGTCGCAGGCATGGGTGATGTCGAGATTGCCGTCGGTGCCATCCGAGATGTCGTCGTGATCGAACCACAGGTGATCCGATTGACCTTGAACGGTGATGGCATCATTACCTGAGGAACAGCCCGTGGCCGACAAGTAGTCCGGATCAAGGCTGCAGCTGCCGACTGCGTAGCCGACGATCTTGATGTTGCGAATGATGATGTTGGTCTGCTTGTTGATGCCGATGTGCCCATGGATCTCGGCCCCGCACACGCCAACAATTGTCTTGTTGGAGCCCATGGTCACGCTTCCCGCCTCCAGCACACCCTGGACGTAGATCACGGCCGCGGTCGTGCCCTTCGCGGCACTTTGCAGAGCCGCAAGCGTGGTGACCGTGACCGGCGCGGCGTTGCCGCCTCCTGTGGTCGAGCCTGACACCGTAGCCCAACCAACAAGCGGGCTGGGCGCCGGCGGCGTGGTGCAGTTACCGCTCGTAGAACCACCTGCTCCTCCTGTTGTCGATGTTGAACCGGCGTCTCGGGTTCCCCCGGCGCCAGCCACCCCAGCGTCTCTCGCCCCACTGCTTCCAGCTGCGCCGCTGCCTGCAGTTCCGCCCGCGCTGCCCGCCAAGACGCTGCTGCCGCCACTGCTGGTCGTTCCGCCGCTCGTCACCTTGCCGCTGCCAGTCGTCGTTCCGCCGCTCGTTATCATTCCGCCGCTGCTCCCCGTGGCTCCGCCGGCGTTTCCTGTGGTTCCGCCACTCGCAACCATTCCGCCGGTGTTTCCCAAGGTTCCGCCGCTCGTCACCACTCCACCGCTGTTGCCCGCAGCTCCGCCGCTGCTTGTGGCCATGGTTCCACCAGGGCTCGTCGTTCCGCCGCCTTCTCCTGCGCTTCCACCTGCTCCCGCCCCGGCTGTTCCGCCTGCGCTTTCTGCGGTGCCACCCAGCGCAGCGTCCATCTGACCATTCGAGCCAGCCGTCGCGACGCTGCCGCCGGTCGCCGCGATCGAACCAGCGCCGCCGTCGCGAAAACCGACTGTCTTCGCACCTGTGCCGCCGCATCCGGCTGCGAACATGATCGTCACCAGAGTGCAGAGACATGAACGACTCATGGTCATCGTCTTGCCAGTATAGCCGAGAGGCGCGGCCGGTCGCCGCAAAACCCTGGATCTAGGTAGGCGCGCGGGTCGCCCCAATGCAGCTTATGATGCCCGCGTGACCTCGGGCACCACGCTCCGTTCGCGCCTGCTCATCTTCGGTGGGCTCTACTTTGCCCAGGGCGTGCCTTGGGGTTTCTTCACGGTGGCCATCGTTCTGCGCCTTACGTCGCTGGGTGTCTCGCCCACTGGGCTCGGCGATCTCATGTTCGTGGCTTCACTGCCGTGGGCGGGCAAGCCCGTGATCGGGCTGCTGGTGGACCGCCTGTCCTTCGGCCGCCTGGGCCGACGACGGCCTTTCATCCTGCTGGCCGAGGTCGGGATGGCGCTCACCTTGCTGGCCATGGCATTCGCGAACCCGCTGGCCGACCGGTCGATGTTCTTGGCTCTGCTTTTCCTGCACAATCTTCTGGCTGCAGCCCAAGATGTGGGCACCGACGCGCTGGCCATCGATCTTCTGGCCGAGAACGAGCGCAGTCGCGCCAATGGCATCATGTCCGCGGGAAAATTTGCAGGCGTGGTGTTGGGCGGCCAGGGCCTGCTGTGGGTCGCGAACGCGGCTGGCTGGCCGGCTGCGTTTGGCCTGGCCGTTGCGCTGCTGCTGGTGCCAGCCACGCTGGTGCTCGGCGTGCGCGAGTCGCCCCGGCCCGCGCAGCGCCCGCGCCTGCTCGGCCTGACCCTGCGCGCCTTCTCGACCCGTGTCGTGCTGCTCGCCGTGGCCTTTGCCCTGCTCGTCGACGTGGCCGACAGCCTGACTTTCCCGCTCAGCTATCCTTTGTTTCGCAATCAGCTCGGCTTTTCCGAACAGCAGGTGGCGTCGCTGGCAACTCTCGGGGGAATCGTGGGCGCGCTGGGCTCCCTCTTGGGCGGCGCGCTGGGCGATCGCCTCGGCTGCCGTCGCACGCTGCTGGGCGCATGCCTGGGAGTGGCCGGCCTCAACCTGGCGTTTTCCGCGTGCCGAGGGCTGTGGGGCCACTTCCCCGTGCTGCTCACCTTCACGATCGTCGAAGGGATGATGGCCGGCGTGGCCAACGCCACCACCATGGCGCTTTTTATGGATCTCACCAACCCACGCGTGGCTGCCACGCATTTCCAAATCTACATGGCGCTGCTCAACGTGAAGGACGCATCGGCACAGAAGCTGGGCGGACGCCTGGCCGAACGCATTCCAGCACCCGCGATGTTCGGCCTGAGCGCCGTCGTCGAGGTGCTTCCGCTCCTGCTCCTGCCCTGGCTTGACGCCCGCCGCGCACAGGCCGACTTCGCTCGCGATACCACGCCGAGTGCGACAGACGCAGGCAAGGCCTGATCCCGCGCCCTGAAATGGCGCGGCGATCGAGCGAGCGCACCGAATCATATTCAACGGCCGGTGCTCGCGAACAAAATCGATGGAAGCTTCGCCGCGTGTCCTGCCCTTGGCGAGATAGGCAGTGTTCAGCCTCGCCCCCAAACGCTCGTCAGACCAAGGAGACATCGCATGAAGAGAATTTTCGGCTTGGCCCTCACAGCTTCCCTGGCGGCCTCTCTCAGCTGCTCAGATGGCGGAACACCGAATGGCCTCAACTCAGGTCCACAAGGAACCGGCGGCGTCACGACGACCGGCGGTGAGACAAGCGCAACCGGCGGTGCGGTCAGCGCGGCGGGCACGGCGACGGCGAGTGAAAGTGGCGGAAGCCAAACCTACGGCGGAGCTGGGCAGGGCGGCCCTGCAGGTGCCACCGAAGTGGGCGGCAGCGTCTCGAACGGCGGCTCGAGCGCACCGGGCGGAACCACTGCGGCCGCCGGTAGCATCGCTCCGGGCGGCAGCGCCGTGGTCGCCGGCAACAGCACCCCGGGCAGCAGCACCTCGGCCGGGGGCGCGGGTTCCACGGGCGGCGCAAAGACCAGCGGCGGCGCCGCTGCGGCCGCCGGCAGCATCGCTCTGGGTGGCAGCGCCGTGATCGGCGGCAACACATCGACCGGCGGTGCCAAGACCAGCGGCGGCGCCACTTCGCCCGGTGGGGTGACGACGAGCGGCGGCTCCAGCGAGACTGGCGGCACGAAGACCAGCGGCGGTGCCACTGCGACTGGCGGCGCCAAGACCAGCGGTGCGACCTCGGCTGGCGGCACCACTTCAGCCGGTGGCGCAACCTCGAATGGGGGCAGTCCATGCAATGTCTCGCCCGTCACGCCCAATGCCTCGCAACAGGTGAAGAACGCGCTTTGCTACCTGTACCAACAATACGGCAACCACGTCTTGTCAGGGCAGCAGGAAGCCAACTGGAACGACAATCCCACTGACGTCAGTTGGTACGCCACCCAGGGCATGAAGACCCCGGCGATTCTTGGTACCGATTTTGCGTACCACAGCAGCGCTGGCTGCACGGGCGTCAACATTTCCACGACACATGCCATAGCCCACTGGAACGCGGGTGGGCTGGTCATGTATCGCTACCACCAGGGCATGCCAGTGTCCGGCACAACCTGCATGAACGACTGCTACACCGGCACCAACTGCTCCGAGTCTACTCCTCCCAGCGGTTTTTTCACCAACGTGATAACCGCCGGAACCGCTGAGAACACGGCCTTCAATGCCAGGCTCGATTACATGACGGTTCAATTCAAGGCCATGGCAGCCGTCAACATGCCAGTGATCTTGGCGCTCTTTCACGAAACGCAATCCAACGGATGGTTCTGGTGGAGCAAGGGAACAGGAGCCGAGTTCATCGCATTGTGGAAGTACGCGTTCAACTACCTGACCACCACCAAAGGCAACAACAACATCATCTGGCTCATGCCCTACAGTGGCTCTCCGACTTCCGCCTATTGGCCAGGCCCGACCATGGTCGACATTTCGGGCGGCGATACCTACGGGAGCAACCAGCCCTTCACCTCGCTCTATAGCAGCTGCAAAGGCATCATGGGCAGCACCATGCCGATCGCACTGCACGAGACCGGGCTGATTCCAACCCCCAGCGCCATGTTCCCCACGGCGGCGCCCTGGATACTCTTCAATATCTGGGCTGGCTACGAGACATCGAACAACACCGTGGCAAACATCAAGGCCGTCTACTCGGACAGCCACACCATCACGCGCGATCTAATACCGAGTCTGAAGTAGAATCAAAGCCGGCGCGGTCGCGGTTGTCTTTGCTTGGCAACTCAAGCAAGGTAAAGTTGCTGCGTAGGATGTCATGTCCAAGCCTGCAATCGTAGTCCTGGGAACCCTCGGCGTGATCGCGTTGGCGGTGCTGCTTGGCGTGTTCGCTCTGCGAGCTAGGCGACCGAGTCTGACGCCGCCCCAGGCTCAGGATTCGGTTGCGTCCGCGATCCCGTCCCAGCCGGCGGCGCCTGCCGCCAAGCCTGCCCCGCCGTTGCCCGCCCCCTTGGTTGCCGGACCCAGGCTGCGAAAGCCAGGGGAGCCGGACGCGGGGAAGCGCCTGGACGAGACATCGCTGATGGCCAAACTGCATGACCTGGCGGCATCGGACCCGTCTTTGTCGCTGCAGTTGGCGAAAGAGGCACTCGCTCGTTTTCCAGACAGCCCCAACGCACCCGAATTCGAATGGAACCTCGTCAAGGCTCTGGCCAATATGGAGCACTACAAAGAGGCCGAGGACGCGGCCCGGATCATGGTCAAGAAGTATCCAGGCAATGACTTTGCCGCCGACGTCGATCGCCACCTGCTGAACCACCCGCCCAACCCCTAGAGACGACGGTCGAGGACGTCATGTCCAAGCCCGCAGCCATCTTCCTGGAAACACTGACTGTCATCGCACTACTGGTTGAACTTGGTGCACTTGCCCTGCACCGCAAGCATCCATCCCCGGTCGAGAAGCAAGAGCCAGGCGTCGCCACCACTCCAGTCGCCAAGTCCGACGCGACCCCTCGATCCTTGCCGGTGATGCCGTCCCGGGACGCCGCTGGCAAGGAAGTGGCTCGTCGTCGCCCACCGGCTGGCAACGATGCGGGTGTGCTCCTGACCGAGGCTGCACTGTCGGCCAAACTTCACGACTTGGCCGCGTCGAATCCGGCGTCGTCGCTGGTATTGGCGAAAGAGGCGCTGGCGCGCTTTCCCGACAGCCCCGACGCGCCGGAATTCGAATGGACCGTCGTCAGGTCTCTTACCAACCTGCAGCGATTCGACGAAGCCCGGGAAGAGGCCGTGCTCATGATCAAGAAGTATCCTGGGACTTCTTGGAGTAGCGATGTCCAGCGCCACGTGCTGTCGAACCCGGAGTAGCTGTCTATTTCTGGTCCGGCGTGCTGGGCGGCGGTAGGGCAGGCGGTGGCGCGGGCGGAGGCGGAGGCGGGGGTGGAGCGGCCGCTGGTGGTGGCGCAACCGCTGGGGGCACGGACGGCGGAGGAGAGGCCGGCGGTGGTGGTGGTGGTGGCGGCGCGGGCAGGGCAGCCGGCGCCGGCGGTGCGCCTGGCGGCGGCGGAGCTGAAGCCGCGGGCGGCGCAGCCGACGGGGGCGGCGTTCCTGGCGGCGGCGGGACCGATGCTGCGGGCGGCGTGGCAGCCGGCGGTGGGGGTGGCGGAGACGGCGGCGCAGCCGCCGCTGGTGGGGCCGCAGCCGGCGGGGCCGCTGCCGGTGGCGGCGGTGGTGGAGGAGGCGGCGGTGCCGCGGGTGGCGGTGGTGCCGCCGGAGGCGTGGCTCCAGCCGTGGGCGGCGGCGTGGGCGGCAAGTCGACCGAGTTCACGCACCCCGAGAGATCGAAGATCATGAACTCCAGCGCCTTCTCCTGCGGCGAAAGCGCGGTGCGAGTGGAACAGCATCCCGGGAATACGTTGCCCGCGCTCGTGTCCGGATCTCCTGGAAACTGGGCGGATGCGGCGTCGGTCACATGCAGCGCGGTGTAGACGAACTTCCCGCACTGAACGGTAGCGCCGATGGGCGTGTTGAAAGAGAAGTAGTGTGTGTATTGGGCCTGCGCACCCGTGACACCTGCGTCCGGGGGCGAAACCCCAGCATCCGAAGGCAGAGGCTCGAAGATCCATCGCTGCGAGGGCGGTTTGATCTGGTCGATGGCGGTGTACTTCACGCTGCTCGACAGTGTGAGGTGCCCAGGGGTCGTGGATGCGCCAACATTGGACAGCCAGCTGGCAAACGCAATACCCTTTGGAAATGATTGATCGATGAGGGTATCCCGTGAAGCCGTTCCAATTGTTCCACCGTTCTTTGCGGGGTCATACCAAGTTGCCACATCTTGCCCGAAGGCCGAGGGATAGCCCGTGAAGGACTTGATCCACGCCCAGTGATAGTGCTCGGCGAACACACGCCCACCAGCGTTGACGTAGTTCTTCAACAGCGTGACCGCCGCCGGGTTTGGGATGAAGGCCTGGCCGCCCGTGGAAGTGGGGTCAACCTGGGCGCCGCCACAGTTGAGCAGGATGACGTCGTACTTGTTCAGGTCAGTCGCGCTATCCCACAGAGTCGTCGTGGCGTCAGGGAAGGTTCCGGTGATCCCCGATATTTGGTTGCAGGTGTCTGCGCTCTTCGACTGGTTGTACAGGCGAACCGAGCCTGCGGTGCTACTGGGCAATGTGAACTCAGATGCATCGACGCCGATCCGGCGCAGCAGACAATGCAGGCGCTCGTCGGTGGTAGGCGTATTATTGGTATTTTGAGCATGCCCTGCCGTTATCGCGATCTTGGGGATGCTGGTGTACAGCCCGTTGTTGTCGCCATCGTGGATGTTTCTCGGCAGGCGCAACAGGGTGACTGGCTTGGTCTCGGTAATCGGATTGTCGCCACACTTGTTGGTGACCATCGACGCAGGAATTGTGATCTGGCGACGCCACTTGCCCAGTTGCATGACCAGCGGGAAATCCACGCCCCAGGGTATGTTGTTGAGCTGGAAGTGCCCATTGGCATCGGTCAGAGCCGAGGCGATCGGTTGGCCTGATACCTGGCCGTCGCAGGTGGAACAGGTCACCCCGGTCGGGATCGGGTCCAACGCCGCATTGGGAATGGACACAATCACATTGTAGAGCTGGTTGTAGCCCGCGGGATCGTACACGGTGCCACTGATGCTGGTGTTGGCCGTGCCGCTGCAGCGCACGCGGTTCAGGCACAGGCCGCCGCAAGGTTCGCAAACATTGGGCGTCACGGCCCCGCAGGGCGTTCCGTTGGCGCAGGTGGCTGCACAGCCTAGCGTGCCGCCGCACCCGTCGCCCACCGTCCCACAGTACTGCTGAGTTCCGCTCGCGTTGTTGCAGCTCAGCTTCTGGCAACTCGGTCCGCCCACGCACACATTATTGCTGCCGCACACCCAGCCGCTGCCGGCCGTCGAGCAATCCGTACTGCAAGCAAGCGAATTGCCGCACCCGTCGCCCACGGCGCCACAATACTGGCCGCCTGAGGCTGGATTGCAAGTGAGCGAGGTACACACGCCTGGCGGTCCCTTGCACAGGTTGTTCTGGCAAGTCCAGCCGGTCTTGGGGCAGGTGGCTGCGCAAGCCAGTGAGTTGCCGCACCCGTCGCCGATGGTGCCGCAGTAGTTATCGCCGCTGGCCGTGGCGCAGGTGAGCGCCGTGCAGCCAGCGCCCGGTCCTGCCTTGCACAAGTTGTTCTGGCACGTCCATCCGGTCTTGCTGCAGGTGCTGCCGCAATCGAGCGAGTTGCCGCACCCATCGCCGACGATTCCGCAATACTGGTCGCCATTCGCAGTCGTGCAGGCCAGCGGCGTGCACACGCCTACGCCGCCTTTGCACAGGTGGTCCTGGCAGGTCCAGCCGGCCTTTGTGCACGTGCTGCCGCAGTCGAGCGAGTTGCCGCACCCATCGCCGACGGTGCCGCAGTACTGGTCGCCGTTCGCAGTGGTGCAGGTGGCGGGCACGCAGCCGGCGCTGGGTCCTGCCTTGCACAGGCCGTTTGTGCACACCCAGCCCGCCTTGGGACAGGTTGTGCCGCACGCGAGCGTCCCGCCACAGCCGTTGCCGATTGACCCGCAGTAGCTGTCCACGCTCGACGCCGCACAGGTCAGCGGCTGACAGGTCGGGCCGCCCACGCACAGGTTGTTGCTGCACACCCACCCACTGCCCGCCGCCGAGCAGTCCGCGCTGCACGCAATAGAGTGGCCACAGCCGTCGCCGATGGTTCCACAGTATTGGCCGCCTGAAGCCGGATTGCAGGCCACCGGCGTGCAGACCCCGGGCGCTCCCTTGCACAGGTTGTTGTCACAAGTCCACCCGGTCTTGCTGCAGGTGCTCGCACAATCCAACGAATGGCCGCAGCCGTCGCCGATAGTTCCACAATATTGGTCGCCACTCGCGGTGGTGCAAGTCAGGGGCGTGCAAACCGGCGGCTCGCCTTTGCACAGGTTCTCTTCGCAGGTCCACCCGGCTTTGTTGCAGATGGTTCCGCAATCGACCGAGTTGCCGCAGCCGTCGCCTATGATTCCGCAGTACTGGTCAGCGTTCGCGGTGGTGCAAGCCAGCGGCGTGCAGTTGGCCGTGGGTCCAGCCTTGCACAGGTGATCCGTGCAGTCCCACCCTGGCTTGGTGCAAGTCGCTGGGCAGTCCACCGAATTGCCGCAGCCGTCGCCGATAGTTCCGCAGTACTGATCGCCCGAGGTCATGGTGCAGGTTCGCGCGACGCAACCCGAAGTCGGGCCGGCTTTGCACAGGCCGTCGACACACACCCAACCTGCTTTGGGGCAGGTGGAGCCGCAGTCGAGCGTCCCGCCGCAGCCGTCGCCGATGGCCTCACAGTAATTGTCGCCGCTCGGTGCCACGCAAGTGAGGGGCTGGCAGGTCAGGTCGCCTTTGCAAATATTGTCGCTGCACAACCATCCTGCCTTGGGGCAAGTCGTTCCGCAGTCGAGCGTGCCGCCGCACTTGTCGCCGATGGTGCCACAGTAGTGGTCTCCGTTGGGCGCATCACAGGTTGTCGGCGTGCACACGCCCGGATCGCCCTTGCAGATGTGGTCGTCGCCACAGGTCCAACCCACCGGGCAATCGTCCCCGCAGTCCAAGGTGCCCCCACAGCCGTTGCCCACGGTTCCACAGTAGCGATCCCCGCTCGATGTCGTGCAGCTGAGCGGCAGACAGAATGGCTGTGCCCCCTTGCAAATGTGATCGTCTGCGCAGGTCCAGCCATTCGGGCAGTCGGCCCCGCAATCCAACGACCCGCCGCAATTGTCGCCCACGATCCCGCAGTAGTGGTCCCCGCTGGCGGTCTCACAGGTGATCTTGGTGCAGACCACAGGCGGCCCGATGCACAGGTGATCCGCGTTGCACACCCATCCGGCTTGGGGACAATCGCTGGGACATTTCAACGTGCCCCCGCAGCCGTCCCCCACATCGCCGCAATACCGTCCCCCTCCGACTGTGTCACAGGTCACCGGCGTGCAGGCCGGCGGGCCGCCTACGCAAACGTTGTCCTGGCAGCTCCATCCCGCGGGACAGTCAGCCCCGCAGTCGAGCGTCCCGCCACAGCCGTCGCCGATGGTCCCGCAATAGTGATCCCCACTCGGCGTCTGGCAGGTCGCCAAGGTGCACACAGGCGGCGTGGCCTTGCACAGGTTGTTGTCGCAGGTCCATCCCGCGGGACAGTCGTCCCCGCAGTCGAGCGTCCCGCCACAGCCGTTGCCGATGCTTCCGCAATAATGGTCGCCGCTGGCTGCCACGCAGGTCAACGCCTGACACACCGTCGACGAGCCCACGCAGACACTGTCGATACAGTCCCATCCCGCCGGACAATCGGCCCCGCAATCGAGCGTGTGGCCACAGCCGTCCCCGATCTTTTCACAGTAGTGGTCGCCTGAAGTCGCCAGACAGGTGGCGGCCTGGCACACGCTGGGATCGCCCTCACAGATGTGATCTGTGCCGCAGGTCCAGCCAGGCTGCGGGCAGGTAGCCCCACAGTCGAGCGTCCCGCCACAGCCATCGCCAATCACGCGGCAATAGGACCCACCCGCGAACGTGCACGCTGCCAGACAATTGGTCCCTTTGCACACGTGGTTGTTACATTCTTCGCTTGCCGGGCAGTCGCCACAATGCAGGGTCTGCCCGCACTTGTCCTCGATGTCTCCACAGTACTGCGTGGTCCCCGCGGTGCAAGCCAGCGCTGGGCAGATACCGCCGTCGCTGGTGCGCGGCGGTTCAGCCAAGATCAGGATCGGGACTTCAGGGCCTGGCGGCCCAGCCTCTGACGACCCGATCCCCACTGGAGCATCGCTGGGCGCGCTGACCCTGTTGTCGACACTGCAACCGGCAGTCCACGCCAGAACACAGATCGTCCATATCTGCACAGAAACTTTCACCTGATGGTACATCTTTGCTCTCAGGCCGCTGACAGACTGGTTAAGCCTCATTCGCTTCTCCTGGTAACTAGCTAGATCGTACCCGTCGGCAGGCTTGTCCTGCAAGGAATGAAACGTAGGCTTGATTGCCTATCATACCGTATACTACACGTGGGTATTGGTCGGTCGAAGACCGGCCGGACACGCGCGCGGAGCGAACAACGGTGCGCGCGGTCGCACGCGCGCGCGAGAACCGAGCCCGGGATAGGATCTCGCGCTATTTCTGGATGATGGTGCCCCCAGGGCAGCCCTTCAGGATCTGTGCGGACGTGTATTTCCCACTTGTGACGTCGTCGCACCACGACCCGTAGAGCTGGATGCTCGTGTTGGCGGGGGTGGTGTAGTCCCAGCCGTTGGTGTGCGACGTATCGTGCGGCGCCTTGATGCTGGAATCATTGTTGAACTGGACGGCTACATTGGTGGGAACCGGCGGAGCCGTGCCCAGACCGAAGGTGCAACTGACCACCGAGCCCATGATACTCGCCAGGGCTGTGGTCAACGCATCGGGCGTGAGGGCGGGATAGTAGTCGGTCGTGCCGCCGTTGTAGGCGAGTTGCGGTCAGGTTCCGGTCTCGGGGCCCACGCCGAGCACGTACACTTTGTACCCGGCGTTAAGCGCCGCAGCGGCTTCTTTTTCGGCCGCTGGCAGGTCCGAGGCGCCGCCTCCGCCTCCGCCTTTGCCACCCACACAGTTAGGTTCTCCGTCTGTGGCCAGCAGGATGTACTTGGGGTTCGGGTCGGTCAGGGACTGCAAGTAGGTCACGGCGGTGGTGATAGCGAGAGTGGTGGGAGTGGACCCGTTGGGAGTGATTCCGGCAATGTACGTTTGCACAGCGGTGGCGCCAGCCGCCCCTGGCGTAATGGCGAACCTCCGGCGGAGCAACGCCACAGCTCCCGTCCGAGTTGAAGGTCTCGAGACCCCAGTTCACGTTGGTCGATGAGCTGGTGAGAACGGCGTTGAGGCCGGCCACCAAGGTCGCCCAACGTTGCTGACAGGTGGTGGAGCCGGCCGCACACTGGCTGGTCGAATCCATGGCATCCAACAAAGAGCCCGTCTTGTCCAGCACCAGCAACACATCGGGCGGCTGCTTGTTCAGCGGGGCAGTCGTGATGCCGCAGTTCCCGCCGTCGGCCGCGCTGACTTCGATGCCGGTGTCAGTGCCGGTGCTGGTGTTCGTGCTCGGTTTCGTATCCAGACCGAGATTGGTATTGGTTCCTTTTCCCCCGCCCGCGCCGCCGGTGAGGCTGCTGCTGCCTGCGATCGGCACAGGGCCCCCGCAGGCCAGGAAAGCGGCAGCCGTAAAAACGGCCGCTCCGTCAAGCCACAGCCAACTGGTTCGGCTGAACAATCGTAGCCCGGTCATGATGACCTCCTTGAACTGCGCGCGGTGAATCGGGGACTGCCCGAGAAACCCAATTCGTCCACCCTATACCTATCCCCATTAGGTTAGAGCATCCAGAAGCCTCCGGCTCTCAAAAAAATGGACCCACATATCCCGACAGAAGTGCATCTGGATTGCGGGCTGGCAAAGAAGACAAATGATTACAATTGGTTAGCATCGATCGCGCCTGCGCCAGCCGCTGGAGCCATTCGCAAGGCCGGACCGACGAACGGCCTAGCGCCGAGCCGCCTGGGCCAGGGCGGCCGCGTCCACGCCCTCGCGGCTGCGCAGGTCGAGGTACAGGCAAGCCACCGCCAAGGCCGGCACGGGCAAGCCCACGATCATCAACAGGTCGCCCAAGAAGACGCGCAGGAACACGATGATGCGACGGCTGCTATCGGGAAGCACCAGATCCGCCAAAAGGAAGACCACTGCACTCAGGACAGCGCCGGCCAGCGCAACCACAACCACGCGCACGGCGTCCGCCCTGACCAGGGCGATGCTGCGCAGAAGCGCGGCCTTGCCAGCAGCCCGCTCGAACAGAACCACAACAGGAACGAACAAGAACAAAATCGCTGCGAGCAAGCCGGGCAGGAAGAACAAGGCACTTCCCAGCGCCACCAGCGAAGCCGCGGGCAGCAAGGCGGTAATGAAACGCAGCCGTCGCCTCCACAACAAAACCCCAACGTCGATGAATGCCGGCGGCGATCCGCCTGCGCGTTGGTCGACCAGCGCCACGGTCAGGGTCGCGTAGGCCAGGGGGACCGCCAGGCCAAAGACCAGGAGGCCCGTGACCAGGACCGCCGCGAGCCAACGCGCAGCCACAGCCACTGGACTGGGCACGTCCACCGCGGCTCCGGCGCCGACCGCGCCCGCCGCCGAAACCGTGTCCAGGGCTGCCAGCTCGGCCAGCGCGGCCTTGTCGATTTTCCCTTGTGCGCGGCTGGCCTCGGCTCGACGGGTGAGTTCCTGCCTGACCCGCGAGAAATCGACCGTGGCGGCCGAGCCATCGACCAGCGCACTCGGCGCAGCCGAGCCCATAACTGCGGCCACTGTGCACGACTTCGCGGCAGTCACGGGAAGCAACAGGATGGCCACCAGGAGCAGCAGCGGCCTCCAATTCCGCCAGTAGATCGTGCCCGCTTCGGCAAGCAAGCGCAGGCCGTCCAGCGCATCCGCCGAGGCCCGCGCCCACCCCGACAGCTGGCGCAAGGCCATGCCGCCCCGGGTCGGCAAAACAGCAGGGCCTGGCTGCGGCCAGCGTGGGCTGGCTGCAACGGGCGCGGCCACGACCGGCGCGGACACAGGCGGCAAGTCCACCGGCACTGAGTCCACCGCCGTGATGCCTTCGTCGAGCGGGGCCGCGGAGGCCGCGTCGGGAGCCGGTGCGGCCGGGCGCGCCGCCGGTGCCGGCGGTCGAGCCCGGACGCGGGCTTCGGTCGACGGCAGCGGCGAGGAAGATGGCAGGACCGGCGCGTTGGGTTTCACGCCGACCGCGCCTGCGGGACCTTCTCGACTCTCGACGGGGATCGGCTGCGGGGCCGGCGGCGGGCGACTCTCGACGGGGATCGGCGGCGCAGGAGGGGGCGGAACTGAAGCGGGCGCCGGGTCGGTAGGTGGGGCCGCCACTAGGCTGCGCATGATGAGCGTGCGCCCTTTCTTTCCATCCTCGGCGAAGAAACCGGGGCAGGCCGGCACGTGCGGCTCTGCTGGTGGGGCAGGCGCGGGCGGCGGCGCGACCGGTGCAGATGCGGGCGGCGCAGGGAGCGCGGCAGGAGAGACCGGCTTGGGCGGGCTTGGCACAGGAGCCGACGCTGGCCTTGCCCGCGGCGCTGCTGCGACAGGCTTCACAGGTGGAGCCGCTGTCACAGGCTTTGCGGGCGGCGGCGCGGCCGTCACAGGCTTCGCGGGCAGCACCGGCGCAAGAGGCTTTGCCGGCGGCGTCTTCTGCTTGGACTCCGATTTCGCGGCCGCCGCGGGTCTGGGAAATCCCGCGGGCATGGCCAAGCTTGGCGGCGCGGCCAGGCCCACCATGGTCTTCCCCAGGGTCGGACCATCGAGCGACTTTCCCGTTATGGGACAAGTGCGCGTCTCGGGCCGATGCTGCTTTTGGCAGTAGGGACAGATCTTCACGGCGGATCTCGGCGAGTAAAGCGCCATTATACTCGGGCGGCTGCAGCCGCTGGCCAAATCCTCAAAAGACCTCGCCATACGTGACTCCGCACAGCCTTTGCCGCTTGCTCAAGCGCGTGGCATTCTGTGGCCGATGTCGGACTCACAGGAAGCGGCGGTTCTCCCGTCTGGTGCAGCGATCAGTGGAGAAGCGCCTGAGATCGTCGAGCGCGACGTCGCGGCAGCCCGCGAGCTGTGCGACGCCCGACGCGTCCTGTGTGCCGAGATCGGCAAGCGCATCATCGGACAGCACGAGGTCATCGACCACCTTTTGATTGCCTTGTTTTCGCGCGGCCACTGCCTGTTCGTTGGGGTGCCGGGGCTGGCCAAGACCCTGCTCATCCAGACCCTGGCCGACGTGCTCGACCTGTCATTCGGTCGCATCCAGTTCACGCCTGACCTCATGCCGTCGGACATTACCGGCTCGGACGTTCTGGAAGAGGATCGCACCACCGGCCGGCGCGTGTTCCGCTTCGTGCGCGGCCCCATCTTCGCCAACGTCATCCTGGCCGACGAGATCAACCGGACCCCACCCAAGACACAAGCCGCGCTTCTGCAATCCATGCAGGAGTACCGCGTGTCGGCCGGGGGTACGACCTACGACCTGCCCCTGCCCTTTCTGGTCTTCGCCACCCAGAATCCTATCGAGCAAGAGGGCACCTATCCCTTGCCCGAGGCGCAGCTCGACCGCTTCATGTTCGAGGTGGACGTGGGCTATCCCAGTGCCGAAGAGGAAGTGCGCATCGCCAGCCAAAGCGCGGGCAGCTACCACCCGGTGCTGCGCAAGGTGCTGTCGCCCCAGCGCATTCTCGATTTGCAGAACCTGGTGCTGCGCGTGCCGGTGGCAGACCATGTTCTGCGCCACGCGGTGGCCCTGTGTCGCGCCACACGGCCGACGCCGACCTCGCCCGAGCCGGTCGGAAAATACGTCGCGTGGGGCGCTGGTCCGCGCGCCTCGCAGCACCTGGTGTTGGCGGCCAAGGCGCGGGCCGTGCTCGACGGCCGCTATGCGGTTTCCATCGAAGACGTGCGCCGCATGGCACCTCCGGTGCTCATCCACCGCCTGGTGCGCAACTTTCACGCCGAAGCCGACGGCGTGTCGTCGCGCGCCCTCATCGAGCGTCTGTTGCAAACCGTGCAACCGGACTAAGAGCCGGCCGTGAGCGAGGGCGGCAAAGCATCAGGCGAACGGCCCGGGTTGCTTGACCCGATGGAACTGGCGCGGCTGGCCTCCCTGGATCTGCGCGCCCGCACCATCGTCGAAGGCGCGTTTTCCGGCATGCATCGCAATCTGCACCCAGGCACGTCGGTGGAATTCACCGAGCACCGCGAATACGCGCCGGGCGACGAGATCCGCCGCATCGACTGGAAGGCCGTGGGCCGCGCCGACCGCTACTACGTCAAGCGCTTCGAGGACGAGACCGAGATGCACACCTTTCTCGTGCTCGATGCCTCGGCCTCCATGGGCTATCGCCGGCGGGGCGTGTCCAAGCTGGACTACGCCGGCTATTTGGCGAGCGCGCTGGCGTATCTGGTCGGCCAGCAGGGCGACGCCGCGGGGCTACTGCTTTTCGACGACAAGGCGCGCAGCTTCCTGCCGCCCTCGACCCGGCCTGGGCAGATCCGCGAAGTCTTCCGCCTGTTGGAAGCAGCCCAGCCTGCGGGCCGCACCGATGCGGCGCTCGCTCTCGGCCACCTGGGCGAGCTTGTCGACAAGCGCAGTCTGATCATTGTCATGACTGACCTGCTCGACAGCGAGCCGGACGAGCCTGGCGACGAAGTGCGCGGCGCCTTGCCCGGACGTTTGCGCCAGCTGCGCGCGCGCGGACACGACGTGGCGCTGTTTCATCTGCTCGATCCCGACGAGGTGGAGCTGCCCTTTGACGACCTGATCTTCTTTGAAGGAATGGAACCGGGTGACACGCGCACCCTGCTCGCGCAGGCGCCTGACCTGGCCCAGGCTTTCAAGCGCGAGTCGCAGACCTTTCGCGATCGTTGGCGAGAGGCCTGTCTGGAAGCCAGCGTGGAGTATCGCTTCACACGCACCGACGCTGCGCCGGCCGAGGTGCTGCGAGCTTTTCTGGCCGACCGACAGCGCACGGCGAGGCTGTAGATGCACTTCCTCGCGCCCTCGCTGCTCTTCGGTCTGCTGGCGGCTTTCTTGCCCTGGTTGGTGCACCTTATCGGCAAACGGCGCGCACAGCCGGTGCGCTTTGCGGCCATGCAACTGCTCTTGCGCTCCGAGCGGCGCATCTCGGCGCGCCGCCGTTTGCGCGAAATTTTGCTGTTGGTGGCGCGCACGGGCGTGGCCGCGGCCTTGCCTCTCATCTTCGCCCGCCCGTTCGCCGAGCGCACAACCGACCTGCCGGTGGCCAGCCTGGATGCGCAGAGCGCGGTCATCGTGCTCGACGATTCTGCCAGCATGAGCCGCAGCGCTGGCTTGTCGACGATGTTCGAACGCGCCCGCGACCGGGCGCGCGCGTTGCTGCGCCAGTTTCCCTCGGACGTGGACCTGGCCTTGCTGGTCGCCTCGGCGGGTTCCAGCCCCAAGATCAGCGAGCTTTCCCCCGAGCGAGCACGCGTGCTCGAAGCCCTGGAGAGCACCGTCTGTTCCGCGCGGCCGGCCGATTATGCCAGTGCCCTGCGCAGCGCTTCGCTCATCCTCGCGGGATCAGTGCACGTCAAACGCCGCATCTATCTCTTCACCGATCTGCAGGCCGCGGGCTGGGAGGCCGGCACGGGCCTGCCCGCCGAAGGCGCGGCCGAGGTTATCATCGACGACGTTTCGCGGGCGGCCCCGTGGGAAAATCGCGCGGCGCTGGAAGTGAGCGTGGTGCCTGCGCCAGAAGTGGGGACCGGCGGGATCGCAGTCGACGTTGAACTGGCGGATTTTTCCGCAGCCGGGGCGCGCGCGTTGGGAGTGGCATTGAACGTGGATGGCGTCTCGGTGGCCAAAGGTTTCGTCGATCTCGCGCCGGGCGGGCGCGGCCACAAGCGCTTCCTGCACCGACTGGGCGATGGCGGCGGCACGCACGACGTCGAGGTGGAGATAGATGGCGACGCCTTCCGCCTGGACGATCACCGCTTGGCCCATGTGGAACTGGCACGCACCATGAGTGTTCTCGTCGTCAACGGCGATCCGCGCACCACGCGCAACGAAGACGAGCCTTTCTTTTTCGCGGCTGCGCTTCGCAATGGCCTGCCGGGCGCGGCGGTAACCACCAAGCTGCCCGACGACGTGACGCCGGAAAGCTTGAACGGCACAACCCTGGTCGCCCTGCTCAATCTGGCGCAACCCTCGCAAGCTCTGGCTGCGGCTTTGGCGCGATTCGTGTCGGCAGGAGGCGGGCTTTTCATTTCGGTCGGCGACCGCGTGGACACAACGATCTGGAACGAGCGCATGGCCAAGCTGTTGCCGCAGCCGCTGGGACTGCCGCGTACGGCCTCGGCTTTGCCCGGCCAGCACGCTGGCGAAATCGTCGACGATCGACCAGCCGAACGCCTGGCGCCCATCGACCGCAGCCATCCCCTGCTGGCCAATTTTCCCGAACGCGGCGAGGGTCTGGTGTCCGCGCGCTTCTTCAAGTACATGCTGCTCGATCCCGCACCCGAAAGCCCGAATCGCAGCGTGATCCTGCGCTACGAAAGCGGCGCGCCGGCTCTGGTGGAAAAGCAGGTGGGCAAGGGCCGCGTGATGTTGCTGTCCACCACGGTTGACCGCGAGTGGACCGACCTACCCATCCACACCGGCTTTCTGCCCCTCGTACGTGAAGCCGCGCGCCGCCTGGTGGGAGTCACCAGCGACGAAGAGACCGCCTCGTTGCGCGCAGGCGAGGCACGAACCCTGGTTTTCGCGGGCGACGATCAACGCCTGGAGGTGTCGCGGCCCGACGGCTCGGTATGGGTCGCTAGGCGCGACCAAGCCAGCGCGGCTGGCAGCGTCCTGTACAGCGAAACCGATCGCCTGGGCACCTACCACGTACGCGCGGTCGGTCCAGACGGCACGGTCGTGGCACGGCCCGAGCTGGACTTCGTGGTCAACCTGGACACACGCGAGTCCAACCCCGCGCGCCTCGATCCTGCGCAAAGGCCCGATCGCATCGCGGTGACATCATCCGGTGCCAAGCCACCCAAGCACCGGGTCGAACTATGGCACAGTCTGGCCGCGGTCATGATCGGCTTGCTGTTGTGTGAGTCGTTGCTGACCCTGCGGCGGCGAAGAGCGTAGGTACAGGCTTGAGTCACTGCCCGGCAATTTGTAAGATCGTCTAACCAATGGCCCAGGCCGGAATCTTCGCGCATGCCTGAAAACACGCCTGCCTATCCGTTCCTCGACGCCGAGCTTTCCCTCGACGAGCGCGTCCAAGATCTGGTGTCGCGGCTGACCCTGGCAGAAAAGGCCCAGCAGATGCAGCACGCGGCGCCTGCGATCCCGCGCCTGGGCGTACCTGCATACAACTGGTGGAACGAAGGCTTGCACGGCGTGGCGCGCGCGGGAATTGCCACGGTCTTTCCCCAGGCCATCGGCCTGGCCGCCATGTGGGATGCTTCGCGCCTGCACCAGGTCGCGGTGGCCATTGCCGACGAGGCGCGCGCCAAGCACCACGAATACGCGCGCAAGGGCGACCGCGGCCTGTACAAGGGGCTCACGCTCTGGGCTCCCAACATCAACATTTTCCGCGACCCGCGCTGGGGACGCGGACATGAGACCTACGGCGAGTGCCCGTTCCTCACTTCGCGTCTGGCCGTGGCGTACTGCCGCGGCTTGCAGGGCGACGATGCGCAGTACTTGAAAACGGTGGCCACGCCCAAACACTTCGCGGTCCACAGCGGTCCCGAAGGCCTGCGCCACAGCTTCGACGCCGTGGTCAGTCCGAAGGATCTGCGCGAAACCTACTTGCCCGCTTTCCACGCCTGTATCACCGAAGCCAAGGCCGAAAGCATCATGGGCGCCTACAACCGCACCAACGGCGAGCCCTGTTGTGGCAGCCCCACGCTCTTGCGCCGGATCTTGCGCGAGGAATGGGGCTTTGCCGGTTTCGTCGTCAGCGACTGCTGGGCCATCCAGGATTTCCACCAGAGCCATCGGGTGACCAACAGCTTCGCCGAATCGGCGGCGCTGGCGGTGCACTCTGGCTGCGACCTCAACTGCGGCTGCGCCTACAGCCACATCCCGGCCGCGGTGGCCGCCGGGCTTGTAGCCGAGAAGGATCTCGACACCTGTCTGCGCCGACTGTTCCGCGCGCGCATGCGCCTGGGTCTGTTCGATCCGCCCGAGCGCGTGCCCTACGCGTCCATTCCCTACGAGACCAACGATTGCGATCGGCACCGAGCCTTGGCGCGCAGCACGGCCGCGGCCTCCATGGTCCTGCTGAAGAATGACCGCGGGCTTCTGCCGCTGCGCAAGGACCTGCGCAACGTCGCGGTCATCGGTCCCAATGCCTACGACCATCACGTGCTTTGCGCCAACTACAGCGGAACTCCGTCGCGCGCGGTGACGCCACTGGAGGGAATTCGCGCCGCGGTCTCGGCGCAAACTAAGGTGTGGTACGCCCCGGGTTGCAAGCGACAAGGAACAGCGACCGATGGCTTGGATTGCGCTGGACACCTGGCCGAAGCGGTGAGCATCGCCGAGCGCGCCGACATGGTTGTACTCTGCCTGGGCCTGTCCGCCGAGATTGAAGGTGAGCAAGGGGATGCGAGCAATTCGGAGGCGGCGGGGGATAAAATGGATCTCGATCTGCCCGGCCTGCAACCGCGCCTGCTGGAAAGCATCGTGGCTCTGGGCAAGCCCACGGTGCTGGTGGTGATCTCAGGCAGCGCGCTCAACCTTGCCTGGGCTCACGACCATGTGGGCGCCATCGTTCAGGCCTTCTATCCCGGCGAAGAAGGCGGCAACGCGCTGGCCGATATTCTTTTCGGTGACGTCAGTCCCGCTGGCCGACTTCCGGTGACCTTTCCGCGCTCGCTGGCCGACGTTCCTGATTTCAAAGACTACTGCATGAAGGGGCGCACCTACCGCTATCTGGAAAAATCGCCGCTCTATCCCTTTGGCTACGGCCTTTCCTACACGCGCTTTGACTACCAGGACATCGCGGTGTCGCCGTCGCCGGTTCCATCCGGCGCCAGCGCGTCTGTGTCGGTCACGGTCAAGAACACCGGCAGCCGGCCCGGCGACGAGGTGGTGCAGCTCTATCTGGCCGATCTGGAGGCTTCCTGTCGCGTGCCCCTTCACAGCTTGCGCGGCTTTGCGCGGGTGCATCTTCTGCCAGGCGAGGCCCGCCGCGTTTCTTTCGAACTTTCGATGCGTGATCTTTCTCTCATCGACGAGCGCGGCCTTCGCGTGCTGGAGCCGGGCCGCTTCCGCGTGAGCGTGGGCGGCAGCCAGCCCGATGCGCGCAGCTTGGATCTCACCGGGCAATCGCCGCTGTCGGTCGAATTCGACCTCCTCGGCCACACCGTCGAATTGCCGTACTAGCCGACGCGCAGATCCTGCGCAAGCACGCGCAGCATCGGCGGAATTTGCGCTCGATGCCTGCGATCGGAACACGCCTGGCCTCGGGTAGGCAACTGTCCCACCAAGACCAAAAATTGGCGTCGTGCAAGGCTTGCTCCTACGCTGATCTGCGCCTAGCACCAGGGTCCATTTCTTGGAACAAGACAAAGGGCGCGGAATCAAACCAGACGCCATGAGGTTGAATAGGAAGAATGGAGCTTAAGTTCTGCCAGCGCCTGCCGATGTCACCAGTACGGGAGGGTAATTTGACATCCATGTGTCGAGCCAAGCCCCTCTGCCCAAACGCTCGCAGCCTCGGAGCTACACCATGAACGATCTAATTCCGCACATCCGAGTGGTAGCTGCCGTGATCGAGCAGCAAGGCCGATTCCTGATTACGCAGCGACGCTCGACGGCTGTTCTCGCGGGCCTATGGGAGTTTCCCAGTGGCAAGGTCGAGACGGGTGAGACCGACGAGGCCGCTCTGCGGCGGGAGCTGCAAGAGCGCGTGGGCGTTGATGTGAGTGTGGGCGGATCCACCGCCCGTCGCACCCACCGCTACGATGGCTATGTCGTCGATCTGGTTCTCTACAAAGCCAGCATCGCTGCCAGCCAGGAGCCCCGCCCGATTCGTGTGGCAGACGTTCGTTGGGTGGCGCCGCAGGAACTGGAGAACTACGCCTTTCCCCCGGCTGACCAGGCCACCACCGATCTGCTCCTCGGGATCAACCGCGACACCTGTTTGTTTCGGCCCGCCAATGTAAAAGCCGTGCGCGCGCAGGCACCCCAGCCCGAGATACACTAGCGCCAGGTTCAGCGCGCACGACGTCGCGCTTGCTCGACGGCTGCGTGGGTGTGGTGAACTGACCCTTTGCCTGGTGGGATGATCGGGGTAAAAAGCGGGCGGTCATGCGGAACGCAACCGCCAAGAAGAAGCCCCGGCCGTCCAGCCGGGTAGCAGCCAAGGGCGGCGACCGCGCGCCACCGACGCCGGCGCCAGTGCCCGAGTCGCGTTGGGCCGCGCTCGGCTGGTGGCCCGCCGTCATCTTGACCTGCTGGTCCTTTGGCTTCACCACCATGCAGGGCTCGGATCTCTGGTGGCACTTGGCCGGCGGCAACTGGATCGCGCAGACCCACACGCTCCATTTCACTGATCCTTTTTCCTTCACCTGCCACGGCCATCCTTGGTTCCATGCCGAATGGCTGTCGGACATCGTCTTTCATACCTGGGCCTCGCTCTTCGGCCCGGCCGGCTTGGTGTGGTGGAAGTGGGGCATGCTGGTCGCCACCTTCGGCCTGCTCTTTCGTTTGCTGCGGCAGATCTGTGGCCGTTCGGGAAGTGCCTTCCTGGCCGTCCTGGCTGCCATCGCCGTGGGAGCGCCCTTCTTCGACATCCGGCCGCAGCTCTATACCTTCCTGGGCTTTGTCGTGGTTCTGTGCTTGGCACTGCCCTTGTCGCGGCGGATGTGGATCCTTCTCCTGGTCTTCCTGCTGTGGTCGAACCTGCACAGCGGCTTCTTGCTTGGACTGGTCACAGTGGTTGCGGTTCTGGTTCTTTCGTACTTCTTCCGCGAGACTCCCCGGCGCGCGGTGACCATCGCGGTGGCGTGCCTGCTCGCTTGTTTCGTCAATGGCAACGGCAGCGAGGCAATTCTGTGGCCTATTCGATTTGCGCAGGACACGCAGTCGCCGTTTCTTCGCGTGGCGGAATGGCTGCCCCCGTATGAGCCGGGAGGCATCCGCAGCAGCCTGTACTACCCCTCGATTGCCACCTTCGTCGTGTCCATCTTGATTGTGGTCGGCTCGGGTGCCTACCGGCGGCAGCCACGTCTCACGCTGACGAGCGTGGCCATCGGGCTGGTGACGTTCGTTCTGTCCATCAGAAGCCGCCGCTTCATTCCGCTCTTCGGCATCGGGCAGAGTCTGCTGCTGGCTCCGGCGCTGGCTGTGGTGTTTTCGTCGCTGCGCTCACGTCTCGTGCGCAGTCTGCCTTGGCTCGACCGCCCCCGCGTCTGGTCCATCGCCCTGCCGGTGGCGGCCTTGCTCTGGGGCGGCTGGCAACTGGCGCCCTATCCGCTTTCGCGCAACGCCTTTTTGTACCTGACCGCCGAGGACACTTTCCCCGTGGAGGCCATGAATCTCGTCGAGGCCAACCACATCGAGGGCAAGGTCTTCAACTTCTACAATTGGGGCGGCTACGTGGACATGCGAACCCAGGGCCGCCTGCAGGTCTTCATCGACGGCCGCGCCGGCACAGCGTTTGACGAAAAGACCTACCGGCAGTACCTGGCGGTTCTGGGCATGCGCCCGGGCTGGGAAAACGTGGTGGACGCCTCGGGTGCTGACTACGTGCTGTGGCCGCAACACAGCCCGAAGCAGATCGAACAGCTACGCAAGTCCGGGAGCTGGCGGCTGCTCTACTCTGACCACGTGGCGACCCTGCTGACGCGCACGGAACGGACCCAGGAAACCGCGCTTCTTCCCACGCCCGACTCGCCCTGGCGGGATCTGGCTCTGGGCTGGTCGACCCTGCGTGCCCGTGACTACGCCACCGCCGAAGGCCACTTCGAGCGGGCTCTGCAACACAAGCCGAGCCTGCGCTCGGCCTGTGAGGGGCTGGCCGACGCCCAGTCTCAATCGGGCCAACTGGCCCGGGCTGAAGCCACGGTCAACCGCTGTCAGCGGATGTTCCCGGATCCGGGGCGCCGCCAGCAGCTCCGTGAAGTCTTTGAAAAGCGCGCCCGCACCTCCGGCCGTCCTGCTCCGTAGCCTGGGACGAAATCGCGCGAAAAATGCGACCTCTTCAGATTGTGCTGTAGATTTTCGCGCGATGGACGACGTATTGGCAATCATCCTGGGAGGCGGACGCGGGACGCGCCTGTTTCCCCTCACCCTCAAGCGATCGAAGCCGGCGGTTCCCATCGGCGGCAAGTATCGCCTCATCGATATTCCCATCAGCAACTGCCTGAACGCGGGGCTGCGGCACATGTTCGTGCTCACCCAGTTCAACTCGGAAAGCCTCAACCGGCACCTCTCGCGGACTTACAAGTTCGACGTCTTTTCGTCGGGCTTCGTGTCCGTGCTGGCCGCCGAGCAGACCGAGGAAGGCGGCGACTGGTTCCAGGGAACAGCCGATGCGGTCCGCCAGGGGTTGCGCCACATGCGGCGGAGAGCCGCGCGCGATTTAATGATCCTGTCGGGCGACCAGCTCTACAGCATGGATTTCCGCCAGATGCTGCGCACCCACCGTGACAGCAACGCCGACGCGACTGTGGCGGTGATCCCCGTGGCCGAGGACCATGCCAGCGGGTTCGGCATCGTCAAGATGGACGCCAGCGGTCGCATCGTGCACTTCGAGGAGAAGCCAGCGCGCGAGCGACTGCCGGGCCTCGTCTCCAACATCCCCGGCCAAGGGCCCGGGTATTTGGCCTCTATGGGCATCTACATCTTCCGGCGGGAAATCTTGGAAGAGGCGGTTTCCAACCCGCAACTGGTGGACTTCGGCCGCCACGTTATCCCTCACGCAGTCCCGCGCCAACGCGTGCAGGCCCACGTTTATCGCGGCTACTGGGAAGATGTCGGGACCATCTCGTCCTACTTCCAGGCCAACCTCGCGCTGTGCCAGCCGATTCCGCCTTTTGATTTCTACGACGGCGCCCGCCCGGTCTACACCAACCCACGCTTTCTGCCGGCCTCCAAGCTGGAGCACTGCACGGTCCACAACGCACTCATTTCCGAAGGCTGCCTCCTGCAAGGCGCGGACATCGACCGCGCCGTCATCGGCATTCGCAGCCGCATCGGCAAGAACACCCGCATACGCAACAGCCTGCTCATCGGCGCGGACAGCTACCAGACGCTGGACGAGATTCACGCCAGCGAGACACAGGGCATCCCGCCGGTCGGCATCGGCTCGGATTCCATCATCGAGACCGCCATCATCGACAAGAACGCGCGCATCGGCCGCGGCGTCCGCATTGTCAACCAAGCGCGGGTCAAAGAAATGGATGGCGATGGCTACTTCATCCGCGACGGGATCGTGGTGGTGCCCAAGAACGGCATCGTCCCCGACGGCAGCGTCATCTAGGAGGCGCACACCATGTTTCGTTTCGGCGTTCTCAGCACATCCCACTTCGGGCTCACGCGCATGATCCCCGCGATACAGGCCGGGCGCGACATCAGCGTGGTGGCCATCGCATCTCGCGACGGCAACCGGGCCGCGCAGGCGGCGCGTGCCTTGGGCGTGCCCAAGAGCTACGACTCCTACGAGGCTCTGCTGGCTGATCCGGATATCGACGCCGTGTACAACCCGCTGCCCAACCACTTGCACGTGCCGTGGTCGGAACGCGCCGCTACGGCCGGCAAGCATGTCCTGTGCGAAAAACCCATCGCGCTCGACGCCGCACAGGCCCGCGCGCTGCTGGCGGCGCGCGATCGCTACCGCGTGCTCATCTGCGAAGCCGCCATGGTGCGCGTTCACCCGCGCTGGCTGGCGGTGCGCGATCTGCTTGGGCAAGAAGCCATCGGCGAGCTGCGCGCCTTTGTCGGGACCTTCGGCTACCGGCTGGACTCGCGCGACAACGTCCGCTATGACCCGGCCATGGGCGGTGGGGTTCTGCTCGATACCGGGTTCTATCCCGTGACCATGAGCCGCTTCTGCTTCGATGACGAGCCCATCACCGTCATGGCGCGAGCGCAACGCGACCCGGCCCGAGGCGTGGACCGTCTGACTAGCGCGATCCTAGAGTTTCCGCAGGGTCACGCCGTGCTCACGGTGGGCATGGAGACGTTTCCTGTGCAGCGGGCCCAACTCATCGGCACTGGCGGCCACATGGAAATGGTCAATCCCTGGAATCCGCCCGGCAATTCCCCCTCGGAGATCGTGGTCAACACCAGTTCCAGCCTGGAAGAGCCGACGCCCCGACGTGTCTCGTTCGATTCTGTGGACCAGTACACCCTGCTGGCCGAACACTTTGCGCGCGCTGTCGCGACCGGCGGACCCGGCCCCGTTCCTCTCGAAGATTCGATCAAGAACATGGCGGTCTTGGACGCACTCCAGCGATCGGCCGCCAGTGGGCGTGCTGAGCCGGTCGGTTAGCTTTTTGCACCACAGAGAGCACGGAGAACACAGAGCCGGCCCGGAAAGAGAAGGGTTGGGTTCTGTCCGATCCGACCCCTTCTTCCCTTCCGACCTTTGTGTTCTCAGTGCTCTATGTCGTGAAAAACACTACCTCCGCCGGCGACGGCGGTGAGTGCGGCCGCGCGCACTTTGTCCGGATTCTTCCTGCGCGGCCGATTCCGCTTCTGGCCCGTCGGAGGCAAAGGCAATCGCGGTGGCGCCGGCCGCGGCCAGACGGCGCTGGGTGAAGAATTCCCAGGCGATGGCGACGAACGCGATGAGCGTGGCCACTGACATCAGGGTGTATTTCTCGTCGAGCCAGGTGGGCATGCCGGTGATGGGTGCCCAGGCGACGAACTGGGTGACGGCCGTGAGCAAAAGCAGCCGCTGGGCCAGCCGTTCGCTCTTCACGCACAGCAAGGCCACGACAATGATGAAGGAGTAGTAGTAACAGGTCAGTTCGACCCCAAAAGGAATGAAAGTCGCCGACAGCGCCAGGGCGGCCCACGGTTCGGCCTCGCGCACAGCCAGACCCAGCAGCACCAAGAAGGCGGCCACTGCGGCGTAATACACCGGCTTCGCCCGTCGGAAACTGTCCAGCCGCGCCTGTTTCCAGGCCGCCCAGGGATCGGTCGCGCCCACACGCTCCATCTTGCGACCAACTTCCGAGGGACGATACGCCACCACCGTGCGCAGGCCCATGTTGTTGGTCAGCGCTGTCCCCGAGTGCTTCATCGTGTTGCGTACGAATTCCTGGTAGGTGTCGGCGCGGCCGACCACGGCCATGCCCGCCGGAATGAGCAAGGCTGCGCCCAAGGCGGCGCCGACGAAGAAGCGCACATAGATCGGAGGAAGCTTGTGGTGCCGGACAAGGTGATAGCCGGCAGCCAACACAGGGACGACGAACAGGAAAATGGGGAAGATGCGCAGCAGGGTCGAGTACGCCAGCGCCAGTCCGGCCGCCATGGGGTGCTGCTTCTTGAGCAGGCACACGCTCGCGATCATCCAGAAGAGCCAATCCCAGCGCAGAAACGCGCCGCCAGTCCAATAGAATCGCGACGGAAAATTGGTGGCAAAGACGAGCAACGCCACCGCCAGCACCCGCCAGCCGAAGGCCCACGCAATCATCAGACACCCGGCGGTCAGGAAGACAGAATCCAGCGAATTCAGGATGTAGATCTGGGTCTTGCTGGCAGGGGCCAGGTTGGAAAGCAGCGAGCCCGCGATGTTCCACACCGGGCTGCCGTTGAAGCCGTGGTCGGTCTGGGCGTCGTCCCAGCGACGCGCGGTCTCCAGGGTGCGAAAGTAGGCCAGGTCGTGGCGAAACGACTGCCAGCGCTCGGGCGTGAAGTGCTGCTTGCAACGTTCGGGATGCGCCAGAATGTTGGCCGTGGTTTCCAGGATGTTGGTGCGCAGGTTGGTGAGCTTGCGCAGCTCGACCCGACGGCGCAGCGCCGGCAGCTCGGAATCAGCCACGGCCACGCACTCGTATAGTCGGTCGTAGCTCAGCTCGCGCGAGTACTTGGACCCGATGTAGTAGTGAAAGGTGTCCCAGCCGTGAATGAAATTGGGGAAGTGGAAGGAACCGAAGTTGAAGTAGGTCAGAAACGCGACCAGTCCCAACGCGGCCAGGATGGCCCGCCGCACTTTCCCGCGCACCCGACTGAGTCCAAGCGCGGTGGCCACTCTCTGCACAAGGCGAACCAACGAATCCGCCATGCCGGTGGCCTTTTCTTTGGGCTCGATGGCCGCGCCTCGCGACACCCATTGGTCCCACCACAGAAAGAGCAGCCCCAACAGGGCCAACACCAGTTCCCAACGCGCGCTGGAAATGTCGTCCCAATAGACCTTGGCCACCGTCGCGGGCGGTGCATCCACCACCTTCATCCGGGCCGGGAACGGCGTGGGTTTCTGGCAGTAGGCCGCGACCTCGGAAACCGAGTACGAGGCGTCGCCCACGCCCTCGCCCACGCGCAGGTAGCGCAGCGCCACGCCGCCGGTCTCGATGGTGCGCAGGCGCAGGCCGTGGTCGGGCACAGGCGCGATGTGTCCCAGCACGCGATAGTTATTACCGTCGAGCGAGCCCCACGCCGTGTAGGTGTCGTTGGCATCAGCTTGGATGGCGAGCGCATTGACCGTGGTGGCGGCTCCCAAATCCCAGGTCACCGTCGACGCGCCCGTGTCGAACAGCACCGCCGGCGGGGCGTCCCACGCGGCACCCTCGGGCGCCACGGTTTCGTCGGTCAGCAGGGCCAGATCGCGGCGTATGTCTTGCCAGCTGACGGGGCGCTTGCCTGACAGCAAGTTTCCCGCGGGACAGGCCGCGAGCGCCGAATAGTCTTCGGCGCGGGCCTCAGGCGCAGCCAGAACGCCGGCGAGCAATGGCAACAGGGCGCAAGCGACGCGCGACATCGAGGTCTCAGTCTAGCCTATCCAGTGCCTGCGAATAGCCGACTACGAACGCACGCGTGTAGCCCCACGCACTCACATAGCTGGCCAGCAGGCCCAGACCGATGAGCAGATAGGCGGCATCGGACAGGTACGGCTCCAGGGCGGGCGCGTAGTCCGCAATGGACAAGTAAGCGGGCAAGAAGCTCCACATAATGAGGTTGGACTTGGCCTTGCCCGCCAGGCTGCTGGGGATGTTCATGTGCCCCGCTGCCATGAACCGCCGCAGCGAGGCCACCCAGAACTCGCGCAGCAAGTACGCGCAGATCACCAGCGGAGGGAAGAAACCCCGAAGCGTGGCGACGACGATCAGAAATGATTCGAAACAAAGGTCACAGAATTGGTCGAGAATCTCGCCCCAACGCGTGACCTGGCCAATGCGGCGGGCGACGTAGCCGTCGAGGTAGTCGGTGAGACCCGCCGCGATCGACAGCACGATGCCCAGCCCGCGCGAAAGATTGAAGTACACGACAGCGCCGAGCAGGATGAGCAAGATGCGTGACAACGTGATGATGTTGGGCACGGTGCGGATGTCACGCCCGATGGTTGACCCCATGCCATTGGCATAGCACAGATGAGGTTGTTGCATCTCGCCGGGCGTGATCCAAAGTCCACGTCCGTGATCGATCGCCGAAGCCCCGGACGGGTCAACGTCGTCACGCACCTGCATACCAATGGCAGCACGGCTCTTGCGAGCGAGCTGGACAGCATTACCGCCGCCATCCACGCCGTCGCCGGCCCGCACACCAAGATCGGCTGGACCGAGTGTTTCACACCAGTCGAAAGGATCGTCCGCCTGCTGCGCCGGGGCCGCTCGCTGCGCGGGCCGGTGCACCTCGCCTTCGTCACCGATCACATGCGCGCGCGCGCACACACGTTCCCGGCCGGCCACCTCGCGGCGGCTGCTGCCGAGCCCCGCCTCGCGCTCGGCGCCGAGCTGGCCACCCGCGCGCGCGATGCGGATGGCGCCTACCGGCAGGGCCCCGAGATCCTCCTGTGGGGCACGGCCCGGCCGGTCGACGGGCCCTATGGCCCTTACTACGGCGTCAGCCAGGCACTCATCGACGAGCTCTACGGAACATGCCGCGATCCCGACGGCCGCGAACTCTGCCCGCGGCGCGCGCGGGCCCTGCTGCTCGATCGCGGCGTCGCGCATGGCCTGTCTCACCCGTTCGACGGCCACGCCCTGTCACTCGAGGGCACCTTCGCGATCATCTCCGAGTTCACCCATATCGAGTCACTCAACGGCGGGTACTTCGCGCCCAGCACGCGGGTTCTCGACGCGTACATCGCGCTCCACAACGCGCTCGTCGCCGGCGCGCTGCTGGCGGACGACCTGCTGACGCCGGTCGGCCGCCGCCTGGTCCAGCACATTCGCAGCCGCGGTCGGCGCCTGTTCCGGCTGGGCGGTTCCGATGCGCACAACCACGACTTCGACCGGGTGGTGACTTCCTTCGCACTGCCGCCGGGCCACACCCCGCACACGGTGCGGCCGGGCGACCTCTGCGCGGCCCTCCTCGCCGAGGAGGAGGAGGCCGCGGTCCTGGGAACGCCGCCCGACCGGCTCGCTCCCGAGCACCACGCGCTCGCCGCGACGCCTCACTTGTGCCAGCTCGGCAACCCCGCGAGCCACGCCCGCCAGCTCATCGACATCATCGCAATCATCGTGCGCAACTTCTGGCACAACGCTTTGCACTTCAGACCGGTCACTTTCGTCAAGGCCGTCAAGGTCTGCACCGAGACAACAATGAACGAGCTCAGGATTCGAGCCTCGCAGCAGGCGATGCGCACCCGCGCACTCGCCGTCGACTTCGATCCCGCAGCGCTTTTGCCCCTCCTGCGCACCACCGACAGCCATGCGGTCGCGCGGCCGCGCTCCGCGTCCGGCATTCGCGCCGGTTCGGGCTGAGCCCCGTCCATCGTCGGGGCTTGGCCACCATGACCCGCATCGCTTGAGTCAGGCCTGCGCCGCGCAGGGGCAGGGGAAGTCTTTGCACAAAAGTCACCGGGTTTTCGCGCAAGCGAAACCCGCGCGCGACCGGAATCAGTTGTGATAGCGGTCATGCGTCTTGCCTACGGGATTCACGGCTACGGTCGCGGCCATGCCACCAGGGCACTGGCCATTTTGTCCGAACTCGGTCGAAGACACGACCTACGCGTATTCGCCGGAGGCGATGCCTTCGAAGCTCTGCGCGACACGTGTCCAGTGGTTTGGGTGCCCCACCTCGAGTTCGTCTATCGTGGCGGCCGCCGTTCCATTCTGCGCACGTTGCGGGGGAATCTGCCCTTGCTCGCTGACCTGGTGCAGGCGGGTTCACACACGCGCACCGTGGTCGATGCCATGCGTGAGTTCGCGCCGCAGGCGGTGCTGTGCGATTGCGAACCATTCACCGCTCGAGCCGCGAAGATGCTGTCGATACCGCACGTATCGCTTGATCACTTCGGCATCATGGCCCGCTGCAAGGTTGACCTACCCTGGCTCGACTGGGCCAAAAGCTTCCTCGATCGTACGCTCTACATGGCCATGTTTGGTAGCGCTCGCCATTCCTTGGTATCGAGTTTCTACCAGGCCCGCCCGCGTTCGAGCCGGGTACGCGTGATCGGCACACTTCTGCGCAACCAGGCACGCGCCGTAGCGCCGTCAAGCGGAGACCACCTGCTCGCATACTTCAACCGGGGCTCGGAGCAGTTCACGCCTGGCATCGCTCGGGTGCTACGTAGGGCCGGTCATGAGCTTCGCCTGTACGGAACCGGGCGCGAGGGACGGGATGACTCCATCAGGTTCTGTCCGGCCAGCGACCGCGGTTTCCTTGAGGACCTGGCCAGCGCCCGAGCTGTCATCGGCACCGCCGGAAACCAACTGGTGGGGGAGGCCATGCATTTTGGCAAACCACTCATGGTCATGCCCGAGCCGTCGGTTGAGCAGCGCATGAACGCGGCGGCCATCGTGCGCCTTGGCATCGGCGAATCCACCACGGCGAGGAAGTTTACGGCTGAAGCACTGGGCGCGTTCCTGGACCGCACCCCTGAGTACGCCGCGCGGGCGCGCCGCGAGGCGCACGACGGACGCGAGGAGGCCCTGGCGACCCTTGAGACTTGGTTCGCTGAGATCGCGGCCGAAGACCGCGCCGCCCGCGTGCTCGGCGAGGCCACGGCGTGAGCGTGGCGGCCTACCCGCTGCGCGTGCTCCAGAATCGGCTGGGAAGTGTGCCCCGCCCCTCGTTCTGCACGTATCTGGTGTGCAACCGCTGCAACGCTGGATGCAAGATGTGCGACTCCTGGCAGCTGCCGCGCGGGGCGGAGCTGTCGCCGGGGGAAGTACGCCGGATCTTCAGCACCATCGGGCGGCTCGATGTCGTACGCCTGAGCGGCGGCGAGCCGTTCCTGCGCGATGACCTCGCCCTTGTTGCGGAGGCCGTGCTCGCGTCTTCGCGTCCTGCCGTGCTCCACGTGACGACCAATGGGTCGCTTCCTGACCGAATCGAACGCTTCGCCGCCGAAATCACGGCTCCCCGGCGCCTGCACATCATGGTTTCGTTCGATGGCCTCGAGCCCGAGCACGATCGCAACCGCGGGCGTGCCGCGAGCTTCGCGAACGCGTTCGCGACCGTGCAGCGACTGGCCGGGCTGCGCTCGCGCGGCGTGGAGGTGAGCGTGAACCACACCGTCATCTCGCCGCAATCCCTGCGCGATCACGAGGAGCTGCGGCGGCTGTTCGACGAAATCAACGTCGACGTGCAATGGGTGCTGGCGTACGAGACTTCATCGATGTACGGCGCTGTTCGCCGGGGCACGCGCTCCGAGGATCTGCTGTTGCGCCCCGGCTATCCGCTCCACCCGGCTCTGGATGCGCGAGAGTGCGGCGCGTTTCTCGAAAGTCAGCTTCACGAGATCGGACGCCTGCGCGCCCGTGCCTTGCGCCTTGGCAAACGCTACTACCTGCGCGGCCTGCGCGAACGCCTGCGGGCCGATGCGGCCCCGCGCCTTCGACCCAAGTGCGTTGCCCTGCGCAGCCACATCCGCCTTTTGCCCGATGGCCGCGTGCCGGTCTGCCAGTTCAACACGGAAACCGTAGGCGATCTCTCTCGCCAGCCCTTCCCGTCTGTCTGGCGGGGCGAGCCTGCGCGACGTGCCCGCGCCTGGGTGGACGCCTGTTCCGGCTGCTGGGCCGAATGTGAGGTCGTGCCGAACGCGCTCTATTCTGGCGATCTGTGGCGGGCGGTTGTCTAAACAAAGCCACTGTTGCTGATTGTTAACGCTCGCGTTGCACAGCTGTGACAATTGCATTCATCAGCGCTGACAATTGATGACAATTGCTCTGTTGACGCCCGGGTCAGACGGATTTCTTCTCGCATGTACAAACCCGCGAGAGGAGTCCCATGCCGTCGTCCAACTCGACCAGCGTCGTCATTGCGTCGGCATTCTACCTGGTCTTCCTGGTCGTTCTCTGCTTCTATGGCGTTCATCGATCGTATCTGGTCATCCTCTGCCGGCTTCTTTCCGACAGACTGCGACGGCTCAAGGCGCCTCTTCCGCCCCTGACGTCGGAAGATCTCAAGGACAGCCAAGGGCTGCCGTACGTCACCATCCAGCTTGCGCTGTACAACGAGCCTGCCGTCGCGCCTCGCCTGCTTGAGTGCGTGGCGCGAATCGAATATCCCCGGGACCGGCTGGAGATTCAGATTCTCGACGACTCGACTGACGAGACTGCAACCCTGATCTCTCCCATCATCGCCCGGCTCCGGCGTCAAGGATTGGACGTCGCCTATTTGCACCGCATCGAGCGGGTGGGCTACAAAGCTGGCGCGCTCGCCGCGGGAATCGCCGTCGCCAAGGGCGAACTCATCGCCATGTTCGACGCCGATTTCCTGCCCGAGCCCGACTTTCTCCGCCAAGCCGTGCCGCATTTCCGGGACCCAAAGGTCGCAGTGGTGCAGGGACGCTGGGGACACCTGAATCGCGAGGAATCGATGCTCACACGCGTGGGCGCGCTTATGCTCGACGGCCACCACATGATCGAAAACCGGATCCGAGCCGCCGCCGGCTGGTTGTTCAATTTCGCAGGCACATGCGGCATGTGGCGCAAGCAGGCCATCGCCGCGAGCGGCGGCTGGCAGCACGATACGCTGACCGAGGATCTGGACCTCAGCTACCGGGCCCAGCTGCGCGGCTGGAAGTTCGTCTATCGCGAGGACATCGTGGTTCCCGGGGAGTTGCCTGCCGAGATTCTTGCGTTTCGCGCGCAACAATACCGATGGGCGCGCGGAACCGTGCAGACACGCCGGAAATTGTTGGGCTCGATCCTCCGCTCCGATCTGCCGTTCGGCGCGAAGGCCGAGGCCTTCTTCCATCTCACGCCGCACATTGCCTACCTTTTCACCATGGGGCTCAGCGTGCTGCTGGTGCCCATCCAACTGGCGACGCGCCACTTGAGTTTCTGGAGCCTTGTCCTGCTCGACCTTCCGCTCTTCATGGCGACAACCGGGTCGCTGGCCGCGTTCTATTCCCTTTCACAATCCCACCAAGGCCGCAAGGCGTGGGACGGCCTCCGAGATTTGCCGGCGCTTTTGATCGTGGGCGTGGGACTCACGCCGCTTATCACGCTGGCTTTCGTCGACGGCCAGCGGCACATGGCCGGCCAATTCGTGCGAACGCCCAAAAAGGGATTCGGCGCAAGTGGCAAGTCCGATTCCGGGATGGCGACTCCGCTGCCGTGGATCGAGGTGGTGCTGTGTCTCGTTTCCGCCAGCAGCATCGCCACTTCGCTCATGTTCCGCCACTACTTCGCAACCCCGTTCGCGGTCATGTTCACGACCGGATACGGGTACATGGCCTTGGCCTTGATCAGAGAGCGGCTAGCCAGCGCGCGGGCCTCCGATGCGTGCGCGATCCAGGCCCCAGAGGCGGCGCCATCCCTCGACGATCTGCCCGACGTTTCCATTGGGGACGCCGGTTTCGCCACACTCGGCAGCGACGGAGCCTAGGATCGCCACGGACTCCGCCCCGGGCTGTTCCGGCCGCGCGCTAACCTGCGCCGAAGGGGCGACATAGCCGAAAGTGACCGGGACGAGCGCCGGTCGATGGCTGGTGCGTGCCAGCAAGCTGGACAACCTTTTCGGGCAGGGTGATCGGGCCATTGGCCTTTGCCGGCCAACTGCCTGTAAGCTTGGTCCATGTTCAACCCGAGCACAGCGTTGGCCCTGGCCGCCTTGATGGTTGCGGCGAATGCTTTTTTCGTCGCGTCCGAATTCGCCATCGTCAAGATCCGACCGACTTTGGTCCAAGAACTGGTCGGCCGCGGGGGCCGACGCGCGTGGCTCCTGTCAGGGATCACGGGCCATCTCGATTCGTTCCTGTCGGCCAATCAGCTCGGCATCACCCTGGCGTCTCTGGCTCTGGGCTGGCTGGGCGAGCCTGCCCTGGCCAGCCTCATCGAGCCCCATATCGGCTCCCTGGGCCGGTGGACCGGAATTGCCGTCCAGTCTCTGGCGCTGGGCGTGGGCTTCGTCCTGATCAGTTTCGTGCACGCTGTGCTGGGCGAGCTGGTGCCCAAGGCCCTGGCCTTGCAGAAGACGGAACCGGTTGCACTGTGGGCAGCCGCGCCTCTGCGCGCCTTCTACCTCTTGACCTTCCCGTTCATCTGGACGCTGACCACGACGGCCAACCTCTTCCTGCGCGTGATGCACCTGCGGCCGGCCTCAGGCGCCGAGATGTTGCACTCACCCGACGAGCTGCGCCTCGTCCTGCAACACGTGGATCTGGATCCCGGCGCGCGGCGGCTCATCGACCGCGTGTTCGACTACACCCATCGGGTGGCTCGCCATGTGATGACCCTACGCCGGGATGTCGTGGTGCTGGAGGAAGGCCGCCCCTTCGCTGAGAACGTGCAACTGGCCACCGCCAATCAGTACACACGCTATCCCTTGGTCGAGCCGGGGTCGGACAAGGTCATCGGCTATGTGCACCTGAAGGACATCGTGGCGGCGCTGGCCGCGGGTCGCACGCCCAAGCGCATGCGCGAGATCGCGCGCGAGCCCATCTACTGCTCGGAAGAGACGCCCAGCGAATGGCTGCGGCGCGAGTTTCAGCGTCGCCGGGTCCACATGGCCGTGGTGCTGGGCGCGGGCAACGCCTTCCTCGGAGTCGTCACCTTGGAAGACCTCTTGGAAGAATTCGTGGGCGAGATCCAGGACGAGCAGGACGTGGGCGAGTTGCCGCCCATCATGCACGGGGCCGAGGGTCGCTTCGAAGCCGACGGCCGCTTGACGCTTGACGTAGCCGAACGAGAACTGGGTGTGGTCCTGCCGCCCGTGCGTCCTGACATCGAGACCCTCGGCGCCTACGTCCAGTCCCACCTGGGCCACCCTCTGCGGCCCGGCGGCACGGTTGACCTGGGCGGATTTCGCTTCACCGCCCTGGAAATTCGCGACGGCAAGATTCGCCGACTACGCGGCGAGCCGCTGCCTCATGAAGACGAAGGCGAGGAGCGGAAAGAGTAGGCAGGCACATAACGCGCTGGGATATTCGGCCACGACCACGACCACCGCCACGAACGCCTGTCTCTGTCGCAGGATTGCGCGACCGACGCGGCTTGCGAGAAGACCGCCCACATGTTAGACGAGCGAACCGCGAATCCATGCCCAGGTAGCTCAACTGGTAGAGCAACGGACTGAAAATCCGTGTGTAGACAGTTCGACTCTGTCCCTGGGCACCACCGTGAGCACCTGACTGTTCCCGGTGTTTAGCTGGCTCGCGTCGAAGGAGACATCATGGTACGCAAAATCGTAATCTTCGCTCTGGCCGCTGGCGTCGTTGTCGGCGGGTACTATCTCGGCAAAAGCAACTGGGGTGCGCGTGGAGCGGCGCCAAACAAGTACGTTTGCCAAAAGGTTGGGGCGAGCGCCAACGACGATATCGAGCGCAAGTGCGTGCCGTTCGAGGGCACGGCCAAAGGCGCAGCCAAGGCCCTGGTGACCATCGTCGAGTTCTCCGATTTCCAGTGCCCCTATTGCAGTCGCGTGGTGCCCACCATGGAGCGACTGGTTAAGGAATACCCGGACAAGGTGCGCATTTTCTTCAAGCAGAATCCGCTGCCCTTCCACGACAAGGCCCAGCTCGCCGCGGAGGCAGCGCTGGCTGCCGGGGCCCAGGGCAAGTTCTGGAAGATGCACGATGAACTCTTCGCCAACCAGTCTGCCCTCGACCGGCCGGCCCTGGAGAAGTACGCGGCGAAGATCGGTCTCAGCATGGGCAAGTTCAAGGCCGCTCTGGACAAACACACCTACAAGGCCGCGGTGGAAAAAGATCTGGCCGACGCGCGCGAGCTGGGTGTGCAGGGAACGCCCAACTTCTTCATCAACGGCCGCCCGATGCGCGGGGCCGTGCCCTACGAGCAGTTCAAGACCGCGGTGGATGAGGAGATCGTCCGCGCCAAGAAGCTCATGGACAAGGGAACGTCGGTCACCCAGCTCTATGCCGCCTTCATGACCGGCAAGGCCAAGGGGCTTGGCGTCGCGGCACCGGCGCCGCGTCCGCCGGTTTCCAACGAAGTCTACAAGGTCGAGGTCGACAAGGCGCCGCGCAAGGGGGGCCAGGCGCCCAAGATCACGCTCATCGAGTTCTCCGATTTCCAGTGCCCCTTCTGCAGCCGCGCCAAGAACACGCTCGACCAGCTGCTCAAGCTCTACAAGGACGACCTGCAGATCTCGTTCAAGCAATTTCCGCTGCCCTTCCACAACAACGCCATGCCCGCCGCCATCGCCTCTGTGGCGGCCGACCAGCAGGGCAAGTTCTGGGAGATGTACGACAAGCTGTTCGCCAACCAGCAGAACCTGGATGCCGCCAGCCTGGAGAAGTACGCGCAAGAGATCGGGCTGGATGGGACCAAGTTCAAGGCCGCCATCGCTGACCCCAAGACCAAGGCGTTGGTCGAGGCGGACATGAAGCAGGCCAACAACTTCGGGGTGCAGGGCACGCCCAGCTTCTTCGTCAACGGCCGCGCCTTCAGCGGCGCCTACCCGCTGGAAAGCTTCCAGATGGTGCTCGACGAGGAACTCAAGAAGGCGGACGCCAAGCTGCAGGCCGGCACGCCACGCGGCGAGCTCTATGCGGCCATCATCAAGGACGGACTCGACAAGAAGGAAACGCCCAAGGAGCAGGCGCGACCCAACGAGCCGTCACCCACCGAGATCTACAAGGCCGAGGTCAAGGGCGCGCCCATCAAGGGCGCCAAGGACGCGCTGGTCACCATCGTGCAGTTCTCCGACTTCCAGTGCCCGTACTGCTCGCGCGTGGAGCCGACCATCGACAAGATCATGGAAGAGTACAAGGGCAAGGTGCGGGTGGCGTGGCGAAACAAGCCCTTGCCCTTCCACGACAAGGCCAAGCCCGCCGCCATCGCGGCCCTGGCAGCCGACCAGCAGGGCAAGTTCTGGCCCATGCACGACATCCTGTTCAAGAACCAGCAGAACCTGGATGCCGCCAACCTCGAGAAATACGCCAAGGAGATCGGCCTGGACATGACCAAGTTCAAAGCCGCCTTGCAGGACAAGAAGCTGCAAGAGTCCGTCGAAGCCGACGTGGCGATGGGCGACAAGCTCGGCGCGCGCGGCACGCCGGCCTTCTTCGTCAACGGCAGCTTCCTGTCGGGTGCGCAGCCTTTCGAGAATTTCAAGTCGCGCATCGACGAACAGTTGAAGAAGGCCGAGGAGCTGGTCAAGAAGGGCACGCCCAAGGCCAAGGTGTACGACGTGCTCATGAAGACGGCCAAGGCCGAGGTGGGTGGCGGCGCAGCCCCTGCGGCTGCGGGCGCCGCGCCTGAGGCGGGTCCGGTCAAAGACGTCGATCCCGGAAATGCCCCGATGCGCGGGCCCAAGAACGCACCGATCACCGTCGTGCTCTTCTCGGATTTCCAGTGCCCGTTCTGCGGACGAGTCGAGCCCTCGCTGACCGAGCTGGAAAAGGCCTACCCAGGCAAGGTGCGGGTGTTCTGGAAGAACTTCCCGCTGTCTTTCCACAACAACGCCAAGCCCGCCGCCGAGGCCGCCATGGCCGCCAACGAGCAGGGCAAGTTCTGGGAGATGCACGACAAGCTCTTCGCCAACCAGCAAAACCTGGATGCGGCCAGCCTGGAGAAATACGCCAAGGAGATCGGCCTCGACATGACCAAGTTCAAGGTGGCCGTGGACAGCCACAAGTTCGTCGCCCAGATCGAGGCGGACACCAAGCAGGGCAGCTCGCTCGGCGTACAGGGCACGCCGGCCAGCTTCCTCAACGGCCACTTCATCAATGGCGCCCAGCCCTTTGACGCCTTCAAGAAGATCGCCGACGAGGAGTTGGCCAAGGGCGCAGCCGGCAAAGGCAAGAAGAAGGTAGCCGCGGCGATAAAGTAGCTACCGCCGAGAGCCCGGAGTCGAGATTGCCGGACAAGGGGCGGGACAAGGGAGGGCAGCCAGGGGACCGCAAGAGCGTGGTCCCCTCCGGTGTAGGCTGGCGGCGCGTAGTCGCCGTGGCAATCGTCGCTCTCGCGACCGCCACTTTGGCCATCCGATTCTTTGCGGGAGCCGCGTGGACCGCGGCGGCGGCACGCAACAGCGCTTGCGGCGCGCTCATGCCTGACCCGCTAGGCCCCAAGCTGCGGGGACAGGCGCCTGACTTCGAGCTGGCCGATGCCGCGGGCAAGAAATGGTCGTTGCGCGCTCTCCGAGGGCGGCCCGTGCTGGTCAGTTTCTGGGCCACCTGGTGCCCGCCCTGCGTGCAAGAAATGCCGTCTCTGGACGCGCTCGCCCGCCGCCTGGGCGATCGAGCCACGATTCTGGCGGTCAGCGTGGATGAAAACTGGGAAGCCATTCGCAAGTTTTTCCCCCAGGGAACGCCGCTGACGGTCTTACTCGATCCCAGCCGAGCCGCTCCAGCCAGCTTTGGCACCAGCCTGTTCCCCGAGAGTTTCCTGGTCGATCCCAGCGGGCACGTGCGCTACGCCTTCATCAACCAGCGCGACTGGTCCGTCCCCGAAGCCGCCGCCTGCATCGAGGATCTGAGATAGCTAGCTTTTTTCACCACAGAGGGCACAGAGAACACAGAGGCCGGAAAGGAAGAAGGGTTTCGGATCGGACAAACCCAACCCTTCTCTTTCCGATCCGGCTCTGTGGAGCCTCTGTGCTCTCTGTGGTGAGACAGCCAGCTTCTAGTCGTGCCCGAGGTCGCCGTCCTGGCGGCCTGTCAAATCGAGGGGCGGCGGCGTGCGGTCGTCATCGTCTTGCATCCCGTGCGCCAGGCGCGCCTTCACCCGCATGGTCTGACGTTCCTTGTAGCGTTCGTGGCTGTTCTCGCCGATCTCGTTGGCCTCGGCGGTGCGGGCGTCGACGATCTGAAACTCGGTGAGCACAAACACCACCAAGCCGTTGTCCATGAACAGTTCGTCCGAGGGCGGTCGGTTGAGCAACTTGTCCACGCGCACGGGAAGGTCCGCGACGAAATTCACCACCCGGTAGCTCGGCCCCGAGAACTCATTGACCACCGGCGCGCGCTTGTCGGCTGCCACCGTCGACAGATCGAGCAACTGCGGCAAGTGGCGCCGCAAACTTGGCTCGCGCTCGACAAAACCGTGCAAGTCCACGATGTCGTTGAGCGACTCCCCGGGAATCACGTAGTTAAAGGGCACCAGCCGCTGCACCAGCTCGCGTAAAACGAAAACGATCTCATCTTCCGAATGCGTGATCATGCGGAAGCGCAGCTTGTCGTAGACATCCGCCGCAATGTTGTCGCGTTTGGCCAGCAGCTTGGTGATGAGGCTGTCAGGCTCTTTGCGGCTCCACTCGAATTCCACGATGGCGCAGCCCGCGCCCTTCATTTCCTCGACGGTGCGCAAAACCTTGTCCTCGACGGCGCGGAAGATCTGGTCGGCACTCACCGCCAGGCGGGTGATGAGCTCGCGGCCCGACAGGTGTTGCAGCACGTGCATCACCTTGAGCACGACACAGGCATGGGTGCGCCGCTTGCCGTTCTGCGAAGCCACCAGCAAGAGATCGCGGGCCGGAATCCGTTCCGCGACTTCCTCGGAAATGTGAAACCCCAGATGGTGCTCCAGATAGTCAACCGCCTGCTCGCGCAGTGCCTCGAGCCGGGCCATGTCCTGGCTGCTTTCGGGATCGAACTCGTGCACGCGCAAGAAGCGATCGACCTGCTCGCGGTCCGAGAAATACAGACGGTGCCAGTCGATGACCGAGCCGCCACGAATCAAGTTCCGGATAGCCGTCAGGTCGGCAATGCTGAAACGGGCCACGCGCCCGTCTCGCGCTTCACCCTCGGCTTTCGCTCCATTTTGAGCCGCGGCTTCAAGTCCGTCTAACATCATGCGGCCTGCCGATCGGTTTACCCGCGCAGTGTAGGCGGCAGGATCGCGTCCGGCAAGGCGAATTGCGGCTCAAACGCAATCCCGCGACAGCCCCAGGCCGATCGTTTCCGCGGCCTTTACTGTGGCCGACCGTGAGCTATCTGCGCGGGGCTCGGCCAAGACGAAGCGTGGCCAGGAACAGCGCAAACGCACCGAGAGCGGTGATGGTGCTGCCGATGACAGGAATAATTGCCATGGGTCGCATGTTATCCCACATATCCTACTTGGCAAGTTTTCCTGGTGTCTTCTCCTGTCAGCGCCGCCGTCGCTTGCGCAGGCGGCGGCCGCGCAGCAGAGAAATCAGCAGCAGCCCGCCGAAAATCGTCGCCACCCCGGCCGACACGAGGCGGGCGCTGTCCTGGCCGCGACCCTGGAACACGACGGACAGGCTGAAGGCGGTGGCGCCCAAGAAGCCCCACAGGAGTTGCTGCCCCAGCGCGTACAGAGCATCGACACTGGCATCGATCCCTCGAATGCGAACCTCGACATCCCCGCGCGAAGCCAGGTTCAAGAAACGGCCCAATCCGCCCGGCAGCGCAAAGGCCGAGAGGGCCGACTCCCGCAGCGTATCGAGCATCGCCTCGGACCATTCCTTCTTCTCGCCCAGCAGGAACCGATCCACATAGGGCTGGATCACCGCAGAGGGATCCATCTCCGGATCGAGGGTTGTGCACACGCCCAGGAGGAGCAGCAGCGTCCGTTCCAGCAGCACCCATTCCTTGGGGACCACAAAGGCGTCGGTCAGGTCGTGCAGCGACACGTTCAGCTCGCGCAGGTCGAGCAGAGTGGCAAGCTGCGCGCGCGGATCGATCTTCAGGTTTGAGAGGGAAAATCCTTCGAAACGCATCTGCGCCCGAAAGTGCTCGTAGAAGTGTTGCACCACCCGGTCAAAGACTTCGTGGTCGGCGTGGCGGGCCAGGAAGCCCATCTCTTTGAGCGAGGTGACGATGCGCCCCACGTCTTTGGTCATAGCGCCCTGGAGAAAAGTCACGATGCCCTTGCGCATGCCTTGGGACACGCGCGCCGTGGCCCCGAAATCGAGAAACACCACGGTGGGACCATTCTCACCGGGGGCGGGCGGCCGCAGCAGGAGGTTCCCGGGATGGGGGTCCGCATGGTACACGCCGTCGACGAAAATCTGCTTGCAGTACGCTTCCACGCACAGGCGGGCGGCTTGCCTGCGGTCCACGCCAGCCGCGTCCAGAGCTTCGATGTCGCCCACGCGCGTACCCATCATCCATTCCGTGGTGAGCACGCGTTCGGTTGAGAACTCGTCGAACACGCGCGGGATGACCACGTCCTTGCGATTGGCAAAGTTGGCGGCAATCGCGCGAATCGCGGCGGCTTCGTGCTGGTAGTCGAGTTCGGCCAGCACCATCTCGCGGATCTCGCGGTAAATGGTGGCCCAGCCCCAATCAGGCAGGAACCGGCGCAACAACGAAAAAATCCGCCGGATCACGCTCAGATCCGTCTTGACGATGGTCTCGATGCCCGGGTATTGCACCTTGACCGCCACCTTCTCGCCCGAACGCAAGCACGCCACGTGGACCTGGCCGATGGACGCGGAGGCCACCGGGGTACGATCGAACTGAGCGAAGACCTGGCTCGGCTCGCGACCACCAAGCTCCGCCACCAGCCGGGCCTCGATGTCTTCGTAGGGTCGCGGCGGCACGCGATCCTGCAGGGTTTCCAGTTCCTTGCGAAAAGCCTCGGGCAGCATGTTGGCCATCACGCTGATGAGCTGCCCGACTTTGATGAACAGTCCCTGCAACTCCACGATGGTGGCCAGCACCCGACGCGCGTTCTGCCGATGGACCTCCTGCAGAAGCTCGGCTGCGGCCTCGTCGCTGCGGAAACGCCGGCGCAGGCGCAACAGTGCATAGGACAGCACAATCTGCAGGGTCACGCGATAGGCCCGCAGCAGGCGGCGCAGCGGCCGGCGGTACTCGGCGCTGCGACGGGCGGCCTGAGCAGAGTCTACCGGCACGGCCGGCGCACCCATGCCTGGGGCTGCAGCGCCCACTCGATCCTGCGTGTTTTCACCGGTCACGAGCGGCAGCATATCGCGCCCAGGCTTTCGGCGCACCCACAGCGAAGCGGGCATGCTAGCCTGTGTTTCATGGTGGAGAATCCGGCGAATCCCAGCGCGAACGACGAAGCCAAGACCGCGCCTGACGGCGAGCCGACCCGCGAGCGTGTCGATCGCGGCCTGTCCGATCTCGTCAAACGGGCCATGTCGGCCGGCCTAGAGGTGGCCAGCCGCTCGAAGGACGATTTCGTGCGTGTGGCCACCACCGAGATGCGAGCGTGGCTGGATCGGCTGGATCTGCAGAGTGAGCTGGCCAGGGCCCTGACCAAAATGGTGGTGGAGGTGAAGGCCGAGGTCCGTTTCCGTCCGCGCGACGACGGGAAACTCGAGCCTGATGCCAAGAGCGAGATCAAGATCAAACCGCCCACCAAGACCTGATCGGGCCCATGTCAACCCGCCGATTGTGATACCCTGAGCCGTACCAACCCGCACCCACGCGGAGGGTTCATGGAAAAGTCCGAGGTGCTCGCGCACATCCGCGCCATCGGCGTCGTCCCTGTGCTCCGCCTGTCGTCCAGCAGCGACGTTTTGGACATGGCCGATGCGCTCCATTCTGCCCACATTGACGTCGTCGAGATCCCCCTGGACATGCCCGAGGCCCTCTTGGTGATCTCCACCCTGGTGCAGCGCTTTGACGAAAAGGTGTTGGTCGGCGCCGGCTCGATTGTCGACGCCGAATCAGCGTCCAACGTGATTGCGGCAGGCGCCAGCTTTGTCACCAGCCCATCCTGCGACGCGGAGATCGTAAAATACTGCAACGCCACTGATCTGGCCGTCTTTCCTGGTGCACTCACCGCGACGGAAATCGCGGCGGCCTGGAAGGCTGGAGCCGACATGGTCAAGGTGTTTCCCTGCTCCGCGCTGGGCGGACCGAGCTACGTAGAGACCATCAAGACTGCCCTGCCCCAGGTCGATCTCTTTCCCAGCGGTGGTGTCACGCTGCAGAACGCCGCGTCCTACATCGACGCCGGTGCCTCCGTCCTCGGGGTGGGGCGCGACCTCGTCGATCTCACCGCGCTTCGCGAGGGACGACTGGATCGCATTGCGGAACGCGCACGACTCTTCATCGAGTTGGTGCGCGACGCCCGCGGGGATACGCCTACACCGCCGCCAGCGACGGTGAGCACCTCGCGGCATGAAGGGCCGGCGCAGGTCGGCCAGCGTGAGCGATAGCGGTAGCGTGAGCGACTAGCGGAACGCGGCCTGCGTGGGCGGCTCGCGTGAGCGGCCTGGTCGCGCTTTCCGCCCCCCGCGTCTCGCCCACGAACTCGCTCACGCTCACGCCCTCGCGACCCGCGGACCGGCTACCTCTCTTCCTTGTCCCCCCCCTCGGGCTCCTCGCGCGGCTTGCCGGCCGCGCCCCCGATGCCGTACTTCTCCAGCTTGTAGTACAGCGCGCTGGTCTTGATGCCCAGCAGGCGCGCGGTCTCGGTCTTCACCCCGCCGGTCTTCTCGTAGGTGCGCTGAATGAGCTGGCGTTCCAGGTCCTCTAGAACCTCGGGCAGGGTCATGTCGCCCGACGGAACCGCCAAGGATGTCTCGCTGGCGCCCTCGCGCAGGAAGGCGGGCAAAGCGGCCACGCCGATGCTGTCGCCGTTGGCAAAGACCAGCGACTGCTCGACGGCGTTCTCCAGTTCGCGCACGTTGCCGGGCCAGTTGTAGGCGCCCAGGCGCGCCAGGGCGGGGTCGTCGATGCGTTGGATGCTCGGGTTGGTGCGCGGACCCAGCTTGCGAATGAAGTGCTCAACCAGCGCGGGAATATCTTCGCGCCGCTCGCGCAAAGGCGACACATGGCAGGGCACCACGTGCAGGCGGTAGAAAAGATCCTCGCGAAAACGCCCCGCCTCGACTTCCTGCTTGATGTCGCGGTTGGTGGCTGAAATCACGCGCACGTCCACGCGCACGGTTTCTTCGCCGCCCACCCGTTCGAATTCCCGCTCCTGCAGCACGCGCAGAAGCTTGAGCTGCAGGTTGGGCGTCATGTCGCCTACCTCGTCGAGAAACAGCGTCCCCTTGTCAGCCAATTCGAAACGGCCCAGCTTGCGCTTGATGGCGCCGGTGAACGCGCCCTTCTCGTGCCCGAACAGTTCGGATTCAAGCAAGGTCTCGGTCAGCGAGCCACAATTCACCTTCACGAATGGGCCGGCCGCCCGTTTGGAACGGGTATGCACGGCGCGCGCCACCAGTTCCTTGCCCGTGCCGGTTTCGCCCGAGATGTGTACGGCCACATCGCTGGGGGCCACCTTCTCGATGGTCTCGAACAGCGCGCGCATTTGCGGCGATCGGCCCACCATCTCGCCCAGTCCATAGGGCAAGGCCGCATCGGCGCGCAGGACTTCCACTTCCGCCTCGGCCCGTTGCCGCGCCACCTTCTCACGCCGCATTTCCAGCGCTCGCTCGACCTTGAGGCGCAGAACCTCGGGGGCAAACGGCTTCTGCAAAAAGTCCATGGCCCCCAGTCGCATGGCCTCCACCGCCGTCTCGACGGTGCCAAAGGCCGTCACGATGAGCGTCGGACAGGACGCATCGATGCGCTTGACCGCCTCCAGAACTTCCAGGCCGCCGACGCCCTCCATCTTGAGATCGGTGATGACGAAATCCGCGCCCTGCTTTTTGAGCAGGGCCAGACCATCAGCGCCAGAGGCCGCGGTCACCACCTCGTGACCCATGCGCCGAACCGTGGCCGCCATGCCCTCTCGCATGGTCTCGTTGTCGTCGATGATGAGAACCCGCGCCATGGATTCACCATACTACGCGGCCGGCGCGGTGCGAGTTGCGAAACGAAAGCGGGCGCCGCCCTCTGGGCCGCGGTCGACCGTCACCTCGCCACCGTGGTCGCGCGCGATCTCGCGTACGAAGGCCAGTCCCAACCCGGTACCCTTCTCGCGCGTCGTAAAGAATGGCGCAAAGATCTTGTCCTCCAATTCCTTGGCCACGCCAGGACCGCTATCGCGCACCTCCCACTCGACCACGCGATCGACCCTGCGTGCGGTGATTACCACTTTGCCCAGCGCCCCCGCCGCGACCACAGCATTCTTGACCAGGTTGATGAGGGCGCGGCGAAGCTGGCCTCGGTCACCCTCGGCCACCAAATCAGGGGGCGCCTCGGCCCGCAGCAACGGCCCCGGGCCTGCGGGCCGACAGATCTCGCACACCTCGTCGAGCAAAGCCGCAACCGGCACCGATTCCATGACCGGCGGCGGCCGGCGCGCGAATTCCAAAAAGTCGGACACCACGTTCTTGAGGTAGCCGATCTCGCGCTCCACCCGCGCCACCTCGGCCAGACGCTCGGGCTGCTCTGCCAGGCCTTCGCGCAGCAGGCCCGCATAAAGCTCCAAGCCGCCCAGAGGATTGCGCACCTCGTGCGCAATTCCCGCCAGCATCATCTGCAGACGCTCGTCACGCGCTTGCAGTGCCGCCCGCATCTCGTCCAGACGAGCCGCCAGATAGCCGATCTCATCGCGGGTTTCGACCGCCACCGGCCGGTTCAGATCCCCGCGTCCAATTCCTTCCGCGGATCGGGCCAGACGCGCCAGCGGCCCGGTCATCCGGCGGGAAAGCCACCCGGCCAGCACCGCGATGACGACCATGCACAAAGCGCCGCCCGCCACCAACCAGCGCCGAAAGGCGGCCAACTGAGCGAAGTACTGTGCGCTGCCTTCCACCACCACGAATCCGGCAGGTTCGGGTCCGCCGACGCGAGCGTAGCCCCGCTGGTAGGGGCGGCCATCGCGTCCCCAAAACAAGGGCGAGCCTGCCAGCGCGCCAGATGCAGCCCGCTCGATCTCGGGCTCGTCGGCGCCCAGTTCGTAGGCGCGTGCGCCCAGCGCCACCAGCCCTTCGGTGTCGCCCCGCCCGGCCAGATCGCGCGCGACAAGCAGAACCCGCCGCACGCCCAGCCGTTGCCGCGCCAGCTCGATGCGCCGGGTGAGGTTGGCGTAGGTGTTGGATTGCTCGTCGCCCGGCCCGATGGCCGCCAGCTGCTCGGGCAAGATCTGCATGGCAATGCCGGCCGCCGCCGTCGCGAGCCGCTGGCCCAGTTCATCCTCCAGAGCCCGCCGCGCCACCGCGTGGGCCAACGTGCCGAACAGCGCCAGGGCCACCACCGCGGGCAAGAGCGCGGCCACCAGCACTTTGGCGAGGAGTCTTGCTTTGGGTGGCCGGGCGAGCATCCCGGGGCCAGTGTACCGCTGGACGCCGGCCGAGAACACAGGGCAGCCTGACGGCCTAAGGCGCCGGGGGGACTGGACTCTGGGGTGAGGCGGGCGGCTGCTCGCAGCGTAACATCACTCGAATCTCGGAGCAGATCGCATCGTAGACGAGGATCTCGATTCGGCCGCGTCCTTCTTTGGAGATCTCCTGGAACGTGGCCGCCATGCGTACGCTGCCGTGCACAGGAATATTGGCAACCACGCGACAACATCCTGAAATGGGTGCGGAGTCGCGGCCCAGCTTCAGACGAAAAGGAGCCAAGGTCCCCACAGCAGGAGCTTCGCCGACCAGCGCAGACAGGCCGGTCGCGCTGATGTCCTGTGTGAGCGACGAAGTTTTTCCGTTGCGCATATCGAATTCAATGGGCACAGCGCGCGCCACCCGTACGGCCTGGCGGGCGCCGTCGCCGGTGCGCAGCTCAAGGCGCTGGGCCAGGACCAGAATCGCGCCCAGGTCAGCGCGCGCCTGCATGTAGGCGGGCAGGAAGTTCACGCCCAAAGTTCCGCTCTTGAATTTCTCGTGCCAAGAACAGAATTGGGTCAGCCAGTGGGTGAGCCTCGTCGCGACCATCTCGTTCCTTAGAAAGCCCAGCAAGGGGCCGATACTAGTACTCGGCACATCGGCACAAGTCCTTAGCGCCCGCGAACGAATGTCGTCGACCACCGCGCGCAACCGTGGGCCACGCGGCTCCCCACGCGAATCGAAGGCTTAGCGCTTGGAGAACTGGAAGCGAGCGCGTGCGCCGCGCTGACCGTACTTCTTCCGCTCTTTGGCGCGGGCGTCGCGGGTGAGATAGCCCGCCTTCTTGAGTGCCCCACGCAGCTCGGCGTTGTACTTGATGAGCGCACGCGAAAGACCGTGACGAATGGCATCGGCCTGGCCCGAGAGCCCGCCGCCGCGCACGGTGCAGAAAATGTCGAAGGTGCCCGACGTCTCCGTCAATTCCAGCGGCTGACGAAAGACCATGCGCGAGGTCTCGCGGCCGAAGTAGTCTTCCAGGCTGCGCTGGTTGATGGCGATCTTGCCGCCACCGAGCTGAAGCCACACGCGCGCCACCGCTTCCTTGCGACGGCCGGTAGCGTAGAAACTCTTTTGGGAATCAATCATGCGGGCGACTCCGGGGACTTATGAAAGAGCGAGTGGCTTGCACTGCTGCGCCTGGTGCGGGTGCTCGGCGCCCGCGTAGACCTTCAGCTTCTTGTAAATGCGACGGCCGAGCGGACCCTTGGGCAACATGCCCCAGACCGCGCGCTTGACCAACTCGGTGGGGTGACGCTCAAGCATTCCCTTGGCGGTCAGCGTGCGCAGGCCACCGGGAAACAGCGAGTGGTCGCGGTACAGCTTGTCCGTCCACTTCTTGCCCGACAGGCGAATCTTGTCGGCGTTGATGACGACCACGAAGTCGCCGGCGTCAACGTAGGTGGTAAAGGTAGCTTTGGTCTTGCCGCGCAGAACGGACGCAATCTTGGTGGCGGCCCGACCCAGGGTTTTCCCCTCGACATCGGCGACATACCAGGCGCGCGCAAGGGAATCCTTGGCCATGACAGTCTTGTGGTGGATGGGCGCTGCTAAAGACACGGGGCGCTCCTATTACTTCAGCGAAAGGTGAAAGTCAAACCCAACCGACGGAAACCAGGTCCGGTTGGAATCACAGCCGATGCGTTATACTTGCCTTTCTACGAGTGGTCAACGGAATCTATGGCGCGAATGGCCAAAGATCGCGAGGGGGACTCGCCGACTTTGCCGGCGGCGCGCAGCCTCAATCTGAACCTGCCGGACTTGCTGTCCCTTGCGCGCGTGCCTCTCGGAATGGCGTTCGTGCCGCTGGCCGGACGGCCCATTGCTGCACTCGCGGTCCTGGCGGCCGCCGCGGTCACTGACGTGCTGGATGGCTGGTTCGCCCGGCGGCAAGCGCTGAAATGGGAACCCTGGGAGGGTTCCCAAACCCTCCCACGATGGTCCGCGGCGAGCGAAGCTCGCCGGCTCCCCACGCGGCCTGGCTGGGGCGAATGGCTCGATCCGGTGTGCGACAAGCTCTTCATCGTCGCGGTGATGACCGGGCTTTATCTCGCCCTGCACCCCCCGCTCAAGATTCTCTTGCCCATCCTGACGCGCGAAACTGCCATCTTCATATTGTTCCTCATCTACCGACTCGTCCCATCTCTGCGCAGCCTCCGCTACGACTACCACGCCCACGCCGTGGGCAAGGCCGCAACAGCGGCCCAGTTCTTGGCCGCCGGAGCCCTGCTCTTTGCGCGCCCTGCGGCGCCATACCTGGCTGCGCTTTGCGCCCTGCTCGGCCTGCTCTGCGCGGGACTCTATGCCTGGCGAGGCCACATCCTGGCCCACGGTTCGCGGGCCGAGAGTCGCGGATGATCCGCCTACCCGTCACATTCCCCCTCGGCAAGCGACGAATCTTGACCGTAGCCGAGGCCGAGCCCACCGATGCAGCCGTGCTGCTCAATCACGCGCGACAGGTGGCGCGCGAATCCGATTTCCTCAGTGCCGGACCTGGCGAGCGAGCCCTGACCTTGGCGGCGCAGGTGGCTTTCCTGCGCCGGCTGAAGATCAACGACACCGGCTTCGTGCTCAAGGGCACGATCGGTGGCCGACTCGTGGCGGTCCTGTCCGTGGTGCGTCCCAATCAACCTCGCCTGCGCTACCGAGCAGAACTTGGGCTCGCGGTCCGCGCCGCGCATTGGGGTCATGGCATCGGCCGCCGCATGGGCGAAGTGGCCATCGCCCTCGCCGCAGACCGCGGCCTGCGCAAGCTGAACCTGTGCCTGCGCGCGGACAACCGCCGCGCCCTCGCGCTCTACCAGACACTGGGATTTTCCCGAGAAGGGTTGTCGCCGCGCGCGCTCTGCGTGCACGGTCGTTTTTTCGCCGAAGTCATGATGGGCCTGTGCCTGCCCACTCCGCCATGATTCTCAAAGAAGCTTGAGCTTGCCGATGGCCTGAAGGCGGTTGTCGGCCAGCGTGCCGAGATATTCCAAGACCTGGGGGTGGGTCATGATCACCTCGTTGAAATCGACGCGCGGAAGATGAAGCACGAAGCTCCTCTCCAGGGCGACCACGGTGGCGGTGGCCACGCTGGCCGTGATGAGCGAGATCTCGCCAAAGACATCGCCCGCCTGAAAGTGAGCCACGGGTGCGCCGTCAGCCACTGCGGCCGCCTCACCGGCCGCCAGGATGAAGAGTCCAGGGGATTTCTTGCCCTGCTCGACCAGGCGCACGTTCTTGTCCACCTCCAGGAAGCGAAACCTGGACGCCAGAGCCGCACGCTCGGTTTCCGAAAATGGCGTGAAGAGCGGGCTGGTATGGGCCAGGGTGGCGATGAGCCGTTGGCGCAGAAAACGCAGCAAGACCTTGACCAGCTCCGGCGATGCGGAAGCCAGATCGCGGACCAGCCCGCGATCGAGGGACAGCACCAGGCTGGGCAGCGTGGCACGCGTGGTGGCGTTGCGCGGCTGATGGGCCAGAAGAGCGATCTCGCCGAAGAAGTCGCCCTCCTGCAGGCGCGCCACCTCTTGCGGCACCAACACCGCGATCTCTCCCGATGCCACGACGTAAAGCGCATCGCCCGCATCACCCATGGCAAACAGAATCTGGCCGGCCTCCAGCTGCACGAGCCGCACGCGCTCGATGGCGAGGCAGAGCTGGGCTTCGGTCAGCACCGAGAAGAACGGTGTCTTGGGCAACACCACACGCGCCGTGGTGCGCGGCCCGCTGGGCGGGATTCGGCCGATCAAATCGTCTTTTTCCCCGACCTGGAAATCAGGCAGGTCGAAATCGATGGGAAGCTCCAGCACCGCAGCGTCACCCACGGCAGGCACCTCACTGGATTGCCGGGCACCAGGCAGCATGGCGGCCAGACTCATTTCCTGCAGCAGACCCGGGGGCAAGTTGCTGGACGGCGGTGCTGCCACCAGCGGCGAAAGGTGCAAAGGCGACTCGTCCCCCATGTCAGCCGACGCCTGCACAGGATGCCGGATGATCGTAGTGCCGCCGCGAACATGCGCGACCGGAGCCCAGGCCGCGGGGGTCACGGCCGGCGCCACCGGCGTCAAATCCACGGTTTCGAGCTGCGTGCTCCTGCGTGAAGCATGAAACGCGGCCAGCGCCTGTTGGGTCTTGGTGTGGTTCGGATCGATGTCGAGGATGATCTTGCAGACCGCGATAGCCTTGAGCAGGAGATCAGCCTTGCCGTAGATGTCGACGGCGCGGGTGAGGGCCTTGATGGCTTCAGCCTTGTGGCCCAACTTGCGCAGGCATTCGCCCAGCTTGAGCGACCAAAGGCCGTCGCGTTCGTGCTGCTCCAGCGTGGCGTAGGCGCTGGCAGCCTTCTTCCAGTTGGATTTGGCGACGGCATCCGCCGCCTCATCTTTCAACTTGCGAAGATCAGCCATTGTGAAACCAGGGACCGGCCCCAGCCCTCGTCAGCCCAGTGTTTCCTGCCCGCGCGCCTTCGTCAACATTGGCAGCGCGGTCTGCAGCGCGGTCAAAGCCCAATCCCCAGCGCGGCAAGCTGGCGCTCGGCGGCCGCGGCCCAGCCGCGATTGGCGAGCGGGCTAGCCGGGCTGGGATGCAGGATGGTGCCCACCTCGACCTCGAAGCCGGACAGGGCCGTCTGGGCGCGCTTGAAAGCAAAATGCCCCACACCCACGACATGGGTCGGCCGCATGGCCTCCACCAGCCGCCGCAGGGCCTGGTCGCAGGCAGCAAACAGCGACGCCTGCTCAGCCGCGGGCAACTTGTCTGGCGTGAGGTTGCGGCCGCTCGCCTCCAAGAACGCCAGCGGGCAGTAGTTCGCGACGAAGAACGTCGCGAAGAAGCGTTCCGGCGTGACAAACCGGTCGCGCGCCCAGCCCCACAGGCGCGTGCCGCTGACCTCGCTGCGTGGGCAAGCAAATCCCAGGACCGGGCGCTTTGCGTGCATGCGATCGGGCTTGCCCACCGGACCTTCCACGCCCAGCCAGTCGCGCACCATGGTCACGTCGCCGAATGGCACCCCGGTCTGCGCCATGCCGAAGGGACCTGGATTCATGCCGAGCAGCACCACCTGCCGGGGCGGTTGACCGTAGCGTCTCAGGTACGCCTCGTGCGGCGCGGCCGCATAGTCGAGCGGCCGGTACACGTAGCTGACCGGGGCGGCGAATCGCAAACGACTCACCTGGCGCGCCAGCTCGCGGCTGATGGAAATGAGCGGGGCGGTGGTCACCGCAGGGGCAATCTATCGCATGGCTTCGCCTTCGGCTTGCCCCGTGGCCCAGCCTCTACGCGTCAAATCGCACGCTCCTACCAGCAGCGGTGTGCAGATTCGGAAATCGGTACTCGAAACCCTGCAGATGCTTCCCTCGATTGACCGCGTGTGGTTAATATCTTCCCTGCCATGACGCGCTCCAACCTCAGGACTCGAACGGTGTGCCTTGGCGTGGTCGCAGCGCTGGCCGTTGCCACTGCTGTCCCCGCCTGGGCCGAAGAACCATCTGAGTACGTGGACCCGACCATCGTCAAAGACACTGCCGACGAAACCCCCGACGGGGTCAAGAACCTCGGCTCCGAGCAGGCGGTGACGAAGAAGCAGGTCGAGTACAGCACTCCGCCGGTGTACACGAAGTGGTGGTTCTGGGCCACCGCTGTCGTCGCGACCGCGGCGGTGGTTTTCCTGGCGATCACGCCGCTCACCCCCAAGGCGCGAGGCTGCACAGCTGGCGGCCCCGGTGTCATTCCCTTGAACTGCTTCGGCGATGGAAGGGCGAAATAACATGACTACCCTCTCACGCGTGACCTGCCTCATTGGCCTGGCAACCGCCGTGCTGTCGACCGGCGGCTGCGATCCCTACACTTACTATAACGTCCACGTTACGCTTCAGCTTCAGGGTGACAACGCCGTCAAGATCCCCAACACCCTGGACAATATCTCTACCTGCGACGTTTCCGTGTATGCCACCGATAGTTCCACCGCCATCGAGCGCGGCATAGCCTTGAATCAGCGAACGCTTGGACCTCAGGTCAGTCCGTGCCGGGGCCCTGACACCCCAACCGACCTGGGAATCTTGGATTACAGCACAGCCAGGAGCAGCGGCTCGCTTTCGTTCAGGGTCAACATCTACCAGGTGGGCGGGGGCGTCATCATCCAAGGGACGACGACTCCCGTGGCTGTGAGTCCCGGGCATATTCTTCCCACGATCGAGCTTCCGGTCAGTCCGTGCGGCCCTCCCGGCAACCAAGACCAGCCCAACCAGCAGCCCTGCCAGTAGCTGGCGCCCGCGCCTAGCGGCTCGCTAGCTGCTTGACCGGCCGGCGGTGCGCGCTGGCGTCGAACACGTTGCCCCTCTGCGGACACCAAGCCAGGCTGGAAAAGCCGCTGCGCCCAGACTTCGTGTGGGCCAGCGCGTTCGGTGCGGTCTTCTTCATCTCGCGCACAGCCTCGAAGGGGATCTCGTTGTGCATGGTCGGATTCCAGAACAAGAACCCGTCGGAACCGGCGCGCTCAGCCGCGCGTAGCTGGCTGCTGACGAAGTCGGGGCCCCAGAAACTCTCGACGCTGTTGGAATAGGCCTGCAGATAGGGTCGCAACACGATCCCCGGGGCCTTGGCGCGCGCGCGGCGCAGACCGCACTCGATGACGTACACCACGTCCTGGGTCACCCGCCGGTTGCGAAAATACGAGCCCATGCCATTGGCGTACATCATGGGCGAGATCGCCTCGACGTACTTCGCGACGGTTTCGATGGTCTGGCCCAGCGTGCGCGGATCGCCATCCACCAGCGTGGTCAAGCCATACAGGTCGGCCGAGATGGGGATGCTGAGTGCGCGATCCGCCCGTTCCAAGAAGCCAGCGATAACACTGGAGCGATCCACCGTACGCTTTCCCTGGTGCAACCAAGTGGCCATGGTGCCTGCGTGTCCCTTGGGAAAGCGGACGTAGTCGAACTGGACCTCGTCGAAGCCGAAGCCCTGCATTTCGAGCGCGACGTCGATGAGGTAGTCCTGCACCTCAGGGGAATAGGCGTCGAGCCAGCGCGCGCCGGCTGAGAACAGCCGCTGGGCCCTGCGCCACATGCGCACGGCCAGGTCGGGCCGGGCCAAGGGCAGACGGCTGTCCTTGAACGCAACCACGCGGCCAATGACATAGATCCCTTGTTCGTGGAAGGCGCGCACCATGGCCGCAGGATCCTGGATGAGCACGTAGCGCTGCTTTTCTCCCAGCGGGATGCGGGTTGGGTAAACCAGGTTGCCGTTGTCGTCCTTCATATCGATGACAACGGCATTGAGGTGCGCCTTGCTGACCGCAGCCGCTGTGCGCTCGGCGCCCATGCGGAACAGGTACATCGGCGTGATGTACAACCCGCGCGCTTTTCGGCCTGCCTCGCTCATCGCATCGACCAGGCCGTGGTCGGGATAGGACCTGGCGGTGTAGGGCCGCAGCTTGTTGTCGAATGTCTTCTTCATACAGCCGGGCAGATCGTTCCGCTCACTGCAGCCTGTGTCGGCGTAGTGGATGCGACTGGCAGCCTGCGCGGAAGAGCCAGCGCTCGCGACGGCCGCGGCCATCGCGATGAAGCTCATTTTGAATTGTCGTGAGAACGAAAAGCAGAACGCTCGCGTGAACATCGAGGAGCGGGCTCCGCATCTGTGATCTGTTGATGGAAAACTCGTAAGCTACCTATCCTTGTAATTATGCCATGGAAGTGGGCTTGGCGGAAGACCGGTCGTCGAAAAGGTCGTGTCTTTCGGGCCTAGCCTCGTGCGGCGCAGCGCTCACAGAGCTTCGCGCCGCGCGCGCCAGATGCCTGTAATATCTTCGTGGTGGGCGCCGAAGACCATTCCCAGACCTACGGCGATCGTTTTCGCGTGCAGGGCGAAGCGATCCAGGGCGGCATGGGCCTGGTCTATCGGGCCAAGGATCTCAAGACCGGTGAATTCGTCGCGCTCAAACTGGTGAGCGAGCCGCAGGGAACGCAGTCCCTGCGTTTCCAGCAAGAGGCGCTGGTGCTGGCCGAGATCGCCCACCCGGCCATCGTGCGCTATCTGGCCCACGGCTCCACCGCCAGCGGCGAGCAGTTCCTGGTGATGGAGTGGCTGGAGGGCGAGACCCTGGAAGACCGCGTGGCGCGCGGGCCGCTGCGCATCTCCGAGACCATGCAGCTCGGTCGCCGCGTGGCCGAGGCCCTGACCGTGGCGCACAGACACGGCGTCATCCACCGCGACATCAAGCCAGGCAACGTCTTTCTGCCAGCCGGCGATCCGAGCCAAGCCAAAGTATTGGACTTCGGCATCGCGCGCCGGCTTTTCGATCCACGCCAGAATCTGCGCATCACCAGCGCCAGCGCGGCCCTGGGCACGCCCCTGTACATGGCGCCCGAGCAAGCGCGCGGGGCCAGCACCGTCGACGGACGCGCCGATATCTTTGCCCTGGGCTGCGTGCTCTTCGAATGTCTGGCGGGCCAGCCGCCTTTTGCCGGCGACTCGCCCACCGCCATCATGGCCAAGATCTGCCTCGACGATTCGGTGGATGTGGCGCGCAAGCGGCCCGAAACTCCGGCTGATCTGGTCGCACTGATCGCGCGCATGCTGGCCAAGAATCCCGATCAGCGCCCGGCCCGGGCCGAGGAGATCGTCCGCGCGCTGGCGGCCATTGCCGGGCAGTTCATCAGCCGCGACACCGCCAGCGATCTTGCCGCGGTCTATGTGACCCGCACGCCGACCCCGTCGCTGGTCGCCACCGGCGAGCAGCGCATGCTGGCCGCCATCCTGTTGTCGCGACCACACCCCGGCGCAGCCGCGGCAGCCGCTGCACGCGATCCGGGCCGCACGGCTGATCTGGCCGGAATCCTGGCCGAGCGACTCGCCGACCCCGAGCTGAACGAAGCGGGCCTGGGCGAGCTGCAGAACGCCATCGCGCCGCACGGAGCGCGTCTTGAACGTCTGGGCGGTGGCTCGCTGGTCATTGCTCTGACTGACGATCAGCAGGCCACGCCGCTGGACCAAGCCACGCAAGCCGCGCGCTGTGCTTTGCGCCTGAAGGCCGCGCTGCCTGACGCCAGCCTGGGCATCAGCACCAGCCGCGCAGACATGGCTGGCAAGCTTTCCCTGGGCGAGGTCATCGACCAGGCCGGCCACCTGCTGGCCACCACACCGGCCGGCACCATCCACATCGACGGGCTCACGGCCCGACTGCTGGAAACCCGCTTCGAGATCCAGCCGCTTCCGGACGGCGCCGCGCGCTTGCTCTTCGAAAAAGGAATCCGCGAAGCCCCGCGCACCCTGATGGGCATGGCCGTCCCTTGCTTCGGGCGCGACCGCGAGGTCGATCTCCTCGAAGCCCTGTGGGACGAAGCCTGCGACGAGCCTGCCGCGCGCGCGATGCTCATCACGGCAGCCGCGGGCGGCGGCAAGTCGCGCGTGCGCCACGAATTCTGCGACCGCATCCAGCGCCACGGCCGCGCCTATGAATTGCTGGTGGGTCGCGGCGATCCGATGCGCGACGCCGCGCCTTTTGCCCTGCTGGGTCCGGCCTTGCTGGCAGCCGCGGGCATCACTGGCGGCGAGCCCGAACCTGTGCAACGCAAGCGCCTGCTCGCGCACACCTCGCGTTTCTTGCCAGCCAAGGACGCCCCACGCATCGCCGCCTTCCTGGGTGAAATAGCCCGCTTGCCATTTCCTGACGAGGATCTGCTGCCCCTGCGCGCCGCCCGACAAGACCCGCGCCTGATGGCCGACCAGATGCTGCTGTCCTGGCTCGACTGGCTGGAGGCCGAGTGCAATCACCATCCCGTGCTGCTGGTGCTGGAGGACCTGCACTGGGGCGACACGCCCAGCGTGAATTTCGTGGACGCGGCCCTGCGCGTGCATTGCGAAAAGCCGTTCATGGTGCTGGCCCTGGCGCGGCCCGAGGTGGACCGGCGTTTCCCTGGCGTGTGGAGAGAGCGCAGCCCGCAGCGGATCAATCTGGCGCCCCTGTCGCAGCGCTGGAGCCAGCGCATGATCGAGCATGTGGTGGGCAAGATTTCCGAGGCGGACGCGCGCTGGATCGTGGACCGCGCGCAGGGCAATCCGTTTTACCTTGAGGAATTGCTGCGCGTGGTGCGCGACGGCGGCAAGGTGGGCGAAGACAGCAACCTGCCCGACACGGTGCTGGGCATGGTGCAGGCGCGCTTCGACATCTTTGGCGCGGACGCCAAGTTGGTGTCTGCGCGCCGGCAGCATCTTTGGCCAGACCTTCCGCCCCGCCGGGGTCAAGGCCCTGGTCGACGAGGACCGGCGCAAGGACGTGGACCGCTGGCTGGAGATCTTGACCAAGCGGGAGATTCTGTTTTCGCGGCCAACCGCTGACCTGCGCGAGTACGCCTTTCGGCACGCGCTGCTCAGGCAAGCGGCCTACGAGATGCTGCCACCGTCGGAAAAGCGGCTGGGCCACCTGCTGGCTGGGCAGTTTCTGGAGCAAGCTGGCGAGCGCCAGGGCATCGTGCTGGCCGACCACTTCGAGCGCGCCGACGAAAAGCCGCGCGCCGTTCACTGGCTAGGCGTGGCAGCTCAGCAGTCGCTCGACGCAGACGATCTGGCTGAAACCCTGGCGCGCATCGAGCGGGCCGTGAACCTGGGCGCAGCGGGTGAAGAACTGTATTCGATGCGGATCATCGAATCGCAGGCGAGGTATTGGCACGGTGAATATGTGGAGGCGGAGCGAGCGGCTCGGGAAGCACTCGGATCCGGCGACGCACGAACCAGATTGGGGGCATTGAGTGCTCTCTTCGACGGACTTGGTCCACAGGCCAAGTACGATGAGATTGCGACACGGTTTCGTGACCTCGATCGCCCAACAGCGCCTGAACTGCTGAATCCCTGGCTCGACTGTATGGTAAACGCCACCGCGTACCTTGCTGCTGGTGGGGACATGGAGATTCGAGGGCGTACGCTGGCTATTCTGGAGGCATTCAAGGATCGACTGGCGCCGGTTCTCGTCGGCCGAGCCAAAACGCTGCGGGCTCACATGGCGGTGAGCAGGGGCAAAACGTCTGAGTCGGTCGGAGGATTCGGAGGCGCCGCAGAATACTACGAGAGCATTGGCAACAGACGAGCCGCGTGCGAAGCCCGCGCAAACCTAGGTGTGAGCCTGCTTGAGCTTGGGCAGCTCGAAGAGGCCGAGGCGTGCATGCGCCAAGTCCTGGCCACGGCAGCAACGTTGGACATCAAGTACGTGTTCAACGGGAGTCTGCAAGCCCTGACCAACATCCTTGCCTATCGGGGATTCTATGATGAAGCACGCGCGACCGGCGCGCAGGCTGTGACCGTGACAGTTGCTCAAAACGATCGCCGCTTTCAGGGATACGCAGAGGCCTATCTTTCGGTGACCGAATACCTCGCTGGCGACTTCGTCCGTGCCGAGCATTACGCGAACGCCGCCATGAAAACATGGGGGACCGTGCTTTCAGTGCGACCCTTCGCTGTCGCCCTGCTGGCACGAGCGCATCTTGCGCAGGGTCGCCACGCTGAGGCCCTGCTCAGTGCCCTCGATGCACATACCCAGCTTGAGAGCCTTGGTGCGGTCGACGACGGCGAGTTGACAGTGCGACTGGCTTATGGGGAATGCCTACTCGCCGCCGGAGATGCGCTGGCGGCCCGAGCGGCAATAGACGAGGCCGCTCGCCGCATTCTTGAATCGGCAGAATCAATTGACGATCCCGTCGTTCGGGAGTCCTTCCTTGTGCGGATCCCCGAAAACCGCCGCATCCTCGAACTCAGGCGCGCGCTGGCGGCTTCGGATCGCTGACCCCACAAACGCGAAACGCCGTCCCTCGGGACGGCGCTTCCAGCAGAACCTCCGAGCGGCTATTTCGGAAACCTTCCGCCGCCGCTGCGTACTCGAGATTTCACCTTGATGCCGGATGTCTTCTTCATGGTGGAGCTCCTATTTCCCGGCTGAAATTCGCCGGTGAGGATCATCGTCTCTCAAGAATGAGCATCCCGCAAGTCAGATCTTTGACGGATCGTCAGACTCTTGACGGTTCTCGCAACTTGGCACCAAAAAGAGTAGCAATTCTAATATGCTACGATTGACCCAATGCGTCCGTGATAACCTATCGTCGCTTAACTGTCACACTCTTGACGGTTCGTCATGGAAATGGCTATCTGCGAGCGCCATTTCGCGCATTCTCCGTCGGTGACGAGCCGCCGCCGAGTGGCAGCGAAAATGCCAGAGCCACAAACGCCACCAAGCGCGTGCGAGGTGGCAACGTCCTTGGACAGTCCGGGGCAACCCCGCTAGCCTCAAAACACACAACTTTCGCTGACGGCGTCCGACAACCATGGCATGTGCAAGAAACGCCGCCGCATCCGCTCCCAATACATTCCGTTCCGCAGGCGCAGGTCGCCGACCGGCATCGAAGTCGAAATAGCCCCACAGCGCATCGTCGCCATGACCTTGGCCGATGAACTCGCTGGGGCAGTCGGTGCCGATGAGACACAACGCCAGGACTTGGTCGACGCCGCGCTCAGCGTCGGCCAGTGGCTGGCCGACCAAGGCTACCCTGGCCGCTGGGACAAGGTCAGGCCGGCCGCGATTCTGCGCTGCCTAGACTTTCTGCCCAACGACCAACGCGAGCGCTTCCTGTTTTCGTTAATCGGCCTGCTGGGACACGGGGCGCTGACCGGGCAGATCCCTCACCCGCCGGCCAAGCAGTCCATCTACGAAATCTCCACCCTGACCGGCCAAGAAACCGTGCGTGCCTTTGCGCGGACCACAGCCGCGCAGTTGCAGGCCCCTCTACTGGCGTGAACAGGGGCCGACCGCAGGGCGGGGCGGGCGACCGCAGGTCGCCCCTACACGCCGGGAACGTTGGTCAGCATCTCCAACATCTGCGCCGCGCGCCGGTCGCCGGGGTCCAGTTCCACGCAGTGCTTGAAGACCTGGGTGGCCTCCGGGATCTTGTTCGACTCGTAGTAGGCCATGCCCAGGTGATAGAAGGCCGCCTCGTCCTCCGGGCAGTTCTCCACCACCAACTTGAAGTTGGCGATGGCCTTGTCGTACTGGCCTAGCGAGGCGAAGTTCACACCCAGGTGGTAGTTGGCCACCTTGGCCGCCGGGTTGAGCTCGACCACGCGCAGGAAGGACTCGATGGCCTTCTGCTGGCGCCCCAGATGGTAGTTGGCGATGCCAATCCAATAGTGAGCCGCCGCATAGTCGGGGCTCAACTTCAAGCACCGCTCCATCGTTGCGATGGTCTTGTGGATCTGGCCGCCGCGATAGTAGGTGAGCGCCAGGTCGTAGAGTGCCTCGGGAAAATTCGGCTTGAGCGCGATGGCCTCTTCCAGGTACTTGGTCGCAGAGGCGATGTCGCCCAGGCGGTAGTAGAGAATACCCAGACCGCACAAAACGTGGGCGTCGCGCAGCCCCAGGTCGTAGGCCTTCAACAGGGTCTCGATGGCGGGCCCCACCGGGCCTCCCTCCATGCGCCCTTCCATGGCCTTTCTCGCGAGCAGATACTGGTCAGGGATGTCCTTGGTTGCCGGAATACCGCAACGCGGGCAGAAGCGAAAATCAGGCGCAAGCTGGAACTTGCACTGAAGACACGGTGTCATGGGGCCTCCCTGTTCGTTTTGATGCTTCGGTGCTTGCTGCTTGCTAGTTGGATGTCCTTCGCGAAGCACAGTATCAGGCAATTCCGCACTTTTTGCGTTTCCGCGCAAGAACCAAAGCCCGGTCCTAGCCAGCTTCGGTGCTGGCCACCCGCGGCCGGGCCAAGAACACGGCACCGATCAGATCGCGGTTGAGCCGGCCGATAAAATCGGGCGATACGTTCTTGGGACACACGGCCGTGCATTCGAGGAAGTTGGTGCAACCGCCGAAGCCTTCGGCGTCCATGGCCGCTACCATGGCGTGCACGCGCGACCAGCGCTCGGGCTGGCCCTGGGGCAGCAGGCCCAGGTGCGAAACCTTGGCCCCCACGAAGAGCATGGCCGAGGCGTTGGGGCAGGCGGCGACGCAGGCCCCGCACCCGATGCAGGCGGCCGCATCCATGGCAGCGTCTGCCGCGCCCTTGGAAACCAGGATGGCATTGCCGTCCGGCGCGCTGCCAGTGGGCGAAGTGATGAAGCCGCCGGCCGCGATCACGCGATCGAAGGCGCTCCGGTCGACCATGAGATCGCGAATCACCGGGAAAGCGCGCGCGCGGAAGGGCTCGATGACGATGACTTGGCCGTCGCGGAAATGGCGCATGTGCAGCTGGCAGGTCGTCGTGCCGGGTCGCGGCCCGTGGGGCACGCCGTTGATCACGACGCCGCAAGACCCGCAGATCCCTTCGCGGCAGTCGTGGTCGAAGGTGATGGGCGACTGGCCGGCGACGGTCAGGCGTTCGTTGACCACATCGAGCATCTCCAGAAAGGACATGTCGGGGCTGATGTCCTTGGCTTCGATCCTTTGCATGCAGCCGTGCGCACGCGCGTTCTCTTGCCGCCAGACCATCAACACGAGATTCATGGTCACTTGTAGCTCCGCTGCGCGAGGTGGATGTTCTCGAAGCTGAGCGGCTCGGTGTGGCGAACGGGTTCTTGGCCTTCGCCTTTGTACTCCCACACCGCCACATGAGCGAAGCGCGCGTCGTCGCGCCGGGCCTCGCCATCCGGGGTCTGATACTCCTGGCGAAAGTGTCCGCCGCAGGATTCTTCGCGCAGAAGCGCGTCCCGGCACAGCAGCTCGGCGAATTCGAGAAAATCGCCCACGCGGCCCGCGCTTTCCAGCGACTGATTCAACTCCTCATGCCCGCCCGGCACCATCACCTCGCGCCAGAATTGCTCGCGCAACTCGGGGATGCGCGCCAAAGCTTCCTTCAGCCCGGCCGCCGTGCGCGCCATGCCACAGTTTTCCCACAGCAACTTGCCCAGTTCGCGATGAAATGAAGTCGCGGTTCGCTTGCCCTTGCGGGCGAGCAGCCGGTTGGTCCGCTCGTTGACCTGCGCCTTGGCGGCAGCGAATTCCGGTTTGTCGGTCGACACCGATCCCGCTTTGCTCGCCGCCAGGTAGCTGCCGATGGTGTACGGGAGGACGAAGTAGCCGTCAGCCAGACCTTGCATCAGCGCCGAGGCACCCAGGCGGTTGGCCCCGTGGTCAGAAAAATTCGCCTCGCCCGCCACGAACAGGCCGGCGATGGTGCTCATCAGGTTGTAGTCGACCCACAGCCCGCCCATGGTGTAGTGCACGGCCGGGTAGATGCGCATGGGAACCTTGTAGGGATTCTCCGCGGTGATCCGCTCGTACATGTCGAACAGATTGCCATAGCGTTCGCGCACCACGGCCTCGCCCTGGCGTGAAATGGCGTCGGAAAAATCCAGGAACACGCCGCGGCCGCCAGACCCGACGCCGCGGTTCTCGTCGCACACCGCCTTGGCCGCGCGGCTGGCCACATCGCGCGGAACCAGATTGCCGAAACTGGGATAGCGGCGTTCCAGATAGTAGTCGCGCTCAGCCTCGGGAATCTTGCCAGGCGGGCGCTGATCGCCGGCACGCTGCGGGACCCACACCCGGCCATCGTTGCGCAACGACTCGCTCATCAACGTCAGCTTCGATTGGTGATCGCCGGTGACGGGAATGCAGGTGGGATGAATCTGGGTGAAGCACGGATTGGCGAAACCGGCCCCGCGCCTGTGCGCGCGCCAGGTGGCGGTCACGTTGCAACCCTTGGCGTTGGTCGACAGGTAGAAGACGTTGCCGTAGCCGCCGGTGGCCAGGATGACGGCGTCGGCGGCGTGGGTCTCGATCGCGCCGGACACCAAGTCGCGGGTCACGATGCCGCAGGCACGACCGTCGACGACCACCAGGTCGAGCATCTCGGTGCGCGGGAACATCTTGACCTGGCCCGTGGCGATCTGGCGCGACAAGGCCTGGTACGCGCCCAGCAACAGCTGCTGCCCGGTCTGGCCACGCGCATAGAAGGTGCGCGACACCTGCGCCCCGCCAAAGGAACGGTTGGCGAGCTGTCCGCCGTACTCGCGCGCAAAGGGAACGCCCTGGGCCGCGCACTGGTCGATGATGTGGTTCGAGATCTCGGCCAGGCGATAGACGTTGTGCTCGCGCGCGCGGAAGTCCCCGCCTTTGATGGTGTCGTAGAACAGGCGTTGCACGCTGTCGCCGTCGTTCTGGTAGTTCTTGGCGGCGTTGATTCCCCCTTGCGCGGCGATGCTGTGCGCGCGGCGCGGACTGTCCTGGTAGCAGAAGCAGCGCACGTTGTAGCCCAGCTCGCCCAGCGACGCGGCCGCGGATGCACCGGCCAGGCCCGAGCCCACGACGATGATCTGATAGCGCCGCTTGTTGGCCGGGTTGACCAGCTTGAGCTCGAAACGGTGGCGCTCCCACGCGGTGGCAAGTGGCCCAGAGGGAAGGTTGGCTTTGAGTTCCATTGTCCTTAGCCCCCGATCATGCGGAAAAACACGGCCGCTGGAGCCAGGGCCAAACCCACCGCAATCACGATGGCGGCGACGCGGGCGAAGCCGAAGAGCAGCGATTCCACCCGACGGTGGCGCAGCCCGAGCGATTCGAACATGCTGTGCGCGCCGTGCAGGAGGTGCAGCCCCAGCAGGCTGACCGCGACCACATAGACCAAGGCCACCCAGCCGGTTTGAAACCCGTTGACCATGTTGGCGTAGATGTCGCCCTCGATGAAGGGACCAGGTACCACGTTGTAGCCCCAGGTCAGGTGAGCGAGGTGAAAGATCACGAAGGCGAGCAAGAACGGCCCCGAGTACTTCATGGTGCGCGCCGCATAGCTGGCCCGCAGGTAGCGCCGGTTGCGGTAGCCCTGGGGCCGAGCCGCACGTTCCTGAAAATAGAGCTGAGTCGCAAAGATGATGTGGACAGCAGCTGCGATGATCAGGCCGACACGAAAAGACCAGACCAAGGCCGCCGAGTAGTGCAGCAGGCGGCCGTACCCGTTGATGGTGCCTGGCCCTTTGAAGAAGAGCAGCGCGCCGGTCACGTGCTCGACGCAAAAGGCAAAGAGGAGGACCCCGGACACCGCCATCAGAACCTTCTTTCCGATCGTCGATCGGAAAAATGGGATAAGACCGAACATCCGATGGTTTCTATCACATCCGCGCTGGCAACAACAGATAGAAGACTGATGGAGTCCTTATTTGCTCGTTCCCATTGAGATCCCGTGCTAATTCTTCATAGCGACATGCAGGAGAGTTCATGAACCCGAGCAACCCAGAGCGCCAGGGCAAAGGGACGGCGTTTGTTCGTCCCGAGATTTGCAAAGGCTGCTCGTTCTGCATCGACTTCTGTCCCGCCGATTGCCTGGAGTTCACCAAGGACTTCAACGCCAAGGGGTACCATTTTCCCATCCTGGCCCGGCCCGCGGACTGCAGCGGCTGCGACCTGTGCGGCCTGTACTGCCCCGACTTTGCCATCTACGGCGAGCGCTGGAAAGACATCGACGCACGCCAGGCCAAGGGCCCGCCCGCGACAGCTGTCGCTGCGCCCAAGGTGACCGCCGCGCCCAAGGTGCAAGAGCCCGAGCCGGCTGACCCCAAGGGCGTGCTGACCGGCATTCATTTCATGGATGGCGACCACGCCGCTTGCGAAGGCGCGCTGGCAGCCGGGTGTCGCTTCGTCGCCGGCTATCCAATCACGCCGTCGACCGAGGTGGTGGAGCGCTTCGCCTCGCGCATTCCCATGGTGGGCGGAATCTTCATCCAGATGGAGGACGAGCTGGCCTCCAGCATCGCCGTGCAAGGCGCGGTGTGGGGCGGGCAGAAGTCGTTGAGCGTGACATCGGGTCCGGGTTTTTCGCTGATGATGGAGCACATCGGCCTGGCCGCCATCACCGAATGCCCGGGTGTGTGGGTCGACGTTCAGCGCGGCGGCCCCTCCACGGGATTGCCCACCTTGCCCGGCCAAGCCGACATGATGCAGGCCAAGTGGGGCAGCCACGGCGACTACGAAATCATCGCCATCGTGCCCAACTCGCCCCAGGAATGCTTCGACCTGATGATCAAGGCGTTCAACCTGTCCGAGATCTACCGCTGCCCGGTCATGTTCATGATGGACGAAGTGGTCGGCCACATGGTCGAGCGCGTGGCCATCCCGCCCGCCTCTGAAATCAAGGTGGTCCCGCGCAAGTGGACCCACAAGCCCAAGGACGATTATCGAGCGTTTGGCACGACCGCGGACGATCCCGTGCCCGAGATGACCAAGGCCGGCGCGGGCTACCGCATTCACGTGACCGGGCTGACCCACGACGAGCGCGGCTACCCGGCCATGAACGCCGGTCGCGCAGGACAAACTGGTGCGGCGGTTGCTGGGCAAGATTCGCGACAACGCCGACAAGATCATGGACGTGCGCGAGGACGGCATCGAGGGAGCCGAGGTGGTGGTGGTCTCTTACGGCATCACATCGCGAATCGCGATGTCCGCCGTCGAGGAAGCGCGCAAGCGAGGCGCGAAAGTGGGGCACCTGCGCCTGGTGGTGGCCTGGCCATTCCCGGCCAACCGCATGCGCGAGCTGGCCAGGACGGTCAAGACTTTCATCATGCCTGAATTGAACATGGGACAAATGGTTCTGGAGATCGAACGCGCGGTGGCCGGCGCAGCCCGCGTGGTCAGCCTCCCGCACGCGGGTGGTTCGGTGCACGAGCCGGAGACGATCGTAGCCGCGATTCTGGAGGCGGGCCGATGAGCGACGACACCCTCTTGCGCGACATCGACAGCATAAACCCGGTGATGCCCTACCTGCGCCAGGAGCGCATCCCGCACATCTGGTGCCCAAGCTGCGGCATTGGCACCACGGTCAACTGCTTCACCCGCGCGCTCACCGAATCAGGAATGAACCTGGACGAGATCGCCATCGTGTCGGGCATCGGCTGCACCGGCCGCGTGGCAGGCTACATGAACCTGGACTCGTTCCACACCACGCACGGCCGCGCGATTCCCTTTGCCACCGGGCTCAAGCTGGCCAATCCCAAGCTCAAGGTCGTAGTCTACTCGGGCGACGGCGATCTGACCGCCATCGGCGGCAACCATCTGATGCACGCCGCCCGTCGCAACATGGATCTGATGGTGATTTGTGTGAACAACTTCACCTACGGCATGACCGGCGGACAGGTGGCGCCCACCACCCCGCTTGGTGCCAAGCAGACCACCATGCCCTTCGGCAACTACGAAGCCCCGTTCAGCCTGCCGTTTTTGGCCGACGCCTGCGGCGCCACCTACGTTGCGCGCTGGACGGTGTTTCACGTTCGCCAGCTGGCCAAGGCCATGCTGGAGGGATTGAAGAAAAAGGGCTTCGTATTCATCGAGGCCCTGTCGCCCTGCCCGACGTTGTACCAGCGGCGCAACAAACGCGGCGACGGCGCGGACGAGTTGAAGTTTTACAAGGAAAACAGCGTGATCAAGCACGGCGCCGACACCAAGGAGGTGGGGCTGACCTTCAACGGCCCCATCGTGGTGGGTAAGTTCGTGGACCGCGAACGCCCCACATGGCTGGATGCCATGAACGAACACTTTGGCAAGGTTCTGGGCTCCGAGTATTCGCCCTGGGGAGGCCAAAATGGTTAGTCGCGTGGGGAGCCCGCCGGCTTCGCCGGCGGCGGACCATCGCGGGAGGGTATGGGAACCCTCTCAGGGTTCCCATATTGGTAGAACTGAAATCCGAGTGGGCGGGCTTGGCGGCCAGGGCATCATCCTGTGCGGCTCGATCATCGGAAAGGCCGCTGCCATCTACAGCGGCCGGCATGCGGCCCTGATCCAAGCGTTCGGCCCCGAAGCGCGCGGCAGCGCGTGCAGCGCCCAAGTCATCGTGGCTGACGAGGCCATCGGCTATCCCTATGTGCGGCACCCGGACATTCTGGTGCTGCTGTCACAGGACGCGTTCGTGCAGTTCGCGCCGCAGCTCAAGCCCGACGGTCTGGTGTTGTACGAGAACGAGCTGGTGCAGCCAGAAGGCAAACTCCCCACCACGGCGCGCTCGCTGGGCATTCCCGCCACGCGTTTTGCCGAGGAGCTGGGCCGGCGGCTGGTGCTCAACATCGTGATGGCGGGTTTCTTCACCGGGGCGACGAATCTGCTGTCCATCGACGCCGTGGAAAAAGCGGTTGTGGATTCGGTGCCCAAGGGCACCGAGAGCCTGAACTTGAAAGCGCTGATGAAGGGCTACGAGTACGGACGAGGTCTGGTCACGCAAACCTGAGGAGTACATCATGGAGAGGGACGGGTTTCCGCGTGTCGCCAAGCTGAAGGACGGATCCAGCGTCGAGATCTCTCAGGCCAGTGCCGCCGACGGGCCCGGATTGCTGGCTTTCTACCGCTCGCTCAGCGAGGAAGACCGTCTGGTCCTGCAAGACGATGTGACCACGCCCGGCTGGTTGGCGCGGTTTCTCGTCAAACTGGAGTCGGGTGCGGCCACCAGTTTGGTGGCTCGCGCGGGCGGTCGGATCTGCGGCGAGGCTACCTTGAATCGCAACCTGCACGGCTGGAGCCGACATGTCGGCGAGATCCGGCTGAACGTGGCGCCCAACCAGCGAGGCAAGGGCGTGGGCTACGCGCTGGCCGCGGGCGTGGTGAAGCTGGCCATCGATCTCGGCCTGGAAAAAATGGTGGCGTACTTTGTCGAGAGCCAGGTGGCCGCACGCAAGACATTCGAGCGACTGGGTTTCCGCAAGGAAGCGGAACTGGCCCGCCAGGTGGCCGACATTCGCGGCGCCAAGCGCAACCTGCTGGTCTACGCCAACGACGTCTCGCACATCTGGTCCGCGATGGAGGCCTTGGTCGGGGACTACCGCCCGCAAGAAGGAGAGTAGCGGAATAGCAGGGGAGTGAAGGCGGGGTATCGTAGAAGGCGGCGCTCGGCGCTGGCGGGCTGATGCCGGTGGCGCTTCTCGGCGGCCGCGCGCTCACGGCCGCGCTGCGCGCGTCCATGCGCCCTCGGGGGACGGGTACCAACGGCCTTCGGCCATGGTCCCCTTGACGCTCGCTTGCAACCGAGCGCAGACGCTCGGTGCGCTCGCTTACGCCGCCGAGAAGTCGCCCCCGGCCGCCCGCCGACGCGCCGAGCTTCCTTCTGGCCGGAATAGGGCCCGTTCATTCTGCGGTTCTTCTTCGGCGTCGAGGCCGTCGGGTGCTGAAAGACCTAGCTGCTAGTCGCCAGAAGACCTGGCATCACTTCAAATCCTAGGATTCGGAAATGGCGGTCAAACGAGAAGATCTTATAAATACCAAGGCGCAGCATCACCGCAGCGCAGAGGGCGTCATGAAAACTGATCGGATGCTCGGAGTATCGCCTCAAGATATCTTCAGCCTTGCGCTCATCTTCTGGCAAGAACTCAAGGATGCGAAAGGTATCTTTTCGCATGAATTCGTAGTGCTCCATCGCCCTCTGAAAAGCGCCACGGTAGCGAACGTGGGTATAGCACTCATGCGTCGTTGCATTGAGCGCACCCCAGTCCAGGTCTGGTTCGGCACCGAAAAAGCGAACCGCGTCGGTGTGAAACTGATCGTCTGGATCGTGCAACGCAATTACTGCCGACGTGTCGATCAGGGCGAACTGTTCGTAGGCGGTCCGGATCATCCACGAGAACTGGGGCTGGAAACGCCGGACGGAATCCCTGGGGGCAGACCGGTGGCCAGCCGAAATAGAACACCATCTATGACGCGATATGTCCCCGAGGGTAGCTCAAACCCGCCGTAGGTTGTTTGGCTGGGCTGAGCATCCCCGCAAAAGTAGTTCCGAGCATCTTCCGCTGTGGACAGCGAAATCTGCATCTGGATGTATTCTTCCCTCATGTCGTGACCCCCTTGGGCTCCCTGTTATGATACCACCCCTGCTTGGTGATCTCGATTTCAGATTCCTTGGGTAGGCCAGGTACAAGAGGCATCGGCTGTCCTACAGGAATCTGAACCTGGATATTGGGCGGGAGCCTGGAATGAACCCGAACGTGAGCTGAAGTCTCATTCAGGTACGACCACGACTTGCTTTCAATCACGCCGCCGGCAAATCTCACATCCTCTTCGGTCTTGTTTCCCATGAACGCATGCAGCAGGAATGGATGCCTGAGGCCAAAAGACTGCTCGTAGGAGCGCAGCAGATCATCGAGCGCGTCGGCAAGGTCGTTTGGTGCAAACACAACACGGTCGCCCAGGATTTCCTTCGCCTCGTGTCGACTTATCATGTGAAGGTGCGAGTAGAAGCGCGATGTTAGCGCTCCCACTATGTTGTCGAACTTGGTCCCAGCGCTAGGCGAATGCAACCCGAGGAGGTTTTCCGCCAGTACCTTGATCTGCGAGTGAACTCGGTGGACGTTCCCGAGCGCCAATGGGTGGACCTGTGACATCAGTTGATCCAGGCATGGCGCGAATCTCTCGATGGACTCCTTCGGTAGCGCGTCCTTTCCGTCGGAGGGCAGACCAAACTGCTCCAGAACAAATTTCCGAAAGGCGTTGACATCCTCTACTGCTATGGCCAGCCGTTGTGTTGGATTCGCAGGATCCACCGGATTGAACTGATTTCCCGTCGTCGGGTCGATTGGGCTCAATTCAGAAAGCGGTCCAAGCACTATCCGGTTTGCTCCGAGAGCCATCAGCGTTCCGCTGCTGTGACACCTATAGGGCACGAGTACTTCAAAGTCCTGATCAAATTCTCGCAACAGGCTTACCAGGGGCCACACCGAGTTGATGTCTCCGCCACGGGTGTGCACGCAAAGATCGATGCCCTTCGTCACGGCGGATTCTTTGAGAACCCTGAACAGGGGTTCTTTTACATCAGCGTAGAACTGGGTAGCCAGCCCGGGAAGAAGGGGGAAGCTATCCCGATCAAAGTTGAAGAAACAAACGATAGTCCTTCCGCCGCGCAGCCCTTCGATCTTTTCGAAGATCTTGCGTCTATCTTCATGCGCCATGCTGCACCTTGCGGTATCTATTCCTCCTTCCTTGCGAACGTCAAGAACTTAGCGCGCCATCACGCCTCTGGATGGTCAATACCTTGGGTTTGTGAAATATCGCGCGGCTTCCCCGACGAGCCCGTCGCGGGAAGGTTTGGAAACCCTTCGAGGGTTTCCAACATGATCGACACGCTCCCGGCATCAGCCCGCCAGCACGAGCGCCGCCTTCTGCCATGTCCCGTGCGCGTGACTAGACCGAAGTTCCCCGGATTTCGGACCTGAAATAGAGGGATAGGTAGGCGAGATCGTTGGAGAAATGGTCAATTCATGCACGCAAGCGTGTAGCCATGTAATTAGCCACAATTTGCTTGATTGTTTGGCAATTGCGTGGTAGTAGGTGGCCATGTACATCGAGCGCGTCCCCAATCGCTCCTCGCCTCCCGCCATCTTGTTGCGCGAGTCCTTCCGTGAGGGCGGCCGTGTTCACAAACGCACGCTCGCGAATCTCTCCGACTGGCCACAGCACCGCATCGACGCCCTCGCTGCCGGCCTCAAGGGCCACAGTGTCGTCGGCAATATCGAAAACGCGTTCGAGATCATCCGCTCGCGGCCGCATGGTCACGTCGCTGCCGTGTTGGGCACCCTAGCGCACGTCAAACTCGATCAGCTCGTCTCACGAATGCGCTGTCGCGAGCGCGATCTGTGCGTCGCCATGCTCGCCTCTCGCCTGATCGCACCGGCATCGAAACTCGCCTTCTCCCGCGGCCTCTCGTCGGAAACGACCGATAGCACACTGGGCGAGCAACTCGGCGTCCAAGACACTGACGAAGATGAGTGTTACGCAGCAATGGACTGGCTGCTCGAACGCCAGGCCGCGGTCGAGGATGCTCTGGCCAAACGCCATTTGGCAGACGGCTGTTTGGTCCTGTACGACGTCACCTCGACGTATTTCGAGGGGCACTCCTGCCCGCTGGCCAAGTACGGCCGCTCGCGGGATGGGAAGAAGGACAAATTGCAGATCGTCGTTGGCCTGCTGACCAACGGCGAAGGGTGCCCAGTTGCCGTCGAGGTGTTCGAGGGCAACACTGGCGATCCCACGACACTGGCCTCGCAGGTGACCAAGCTAAAGAGTCGCTTCGACCTCAAACGTATCGTTCTGATCGGCGATAGGGGCATGATCACCGAGGCTCGCATACGAGAGGATCTGGCGAAAGTGGCTGGGCTCGACTGGATCACCGCGCTGCGGGCGCCCGCCATTGCGGCGCTTGTCGAAGCTGGGTCATTGCAGCTCTCGCTTTTCGACAAGAAGGACTTGGCCGAGATCAGCGATCCTGCGTACCCGGACGAGCGGCTGGTGGTTTGCAAGAATCCGCTGCTGGCGGAAGAGCGGACGCGCAAGCGAGCTGAGCTGCTCGAAGCAACCGAGCGGGAGTTGGAGTCTGTCGCCAAGGCGGTGGTGAGAGCCAAGCGGCCGCTCCGAGGGGCAGCAAAGATCGGCCTGCGGGTCGGCAAAGTGATGGGCCGGTTCAAGATGGCCAAGCATTTCAAGCTCACGATCAGTGACGACAACTTCCGCTATGAGCGCGATGAAGAGACCATTGCCGCCGAGAGCTCGCTTGATGGCATCTACGTCGTCCGCACAACGGTGAGCACGGAGCGCATGGCCCCGGCTGAGGTCGTGCGGTCCTACAAGAGCCTGGCAAACGTCGAGCGGGCATTCCGCTGCATAAAGACCGTCGACCTCAACCTCCGCCCCATTCACCACCACAAGGCCGATCGCGTCCGCGCTCACGTCTTCATTTGCATGCTCAGCTACTACGTCGAATGGCACATGCGCCGCGCACTGGCCCCGATCCTCTTCGAGGATGACGACAAGCCTGGGGGTGAGAAACTGCGCTCCTCCGTCGTCGCGCCTGCACAGCGCTCACCGCGCGCTGAATCCAAGGCCCTATCAAAGAAGACCTCCGACGGCGAGCCGGTCCACAGCTTCAAAACCCTGCTCCGCGACCTGTCCACGGTCGTCAAAAACCGCGTACAGCCCAAGGCCGAGGGAACCGAGCCCTTCGACATCACCACCACCCCCACGTCTCACCAGAAACGCGCCATCGACCTCTTGAAGATTCGCTTGTAGCCAGTACAGAGCGTGCAAATTTCCTCGTCCGCGAGGAAATTCGCACGCTTACGCGCCCAAGCCGGCGGAACTTCGGACTAGGAAATCAGCTTCGCGACGGTCGTGCCTAGATCGGCGGGGGTGGGGGCGATGGCGATGCCGGCTTCGCGCAGGGCCGCGATCTTGTCGGAGGCCAGGCCTTTGCCGCCGCTGATGATGGCGCCGGCGTGGCCCATGCGGCGGCCCGGCGGCGCAGTCACGCCGGCGACAAAGGCGGCGACCGGCTTCTTCATGTTGGCCTTGATGAAGGCTGCGGCCTCTTCCTCTGAGGTGCCGCCGATCTCGCCAATGAGCAATACGGCTTTTGTCTGCGGATCCTCTTCAAACAGCGACAGGCAGTCGATGAAGTCCATGCCCTTGACTGGATCGCCGCCGATCCCGACGGCGGTGCTTTGTCCCAGTCCCAGCTCGGTGATCTGAAAGGCCGCTTCGTAGGTCAGCGTGCCCGAGCGCGAGACGATACCAATCGAGCCCGGCTTGTGGATGTAGCCGGGCATGATGCCCAGCTTGGCCGCGCCCGGCGTGATCACCCCGGGACAGTTGGGGCCGACCAGGTTGCACAACGATGCGTCCAGTACGCGCTTCGCCCGAACCATGTCGAGGACCGGAATGCCCTCGGTGATACACACGATGAGTTCAATGCCCGCGCCGGCCGCCTCCAGAATCGCGTCGGCGCCACCGGGCGGGGGCACGAAGATCACGCTGGTGTTGGCGCCCGTCTTCGCCACCGCCTGCGCGACGGTGTCGAACACAGGAAAGCCCTCGTGCACGGTGCCGCCCTTGCCCGGGGTCACGCCGCCCACGATGGGCGTTCCGTATTCGCGCATCTGCTTGGCGTGAAATGTCCCGGCCGCACCGGTCAGGCCCTGGACCACCACACGCGTCTTGCTGTCAGCGAGAATTGCCATGGTCAGCTCACCTGTCCCTTGACCAAGGCGACCACCTTGCGCGCACCGTCGGCCATGTCGCTGGCCGTGGTGATGGGCAGGCCGGATTCGGCCAGGATCTTGGTTCCTTGTTCCAGGTTGGTGCCAGCCAGGCGCACCACCAGCGGCACGCGCAGCCCGACTTCGGCCACCGCGCCCACCACGCCGGCCGCGATGACGTCGCACTTCATGATGCCGCCGAAGATGTTGACGAAGATGCCGCGCACGTCCTTGTCCGCGGTCAGGATCTTGAACGCCGCGGTCACCTTCGCTTGCGTGGCTCCGCCGCCCACATCGAGGAAGTTGGCCGGCGTGGCGCCAAAGTGCTTGATGATGTCCATGGTCGCCATGGCCAGACCAGCGCCGTTGACCATGCACCCGATGCTGCCGTCCAGCTTGATGAAGTTGAGATCGTGGCCGCGCGCCTCGGTCTCGCTCGGATCTTCTTCGTCGAGATCGCGCAAGGCCGCGACCTCGGGGTGGCGATCCAGGGCGTTGTCGTCGAAGGTCATCTTGCAGTCGAGCGCCAGCACGCGCTCGTCGCTGGTCACCACCAGCGGGTTCACCTCGACCAAGGACGCGTCGAGCGCCACGAAGGCCTGGTAGAGCTTCTGCAAGAACGACGTGGCATTGCGGGCCGCGGTGCCGGTCAAGCCCAGCGCGTAGCTCAACTTGCGCGCCTGGAAGGCCGCCAGGCCCAAGGCCGGATCGACCTGTTCCTTCACGATGGCCTCAGGCGTGCGCGCGGCGACCTCTTCGATCTCCATCCCGCCCGCTGCCGACGCCATGACCACCACGCGGCCGCACCCGCGGTCGACCAGAATGCCGGCGTATAGCTCGCGTGCGATGGACACGCCTTCTTCGATGAGCAGGCGCTTTACCACGCGGCCCTCGGGCCCGGTCTGATGGGTGACAAGGCGCATGCCCAGGATCTGGCTGGCCATCTGTCGCGCCGCCTCGGCACCCTTGACCACCTTGACCCCGCCGCCCTTGCCGCGGCCGCCAGCGTGGATCTGGGCCTTGACCACCACCGTCTGGCTTTTGCTCATGGCGATGATGTCCTGAACGGCCTGATCCAAAGCGGCGCTGTTCAGAACCGGGATTCCCAGGGGTACGGACAGACCGTGCCGGCCCAGCAGTTGTTTGGCTTGGTACTCGTGTATCTTCATGCTCCAACCAAAGGCGGAAAGAGGTTCAGTATGCGGCCGCAGCTGAGCGCGACGTGCGTCGCCCGCGCAACCGGGTCGCCTGACGAGCCAGCGACGCGAAGTCGACCATGCGCAGTTCGCGCTCGGTCGCACGATGAATCTTCACCCACACGGGATGAACCGGGCAGGTTTCGCGAAACGGGCAAGCCCGCGGATCGAGAACGCAGGGACGCGGCGCCACCCTGGCCTGCGTGATTTCGATGACATCAAGGAGCGAGAGCGAGGCCGGATCCCGCGACAGCACGAAACCGCCGTGCACGCCCCGCGTGGACGCCACCAATCCCGCGCGCACGAGCTGCTGCAGGATCTTCGCGACAAAGAGATCCGGCGCCGAGGTCGCTTTCGCGATCTCGCTCTTGGTCGCCAGGCGGTCGCGCGTGCGGGTCAGGTAGACGAGGCAGCGGATGGCGTAGTCGACTTGTCGAAAGAGGTACACGGAGGTCCGATTATGCAACAAGGACGGCCCGCTGACGAGCAAGTTCGATCTTGTCTTCGGTCGGTCGCAGGGTCGCTGCGCCGACCACCACGACGCGCTAGAAAACACCATCTGGTCGTCGCGATGCCGCTGTGAACCGCGAAACGGTCAGAAATCGGACCGCATTTGGCTAGTTTCTCCGTTTCACGATGCTATATTCTGACCGTTAGGTTGTATGCATTTCTTTGCTCTCCTCCTGCCCTACCTGACTGTCCCCGGAGATCATGCGTCACGCCGGGATATCCGCGCAGCGTGGTGCCGAAAGTCGTCGCACGAAAGTCGGGCGGCGGCAGACTTCTGCGCCCTTCGCCTTGAACTGCTTGCGAAAGTGTTGTTGGCATGAAATCAACCGCACCCTTCATGGATGTCGTGGACATGATCGTCGAATACGGCGGTCAGGCTCTCGACGAGTGCTACCAGTGCGGCACCTGCTCGTCGGTGTGCCCGTGGGGCGATTTTCGCGATTTCCGTTTGCGCAATTTGATCCGGTTGGCCCAATTCGGCATCGAGGGCTACGAAGGCGAAGATCTGTGGTTCTGCACCACCTGTGGGATGTGCCTGGATCGCTGTCCGCGCGGCGTGAAGACTGTGGACATCGTGCGCAGCATTCGCAACATTATGGGCGAGGCTGGGACGCTGCCGCCGCTTCTGCAATCGGCCCTGTCGGGCCTGGAAGGCAACGGCAACCCCTGGGCCGGCGATCCGGACAAGCGCTCGGCTTGGGCTTCGGAAGTGGGGCTGCGGCCGCACACGCAAGAGAGCGAGATCCTGCTCTACACCTGCTGCACCCACGCGTACGATCCGCGCAACATCAAGGCGCAGCGAACTTTGGCGCGCCTGTTGGAAAAGGCCGGCGTGAAATGGGGCAGCCTGGGCAACGACGAAAAGTGCTGCGGCGATCCCGCGCACAAGGGCGGCCGCAAGGATGTGTTCGAGTCGCTGCGCGACGGGAATACGCAACAAATCCGTGGCCTGGCGCCCAAGAAGATCGTCGTGACCTCGCCCCACTGCCTGGAGAATTTCAAGAAGAACTACGAAGGACTCAAGGGCGTGGAAGTCATCCACGTGGCGGAGTTGCTGCGCGATCTGATTCGCGACGGCCGGCTCAAGCCGGAGAAGCCGGTCAAGGCGCGCGTGGCCTACCACGATCCGTGCTACCTCGGCCGGCACAACGGCATCTACGATGCGCCTCGCGAGGTGCTCAAGGCCATTCCCGAGCTGGAGCTGGTTGAACTTTCGCGCCACCACGAGGACAGCCTGTGCTGCGGCGGCGGCGGCGGACGCATGTGGTCCGACACGCCGGTCGCCGAACGCTTCAGCGTGCAGAGAATCAACGACGCCTGCGCGCAAGGGGCGCAATCGCTGGCCACCGCCTGCCCGTACTGCGTGCTCATGCTGACCGACAGCCTGGGCACAGTGGGCAAGCAAGACACGCTTGAGGTCGTCGACTTAGGCGAACTTCTCGCGCGCTCGGTGGGGGTGTAACGATGAGCAAAGCCATCAGCAAAGACGGACAAGCTGCAGTTGGGGTTTACGTCTGTCACTGCGGCACCAACATCGCCGGCACGGTGGACGTCGAGAAACTGGCCAAGGAAATGGCGGGCGAGGCCGGCGTGGTGGTGTCACGCGAGTACAAGTTCATGTGCTCGGATCCCGGCCAGGAGCAGATCAAGAAGGACATCGCCGAGTTCGGACTCGACCGCGTGGTGGTGGCCGCGTGCTCGCCGCGCATGCACGAGCCGACCTTCCGCCGCGCCTGCGCCCAGGCCGGACTCAATCCCTTCCTCATGCTGATGGCCAACATCCGCGAGCAGTGCTCGTGGGTGACCAAGGACCGCACCGAAGCCACCAACAAAGCCCTGGCCATCGTGCGCGCCACGGTTCGGCGCGCGCGCTGGATGCGACCGCTGCAGCCCGGGCGCGCCAAGGTCAAGCCCAGCACGCTCATCATCGGCGGCGGCATCGCCGGGATCCAGGCGGCCCTCGACATCGCCGAGGCGGGCTACAAGGTTCACCTGGTCGAGCGCAATCAGTCCATCGGCGGCCACATGGCCGAGCTGGACAAGACCTTCCCTACGCTGGATTGCTCGGCCTGCATCTTGACGCCCAAGATGGTCCAGGTGGCCCAGCACCCCAACATCGAGCTGCTGACCTATCACGAGGTCGAAGAGGTGCGCGGCAGCGTGGGCCAGTTCAAGGTCAAGGTGCGCCGCAAGGCCACCTGCGTGGACAACGCCAAGTGCACCGGCTGTGGCATCTGCATCACCAAGTGCCCAGTGAAGAAGGTCCCCTCGGAATTCGACGAAAAGATCGCCTTCCGGCCCGCCATCTACACCATGTTCCCGCAGGCCGTGCCCAACAAGCCGGTCATCGACCGCAAGCACTGCAACTTCTTCGTGCGCGGCAAGTGCGGCGTGTGCGAAAAATTCTGCGAGCCGGGCGCCATCGTGATGAACGATCAGGACAGTATCCGTGAACTGGAAGTCGGCACCATCATCGTGGCCACCGGGTACGATCTGGTCGACCCCAGTCAATTCAAGCAATGGGGCTACGGCCGCTTCCCCAATGTGTACACCGGCCTGGAATTCGAGCGGCTGTGCAACGCCATGGGCCCCACCAGCGGCAAGATCGTCAAGAAGGACGGCCAGGCGCCGGCTGCGGTCGGCATTCTTCACTGCATCGGCTCGCGCGACGAGAACTACTGCAAGCACTGCTCGCGCGTATGCTGCATGTACTCGCTCAAATTCGCGCACCTGCTGCGCGAGAAGACCACGGCGCGGGTGTACGAGTTCTACATCGACATGCGCGCCTTCGGAAAGGGCTGCGAGGAGTTCTATCACCGGGTCATGCACGAGGGGACGCGCTTCGTGCGCGGAAAGGCCGGCCAGGTGCTGGCGCCCACCGAGACAGACGCCGATGCGCCCGCGGGCTCGATGATAGTCGTGGCGGAAGAGACCACGCTTGGCAAGCTGCTGCGTGTGCCAGTCGACATGATCATCTTGGCCACGGCCATGGGTCCGGCCCAGGGGGCCAAGCAGGTGTCCGAGATGCTGCGCATCCCGCGCAGCCCGGATGGCTTCTTCGCCGAAAAACACCCCAAGCTGGCGCCCGTGGAAACACCCACCGACGGTGTGTTCCTGGCCGGCACTTGCCAGGGGCCCAAGGACATCCCAGACACAGTGGCGCAGGCGTCGGGCTCGGCCGCGGCGGCCATGCGTTTCATGGCTCGCGGCGAGGTCGAGATCGATCCTTCGGTCGCGCTGGTGCGACCCGAAATGTGCACAGGCTGCGGGATGTGCGTCGAGGTCTGCGCCTATCAGGCCATCGAGATCGATCCCAAACGCAACAAAGCCGTGGTCAACACGACGACGTGCAAGGGCTGTGGCACCTGCGTGGCCACCTGCCGGGCCACGGCCATCGAACTGCAACACTTCACCGACCGGCAGATCTATCACGAGCTGGCCGGTCTGCTCGGGGAGGCATGGTGATGAGCGAGAACTTCCAGCCGCGCATCGTCGGCTTTCTGTGCAACTGGTGCAGCTACGCCGGCGCCGATCTGGCGGGCACCTCGCGCCTGAAGGTTCCGGCCAACCTGCGCGTGGTGCGCGTGCCCTGTTCGGGCCGCATCAATCCGCTGTTCATCTTCAAGGCGCTAGAAGAGGGCGCCGACGGCGTGATGGTCTCCGGCTGCCATCCCGGCGACTGCCACTACATCAGCGGCAACCGCTACGCCAAACGCAAGCTGGCCATGCTTCGCCGCCTGCTCGACTGGGTTGGCATCGAGCCCGAACGCATCCATTTCACCTGGCTGTCGGCCTCGGAAGGCGCGCGCTACGCGGTCGAGGTGGGCGCGTTCGTCGACAAGGTGCGATCCCTCGGCCGGCGCAATCCCATGGCGCGACAGGGGGTGGCGTCGTGAACCAGGCACTGCGCGAGGCCGTCAAAGTCCTGTTTGCCGAGGGCAAGGTCAAGTCCGTGCTCGGCTACCGTGAGCACCCGTTGTCCAAGGCGGTGGTGGCCACGCTCATCACGCGGCCCGAGGACGCGGACACCCTCATTTTCGATAATCGCTGCGTGCAGAACCTGGCCCGCGGCTTGACCCGCGACCTGCCGCTGCCGGTGGGCATCGTGGTCAAGGGCTGCGATGGCCGCGCGGTCAGCATGCGCATCACCGAGGGCGATTTTACGCGCGAGCAGATCGTGGCCATCGCGGTCGCCTGCCCCGGCGTGAAAGCCGACGGCAAGAAGTTCGACGAACGCTGCCAACGATGCGAGATGCACGTCTCGCCGCTGGCTGACGTCACCGTCGGCGATACGTCGGCGCTGCCCAAGCCCGAGAAAACGCGCGCCGAAACCATCGCGAAGATCAAGGCCATGACTCCGGCCGAGCGCTTCGAGTTCTGGCAAAAGGCCTTCGAGCCGTGCACTCACTGCTACGCCTGCCGCGAGGTTTGTCCGCTGTGCAATTGCACGGTGTGCGTGACCGACCAGAACGCCCCGCGCTGGATCGAGCAGACCGCCAAGCCGTCGTCGAATCTGATGTGGCACATGATCCGCGCCTTCCACCACGCTGGTCGCTGCGTCGACTGCGGCGAGTGCCAGCGCGCCTGCCCCGAGGGCGTGCCCATGCACCTGCTCGACCTGTGCTTGGCTGAGGACGTCGAGGAGCTGTTCGATTTCAAGACCGGGATCAAGCAGGGCGGCAAGTGGCCTTTCCTGATGTTCAACCCAGAAGATCCTGATAGCTGGCTGGGAGGACCCCACCGTGGCTGATGGCATGAAAATTTCGCGCGAGGCGCTTCAGGCGGCGCTGGGCAAGCGGGGCCCGGTTTGGGCACCCAACGACGCTGGCCGCTGGACCGCAGTGCAGGCTTTGCCCGAGCTGGGCACCATCCGACCGCGGCGACCGGTCAAGGATCTGTTCACGCCGCCTCGGCGTGAAATCGCCCGCTGGGAAGCCGGCGCAGGACCGGCCGAGATCGAACCAGCCAAGCCCGATGAGACTCCGGGCAGTGTGTTCGGGGTGCGGCCTTGCGATGCGCGCGCCCTGCTGCTGCTGGACCGGACTTTTTTGCAGGCGCCGTATGTGGATCCGCACTACAAGGCCAGGCGGGACAGTCTTCTGTTGATCGGCGTCGCCTGCCAGCCCGGCCCCACCTGCTATTGCGGCGTGTTCGGCTTCGGTCCCGACGACAAGGACGCGGTCGATGTCATGCTGACGCCGCAGGCGGATGGTTTCGTGGCTCAGGCTGGCAGTGCGCGCGGCCAGGCGTTTTTGGCCACAGTTGAGCCGGGCGCGGCCGTACCTGTGGCGGCGCCGCGGCCCGGCCCGCGACCCGAGTGGTGGACCGGACTGCCCGACCCCAAGGCGCTGTACGCGAACTTCGACCATCCGATTTGGCGCGAACTGGGCACCTCATGCATGAACTGCGGCGTGTGCACGCAGTACTGCCCGACTTGCCAGTGCTTCACCATCGACGACGAGTCATTCAAAGGCGAAATCCAGCGCCTGCGCATTGTCGACAACTGCCAGCGCTCGGATTTCACCCGCATGGCAGGCGGCCACAATCCGCGCCAGATTGCGGCCAGTCGCCTGCGCCAGCGGGTGATGCACAAGTTCTCCTATATTCCTACGCAGAGTCCCGGCCTGGTCGGCTGCACCGGCTGCGGCCGTTGCGTGGAACTGTGCCCGCTCGACCGGCACCTGTTCGCCGACGTGTTCGAGATCATGAAGCGCATCAACCAGGAGGCCGAACGTGTTGCGTGATCCCTTGCTGCCGCTGCCCGCGCGAATCAGCGAGCGCATCGACGAGACCGCCGACACGGTCACCTTCCACTTTGAACTGCTCGACGAGGCCGAGCGCAAGGCCTTCCGCTATTTGCCGGGCCAGTTCGGCGAAATCTCGGCATTTGGCGAGGGCGAATCCACCTTTGTCATTGCCGGTGATCCGGCCAAGCCCGAGCGGCTGACCGTCACCACCAAGCGGGTCGGCGCGCACACCGAGGCGCTGCACCATCTCTACGCCGGCGCCGTCATCGGATTCCGCGGCCCCTACGGCAAGGCCTTTCCCGTCGCTGAGTGGAAAGGCAAGGACATCGTCATCGCGGGCGGCGGCATCGGCCTGGCGCCGCTCAAGCCCATCATCTGTCATGTGCTCAATCAGCGTTCCGACTACGGCAAGCTGACCATCGTGTACGGCGCGCGCAGCCCGAACGATTTGATGTATGCGGCGGATCGCGAAATCTGGGCCAGGGCGTTCAACACCGAATTGGTGGTGACCGTGGACAAGGGCGACGCCAACTGGAAGGGGCGCGAGGGTTTCGTGCCGGCCGTGCTGCGCACGACCGCGCCCAAAGCTGAGAACGCGGTGGCCATCACCTGCGGCCCGCCCATCATGATCAAGCTGACCCTGCCGGTGTTCAAAGAACTGGGATTCCCCGCCGAGCGCATCTTCACCACTCTGGAGATGAAGATGAAGTGCGGCCTGGGCCAATGCGGCCGCTGCAACATCGGACCGTTCTACGTGTGCAAAGATGGGCCGGTCTTCTCAGTCGCGCAGTTGCAGCAACTGCCGCAGGAATTCTAGCCAGCAAGACGGATCCGGATTTCATCACGGAGGGCACAGAGAACACAGAGGTCGGAGAAGAAGGAAGGGTTCGGACTAGGATCTAGCTAGCCCTTCCCTTTCCGGTTCGGCTTTGTGACCTCTGTGCCCTCTGTCGTGAGTTTCCGGCTGTCAGAACCCCGACAGGTACGGCAGCCTCTTGGCCAACGCCACAATGGCGTCGCGATTGGCCAGCAGCTCGCCAGTGGTGTCCCAGCGGCCGTCGAGGAATTGCTGGCGCACGCCTTCGGGAATGCGCACCGGGACGCGAAGCGCGCCGACACTGACGACCTTCTCCTTCAAATCGACGGTGACGGCCGCGGCTGGATCTGCAGTCACCACCTTCTGCAATGCCTCGACTGAGGCCGCCTCGACCATCACGCAGGGCAAGCCCAGCGAGACGCAGTTGCCGAAGAAGATCTCGGCAAAGCTCTCGCCCACGATGGCGCGGATGCCCTTTTGCCAGCGTGCAATCGCCTGGGGCGCGTGCTCGCGCGACGAGCCGCAACCGAAGTTCTTGTTGACCAGCAACACGGTAGCGTTGCGAAATTTCGCGTCGTCGAAAGGATGCACGCGCCCCTGTTGCTTGAGCTGGGCTCGGTCGTCTTCAAAGGCATGGTCGCCCAGGCCTTCGAACGTAACGGTGCGCAGGTAGCGCGCGGGGATGATGCGATCCGTGTCGATGTCGTTGCCGTGCAGAACGATGCCTTGGCCTTTGATCACAATGCGCTTCGAGTCGTCCATAACCAGTTCTCCTCGCACTTAACCGTGGATGCCGAACACCTGGCGCGCGTCCGCCACCTCGCCAGCGATGGCCGCGGCGGCCACCATGATGGGGCTCATGAGCAGGGTGCGCCCAGTGGGGCTGCCTTGCCGTCCCTTGAAATTGCGGTTCGATGACGAGGCGCTGAGTTCGTTGCCTTTCAGCTTGTCAGGGTTCATGGCCAGGCACATCGAACAGCCAGCCTCGCGAAATTGAAAGCCCGCGGCGGTGAAGATCTTGTCCCAGCCGCGTGCCAGCAGCTCGCGCTTGACCTGCATGGATCCAGGAACCACCAGGGCCTGCACATGGGGCGACACCTTGTGCTTGCCGTCCTTGAGCACATCGACCACCGCCTCGAAATCGGACAGCCGCCCGTTGGTGCACGAGCCAATAAAGGCCACGTCGATCTTTTGGCCCTTGATGGGCTGGCCCGGTTTCATGGCCATGTACTTGTAGGCCTCTTCGGCGCTCTCGCGCTCGTCGACGGAGAAGGCCTCGGGCGCGGGAATGGTTCCGCCCACCGCGACCGACTGACCTGGCGTGATGCCCCAGGTGACCATGGGCTCGATGTCCTCGGCGCGATATTTCACCACGTCGTCGTAGTGGGCGTCGCCGTCGCTTTTGACACTGTCCCAGTAGGCGCGCGCGCGGTCCCAGGTTTCGATCTTGGGCGCATAGGCGCGGCCCTTGAGATAGTCGCAGGTGACCGCGTCGGGGTTGATGTAACCGCAGCGAGCGCCGCCCTCGATGCTCATGTTACAGACGGTCATGCGCTCGTCCATGGTCATGCGCGTGATGGTGTCGCCCGCGTATTCGTAGGCGAAGCCCACCCCGCCGTTCACGCCCAACTTGTTGATGATGTACAGGATGACGTCCTTGGCGGTTACCCCTGGGCCCAGCTTGCCGCTCACCTCGATGCGCCTGACCTTCAGCTTGTCCATGGACAAGGTCTGCGTGGCCAGCACGTCGCGTACCTGTGACGTCCCGATGCCAAAGGCGATGGCGCCGAATGCGCCGTGCGTGGCGGTGTGGGAATCGCCGCAGCAGATGGTCATGCCAGGCTGGGTGAGTCCGTTCTCCGGTCCCACCACGTGCACGATGCCCTGCTCGCCATTTTCCGGCGCGAAGTAGCGGATGCCGTGCTTCTTCACGCTGGCTTCCAGGGCGCGCAGCATGTCCTCGGCCAGCGCATCCTGGTAGGGACGCAGCTGGCTGTTGGTGGGGATGATGTGATCCACCGTGGCAAAGGTGCGCTCGGGGAACAGCATCTTGAGCTTGCGTTCCGCCAGCATGCTGAAGGCCTGCGGCGAGGTCACTTCATGGATCAGGTGCAGCCCCATGAACAGCTGATACTGCCCCGACGGCAGGCGGCCCACCGTGTGGCTGTCGAAGACCTTTTCGTACAGTGTCTTTCCCATTTTCATTGCGTCCCTTCTTTGACCGATTCCGCGTAGTGCGTAAGACGTTGCGCCAGGCGGGTTCCGAAGTGGGTGAAGGCGTCGAGATCGCCGCTGTCGAATGCGTTCCACACCGCCCGAATGGCGGCTTCCCGCTCGCGACGCAAGCCTTCGATGCAACGCTTGCCCTTGGCGGTCAGCTCGTAGCGGCGCTGCCGGCCGTCGCGGGCGCCCAGGCGCACCGAGACCAGATCCTTGCCGAGGAGCTGGCGCAGGATCTTGGAAACCGCGGCGGCGGAGCTTTCGCGCTGCTTGGCGAACAGGCTGGGCATGAAGTGCTCGCTGGAGATCTCCTCGAGAACGGCCCACTGCTGGTCGCTGAGATCCACCGAGCGGGCCAACTGCTGGCGCCGCTCGGTGAACAGATCCGTGAGGCGCTGCAAGCAGGCGATGGCCGCGTGAATGCGCAGGGCCTGCTTGGTTGACATGGGTAGATAGTGAACCATGGTTAATTAAAGCGCAAGGATTTTCCAGCTTCACTATCCTCTGGGCGCTGCGGCTCGGTTGTGGTGGAATCCCGGCATGGGCAAGAAGGTTCTGTTCATCGGTGGCTCGGGCAACATCTCGACCGCGTGTTCGCGCCTGGCCGCGGAGCGCGACATCGAGCTGGTCCATTTCAATCGTGGCCAGCGTCGGGTCGAGCTGCCCGCTCGCGTGCGCACCATCCACGGCGACATCAACGACCGCCGTGCCATGGCGCTGGCGCTGGCCTCGGAGTCCTTCGACGTGGTGGTCAACTGGGTCGTGTTCGACCCGGCGCAGGCGGCCGCCGATGTGGAGATGTTCGCCGGCAAGATCCAGCAATACGTCTTCATCAGCACGGCCACGGTCTACCAAAAGCCGCCGCGGCACTACGTCGTCACCGAGGAGACGCCGCTGGAGAACCCTTTCTGGGAATACTCACAGAAGAAGATCGCGGCCGAGCAGTACCTCATGGACCAGCACCGGCGCAATGGCTTCCCGGTGACCATCGTGCGGCCCTCCTTCACCTACGGCGACACGTGGATTCCCACGGCCTTCGGCATCGACTTCACTTCCGTGCACCGCATGCGCAAGGGATTGCCCCTTCCGCTTCACGGCGACGGCACATCCTTGTGGGTGATGACCCACGCCAGTGACCTAGCCAAGGGCCTGATCGGCCTGCTGGGCCGGCGCGACGCCGTGGGCGAGGCTTTTCACATCACCTCCGACGAAGTGATGTCGTGGAATCAGGTCTACGAATGCATCGCCGCCGCAGCCGGCGCCCAGGCGAAACTGGTCCACATCCCCTCGGACTTCATCGCCCAGGTGGATCCAGCCATCGGCGCCGGGCTGCATGGCGACAAGGCGCACTCGCTGGTTTTCGACAACTCCAAGATCAAGCGCTTCGTGCCCGAGTTCCGCTGCACGGTTTCGCTGGCCGAAGGCATGCGCCGGACCATCGCCTGGCTCGACGCCCATCCCGAAGAGCAGCGCCTGGACAGCAACGCCACCGTCGAGAAGATCCTCGCCGCGTGGAATTTATCACACTAGATGCAGTGATCGAGTGTCAGCGCCACGGTGCTGCCGCTGAACGTGGTCAGCATAGCCTCGCCACATGTACTGCCCCTACTTGCCCGCCCTTTCCATCCGTTCGCCCTTGTGCTCCAGGTGTTCGCCCCGGTGCTCCTTGGCATCACCCTTGCGCTCGTTGCGCGCGCCACGCCGTTCCTTGGCTTCTCCCTGGCGCTCGTTGTGCGCACCCCGGCGCTCTTCCTGCGCACCCCTCTGTTCCAGGGCTTCGCCTTGCTTGACCTTGCCCTCTTTCACCAGCTCGGCACCACGCCGTTCCTTGGCCTCGCCCTGACGTTCTTGTCGCTCGCCTTTGTTCTCTTGCCGCTGCCCGCGACGTTCCTGGCGTTCACCCACTCTTTCCTGACGCTCACCCCCGGCGCTCGACGCGCTCCCCTTTTTGCTCTACCTGCGAGCCCGTCGGTTGCGCCCAAACCGGGCTTCCGACCAGGCCACCAAGGACGACCAAGGCCAATGACTTGAGATGGGTATTCATAGTGCTCTCCTTGCTTTTTTGCCAAAGATTCATTCCAATCGCAGAACTGGGCGTCGCGATTGCAACATCGCGACTTGGACGGCCTCTCACCGGCATTTATTCTCAGGCTGCAGAGCGGGGACTCTCTTGCTCGGTTCAAGCGCGAACAAGTATTTACTCGTGCGCGGCCGGCTCGCCGCCGAGCGGGTGTGGAACCATTTCATCGCGCGTGGGCAGCAGGTGCTCGAGCCCGTGTTTGCGCATACGATAGTAGAGGGTCGAGCGGTTGATGCCCAGCGAGCGCGCGGCGTGGGCGATGTTGCCCTGGGCTCGTTCCACCGCCGAGATGATCTCGCCGCGTTCCTGCTCGGACAGACGTCGATAGAGCGAGCGTCCCCCTTCGCCGGAAGGCGCGCTGCTCGCTTCGGCCACAGCCCCGTTGGGATCTCCGCCCGATGGGGTCATGCCCAGGTGCCGGCCGAAATCGAGATCAGCCACGGTCAAGGTCGGCCCGGAAACCAGGATCATGGCGCGTTCGATGACGTTCTCCAGCTCGCGCACATTGCCCGGCCAGGGATAGGCGGCCAGAGCCGCCAGGGCGCGTGGGTCCGCGCCGCTGACGACCTTGCCGGTCGACTGGGCGTACTTCTGCATGAAGTGCTCGACCAGCAGGGCAATGTCGCCGGGCCGCTCGCGCAAAGGCGGCATGGTGATGGGAAAGACATTGAGTCGGTAGTACAAGTCCTCGCGGAATTTCCCCTCGGCAATCAGCCTTTCCAGATCGCGGTGCGTGGCCGAGATCAGGCGCACGTCGACCTTGACCGTGTCCACCCCGCCCACGCGTTCGAACTCGCGCTCCTGCAGGACACGCAGCAGCTTGACCTGCACGTCGGGGGGCAGGTCGCCCACCTCGTCGAGAAACAGCGTGCCGCCGTCGGCCAGCTCGAAGCGCCCCGGCCGGCGCGCCACGGCGCCGGTAAACGCGCCCTTCTCGTGACCGAACAACTCGGATTCCAGAACCCCTGGCGCCAGGGCGGCGCAGTTCACGCGCACGAAGGGACGGTTTTCGCGCGGGCTGTTGATGTGAATCGCGCGCGCCACCATCTCCTTGCCCGTGCCGGTCTCCCCACGCAAGAGCACCGTGGCTGTGGTCTGCGCCACCTGTTCCACTTTGGCCAGCACCTGGCGCAACGGCGGCGAATCGCCCACGATGGCGCCGAAGTTGAATTCGCTGTCAGCCTCGCGCGAAAGCACGCGCGCATAGTGCGAAAGCTGATCGAGCAGGCGGCGATTCTCGCGCACCAGGTGGAAGCGTTCCACCGCGTGCATCAGGATCCCGCGCAGCTCCTTGCTGTCCCAGGGCTTGGTGATATAGCGATAGATGCGGCCCAGGCTAATGGACTCGATCAGCACATCCACGTCGGTGAAGGCCGTGACGATGATTCCCACGGCATCGGGGCGGATGTCGCGCACGGCGCGCAGCAGTTCCAGCCCGGTCATGCGCGGCATGCGCTGGTCGGTCACCACCACGGCGAAGTCGTGGGCGCGCACCAGATTCAGGGCTTCTTCCGCGCCCGAGGCCAGGTGAAGGGTGAAGATCTTGCCAAAAGTGAAGCGGAACGCGTCCAGGTTGTCGCTCTCGTCGTCGACCACCAGGATGGGGAACTTCGTCCATTCGATTTCGCCCACGGCCATGCTCTTGACGGTAACATAAAGTCGAGAAACCGGGTGGACACGCAACGCCAACTTCGCATGGGAACTGAACTGCGCGCCTGGGGCGCCTTGCTCGTGGCCGCGCTGGCCTTCGTGGCCTACGCCCTGGCGGCTGCGCCGGCGGCCTATTTTCTCGATTCGGCCGAGCTGGCAGCCGCGACCTTTGGCCTCGGGGTGGCGCATCCGCCGGGCGAGGTCACGGCCCTTCTGTGGGGGAAGTTCTTCGATCTGTTGCCGCTGGGCAACGTCGCTTTTCGCGCGGCCCTCTCGCAAGCCGTGGCAGGCGCGCTGGCCGCGCTCCTGGTCTACGCCTTGAGCCTGGATGCGGCGGATTGGCTCGATCCCGAGAAGAGACTCGATCCACTCACGCGCGTGCTGGCCGCTGCTGCCGTGGCTGTGATGTTCGCCTTTGCGCCCGGCGTGGTGATCGTGTGCAACCGGGCCGAGGTCTACGCCTTGCAGACAGCGCTGTCGCTGGCGGCCCTGTGGCTGGCCGTGCGTGCGGCGCGCGGGCGCGATGCCCGGCTCGCGTTGCTGGCTGCGGTGCTCATCGGCCTGGGCGTGGCCAACCATTCGCTGCTCGCGGGATTGATCGGCCTGGGGGCCGTGGTGGCCGCGCTGCCCTTGCTGGCCGCGAATCGCGGTCGCCTGATAGGTCTGGCGCTGCTGGCTTTCTTGGCCGGCATGGCCATCCACGCGTACCTGCCCCTGCGCGCGGCCGCGCTTTTCGGCGCGCCCGATCACGGCGCGAACGACGTGGTGTGGGGCGACGCGCGCTCGCTCCGCGGTCTGTGGTGGGTGGTTTCGGCGCACACCTTCGCGATCAAGCAAGCCGTGGTGCAAGGCCAAGCGACGCCCGAGGATCTGCCTTTTCTTCCCATGGAGGAGCTGGGCGAGGTCTTTGCCTTGCTCGCGCCTGCTGGCCTGTACTTCTTGCTCAGGCGTGCGCGGTCGCGCGGGCCAGGACTTGCCTTGCTGGTCGCAGCGGCAGGTTCAATGGTGGCGGCCCTGATTGGCGGTCTGGCCCCAGCAAATCCCGACAACCGTGGCTACCTGGGAGCCGCCTTTGCTCTCGTGGCAGTCTTCTCGGGCGCCGCCATCCTGCTCGGTCTGACGGTGTTTCGCCTCGCGCGCTGGCGCCCGCTTTTGGCTGGCTTGCTGCTCATGGCGGCGATCAGCCGTTTCCCCAGGCCGAACCACTACCCGGGGCTGCGAGATTCGACTGCGGGCGACGCAGCCGCGGGCCAGATGCTGGCCCATCTGCCGCCGCGAGCGGCCTTGCTGACCAGCCACTTCGAGACTGCGTTCCTGATCGGCTACCAGCGCTTGGTGGAAGCGCGTCGGCCGGACGTGGCCTGGGCCCATCTGGCTTTCGTGGGCGGGCCTGGCTATGCCGAACGGGTGGCGCTGGCCGAGCCCGACCTGGCGGCCAGCCTGCGGGCTTACCGCGAAGGGAAGTTCTCGGTCGAGACGTTGCGCGACCTGGACGCACGCCGGCCCGTTCGCATCGAGGCGGATGTTGTGACGCCCCTGGAACTGCGCAAGCAACTTGTGCCCGCGAGGGAACTCTGGGCGCCATCTCTTGTCGGCGACTCGCCAGCAGACGCGCTGGCACCATGGATGCTGGCCGAAGCGAAGTCGGACCCGCAAGCCCGCGGCTATCTCGGCTGGCGCTCGTACATCGACGCAGTCTGGGCGTGCGACAACAACGCCGCCGAGCGCGTGCACCTGCGCTTCGCCGAGCTGGAAAGTCTTATGCCCTCGGACGCTCGCTTCAAGGAGCTGAAGGTGCGCTGTCGATACTGAGAGGGGTGCTCACAATGCCAACTAGGCTAGCACCACCGGTTGTGTACCGGATCCAACTCGGAGGAGTGTGGAAGGTGCCCCTGGGTGGTGGCACGTCCACCATGATCGCCTCACGTCGGGACGGCCACGGTGCCATCGCCGTGCTCGGAACCAGCGTCTGCTGGCTCGACAATCCTCTGCCGATAGTACCCTGAGGCTCGGTTCGCCCAGCCTTCGCTCGGCGTCTGCGGGAAGGATTCACGCCGCCGTTCGGTGCTCAATCCCCGGCGTCCAGGTCTGCGCCCAGATCGCCTTCCCCGTCCGGGCTCAGATCCCCTTCCCCGTCTATGCTCACAGCCGTGTCGACACTCCCCAGGAATGCGTCCAGCCCCAAGCCTCGGGCGTCACCAATCCCCAGCGGGGCGTCCACCGGAGAATAGACGGCGTCCCCGGCGATTTCGGCGTCGCTGGCCTCAGCAAGGGAATCGTTCCCGACTGCTCCGTCCGCCGAAGCATCGGGCAGGTCAGCCCGCTCGTCCGGCGAACGATCGGCGACGCTCATGTCCGTCGCCACCTCCGCGGAAAGACCGTCCGGGTTTGGCGAGGCGCGATCCGCAGATTCGGTGTCCACACGGACCCTGTCCTCGCGTGCCGCCAAATCGGGGCTCGTGGTCGAGGGCCTTTCCCCGGCAGCGTCGACGGTCCGCACATAGGCCGGATTGGATTCACGGCATCCGGCCCCCGTCACCCCGAGGAGCATCGCCAGCGTCGCGCAGAGACTGTATTTTCGTTTCAAGCCAGACCTCCGTCGGCAAGGTTTTGAATATCCTACCAGCAATGCTGTTGCGCGGGTCGGTTCCTTGTACAATGTCATTCCGATGTCGACCCTGGTGCGCCTTTGCACCCTCTTCTGCCTGAGCATGGTGCTTGTGCCCGCAGCCCGTGCCCAGCCGGAGGCAAGCGGCACCCAAAGAGTGGCGGTGGCCCGTTTGGAGTTTGAGGGAAAGATTCCCAAGGCTCTGCAACAACTCTTTGCGCGCCGTCTGCTCGAAGGCCTGTCGGCCGTCCATTTCGAGGTGTTATCGGATGACGACGTGCGGAAGCAGCTGGTCGGCCCTTCCCTGCCCCTGGCCAGCTGCCGGGATGCCTTTTGCTTTCCGGCCATGGCCTCGGTGCTGTCGGCGAGCTACCTCATCAACGCCAAGGTCAGCGAGAGCAACAAGACCTACGTGGTGACCATGGATATCATCAACGGGCGGACGGGCGCCGTGTTGGCCAGCAACCGCGAGCGCTGCGAAACCTGCGGGGTCGAAGAGGCGGGCGAAAAGATGGGATTGGCAGCCTCGGCGCTGCGCGAGAGATTGGAAACCGTGGCGCGCGGGCCGGCCCGCTTCGTCGTCAGATCCCGCCCGGCATCGGCCACCGTGGAGATAGATGGCAAGATGGTCGGGCTCACGCCCCTCGACGTGGAACTGCCGGGCGGCGTACACCACCTGCGCCTGCTCTTGCGCGGCTACGACACCCTTGAGCGGACCCTCACGGTGGTCAGTGGCGTGGACGAGGGCGTGGACCTGGATCTGGCGGCAATCCCTTCGCGATTTTCCAATCGCACTGTGGGTCTTGCTACCCTGGCCGGTGGGGTGGTCTTGCTGGTCAGTGGCATCATCACCATGGCTTTCGACCGCGACGAGATCGCATGCAGTGCCAGCGAGAAAGATCTCTACGGCCACTGTCCCTGGGTTCGGTCCACCAAGTGGTGGGGCGCGGCCATGGTGGGCACCGGCGCAGCGGCAGCCACCCTGGGCGGGGTCTTTCTCTACCTCGCCCCTCGCGCGGGCTCGACCACGTTGGGCTTCGGCCTGACCCGGACGTTCTAGCCAGAGTCCGTCGGAGAATCCGGCGCCAGGGCAGAACGGCCCGTGTGCCCGTGAGCGGTAGCGTGGGCGGCCCGCGCGACGGGCGCGCGAAACGCGGGGCGGGTGGGCTGTCCGTCCCGAAGCGCCTGTGGGATGAGCGTGTGCGGGCCGCGACCCGCTCTCCGTCTTCCCGCAAGACGCCCACGAACCCGCTCACGCGAGCCGCGACCCGGCCTCCCGGGGCGGCCTGCGCGTTCCTCGTAGGCTCTTGCTACGCTGCCACTTGGCGTTTGCTTTCGCGCTCGGCGCGGACCTGGTCGATGACCGATTGTAGCCGCGGCAGCACATCGTCGGCGGTGTAGCGGATCATGTGCTGGCCCGAAACGGCCAGCGAGAAAGCACGGGCCAGACGCCGCGGCGTTCGCCAGATCGCCCGCCCCATGAAGCGCCAGTAGGCGCGGCGGTAGCGGCCCAGCACGCCCTGATGGAGCATCGAAAAGACCACGCAGCGCAGGGCATAGTGCCAGGGCAGGGCGAAGTGAGAGTCACTGCGAGGCCGCAGCTCCAGCACCCGGTTCACCCGCTCGAAATAGGCGTCTGGCTCGTAGACGGCGGCGAGCAAACGGCGATACGACTCCAGCAGTTCCACTTCGTCCATCTTGGTGCGGAAGTTGGTGCGTCCGAAGGTTTCGCCGCTCGATCGTTCGAGCATGCGGCCCTCGCGAATCAGGCGCCGCTCCAATTGGGTTCCGGGCAGCGCGCCCAAGATGCCCACCATGGCCTGGGGGATGCACGATTTCTCGATCCACTCGCGCTGGCGTTCGATGGCGGCTGCGTCGTCGGAATCGAAGCCCACGATGAACCCCGCCGACACGTCGAGCCCGCCGCGAATCAGTTTGTTCACCGCTTCGTGCAGGTCGACGGCAAGATTCTGCGCCTTGTGGGTCTCGCGCAAAGCCTCGGTCGACGGGGTCTCGATGCCCACGAACACGGAGTCGAAGCCCGCGCGCACCATGGCCTGCATCAATTCATCCGCGGCGGCCAGGTTGATGCTGGCCTCGGAATAGAACTGGAAGGGGAATTTGTGCTCCTCCATCCACTTCTGCAGAACGGCCATGAGGCGCAGGGTCTCGACCTTGTTGCCCACCAGGTTGTCGTCGGAAAGAAACACGGTTCCGCGAAATCCAGAGGCCAGCAAGGCATCGAGCTCAGCGCACAGCTGGGCCGGAGTCTTGGTGCGCGGGTGGCGGCCGAAGACCTCGATGATGTCGCAGAACTCGCAGTTGAAGGGACAGCCCCGACTCCACTGCACCGACAGGGAATGGTACGCCTTCACGTCGAGCAGGTCGTAGCGGGGCGGCGGCAGAGTGTGAAGTTCAGGGCGGCGGGGCGCGGCCATGCGCGCAGGCAGGTCGGTGCCCCTGGCCAGGGCTTCGCACAGCGGCGCCATCAATTCTTCAGCCTCACCGGACACGACACAATCTGCGTAGGGCGTGAGCAACTCGGGGCTGGTGGTGGCCACCGGTCCCCCGACCACGACCACCTTGCCCGCGGCCCGCGCCTGCGCCGCCAGCTTCAGCAGCGAATCGCGCTGGACCAGCATGCCAGATAGGAACACGGCGTCGGCCCACTGCAGCTCCTCGGGCGCCAGCGTCTGGACGTTCAGGTCGCACAGCCGCACCTCCCAATCCTTGGGCAGAAGCGCAGCCACGGTGAGCAGCCCCAGCGGTGGCAGCAGTGACCGCTTGCCCATCAGCCGCAGGGAGTCCTCGTGCCCCCAATAGGTGCGGGGAAAGGCGGGATACAGGCAAAGGATTCTCATTGCCCCCTTACTACCCGTTTCTCCGTCGAGCCGCTGTCACGACACGGTCATATCTTGACGCGCTGAAATCCGCAAAAGTCAGTGCGCAGCGTCCGTTGCTGACAGAAATATGACAGAGCCCTTGTTGGTTGGTGACAAGGCCTCCGGGTCTGACAAAATGGGCGGCGTGAAGATTCGGTCCCCGACCATCATCTTCCTGCAGCGCGCCCGCATGGTCTTCATGCTGACCGCCTTGGTCCCGACCGTGTTGATGACGGTGATCGGGATCGTGTTGCTGGCCGCCGGCGGATCCAAGTCAGCGGCGGTGGTGGGCGGGATTCTGGTGCTCGCCTTCTGCGCGACAGCCCTGGCGGGCTACGTCCTTGGCACGATCCTGGTCAGTCGCGGGGCCAGCTTGGCGGCGGTGCAGAACGAGTTTCTCTCCTCGGTTTCGCATGAACTGCGTACGCCTCTGACTTCGATTCGCCTCTTCATCGATACCCTGCGCGAGGATCGGGTCCACGATCCCGTCGAGAAGCAGCGCTGCCTGACCGTGATCCATCAGGAGCTGGGGCGCCTCGACAGTCTGGTGGCCAAGCTGCTGACCCTGTCACGCATCGAATCCCGCCACGCGGCCTTTGACCGTCGACCCGTCGCCGTGGCCGACATCGTGACCGAGGCCCTGATCGCCTTCGAAGCCATTCGCTTCGGAAGCGAAGTCGATCTGAAAGTGAGCCTGGAGCCAGGATTGATGGTGAACGGCGACCAGTCCGCGCTGGCCCAGGCCCTGGCCAATCTATTGAGCAATGCCTGGAAGTACACGCCACCCCAGGGCAAGCGCATCGAGCTGCAGGCCACCGGCGACGCGACCCAGGTATCCATCGTGGTTGCCGACAACGGCGTGGGCATCCCGGGCTCCGAGCACAAGGCCATCTTCAAGAAGTTCCAGCGCGGGTCGGCCGCAGTCAACGGAGGCAGCACGGGCACCGGGCTGGGGCTGGCGGTGGTGCGGGCCATCGTGCTGGCCCATTCGGGCAAGATCGACGTTCGCTCCGAGGAGAATCGCGGGGCGCGGTTTCGTATCGTGTTGCCACGGCAGCAAGCGGAGGCGGCATGAACGGCAGCGGCGACGCGGGCCAACTGGTGACCATTGTCGAGGACGATGCAGCCATCGCTGAGGGCCTGGCGCTGAACCTGCGACTGCAAGGCTATCGCACCGAATCGGTCGGCGACGGCGAGAGCGCGCGCAACCGCATCGAGCAGGGCCGGCCCGATCTGGTTTTGCTCGATATCTCGTTGCCCAAGCAGAGCGGCATCTGGGTGCTGCAGCGACTGCGCGAGGCGGGCAACCACGTGCCCGTGATCGTGCTGTCCGCGCGCCAGGATGAATTCGACAAGGTGGCGGCGCTGCAATTGGGCGCCGACGACTATGTGACCAAGCCCTTTGCTCTGGCTGAATTGCTGGCGCGGGTGGCGGCCCTGCTCCGGCGCGCGCGGCTGCACCTGACCCAGCCCGCAGTACCGGCGGAGGCAGTGGCCAGCGAGAGCCGGAAGGCCGAGGTTCGCTTTGGCGACGTGGCCATCAACCTCGACACGCGCACGGTGGTGCGCAGTGGCCGGCCGATCAAGCTCACGCATCGCGAGTTCGAGCTGCTCGTCTTTTTGAGCCGAAGCGGGGGACGGGTTTTTTCGCGCGAAGAATTGGTGCGCCAGGTGTGGGGTCTGGAGCATCCCGGTCAAGCGCGCACGGTCGACAATTTCATCGCCCAGTTGCGCGCCAAACTGGAGCGAGATCCCGAGCAACCGAAACACCTACTGACCATTCGGGGAAGCGGGTATCGGTTTGTTGCGGAGTGAAGCTTGCCGCCAACCATTCTTCAAGACGTCCCCCTGGCGCCGCTGACCACTTTCGAGTTGGGCGGACCGGCGCGTTTCTTTTGCCAGGCAGCAACGAGCCAGGACGTGGTCTGGGCCTTGCGCTGGGCAGGCGACCAGAACCTGCCGGTGTTCGTGCTGGGCGGCGGATCGAATCTGGTGGTGGGCGATGCCGGCTTTCCCGGCCTGGTCTTGCAATTGATTGCGCGAGGAATGGAATTTCGCAGTCAGGGCGACCATGTCGTGCTGGAAGCGCAGGCGGCCGAGCCGTGGGATGACGTGGTTGCCGCCGCGGTGGCGCGCGATCTCGCGGGCATCGAGTGTCTGTCGGGAATTCCAGGCACTGCGGGAGCGACGCCGATTCAGAATGTCGGTGCCTACGGCCAGGAAGTTGCGGATACGCTCCGCTCGCTGCGCGTGCTCGATCGGCGCAGCCTGGCGGTGCGCGAGCTGCCGGCCGCCGCGTGCGATTTCTCGTACCGCAACAGCGTCTTCAAGCGCGAACCTAGGCAGGCCATCGTGCTGTCGGTGTGCTTCGCGCTCCGGCCGGGCGCGCGGCCGGTGCTGGCCTATCGGGAACTGGCGAATGCACTGGCCGGCCGGGCGCGACCCTCGCTGTCCGAGGTGCGCGAAACCGTGCTGGATCTGCGGCGCAAGAAATCCATGGTGTATGAAGCCGGCGATCCCAACCGGCGCAGCGCCGGATCCTTCTTCACCAATCCCATCGTCAGCGCGGATCGGGCCGCGGCGGTATCGGCGCAGGCCGTGGCCGAAAAACTGGTGCAGGCACCCGAAGAAGTGCCGCAGTATCCGCTGCCCGACGGCCGCGTGAAGCTGGCCGCGGGCTGGTTGGTGGAACGCGCGGGCGTCGAACGCGGTTTGCGCATGGGCCCGGTCGGCGTGTCCAGCCGGCACGCTTTGGCCCTGGTCCACCACGGCGGCGGCTGCACCGTCGATCTCATTCGCCTGGCGGTTCACGTGCGCGACACTGTGGCAGCTCGCTTTGGCATCACGCTCGATCCCGAGCCCGTGTTCCTGGGCGTAACCTGGCCGGCTTGAACTGACCGATGCATCAAACCGTGCGCGGTCTTCGCGGACGGTGGTAGGATTTGCCGCCATGACGATCACACGCACCTTGATTCTTGGTTCAGCCGCGGCGCTGGCGGCCTTTGTTTTGGTAATTCCGTCGCGGCCCGAGGCGGCCCCGAATGCACCGGCGGCCACACCGGCGCCGGCACCCGCGGGCAATTGCAAGGCGTACGGCGGCGGCAAGTGCTGCAGCCCGGATGTCACGCTTCACCTGAGCAAGGACGCCGTGTACGCGGCCTGCGGAAAAACGGAAGCCACCTACCTGGGTGAAGTCGGCTCGAAGGACACGTGCAAGTACGTGTTCAAGATCGCCGGTGAAAGCGAAGACAGCACTTATGTGCAGGTCTATTCCCCGGTTGCCAAGGAAGTGCTGGACAAGCCCACCGATCCCTTCATGAGCTTCAAGAAGATGGGCAAGGTCTGGGTCACCGACAAGGCCAAGTCGCCCAAGGCCCAGGCCCAGGTTGCCGGCAGCACAGGCCTGTACATGGCGGGCCGCGGATACTTCGTGAGCGTGGCGGCCTCCACCAAGGTTTGCACCAAGCCCCAGGCCATCCAGCTGTCCAAGGCTATCAAGTAGGTTCTCCCTACTGACATAGTCAGACGCGGCCCATTCATGGCGTTGCTAGGGCTCGCACTTTTTGTCGCCGGGCTCTGCCTCGTCCCGCTGCAGGAAACGGATCTCTTCTTTCGCCTGGCCAATGGCCAGGAGATCCTGCGCACCGGCCGTGTGCCTGGTCGCAATCTCTTTTCGTTCACCTTTCCCGACCAGCCCTACCTGGACAGCGCTTGGCTGTTTGACGTAGCCACGGCCGCGCTCTATCGCCTGGGCGGTTTTCCCGCTGTCGTCGCGGGCAAGACCCTCGTCGTCGTGGCCACGTTCGTCGCGGCCTATCTCTTGCTGCGCCGACGCGGCTCCGGCCGGGTGATCGCGGTGCTCGTGTTGGCGGCAGCCGCTTTCTGCATGCGCGAACGCCTGGTGGAGAGGCCGCATGTGGTGTCCCTGCTGGGCGAGGTGCTGGTGCTGGCCTTGCTGCCCGCTTTGCGGGATGGCCGTCGCAGGGCCTGGTTGCTCGTGCCGGTGGTTGCCTTGTGGGCCAATTTGCACGCGGGCGCCTTTGTCGGCCCCTTGCTGATCGCTCTGGCGGGATTGGGTTTGCTTCTCGATGGAATCGTCACGCGGTCACCTGTCCCGCGACGGGCGGTTTTTGATCACGCCCTGGCGGCCGCACTCTGCACGCTCGCCCTCATGGCCACGCCGGCGGGCTCGGGCATCTTCCGCTACCTCGCCTTCCACGCCGACATCTTCGCCGTCCATCCCGTCGACGAGTTCCGTTCCCCGGCTTGGCAGTCGGACGCGCCCCTCCTGATCTACGCCGTTGTGTTGGTGTTCGGCCTCAGTCTGTGCGCGGCTTTGCGGGTACGTCCGCGAGCGCGCGATCTTCTGCCTGTGCTGGGCATGGCGCTTTTGGCCGGCCGCTATGTTCGCTTCGGGGCCGACTTCGCATTGTTGGCCGCAATAATGGCCGCGCCTCTCATCTCGGCGGTGGGCGCGCGCTGGCGGCTCGGCCCTGCGTACGGTGCCCATTTCGAGCGGGCCGCAGGCGCCCTGCTCGCCCTCCTGGCATTCGGGCCTCGGATGGCAGACGTCGAGCGGCACGGCAGCTTCTTGGACATCGATCTCGATCGCACGAATCTGCCCTGGGCAGCGCTGCGTTTCGTCGACGAGCACGGCCTGCGCGAGCGGATGTACAACGATTTCGAAACCGGCGCCTTTCTCATCTGGGAGGGCTACCCGCACCATCGCGTGTTCGTCGATCCGCGCTTGCCCGCTTACCCGCGCGCGTTTCACCAGCTCCTCGGCCGCAGCGACATAGCCCGCGACGAATGGACGCGTGTCATGGACCGCTTCGGGGTCACCTCTGCCTTGCTCGACTATGCCGGCGTCAACCGGCGCGTGGCCTGGTGGAATCCCGCAGACTGGGCCTTGGTCTTTCGCGCGCAAGACACGCGCGTGTTCGTGCGCCGGCTGCCGACTGCGCGCGATCTCATTGCTCGCCACGAAATTCCCGCCAGCTTCAGCTTCACAGCCGAGGAAGGCAGCGCGATCATGCCGCTGGCTACGCCTCCGGCTGGCTCGCCGGTTCCGCTGTGTGAATGGCAACTACGCCTGGGCGATCTTTTCTTCGACCTGGATCGCGGTCCCGACCAGCGTGCGCTCGCTGCCTACCGACAGGCCCTGGCCGCGCCGGCAGGTTGTCTCGCGCCCGAACGAGAAGCCGCCGCCTGCGCCTGGATCGGCGCCATCGATCGGGCCGCCGGCCGAACCGAGCAGGCGCTTGCGCTCTTCGATCGCAGTTTGGCCATCGCCCCTGACGACACCGCGGTGCTGACCAACCGCGCTCTCACGCTGGAATCACTGGCACGTCCCCGCGAAGCCGCACAGGCCTGGTCGCGCGTCGCCGCCCTCGCCGCCGGCTCACCGCTTGGCGCGAGAGCAAG
>CAVWUP010000023.1:0-35920 GCA_963758155.1 uncultured delta proteobacterium
ACGCCGGTTCCGGGCGCAAGTCAACTGTTCTGCACGGCGGCTGCCCGAGTCTAGCCCAGCGCTTGTCCATCCCGCGCAGCAAAGCCTATTGCGTCTGAGGCGAAATCCGGGGCTAATAGGGCGTTCACCCGATTTTCTGAAAGGAACAGAAATGAGTACAGTGCGTATCGGTTTGTTGGGTTGCGGCTCGATTGGCGGTTTCCTGGCGCGGTATATCCTCGCTGAGGGCGCAACTGACAATATCGAGCTGGGCTACGCCTTTGATGTGGATGAGAAGCGTTTGCAGGATATTCCGGCCGCCTGCCGAATTACCAAACAGTCCGACCTCTTTGCCCGACCGGCCGATCTTGTGGTCGAGGCCGCGCACGCCGATCTGCTCAAGGAGGTGGCGGTGCCAATGGTCGAGCGCTCCGACCTGCTGCTGTTCTCGATCACGGCACTGGCCGACGAGGCCTTTCGGACCGAGCTGGAACAAACGGCAGTCAAGTGCGGGCGGAAGGTCTATCTTCCCCATGGGGCCATGATCGGCATCGATGGTCTGGCGGACGCCGGGCCGACCCTCAAGTCCGTTACGGTGACCACGACCAAGAGTCCTGCCAGTCTGGGATTGCCGCCGGACAAACACACGGTGGTCTACCAGGGGCCTGTCCGCCAGGCGTGCGCAAAGTTTCCCCGCAATGTAAACGTACACGCCGCCGTCGCCCTGGCGGGTCTGGGATTTGACCGCACCATTTCGCGAATCGTCGCCGATCCGGCGGTGTCGACCAATAGCCACCTGGTCGAAGTCGAGGGAACCGGCTACCGATTCCGCATTGAAGTCAGCAGTGAGGCAGGCGGCAAAGTCACGGGCGCCTATACTCCCCAAAGCGGCCTCGGAACACTGAAACGCATCTGTCGCGGCGGCGGCGGTTTGCGTTTTGCCTGAGACGCTACAAACAACCTGAATTGAAACGATCGGTACCGGTCCAGGTGCAGGTGAAGGTCGCCCAGTGACTGTTGGATCTTCACGCAGGCCGTGGTACCACGAGCCGCCGTGAGCCTCGGTCGTCGAAAGGTCGGCCTCGATGATCCCAAGCGATGGGTATTCAACCGCATGGCCGACGTCTACGATGCGCGGCCCGCGTACCCGATCGGGTTGATCGATGCGCTGGCAGCGCTGGCCCCTGGCCGGCGCGTGGGGGATCTGGGCGCGGGGATCGGGCACGTTGCCTTGCCGCTGGCCGAGAGGGGGTTTGACGTCATCGCCGTCGAGCCGGCGCAAGCCATGCTGGATCGGCTGCGGGTAAGGGCGCGTGAAGGCCGGCGCCATGTGCGCGTCATCCACGCAGCAGCCGAGGCGGTGCCTCTTGACGATGCCAGCCTGGATCTCGCGGTGGTGGCAGACGCGCTGCACTTTCTGGACGCCGAACTCGTCGCCAGGGAGATCGCACGCCTGCTTGCGCCCAAGGGAGCGCTGGCCATCGTGACTTGTGAACTCGGCAAGACGCCGTTCATGCGGAGCCTCGTGGAGATCATCGAGGGCGCGGTCCCTCGACGGCCACGCAAGCTTGTGCAGAACCTCGTTCAAGTGTCGGCCATCACCGGCATCCGCTTCGCGCCCAAACGCCGGTTTGACGACGAGACGCCGGTCGACAGCGATACCCTCGAACGCATCTTGCGTTCCATCTCGTTTATCGGGCCGGCAATGAATCCAGCCCGTTTCGCGGCATTTCGCGCACGCGTTCACGCGCTGCCCGGCCGGCCGACGTGGGCGCGCACCTTCACGTTGCAAGCGGGTCGCCGTCGCGGAGGGCGTGAGAGGCGTTAAGATTTGGGCCTGTTTTCCCTATGGTCGGCCGCTGCTGGGCGAAGGATGGTCGTTGAAGTCTGATCGACCATTCCACTTGTCCGATGTAGAAGCCAAGCATGGAGTCAGTCGTTTCTGCCCTGATTAGCTGGCTTTCAGCGACGGGGCGAAGCCCTTGGTCACCACCCGGCGCAGAAGTTGCGAGGTCAGCCAGGCCGCGCGAGGGGGATCACGTTCTTCACCCACTGGCCGGCCAGGGCCACCATGCGATCCAGACGCGCATCAGGCGGCCCCATGGATTCCGACGTGGACTCACTTCGTGCCCTATGGTCACGCTATCCCTTCTTCTTGTGTGCGGCTGCTTCGTCCTCGGCTTTCACCGCTTCCATTGTCGCGCGTAGGTTGCCACCGGTGTCGTTGGCGCGCACGCCAGCTGGCCGTTCCCACGGGATATCGCGCAGGGGCTGGCCGGCGGTGGTCTCCGAGAGAAAGCGCGCGGCCATGGGCACGGTCAGCATGAAGGCGGCGTCTTTGAACCCGAGCGGGCGTTCGCGGCGGTCGTCGCCGATCCAGGTGGTGATCATCGAGCGCGAGGTGTAGCCGACGAACCAGGTGTCCATGGTGGCGCTCGACGTGCCGGTCTTGCCCGCCACCAGAAGCCCCGAGCTGCGCAGCGACGGGGCGTGACCCTTGGTCACCACCCGGCGCAGAAGTTGCGAGGTCAGCCAGGCGGCGCGCGGCGGGATCACGTTCTTGGTCGACTGACCGGCCAGGGCGACCATGCGATCCAGACGCGCATCAGGCGGTCCCATGGGGTCGGAAACGGCCGTGTTGTCCTCCACGATGTTTCCCGCGCGATCGCGCACGCGGCGCACATACACCGGCTCTTCCAGCGAGCCATTGCGGGCAAAGGCGGAAAAGGCGCGTGTCAGCTCGTCGATGCGCGTGCAGGAAGCGCCCAAGGCCAGGGCCTGGTCAGCGATGATGGGTGTGGTGATTTCCAGCCGGCGCGCCCAGGCTTCCACGTCTTTGGCCCCCACCAGCTTGAACAATTGCACTGAAGGCACGTTTTTTGACCACACCAGCGCGTATTCCAGATTCACCTGGTACTCGACTGTGTTGTTGAGGTTCTTCGGAATCCACACCTCGCCGGTGATGGGATCGACTTCTGCGCGCGGAATATCATTGAGAAGCGATCCGTAGCCATAGCCCCGGTCCAGCGCCAACGAGTAATAGATCGGCTTGTAGGTCGAGCCCGGCTGGCGGCAGGCCTGCACCGCGCGGTTGAACTCCGAACGATCGAATTCCAGGCCGCCCACCATGGCGGTCACATAGCCGCTCTGGTGATCATAGGAGAAGATCGTGCCTTGCACGCGCGGGGTTTGTTCCAGGCGCAACTGCGGCGGCCCGGGCGGCGGTTTGCGGTTGTCATAGGCGGCCAGCCACTGCACTTCACCGGCACCATCGTAGGTCCAGTCGGAGTACCGGCGCAGGCGCGAGCGATGCGCATTGGCTACCCAGATGACATCGCCGGGCTTGAGCACGCCCGCAGTCGATTGCAACACGCGGCCATTGCTGGAATCGACCAAGCTGAAAGGAGTTGCCCACTGCATACCCGCCGAGGGCAGGGGATAAATCTTCTCGCCCACGCGCACCTGTGCGCCTGAACTCGTGGACGATTCGACCAGACCCAAGTACAGGCGATTTTCGACGGGTGGCTCGGCCCCATAGCGCTGGGCGGCCCGGCGACGGAATTCATCGGCGGCCGCGCCGGTCAACCGCGCCACCGGTCCGCGCCAGCCTTGCCGCTTGTCCAGCTTGCGCAAAGAAAAGTCCACGTTTTCCTGGGCCGCTTCGTCGACCCACGGCACGAGCGTGGTCTCCACTTGCAGCCCGCCTTCCCACAGAGCCTTCTCCCCGTAGCGCTTGCCAATGGTGCGGCGAACATGCTCGGCAAAGTAGGGCGAGCGATCGCGAAAGAAGTCAGGCGGCGGTCGCACGGCCAGCGGCTTGGCCGACGCCGCCTGGGCATCGGCCTGGGCGACGAAGCCCGAGGCGGCCATGGCAGACAGAACCTGATCGCGGCGCGCGCGTGTCAGCTCGGGTTCAACCAGCGGCGAATAGCGACTGGGCGCTTGCGCGATGCCGGCCAGGGTGGCCGTCTCGGCCAGATCCAGATCGCCGACGGCTTTGTCGAAATAGCGGCGCGCGGCCGCGGCCACGCCATACGACTGATGCCCGAGGAAGATCTGGTTGAGATACAGGGTGAGGATCTGATCCTTGCTGTAGCGGGTCTCCAGCCGGCGCGCCAGGATGGCCTCGCGGATCTTTCGTTGCATGGTCTGCTGGGACGTGCGTAGCAACGCGCGCGCCACCTGTTGCGTGATGGTCGAGCCCCCTTGCACCACGCGACCCGCCCGCAGGTTGGCCAGCGCCGCACGCAGCATGCCGCGGTAATCGAGGCCGCTGTGTTCGTAAAAACGCCGATCCTCGATGGCCACAAAGGCCTCCACCAGGCGCTTGGGAAAATCTGCAAAGGGAAGGATGTCGCGCCGCTCGCTGGCGAATTCCGCCAGCGGCGTACCATCCCAGCCGCGCACCAGGGTGGATTCCGCCGAGTCTTGGCGGAACTGAGCGAAGCTGGGCAGAGCGGGTAGAGTGGATGCGAAGTACGCGTAGACGCCGATGGCGCACAGGATCGCCAGGCCGGCCAGGCAACAGGCAGCAAAGGCGTAGAGCTTCAGCAGCCAGTACCAGAAGCCGCCGTCGCGAGGGTTGCTCACCTCGACCTGGTCGAAAGAATCGCGTGGGGAGCCGGCGAGCTTCGCTTGCCGCGTACCATCGCGGGAGGGCTTGGAAACCCTCTCAGGGTTCCCATCACGATTGTCTGGGGATCGCCGAAACACAGGCCGAATCTACGCGAACACCGGCAAATCGCCAGCCCGTCGGTGAGAGGGGTCAGTAGATCGCCAAGCCGCTGGTGATCTGTGCGCAGCCGGACCGGCTTGTGCCGTCGGGCGCAGTGCGGGATTTCCGACTCTGCGGCGCCCACCGTCGCCTGAGCGCCACAACCTTGCCCTCTTGCGCCCGTCGCTGAACGTACGTATAGTGAAGCCATAGTCCAGCTTGCGCACCGTCGAGGTCGGGAGGACAAATGGGAATCGATTTGCGAGTAGAGAGCGAGTCTGGTGAGGTCCAGGACGAGATCCTGGATGACAACAACCTGACTGAAAAACTGCTGCCAGAACACGACGACGCCACGTCGCCCTGCCTGCGCTATGTGGACCACGACGGTGACACGGTCTTCAACCAGCTACAGCTTCCCGCCCTGATGCAGGAGCTGGAGACGCGCCTGCGCGCGGCCCGCAAGCCGGACCTCAAGAATCACGGCACCGCGTTGCTGAATCTGATCAAGTCGGCGCAGGATCAAGATCACACCTACGTGCGTTTCTCGGGCGAGTAGAACGGCCGCACCTGCTTCGACTCGGCGGCGCGACCGCCGCGCCAATTGCGCCTGCCATTCTGATCCAGCCCCAGGGCCAATCTGAAGGTAGAATGCGGCACATGGCCATGCGGCGTGCTTTCGTGCTCCCTTTCCTGCTTCTGCTTGGCGGCTGCTTTCAGCAGAGCGGCACCAGCACCAGCAAGCTCCTGCCGTCCGACGGTGTGGCCAGCTACCAGGTGGCGCGGACCTGCCGGCTCAGTGTGGCGCACAACTCGAACTACATGGTTGTCTACGCCAATGCCCTGGCAGAATCGGACTATCTCGCGGGCAACTACCCGCTTGCCCAGGGCAGCACCATCGTGACCGCAGAAACCGACCAGTCCAACTGCAGCGGAATCACGGGCTACACGCTCATGTTCAAAGACGTGCAAGGGTACAATCCCTCGGCGGGCGACTGGCACTGGCAGAAGCTAGATGACCAGCGCGATGTCTTGCAGGATGGGCGCGTGCAGGAATGCATCACCTGCCACGCCTCGTGCAGCCAGTACGACTACACCTGCGCGCACTGATGGCATGGATCTTTTCGACCGATCCGCAGGCCAGCGACCCGGCCACGCGCAGGAGGAGATTCTGGAAGGCACCATCGAGCGCATCGTGTTCTCGGGCGGCGGCGGTGAATTCACGGTGGCGCGCCTCGCGCGCGAAGGCGAGGCCGAGCCCACCACCGTGGTGGGCAGCTTGCTCGGCCTGCCCACGGGCGCGCGTTTGCGCCTGCGCGGCTACTTCGAAAGCAATCCGCGCTTCGGCCGTCAGTTTCGCGTGCAAAGCTACACCGAGCTGTCGCCCGAAACTCTGGCCGGGATTCGCCGCTATCTAGGCGCCGGGTTGGTTAAGGGCATCGGGCCGGAATTCGCCAGCCGCATCGTCGAGCGTTTCGGCATCCGTACTTTGGAGATCCTGGATGCGCAGCCGGAACGGATCCGCGAGGTGCCGGGCATCGGCCCGTCGCGCGCCCAGGCCATTCAGCAAGCTTGGACCTCGCAGCGCCGCCTGCGCGAGGTGATGGTGTTTCTGCAGGGCTACGGCGTTTCGCCCGCTTTCGCCGCGCGCATCTACAAACGCTATGGCGCGGCTGCCATCGCGCGCGTGCGCGAGAATCCCTTTCGCCTGGCCTTTGACGTGTGGGGCATCGGTTTTCTCTCCGCGGATCGTCTGGCCACGGCGCTGGGCATCGCGCGCGATTCGGACGTGCGCGTGGAGGCGGGCGTGCACCATGCGCTCGACGAGGCGAGCGGGCTGGGCCATGTGTTCCTTCCGCGCAGCATGCTTGTCGAAGAGGCGGCCAAGCTGCTGGAAGTCGAAGCCACCCTGGTGGAGGCGGCCGTGGACCGGCTGGGTCGCGCCGGGGATCTGGCCATCGAGAGCACCCCCGAGGGCGCGGCGGTCTTCGAGGTGCGTCTGTTTCGCGCCGAGGTGGCGGCAGCCACGGGCCTTTTGCGTCTGCTGCGCGGCCGAGGATCTCCGTTGCGCCTCGACACTGACCGCGCCATTGCCCGCTACCAGGCGGAAGCCCAGATCACGCTCGCGCCCCAGCAGGCCGAGGCCGTGCGCCGCGCGCTGGCTGAGCCGGTGCTGGTCATCACCGGCGGTCCCGGGGTGGGCAAGACCACCATCGTGCGCGGGATCGTGAATACGTTGGTACGCGAAGGGCTCACTGTGGCCCTGGCAGCACCCACCGGCCGGGCGGCCAAGCGATTGCAGGAAGCCACCGGCCAGCCGGCGGCGACGCTGCATCGACTGCTGGAGTGGCGTCCGGCTGACGGTGTGTTCGGTCGCAATGTGACCCGGCCGTTGCAAGCGGATCTGCTGGTGGTGGACGAAGCCTCGATGATCGACATTCGTCTCATGGCTGACTTGCTGGCAGCGCTGGCCGACGGCACGCGCCTGGTGCTGGTGGGCGATGTCGATCAGCTACCTTCGGTCGGGCCGGGAATGGTTTTGCGCGACGTGATCGCCTCTGGCCGTGTGCCCACCGTGCGACTGACCGAGATCTTCCGTCAGGCGGCTGCCAGCCTGATCGTGACCAACGCTCACCGCATCCACGACGGGGTCGAGCCCGAACTGGGCGCGCCGCCTGCGCAAGGACCGTCCGCGGACAAGCGCGACTTCTTCTTCATCGAGGACGACGATCCGGCGCATGCCGCCGAGACCATCCGCGATCTGGTGGCCACGCGCCTGCCACGCCGCTATGGATTTTCTTCGAGCGACATCCAGGTGCTGACACCCATGCACCGGGGCGAGCTGGGCGCCAGTACGCTCAATCGCCTGCTGCAAGACGCGATCACGCCGGGCCGACCAGAACTGCGCACCGGCGCCCGCGTGTTTCGCGTCGGCGATCGCGTGATGCAGATTCGCAACAACTACGATCGCGACGTGTTTAACGGCGACGTGGGCGAAGTGTTGCGCGTGGCCGGTGGGTCGGACGAAACGGCTGAAAGTCAGGCCGTGGTGCGTTTCGACGAGCGCGAGGTGATCTACGCGGCCGATGACCTGGACGAGTTGACCCTGGCCTACGCAGCGACGGTGCACAAGTCGCAAGGCTCGGAGTACCCGGCCGTGATCGTGCCGGTGCACACGCAGCACTACGTGATGCTCCAGCGCAGCCTTCTGTACACCGCGGTCACGCGCGGCAAGAAACTGGTGGTGCTGATTGGCACGCGCAAAGCCCTGCGCATTGCCGTGAACAATGCCGAAGTGGCCGCGCGCTGCTCGCGTCTGGCGGCGCGCTTGGCGATCGGTTGAGTCCACGATGATGCGTTCTCTTTTCTTTGTTTCGCTTGTGCTCGCCGCCACATCCAGCCGCGCGGCCGAGCCGATGCCGCCGCAGCGTCTGCACGTGCTCATGATCAACGGAGGTGGCGACCGCGAGAACAACTTCGCCTCGCACCTTTCGCACCTGCGCCAGCTCGCCGACCTGCTGGAGCGCGCGAAGGTCCCGCGCGAGCACATCTTCGTACTGGCCAGCGACGGCAGCAATCCAGCGCCCGACTTGGCCGTGCGCGAGCCCGAGCCCGAGGGAACCTGGCTGCTGGAGGGAACAGCGGTGGGCGAACTCTTGCACCACACCACGAGTTTCGAGAACTCGACGCTCGCCGGGTACGATTTGCGGCCCGCCACCCGGGCCGAGCTGCGCCGGACCTTCGGCGAGCTGAAGAAGCGGTTGCAGCCGGGCGACACCCTGCTGGTCTTTGTCACCGATCACGGCACTGCCAATCCGCGCGATCCGCTCGACAACCGCATTTCGCTCTGGGGAGCGAACGAATCCCTGTCGGTGCGGGACCTGCGCGCGCTGCTCGCGGGCCTGCCCAGCCAGGTGCGCGTGGTGATGCTCATGTCTCAATGTTATTCGGGCGGTTTTGCCTATCTCTATGACGGGGGCGCGCGCGGCCAGCTTCCGACCGGCGCGGCTTGCGGCTACTTTTCGTCCACCGCCGACCGTCCTGCCTACGGATGCTATCCCGAGGTGCGCGGGGCTGAGGCCGTGGGGCACGCCTTCGAATTCTTGCAGGCCTTTGCTCACAACGGCGGCTTTCCCAGCGCCCACGCCAGCATCGTGCTTTCCGATCAAAGCCCTGACGTGCCCTTGCGCAGCTCGGAGGTGTTTCTCGACGAGATCTTGTTGCGGGCGGCGCAGGCAAAGCATGCGGACGAGAATAAGTTCGTCGACGAGATTCTAGCCAAGGCGTGGGCAGGCAAAGGTTTTGCGGCTGAGCACGAGCGGGCCGATCGCCTGGCGGATGAGTTCGGTCTGCCACGCTTGCGCGAGTTCAGCCTGGCCGAGATCAACCAGCGTGGCGAGGAACTGGCGGCGTTTCTCGACGGGTTGGAGGCGCACGCCAAGGCCTGGAAAACTGCGCTGGGCGATCTCAATCAGGCGCGCCTGGATAAGTTTTTGTCGGCGCGGCCGGGATGGGCTGCGCGCCTGGCCTTGCCAGCCTTGCGCAAGCTGGGACCAGCCCAGCGGCGCACTTTGGTCGTAGAGTTTCTACGCGAATACGTGCCCCTGGCCGAGGCTGACGGCAGGCAGAGTCCCCGTCTGCAGCGCCTCATCGAGGCCACGGCTGGTCTCGACGAGATCGCGTATCGGGCCGAGGTGCGGCTGGCGGCTCTTCTGCGCACGCGTACCCTCTTGCTTGCTGTCGCCGGTCGTTACTACCTGCAGACCGAGGGCAAGCCCAAAGAAGTGGCGGCATCGGCCGCGCTGGAGGGCTGCGAGAATTTCAACCTCGCGCTCGCGCCCACGGGTTCTGCCAGACCCACGATCAAGCCGGCCTTGGCTGGGCTGGACACTGATCGGCAAGCAGCCGCCCGCGCGCAGCCGGCGTGGCTGGGTTTCGTGTTCGAGCCCGTGGCTCCGGCTCGTCGCAAGCGCCTGGGCCTTCCTGAAGCAGCGGTGCGTGTGGTGTCGGTGGTCGCGAATTCACCGGCCAGCCGCGCCGGGATGCGGTCAGGCGACATCTTGGTCGGGGCTGCTGGCGAGCCGTTCGCTAGCCAGAATCCCGTGCGGCCAGCGGTGGTGCTGGCGTCCATCGGCACGGAATGGTCGCTCGACGTGCAGCGTGGATCGACGAAACTGGTGTTGCGGGTGCGGCCGGAACCTGCGCCCAATTCCCGTTAGAAGACGTACGCGACGCTGCCGCCCACGAAGATGACGAGGAAGTCGAAGAAGCCGGCGTCGATGCGGAACTCGAGGCCTTGGGCCTGCGGGATGCGGAAGTCGAGCCCGGTGAGCAAGGTCAGAGCCGGAGCCGCCGGCCACACAGCGCCTTCCCTGAAGCGCCACGGATTCGTCGCGGTGTCGGGCGGCCGGTTGTTCTTGGTTGAGTCGGCCAACTCCGTTTCCGTGCAGCCTGCGGCCAAGCTGGTGCAGACGATCGGCCGACAGATGCTGGTGTTGCCGATGTTGGCGTCTGTGCAGGCAGAAGACGACGACGTGCGCAGGACGTCGCCCTGGACGATCGACAGGCCCACGCCTGCGCCGTAGTGGATGCCGAAGACGTCGTTGAAGTATTGACGTTCGATGAACGATATGTCGATGGTCCAGAAACCGAAGTTCTTGAACTGGACCCAATCCGTGTCGACGCTCGCGTTGTGGCCATTGCCCAGCCAGTTGCCGTCAGGCGGGCTCATGTTCTGGTAGGTCACGGCGAACGAGATCTCCGAAAACCGATTCGGGTTCTCCACGTCGCGCTTGCGCCGGAATCCCTCAAGACCGAGGCCGTAGGACAGCAACCCCTGGTTGGCTATGGTGAACGCCTTGAGGAACGCGCTGGGCAGCGAGATCATGCGCGCACGAAAACCCACGCCAAACTGCGGTGGATTCACCGGCTTTGGCGGGGCCGCGTCTTCAGCAGCCACCGGAGCTTCCGCCTCCGCTGCGGCCTCGGGCGGGGCCGCGGCCTCGGCCGGTTGGACAGCGGTCTCCGTCGCTGCGGCCGGGGCTTCTTCCGTTTGGGCCGGAGCGGGTTTGCTTCTGGCACTGACCTCGGCGCCAAGGCCGAGAATGAACATCGGGGCGAAAGCTACAATCGTCAGGCAACGAGCCATCACATCCTCCGGGTACTACGCAGTGGGTGAAGTCCACCGTGCCGCCACTATAGCCTAAGCCGTGGTAGCGTTGGGAATGCTCGTCTTTTGGCTGAGCGCAGCTATCAGCGTTCTTGTGGCCGGGCCCGCTGCGCCGGCAGGCCGGCCTGACCGAGCCACGGTCGAGACCCGTCTGCGGGCGAACACCTTGCCGACGTCGGCTGCAGAATGGCAGGCGCTCGGACCAGGCACCGACGAGATCCTGGTTGCCATTGCCGGCGACGCCAAGGCGGACCTGCAGCTGCGCCTGCACGCGGTCGGCGCCCTGGGCGTGACGTCCACGCGAGCCGGCCGGGCGCTGTTGGAATCGGTGGTGAAACAGAAAGCGGCCTCGGCTGATGCCGGCGACAAGCTTCTCTTGCGCAAGGCAGCGCTAGCCTTGGGTTGGGCAGGCGGCAACGCAGTGCCGGCCCAGATCGGCCCGTTGCTGGATCACCCCGACCCCGACGTGAGGATCGACGCTGCCATCGGGCTTGGGCTCACGCGATCAGAAGAAGCGGCCGATCGGCTGCGCAAGCGTTTCGACGTCGAGACCGTGCCCAAGGTGCGCAACCAGATTGGCCGGCAGATTCGCCTCATCGACGAGGCCGTGGCTGCGGCGAAACCATCACCGCCGGCGCCCCAGTAGCGGCACAGAGCGCGGATCGAAGCTAGCTTTTTCACCACAGAGATCACAGAGGCCGCAGAGCCGGATCGGAAGGGGAAGGGTTGGAACTTGAGCAGTCCGAATTCCTATTTCCCATCCGCTCTCTGTGTTCTCTGTGCTCTCTGTGGCGAAAAAGGCTCTTCGTGTTGAAGTTGCGGCCACGCCCGATCCAATCACGAACATAGCCGGAATGGAATCACGGCCGCTCTTTATCAGAACGCAACGAACAGTTCCGTTCCCACAGAAGTCGATTGTCCCTCGATCGAGGTATAGACGTTCCGACCAAAGTAGAAAGGCAAGCCCCAGTCGAAATACCCGCCCACCGCGGCCGTTCCGCCCAGGTTGGAATAGGCCACGTTGTTTGCGTGGGAAAACAAAGACACGGCGTTGGCAATGCTGAAGTTGACGGTCAGCGTGACTGTGCCGCCGGAGTCCTGATAGGTGGCCGACAAGTTCAAGGTGGAACTGGGACAGTAATATCCGGTGTACGGCTTTGCGCAGGTCGCGATGCGCGTGCTCCCGCTGGTCGGGAAATAGAGAGCATTTGAGCCACTGTCGATGAAGGCGCGTGAGCCGGTGCCGGTGCTGGGGTATTTGGTGACAAACTCGCCGTATTGGTCGAGCGGGAGCACCGTGGCCTGGCCCAGACCATTGTTGTCCCTGGTGCCGATGCCGAAAATCAGGGCTCCCGTGACGCTGGCGGCCCCATTGGCGGAAATCGTGGGCAACTGGATAATCGTGCCATTGTTGTCTTGATTGAAGAGCGAGACGGGATGTACCAACTGTTTGGTGGTCGGCACGGCCGCCACCTGGCAGCCGCCCGTCTTGGCTGACGAGCACGCGTAATACATTCCGGGATTGGCCGACCTGCGCCCCGGGGCCGCCGCGCACGCCGATCCGCAGTCTTGCAGAAGCGAGGCAATACCGAAAATGCCGTTGGCCCTCAGCGTGTCAGCGGTGCTGTTGTCGACGCCAACGGCAGAGCAAGCGCTGGGCACGGGATAGGTCGACTCTTCGATGACTTGGATGGCGAGGCCGCTGGCCTGCTCGCCCGCGATCTTGACGTCGGCACTGTACAGTGGGCCCCATGTGTAGCCACTGACAAATTGCGCGCACTCGGCCAGCGCAACCCCGCTGTCGTTGGTCCAGGCTGGCAGCGAGAGCGGCAGCACCGACTTGAGCACGCGCACCCCCGTGGATCCGGTATCGACCAGCAGGTGGTCGACGGTTTGGCATTGGCTGGTTCCAGGAACGCAGATGGTGACGGTTACAAACAAACCGTTGAGGTAGCCGATATTGGGCAGTCCAAAGTCCACGGTTGCGGCGACCACGTTGTCCGCAGGCGAGGCGATGCCAGTCGAACCACCGGAGGTGCCCGCGGAACCAGAAGTGCCCGCCGTGGCGGTCTTTCCGGCGGAGGCGCCTGTGGAGCCAGATCTGCCTGCGCTGGCGGTGTTCCCGGCGGTGCCGGACGCGCCAGCGGCGCTGGTGGTGCCCGCGCTGCTGGGCGCGCCTCCGCTGCTGGTTGTGCCTGCAAGGCCAGCGCCCCCTGCACCACCCGTGGCTGCGGGTCCGTCAGTCGCGCCTGTGCCGCCCTTGGCCGGCGGGCCGTCGCTGGGCTCTGCGCCGCCGGATGCAGAAAGCGCATCGCTGCCGGCAGCACCACCCGAGCCACCCGCGCCCACCACCGTTCTGCCGCCCATCCCCCCGGCGCCCACAGCGCCACTCAGGTCAGCCGTGCTGGCGTCAGCGCCAGTGCCCATCGCGTCGCCCACGGAGTCCGGGGCACGGGCGGTGTCCTTTCCCGCGCCAGCCGCGCCATCAGACAGGCCGCTGTCAGTGGTCGCTTTGGGAGGCGAACTGGCGCCCTCGCAGGCCGCTGTCAGGGCTGTGACCAAGAGGCCAGAAATGGCGAACAGGTTACGCATCAAGACGCTCCTTGCGCTGAAATTCCCGCCTGTCCCAAGAATCGACAGAACCTTAATGATACTACATGCGCGTGCGCGCCGTCCGCGGATCGCTCTGACGCGGTTCTGATTCTTGGGCTGGCTAGAAGGCGCAGAGACCGGGCGTGCAGTTCGAGCCGGTGGGTATGGTGCTGCCGAGATTGCCCGAATTGTTGCCACAGGTGGCGTCGACCACAGTGGGCGTTCCCCCGGGGCAAGTCACCGTGCTGACGCTGGCGGTGGAATTTTCGGACAGTGTCGCCACTGGCGTCCCGGCTCCGTCCTTGACGACGACCGTCGTCAAAATGCCATATCCGTAGGGACCGTCCACCTCTATCGAGTAGCAAACCGAGCTGCCACGCTTGACCGTCGTCAGGGTCATCGACGACATGCCCGGGCCCATTGAGCCCTGTGAGACCTGCATCTTCACGCCACTGGCATAGCAGTCATTCACGTCGAAAAATTCAGGGCTCATCGTCACTTGCACGGTACAGGCTTCGCTGGCTCCCACTTGGCAGGTTGACAGCAGGTCGTTCAGCGGGTTTAGGCAGGTCAGGTTCGCGCAGTTGCCCGTTAGGGGTATCGAACTCCCGCCGGTACCGCCTCCACCGGTTCCGCCCTCGGAAAAGCTGCCCGCCATAAGGAAAATCCCACCTGTGGAAGAAGTGCCGCCCGCGGAGTTGGTCGTGTCTATCGTGATGCCGGTTGCGCCACCAGTGACCAACACGCCGGTGCTGCCGCCTTCACCGCCCCCGTCAGGAGCCACAAGCAAACCGGTCCTGCTACAGGCCGCCGTGAGGGTAATGAAGACAAGGCTGAGGACAACGACTAGGCCTCGCATGGGAAGGCTCCTTCCGCCGGTTCCAATAGTGGGTGAACGAGCCATTCTACTACTATAAGCGCCAGCGCGGTCCGCCATGCGCTCTCGTGTGAAGCTAGACGACCTCGCTCACTAGGTTGCAGCCCCAAGCCCGCACTGTGCTAGGGTGCGCCCGCGCCCAGCGAACAGCAGCAAGGAGTTGTTCAACGTGTCAAGGGAGAAGCTTGCAATCTTGGTCGGAGGCGGTCCCGCACCCGGCATCAACAGCGTGATCAGCGCCGCGACCATTCGTGCGCTCCTGCAAGGCGTGGAAGTGTTGGGCATTCGCGATGGGTTTGACCGCCTGATGAAGGGTCGGCTGGAGGACATCAGGCCGCTGCAGATTGGCGACGTCAGCCGCATCCATTTTTCGGGCGGGTCCATCCTGGGCACCTCGCGCGCCAACCCCACCAAGAAGGACGAGGACATCGGCGTGGTGGTGGATTCGCTGCATCGACTGGGTGTCACCCAGCTCATCACCATCGGTGGTGACGACACCGCCTTCTCGGCGATGAAGGTTTCCGAACGCGCGGCGGGCAAGATCCGCGTGGTGCACGTGCCCAAGACCATCGACAACGATCTCGACCTTGACCCGATGGTCGACACCTTCGGCTACCAGACCGCGCGCCACATCGGCGTGGAGCTGGTGAAGAACCTGATGGCCGACGCCAAGACCACGTCGCGCTGGTACTTCGTGGTGGCCATGGGGCGCAAGGCCGGGCACCTGGCTTTGGGTATCGGCAAGGCGACCGGCGCCACCATGACCGTCATTCCCGAGGAGTTCCCGCGCTGCAAGACCACGCTCAGGACGCTGGTCGACATTCTGGCAGGCGCGGTCATCAAGCGCCTGGCCGAAGGACGGCGTTACGGCGTGGCGGTGCTGGCCGAGGGCCTAGCCGAGAGCATTCCCGAGGAGGATCTCAAGAAACTGGGGACCATCGAGCGCGACGACGCCGGCAACATTCGCCTGAACGAGTTGAACCTGGGCGACGGGCTGAAAAAGGCCACCAGCAAGCGGCTCAAGGATCTGGGCGTGAACAAACCCACCCTGGTGTCCAAGGACATCGGCTACGAACTGCGCTGCGCGGATCCCATTCCTTTCGACATGGAATACACGCGCGATCTGGGCTACTGCGCGGCCAAGTTCCTTTTCTCGGGCGGCAACGCGGCCATGGTGTCGCTGCAGGCGGGCAACTTCGTGCCCATTCCCTTTGCCCAGATGCTGGATCCCGGGACCGGCCGCACGCGCCTGCGCATGGTGGACACGCGCTCTACACGCTATGCCATCGCCCGGCGCTACATGATCCGGCTGCGGCGCGATGACTTCGATGACCCGGCCGTGTTGACCAAGTTCGGCGGGGTGTGCAACCCCAAGCTGTCGGCCGAGGAATTCAAGCGGCAGTTCGCCTACGTGGTCGAGAACGAGGCGCCGTCGCTCGACCTTCTGCACGCGCGGGATCGCACGCCCCCGGTGCGCTGAGGGCAGGCGCGGTTCATCAGGTCGATGCCCCTTACTCTGCGCGAGCTTGACCTGCCTGCCATGACCGCCGCACTGGCGGGCTATGGAATCGAGGCCGCCAAGGCGGCGCGGGTGTTTGCGGCTGTGCAACGGGATGGCGTGGCCAGTGTCGACGGAATGGATTGGCTTTCGCTGACAATTCGCCGGGCCCTGGCCGCAGACGTCGTCTTTCCTGACCTGGAGATTGTGGAACGCAGGCGGGCCGCGGACGGCTTCGTGAAGTACTTGTTTGGGTTGCCGGAGGGCGGGTTGATCGAAGCGGTGCGCATCCCGTTGCCCGATCCCGACGATGCGCGGGCGCTCAAGCAGCGGCGGCGGCAAGGCGAGGCCATCGGATTGGTGGCGCTGCCCACGGCGAAATACACCTTGTGCATCAGCTCGCAGTCGGGCTGTGCTTTGGCGTGCGACTTCTGCGCCACGGGCCGGCTGCGACCAGCCGGCGGCGTGCGCAACTTGGCAGTGTGGGAAATGCTGGCCCAGGTGCGGGCCATGCGCGCCGAGGCTGATCACCCGGTGGCTGGCGTGCTCTTTCTCGGAATGGGCGAGCCCCTGCTCAACTACGACAACGTGATCCGCACGGCGCAGATCCTGTCGCACCCTGCCGGCCCGGCCATCGCAGGCGAATCCATTTCCATTTCAACCGTTGGCGTGGCGCCGGCCATTCGGCGCTTCGCGGCCGAAGGCCATCGCTTTCGCTTGATCATTTCATTGGCCGCGGCTACGGGCGAGGCACGCTTGCCGCTCATGCCAGCCGAGAAGCGTTGGCCGCTTGCCGACGTGATGGCCGCTGCGCGCGAATACGCCGCTTCTTGCGGCGGTCGAGTGACTTTCGCCTACGTCGGGATCTCCGGTGTGAACATGGCACGCGAGGATGCGCGCCGTTTGGCGGAGTTGTTGACTGGCCTGCGCGCCAAGGTCACCCTCATCGACGTCAACGACGATTCCGGCCGCTATCGGCCGCCCACCGACGACGAAGTCCGGGAATTCCGCGACGAGCTTTTGGCCCATCACATTCCCGTGTCCCGTCGCTACGCTGGCGGTCGCGAAATCGGCGCCGCCTGCGGGACGCTGGCCGCGACGAGGGCCGGGGGTGTTGTTCTCTGAGTCCCTTGCGAAAACTGGCGGGCGGCGGGATGCTGTTGACCAGTACAAAGTTGGGCGTTCCCAGCCTGGCCCTACCTCGATGCAAGGATCCGAATGACCGTTGAATCCAAAGGCCGCGATCTCTTCATCGTCGACAACAGCGTCTCCGGCTGGACGGGGCTCCGCTACCTCGAAGAATGGACCGGCATCGCGAAGGCGTTCGACATCGCAACGGGGTACTTCGAGATCGGCGCACTGCTTGCCCTCGACGGCAAATGGCAGGGGCTGGAAAAGATCCGCATCCTGATGGGCGCGGAGATGACCTCCAGAACGCGGAAGGCGCTGCTCGATGCCGTGCGTGAACGCGCCGTTCAGATTCTTGATGGCAGTATCGAGGCGAACAAGGACACCAACCCGTTTCTTCACGGAGTGCCGGCGGTAATCGAGGCCATGCGCGCCGGCCAGATCGAGTGTCGCGTCTACGACAAGGACAAGTTCCACGCGAAGGCCTACATCACGCACGCGAAGTTGGAAGTTATCGGCTCACAGGCCCTAGTCGGATCGAGCAACTTCACGTCACCTGGCCTGACCAAGAACATCGAGCTCAACATCCAGGTCCAGAGCGCACGTGAGGTCGCGCAGCTTCAAGAGTGGTTCGAGATCCACTGGAACGATGCTAGCAATGTCACCGACGCCGTCATCGAGACCATCTCGCGCCACACGCACCCCTACACGCCGTGCGACGTCTACGCGAAGGCGCTGCAAGAATTCTTCCGCGGCCACGAACTGACTGCGACTGAGTGGGACGAGACCCGCTCGAAGATGTTCCCTCGGATTGACCGCTATCAAAAGGAGGCCTACTGGGCGCTCATGAAGATCGCGCGCCAGCATGGTGGCGCGTTCCTCTGCGACGGCGTCGGCCTCGGCAAGACCTTCGTCGGACTGATGCTGATCGAACGGCTCGTTCTGCATGAAGGCAAGCGGGTCGTGCTCTTTGCGCCCAAGGCGACCAAGGAAGGCGTGTGGGAGCCGCAAGGTCACCCCGTTCCGGCCGCGCATCGTGCAGCCGGGTCCGAAAGAGCGCTACGTCAACTGCGTGCCACTCATCCCGCTCAAGGCCGCTGCCGGCGCGTTCAGCGATCCCCAGCACATCGAGGACGATGGCTTCGAGTGGGCCGCTGTCGAGACCAAGCACCGCCTGCGCCCCGGCATGTTCGCGGCCCAGGTGGTCGGCAAGTCCATGGAGCCCGCTATCCCCGACGGCTCGCACTGCCTCTTCACTGCGCCGGTCACGGGCACCCGCCAGGGCAAGACGGTGTTCGTGCAACTGCGCGACGCCACTGACCCCGAGAGCGGCGAGCGCTACACCATCAAGCGATACGAGAGCGAGAAGGTGCAAGTGGGCGACTCCTGGCGCCACGAGAAGATCACGCTGAAGCCCGTCAACCCCGATTTCAAGCCGATCATCCTCACTGGTGCGGACGAGGGACAACTGCAGGTGGTCGCGGAGTTCGTTGAGGTGCTGGGCGGCGGATCGTGAGAGCCGCGGCCGAAACCGAGCGCCTATGAGCTACCCGTTGAAACACATCTCCATCCGCGTCCCTTGGCACGACACCGGGTGGGACGGCCGCGTTTGTGCCACGCCGCGGTTGAATGGCGCCTGCCTCAAGCTCAAGCGCATCGCAGAGGACCGCGACGACGACGCAGAGGAATCGTCGGTGACGAGGCCGTGACGACGAGCTGGCTCCAAGCCCGAGAGGGTGTACGATAGACGAATGAAGCCCCGAATCTACGTGGATACGTCAGTAGTCGGAGGCTGCGAGGACGACGAGTTTGCCGAGCATTCCATCCGCCTCATGGAGCGCTTTGCCAAAGGAGACTTCGTACTGGTCTTGTCCACCCTGACGCTTCAGGAGTTGGCCGCGGCCCCCGACCAAGTGCGCGCGCACCTTGCGCGGGTGCCCGAAGCGCATATCGAGACGGTGCAGCTCGACGCCGAAGCAATGGATCTGGCAGAGGTCTACATTGCAGAGGGCGTGATCGCGTCCAAGATGCGGGCCGATGCCCAGCACATTGCGATGGCCACCGTGGAACGTGTTGATGTGCTCGTGAGCTGGAACTTCAAGCACGTCGTCAATTTGCAGCGGATCCACGGATACAACTCCGTCAACCTGCGCAGGGGTTATCCGACGCTTGAGATTCGATCACCCCGGGAGGTGTTGTCAGATGACTAGAACCAAGAAGAGCTTCGACGCTGTTGCCATGATGCGGGCAACCCGCGACAAGGTGTCGACCGACATCGAGGGGATGACGCTGCAACAAGAACTGGCGTGGCTAGCGTCACAGGAGCTCTCGGACCCGTTCCTGAAGCGCTTGCGAGATGGTGCCGCCCAACAAGGTGTTGCCGCTGCCGGCGCCACTCGGCGCAGTGGATCGCCGGGGCGCTAGATGGATGAGAGATGACTCTCGGCGAAGGCCAGCATGGCGTCGCAGAACGGGTCTACCAGCCCCGCAAGCTCGCTCGCGGCCGCTTGCATCTTGGTGGGGTCCACCTCCGCGTAGCCGTGGCCGATCAGGTTTCGCAATTTCACCCCGGCGGAAAGACGATTGGCCAGATCGGAAGACAGGACGCCTTTCTCGGCCAACAAGGCGAAATGGTCGCGCAGGCTGGGGACCGGCCCCCAACCTTGGTCAGCGATGACGTGCGAGCACAGGTCGATGGCCTCCTGCATGACCAGGTACACACGGAACGACACCAGGTCGCGCATGTCGCGGCTGGCAGTCATAGCGGCTGCTTGCTCGGGCAGACACGCGCGCAGCAGCGCCGTTGTGTCGCGCAGGCGGCTGATCTTGTCCCTCACGAGGTCGAGGCGGACCATCGAGATTTCTCCAGAGCACGGCGAAGTCCGTCGGCCTCGCGTTCGAGGAACGGCTGAAGATCGAAGTATTCGAGCGGCACGCGGGCGCGAAAATCGACGAGGTCACGCCGGTCCTTTGCCGCCAGCACGATGCCGGTGCGGACCACTTCCCAGCGCAGCAGGGTGGAAGCGCTGTCAAGATCGACCAGATCGATCTCGCGCTCCACGATTTGCTCGACTGCGGCACTCAGCGCGCACTGCTGCAACAACGACACGGGTTGTGCGAACGCCACCGCCACGTCAACGTCGCGGGCGGCATCCGGACCACGGGTGGCCGCCGAGCCGAAAAGGAATGCCAGGCGCACCTCCGGCCGCCCCTGTAGCGCGGTGATCAGCTGGCTTGTTAGCTCCTCCACGGTCACGCAGAGATACTACCACTTCCGGCACCGTCGGCGAAGCAGTGCCAGACGGCCCCCGGAATCGGCGCGCCTGCGGGACATTGGCTTCTGAGTCGCTTGCGAAAACTGGGGGGCGGCGGGATGCTGGTGCTGGCTACCAAGTTAGCTTTGGGCCGACCGAACCACGAACATGGGAACCGAACGACAGCGACCGTCGATCGAAATCGTCGGTGAAATCGCAGGCGAAGAGACCATTGCCATTGGCGGAAAGATCCGCGAGATTGAGCGGCTCCGAAAGATCTATGGGCGAGGACGCTGGCGAAAAATGAAGGGCGTCGCGGTGATTCGGCTTCCGGATGGAACAACTTCACCTGCCGAGGTACACTGGTACGAAAGTCACGGCATCGGACGGAAAGAGTTCAAGATCAAGCGCCTGCTCGGTGATCTGCGATGAGAAAAACAACGTCAACCGGGAGCTACGTGCTTTGTGTCAGGAATGATGGCTATCCGGCGTCGCTCCTGGTACGCCGACTTTATCGGCGAGTTCCCGACCGGAATGCTGCCGCCCGTGGGCTTCTTCGCGTCGTCGACGAGTCGGGCGAGGACTATCTCTATCCAGAGAAGTTCTTTGTGTCGATTGCGCTTCCGAGGCCGGTGACACGAGCCATGCGGGCCGCGGCGTGATTCCACCCACACGGTCGGCGTAGACGCGCGCTCGGGTGCTCGCCACGGATCGGCATAGGTTTGGGACGGGACACGGACCAAATGGCAACGACGGTCTTGCTGCGTGACATGCAGATCAGAGGCTTCCAAGATTCAGATGAGGCTCAGGTCATACGACTGTGGGAACGATGTGGATTGCTGCGGCCCTGGAACGATCCGAGCAAGGACATCGCCCGCAAAAAGCGCATGCAGAGGGAGCTGTTCCTGGTGGGGACGATCGGCGACGAGATTGTGGCCTCCGTGATGGGCGGATACGACGGGCATCGCGGTTGGGTCAACTACCTGGCCGTGGATCCAGATTGTCGGCGGCAGGGACTGGCATCGGCACTGATGACCGAAGTCGAGCGTCGGTTGCGCCCGCTCGGCTGTGCCAAGATCAATCTGCAGGTGCGCCGAGACAATCTCGAGGCGATTTCATTCTACCAACGTATCGGATTCAAAGAAGACGATGTGGTGAGTCTGGGCAAGAGGCTTGTGCGCGACGAATAGAAGGGGCGGTATGATGGCGCGGGCGAGACCACCGTGAACGCGGATCCAACATCCGATCAACCCGACGAGGCTACCGGCTGGGCCGGGCGGGCCTTTTTCTGGGTCGCGCTCGCCCTGGCGGTGGACTATCTGCCGATATTCTTCGGGCGTATCGTCTTTTTTCGCGACATCGCACACTGGATCTTCCCGGCGCGGGTTTTCGTGCGGGAATCCTTGCTGCATGGCGAGCTGCCGGCCTGGAATCCCTTGCAGGGGTTGGGATTCGCCACGCTTTCCAATCCGCTCTACGGCGTATTCTATCCGCCAAACTGGTTCTTCCTGCTCGTGGGCCGCGATTGGGTCGGCGCCATGCTCACCTGGCAGGACTTCGCGCACCTGCTGTGGGGCAGCGCGGGCGTGTTCTGGCTGGCGCGACGATTTCGCGCGACGTCCGTGTCGGCGATCATTGCGGCGCTCGCCTGGGCATTGTCTGGCTACCTGACCTCGCAGTGGACTGCGGGGCTGCGCCTGCACGCGGCTGCGTGGATTCCTTGGACCGCGGTGGGGCAACTGGCGCTGCTCGATCGTCTGCGCGCCAGCGGCCGTCGCTGGACGATCGGCGTGGTCAAGGCCGCCCTGCCCACAGCATTCGCCCTTCTGATGGGCGAGCTGTTTCTAGCCATGATGGGAGTGGGCTTCGCCCTGGCCTTGCTGGCCACGGCGCAGATCTGCGAACGGCGGCCGGATTGTCTGTTGCCCCGATTTTCTCGTCGCTGGGCTGCTGCGATTGCGCTGGCCTTGCTGCTCGCCGGCGGCGTGGGCGCCGTGGTGCTGCTTCCGGCGCGCGCACACATGTCGACAAGCGATCGGGCGGCGCCGCTTTCGCGCACAGAGGCCGAGGTGCATTCGTTGCACCCGCTGCGCTTGATCGAGTTCGCCGCGCCTGGTTCCATGGGCGATGCCTACGGCGAGTATCCAGCCGGCCGCTGGGTGGGCGAGGCGAGCGCCGACGGCTTGCCGCTTTCGTACAGCGTGTACATGGGCGCCAGTGTGCTGGCCTTGGCGTTGGCCGCTTTCCGGCGCAAGCGCCCCGTGGTTTTCGTTCTGGCCGGCCTCAGCGGTTTTGCGCTGTTGCTCGCCTTGGGCAAGCACCTGCCGGTGCATGCCGTGTTCCGACGCGTGGTGCTTCCCCTGTCCTTCATGCGCTCGCCGGAGAAGTACACCATCCTGGCCGTGCTCGGGCTTGCGCTCTTGGCCAGCCAAGGCAGCCGCCGCATTATGTCGTCGCAAGCACAACCCTGGCGACGGACCGCAATTTTGCTCGCGCTCATGGTCGGCTTCGGAATTGCGTCTCCATTCGTCTTTCCGTTCCCCTGGTCGGGGTACATGGTGCACGGACTACGCCACGGGGCCGTGGCGGTGCTCGCTGTGCTCGGGGTGCAGGTTCTGGCGGCACGCGGTTCGCGCCTGGCGCCGGTGTTGCTTGTGCTGACAGTGGCGCTGGATCTGGCGGCCGCCTGCTGGCCTTTGCAGGGTTTCGTGCCGCGCGCGTTGGCAATTGAGCAGCCGGCAGCCGCGCGGATTGTCTTGGCCGATTACGCCGGCCACGTCGAACCGCCCCGGCTGTTCCGATCCGAGACGGTGACCAGCACCGTGATGAAGTGGACCGAGGCGTCGAACCAGGCGCAGGGTGAATCGCGCTTGCTGCAGACCCTGGTGCCCAACACCGCCAACGCGTGGGGTATTGCCATGGTGCCGGGCTACGATGCGGCCATTCCCCGTCGACTGGAAGGCGCGTGGATCGCAGGCCAGGCCGATCGACTGGCGGCCCTGCGCCTGCTTGGTGTGGACTATGCGGTGTTGCCGGTGCGCAATCCGCGCGTGCCCGGGGACCAACGCCTGGAGGCACTGACCGATCCCTTGCCCGGCGCGCGCCTGTATCGCGTGCCCAGAAGCCTGCCGCGCGTGTTTCTGACGGCGCACGCGGAGATCGTGCCGGATTCGATCGCGCTTACTCGACTGTACGAGCCGGCCGTGGTCGCTGGCGAAAGTGTTTGGCTGGCGCCCGATACAAACGCGCGCGACTTGCCTGTGCCATCGGGCAAGGCCGGGACCTGTCGGATGGACCTTTTCCACAATCTTCGCCTAGAGGCCCACTGCGACGCTAGTCAGTCTGGGCTGGCGGTGTTCAACGAACAGTACGACCAAGGATGGAGTGCGACAGTGGACGGCAAATCGGCGCCGGTGCTGCGCGCAAACCTGAATATGCGGGCGATCGCGCTTGCACCGGGTGCGCACCACATCGTCATGCAGTACAGCCCGCCGGGCTTGCGCGCTGGAGCCGCTGTCACTCTCGCGTCACTGCTGGCCCTCCTGGGGTTGGCCTTTGCGCGCGGGCGTAGGCGGAGATCATCGTGACCGTCCCGAACTGCGAAGATTCCACGGCGCGAGCCCGGCGCTTGCTACTTCTGACTGTGGTCATTCTCTGTTTGGTCTATTTCCCCATCTTTTTGGGACGCATTGTTTTCTCCAGCGACGTTGCTCACTGGATGTTCCCAGCCCGCTGGTTTGTGCGCGATTCGCTGTTGCGTGGTGAAATCCCTGGCTGGAATCCTTTTCAGGGAATTGGCTTTGCCATTTTCGCCAATCCACTGTACGGCGTCTTCTATCCGCCTAATTGGCTCACCCTGGTCGTGCCAGCGGACTGGATGGCCAGTCTGTTGACCTGGCTGGATTTTGCTCACCTGGTGTGGGGCGCAGTGGGGATGTTCTTCGTGGCGCGCCGGCTGAAGGGATCGCCAGTCGCGGCTTGCGTGGCTGCCTTGGCCTGGTCGCTCGCGGGATACAACACCAGCCAATGGACAGCTGGATTGCGCATGGTTGCGGGCGCGTGGGTGCCCTGGGCTGCTGTCGGCCATCTTGCCTTGCTCGATAGCTTGCGCTTGGGCCGTCGGCGCTGGCTCCTGGGCGTGGTCAAGGCGGCGCTGCCGACCGCGTTCGGCCTGCTGGTCGGTGAAGTCTTCGTGGCCATGATGGGCGTGGGGTTTGCGCTGGCGACCACGATCGCTGTCGCTGTGTGGGAACGTCGTGGTGAGCAGGATGGAACGGAACGACCGCAGGTCGCCCCTACACCCGTCCAGCTGCGATGGGTCGCTGCTTTCGTGCTTGCGCCCGCGCTGGCCGCGGGTGTGGCTGCGATTGTGTTCGTGCCGGCACACGCGTTGAAGGGCGCGACCGAACGCGCGGCTGCACTGTCTCGCGCCGATGCCGGGGGCTGCTCGCTTCATCCCGCCCGCCTGATCGAGTTTGTGGCTCCTGACAGCATGGGCAACAGCGAAGGCTTCCAGCCCGCGGCGCAGTGGATCGGGGAGCCAGGCCTGGAGCACCTCCCGCTTTCGCACAGCCTCTATTTTGGGGCGAGCGTGATGGCCTTGGCCCTGGCGGCGTTTGGCCGGCGGCGGACTTTGGCGTCTGTGCTGGGCGCGCTAGGCGGGGGAGCGCTTGCGCTGGCACTGGGCAAGTATTTGCCGGTGCACGCCGCGTTCCGGATGGTGGTGTTCCCCTTTGCGTACATGCGCTTTCCGGAAAAGTACGCCGTCTTGCTGGTCGGCTGGCTGGCCTTGTTGGCCGCACTGGGCGCTGCACGTGTGTTTGCAGCTGAACGACAGCCATGGCGGCGCGTGGTCGTCCTACTAGGGCTTCTGCTCGTCCTAGCGGCGACTGCGCGATTCTTCTTCCCAGGCCGTTGGGCTGCGCAGGTCACGCGCGGCGCTCTGGCCGGCGGCCTGGCCGTGGCCGGCGTGCTGACTGTGCAGTTTCTTGCGTTTTGTCGCTCGCGGCTGGCGCCGATTCTGTTGATCGCGATTGTGGGCCTCGACCTCGCCGCCGCGACCTGGCCGCTGCAAAGCTTTGCGCCGCGCAGGCTCGCGTCGGTATCGGCTTCCGCAACCCAGGTGGTGCTGGCGGACAGTTCTGGCCGCGGCGAGCCACCGCGGCTTTATCGCGCCAACAATGTGTTACAACACGCGCCGGCGCCTCCGCCTGAATTGGGCGAACTGTGGCTGTTGCAGACCTTCATTACCAATACCGCCAATATATGGGGCATTGCCACTTTGCCTGGGTACGACGCAGCCATTCCCGCGGCGCTCGATCGCATCTGGAAATCCGGGTTAGGCCAGGGCCAATCGGTGCTGCGCTTGTTCGGGGCGCGCTACGCGCTTCTGCCCGTCGACGATTCGCAGGATTCCAAGCGTACGGGCATCGAGCCCATGCTCGATCCCTTGCCCGGCACGCGGCTCTACCGGGTGCCGGGAACGCTGCCGCGCGTTTTCCTAGTGGGGCAAGCCCAAGTGGCGGACGATGCAATCGCGCTGCGTGGAATTTTCGATCCAGCCGTTGTTGCCGGTCGCAAGGCCTGGCTCGCCCCTGAGTCACGTGTCCCGTCGCTGTTCGGTTCCGCAGATTCATCCCCCGGCACCTGCGTGCTCGATTCCTATTCCAACAATCGCTTGCAGGCGACCTGTCAGGTCGAGCGATCGGCGCTGGCGGTCTTTGTCGAGCAATACGACAGGGGCTGGCAGGCCACAGTGGACGGCCAAGCGGTGCCCATTCTCAGAGCCAATCTCATTATGCGTGCCGTGGCTTTGCAACCCGGCGAGCACAGAATTGCGATGGAATTCAGGACGCCGGGTCTGGGCGTCGGGGCGCTGTTGACATTGTTGTCCTTGATGGTTCTGGGGATTTTCGCGGCGGTGGGCTGGCTCAGCGTCCGTCGGGCACGGCCAGGCAGCGCACGCCTACAGGCGGCGTGAAGTCCACGGGCAATCCGCGGCGGGCGTACAGGCGTGAATCATAGCCGGTGAAATACGAACCGAGCCGGCACGCGCCCAGGGGACGATAGTTCCGGCGCAGGGCCGCTTGCCATTCTGGTTGCCCGGGCAGCGGCCAGGTTTCTACCACCAGCGTATAGCGGGCCTGCTCAAGCCGCGTGAGCACGTCTCGGACTCCTGGCGCATCGTGGGCCACCATCTGCGCGAAGATGCTTCCCTCGATCTCGGTATCTTGCCCAATCTGGAAGTAGACCAGGTTGGGCACGCTGACCAGAAAGGGGCCGCCCACCTTGCGATGGAAGGCCTGCGTGAATCCGTACAAGGTTCGCGCTGCCGCTTCGTCATAGGGTGTGGGCAAGGGAAAGGTCCGCGTGGCCGCGAGCGCGAGAGCCAGCGTCGCGGCTGCGGCAGGAATCGCCGGCCGCCATCCGCTTGCCGTTTGCAGTCCCCGCGCGGCCCAGCACCCCGCTGCCACCACCAGCGCAGCAAACAACGGCAGCAGGTAATTCAAGCATGCCCCCTGCTTGCCGAGCATGGGCAACACCAGGAGCCCGCCCGCAAGCATGAACCCGACGGGGTCGCGCTCTGGGCGCGCCTTCCTTTTCCAGGCGGCGAGGCCAGCGACCAGCGCCAACAGGATCACCGGCCAGGTGCGCACGCCGAAGTCCCTCAGGATCTGTGTGGTCAGACCGGGCGCGTGGCCGTGAAAACGCAAGAGCAGCAGGGCGCCCAGAAAGCCGCCCTTGGTTGCGGCTTCAAGCAAGGCGAAAATCGCCAGGCCTGCCAAGCCCACAGCGACGGTCAAGCGCCAGGCACTGCGGCGGTCCACCAGAAACCAGAGCGAGCACCAGGGGCAGCCCGTGCACGGCCCCGGTTGGTTTGGCCAGCGTCGCGGCGAGGAGCAGCGCCGTTCCGCTCGCGATGCGCGCGGCCGACAGGCGGTCTGCGCGGTGGCGAAGGTCGTTGGGCAAGAGCAAGACCGCAGCCCACAACCACAGGGTGACCAAGAGAGTGTCGCTCCGAAGCAGCATGTACCAGGACGTGATGTCGAAGACAGACAGATACAGGGCCGCGCCAGCCAATCCCCACAGCAGACCAGCCCGTCGTCGGAGAAGCACGGTCACCGCCAGCGCCCCAAGCCACGTCAAGCCCAGAGCCAAAATGCGCGAGGCCGCCAGCGGGTGGGCCAGATGAACGAGGGGCGTGAGCAGCGCCGGGTACAAAGGGCCGAACCACGACGGGAAAGGAACCGAGTGGCCATGGAAAACCGAAGCTGGCGATTCAAGCAAGCGTCGCGCGAAGTCGAGTTGCAGCCCATCGTCCGGGCTCCAATCCCAGGGGTATTTGACTAAAGCCCACGCACAGAGGCTATAGGCGACGATGACGACCAGCGCGGCAGCAACGGTGAGAACGGCCGCGGCCAGTCGCAGGTGGCGCTGAGCTGGAGTAGGCGCGAGGACTGCGACGCTTGCGTTCATGGGGGCTGCCCGCAGGAGCAAGGTGATGGGACCGACGGGCAGCGCACCTACTTTGCGGTCTCGGCCAGCTTGGCCCAGGAATCGCGCAGGGGCACGATGCGGTTGAACACGGGCTGGCCGGGCTTGGAATCGACGGTGTCCACGCAGAAGTAGCCCAGTCGCTCGAACTGGAAGCGGGTGCCGGGCACGGCTTCAGCCAGCGCCGGTTCGATCTGGGCGTCGGCCGCCACTTGCAGGGAATTGGGATTGAGACAGGCGCGAAAATCCGCGCCATTTTCGGTTGGATTGGCTTTGGTGAAAAGACGATCATACAGCCGCACGTTCGCTGGTTTGGCGTGCACGGCCGAAACCCAGTGGGAGGTGCCCTTGACCCGCCGGCCGTCGGGCGCGTCGCCCCCGCGCGAGTTCGGGTCCCAGGTGCAGTGCACTTCCACGATCTCGCCCGCCGCGTTCTTGACCACGCTCACGCACTTGATCAGGCAGGCCCAGCGCAGGCGAATCTCGGCGCCGGGCGACAGCCGGAACCACTTCTTGGGCGGCACCTCGGCGAAATCGTCGCGCTCGATGTACACCACCTTGGAGAAAGGAATCTTGCGCGTTCCCATGGCGGGATCGTCGGGATGATTGGCGGCCTCGAACCAATCCACCTGGGCCTCGGGGTAGTTGTCGATGACCACTTTCAGCGGCCGCAGTACCGCCATGGCCCGCGGCGCGCGCTTTTCCAGATCTTCGCGAATGGCGAATTCCAGCAGGCCCACGTCGATGATGCTGTCGTTCTTGGCCACGCCGATGCGCTCGGCAAAGGCGCGAATGGCCTCGGGCGTGTAGCCGCGGCGGCGCAGGCCACTCAGGCTGGGCATGCGCGGATCGTTCCAGCCCGAGACCAGTTTTTCCTCGACGAGCTGAAGCAGCTTGCGCTTGCTCATCAAGGTGTAGGTCAGATTCAGGCGCGCGAACTCGATCTGGCGCGGCCGGTAGGTGAGCGGCAGGTTCTCGATGGTCCAGTCGTAGAGCGGGCGGTGATCCTCGAATTCCAGGGTGCACACCGAGTGCGTGATCCCTTCCAGCGCGTCGGAGATGGGATGGGCATAGTCGTACATCGGGTAGATGCACCACTTGTCGCCCGTGCGGTGGTGGGTCGCCCGCTTGATGCGGTAAAGCGGCGGATCGCGCATGTTGAGGTTGGGGTGGCGCATGTCGATCTTGGCGCGCAACACGCGCGAGCCGTCGGCAAATTCGCCAGCGCGCATGCGACGGAAGAGGTCGAGATTTTCGGCCACGGCGCGGTTGCGGAAGGGGCTGTCCTGGCCGGGCTTGTAGAAGTTGCCGCGGTATTCGCTGATCTGCTCGGCCGACAGATCGTCGACGTAGGCCTTGCCGTTTTCGATCAGGATCTCGGTCAGCCGGTAGATCTCGTCGAAGTAATCCGAGGCGTAGAGCGGCTGGCCGTTCCAGCGGAAGCCCAGCCAGGCCACGTCCTCCTCGATGGACTCGACGTATTCCACGTCCTCGGTGCTGGGGTTGGTGTCGTCGTAGCGCAGGTTGCACTTGCCCGCGTACTTGGCGGCCAGCCCGAAGTTGAGGCAGATGGACTTGGCGTGGCCGATGTGCAGGTAGCCGTTGGGCTCGGGCGGAAACCGGGTGTGCACGCGCCCCTGGTTCTTTCCCTGCGCGAGATCCTCGTTGATGATATCCTCGATGAAGTTCGTGGTGGCTGTCGGACTGTTTTCAGGGCCGCTCATGCACGCAAAACTACGGTCATCGCCGGGCAATGTCCAATTCAAGAATGCGCCTCGGAACCTTGGATTGCCGGAAAGCGGTGTAGGTGGCGGTGGCGGGGGCAGAAGCGGCGGTGACAGGGACGGGGGCAGGGACGGACCCGGGCGCATTGACCGGCGTGGGTAGGGGCGACCAACACCCTGAAACTGCTTGAGGTGACGGATGGGAAGCCGACTTGGCGCCGTGACATACGCAGCCCGCCTGTGCTTGCGAAAGACGCCACGTGGAGCGAAGCTGAGGTCGAGTAGAAAGTTCGGCGCACCCGCGCGGATGGATCGATGGAAGACGCGATGGCAACCAAAAACGCACATTACGGACCACAGTTCGTCAGGTACTTCGAGCCGATCCTGCTTGCGCTGCAACGGCTCGGAGGTTCGGCGCGGCCCACCGAAGCGACAGACCAGGTCGCTCGTGATCTAAGGGTCACCGATGCTGAGCGAGCGGTGCCCAACCAGAACGGTCGTTCACGCTTCGACAACGCCGTGGCCTGGGCACGGCTCTACCTCGCCAAGGCGGGCTATATCGATGCGAGCAAGCGAGGAGTCTGGCGCCTGACTGACAAGGGGCGCGAGCAGAAGACGCTCTCACATGCCGAGGCTCTTGCCATCTTCAAAAGCGTTCAGGGCAGGCGCACGCAAAACGCAGCTTCTGAACCACAGGGCGATGCGGCCGCCATCCTCGCAGAGGAAACGGCCGAGTCCGGCGCCTTCACGCGCACGCATCGAGAGGAGGTCCTTGCAATTCTCCAGTCACTGCCACCTGAGGGTTTTGAACGCTTTTGCCAGGAGTTGCTGCGCGAGTCGGACTTCCAGGAAGTGACCGTTACGGGACGCAGCGGCGATGGCGGGATAGATGGCCTTGGCGTCCTCCAAGTCAACCGACTTGTAAGCCACAAAGTGGTCTTTCAATGTAAGCGCTACAAAGGCACGTTGGTGCGCCGCAGGTTGTGATTTTCGTGGCGCAATGACGGGGCGAGGGAAAGGGATATATGAGAGGAGACGAGGCGAAGAAGGAGGCATTGCGTGACGGCGCGCCTCCAATCGAACTCGTGGACGGTGAAAGGGTTGTGGAGATTATGGAAGAACTTGAACTCGGTCTCACGCGGGTCCATTCCTTCATAGTCAACAGAGCATTCTTCAACGACTTTGGCGTCGGGGCAAAGGGTGCCTAGCCAATAGGCGGTTGATCCAGTCGCAGGAATAGAAACCCTGTCTGAAGGTGCGTCGTGACGGACATTCCTGAACTCACCGACGAGCAAATGGCACGAGCGATTCCGGCTCGCGTGCAAAAACGTCTCATGGCCGGGCAGATCGAATCCGGTGACGACGTAGCCGCGCTGAGGCGCTTCGTCGGCCTTTCACAGTCGAAGTTCGCGCAAGCGATGGGCATCAGTGTGCACACGCTGCGAAACTGGGAGCAAGGCCGGAGGCAGCCGGAAGGTCCAGCCATCGGCCTCCTGAGAATCGCGGCTCGTCACCCGCGGATGATTCGCGAGAACCTCAAATCGGCGGCATGACCTGAAGCTCCCAAAACCGGGCGCTCGCGCGTGACCTCACATCTTGTCCGGATAGAGATCGGTCGCTCGCCCGGCGGCCAAGTCGGCCAGGGCTTCGTCGGCCAAGGCGTTCAGCAGGCGCGTCCATCCCTCCTCGGACGTTGGCCCGACACGACGAAGGCTGCTGATGTGCTAAAATTGTCATCAATGTCACGAGCGCTTGCTGTTCCACCACCAGGCTTCACCGATCTTCCGGTCGAGGAACAGATCGACTACGTGCAGGCTCTCTGGGACGTCATCGCGGCTCATCCGGCGGAGGTGCCCGTTCCAGGGTGGCACAGGGTAGTACTGGATGAACGGCTTGCGGAGTACGAGGCGCATCCGGACGAAGGTGTTTCCTGGGAGGAATTCCGGGCTGAGCTTCGGGCCGAAGCGAAGAAGCGACGACCAAGCTGATCGTTCGTCGCGCCGCCCGGCTCGACGTTCTCTCAATCCGGGAATGGTACGAGGCCGAGGAAGTCGGCGGCGTCGAGCCAAGCACGGTGCGGGCCGAGCCGTTGTAGCGCTCGGCAAAACGGAGCGATAGCAGACATGAATGTACTGAATGTTCAGCGGCGCGATCTCGCTGCATCTGCGGACGAGGCGGCTATCCTGATTGATGGGCGAGGACTTTCGGGCGGACGGCAATAACGGGGAACGCTGCGAGCACCTTCGCATCGAAGGTTGCAAGCGGAAGGTTCTCGCGTTTGGCGAGTTCAACGAACAGGGTGTCGTACACCGCCACTTTCGACTGAACCGCCCGTTCAAGAGCACCTTGCCACAAAGTTTTGCTCGGGACGGATTGAATCCCAATCTTCGCCGCGAGGCTGAGGCGCTTCCTGCCGTCCTCGGGGCAAACGCCGGTGTCGATGCCAGTCGGGTTGACCCAAAGTCATACCGGGTTATACTTCAGGTATGAAGACAGCGGTTTCCATTCCAGACGAGATCTTCGAGCGGGCTGAGACCCTCGCGCACCGAGCGAAGCGGTCGAGGAGCGAGGTGTATGCGTGTGCACTAAGCGAATACGTGGCGCGCCACGCGCCGGACAGCGTAACGGAGGCGATGAATCGTGTTCTCGACGATGTGAAGGAGACGCCCGACGGATTTGCCTCGCGAGCTGCCCGACGGACGCTGGAGCGTAGCGAGTGGTGACGGTCTCTCAGGGAGAGGTGTGGTGGGCGGATCTTGGTGAGCCGCGCGGATCGAAACCAGGATTTCGCCGACCGGTACTGGTCGTACAAGGTGATGCATTGAACCGGAGTCGAATCGCGACTGCCGTTCGTGTTGCCTTGACGAGCAACGTGAAGTGGGCGTCTGCGCCGGGTAATGTTCTTCTTTCTGAGAGCGCGACCGGACTTCCCAAGGAATCGGTGGCGAACGTCTCGCAGATTGTGACTCTCGACAAGTCCGAGTTGACTGTGCGAGCGGGCAAGCTGCCCAAGGCGAAACTGGAGCTTGTTCTGTCCGGAGTGGATGTGGTTCTTGGGCGGTAAGCCGCCGCCGAACAAGCCGTTGCAGCGCCGCCCGTGCCATTCGGCTGCGGCATCGTCGTAGGAAGATCAAATCCCCGCGCCCACGGCCGCGGGCAGAGGCAAGCGGATCGAGAACACAGTTCCCGCCTCGGCACTCGTGGTGAAGCTGACTTTGCCGGCCAGGTAGCGCTCGCCCAACAGTTTCATGCCGTAGGTGCCCAGCCCATGTCCGGTGCCGGTCTTGGTGGTGAACGAGCGCTGGAACACGCGCGCCGCAACCGCCGGCGAAATTTCGCCCGCGTTGTGTACGTGGAAGGCAATCGCGTCGCGCGTCTCGCTGTGGTCAGTCGGGTCGGCTTCGCGTTGGCACCACAGGCGAACTTCGCCGCCGATGGGCGTGGCTTCGAAGGCGTTCTTGACCATGTTGACCAGCACACGACCCAGCAACACGGGATCGGTGACCAGCTCCAGGCCCGGACAGCGATCTTCCTCGACCAGGGTGCGCTGCTGGGCGGCTTGCGTGCCCGCGAAGGTGGCCTTCAGATCGGCCAGCAGCGTTGCGGGCGTGACGGCGACGCGATGGGGCCGCAGCGTGCCCTGCTCGGCCTCGAGCAGCGTGCGCTGCAACTGGACTTCGCGTTCCAGCTGGCCGACCAAACGACCGATGCGTTCGCGTGCGCGCTCTTGCCGCTCGCCCACGGAATTGTTGAGTAAGTGGGTCCAATTGGACAGGGCCGATAGCGTGTTGAGGATGTCGTGAAAGAAGATCCGCTCCAGCGCCTGGCGGCGTTTTTCGCTGCTGATGTCGCGCAATGAGACCACGGTGTAGTCTTTGCCGTCGATGTCCACCTGCGTGGCGCGCACGTGCAGCTCCAGCGGCGTGGCGTCTGCGCCTTGACCCGCGGTCAGCAGGCACTCCTGCTCGACGGTGCGCCGGCCGGCCTGCGATTGCGTGACCGCCTGGTAGGTGCCACAGGCCAGGCAGTGCTCGCCGGCGCCGCAGCCCTGCGGCTGTTCGGTGGCGCGCGGACAGGCGAAGAATTCGCCGGGGCGTAACCCGATGCTGCGACGCTGGTGGCGCAGGTTTTCCAGCAAGGGGGCGCGATTGGTGGCCAGGATCTGTCGCTCGCGGTTGAGCACCAGCAGGCCCGCGTCCACCGCCTCCAGCAGGGCGCTCACGATGGGGCTGTGGCTGACGGTCCGCACTTCCGCCTCCAGCGTCTCGGCGCTGGCGCGTGCCTGGGACGGAACGGGCGTTGCCGTCGGGTCTTCACTTATGGACTTCGCCACCGTCGGGTAGCCTCGTTTCTGTTGAGAGTGCTCGGGCTGACCCTGCAAGGCTAGCACGCTGGCGTTCACTTGCCCGGAGCACCGTGTTCGGGTGCCATGCCCTTGCTGCGCAAGTAGTCGCTCCGCGCCAGCAGCACGTGGTGTCCGCCCTTGTAGAAAGTCACGAACTCGTGAATGACGATATCGGCCCAGCGTGGGGGCAAGCCCCCGGGTGGCAAGGCGAAGGACGGCATCGACCAGCCGTAGTTCAGCTCCAGGCGATCGGCAAACGAAAGCAAAGTCACGCGAGGGTCTTCCAGATATCCAGCGATCTCCCCATCAGTCGCCAGATGCAGTCGCTGGGCGGAAGCGGCCGGCAAATCACGCGTCACGCTGAATGGCCCCATGGAGAGATTGCGCGGCACAGGCCGGTTGGTCTCCAGAGCGGGAATCAGATTGGGCCCGATGAGAAACTGGCCCGGGGCCAACAATTGCTCGACCACCGATCGGATGCGGGCACTCCGTTCGGGCAGGCCGAAGTCGTAGTCGGGAGCGGCCCGAGGCAGGCCCAGCGAGGCGGCGTTGCCGCGCGGGTCTGCCCAGCGCGTGCTGTTGGCTATCGGGGTGGCGCCCAGATGAATCGCGAGCAGCACAGTCACCAAGGCCACGCGACGGGGCAGCGACCAAGTGCGGGCCACGTCAGCAACCAGCAGAACGACCGCCAGGGCCAGCGGCAAGAGAAAGGGAACGCAGTATTCAGCAACCGCGCCGGAAGGAAGAAGATTGCTTGCCGCCGCCAGCACGGCCGCCGCTGCCAGGATGGCCTCGCGGCGCGGCCAGGGCCGAAGCGTTGCCAAGGTGAGCGACCCAAGGCCCAGCAAGACGATCCAACAAACCGGCGACTGCAAGAAGATCTCGGTGAAGCCGAGGGACCAATCTCTGTGCTGCAGCGACGAGGCGTGGAACTGAAAGACCCAGAAGTTCATGCTCTCGGGCGCGAGCAGCCAGAAAGGCAAGAACACCACGGCCAGAAGCCCGACCAGTTCCGCCACAGCCCGCAATGCCTGGCGCGCCGAAGGCAGGCCGCCGTCGCACAGGGCCGCCAGCCACAGGACCAGAAAGTAGGGCGCGCTGGCCAGACGACAGCCGATCCCCAGCGCGGCCAGCCCCGACAAGGCCAAATGCTTTCGGCCGGCGCGCGGCCATTGCAGAAAGACCCAGGCCGCTGCCGCCGCCGCCAGCGAGGTGAACGCGTAGGCTTTGCCCAGGTGGATGAAGTACATCCAGGGCGGCCATAGCGAAAAGGACAGCGCCAGCGCCAGTCCGACCCAGGGCCGCGTCCGCCGGGCCGCCAGCCACGCGCACAGCCCGAGGGCAAGCGCGCCCCACAACCCATTGGCCGAGCGTTGTTGCACAAGCCCGAAACCGATGAGGCGCATCACCGCGCCGTTTACGAAAGGAAGAACCGGCGGCTGCGAATATCCGAAATCGCGGTAGGGTAGCTGCCCCTGCGTGATGGCACGCGCCGCGATCCCATAAAACCCTCGTCGACATTCAGAGCGCCGAACAGAACATGGAAAGCGGCGCTGGCCAGGTGGGCAGACAGGGCAACGGCCAAGCCCACCGCAAGCCAGAGGCGAGGCCTCGTGGCTTGGGCCGACCCCGAGAGGGCCGCGGGAGTCTGATCATCGGCATCGCTCTGCACATCAGCCATGGTGCCCTATTCAATGGGGAGTCACCAAGCAACTTTGTGGTACTACGGTGCGGAATTCTCGCGGGGTGTTGCGGGCGCGCTGGCACGTATCTGGCAGCCCGATTCGCGCATGCGTCGCATGCACCGACAATCCGCACGAGTCGCAAGCGTCATCCCGTTCCACCGTCCGGCCTCCGGCCAGGTGGATGGTTCCGCGACGGCGCACCGGTCGGCCCGTCATCGCCCGTTCGACCCGTGACCGCCGGCCCCCGCCTGCTCGATCGCGTGAAGGCGGCGATCCGGATGCGTCACATGAGCGCGCGGACCGAGGAGGCCTACGTTGGGTGGATCCGTCGCTTCATCATCTTTTCTGGCAAGCGCCATCCCGATGAGATGGGCGAGCCCGAGGTCAGCCGATTTCTGAGCGCGCTGGCGACCAGAGAGGTGTAGCGGCCTCCACGCAGAACCAAGCCTTGGCGGCCGTGCTCT
>CAVWUP010000024.1:0-53113 GCA_963758155.1 uncultured delta proteobacterium
GGCAGACACAACCATGGACACGAACCAGACAGTTCGCGAAATCGAGGACCTGCTATTTCCTCGGCTCAAGCTCGATGCCTGGGAGAGGGCGATTTACTGGCATCTCTTCCGGCACACGCACATGGAGGGGAGGTCGTCGGTGGTGTTCGGGCTGGATTCGCTTGCGCGCACCACCGGGATCTCCCACCAGCAAGCTTCGCGACTCCATCCGTTCGATGGCAGCTAAAGGCTGCCTGGCCGCGATCGTGAAGAGCGAGTAGGAATTGCCTGATCTCGGGCATACCCATTTCGCTCGGCGAGCGCATGAAATGCCGGACGAACTTGCTCGCGCACCACAGCTAGCTTTCTTGCGTGCGAGGGGAGTACTCACGCAGCTTGAGATCGGATGCCATTTTCCCGTACAGTTGACCCATGTTTCATCTCCTTGTGGTTGCCGGCGCTCGCCCATCGGGCGCCGGTAAACACAGGGTCAACCGCAAACCGCTCTCTCTCAGCGAGAGGATCCGCGACCAAGATCAGAAACTGCCGCGCCAGCGGCTTTGTTCAACAAGGCGTTCGACCGACGTAGGTTCAAGCGAACTTTACGAGACGAGAAACTCGGATCCAGCGGTCCCGAGTTAGAAGTGGGATTTGGTGGACGATGCTGGTCGCCGCAATCAGTTCGTCCGCAGGATCGTCTTTTGAAATCGAGCCTGGTCGACTGAATGCTTACGGCAAGGTCGATTGGCCAGACGTGAATGCTGGAAAGAGTCCTTGTGAGCTCTGCATCGTCAAGGTCGATATCGATTCGACCAAGCTGCGCGAGCTTGGCGAGTTCCCAGAGGACAATCGCGGACATGCTCCAGGTGTTCGATGCCAGAACTCGACGCTCCCTGTCGGTGACCTCGCCCGTCAAGGCGAAGACGAGGATGTGCGTGTCTACGTTAACCGTGGGCTTCCCAGGTGACTCCCGTGGACTGGATGTCACCCTTTACCCGGATGCGACCGCGAAACGCGCCGATAAGATCCGCCGAGGCTCGCTCGGCAGGGAGGATTCGCGCGACGGGCTTGCCGTGCTTGGTGATCACGAGTCCATCCGGCTCAAGATGATCAAGGATCGAAAGGCACTGCTCCTTGAACTTCGCGGCTGCCAGCTTCTTCATGACCAGAATATATGACCAGTGTGATATTATCTCCAGACCTGTGTGCGGGCGCGGTCGAACCAAGGCGCGGGTTCAACCAATAGGCGTTTGAACCTGGCGGGTGCTGACGCGCTCGCCGCTGAACTGTCCTCTGCGCTCTCCGTAGTGAAAAGCTATCCATTCTGGCTACGGCGCGGCCAGCTTTTCCGCCAGGCCCGAGGAGCGGGTCAGGCTGGTGCTGACGCCTGAAGCGAGAACCTCGGCACTGCCGCACATCACGACTGCGTGCCGCGCGCGCGAGAGCGCCGTGTAGAGCAGCTCGCGAGTGAAGAGAGGCATCGGCTGCTCGGGCAGGAGCAGCAAGACCTGGTCGTGCTCGGATCCCTGCGCCTTGTGCACGGTCAGGGCGTAGGCGAGGGTCAAACTGTCGCCCATTGTCTCAGGCGGGACCGCCAGCCAGGGCGAGGCCGCGGTTGTCGACAGGCGAAACACGGCCATGGGTCGGGCCGCGTGGCCGGGCTGCGCGACTGACAGAATGAATCCCTGGTCGCCATTCCACAGACCGCGCTGATAGTCGTTGCGCAAGACCAGCACGGGCTCGCCAGGAAGAAGATCGCCGTCGGGGCCGGCGCACAGACTGTGCAAGAAGGCATCGACCGGATGGGCGCCGGTGGGCCGCTCGCGCGTCACGCACAGCACGCGCTGGCGCGCCAAGTGCGCGTGCAGGCGAGTCAGGCGGTCGTGGTCTGCGGGCGAAAATCCTTCCGGCCCAAGTACGTATTTGTGTTCGATGAACTGGTTCCATTCGGGCAGGGCAGCGATCCGGTCATGGTACCAACGTTCGAGAACCGCTTGGCGCTCGTTGCCCGGCACAAGCTCGACGCCGTCGAAAGCCAAGGCTGCACTCGTGGCCCGCAGTACAAGCAAGTCCGCCAGTCGGCCGGCATCCCCGGCGCGCACAGCCGCCGCGCATTCGCTGATGCGATGGCCAGCCGTCTGCGCCTGGTCAGTGCGAAAGCTCTTGTCCAGCCGCACAGCCAGAGTGCCCAGGTCGCGAAACACGGCGCCCGCGTCGACTGAAGGCAATTGGTCGGCATCGCCCAGAAGCAGCAACACAGCATCGTCGCGAAGCGCGCGCAGCAGCCGCTCCATGAGCGACAGATCGATCATCGACCCTTCGTCGACGATCACCGCCCGCGCCGGCAGACGATGATTCTGATGGTGCAAGAAACGGCCGGTGGTCGGCGAGTAGCCGAGCAGGCGGTGCAGCGTCTGCGCCGCGGGGCAAGCCGAAAGCAGAGCACGATCTTCGGCCGACGGCGCCAGCAGGGCGGCCAGCCCGGTGTGAAAGGACTCTTGCAGGCGATTGGCGGCCTTGCCCGTCGGCGCAGCCAGCGCCAGTTCGCCAGCGGACACGTCCATGCGGGCCAGCCCGCGGGCCAGCGCCAGGGCGATGGTGGTCTTGCCCGTGCCCGGACCCCCGCTGATCACGGCCAGGCGGCGGCTCAAGGCAGCGGCCACTGCAGCTTGCTGCCCGTCGCTTAACCTGGGGCTGCTGGTGGCCGCGATTTCGGCGACAATCCCCTTGACGGCCTGCGGGTCTGGGCCGGGTCGCGCGGCTCGCGCCTTGATGGCCGCCGCCAGCCGCGTCTCGCACGTCAGGATTCGCTGCTGATAAAGAAACTCACCGTCGACGATGAGCGGCTTGCGCTCGCCTGGTGCTCCGATCAGCGCAGGAATCTTGCCCAGCAGCGCTCGCTCGGCCGGCGCCAGTCGCATGCGCGTGCTGCCCTGGCTTGCGCTGACGAGCAAACGCGCGATCAAGACGACCAAGTTGCGGCGCTCGGTCTCGCCTATGTTGCTGGCCAGCTGGCCCATCTGCCAAGCCAGGAACGCCTCCTCCTCGCCCAGGTCAGCGTCGCGCAATTGGGAAAGCAGGCCGGACGGGTAGGCGGCAACGGGCGCCAGTCGCTGGCGGGCCGTGCCCAGAGGAGACAGCGGTGAAGTGGCGTCGGTTTTCATGTGAGGCTGCGGGCAGTCTACCGGATCGCGCCGTCTGTGGGGGGTGACGCGTGCCTCATTGCGGGCTTGTAGTCAAGGCCGTGGTTCGGTAAAACAAGCGGTCGAAAGGAAGGACCACCGTGCAGAGCGAACACGACGATCCCAATCAAGCAGCACAGAAAGTGACTGACAACGCGCAATCGGCCGGGAGCAAGGCGCCGGGCCTTTCTCGGGGCAAGATCTTTCTTGGCCTGATTGTCGCCGCCATCATCGTCTTTGCCGGCTACTTTGCCACGCGACGGATTTCGCCCAATGCAGCCGCGATCTTGCGTACGGCGTCAGCGGATATCACGCTGGTGACCGCGGATCGCACCGATCTAGCCTGCGTGTCTCGTCAGGGCATTCAGGGCTACTACTGCGGTTTCTCAACCGAGATTATCAATTGGCAGGGCGACGAACAGAACAAGCTGGCCCCGTACTACACGCTGGATCGCCACCAGTACCTGATTCCCGGCCTTTTCTTGGAGCCGGCGATTCGCGCCCGCCTCCAGGCCGAGCCCCCCAACAAGCCGCGCGAGCAACTCAAGCGCTTCACGGCCCATTGCCAGATCAAGATCCTTGGCAAGCTGACCGGGGTGCGCACCCACTGGCAGGTCAACGGCGCTTGGGGGAACCCCGAGGACATCGAAGTCGGAACCATCGCGGGCTGCAAGATCGAAGGCTAGGCATTCGCGTAAAGGCAAGACGGAGACTCGGGCAGGTGGCTGCGCCATGATCCGCAAGGCGAGCCAGCGCGGGTATCAGCCCGCCCTGCCCGGGATCGAGCGCAAGACCCTGGCCTATGGCGACCGCACCCTGTTGACGGAGTTCCGCATGCGCAAGGGCAGCATCCTGCCCAGGCACGCGCATCCGCAGGAACAGACGGGGTATCTGGTCAGCGGCCGCGTCCGGCTGATCATCGATCGCCGAACCGTGGTGGCCCGGCCGGGCGATAGCTGGTCAATCCCGGGCAACACCCAGCACGGCGCTGCCATTCTTGCGGATTCAGTGGCCATCGAGGTCTTCGCGCCGGTTCGCCAGGACTACCTGCCGCGCCCCAAAGTCGCGCGGCGTGGATGACGACTATCTTCGTTCCGCGCGACCGGCTACAATCCCGGACCTCTGGAGGCATTTCGATGCTATTTCGTCAGTGTCCGCGTGAATTTCTCGGGATAGTCGCGCTCTGCTTTGCTGCCGGCGCCTGTTCGAGTTCCAGCCCCGCAGCCGTGACGCTGCCACATTTCAGCGACATCACCACGGCCACTCCAGGAATTCAGACCGCGGCCCGCGCGGTCGTGCGCGTGCGCACCGCGGGCGAGTATGGGAGCGGATTCTTCATTTCGGCCAACGGTCTGCTGCTCACCAACAATCACGTGCTGGGCGATCCGGTCTGCGCCGTCGAGGGATGCTATGTCGAGCTGACCCAGATGCACCAGCGTGGAGAGCCACAACAACAACCAAGCACGGTGTTTGGAGTTCCTACGACTGTCAATGCCGGGCTCGACATGGCCGCGGTTCAACTCTACGATCCCAACGACAATCAGCTCGACACCCCAGACTTCCTTTCATTTGATTCCCAGAATCCCGCGTCTCTGCTCAACCAACACATCACAATCGTGGGACACCCCGAAGGAAGACTCAAAAAGTGGACAGACGGCCAGGTCGTGGACGCCAATGGCCAGTGGATCACGACCACGGCCTACACGCTTCCGGGCGACAGCGGATCGCCCATTCTGAACGACCAGGGACAAGTCGTGGGACTGCTGCACCGGGGGCCCACGTCAGAAGATCTGTTTTCCCAGACCGGGGTCGACATGTACTCCGTGGGAACCGCATCGGCGCCCATCGGGACCGTCCTGGCGGCGCCTCCGTCAGCCCCTGTCGTATCCACGGCCGCCCCAACAACCAAGGACGACTTCCTGGCCAATGATTTCGTATACCTCAACGCGCGCGTCGCAACCGTCACCGTTGACGGCATGTCGATAAGTGCAATTCCCATACTGGGAGAGGCTTGCGACGCGGCGCTGGCGCGAACTGACTTCACATCCCCTGACGATCTTAGTAGTGCGCTGACGGCCTGCTATCACGCCCAGACCTGGATTGACTGCCGCAGCCCTCCGAACGTCGCCCCCTACGAGACCGTCTGCCCGGCTCCCACGGATCAATCCGCCTGGGCCGGTCGCTATCAGAGCATGAACCAGCTCAGGCTGGGCATGAATGGGCAGCCCGACTATTACACAGTAAGTTTTGCCATCGCCGAACTCCAGCCCACCTGGGACGATGGCGTGAGCGCGGGCGCGCAATCGCTGCAGCAGGTCCTCGACGCTGCAAATCCGGTCCTCGATTTTGCCCTGGCAGAGTATCTTGCGGCCTTTGCCATAGAATCTTACGGCGGAACCCAGATCGCGACCTATGTCTCGAACTACAAGCAAGTTCCACACTACGAACTGCAAGCCACCTACATCGCCTATGCGGCTGGCTGGCGCTACAACAACCACAACATGACCAAGGCCCAATTGCAGAGCTTCCTGCAACAACTGTTAGCCGATCCCAATCTCAGCGTGGGCGCCAGGCTGGCGATTGAAGACTATCTGTACCAGTTGGACGCGCTCTAACCAGCCTAAACGCCCCAGAATTCGCTGCCCAGCATTTCGGCCTGCCAATCGAGCACGGTTTGCCAGTCGGGCCTGCGGAAATAGATGCCGGCCTGCTCGTCGCCTGGCCGCATGCCGCGTAGAAAGCAATAGAGCACGCCACCGAAGCGCTGTTCAAATGCGGCGCGATCGTTCAGACCAGCCAGACGCAACACGGCCAGGGTGTAAAGGCGCGCCTGGATATCGTAGTTGTTCTCGCAATGGACGCGCAATCGATCGCTGTCCCACGAAGGCGGCCAATCGCCCTTCCAGTCGCACAGGTAGACGCGGCCCTCGTGCTCGAACAGATAGTCAATGAAACCCTTGACCAGGCCGCGATCAATGGACCAGGCGCGCGTACCCTCTTGTTCCACGAGCGTTTGTCCCAGCAGGGAATGACTTCGTTCGGGAATAGGATACAGGAACTCGATCTCGCGTAGCGATGGTCGGGCCCGGCCCAGACCCGGCACCAGGCAATCCCCCAGGCGTAGCGGCGTGGTGAGTGCAGTGTGCACCAGGTGTGCGGCGTGTGCGAGCTGGCCAGGGTCACGCTCGTGGCGATGGGCAAGCCGGGCGAGAAGCTGCGCGATCTCAGGCTGTGCCGCCCATTCAGCCGACGAGCTGGGCACAGTGAAACTCCCCAGCGGCACCTCTTCCAGAATCGCGTGCAGGAAGATCCCGGACAATCTTCCACGCGCAAGCTCGTGCGGATCCACCGGCGCAGGCAGGTCGTGCTCGACTGGCTCATTGGCGGTGGACAGATCAGCGGGATCTTCGGGAACCACGAAGCCACCATGGCGGCGCTTCACACCGGTGTACGACGTGACGACAAAGCCGGCGCGCTCTCGCGCAATCTGATGAAACTCGCTTGCGGAAGCGTCGCCCGGCAAGTCGGGTGGCTGCCACTTCGAAGGTGCCGCGGGCGCCGGAGCAAGCAATTCCAAAGACGCCTCCTCGGGACAAACCACCGACACGACCTGAAACAAACCACGGGTCTTGGCGTCCCCGAGCAGCTTTTCGAGAATCGGGCTGAGCATGCGGTAGGTTCCTGGAATGCCCGAGAAGGCGGCCGGACAGCGCGGAAGATAGAGCCGGCCGCCGGCGCGGGTGAGCGCCACGTAGAGCACGCGGCGATCTTCGTCCGCAATTTCATTGGCGTAGGTATCGTGTTCCTGCGGATCGAGTGAACCTAGGTGCACCACGCGCTGGTCCTGCTGGTCGTGAAACACTGGCGCCGAACTGTGGGCTCCGCGATTTAGACCGCCGTAGAGAAAGACCACGTTGGCCTCCAGGCCTTTGGCCTTGTACACAGTCATCACCTGCACGGCATCGGCATCACTTTCAAGGCGCTGCAAGTCGCGCTCGTCACCCGGAGGTAGGCGCGTTCCGTTGACATAGGCCCCCAGCGTTTCCACCAGCTCACGCAAACTCGCGTGCGTGCGCGCTGCCTCTTCCTGCAGAACCTCGAAAATGTGCAGCGTGTTGGTCAAGGCGCGCTCACTTTGGCCGAAGAAGATCTCCCGGCTCACAATTCCGCTCTGCGCGAGCACGCGCGCGAAAAGCGCGCCAAAGTCGCCAGTCAGAGCCAAGTTGTGCCACTCGAAAAGCTGGCGCAACAGGGGATCGCTATCGTCGGGTCGATCCCTGTGTGCCAAGTCGGCCAGGTCAAGGGCAAAGAAGGCCGTCAGGAAAGCTCGCAGTCGCAAGCAGCGGTCATCGGGCTCGGCAATGGCGCGCAGAAGGTCCAGCACGTCTTTGGCCTGGTCGGTCTGGAACAGGTTGCCTTCCTTGTAGAACGCGAAGGGCAGATCTGCGGCTCGCAGTGTCTCGCCAATCTCGAGGCATTCGTTGTTGGTAAACGCGAGTACAAAGATGTCGCGGGCTGTGATTCGCTTGGGCTCGCTGCCGTCGCGCAGGAAGAGCGCTCCGTCGTGAGAAAGGAGATGGCGAATCTCGTTCGCCATCCGGTGGCGCAAGGTGCGCCGGATTTCGGCCACCCCCGTCCGCTCGGGCGCCTGCACATCGAAAACCACCAGCGCCCGGCTTTGGCTGACCGTCCGTTCCAAGCAAACGCCGATCGCCCCGGCCGCAAATCACTGGTCTGTCGTAGTCGATGCCGGATTCAGCCCGAAAGAAGCCCGCGGCCTGGTCGAACACGGCATTGTATCCGTCGATGACCGCCTGGGTGGATCGAAAATTCCGCGCCAGCTTCACCAGGACGCCGCCCGCCTGCAGAATCTCCGTGCGCGCACGCAAGTATGTGTGCACGTCAGCACCGCGAAAGCGATAGATGGCTTGTTTGGGATCGCCAATGACGGTCAACACATGGTGTTCGACGAGCTCTCGAAAAAGAGACGCCGGAAAATGAACCACTGTACGTCGTCGGTGTCCTGGAATTCGTCGATGAGCGCGTACTTGTAACGGCGGCGTAAAGTCGAGAGCAGCAATTGCGCCGGTGCGCCTTGTTCAGCCAAACGCTCAGCGACCAACGTCAGCATGTCCTGGAAATCGTACAGCCCGGCTGCCCGCTTGCGTTCTTGCAGACGTGCGTGGACGAGCGGCAGGAATTTGTGCGCCACGGCGGCGAGCAGGGGAGGGGCGACTGCCTGCAAATCCTCTAGTGCCTGCTTCAGCTCACCCACCCGAGGATCGGCCGCGCCTTTTTCCAGGGCGCCGACGAGATAGGCCCAGACATCATCTTGCGGGTCGTCCGCGACAAAGCGGTCGAGTTCAGCGAGAAACGCAGCCATGTCCGCGCCGCGGGCCTTGCGCACGATCTCGGTGAGCGCCCCGAGACGGGTAGCGACAGCCCCAGCCGTCCGGGAATGCACCTTGGCCTTCTTCAATCGTTCGACCAGCGTCGCATCGCGGGCTGCCTCCGCGGGCCACGCCGCGACGGCCGCAGCCAGAGCGGCCTCGTCGAATTGCGGCTGCAAGGCTTCCGGCCGCGGCGGGAAGATGCGGGCCAGCTCCCTCGCGCACGCGCCCAGAGCGGACTCGAGATGGGCCGCGCTGTGGCCTGTTGACAGCCAGGCGCGCAGATACGGTTCCAGCTCGGGCTGAACCGCGAAATCGTTGCGCAGGCATTCCACGAAGGCGGTGTGAAAGGCATCCTTCTCGTCCACCGCTTGCTCGTCGAACAGGCGTCGATGCAAGAAGGCGTGATCCCCCAAGATGCCGCGACAAAAACCGTGGATAGTCGAAATGGTCGCGCGATCGAACGCTAGCAAGGCGTCGCGCAGCCGGCCGCGCGCGGTGTCGTCGATGAGCCAGCAATTCTCGTCCGTACAGGCATCAGTCGTCAGATGGCAGAGCTCGCTCAGTTTCTTGCGCAGCCTCAGGCAAAGCTCGGCCGTGGCGCGCTCAGTGAAGGTGACGACCAGGATCTCCTCCACGCTCGCGCCGCGATTGAGCAGCAACTCGACCACCAGGTGCTCAAGCAAATACGTCTTGCCCGTGCCGGCCGACGCCTCGACTACGGCATGGCGGGTTCCCAGTTGATCCAGCTCAGGCGGTCGGGGGTAGCGGATCACGGCGCTCATTTGGCCCCGGTTTCCAATTCGAAGTAGAGGCCAAAGCGATCGGCGACCATGCGCTTGGCTGCTTCGATTGAAGGCGGATTCCATCGCTGGACGGCATCGCGGACGGGGCCATAGAGGCTGCCAAAACGAATGCGCCCACCCTCGCGGACCTGTTGGCAAAGGCGGGCGGCCTCGGTCCCTGCCATGGTGCCCAGGTGTCGAGCGCGGAACACGGCCTCGCAGGGCAGAACATAGGCGTGCAGTCCACTGGGCGCGCCGTCCGGGCCCAACGTGCCGGTCAGCATGTCGCGCACCAGGCGCGCCAGGTAGTCGCGGGCGCGCGCTGGGTCCAAAGCAGCAAAGCGGCGCTCCTCGATTTCACCACGGTCGCCATCCGTGAGCAGCAGCAGCCCGCGGTGGCCAGCCCCGCCTTGCGACAGCCCTGCGGCAGCCAGGGCCACGTGATCCAGGAATGCGGCCAGGGATTCCTTGTCGCGTCGGCTTTCCTCGTCGGCGTCCTCGGCACGGCAGCTCAGAATGACCGAGGCTCGCGGCGAGTTCGCAGCGTCAACCAGAACGCTGGTGCGACCCTGTACCTCCACGTGAAGCGAAGGCCGCGATCCCTCCGCGGCCAGCTCGATTGTGATGGCCGGCAGGATCTCGGGCGCATCTTCATTCTCGAAAGCCTGGCCGAAGTGCAACACACGGCTGCGCAGCGACCCGCTGCTCGCGAGGCCGCCAAGCTGTTCAGTCCACTTGTCCAAGATGGCGGCGTGGTGTTCGCGCTCGGCCTCGCGGAAGAGTCCAGCCGGCCCGCGGCCTGCCAGTTCTTCACGCAGGCTGATCTCGTCGTAGCGGGCAAGCACCGCTTCGAGTGATGGAACAGCTGCCCCCGCCAGCATGGCGCTGACCATGGCTTCGCGCAGACGGGTCGTCAGCTGCAACGCGCTCGTGCCAAAAGGCTCGTCCTCCAGGTCGGCCAACTCATCGTCACTCTGGCGCTCGCCCAGACGCAGACGGAAGCGCGCCGAGCCCTGCAAAGGGTCTTCAAGAAAGCGACGCAGCTCACCGAGCGTGACGATCAGCTTGTTTGCAACTTCGGTGGGCTCAGCGGACGCCGCTGCTTTGGGCAACGACAGACGGGTCGCCACCTCGCAAAATGCCGCCGGTGAAAGCGCGCGGTGCAGATCCTCCAGGCTCGCCGGCGCACATGCGCCCGGTGGCAGCGACGCTCGCAAGGACTCGCGCAGATCCTGGGCTGCATGTTCGGCCCGCGCCAGCGGCATAGCGTCCAGACGCTCGATGTCGTTGTAGCGACGCAGTGGCGGCGGCTCGGCCTCGAACAACTTGTTCACCTCAGCCTCGGTGAGATAGCCGCTTGACAGGATCTCGCGCAGCTCCAGCAGCACCGCCGAGGGCGGTTGCTTTTCGCCGGTGATCTCGTCGCGGCCCACATAGGAAAGCACCAGGCGATCGCGCGCGCACAGCAGCGTCTCGAGAAACATGTAGAGATCCTGCTCGCGGGGCGTGACGTCGCCGGGTTCGCGACGGGCTTCGCGCAGGTCCAGATCCCCGCGGCGTGCGCTGCGCGGAAAATCGCCCTGGCCCAGGCCGAGCACGAAGACCACGCGGAAGGGAATGGCCCGCATGGGCACGAACGACGCGACGGTCACGCCGCGTGCGAGGTATTGCCCGCGCGAGCCAGGAATAGACGCCAGCGCGCCGCGCACCAGCTCGGCCGCGACCCGGTAGCTGACCGGCAAGTCGTGCAGGCCGACGTCCTCGATCTCGTCGAGGCTGGCCCGCCAACGGCCGAGCAGTCCCTCCTCAGAATCGTCGACGGGTTGCAGGTACGCGGCTAGCATGCCGCGGATGAAGTCCAGCCATTCGCGCAGCGGGCGTTCAAGCGGGCCGTCCTTGCCAGCCGCGAAACGCGCATCAGCGATGAGCGAGCGCACGAGAAGCGCAAAACCGAGCGCGGCGGCGCGATCGTCGGGCGCAGTCTCCACGGGCAAATACTGGTCTTCTCCCAGGCTGACCGGGGTGTCGTCGCCGCTGCGTTCCCCCAGCATGAAGGCGCCCAACGCCAGCCGGCGCAGGCCCTGATCCCAGGTGAACAGATCGCGATGCAGGTAGCTTCCCGCCAGATCCTGTTGTTCCGCCCCGCGCACGATGCCCAGCTCGTCGATGAGGTGCAGCCAGTCGGTGGGCCGTGCCTCGGGAAAACGCGCCATCAGCGACGGGTGCGTGACGAGTGGCACCAGCTCCTTGCGCGAAAACGACGAGAAGGGCAAATCGAGCAGCATTTGCGCGGCCTCGCCCAACCGGTGCCCGGAGGCCAGGGGCAGGTCCACCACGTGATGGGGCAAATCGCGGCTCTCGGCAAACACCGCGCTCACCTGCGACAGATAGGCGTCTTTGCGTGACTCGGGCACGATGACCGCGATGTCGTTGCAGTGCAGATCAGGCTGCGTGCGCAGGCAGCGCCAGATCTCGGCGGCAACCACCTCCAGCTCGCGGCGTATGCCCGGGCAGGCCAGCACCTGCAAACTGCCGTCGGCGGCAAGGGCCGGGTCGGGCTCGGTTCTTGCCACGCGATCCAGAATGTCGTTCTGCACGCGCGCCAGCAGCGTGGCTGCGGACGACGGCGCGAAGTGCTCCTCGAAATCGCAGGTGTCGAGCTGATTGAGCAGGCGCAGGTTCTCGCGGCCGGGCCGGCCCCACAGTCGCAGGGGCAGGTTCTCGGACGGATCCAGCAGGCCAAAGGGATCGTCGAACGGTTGATCGGATTGGGGCATCTTGGCCAGGCGCCGGCGCAGCTCGGCCGGGGTTTCCACGTCTTCCCAGAATTCGCGACAGGGATTCAGCGTGTACAGATACACGTGGATGTGACGAGCGAGCACCGCCAGCATGCGATGGTAGGCGGGCGCCACGTAGGAGGCGCCAAAGAGGTGCAGCGTCGGGCCCAGCTCGTCGGCCGGCAGCTTGCCCAGCGCCTCGGCGCGCGCCAGCAGTTCGCCGATGCGCAACCAGGCCACGCCCTCGGCCTGCGAGCGAAGCGCGATGCGACCTGCCGGCCCGAAGATGGCCAGCCAGAGCGCGCGCTGCCAGACTTCCGTCGCTGCGAACAAATGGTTGTCGTCGAGGGTTGCCTTCGTCTCCCACGCCTTGACCATTTCGGCTCGCGAGGCCGCGTATTCGTCGAAGAGTGGCCCCAACCGAAAGGCGAGCTGGCAGCGCCGACGATCGACGGCGTCGCGCGCCCTGCCGCCCGCCAGGAGATAGTCGCGCACGGGTGCCATTTGCGGCTGGCGGAGAAATTCCTCGTCGTGAAACAGCGCCAGCAAATGCGCCTCGATCTGTTGCTCGTTCACCACGCGGCCGTTGGGCAACGCCTGCTCCGCCACATGGCCGAGCAGCTTGCGCAGAAACGTGATCTGCAAATTGGCCGCGATCCCGCACGCGCGCGCCACGCCCAGGCGCAGGTAGGTCTCCACGTTGCGGTTGGGCACGACCACCCGCACCGGCGTAAAGGGCCCCGCGCTCTGCCGCTCGCGCTGCATGTTGCGCACGAACGCCTGCAAGAGCGCCTCGGTGCGGTTGGAGCAGCAAACGCGAATCATGAAGGGGCAGGATAACCCAGCGGCGGAGAGGCGTGTGTAGACGAAGCGCAGATGCCGAAAAAAGCCGAGGGGGCACCAGCGACGGATATTGTCCGTCGTGGCAGGGCGGCTTGCTCTTGGGTCACACCGGCGTGGTCACAGGCGCGCAGGCCATTCATCAATTCGCCGTCACTCAGCCCTTTCCCATTGAGATCGGCCTCGATAACTACGGTGGCGACACCAACCTGGACTATCAGTCGGAAATGGACCAGGCCGCAGTGGATGGTATGAGCTGGCTATGGTGGTCGTGGAACAGCGGCAAAAAGACCGTCGACTGTCCGGTGTCGGGTGCCACGTGTCAGGCGTACGTGACAGGATCGCAGAATGGATTCGCGGGCGCGAAGCCATTGACCCACTGAGGCTGCTTCCTGTCCGCACCCGGACGAATTTCGACTTGCCGCAGGCGCATGGCCGGCACAGCGGCGTAGTGATATAAGAGACGACTGCCGGGGAGGCGCAGACAAGATGGGACATCGAGAAATGCAGGCTTGTTTTTCCCACGCTCGGGCGCAGCTGGCCGACAAGGCCGCGGGTTGAGGATCGCGTGGACGCACCAGAAAAATTCTCGGTCACGGCCATCATGGCCGCCTACAACGAGGAAGACATCATCGGGTTGTCCATCCAGCACCTTGTCGAGCAGGGTGTGGCGGTGTACCTCATCGATCGCGGTTCGACCGACGGTACGGTGGCGGAAGCCGAGCGGTTTGTCGGGAAAGGCCTCATTGGGATCGAGCGCTTTCCGGCGGAATCGGACGCTTCCGCGCAAGACGCCCAGCGCTCTGCCTGGGGTCGCCTGCTAGAGCGCAAGCAGAAGCTGGTGCAGGAACTGGACGGCGACTGGTTCATCCACCACGACGCCGACGAGTTCCGCGAGAGCCCGTGGCCGCACCTCGACTTGTGCCAGGCCATCCGGCGGGTGCAAGCGGCTGGCTACAACGCCATCGACTTCGCGGCCTTCCGCTTTCCGCCCACCGACGACAACTACCGCAAGGGAGACGACCTGCGCGCCACGTTCCGCTATTGCGAGCCGGCGCACCGTTTGGACCGGCTGCGCATCAACGCCTGGAAGAAGGCGTCCTTGGATTTGGTGTCGTCGGGCGGGCACGAGGCCATCTTTCCGGAACGCCGCGTGTTTCCCGTCCGCTTCCTGTTGCGCCAGTATCCCATCCGCACCCAGGCCCAGGGCGAGCGCAAGATCGTGCGCGAGCGCCAGCCGGGCTGGGATCCAGCCGAGGGCGCGCTTGACTGGCATGTGCAGCGCGACGGCGTGGAGTCGGGCGACCGCTTCATTCGCGACCTGGCCACGCTGACCGCGTACGATCCCGACGCCATCCGGCTGCAGCTCTTCCTGCGCCACCGGGGCGTGGAGGAACTGGAAACGGCGCTGGGCGTTTCCGAGCACGACCTCGAACTCGCGCAGCGGGAAGCGGCCGTTCGCGCAGAGGAGTTGGAGCGGCTGCGGCGCGAGCGGGGCGCGGCTGGTCATGAGACGGAGCAGGCCCATCAGGAGCGGGATGCGCTGGCCCGCACCCTGGTCGAGGTCGAGAGACAGCGGGACGCACTGACCCGTGCGCTGGAGGCGGCCAAATGGGAGCGGGACGAGCTGGACCGCACGCTCGACGAGGTCGAGGGAGAGCGGGATGCCCTGGCCCGCACGCTGGATGCGGCCGAAAAGGGGCGCGAGACCTTGGCCCGCGCGCGGGACGAGGTGGCCGAGCAACGCGATTCCTTGGCGCGCGCGCTCAACGAGGCGCAATCACAGCGCGAGTCTCTGGCCCGCACGTTGAGCGACGTTCAAGCCCAGCGCGACTCGCTGGTTCGCACCCTGAACGAGGTTGAATCGCAGCGCGACAGCGTGGCCCGCACGCTCAACGAGGTTCAAGCACAGCACGGCGCCCTGGCTCGCTCGAATGACGAACTGGGTGCCAACCTGGCCCGGCTGCAGGCCCGCATCGACGAGTTGCTGTCATCCTGGAGCTGGCGCGCCACGGGACCAGCGCGAGAGGTCCTGCGCCGCCTGCGCGGAACCTCAAGATAGGCTCACAAGTCCCACCGGAATCGTCACCGCGGTGGGTAGCAATTGTCAAGACGCGCGGAACGCGGACCCGCGCTACGCCAGGCTTCTGCGGCTGGGCAGCCGTGCGCGCGAGAGAGTATGATTTGGCAGGAGTTGCATGATGCAGATCGAGAAAGGCGTCGACAAGATCGTCAAGACCATCCGGCTCATGATCCTGGACCAGCCGGGCTACCTGGGTCGCGTGGCCACCGCGGTCGGCAATGCCGGCGGCAACATCACGGATTTGCACCTGGTGTCCTACGGGGTCGAGTACAACACCCGCGATCTCACGCTGTTCATCGACGACGAGGCGCAGCTGCAAGAGGTGCTGGCGGAGATAGGCAAGGTCGAGGGCGTAATCATCTCGGAGATCATCGACCCGGTTCTGGAAATGCACCGGGGCGGCAAGATCCAGGTCAAAAGCCGGGTTCCGCTCGACGGACTGGCGACCCTGCGCAAGATCTACACGCCGGGCGTCGCCAAAGTGTGCAGGCTGATCCAGCAGACACCCGAGCTGGCGCACGAGTACACCGCGATCGGAAACACCGTGGCCATTGTCACCAATGGCACGGCCATCCTGGGCCTGGGCGACATCGGGCCAGTGGCCGGCATGCCGGTGATGGAAGGCAAGGCCGTCCTTTTCGATGCGCTGGTCGGCATCAACGGCGTGCCCATCCTGCTGGCCAGCAAGGACGTCGAAGAGATCATCCGCACTGTCGCGATCATCGCGCCCACCTTTGGCGCCATCAAGCTGGAGGACATCAAGGCGCCCGAGTGTTTCGAGATCGAAAGCCGGCTGGACGCCATGTTGAACATTCCTGTCATGCACGACGACCAGCACGGCACCGCCACGGTGGCCCTGGCGGCCCTGCTCAACGCCACCAAGTACGTGGGCAAGCCTTTCCGCAACGACTGCGTCGGCATGGTGGGACTGGGCGCTGCCGGCATCGGCATTTCCAAGTTGCTCATCGCCTACGGTGTGAAGCGCATGGTGGGCACTGACATCAACCCGCAGGCCATGGAGATCTTCGAAAAGGCGGGCGGCTCGCCCATGTCGCTCGAGGAAGTGATGAAGACCGCTGACATCGTAATCGGCGCGACCGGTGTGGCCAACCTGCTCAAGCCCGCCATGATCCGCAAGGGGCAGATCATCCTGGCGCTTTCCAATCCGCGTCCCGAGATCTCGCCCGAGGATGCGCGCGCGGCCGGTGCCGCCTTTGCCGCCGACGGGCGCAGCGTGAACAACGGCCTGGCTTTCCCTGGAATCTTTCGTGGCGCCCTCGATGCCCGCGCCCGCTCGATCTGCAACCGCATGAAGATCGCCGCCGCGCGCACCATCGCTTCTTTTGCGGCCACCGGCGAACTGGTGCCGTCGATGCTCAATCGGGACATGCACAAGGCGGTGGCCCAGGCCGTGGAGCGCGCCGCCTTCGAGGCCGGCGTGGCCCAAGCCCGTAGCCCTGACGTACCCGAGTAGGACGAGGCTCGCCGGATCGTTAGCTCTTCTTCTGGTAGGTGCCGACCAACTCGGCCTGGGCGAGCACATGCCCCTGCATGGCTTTCTCTACCTGCGCCTTTGTCGGCCGCTTTGAGATCCGGCAGCATGGTGTCGAGCGCATACAGCTTGAAGAAATAGCGGTGGCGGCCGATGGGCGGACAGGGGCCGCGCCAACCCGTGCGCTTCCAATCGTTGAGGCCGTCGAGCGCGCCAGCAGGCAATGCTCCACCCGCCGCCACGGCACGCGCAGAAGCGGGCAGGTTGTAGACCACCCAATGCACCCAGGTCATCCTGGGTGCCGCAGGATCGGGCGCATCCGGATCGTCGACGATCAGCACGAAACTCTTGCTTGCCGCAGGCGCGTCGGTCCACGCCAGCGCAGGCGCGCGATCCGGCCCTTCGCAAGTGTGAAGCGAGGGAATTTCTCGATTGGCCGAAAAATCAGGCGAAGTCAGAAGCATGGCACGACCTCCCGCAGCGGCGGCGGCCGCCAAGGCCAAAAACATAGAAGTGAAGACTGGTAACCAGAGCCTCATCGTCAACGAGCAAAGATACCGCAATCCGCGGACGATGTGACAGGGCGTTTACAAGAACATTGGCTTTGCGTCCGTGCAGCCGGACTACCAGATGAGCTTCGTTCCGTAGAGCCCGAACACGGGGTCGACGGAAACCAGCGGCAAGTCCTCTGCTTGCGCTTGCGCAATCAGGACCCGGTCAAAGGGATCGCGATGAGGACCAGGCAGGCTGCCGGCGCGCTGGGCGTGGTCGACCGTAATGGGCAGGGGCAGGAAGCCCTGGCTATCGAGGCATCCCGTCACATCGGCGGCTACTGCTGCCGCGCCGGGCAGTTTGCCCAGGCGAAACTTGGTGCAAATCTCCCAGGCCGACGCGGCGCTGACCAGCACAGTGGTTTCGTCGTTGCCGATCAGGCGTCGCGCGCGCTGGGACAGACGCCGGTCACCATCCAGCCACCAAAGCAAGGCGTGCGTGTCGAGCAGCACCCTCACCTGTCACTTCTCCCAGACGTCAAGTTCGCCGGCTGGAAGCGGCTCGAAAAACGCCGCGGTGGTGCGCGCCTTGCCCTTGAGTGCGCCGAACCTGCGCTTGCGTGGCGGCGTTTCCAGGGGAACCAAACGGACCACCGGCGTGTCGCCACGGGCGATCACGACCTCTTCGCCGGCACAGGCCCGCTTGATGAGCCGCGAGAGATCCGTCTTGGCTGCATGGATCGTCGTGCGCACAGTTCAAATCTTAGCTAATCTGTCTTAGCTAAGCAAGCCCCGTTCCTGCTGACGCCCTGGCCGATGAGCCCAGCCCGATCCGCGCCTACTTCCCGCGCAGTCTCTCCAAACCCGCGAACGGGTTGTTGAACGGCTTCTTGGGTTGTGGCGGAGGCACCGGCGCGCGCGGGCCTTGCGGTCGGCCGCCGCCGCGACGGTCGTCCCTCGGGCCGCTGGCCTGCTCGCCTTGTCCGCGCGCACACCTCGGCGCCCGACTTCATGGACAGGGCGATCTGCTGCTTGTCCAGCTTGACCTCGATCACGCGCACGCTCACCCGGTCGCCGGCGCTCACCACATCGCGCGGGTCTTTCACGAAGCGATCGGCGAGTTGCGAGATGTGCACCAAGCCGTCCTGGTGCACGCCGATGTCGACGAAGGCGCCGAAGTTGGTGACGTTGGTGACGATGCCAGGGCAGACCATGCCGGGTTGCAGATCGTCGAGGGTGTGGATGTCCTGGCGATACGAGAACGGGGCAAAGCTTTCGCGCGGGTCGCGGCCAGGCTTCTCCAGCTCGGCGATAACGTCGGCGAAGGTGAAGGCGCCCAGCTCCTTTTCCAGCTCGCGTGCTTGCTTGACCAGTTTGACCCCAGCGCCGAGCAGGCCAGCCACTGCGAACATGCAGCTGCGCCGACAAGCTTTTCCAGCACCGCATAGCGCTCAGGGTGGACGCCGGTGTTGTCGAGCGGATTCTCGCCTTCGGGAATGCGCAGAAAGCCCGCGGCCTGCTCGAAGACCTTCGCGGAAAAGCGCGGCACTTCCAGCAAGGCGGTGCGCGAGCGAAACAGGCCCTTCTTCCCGCGGTACTCGACGATGGCCTTGGCCAGGCCCGGGCCGATTCCCGACACACGGCCGAGCAAATGATACGAGGCCGTGTTCAGGTTCACGCCCACCTGGTTCACGCAGGAATCCACCACCACATCCAGGCTCTTCTTGAGCGCGGCGGGCGAGACATCGTGCTGGTACTGGCCCACGCCGATGCTCTTGGGATCGACCTTCACCAGTTCGGCCAGGGGATCCTGCAGGCGGCGCGCGATGGAAATGGCGCCGCGAACCGTGAGGTCGAGATCGGGAAATTCCTCGCGGGCCACGTCGCTGGCGCTGTATACGCTGGCTCCCGATTCGCTGACCATGACCACGGGCGCGCGCAGGCCCGCCTCGTCGAGCACCTTGCGCACGAAGGTTTCGGTTTCGCGGCCTGCGGTGCCGTTGCCCACGGCCACGGCGCGGATGCCGGCCTCCTTGACCAGCTTGGCCAGGATGCCGCCCGCCGCGGCCAGGCCCGCCGGTGTTTCCAGGTGCATGACCGTGCTGCCCAGGTACTTGCCCGAATCATCCACCACCGCCAGCTTGCAGCCCGTGCGCAGGCCCGGGTCCACGCCCAGCACCGCCTTGGGCCCGAACGGCGCGGACAGCAGCAACTTGCGCACATTCTCGGCGAAGACTTTGATTGCTGCCTCGTCGGCGATCTCGCGCAAGGCCTTATGCACTTCGTTCTCGATGGCCGGGATCACGTGCACGCGCAGGGCAAATCGCGCCGCCTTCTTCAGCAACGTCGCGCCCGCAAAATCAGGCTTGCTGCACGCGGCGGCTTCGAAGCCGTGCAGCAGTTCTTCGACCAGTGGATCGGCCGGGCCGCCGGCCCGCGGTTTGCTCGGCTCAGCAGGCTCGGGCGGCGTGGCCCCGCCCAGGGTCATGACCAGCTCCTCTTCCATCCAGCCCCGCCGCATGGCCAGGTAGCGGTGCGAGTTCTCCGGCTTGAGCAGGGTGCGCACCGGCTCCTCGAAGTTAAAGTAGTTCTCGAACTTGCTGGCCGGCTTGGCTTTGTCGCCCTGGCGAGTCTTGGCAAACCCGTCGTCGAAATAGCGCGTGCGCACTGTGCTGCGCAGACCCGCGTCCTCCGACAGGCGCTCGACCAGGATCTCGACCGCGCCGTTCAATGCCGCGTCCACGTCGGGCACGCCCTTTTCCGGATCGCAGAACGTACTGGCGTGGCCGTCGGGAGTTTCCCCGTGCGCGGGCGCGATGATCCCGTGGCCGCAATCCCACAACCAGTCGGCCAGCGGCTGCAGCCCCGCCTCGCGCGCGATCACCGCCTTGGTCTTGCGTTTTTGTTTGTACGGCAGATACAGATCCTCCAGCGCCGTCATGTCGAAGGTGCCCAGGATCTTGTCGCGCAACTCAGGCGTCAGCTTGCCCTGGCGCTCGATCTCCTCGACGATAAATGCCTGCCGTTTGACCAGGCTGTCCCACGACTCCTTGCCGTCGATGACTGCGCGGATGGCCACCTCGTCGAGCGCGCCGGTCTGTTCCTTGCGATAGCGCGCGATGAACGGCACCGTGGCCCCGCCCTCGGCCAGACGGAGCACGGACGTTGCGCCAGCGATAGGAATCTGGAGTTGGCGCGCGGCGAACCAAGCCTCGAAGGTCATTTGCACGGCCCGACGATAACCAAAACCACGTTCCAAGAAAGGCTTGATCTTGGGAAAGGAGCAAGTTGTACCCTTTCTCATCGCGCCCCAAGCGGGTGTACTGTGAATTGCGTGAACGGACGGCCACCGAACATTCTCTGCGCAAGTGCCGTGCTGGCGCTGGCCACGCTTGGGAATGCGCGTCTGGCTCACGCCGATCAGGCCGGGACACTCACATTCTCCTGGCAGGCGCCTGCGGGCTGTCCTTCACGCGGCCAAGTGAGCGGCGAGATTGCACGCCTTTTGGGTGGCGAGATCCGCGTTCCCCAGGGTGGCGACATCACGGCAAGGGCGGTGGTGGAACATGGGTCGACCTGGGCTCTGGCTATGGACACCGAATTGGCCGGCCGGCCAGGCCGGCGGTCGCTGGAGGCCGCTTCCTGCCAGGATCTGGCCAATGCAGCGGCTCTTATCATTGCACTGATGATCGATCCAGACGCCGTGGCTGCCCATGCGACGACGCCTCAGCCGGTGGCGGCGCCAGCCCCGCCCGCGACGGCGCCGCCTGCGACGGATCCCGTGCCCGAAGGCAGGTCGCGCGCTGTTGAGTACCTTTTGGGCATTCACGCAGCCGGCAGCTATGGAACCCTGCCATCCGTTGACATCGGTGTGGGCGGCGGGATCGGCATCCAAGGACGGCGCTGGCGCGCGGAACTGCGCGGAACCTACGGCTTGCGGCGCGATCAAAGGGCCATGGCAGCGTCGCCTGCTGGCGCCTATGGCCAGTTCAACTTCGTGGCCGCTGCACTCGCAGGATGCGTCAATTTCGGGCCAGCAGGCTTCGCCTTTGGTCCCTGTGCGGACGCTGAGTTCGGCGTAACCTCGGCCCAGGGTTTTGGTGTGAGTCAGAGCCTCCCGGCGAACACCCCTTGGTCGGCCTTGGGCGCGGGCGGCTATGCGGCAATTTCGCTTGGCCACCATTTTGGTCTTCCCCTGCACGTCGACGTGTTGGCGCCTCTACGACGTTCCGAGTTCGTGTTCAAGAATGAGCCAACGCGCGTCTTCCAGGCTCCGGCTGTCGGGGTTCGCCTGAGCGCCGGAATCGAACTGCGTTTTTAGTAACGGATTCGCGGCGGCTTGGGAACCAAACTATCGGCATGAGATCCCCTGCCGGGAACGCCATCGAAACCGCGCCCTTGCCAGGGTGCGCGTGCGTCCCGGATTTTGATGCAGTTTACGAGACACACCTGGATTTCGTGTGGCGCACGGTGCGTCGCATGGGCGTGAGGCCCGCAGATACAGATGATGTCGTGCAAGAGGTGTTCTTCGTTGTGCACCGACGGCTGGCCGAGTTTGAAGGCCGCGCCCAGATCAAGACCTGGGTCTTCAAGATCCTGGTGCATGTGGTGAGGCACTACTGGCGCAGCCACCAGCGCAAGCCTGGAGACCACGCCGCAGACGATACGGCCGAGCTGCAGACCCTGGCGGCCGATCGCGAGAACAGCCCCAGCGCGATGCTGGAAAGGGTCGAGGCACTGCGTGCGCTCGATGGTCTTCTGGCCCGACTCGACCAGGACAAGCGCGAGGTCTTCGTTTTGGCGGAGATCGAACAGATGACCGCGGCCGAGATTGCGGAGATCGTCGAGGCGAACGTGAACACGGTTTCCTCGCGCCTGCGCGCGGCTCGACAAGAATTCGAGAAGGCTCTTTTGCGCTTTCGGGCGCAGGAACTTCGGAGGCAGCCATGAACGACCTCGGACCTGAAGCACGATCGATTTTGGAAGCGGCCCGAGGTGCCGAGGCGCCCACCCGCGCGGATCGGCAGCGCATCAAGCATGCCGTGCTTCTGCGGGTGGCGACCCTGGGGGCGGTATCTACAACCGCGGGCGGGGCAGTGGCCATGTCCCTGGCTGCCAAGGTTACCATCGCTGCGGTGACCGTAGCGGTGCTGGGCGGGGGCTCGGCCACTCTCTTGGTAAGGAAGGAACGTGCGGCGCAGCCGCCCGTGGCGTCAGCCCGCGTGCCGTCCCGAACGTTGCATGCGGCGCCAAATCCGCCCGTCGCCGCACCCGAAGCACCGGCGGTCGTGGAGGAACCGCGCCCCAAACCGGTCCTGCCCGAGGTGCGGCGTCGTGAAGTGGCCCGGCCCGAGGTGCGACCCGCGGAGCCCGTGAGCGTGCCAGTGACCAAGATCACACCCGCGGCTGTGCCTGCGCTCAATTCTCTGGATCCAGAACTGACTGTGCTTCGCCAGGCCCAGGAAGACCTGCGCGCCGGGCTGCCGGCCCAGGCCTTGCGTCGGCTGTCCGAATACGATCGCCGTTTTGGCAAGGGAGCGCTGGAGCAAGAACGCCGGGCCATCGAGGCCATCGCGATGTGCCAGGTTCACCCCGGTCCCGCGGCCCAGGCCCAGGCCGAGGATTTTCTACGCGCAGCCCCCGAATCGCCGCTGGCCGAACGCGTGCGCTCGGCATGCAAGAAATCTGGCGAGATCGCAAAACAGTCCAACGGAATTCCGCCGGGCCGGGAACCATAGCGACGTGGCATTGCAAAGACGCGACTAAGGAGACCAGTCATGACGAGACTAACCACGACCCCAGCAATTCTCGGAATTCTTGCCGGCGCATTGGCGGCCGCCGCGCTTGTCGGCTGCGGCAGCAACACCGTGGCGATCGGCCTGCAGAATGTGGACGCGGCCGCATCAGGCGGGAGCAGTGGAGGCAGAAACAGCGGCGGTATCACGTCAGCGGGCGGGCTCGCAGTCGCAGGAACGACAGCCAGTGGCGGCGTGATCGCGAGTGGCGGCGTGATCGCGAGCGGCGGCGTGATCGTGAGCGGCGGAACGCCAGCGACTGGGGGCTCGGAAACCGGATGTGCGCCGGACTGGACCTTGTGCTGCGGTCAGTGTCTCAGTCCACTGGCAGGTGTTTGCCAGACCCCATGCCCGCCAGCGGGCGGTACGCTCTCGACCGGTGGCGTTCTGGGCACCGGCGGGATCCCAGGCTCTGGCACGGGTGGCGTTTCGGGGACCGGTGGGAGCAACGACGTGTGCAGCGGAAGGCCTTCCACTTGTGTTCCTGTTTGCCAAGGTGGAGTGGCGTGCGTGTGCTACTGCCCGGGATCTGGAGGTGCTGGTGGCGGCGGCGGCAGCCCGGCCACGGGCGGGACCACAGGAGCTGGAGGTGCCACTCGAACCGGTGGCAGCGCGGCATCTGGCGGCTCCACGGCGACAGGAGGCGCAGGAGGCAGCACGGGCAAGACATGCGGCGGTATTGCAGGACTGCCTTGCGCGACCGGCGAATTCTGCGAAATGCCGGCAGCGACATGCAATGTGGCTGATGGGTTTGGAACCTGCGTGGTCAAACCCCAGGTTTGCTCCGCGCTCTACCAGCCCGTGTGCGGCTGCGACGGCAAGACCTATCCCAGCGACTGCAATCGCCAAGGCGCCGGCGTGTCCAAAAACTACGACGGCGCGTGCGCTACACCCGATGCAGGAGTCTGCCCGACGGGCCAGATCTGGTGCCCGGGATGCACGCCTGGAACGGGCTCTTGTTTCACAGGAGGCTGTCCCGGCTATGCTTGTCCGGCTCCGGACGCAGGAACCTTGGCAAGCTGCAGCCAGGTCACCACCCAAACGGAGTGCGACGGCCGCAGCGACTGCCACTCGGTCTTCCTTCCCGGAACAACATGTGGATGTTCCGCAGTCGGTTGCTGCATGCTGTTCAATCGCTGCGCCGACGGCGGCCGCGCCAATTGCACCGGCCCGGTTGCGTGTATGGCGCCGCAGCCCAACTGCGGGCCACTCTACAACCTATCGTACACCAACGTCTGCTTCGAGGGCTGTGTCCGCCCAAGCGAGTGCGCCAACGTTGATGGCGGCCAAGATGCAGCGCCGAGTGGCGACGCATCCTCGCCCGCCGCGCTTTGCACTGCGACCGGCGGCGCAGTCAGCAGCACACTCTGCTGCAGCGCCACCGCCGATTTCCCGAATTCCTGTTCGGTCGGGGCCTGCGGGTGTGCGCCTGCCAGCAGCCACACGGTCAGCACCTGCACCTGCGCCGCTGGCTGTTTCATGCCAGGCGTCGGTTGTGTGGTCCAGTGAATACACGCACAGTTGGAAAGTGCCAGTCATCCGTAGCTCAGAAAACAGTGTGGCCTTGAGGTGGGTCGGCAACAGTAGCAAAATAGAACCGTAGAGGCTAAACGAAGGAGCCCAGCAATGAGTAGACTAGCGACGACGACAGCGATTCTTGGGATGTTCATGGCCGGCCTGGTTCTGGGGCTCGCTGGTTGCAGCAGCGATCACTCGGGGCTCGGCCTGCCGAACCTGGATGCGCAGGCCCCTCGTCTGGACGCGCCCGTGGGCGGCGGCGCGGGCGGAGCGGGGCGCGATGCTCCGATCGCTGGCAGCGGAGGCAACGGGGGCGTCGTCGAAGGCGGCGGCGTCACAGTCATGGGTGGGTCGTCGCAAAACGAGGGCGGCGCTGGCGGTTCCATTCCATCCGGGGGTGGAGTTGGTGGTTTCACCGCGAGCGGAACTGGCGGTTTCACTCCAAAAGGCGGCGCCACGGGAGCTGGCGGTGCCACGCAAGCCGGCGGTTCCGCGCAACAGGGCGGCACCACGGCCGCGGGGGGCGCCGGCGGAACTGCGGGCGTCATGGTATCCGGCGGTATGCGAATCGGAGGCACCACTGCGGCCAGCGGTGGCACGCTAGCTGGCGGCGCAGCCAGCGGTGGCACACGAACCGGGGGCACAGCGGGATCGGGCGGCACCATGCGAACTGGAGGAGCCACGGGCTCTGGTGGTAGCACGCCAAGCGGGGGCATCACGGGAATGGGCGGAACCACCGGCAGGATGTGCGGCGCTGGCCTCAAGAGCTGCCTGGCCAACGAATTCTGCGAGCTCCCGGCAGGGCTCTGCGATTCCTCTAGTGCGACTGGCACCTGCGTAGCGACCCCGGGGGCGTGCGGCGATGTCTACCAACCCGTGTGCGGCTGCGACGGGGTGACCTATCCCAACGACTGCGAGCGCCAGGTTGCACAGGTGAGCAGGCGATCCTACGGGTCGTGCCCGGACGCCGGGGCGGGCGGCAGCACCGGAGCCGGCGGCAGCGGCGGCAGCACCGCAATCGGAGGCAGGACGGCCACTGGCGGGATGTCGACCGGCGGCACCGGCGCCGGCGGCGTCGGCGGATCTTCCGGCGGACATCCGGAGTGCGTGACGGCCAGTGACTGTCAGCTCTTTTCGGACTGTTGCAACTGCGTGCCCATCCCGGTGGGCACCAGCATGGTTTCCTGCATGATTGCGTGCTTTCAGAGCAGTTGCGCCCAGCGCGGCCTTGCCGCCAGCGATGTCGCGTGCATTGCCGGTCGTTGCACATTCAGTCGCGCGTGCACACCGGCTGCGGGCATTTGCCCCGTCGCTGCTCCTACTCCCCAGTGTCCCGTCGGGCAGGCTCCCTTGTTCGTCGGAAGCTGCCCCTCGGGGGGCTGCGCAAAGGTAGAGGATTGCTCGGAGGTCAGTTCATGTGACGTGTGCAATGCTGGAACGACGACAACGCCCACGGGGCTGCTTTGCGCGACTTTCCAGACCCTGCCGCCCTCATACCACTGCGTGTCCACGCCGCAAGACTGCGTGGGGAACCCGACCTGCGCCTGCATGGGGATCTGCAGTGGGGACATGTCGTGCATCCTACCGGACAGCACCACGCTGACATGCCAGTGCCCGAACTGCTGACCGCGTGACAAAGGGCGACCGCTGGTCGTCCCTACGAGTCCTTCACCGGCCAGGCGCGCAGGCGAACCTTGCCGTCGTCGACCGCGATCTCCAGCCGCACGTGCGAGCAGTTGTTGGCCGACAGGATCTGGGGAAGCTGCTTGGCCAGGCGCTGGCGCAGCTTGCTCAGGCTGGGCGGCGGCTCCGCCGTGCCCACCTGCTTGTGGGCCTCGGAATAGCGGCGGTAGGCTTCCTGCATCTCAGCCTCGGACAGCCCGGGCAGAGGAATGGGCGGTGGGCCACCCGATGGTGCGGTTGTCGCTGCTGCGGCAGGAACCACGGGTTTGGATGCATCGGCTGCCGGTTGGGGCGGGGCCCCGGCGTTTTGCGCCGGAGCCGTGCCCGCCGTCGCAGTCTTGAGCTTGGCCGTGGCAGCAAGCCTTTCTTGAGCGGCCTGCTGATGGGCCACGAAGGCTTTGGCGCGCGACTTTGGGATACCCATGGCCAGCGCCTCTGCCAGGGTGACAGCCGAGGTGCCCTTGCTGGCCATGTGGCGCTTGGCCTTGGCCAGATCGCGGCTGAAGGTTCCCGCCTCGATTTCGCGCATGGTGCGGTTCCAGTAGGTGATGAGCAGCACCCAGCGCTGGGTCAGTGCCTGGTAGCGAAAACGCAGCGAAGAGTTGTTGATGGTCACCTGCTGCATTTCGAGGATCTGGCGGTTCACGTCGCGCCGGAGAACATCAGGCGGCGAGCGTTCGATCCCCATGAAGAAGGATTCATAGAGCCCGCGCATGCGCTCCAGCTTCCGTTCCATCTCTTCGAGCCGCGCTTCGATCCCCTCGCGGGACGTGTCGAAGCTAGCCGCTGGAGCCTTTTTCACAGAAGAAGTTTATCTCCGCCGCGTCGCCGAATCTATATTGGCTCGCACGCGTGCTAAGAGACAGTTGTTCAAGGCCGTCAGCATGGCCGGGCGCAACACAGACATGACCATGGGGAAGACAAACCAATGACACCCGCGCTGTGGACAGCGGCTGTGGTGGCGTTGCTGGGCGTGCTGGTTCTGGCCCACGAGCTGGGGCACTTCCTGGTGGCCAAGCTGTTTGGGGTCAAGGTGCTGCGTTTTTCGCTGGGTTTCGGGCCCAAGCTGTTCAGCTTCACCGCCGGCTCCACCGAGTATCGTCTTTCGCTTTTTCCCCTGGGTGGTTACGTGCGCCTGGTGGGTGAAGAGGCCAGCGAGCCTGTGGCTGATAGGGATCGCGAGCGGGCCCTGTGCAGCAAGCCGCTGTGGCAGCGCTTTGCCATCGTGATGGCCGGGCCGTTGTTCAATCTGATCCTGCCCATCGGCATCTATTTCGTGCACTACCTGGGCCAGCGCACGTTGCTGCCGCCCACCCTCGGCACGGTCATCGCAGGTCTTCCCGCCTCCAACGCCGGGCTGCTGCCTGGCGATTGCGTCGAAACCGTGGATGGGCGGTACATCCGCTACTGGGAAGAGCTGGACGATGCCATCAGCGTTGCGCCGGGCAAGACCCTGCGCTTCGGCATCCGCCGCGGCATCGAGGCCGAGGAGCGCGACGTGACGCCGGCGCGCTGGGAGCGGCGCGGGCCGCTGAACATGAAGGAAACCGTGGGCTGGATTGGGGTGTCGCCGCGTTTCCAGCTTCCTGAGGTGGGCATCATCGACTTGACCTCGCCGGCGGCCCAGGCCGGGCTGCGAACCTTCGACTACATCACATCGGTCAATGGCTCGCCGGTGTCGCACTGGAGCGAGTTCGAGCGCGCGGTGGCGCGCGCGGGCGCCTCGCCCCTGCGCATCTCGTACCTGCGCGGAACGCACTCGGCGCTGCCCTTCGTGCACGTGGAGATCCAGGAACCGGGAACCGCGGTGATCATTCCCCAGCCGGTGATCGATCCGGTGCACGGGCGGCGCTACGAAACCGGCATCCAGGCTTCCGAACTGTTCGTCTATTCGGTCGAGCCGGGCAGTCCAGCGGATCGCATCGGGCTGCGGCGCGGAGATCAGGCGCTGGAGCTGGATGGCGAGCCGCTCTTGCATTGGAACCTGCTGCGCCAGCGGCTGGCACAAGACCCGCAACGCGATTTCAAGCTGACCTGGGTTTCGCCGGGTGGCGCGCGCCACCAGGCCACGTTCAAGCAGGAGGCGCGGTCAGAGCTGGACGCCTATCATCAAGAAGAGAAGCGCCTGGTTTTCGGTGCCACCAACCGTTTCGCGTGGAAGACCGCGGACCCGGTGCCCATTCGCAATCGCTTCTTCTACGCCGTGGGGCACGCCTTCCAGCGCACCGGCGAAATCGTGGTTTTCACGGCGCAGGGTTTTTTCCAGATCATCCGTGGCCAGATGTCCTCCGAGGCGCTGGGCGGGCCTTTGACCATCGGCTACGCCGCGGGCGTGGCGGCCGAGCAGGGCCTGGCCCAGTACTTGTGGCTGATGGCGCTTCTGTCCATCAACATCGGCTTGCTCAACTTCTTGCCCATCCCCATCCTCGACGGCGGACGGCTGATGTTCATCACCCTCGAACTCTTCAAACGGCGACCACCCTCGGTGCGCGCGCGCGCGGTGGCCTCCTACGTGGGCATCGTGCTGGTGGTGGCGCTGATGGCGCTGGCGCTCAAGAACGACATCGTGCGCTTTCTGCCCCCGCGCTAGGAACCCATGCGCGCGATGCTGGCCTTCGACACGTCCACCCCTTGCGCGCGGGTGGCCGCGCTTTCGCCCGAAGGCGACTGCCTGGCCGCGGCCGAAAAAGCGGCAGCCCGCCATTCGTCGAATCTGTTGCGCCTGTGCGACGATGTCTTGCGCACGACCGGCGCGACCGTGAAGGATCTGACCGCCATCGCGTGCGGCGCTGGCCCGGGCAGCTTCACGGGGCTGCGCGTGGGCCTGGCCGTGGCCAAGGGCCTGGCTCTGGCCGACGGGATTCCTTTCGTGCTGGCGTCGTCGCTCGATGCCCTGGCCGTGGACTTGACGGGAACAAAAGGTGAAGATCTGGTCTTGCCCTGCATCGACGCGGGCAAGGGACAGGTGTATGGCCGTCTCTATCGCGCGGCCGGGGGAACGCCCGCACCCATCGGCAGCGACGATCTCGTGCTGTTGCCAGAAGATCTCTGCCGGCTAGTGCGGGAGCAGGCCGCCGGCGCCGCACTCGCAGCCGGAGGCAACGGCGTGGACCGCTACCAGGAAATCTTCCGCGCGCAGCTAGGCGCTGAAGCCGTGCGCTTCCAGGTTGCAGGTCCCAGCGCCCTGGCTGTGGGTCGACTGGCCCTTGCACGCCTGGCCCGCGGCGAGCGCGACGATCTGGAAACCAGTGTGCCCCGCTACGGCCGTCCGCCTGACATCACCAAGCCGAAAGCGGCGCCGTAGTCTGACTTCCGGCCAGCGCAGATCGGCCAGCGTGAGCGGTAGCGATAGCGACCTGCGGAAAGCGGCTTGCGTGGGCGACTCGCGCGAGCGTGTGCGTGTGCGGCCCGCGGCCCGCGATCCGTCTTTGTACCGCCCACGAACACGCTCTCGCTCACGCTCACGCGACGCGCTAGCCGCTCTACGGCGCCTTCCACCAGTGGAAGGTGTAGAGCGCATGGTCGAGCGTGAGGCCGGCGCGGGTCCAGACTTTTTGCGGGGCGATGTTCGCGAGCTGGGTCGAAACCAACAACTCGCTGACACCTTGCGTGCGGGCAAGGCATCCGATCTCGCGGAACAAGGCCGCGTAGATGCCCCTGCGCTGGAATTCGGGCGCCACGCCGTTGAGCACGATCTCCCAGGTTTTCGCGTCGAGCTTCTTGGCGGTAAGAAAGCCCGACAGACTTCCATCGGTCTCGGATACCAGCACGACAGACGCAGCGTCGCCCAAGGCTGAACTGGCCCACTCGACGTATCCCTCGGTGGCAGCGGTCGGATCCAGACGAGGATCCGCGTGGTAGTGCCCGAAGAAACCGGCAAACGAGGCGCGCGCAATGGCTTGCAAGGATGCGCGGTCCGCTTCCTCACAAAGGCGAACGGAAGGGGAGGGAGCCGCCGACGGCACGAATCCGCTGGTCGGGCCGCGATAGTACACCAGCGTGTCGGTGAGGAAGGCCCCGGAGCGTTCCAGTGCCTGCGCGGACGCAACGGCCGCGACCGGACAGCGGACGATGAGCAGATCGAGATCGGTCGAACGCGCGAACTGCAGCAGGTCCGCGACGGCCTCGACATTGTTCGTGCGCGCGCGAAACACGCGAATCCCGAAACGCTGGCTGTCGAGCGCAGAATACGCGGCCGGCTCAATCATCGAAGGTGGTCTTTCGCACGACATACAGAGGCCGGTGCTTGACCTCGGTGAAGATGCGATCGATGTACAGGCCGAGGATCCCCAGGGCCAGGATGATGGCCCCGGTGCTGAACCAGACCGACACGATCAAGCTGGTCCATCCCATCACGGGCGAGCCGTGCGCTACCACGCGCACGATGTGAACCAGGCCGCCCACAAACGCCAGCGCAGAGAGCAGGAGGCCCGCGTACACGCACAATCGCAGTGGCTTGTTCGAGTGCGCCAGAATGATGTTGGTGGCGAGCCTCATCAGCTTGAAAAAGGTATAGCCCGATTCACCCCCGGGCCGGCGCACGTGGGTGACGTCGACGTAGGCCTTCGCAAATCCCGACCAGGTGAGAAACCCGCCGTAGAAGCGCACCGCTTCGCCCATGCCGTTGATGGTGTCGGCCACGCGCCTTGAAATGATGCTGAAGTTCGCCACTGTGCCGTCGTAGCGGTAGTTGAGATCGGCCAGATAGTTGAAGACCCGGTAGAACAGCCACGACGACAGGCGCTTGCTGGAAACGTCGTTCCGCTGCGCCCGGCGCGCCAGCACGCAGTCGTGACCCTCCTGCGCCTTGGCCCACAGCTTGGCGATCTCTTCGGGCGGATCCTGAAGGTCGCCGTCCATGACCACGACCCACTGTCCGCGCGCGTGGCGCAGTCCTGCTGTGATGGCGTGGTGTTGGCCGAAGTTGCGACTCAAGCCGACGCCGCGCACGCGCCCATCCTTTCGGGCGAGGTCTTCGATGATGCTCCACGATTCGTCAGGGCCGCCGTCCTCGACCAAAACGATCTCGAAGTGCGCGACCAGAGGCTCAAGCGTGGACACCAGCCTGCGGTGCAGCTCGCGCAAGAAAGGCGCGCCCCGGTACACGGGCACTACGACCGAGAGGTCCATATCAGTCGAAAGGGTGGCCGGTTCGTGCATGGAAGTTCACCCACAAGGTCAAGACTGGAACCGCGTGGGGAGCCCGCCGGCTTTGCCGGCGGCGTACCATCGCGGGAGGGTTTGGGAACCCTTTGAGGGTTCCCATCTCAAAATGTAAAATCGCGGATGGCATCGATGACTCGTCCCTGAGACGTCGGATCCAGTGAATTGAAGAAAGGCAGGCGCAACAAACGATCGCTCATGCTTTCGCTCACCGGGCAATCCCCGAGCCGGCCCCCCAGTTTCTGGCCCATGGGCGACAGGTGCAACGGCAGGTAGTGGAACACCGCCATGATCCCGCGCGCCTTGAGAAAAGCGATCAGGGCTTGGCGCATCGCCAGCGAGGGAAGAATCAAATAGTACATGTGGTACGCCTGCTCGCAGCCGTCCGGCACGATGGGGCAACGGATGTCTCGGGACGCGGCCCACTCGGAAAGCTCGGCGTGGTAGCGCTGCCAGATACTTCGGCGCTTGTCCTGAATCTGCTGCCAAACCTCCAGTTGCCCGTAGAGGAACGCGGCCAAAACGTCGCTCATCACGTAGCTGGAACCAAGGTCCACCCAGGAGTACTTGTCGACCTGGCCGCGGAAGAATCGGCTGCGGTTGGTGCCCTTCTCGCGCATGACCTCGGCCCGGTCGATGAAGGCCGGATCGTTGACCACCAGGGCCCCGCCTTCGCCGCAGGTGATGTTCTTGGTTTCGTGAAAACTCTGCGTGGCGAGCGTGCCCAGGGTTCCCAGCCAGCGCCGTTTGTACTTGCCGAAGAGGCCGTGGGCGTTGTCTTCGACGATGGCGATGCGGTGGGCGCGCGCAATGGCGGAAAGCGTGTCCATCTCGCAGCCGACGCCGGCATAGTGAACCGGAACCATGGCCCGCGTGCACGAGGTGACGAACCGCTCGATCTGGTTCTCGTCGATGTTGAGCGTGTCCGGGCGAATGTCGGCAAAACGAATGCGGGCGCCGCGCAGAACGAAGGCGTTGGCCGTGGAGACGAATGTGAACGACGGCACGATGACCTCGTCGTCGGGTCCGATATCGAGGAGAAGCGCGGCCAATTCCAGCGCGTGGGTACAGGATGTGGTCAGCAGAACCTTGGGCGCCCCCAGCACTTCTTCGAGCAGCGCCTGACACTTGCGCGAGTAGCTTTGGTCGCCCGCGATCTGACCGACGGAAACCGACTGCCTCATGTGGTCGATTTCCCGACCCTGCAGGCTCGAACGGTTGAACGGAATGGCGGCGTCCGCGGCGGGCCCCGCTATGAAGAGTTTTTCGCTCATGCCGATGAGGTTCGTCGATGACGTCAGGCAATAGACGGCTAACCGACACAGTGTACGCCAGTTGCAGATTCTCGGAAAATCTCGGGCCAGCGCAGGTCGGGACGCGGAACGCGGGTCGCGTGTGCGAGAGCGTGAGCGAGTTCGTGGGGGCTGCGCGGAAGGTGGATCGCGTGCCGCGGGCCGCTCACGCCGGTCGCCCACGCCTTCCGCTCACGCTATCGCTATCGCTCACGCTGGCCGGCCTGTGCTGGGAATTTCCCGAGAGACTCTAACCTTCTTCTCCGCCGCTGCTGGCGGGCTCGTCTTCGCCCGTCTCATTGCTGGCCGCCATCTTGGGGTACCAGCTCTCGAACACCTCGGTGATCTGGCGCGCCTGCTTCTCGCTCGATACGTTGAACGAAGACTGCTTGCGATAGGAGCCGTGGAACTTCTTGAAGCGCACGATGGCCATCTTGGGCGCGCGGAACTTACCGCTGGCTTTGTCCAACTCCTGATAGAGGAACATCAAGGTGGCCCACGCGCCTTTGGTCAGGACGACTTTGTCCAGTTGCTTGCGCACCAGCACGCCCTCGTCTTCGTAGTCGTAGGTCAGTTCATCCAGGGTCTCGGCCATGATGGGACTCCTCGTTTCAGGCGGACTTGCGGCCGGCCGGCTGGGCCAGCTGCCGCAGGCTTTGGGTGAGGCGGCGGCGGTCCTGCGGCGACAGCTTTTCGAACTCGATTCCCATGCCCGCGGGCATCTCGCCGCTGCCACCCCGGGTGACCCACGCCACGCGGCCACGGGCGGCCAGCGTCTCGCCCGCGGCCAGTGGGATCTCCAGACTTAAGCTCTCGCCCACCTCGAAGAGCAGGTCGGAGCGCAGGAAAACCCCGCCCTCGGACAGATCCGCTGTGTTCAGCCGAAGCCCAGCCTGAACTCGGTTGCCGGCAGCGCGAACGACCACGGGCAGGAGCGCATCTCGGCGGGAAAACCGCCGCGTGTCGCAGCGCCCGGGCGAAGTCACGGACGCAGGTCCACCATTGTGGAGGAGCGCACCTCCACGGATACGCGCGTGGGCGGAACCGCGGCCACCACCGCGCGGCTCTCGCGCCACACGGCTTCTAGCGAAACGGGAACGCCTCCTGCGGCCGCGGCCATGCGCACGAGGAGATCGTGCGACACCACGACCAGTCCGCCGGCACCGACGGAACAGGCCACCGCCACGGGCGCGCCATAGGGGCGAATCTCCAAGAACGTCCGCTCGGGCCCAGTCACCTGCAACACCAGATCGCCCGATGCATCGAGGCGGCTGCCCGTGGCCAGCGGCGCCTGGTTTCGATCGAGAACCCGCGGCGCGCCTGGCACGGTCAGGATGACATTGGCCGGCCGGTCTGCGGGGCCGGGAAGATCCAAGGACAGCGTCTGCGGTACTTCAGCAATGTCCACCGGGCCAGCCTCGGCAATCACGCCAGCCACGACTTCGGCCAGGGGTGGATATACACGTGGAGCAGGACGCAGCCCCGGCCCATCCGGGCCAGAAGTCACGGACACGCCGCTCAGTTCCTCCAGATTCACCGTACCGCCCTGCGCTCGAAGAGCTCGGGCCTGGCCGGCCACGTCGCGCAGCTCACAGGGACCGTCGGGCGGGGGCGCCACCAGGGGGTCCACCACGCCGAGCACGTCAATAGCCGACCGGTCGGTCACGTCGGCGCGGAACGCCAGCGCTGACAGGGCGGGCGCGCCGGTCGTGGGCACGTCCAAGCGAATCGAAACCTCGGCAACCCGCTGGGTGACCGGGACCGCCCCGTCTCTCATGTGCGGCCCGGTCTCGCAGCCCAGGAGCATGGGCCCCAATAGGAACGCCAGCGCGCTGGTCGCGCGCAGGGAGAACCAGGTAGGTCTTTGTGCGAAGGAAGACATGCTCTGACCGGACTAGGGTCGGATTATAGACAGAATCACTGCGTCACGCTAGTCAGGACCGCGAAACCGCAGGTGGAGCCAGTTTACATCGTTCGCAGGATGGACCATGCTTGTTTGGTCCAAGTCGTTTCGCTCGCAGGAGAAACAGATGACCTGTGCATTTTGGAAGTCGACAGGGTCACAGATTCTATGCGCGGCTGCCTACGTGGCAACCGCTGAGCGCTTGTACCAATCTGGCCACTGTCAGCCCGATCCAACCGCCGGGGCCAGACGGAGGCCAGATAATCACCCCAATCGATCAGGACGCAGGCGCTCGCGGAACACTACGTCCTCACTGCTCTCGAGGCTGGGCAAGTGCCCGTCTACAAGTACGATGCGGATCCGGATTCCGTCGGCGTGCCACAGGACATCGCGACCATGCGCATCGATCCTGCGGATTCGGTTTTGGTGGTCCAGCGTGGACAGAGCGCGACGGTCTCCTTCCGAGCCTTCGCCACCATGCAGGCGGGCGGCGGCGAGGTCGAGATCACGGATCGCACGGTCTTCTACGTTCCCGACAACTATCTTGGTGGGAGAATTTCCGGCGGATGGCAGCTCCCTGTTCACGACCCGCCTGCCGACCAGCTCAGCTGACCCACCCCAGCGCGGGGGCAAGGTGACGATCCAGGCCATGGCAGCCAGCACCGACAATCCCATCACCACCGTCACGACGACCTTGACGGTGAAGATCGTCGACTCGGGCTCTGCCGCGGCCGGCTCTCTGGGCGCCACGCCAGCCATTCCCAGCGATCCAGGGCCGGAGTTCACGGGCACGAACAGCGCAACCCTCGCCCCCAAGCTGGTCTATCCCAACGACGGCGTGCTGCTCCCACCCAACATGCAGCAAATGGAAGTCCACTTTCAGCCAGGAAGCAAGACCGGCGAGCTCTACGAGATCTCGCTCTTGAGCGACTATTCGGAGTACCGCTACTACACGCGCTGCTACGCCGATCCAGCCAAGTTCCTGCTGGGCAGCTGCGCTTACGAGATCGATGCCGACACGGTGAACGTGATCGCGGAAAGCAACAGCGGGACCGATCCGCTCACACTCACCGTGCGCGGAACCGACGAAAATGGCAACGTGGGCAGCTCGGCGAGCATCAGCGTGCAGTTCGCCGGGGATCGTGTGGATGGAGCCATCTACTACTGGACCACAACTTCGAACACAACCCAGCAGCCGAGCATCATGCGTTTCGATTTTGGTTCCCAGTCCGCCCTCGCCGCGGTTCTGCAGCCGAGCGACTTGCCCGACGATGGGGGAAACGCGCACGCGAACACGACCTGCGTGGGCTGTCACGCCCTGTCGCGCGACGGAAAGCGCATGGTGGCCTCGAAGGGTGCCTCGTATGCGGGCTATCTGGTCTACATAGCGGATCTTTCCCTACCGAAGACCGCGGCGAATTGGCTGACGGTCGACGGTCGTTCTTCCGGAACGGCCGCTGCGAACCGCGTGATGAACGCGTCGTTCAATCCGGACGGCACGCAGTTCGTGGCCGACGCACCTGCGGGCGATTCGCTGGGGGTCAACAATTTGTCCCTCAATGACGGAGTCACCGGCGTACGGCAGAGTACGCTGAATCTGGGCTTTCCGGTGAGCTACCCCGATTGGTCGCCTGATGGCCAGAGCATTGCCGTGACCCATATCTACGGGAACAGCGGCACCATCATCCAGTTTCAGGAGGGCGGTATTTCCGTCATCCAGCAATCGGCCACCGGATGGATCCCCAGCCCCGCCGAGGTGGTCGTGGTGCCGCACACCACCGGCAAGAGTCGCTACACTCCGAATTTCGTGCCTGACTCGTCCTTCCTGCTGTACAGCGAGGCGATCCGGCAGACGGGTGATTCGGATGCGTTGGTCGACTCCTACTCTGATCCTTCTGCGACAGTCTGGGCCGTCCAGCCCCAAGCCAACGCCACACCCGTGCTGCTGGCCAAAGCGAACACGCCCGGCGTCGCCGACAAGCTCACCCTGGCCGACGGACGCAGTTCCCTGGTGGTTCAGCGGATTTCCAGCGGAATGCTCATGGACACCTTCCCGCGGGCGGCGCCCTTTGAAGGCAAGCAGAACGGACACAAGCTGTTCTGGTTCACCTCCGCTTCCCAGCGCCGGGCTGGTCTGCGACTGTACAAACCCAATCCCAGCGTCGTGGGTGACGAGCCGACGCAGCTCCTGCTGTGGATGTTTGCGCTCGATGCCGATCAGGTGATGGCCGGGCAGGACGGAAGCTATCCGGGCTTCTTCCTCCCGTTCCAGGACATGACCACATCCAATCACATGGCCGCCTGGACGCAGAAATACGTCTCGGACAACCCGCCTCCTCCGCCCCCAACGCCGCCGCCGCTGCCGCCGCTCACGGCCATACCGCCGGTTCCGCCGCCGCAGCAGCAGTAGGGCAGCTATCCGATCCGGCTCGACACGCGGGCCGCCAGATCCGTAACCAGGCGCTCGACCAGGGCGTTGTCCACGGACAGCAGTTCCTGGCCCTGGGACACGCGCTGCTCGATTTCTTCGGCGTTGAGAGGGCCCACGAAGAGCCCTTCGCGCTTGGCCAGGGTGTCGGCCAGCAGCACCACGTTTCCCGTCGAGAACCGATCGCCGGTGTCGTAGTCGGCTGAGTCGCGGATGGCATGGGTCACCGGGTCTGGCAACCCCCACTTGCGTGCGATGGCGACTCCCACGCTGCGGTGCTTGCCCGAAATGATGGCCAGCCAGGCCGACGGCATGATCCAGCGCTGCGTGCGCGTGCCCAGCAGGCGCTGTTCAGCGTCGAGCAAAGTCGCCGCCAGCACCGGGCGACCCACATCGTGCAACAGCCCGCCTAAATAGGCCGAATCAGGATGCAAGGCATGAACGACGCTGGCCAGATCGCGCGACACGATGGCCACGGCCAGCGAATGCTGCCAGAGATCGCGGCACATCTGGGCGATGCAGGGATCGCGTGACTCCAACACATGGTGAACCGCGACTTCCACCAAGAACAGGCGCAACTCCTCGGCGCCCAACCGGGTGACGCAGGTGAGGACCGAATCGAAGCGCGACAAGCCAGCATAGGCTGCGCTGTGGGCGAGTCGCACCAGGCGTGCGGCCACGATGGGATCGGTTTCGATGAGCGTCGCGATCTGCGGGAAGGAATAGTCATCGCGGCCGAGCATGGCCAAGGCGCGCGCTGCCACCAAGGGCAAGGTGGGCAGTTCCAGTTCGTTGCGTTCGATGGCGGCCAGAACGCTTTCTTCCACCCGCGTGGCCATGTCGCGGGTGAGCGTGGCCTCGCCTTGCAGGGCCACCAGGGCAGAGGGACGAAGGAGAGGGATGGGCTTGGGCATGGGTGTCCTTTGCTTCGTTCACTGTCTAATCAGGCGGATCGGTACCCACACGCTTGAGTTTGTCGATGAGAGTCGTGCGGTTGAGACCAAGGGCCTCGGCGGCGCGTGTCTTGTTGCCGTTGGCCGCTTTCATGGCGCGCGCGATGAGCGTTGCTTCGATGCGCGACAGGGTGGCGGCGAGATCGATGTGATCGCCCGGTGTGCCGGTGGCGGCGGCCGCGACCGCCGCCAGGCGGGCCGAGGGCGTGCGTACCTGATCTGGAAGATCGACGACTCCGATGGTGTCGCTTGCGCTCAGGATCACCAGACGCTCGATCGTGTTCTCCAACTCGCGCACATTGCCGGGCCAGTCGTACAGTTGCAGCGTCACCAACGCGGCCTCGGAGAATTTCACGTTCTTGCCCGTGTGCCGGCAGGCCAATGCCAGAAAATGTTCGGCCAGGCGCGGAACGTCTTCGGTTCTTTCGCGCAGCGCCGGCAGGGTGATGGGCACGACGTTCAGCCGGAAGAAGAGATCGGCGCGGAATTTTCCCTCGCGCACCAGGGCCTCGGGATCCTGGTTGGTGGCGGCCAGCACGCGCGTGTTCACCTGGCGTATGCGGGCGTCGCCCATGGGCTTGACCGCGCGATCCTGCAGCACACGCAACAACTTGCCCTGGACCGCGAAGGGTAGGGCGGTCACATCGTCGAGCAGCAGCGTGCCCCCGTCAGCCTCCACGAAACGGCCGGGCTGGCCCTCGCTGGCGCCGGTCTTGGCCTGGCCGAACAATTCACTCTCGGCCAAGGCTTCCGGCAGGGCCGCGCAGTCCACGGCCACGAAAGGTCCAGCCGCGCGTGACGAGAAGGCGTGAATCAGTCGCGCAACCACTTCCTTGCCGGTGCCACTTTCGCCCAGCAACAGCACGGTTGCGTCGGTGGGCGCCACGTTGTCAACGATATCGAGGCAGCGCCGCAAGACCGGCGACTCGCCGATGAGCGCGGCTTGCGGCTGGCCCGCGCCTGGCTGCGCTTCGTCCGCGGAATGGCTGTGCGGTCGCGCGGCCAACAGCGCGCTCGACACCACTTTGCGCAGCTCATCGCGGTCGAGAGGCTTGACCAGAAAATTGAACGCGCCCGCCTGCATGGCTTCCACGCAATCGGCGATGGAGGCGCTGGCGGTGAGCACGACCGCGGGCGTGTGCGCGGGCAGTTCCCGCGCCCGGCGCACCACTGCGAATCCGTCCTGGTTGGGCATGCGCAGATCGGTGACCACCAGATCGAAGGCCTCCGATTCCAGCGCTGCGATGGCTTGCGCGCCGTCGTTGGCTTCGCGGGCCTGGTGCCCCATCTGCTCGATCACCCCACGCACGGCCTGCAACACGGGCAGTTCATCGTCAACGATGAGAATCCGTGCCGCGGCTTCGGCCAGTGGGGCCGTGTGTGTTTCAACGTCAGGACCCATCCTAGATGACCTCGCCTACGCTAGGGGGCTGACCTGTCTGTGAGGGCAAGTTCAGCCGGGGAATACGGGAAGCAAACATCGCTGCAGAAGACTCCATGCAACCGGTGGTCCATCCGTCTGGCGTGACAGAACCTGGGTCATTGGGTGGGGGGTGTCGAACGGCCGACACCGGCACGGGCCCTGTCATGTCAGAAAAGCGGTGCGCAGGAAAAAGCTGACCAGCATCTCTTGGACCGTGGATCAAAGTTACCTATTTCTCACAGAGACACAGAGGCCGCAGAGGCGGAGGAGAGAGCGAATGGTTGGATACAGCGCAGCCCCAATTCCTTCTTCTCATCCGATCTCTGTGCCCTCTGTGCCTCTGTGGAAGTAGGTAACCCGCCCCATATTGGATCGCGCTGTACGAGATCCTGGTTAGATCAAGCCCTCGCGGCGCTCTTGGTCGCACTGCAGAGACACCTCGGCGCAGCGAAGCAGGCTGCTGCCGCTGGTTTCCCCGTCGGGGGTGGTGGCGCTGCCCATGCTCAGACCCAGAGGAAGTCCCCAACGGCCGTTGGCATCGTTGGTCAGCCGGCGTATGCGCGCCATCACGTGGGCGGCACCGCGGGCATCGGCGTCAGGAAGCAGAATCGCGAACTCATCGCCGCCCAGGCGCGCCACCACGTCGTATTCACGCACTGACTCTCGCAGCAGGCAGGCGACTCCCTTGAGACAACGATCCCCGGCATCACGCCCATGGATCTCATTGATCGCCGTCATGCCCAAGACATCCACAACTACAATCGACAGGCAGCAGCTGGGGCGGAAGCGCGCACGACAGAGCTCTTCGAGCAGGCGGCTTTCGAAGACGTGCCGGTTCCACAGCTCCGTGAGAGGATCGCGGTAGGCGAGATTGCGCATCTGGCTGCTGGCAGCCAAGGCGCAACGCAAACTGGCATTCTCGCGCACGAGCTGATCGAGGGTGGGCCTCAGCGACTCGACCTCAGGGGTCAAGTCGGGGGGCAGGTTGAATTCTTCGACGGAGATGGTGGCGGTTGCTGACTTCACGGGAGCCTCCTTGTGCAGGAACGCTCTCGCAAGCCGCGTGCCGACCGCACTCGTCGACGGGGAAATGAGAATTTCCCGAGCAATCGCCGGATGTTGCCTGCACAGTTTCGCGTTCGGCGACACCAACCTTCTCGCTCGTCACAATCCTGACCAGCCTGCCGGGTCGTCACGTTTGTGGCCGAAAGCTACCTGGTTAGCGCAGATCGGCCAGCGTGAGCGGTCGCATGAGCGGTAGCGACCAGCGGCAAGCGACCTGGGTGGGCGGCTGGCGTGAGCGTGAGCGGCCCGCGATCCGCTCTTCGTCTTCCCGCAAAACGCCCACGAACTCGCTCACGCCCTCGCTCACGCGAGCCGCGACCCGCGACCCGCGATCCGCGGGCCGGCCCTGCGGGCGGCCCGCAATTTCCCGACAGACTCTAGCTACGTCGCTAGTGTCCGAAGGCCAAGCCGGGCAGGGTGCGTTCCGTTTCTGCCACCACCGCCCGCACCAAGTCGGCTGTCAGCTTGAGATCGGTGAACAGGGGAGCCGTGACGTCGAGAGGCTGGGGTTCTCCGTTGAGGCCCATGTGGTCGGTGATGCGGTCAGCCGCAGCCACCAACGCCGTGGTGAGATAGCGGTTCTCGCCCCGGCGGCAGTTGTGGTGGAAAAGGACCGAATCCACCACGCTGGGTGGCAGCTTCCAGATGCGGCACACGGCGGCGCCCAACTCGGTATGGAGGCGGGCGATGGTCGCGCGAATCACCGGCCCTTCGTTTTCGTCGGCCATCATCTCAGGCGTGACCTTGCCCACAGTCGCGCAACGTTCGAGCAGGACCAACTCGCCGATGTCGTGCATGAGTCCCGCCAGAAAGGCGTAGTCCGCGGGATCGGAGCGCATCAGGCGCGACATAGCGCGGGCCGCAAGCGCAGCGGCCAGGCCGCGTTTGCGCAGTCTCTCGACTTCCAGGTCGAACCCCTTGACCCGGTACATGGTCGAGTTGCTCACGATCATCATGACGATGTCGCACACGTTGTCGATGCCCAGTCGAACCACGGCGTCGCGCACGCCGACAATGGGGACTCGGGGCGCGAACATGGCGGAGTTGGCCACAGAAACCAGCTGGCCGCTGATGAAAGGATCCTTGCCGACAGTGTTTTCGACCCGGGCTGCGTCGGTGGTGTTGAGCTGGCACAGCTCGATCACGTGAGCCGCGACGTCAGGCAGGCTGCGCTGGATCGCCTTGCTGTCGGTCACGGCCCGCAGGGCGATTTCTTCGATCTTGTGGGTGAGGATGCCGGGCTCGAAGGTTTCGATGGACGGTTCCTCATGATGGTCGTGGCGAGATTGAGATATGTTCATGGACGCACCAACCCCGTCCTCATGATCAATATGTCGGCGCAATGACACTCGGTCTTTAGTCTTGTCATTGGGCAATCGGCGCGTTGCGGTCCCCGCCACCATCCTGACGCCAAGACGTGGCCGCGTCAGTGGCCTGACGCGCAGAACTCCGCGGGATCATTGCCATCAGACAGGCACGCGGCTTGCTGAACCATGCGCTGGAGAAACGCCATGGCACAAGCAGAAGAGGCAGCCCCGGCAGCAGCAGCGGCAGCAGCAGCTCCCAAAGCAGGCAGCTCAAACAAGTTGGTTCCCCTCATTCTCGGCGTGAACGTCCTGATGATGGGCGCGGTGATGTTTATGGTGATGAGGAAGCCGTCCGCGGCTCCTGCCCCGGTCGCTGCGGAGGCGCCAGCGCCCAGCGCACACGGCGAAGCCGCAGGGCCTAGTGGTGGGCCTGGGCATGCGCCGGCACCCGGGCCGGTGCTCAAGCTCGAAAATTTCGTCATCCAGCTGCGCGGGGTCGACCAGGACCGCTATGTGCGCGTGGCCTTCGATGTGGAAGTCACCGCCGACGCCGACAAGGAAGTCGTGCAGGCGCGCCTGCCGCAGATCCGCGATTCCGTGATCACCTACTTCTCTGACCGCACGCTCGACGAGTTGCGCGGCAGCGACGGCATCGAACGCACCAAGGTCGCCCTCATGAAACGCCTGGACGAGATCGTGCCGGGCCGTCGCGTGCACGCCTTGTACGTCACGGATTTCATCATTCAGTAAGCGAAGGGTCTTCTTCATGGCATCTCCTCTCGATCCAACAGAAGTTGAAGCCCTCATGCAGGCCATCCAGGAGGGCCAGGTTCCTCCGGAAGCCGGCGCGGCTGATGCCCAAGGGCCGGTGGTGCCCTACGATTTGACCAGCCAGGACCGCATCATTCGCGGTCAGATGCCCACCCTGGATTCCATCAATGATCGCATCGCCTCGCTCTTTGGTCGCACCCTGTCTGGACGCACCCGCCTGGAATTGCGGGTGACGGCCGCGCCCGCCAGCTTGATGAAGTTTGCCGACATCAACGGCTTCCTCAACGGCAAGAACGCCGTCGCCGTGATGAGCCTGGGCGCCGGGCACGGGCTGGCGCTGGTCATCATCGAGGGGCCGCTGGCCCAGTCGCTGCTGGCCGCGTCGCTCGGCGATCGCAAGGCCAAGTCCGAACCCAGCGATGCGCGCTCGGAGCTGACCCACGTGGAAAAGGTGGTGCTGCGCCAGGTGCTCAACATGCTGTCCGACGCCATGGCCACCTCGTGGGAAGGCGTGCTGTCGTTCAAGCCGCAGGCCGTGCGTTTCGAATCCGACCCGCGCATGGCCGCCATTGCCACGCCCAGCGACGTGGCGATTCTGTGTGCCTTCGAAGTCACCGGCCCCATCGACGGCCGCTTGATGCTGGCCATCCCCTACGCCGCGGTGGAAGCGGCCAAGAAATTGTTGAGCTCGCCGCCCCGCTTGGGCGGGCAGCGCGACGCCCGTTTCGGGCAGGCGCTGGCGCGTGAGTTGGAACTGGTGGAAATCGAGCTGCGAGTCGAAATGGGGCGCTACCACTTGCGCCTGTCTGACTTGCTGGGACTCAAGGTCGGCGATGTCGTCACGCTCAACACCAGCGAGGGCTCGCCTCTGCCGGTGATGGTGCAGGAGCGACCCAAGATGACCGCGCTGCCCAAGGTGGTAGGGGGCGGAATGGCCGTCGAAGTATTGAAATCCATCGTGCAGGGCGCTGCTTCCAGCCGCCCCGCACGTCCGGGCTCGCACACCTTCACCCAGGCCGCCGCCTAACGATCCCAGCACGAGGAAACCATGGCCGAGGAAACCCCCAACACGACCGATTCGGCAACACAAGGACGACGTCTCGAGTTGTTGCTCGACGTCCCGCTCGATCTTTCTGTTGAACTGGGGCGGGCGCGCATGTCGATCCAGGACCTGCTCAACCTGAGCCCCGGCTCGGTCATCGAGCTGGACAAGATCGCGGGCGAGGCGCTCGACATTCTCATCAACGGTCGCCTGGTGGCGCGCGGCGAGGCGGTGGTGGTCAATGACAAGTTCGGTATTCGCATCAGCGACATCGTCAGCCCATCGGAAAGAATCGCCCGTCTACGCTGAGGAGGACTCGTGATGTTGACCCAACTGGCCTTGCTTCCTGTACTCGCGGTCACTGTCACGGGTGTCACCAGCGACGCCCACGACAGCGACGTGGTCATCGATATTGCGACGTCGGAGCCGGTGCCGGCGCGCGCGGCCCGGCCCATGACCGGCCACAGCCTGCTCTACGTCTTCGTCGACGGCGCCACCTCAGAGCGTGAGGTGTTCGACAATGGCGACCACCCCATCGCGGCTCGCACGCGCACGCGCTACACCAAGCTGGAAGTTCCCTTGGATCCCGGCCTGCGCTGCCGTGAACCCGCGAGCGTCTCGACCACGGAGTCAGGGTTGCGCGTGCAGTTCTCTTGCGGATCGATCGCCGCCGCAGCCGTTATCGCCGACGCCCCGGACCGACTGCCGGCGGGCCGACGCCAAGCCGCCAAGCCTGCGGCTCGCACCGCCTCGCAGGAGCTGCTGGCCGCTGCGCTGGCTCTGCCCGCAGGGACGGCTTTTGCCGCCAAGACGGAAACTGAGGAAGACGAGCCGCAAGCCACCAAGCCAGCGGCCGAACCAAAGCCCAGTGTCGAACCCACAACCTTGCCTGTGCAAGCAGCCAAGCCGGCGGTGCTCACCGTCCCCGCACCAGCGCCAGCGCCGGCCGCACCGCCCAAGCCTGTCAGGCAAGAGGCCAAGCCGATGGCACCGGCGCCTGCGACCGCGGCCCCGGCCGCCGGGCCCACCCCTGCTGCCAGCCTCCCAGCCCCGGCTCGCAGCCTTTCCGCGCCTTCGGTCGCAGCCGCCGGTGCCAGCCACGCCGGGTTTTCGTTGGTCCTCGCTGTCGTCATGCTGGCGGCCCTGGGCGGCGGCGCGCTGATGCTGACGCGGCGGCGCTCGCGACGTCAGGGTTTGATCCAGATTTTGGAAACGGCAGCCATCGGGCCCAAGCGTGCCTTGTTGGTGGCGCGGGTGAACGGGCAGACCATGGTGCTGGGCGCGAGCGAAGCGGGCATCGCTCTTCTGGGATCGCTGGAAGGCAAGACCGAGGCGCCGGTCGCGGCGGTGATGGGCAACCTGCCTGCGGTGAAGGAACAGCCGGACGACTCTGAGCCGGAGGTGACCATCGATGCGCCGTCCGAGCCCGAGGGCGAGATGGGCGTGCTCAGTCGATTGTTTGGGCGTCGGCCCAAGGATTCCTCGGCGCGCGATGCCGCTGCCTTCCGTGAGCTCCTGGACGAAAGCTACGAAGATCAGGAACTGCGCAACAAGCTGGCCCAGGGGCTTTCGGGCAAGGTTTCATGAACGGCCCGACCACGACACAGCTGCTTTCCAAAGCCGTGGGCGCCAGCAACGAGCTGGCCGTGGCCAGTGGCGGTGGTTCCTCGGCCATCAAGATCTTTCTGATTCTGACCGCGCTGTCGTTCGGCACAGCTCTGGTCCTGTCGGTCACCTCGTTCACCCGCGTGGTGATCGTGCTCTCGTTCTTGCGCCAGGCCTTGGGCACACCCCAGTTGCCCCCCAATCAGGTGCTCATCGGGTTGTCGCTCTTCCTCACGCTTTTCATCATGGCGCCCACTGTCCGGCGGGTGCACGAGCAGGCCTTTTCGCCGCTCATGGACGACAAGATCTCCATGAGCGAGGCCTTGCAGCGGGCCCAGGGCCCGTTGTCCGACTGGATGCTGAAGCAGACGCGCGAAGAAGACCTGCGCCTGTTCTTCGAGGTTTCCGCCTCGGCGCGGCCTGCGCGTGGTGAAGCCGTCCCCTTCACCGTGCTGGTGCCGGCCTTCATGGTGTCCGAGCTGGGCACCGCCTTTCGCATGGGTCTCTTTCTTTTCGTGCCCATGCTGCTCATCGATCTTCTGGTCGCCGTCATCCTCATGTCACTCGGCATGATGATGGTGCCGCCGACCATGGTGGCGCTGCCGCTCAAGCTGGGGGTGTTCCTCCTCGCCGGCGGCTGGCATCTGGTGGTCTCTTCCTTGATTCGGAGCTTTTGATGTCGCTCGATCTACCTTCCGCATTGCTGCGTGAAGGTTTCGCCATGCTGGCCACCGTGGGTGGGCCTTTCGTGGGCGCGTTGCTGCTTGTCGGTTTGGTGGTCGGGCTGCTGCAGGCCGCGACCCAAATCAACGATCCGGCCGTGGGATTCTTGCCGCGCATGCTGGCCGCCGTGCTGGTGGCCTGGTTTGCCGGTGGCTGGGCCGTCGAGCGCATGGCCCAGTACCTGGCCGGCGCCATGGAGCGCATGTCGCAGCACTTGTGAGTTGCCATGGCGCTTAGCTATTCGCCGATGGCCGCCGCTTTCATCCTGGTGATGATCCGCTGCGCCGGCCTGTTTGCCGTGGTTCCGCTCTTCGGCCTGCCCGCCATTCCCGGCCGGGTGCGCATGGCCGCGGCCGCGGCCGTGTCAACAGCGGCGTTCTTGGGCGCAGGCGCGCCGGCCTTTGTCGCCTGGGATCACGCCGATCGTTTCATCATCGCGGCCATCGCGGAAGCCATGCTGGGCCTTTGCGCTGGTCTCTCCGCGCGGCTGGTTCTCGACGCCGCGGCCGCGGCCGGCTCGGCCATCGGTATCTCGATGGGGCTGAGCATCGCCGCGACTTACGATCCGATTCACGGTGCCGAGTCTCCCTCGGTGTCGCAGGTTCTCTCTCTGCTGGCGCTGGGCTTTGCCGTGGCCGGCGGCATACACCGCGAAGCCGTGGCCTGGCTGTGTCGCTCGGTCATCGACATCCCGCCCGGCTCGCCCATTTCGATGAGCGAGCTGGCCTCCCGCGTGGTGGGCCAGTCCGCTGGCGCCATCGCCCTGTCCATCCGCATCGCCTTTCCGGTTCTCGCGGCCGTGACCATCGGACACCTGTCGCTTGGCCTGCTCAACCGCACCACGCCGCAACTCGGTCTTTCCAACATCGGTTTTTCGGTGGCCCTGCTGGCAGGGGCCGGGGCTCTCTACCTGGTGGCGCCGCCCGCTGCTTTGATGGCAGCCGAGGCCGCACGTTCGGCCTTGATCGGCCATTGAGGGCGGCGCCATGGCCGACACCCAGAGAGAAGACCAGACAGAGAAAGCGAGTCACCGACGGCTGCAGCAAGCGCAGGAAGAAGGCAACATTGCCGTCAGCCGCGACGTGGCCATGTGGGCGGCGCTCTTGGCCGGGCTGGGCGCGCTGACCGCGGTGGGGCCTGCGCTGCGCGACGCCCTGGTGAATCTGGTGTGGGCCGCGGTCGACGGCCTGCCCCAGACCACACCGAGCCGCCTCATTCCCTTGCTGTCGCGACCTCTGTTCATCGCCTTGACCGTGACGGTCTCCGTGGCCCTGGCCGCGTCGGTGGCTCTGGCTGCGCAGACCAAGCTGGGCACCTGGGCCCACCTGGCCATGCCGGATTTTTCGCGGGTCTTTGGCGGGGGTCGCATGGGCCGGCTTTTCCGCAAGGAGATGCTGGTCGATCTGTCGCTCACCGCTGTCAAGACCGTGACCCTGGGGTACGCGGTGTGGAGCGTGTTCCATGACGACTTTCTGACGCTGCCTCGCATGTTGCAACAGTCGCCGGCCGCGCAACTCCAGTCCACCTATGGCCCTCTGGCCCACGGCTTCGTCAGGATTCTGGCGGCGCTGGGTGTGCTGGCCGGCCTGGACCTTGCACTGACCCGTTATCGCTATCACCAGCGCATGAAGATGACCAAGGAAGAGGCCAAGCGTGACTTTCGTGAAGAAGAGGGCGATCCCTTGATCCGCTCGCGTCGCCGCCGGCGCCATCGCGAGCTGGCCAAGGGCCATGCCCGGGTCGAGGTTCCACGCGCGGACGCCTTGGTGGTCAACCCGACTCACGTGGCGGTGGCCATTCGCTATCGGCCGGGCGAGGATTCAGCGCCGCGCGTGACCGCCAAGGGCAAGGGCCGCTTGGCCGAGATCATGCGCGAGCTGGCCCGCGAGCACGGTATCCCCATCATCGAGGACATCGCGCTGGCCCGACTGCTTTATCGCCGGGTGAAGGTGGGTCGCGCGGTGCCAGCGGAGACCTATCGCGCGGTGGCCGCGATTCTCGCCTTTGTCTACCGCGTGCTGAATCGTAACGGCGCCGCTCAAGTCCGTGCTGCGCGAGGAGCCGCATGAGTCCTGCCGCCCCAGCCGCTGCCCCTACTCCGGGCACCGGAACCGCTTCGCGCAGCGATCTGCTGCTCGCCGTGGCCGTGCTGGGTGTCGTGGCTCTCTTGCTTCTGCCCTTGCCGCCGCTGGCCCTCGACGGCCTGCTCGCGGTCAGCATCGGCGTGGCCTTGCTGGTGTTGCTGGTCGCGCTGGGCGTGGCCAAGCCTCTCGATTTTTCCGTCTTCCCCACCTTGCTGCTCATCGTGACTCTGTTCCGGCTGGGCCTCAACGTGGCCACCACCCGGCTCATTCTTCTGCAAGGTTCGGAAGGCACCGGCGCCGCGGGCCACATCATTCAGGCTTTCGGTCAGTTCACCGTGGGCGGCAGCCTCATCGTCGGCTCGGTGGTCTTTCTCATCCTCTTGGTGGTGAACTTCGTGGTCATCACCCGCGGTTCTGGCCGCGTGGCCGAGGTTGCGGCGCGCTTCACCTTGGACGCCTTGCCGGGCAAGCAGATGTCCATCGATGCCGATCTGGCCGCCGGAATCATCGACGACCGCGAGGCGCGCGCCCGCCGCTCCGGCCTGGAACGCGAGGTCGAGTTCTTCGGCGCCATGGACGGGGCCAGCAAGTTCGTGCGCGGCGATGCCATCGCCGGCCTCATCATCACCCTCATCAATATAGTGGGCGGCCTGGTCGCCGGCCTGGCGCGCGACCACATGTCGCTCTCCGCGGCGGTCGAGACCTACACCATCCTGACCATCGGCGACGGTTTGGTCAGCCAGATGCCGGCGTTGCTGGTGTCGACCGCGGCCGGCATCACGGTCACGCGCGCCAGCTCGGGCTCGCACCTGGGAACCGAAATGGCTCTGCAGGTTTTCGGTCAGCGCCGCACGATGATGCACGCATCCGGCGTGCTCTTCGTGCTGGGCCTGCTGCCGGGCATGCCGTTCTTGGTCTTCGGCGCTCTGGCTGGCGCGGCCTTCCTGATGTCGCGCCGTCGCGTGGCCCCGCCTGCGGCCACGGTGCAGGCGCAGCAGGCCGCGGCGGCCCAGGCTCAGGCCGGTACGGGCGAGAAGCTGGGCGACCTGGTCGGGCTCGACACGTTGGAACTGGAAGTGGGACACGGGCTCTTGCGGCTCATCGACCTGGACAAGGGTGGCGAGCTGCCCGGCCGGGTGACCAACCTGCGCCGACAGATCGCCGGGGACATCGGTGTGATCATTCCCGCGGTTCACCTGCGCGACAATCTGCGCCTGGACGGCAACGAATACCGTATCAAGTTGCGCGGCGTGGATCTGGCCACGGGCGTGGCCTATGTCGACCGACTCATGGTGCTGGACCAGTCGGGCAAGACGCCGCAGCTGCCGGGTCTCGCCGGGATTCCTGCCAAGGAGCCCGCCTTTGGTCTGCCGGCCTTGTGGGTGCTGCCGGGCGAGCGCGCGCGCGCCGAGGCTTCGGGCCTGACCGTGGTGGACGCGGCGTCGGTCATCACCACCCACCTGTCCGAGGTGCTGCGCCACAACGCCCACGAGCTGGTGGGACGACAAGAGATTCAGGAGCTGCTGGCTCATTGTGGGAAGGAAGCGCCCAAGCTGGTCGAGGACGTGGTGCCCAACACCATCACCCTGGGTGAAGTGGTGCGCGTGGTGCGCGGTGTCTTGCGCGAGGGTCTGTCGATTCGCGACTTCCGCAGCGTGCTCGAAGCCATTGGCGACGCAGCCCCGCGCAGCAAGGACACCGCCTTCCTGGTGGAGCAGGTGCGTCGGCGTTTCGCCCGCCAGATCACCTCGCGCCTGTCCGACGCCAAGGGCACGGTGCACGCCCTGACCTTGGACCGCGCGGCCGAGGAATGCCTGCGCAAGGCCCTGGGCCAGACCGACGGCGAGGCGTCTTTGGCGCTGGAACTGGCCACGGCCAAACGCTTCATCAGCACGCTGGAGGCTCATGCCTCGGGACTGGCCGCTGGCGGCCACCCCACTGTGCTCATCGCCCCGCCCGATTTGCGCCGGCCGCTGTACGAGTTCGCATCGCGCTTCGTGCCCGACCTGTGGGTGATCACGGCGCGCGAATTGGTGCCCGGCACGCAGGTCGAGCCGGTCGGCACTCTCGATTTGTCACCCACGCCTTGGACCAAGGCCGCATGAGGAGAAAAACCCGATGAACGCCGTTGTCAAAACCTTCCGCGGTCCCGATCCCCGCACAGCCCTGGACGCCGTTCGTTCGGCGCTGGGCGAGGAAGCCATCATCCTCAAGACCCGTGAGGTGGGTGGCTTCTTTGGACGCAAGGAGATCGAGATCACCGCGACCCATGGAGGCCACGGCGAATCCGCTTCCAGCTATTCGAGCCAAGGCGAGGCCAGAGCCAGGCACGCGGGCCGCAGCGAGCCCAGCTCCGCGGGTGAATCGTTCGATTTGGAGAGTGAGGTCTTGGCTCTGCGTCGCATCGTCGACCAACTGCGCGCCGAGGTGCGGTCCAACAAGGCTGAGCCGCGTATCGCGTCGGCGCGCACCAACGATGGCCTGGTTCCCGCAGCCGCCGCGGTCATGCGCCGCCTGGTGGAACGGGGCGCTGAGCCGGCCCTTGCCGACGAACTGGTGCGCGCGGCTGTGCGCACAGCCGCGGGCTATGGCGAACGCGAAATCATGGAATCTCTGCGCGAAGGACTGCGTCGGCGTCTGACCCCGGCCCTGCCGCCCTGGCAAGGCGAAGGCCGCCGGGTGATCGCCTTGGTGGGACCGCCGGGCGTGGGCAAGACCACCACCATCGCGAAGATCGCGGCGCGCGCGCTCCTGGAAAGCAAGCTCAAGGTGGCGCTGGTGACCGTCGACACCTATCGTATCGGAGCCAAGGATCACATCGGCCGCTACGGCGAAATCATGGGCGTGCCCACGCACGTGGCGCGCGATCAAGCGGGGCTGCGCGAAGCCATCGCCGCCGAAAAGGAGGCGCAGCTGGTGCTCATCGATACCGCGGGTCGATCGGATCCCGCGGCGTTGGAGGCGCAAGCCCAGCTGCTCAAGGCGGCGCCCGAGGCGGAGCAACACCTGGTGTTGTCAGCCGCGACCGGCGGCCGCGAGCTGCGCGCTGCGGTCCGGCGTTTCAAGGCGCGCGGCGTGGGCCGCGTGATCTTCACCAAGCTGGACGAAACCGATGGCCCCGCGGGCGTGCTGTCCGTGGCCAGCGAGTTGACCTGCCCGGTTTCCTGCGTGACGGACGGCCAGAAGGTGCCCGACGACGTGCACCCCGCCACCTCAGCACTGTTGCTCGAACTGGCCCTGGGCAAGGGAGACTAACCATGGACCAAGCAGACAACCTTCGCCTTCGTCTCGTCAATCGGCCGCCGGTGGTCGAGGCCCCGCGCGAACTCTTGCGGGTGATTGCCGTCACCAGCGGCAAGGGTGGCGTGGGCAAGACCAACATGTCGGCGAATTTGGCCGCGCTGGCCGCGCGTGCGGGCAAGCGCGTGTTGATCCTAGATGCGGATCTGGGGCTGGCCAACGTCGACATCATCTTCGGCGTCAAGCCCATGCACCACATCGGCGATCTGTTGCAAGCCGGCGTGTCCGCCATGGACGTGCTCATCCAAACGGCGCCCAACATTCACATCTTGCCCGCGGGTTCGGGCGTGCAGCGCCTGACCGAGCTGGAGCGCAAGGACAAGTTGCGTCTGGTGGCCGCGCTCGACGGGCTGGAGGACCATTTCGATCTGGTCATCATCGATTCCGGCGCGGGCATCGGTGACAACGTGCTGTTCTTCGTGGGCATGGCCCAGGAGGTGGTGCTGGTGTTGAGCCCCGAGCCCACCTCGCTGGTGGATGCGTACGCGGTGGTCAAGGTGCTGTCGCAACAAGCGGGCATTCGTAATTTCGCCGTGGTCATCAATCCCGTGGTGGATGAAATGCCGGCGCGGGACATGTTCCAGAAACTGTCCACGGTCACCGGCCGATTTCTCACCGCGAAGCTGCGCCACCTGGGCTACGTCCCGCGCGACGAGAACGTGCATCGCGCGGTGATGGCACAGAGGCCAGTGGTGGATCTCTTTCCCATGGCGCCCGCCAGCCGCGCCATCGCGGAAGTGGCCGCGCGCCTGTTCAGTGAGCCGGCGCCGCAGATTCTGGAAGGCGGCATGAAGATGATGTGGCAGCGCTTGATGAGAGAGGCGGAAGTCCCGCGCTAGGACGGTCACCATGCATAGGGCAATAGCAAGTTACGCGAATGGTGGGGCCGCACCGGCCCTGGACGACACCACCATCCTCGAACAGTACGGCAGTATGGTCGAGCGCATGGCCCGGCGGCTGATCTCCCGCACCGGTCTGCGCAGTGCCTACGACGATCTGTGGTCAGCCGGGGCCATCGGGCTCATCGAGGCGGGTCGACGTTTCGATCCGAGCCGGGGCGCTTCCTTTGCCACATTTGCCGAGCACCGCGTGCGCGGCGCCATGCTGGACGAATTGCGCCGGCTGGACCACTTGCCGCGACGATTGCGTAATCGCACTGATGATTTGGTCAAAACCCGCAAGAAGCTGGCAGGCGATTTGGGCCGCGAGGCCACAGTGGAAGAAGTGGCGAGTGAGCTGGGCGTGGACATAGAAGAGGCGAGCGACATGGCCGCCCTGCTCGAGCCGCCCCTGCCGCTCGATTCCATCCTGCCCACATTGGCTGGTGGCGAGACCACCGACGCAAATGTGCTGCGTGCCGAGGCGGTGCGCCGCCTGACTGAAGCCGTGGAAAAGCTACCCGAGCGTCTGCGCTTGGTGCTGTCGTTGCACTACATCGAAGATCTCACCTACCGCGAGATCGCCGGCATACTCAAAGTGAGCGAGCCGCGCGTGTGCCAATTGCACACTGAGGCCATCGCCCAATTGCGCAAGTTGCTGCCGGACGCGTGACAGAGCGGGTCCGCGGAGGCGACACGCACCTGCCAGCGAGCCTGCTGCCGACAACTCTCCAATGTGAAGGCAACGGCACGCGCACAAGCCGCATCAGCAGACCCGGTCTATTCGCGCCGGCAGCCCGAGAAGACCGCGTTTTGCAAGGTGTTGCAGCCCAGCTCTCGGCCTACAAGCTGGTCGCGAGAAAGTTGGGGCTGGGTGAGGGAGGGACTTCGTTGACGGAGGTCAAGGGTTCAAGAGTCAAGATGAGCCTGCCCCGGTTTCGTGGACACCTCCGATATGATGGAGGACATCCATGGAACGAAGAAAGAGACGGACATTTACCCGACAGTACAAGGCTGAGGTCGTGCGCCTAGTGCGCACGAGTGGCAAGACCATCGCCCAGGTTGCCAGGGAGCTTGATTTGGGGGAGACGGCCATTCGGGCGTGGGTTCAGCGCGCAGAAATCGACGAGAAGCGGGATCCCCACGGACCTCTGACCACCG
>CAVWUP010000025.1:0-109002 GCA_963758155.1 uncultured delta proteobacterium
TGAGCTGTGCTCGTTCAGCAAGTTCTTATCCAAGCCGTCGGCAACGAGACCAGGCTCTCTCGGTTCTGATGCCCAACCGAAAGGCCGTTTGCACGATAGGACGGCAGCGTAGTCGGGACCGCCGACCAGATTGTTACGAGCCGCATTGCGATTGGCAATTGGCTTGAACGCACGTAGCGAACGGGGCGACGGCGGTGGCGGCGTTGGGAAACATCTGATTGCAGTTGGTGATACAAGTCGTGTCTGTGCTGCCGGCGCACAGGTCATATTCACAAAAAGACTCCGCCTGGTAATCGGCGTTCTCGTCGCAGGCGACGCATGCACTCAGGCAACTTGATTGCAGACAGCCCTGACAAGCACCCTGGCCGTCTGAGCAACCTGGGCATTCGCACTGGTCGTGGCATTGCGCCAGGGTGCACCCCACGAGGGCCAGAAGTTTCTGCTGCGAAGATGGCTGTTGTTGCGAATAGCAGCTATAGACGCAAGTTTGATCACTGCAGCCGCTAACACAATTGGAGAGTGCAACACAGTTTGCGTCTTGCACGCATGCGTCGTGCAGGCTCTTGCACGTCCCGCTTTGCGCAGAGTTCTTGCAAGCCGAGCACGCGGTGGAGTTGCCCTGGGTGTTGGGATCGCAGCTACCCGCGCTCCCGCCGGTCCCTGTTGTCCCACCGGTGCCCGTGGTCCCACCTGTCGCAGTCGTGCCGCCAGTGCTGCGTATACCACCGGTGCCTGTCATGCCACCGGGTGCAGTCATGCCGCCGGTGCCTGTCGTACCAGCGGTACATGCGGAAGTTGCGGAGGGAGTGTCAACGCAGCCGGCCCACGTGAGGCCGAGGCTAGCGCAAGCGCCTTGGCCGCCTGGGGAGCCACTTGGTGGTTTGATGGTCCCTGTCGCGCCCCACCCGCAAATAGAACTCGATGCACATGTCGATTCGCTCGTGAAGGATGAGCACGGGGTCGGAGTTCCGGTGCAGCCGTCCCACGCACAACCAGTCAGCGCTAAACAGTCGGCTTGCGCGGAAGCGTTGCAGGATGGTTCCCCATGACACGTCTTGTAGCCCATGATGTCCGTATTGATCCAACACCCTGGCACAGCAGTACACGCAGTGGGAGAAGGGATGGCGTCGCAACTGTCAATCCCGTTGTACTTACAGGTCCCCGCAGTGGCCGAGTACGTGCATCCGGCGACGCGTCCGCACGCGGCCTCGGAACCGGCACTCGAGCACAGACAAAGGTTCACTGCTTGCTGGCACGAATCAGGCGCTGTGCCCGAACCGCCGTATCCACCGGTGCCGGTCGTGCCCGCAGTTCCACCTGCATGTCCTCCGGAGCCGGAAGCCGCCGTGTTGTTGCTGGTGCAAGCAGCCAGCGGGGTGGATGACAGCAGGCAGGCTACTGCAAAACAATGTTTCACGTCCATGATCACTCCGTCAGCCATTCTACCTGGAGTCTTGGCCTCGCGAGCGATGATCTGCGTGCCAGCCTCTCGCTCGTTTTCAGTCGGCTACAGAACCTGGGTCCCCCTTTGTTGCAACGTACCCACCATCGTCCATACACCGGGGGTGGGTGTGTCGGCGGGTGAAGGAAGAGGTGCAGCCTCCGTGGTGCACATGCTGCGGGAATTATGCGAAACGGTTTCGCGTAATTCAGTGCGCAGCAGATCATGGAGCCGGGTGCTCCCTGCCCCTTGAACAGGTCGCATCGGAGAGAACTGGCAGCAGCAGTCTTTGAAGCGTCCGGGGTATTGACGTCGCTTCATTCAGAATGTCGGTCCATCCCGGCCCGCCGCATCGATGGGGAGCGGGCACAAAGACGCGCATCGTCCACCAACGCAGGCAAATACCTCACCAGTGCACTGCTCCGCGCATGGGCACTCCCCGAGTTGCGGAGACTGGTTGGGGCAATAGGATGACCAAGCAGCTTGATTGGCTTCACATCTCTTCTTGCTCAGCCACGTCATGCCGCAACAATAGAAGGCGGTGCACTGGTTCGAATCGGTGGGGGCTGTTACCCAGATGCACGACGACAGGCAGTCGGCATCATTTGAGCAACTGTCCAGGTCGGTAGTGACTGAACCGTCAGAAACCGCAACTGATCCGCCCGTGCCGGCTGCGCCTCCTGCGGTTAGGGCACCGCCGCTGCCACCCGCACCGCCTACGCTCGTCGCACCGCCAGTCGCATCTGCTGCTGCATCCGCACCGCCAGTCACAACAGTCATGCACTGGCCGCCCACGCACTCCAGGCCGATGGAGCCGCCCTGAACTGTATTCTTGCCATCCTCGGCCTGCTCCGCTGGGTTGGTGATGGGGCAGGAAGTATTTTCGCATGGCAGCGTGGGGAAAGTGCACGAGGATAACTTGGCCAGGCCTACCTCCGAGATAGCGCCGCAACAGTTTGAGGTTGGCTGGACTACCTGCTTGCAATCGCTTGCCAGGGTGCAGGTCTTGGCCGTGGCCGCGATGGTGCCGCTGGAATCGTAGCAAGAAACCCCGCTGCTACTCGACGAAGCACCGCCGGTTCCGCCTGTCCCACTGCTTCCCCCCGTGGCTGTGCTGCCGCCGACCGCTGGGCCCTCCTGTTCGCACGCGAGCGTGCCCGTGATGTTGAGACACCGATTTGGGGCGCAGCAGTCCGCATTCTCCGCGCAGGCATGGAAGAGTGAATAGCAGGCCGTAGCGTCATTGCCACTGGCAGCGCTGGCGTCAGCGCCGCTCGTTGCCACTACCCCACCACTGCCACCTGATCCCGCTATTCCACCCGCGCCGCTGCCGGCCTGACCTCCATTTGCCACGCTTCCGGCACCTGCACTGCTCCCTCTGGCTTTCAGACCAGAACTGCTACACGCCAAGCTGATCAGGCCAGCCACGAACAGGGCTGCAACGCATGTAGACGCCTTGAGCATGAAGTCCTCCGCTTGATCCACAGCAGCAATCGGCGTGCCGAGTCTGGCACCGCTGATGTTGGACTGATTCCCCTCGCAACCACGTGGAGAAGAGCCCATGTGGCGGGTGGAAACATGGCCGTTGAGTCCGCCAACCATCAGAATTCTGAGGGTATTCGTCCATGATCTGGCCTATTCCCCAGTCAGGGGACAGACTCGCCCTTGGCCTCGAACTTGCTGATAACCTGCCCACTTGATCTGGAGGCAGCCATGACTCGATGGATTCGACCTGGGACCGGTTGTTGTGTTCTCTCTGCGCTTTTCGCCATTGCGCTCGCGGGCTGTGGTTCTAGCAGCACGGGACCCGCGCCTACCACCCCCGACGCCTCAGCTCTGAGCATAGTCCGAACAAGCGCCATTTTTCCTTCACCGAATCGCATCCGCAAAACCGCTGATAACAGATCTTACGTAAACTACACGCACCTACACGTCCAGCCTATCTCCCTAGCTCCTCGCCCCGTGGAGAAAACCCACGGAAGCAAGGTAGCCGCGCGAGCCCAAGGGCGAAGCGCGGCGAAGGCGAGAGCCTGACGGACGGGTTCGTATGAGCGACGAAGCGGGGTAACGCCCGCCGAGCAAAGGGACCCTGCCGGAGGCAATCGGAGCAAAGAAGCGAGGCAGGAGCGGGATGATAAAGCCCACCATCAGTCTGCAAGAACTTCGAGCGAAGATAGGCCAACGGGCGAAGTCCGCCCCTGCACATCGCTTCTGGGGATTGCACGTCCACATCATGAAACTGGACACGCTCGAAGCGGCGTACTTGGAGGCCAAGCGCAATGGCGGAGCCCCCGGGTCCGACGACGAGACGTTCGAGAAGATTGAGGCGCAGGGCCGAGGTGAGTTTCTCGCGAAACTCGCCGGGGAGCTGCGCGCGGACGCGTACCACCCGAGGCCGTATCGTCGAGGAGAGATTCCCAAGGAGGGCGGCAAAGTCCGCGTGATTTCGATTCCTGCGATTCGAGACCGCGTGGTTCAAGGTGCCCTCCGGCTTATTCTGGAACCGATCTTCGAAGCCGACTTCTCGGACAGCTCGTATGGGGCGCGGCCGGGACGTTGTGCGCATGAGGCGACCGAGAAAATGCGAATGGGGCTGCGCCAGGGCCGACACCGCGTGGTCGACGTCGATCTGTCGCGCTACTTGGATGCCTCGTCATACTGCACCCCCATCTGATACAAAACGGTCAAAGAGTCCGGGCATCGCTTCAGGTATCTTGATTTTCAGGCCTTTTCTGCGTCCCTGGTTGACGTGAACGGCGTGAAGCTCGCCTCGCTTCACACGCTGCAAGACGGTCTGGCGGCTGACGCCGAGGGCGAGCGTGGCTTCGAGCATTGCGACGTAGCCAGGCGGGGTTTTGTCGACAAAACGCGCGCAGGTCATCGGTGATGCGGATTCGCCAGGGTGCCCCCGGGGTAAGCTGCTCGCCGGCGATGAAGCCGTCGTTGAGCCAGCGATGGACCGTGGACGGTGCGACGCCGAGAATTTCGGCGGCGCGATCGATGGTGACGACATCACCGCTCGGCTGCTTCTCGGACGCTTTGAAGCAGGGAATTTGCCAGTGCGTGCGCAGACTGCCGACGCGATTGGCAGTGAACCGCATGCCTTTGGCGGTGGTTTTGCCTTGGCGATTGAGGATGCCGGCAATGACGGCGTCGGAGTAGTGCTCGGCAAGACGGCGTACCAGCTGAACGACATCCTCGTCGGTGCGAATGGGTGCTGGGCGCGAACGTGGCAAATGCACATCGATCTCAGTGAGCAGTCCTCCGCGCCACCGCAGCGTCAGGTGTGCGTTCTCGTCGTCGCGTTTGACGTCGACGAGGACCTCTTCAACCATCGTGCGAAGAAGCTCTTTGCGATCACGGTCAGTGGTCGACGGTGCAGACCACGCACGTTCAATATCCTTGCCAAGGGCAAGAATCTGAGTGCGCTCTTGGGCGCTCAGGACACGCGCCTTCTCGGCTTGGCGTCGTGCCAGATCCATCTCGGCGGCATGGAGTTCATGCAGGCACTTTTCCCACTCTGCCTCGAGGCCGCGGGCCACCAAGCGGTTGTCTGGATCGACGGCGCGATAACGCCGCTCGGCCCGGTGGGCCTCGTAGCGGGTGCGCTCGACCTGGAGCTTGACCTGCGCGACGACAGCGTCCTGGTCGGCTTCGATTTGCTGAGCAGCCAGGAGTGCAGCTTCAAGCCCAGCGGGAGCCAGGGCGGCGATGAAGGTGCGTGCGACAGCGGCGTCGATTTGGCGACCGCCAACCCGCATGCAGTATTCACCACGGCCGTTGGCGATGTTGTTGCCGGGGCAATGGTACGCGGGAGTGGCAAACTTGCCCGCATAGGAAACGAGCAACTTGCGACTACAACGCCCACACCGGGCCAGTCCCTGGAGCAGCGCTGCGCCTTCTCTCACGGCACCACCTGGCTGATGAGGCCTCGGATGTGTGTTGCTTTTGATCCGTGTTTGATTGGCCTCGAAAGTCGTCCAATCAATGAAGCCGGTGTGGTGCTCGCGAATGAAGACGGGCCACTCGGACTGCGGCCTCTTGCGTATGCGCTTTCGTACGTTCCCGTTTTCATCGACAAAGCGCTCAAGGCGCGTTTTGCCATAGACATAGGCGCCAGCATACACAGGGTTGGTCAAGACCTCGTGAATTTTGGTGTAGGCAGGAGCCACCCAGCGGACATCCGCCCAGGCATTTTGCCGCGTGGGAAAGAGCAACCCCTCGGAGCGGAAATGCAACCACACACGCCGGGCCGAGCCCATTTCGGCGAAGCGGTCGAAGATGGTCTGAATTGCGCCTCGAACGGCCTCGTCGGGATGGAGAAGGACCTCGCCGTCGGCGTCGCCGCAAACCAGGCCAATGGGCAGACCACGGCGCAATTCCCCGCGCTCGGCTTTGTTGCGAATGCCGCCGTTGAGACGGGCACGAAGAACATGCAGCTCGGCTTCGCTCATCGTGCCTTTGAGACCGAGGACCAGGCGGTCGTTGAACAGGCCTGGATGGTAAATGCCGTCGGCGTCGCCGATGAGCGTGTCGGTCGCGCCACACAAGTCGAGCAGGCGATACCATTCGGCGTTGTTGCGTGCGAGGCGAGAGACTTCTAGGCCAAGCACGATGCCCGCCCGTCCAAGAGCTACCTCTGCGGTCATGTGAGCGAAGCCAGAGCGTTCGGCCAGCCCGGAGCCGGAGATGCCAAGGTCCTTGTCAACGACGCTGACCTGATCGGCGCGCCAGCCCAGGGAAATCGCTCGCTCGACCAGGCGATACTGCCGGTCGGTCGATTCTCGGTTGTGCTCGACCTGAGACGTGCTCGACTGGCGTATGTAGACGAACGCGCATCGAGAAAGGTGGGTCGACGAAATCTTGCTTGTTTCAGTCATCGTGTGGTTCCTCCAGTTCTTCGTGCGGGTTTGGGGCCACGTTCTGAGTGGCCGTCTTTGCGAGCAGGCGAGCGAGGACGGCGAGGGTCTCGCTTCGTTGTTCGCGCTGCAGAGTCGTCCAAACGTTTGGGCTTGGCTCTGTGTCGTTCGATGGGTTCTGCGCAAAACTCAGGAGCAGCTGCATTCGGCTCGACCTCCGTTGGTGATTCAAAGCGGGCAGTATCGGTGCTCTCGAGTCGATGGATCAGAGGCGTGACGACGGTGTGCGCGTGCAACAGCGCAGAAATGGGGGCGAGGCTTGCGGCCGGGCGAGCCGAGGAGGGTGGCGCTTGTGCCGTGGATTCCTGGAAGGCGTAGTCAGTCCACGTCGCCGGAATCATCGTGCGCGTGCCGTCGGGCAGGATGGTATTGGCGCAGAGAACGCCACGACGGTGCACCCACCCCAACACCGCGAGGGCTTGCCCTTCGAAAGGGTGGCGCTGGCGAACAATCACCACTCGCCGGGGATAGTCGCGGTGGTGGGTAGTATGTCGAGTTGTTGTTCGATACGATTCGGCACGACCGGATCTTGGCGAAGGTGGCGCGACGGGTGGTCGACGGCAACGTGCTGGCGATGGTGAAGCAATTTCTCAAGAGCACTGGCGACCGAGGCGTGCCACAAGGCTCGCCGCTGTCGCCACTTCTCGCGAACCTCGCGCTCAACGAACTGGACCACGCCCTTGACCGAGGAGGCGACACCATCACCTATGCCCGATACCTGGACGACATGGTCGTGCTCGCGGCCGACACCCCCAAGGGGCGGCAGTGGGCCGACCGAGCGCTGGAGCGCATCCGCCAAGAGGCGGAGGCCATCGGCGTGTCGCTCAACATGGAGAAGACCCGTCTGGTCACAATCACGGACCGAGGGTCCGGCTTCGCGTTTCTGGGATTCGAGTTCCGTTGGGAACGGAGCCCGAGGACTGGAAGATGGTATGCGAGTAGAGTGCCACGACCGAAGAAGGTCATCGCAATTCTGCGGGAAGTTGGGGAAATCCTGCGCAGGAGCCGCCACTTGCCTATGCAAGCGGCGGTGGCGCAGGTGAACCCAGTTCTGCGGGGTTGGGTGAACTACTTTCGCGTCGGCAACTCGGGGCGTGCGTTCGACAAGGTCAAGTACGAGGTCGACCGCAAGGTGAGGCGATTGGCGGCCAAGAAGTGCAAGCGCCGGGGATTTGGCTGGAAGCGGTGGAGTAGCGCCGTGGTGTACGGAACGTGGGGCCTCTTTCGAGACTACCGCGTGGTGTACTGGAGCGCGAAAGCATGCCCCGGCTGAACGGACGCATAACCCCGATGGAAGACGCCTCCGCGGTGAGCCGTGATGCGGGAAATCCGCCTGTCCGGTTCGATGTGGCGGGGGCCGGAGACGAAGTGATGGAATCCCCTAAACGGGCACGAAGCCGGAAACGGCGGACACAGCCAAGGGGCATCCTGCACACCACCGCGCCGGTCCCCGACCCGACTGCACTGGGCGAGCGCGGCGATCTGATCGCGACTTTGCAGCAGAGCGATGTTTTTCTTCTTCCCAGCCAGACCGAAAGCTTCGGCCTGGCCGCCCTGGAAGCCATGGCTTGCGGGGTTCCCGTGGTGGCCTCCGACGTGGGCGGCGTATCCGAAGTCGTCGCCGACGGCCAAACCGGCTTCCTGGCCGCGGTCGGCGACATCGCTGGCATGGCAAGACACGCGCTCCGCCTGCTCACCGACGAAGACTTGCGCCGGCGCATGGCGCGCGCCGCGCGCCACCTGGCCCAGACGCAATTTCGTCTCGCTCCGGCCGTGGACAGCTACGAGGCCGTGTACCGGCGCGTGCTGTGAGCGAACCTGTCTTTCCTGGAGCCGCGGGCAGTATCGGTCCAGTCATCCCCATCCTACCCGACCTTTGCAGAGGCAATTCGGTCAAGCGAAAATGGCGCTTGAAATGACTACGCTCCTTGCAAGGCTATCCGTGTAATCTCAAGCATTTGGCCCTCCGACACCCCTCTGCCGCGCAGCTTCGCCCAGAGGTGTGTCAGAACCTTCACGGAGTTGTTGCATAGTGGACGATCCTGATCCGCTACTGTCCATCCCCGGTTGCGCGACGCAAAGCGGCCGCGTTTCCTGGCAGTGGACCACGACATCAGCACAGCACACAGCGGATAGAGCACAAACGGAGAGGTGACCTATGCATCCAGCGGAGATGGCCGTAGTTTCATTGAGAAAAGAACCATGGGTATCGCGCCGAATGGCGCGCAAGGCAGCACTGTGGCTCGTGTTCGCAGCCATGTTCGTCCTCGTCGGCCTACCCGGCCGCGCCGAGGCCAAGACAGGGACGTTCACCATCACGCTTACCGACTACGCGGGATATCTTCACACGTTCAACCTCACGGCGAACGCGAGCGGCAGCTTCACCGGCACGGGAGTCGTAACCTTGAACGGCGCCTATGTGAACGACGAAACCATCACCGGGTCCTCCGACCCCGTGAGTGGCAACATTCTTTCCTGGGACGCCACCTACACGAACGGCCCGTACTTCCCATATCAGTGGTGGTGGCACGGTGGACCTCTGGTGGCCAATGACTCCCTCTCTCGCCAACTTAACTTCTCGATGTCGGTCCAATGGGCGCTCAGCGCTCCCGCCGTGGCTCCGTGGCATATCGCGCTCGCGGGCTTGGTGGCGATAGCGTTCCTGTTGTCCGTGCAACGCCGCCGCGCGAGGTTCCAGCTCAAGGCGGCATGAGCCGCCGCCACACGCGGGCGGCCGTTCATCCGAGGGTCAGGGCCGGCAAACCGCCCGATCAGGCGCAGTCCCGAGCGGTCCGCCCTTCGGTCGCGATCTTCGTTGCAGTGGCCGTGGTGCTGCTGGTCCTCTACACCTACCCCTATGAAAAACAGTCGCTCCCGCAGCGGTTGATGCACGCCTATCTCGTCGCCTACGCGCACGCCGTGGGAAGCTTTCTATGGATCCTCGACCGGTCCATACGAGTGGACGGCAACCTCATCACGGGCCGTTTCTCGCTCCTCATCGTGCGCAACTGCGATGCAGCTTCGGTGATCGTGCTTTTCTTGGCGGCGCTCGCGGCCTACCCAGCGAAACACCTTCAGCGCCTCATGGGAGCCACAGCAGGGCTTGCCTTGATCTTCATCTTGAACGTTGTGCGTATCACGAGCGTCTACTTCATCGGCATCACCTGGCCCGATGCCGCCGAGCTGGTTCACTGGCAGGTGTGGCCGATCGTCCTTCTGGTCCTGGTTGCCATGGGCTTCTTGGCGTGGGTGTCTTGGGCTGAACGTCCCGCGCGCCTGCCATGAGACCGCTGCTACCCGAGGGGATGCCTCGTTTCGGGGCGCGACTCGGGCTCGCAGCCCTGGGCAGTGTCGGAATCTGGTGGCTCTTGCGCGAGCCCTTCGGGGCGGTGTTCCGAACGCTCGGCAATCTTGTCGTCGCTGGACTGGGAGGCTCTGAGACGGTGAGATTCGTTCAGCGACCGGGAGCCGCGCTTTTCGATCCCGAGACCCAGCTCGTTTACATGGGGGGCGGCAAGGTCCTGCAGATGTTTGACCTGGCGTCGTCCCGGTTCGCCTACATTCCCCTGGCCGTGATGTGCGGCCTTGCCTTCACCGCTCGGCAATGGAAGCTGCGCAACTCGCGCAGGCTGCTGCTCGGGCTCGCTGTGATCGTCGGGTACATCGCACTCGGCATCGGAATCGTGGTGCTCCACCTTGGCTTGATTGTAGCGCCGGTGGCCTTTCGGTCCGTCTCCGCCCTGAAAGCCGTCGTGGGCTCCGCAAACACCATTCTGACCCTCCCTGGATTCAAGTTCGCCATTCCGGCCGTCATCTGGTACGCGTGCACGGCTACACTTTCCGTCCAAGCCTCCGACGAGCCTGTGCGCCGGAAGGCATCGCGACGGCGGACAGCCAAGGGCTGAGCAGTCGGGCAGTGGCAAAAGGCCTGCCTTCAATTGACAGCACTCCCGTGCGCGGCTGTATTGTCCGCGTTGCAGTCATTCACTCCTGGGCGCCATCGGCCATCCCGACGTCAAGCCCGGCATCTTGGAAGTGGGCATCCTGCTCAAGACCCGCTTCGCTCTCGATCAGTACATCAACCTGCGGCCGGTGAAGCTGTATCCCAACGTGGAAACCCCGCTCAAGGACAAGGGACCGGAGCACATCGACTTCGTAGTCGTGCGCGAGAACAGCGGCGGCATCTATACCGGCATCGGCGGCGTCACGCAGAAGGGAACGCCGCTTGAAGTGGCGACGCAAGTGATGCAGTACTCGCGTCCGGTGGTCGAGCGCTGTGTGAAGTACGCCTACGAGTACACGCGGCGCCGCAACAGCAAGAAGAAGATGCTCACTCTCGTGAGCATAGTCCGAACAAGCGCCATTTTTCCTTCACCGAATCGCATCCGCAAAACCGCTGATAACAGATCTTACGTAAACTACATCCACCTCACACGAGCCAGACTGAACTCTCCCTATGCCCGAGGGAAAACAAGCCCACTTTTCGTGCGTGCCGGCGTGGGTATAGGCCTTTCCCTGGCCCCGCTTTCTGGGCGGCTGTCAGTCACCACTCGGGGCTGGGCGGGTCAGCGTAGTCGACCTCGCCGAGGTCGGCCGTGCCCGAAAGCTCGGCTTCGGCTGCGGCGCAGCCGCGTGGGCGCGCGGCGGGACGGCGCGGGGCTTCGCTGTGAATTCCGAGGTGGTCCAGAGATTTTGCGTATGGCGTCTGGCTTTGTGATCGCGGCCAGGATCTTCATGCGCCCTTGGCACTTCGGGCACGTCAGCGCGTCTGTCATGAACACGCGTTTCAAAAGGAGAGCCCAAGGTAGTCGGCTGCCTCTTTGTATCTTGGTGATATCGATCTCGCGGGATTCGCCGGTGCCCGCCTTGTCGGCGCCTGCCTTGTCGACGCCCACCACATCTGGCGCGGGCTGCGCTGGCGGTGTCGGCACCACCTTGGCGCGATCTTTGGCCGCGGGACCGATGATGCCGTGGTATCGCACGAGATGGCAGCGAGGGCGGGGAATCAGCGGGATCAACTTCTCGATCAGCTCGTACGGCGTGAAAACGATATGGGTCGTGCCATCAGAAACCACCGGGCAATACACATGATTGGCAGTGTGGAGTTCATCATGCGCAGGTGACCCACCCGTTCCATCCTCTGCGCGGACGGACCCTCGATGTGGTCGACCGCCGGCGCTGCCAGGACGGTGAGTATGTCTATGTCGAGGTCGACGGCCAGCGAGTCGAGCGGCTCCCATCTGCATGGACAAGCCTCGGATGCGTCGATCCGGTCGTGACCATAGCCGCCGGCCGCTCGTTGTTCCGCGCCGACGATCTCGCGCGGCTGGCAGAGATCGTTGCCGCGGTTGCCTGTGCCGAGCGAGCGCCGAGGGATGGCGGAGGCAAGAAGCATGCGTAAACACAATTTTGCCGGGCACGTAAACATAATTACGCCGCAGCCACGTGAGGTGGTCCACTCGGCGCGGCTGCCGTGGAGCGTGGTTGTCGTCGGATTGTCGACTCTTGTAGTGGAAAAGTTGCTTGACCCGCGGGGCGCAGGGATGTATTTATATTTACACAACCCGCGCCAAGGAGAGCCCAGTGCCCAGACCCAAGTCACCCGATCCCAAGACCGATGCCCTGCGAAGCGTCGGCGCTCTCAACCCCCACCCCGCGGCCGTCAAAGACGAGATCTTCGCCGGCAGCGACTTCTTCGACCGCCGCGACCTCGTGCAGGTTCGCTACGAAATGGTACGGCGTGTGCGCACCGACGGCCGACCCATCGCCGAGACAGCAACGCGCTTCGGCGTGTCCCGGCCCACCTACTACAAGCTCAGTGCCGAGTTCGAGCGCGAGGGCATCTGTGGCCTTTTGCCCAAGAAGCGCGGTCCCAAGGGTGGCCACAAACTACGTGCAGAGGTCGTCGAGGCGTTGCGGGCGGCGCGCACGCAGGACCCCGCCGTGGATGCCGCCTCGCTCGTGGAACTCGTGAAGCGGCGATTCGGCGTAGAGATCCACGCGCGGACGATCGAACGCGCGCTCAAAAAAAAACGCTCGTGAGCGAGCGCGCTCCAGGTGTTGGCCACGAGCGTTTTCCGACAGAGCGCTACGAGGAACTGCGAAGCACAGCGTTCGGGGTGACGGCTGCCTCCAACGGCCGTGGGCTGGCCTTGCTGATGCGCTATGGTGTGGTGGCCTGGATGCGAGCATGGGCGAGCTGTGTTGCCCCACGTCCAACTCCACCTGAGCCCAGAGGGCCGGCGCAACTGCCGCAGGCGTGTCCCGAGATGGTCAGAGTTTTGGCTGAGATGGCCATGGCCGCAGCACGCGAGGGGGTGTCGGCATGAGTCCAGGCGAACGCAACAACAAGATCACGCCCGAGCATCTGCGCAAGAACGCCTACCTCTACATCCGCCAGTCGACGCTGCATCAGGTGCTCGAAAACACCGAAAGCACGCGACGGCAGTACGAGCTTCGACAGCGTGCTGTAGTGCTCGGCTGGCCCGAGGAGCGCATCGTGGTCATCGACAGCGACCTCGGCCAATCCGGCGCTTCAGCCAAAGACCGCGAGGGCTTTCAACGACTGGTCGGCGAGGTCGGCACGGGCCGCGCGGGCATCGTCATGGGCTTGGAGGTCTCCCGCCTGGCGCGCAACTCCAGCGATTGGCACCGCCTGCTCGAGATTTGTGCCTTGAGCGGCACCTTGATCTTGGACGAGGACGGTATCTACGATCCGGCGCACTTCAACGACCGGCTGCTTCTCGGTCTCAAGGGCACCATGAGCGAGGCCGAGTTGCACGTGCTGCGCGCTCGGATGCTCGGCGGCTACATGGCCAAAGCGCGCCGAGGTGAGCTGCAACTCCGGTTGCCGGTAGGCTTCGTGTACGATGCCGCCGGCAAGGTACAGCTCGACCCGGATCGCCAAGTGCAAGACGCAGTGAGAACGTTATTCGCGACGTTTCGGCGCACCGGTTCAGCAGGGGCGGCGGCCCGAACGCTCTTCGAGCAGGGCGTGCGCTTCCCGTGCCGCCCACCGCACGGTCCGCGCATGGGCGATCTGGTGTGGAACGAGCTGACCTACAGCCGCACGCTCGAGGTGCTGCACAACCCGCGCTACGCCGGGGCGTATGCACTCGGTCGCACGCGCCAGCGCAAACTCGGCAGCGGTCGCCGCACGACGCGCAAGCTCGCTCGCAGCGAATGGTCGGTGCTCCTGCGCGACCTGCACCCGAGCTACATCTCGTGGGAGGACTTCGAGGAGAACCAGCGGCACCTGTATGGGAATAACTGGCGGACTCGCGGCTCCCAGGGCACGACACCACCACGCGAGGGACCAGCGCTGCTGCAAGGCCTCGTGGTGTGCGGGGTGTGCGGCAAGCGCATGGGCGTACGCTACTACCAGAGTGAGGGGCGTCGAGTGCCCTGGTACTACTGCGCGCTCGGACCGGTCCGCCGCGCTGCCGAGAAGTGCCAGGCGATCCCAGGCGCCAGCGTCGACGAGGCGTCGAGCAAGCTCGTGGTAGAGATGATGAGCCCGGTGGCGCTGGAGGTCGCGCTGGCCGTGCACGACGAGCTCGAGCAACGCTTCGACCAAGCGGACCGGCTACGCAAGGAGCAGGTCGAGCGCGCGCAGTACGAAGTCGAAGCGGCACGCCGACGCTATCTGCGGGTCGATCCGGACAATCGCCTGGTCGCCGACGCGCTCGAGGCTGATTGGAACGACAAGCTGCGCGCTTTGACAGCGGCGCAGGACGACTACGAGCGCCGCCGCAGCCACGACACCGCGGTACTCGGTCCAGAGCAGCGCGAGCGCATAGCGGCGCTGGCCACCGACTTCCCGGCGATCTGGAGCGCCACGGGCACCTCCGACCGGGACAGGAAGCGCATGCTCCGGCTCCTCATCGAGGACGTCACTTTGGTCAAAGGCCAAGAGGCCATCGCCGTGCATGTGCGTTTTCGCGGCGGCGGGACACGGAGCGTTTCGCTGCCACGCCCGTTACCGGCCTGGAAGAGCTGGCTCACGCCCGCGGAGACGGTCGCGCAAGTCGACACCCTGCTCGCACAGCACACGGAAGCCGATGATCGCTACCATCCTGAACGAGCGCGGCTTCCGCTCCGGCCAGGGCCATCGCTTCCACAGCAAGATCGTCTCGAGCATCCGCGTGAAGTATCGGTTGAAGAGCCGCTACGATCGACTGCGGGAGCGCGGAATGGTGACGGCCGAGGAGATGTCCCAAACCAACGGCGTCAGCCGCCAGACCGTCCTGCGCTGGCGCAAGCAGGGCCTCGTGCAGGCCCACGCCTACAATGACCACCATCAGTACCTCTATGACCCTGCTGCAGCCGTGCCGCCGGCAACCGCCCGCTGGTCACGCATCCGGGCAGAACGAACATCTGATAGCATCAACAAGCGAGAAGGAGGTGCAGTGTGAAGCGTAGTCGTCTCGCCAAACTTGCTTAAAACGCAGGGCAAGTCGGCCGTCGGGCAGTTCTTGCAACCGGTCGTTCGCGATCGGCGGCCTTGCCAGGTATTTGCAGAGATGTTCGAGGCCGTCGCGGTCATTGGCACTCACGCGCACGTTGGCGTGCACGTTGAAACCGGCGACGTCTGCGCACCTTTTGCCTACGATTGCGGCCTCGGCATCCTCGCCGGCACCTCCCAGGTGCAATACACGGCAGCCTCGGCGCGGACCCGTCGCGACCAGGCCTTGCACGGAGGCATTGGCCAGATGGTCGAGGGTCAGCTGCTGGTCCTTGTCTTCCCCAGTGAGCTGCCCCACGTAGCGCGTGACCTTCCGGCACACGGCGCGCGCCAGGCGCGCGATGTTCTCGTCGCTGGGTGCGGGCAACGGATGGAACACCATAGTTTCCATCGGACTGCTCCGCGTACACACCATCCAGCACGATGGCGTGGAAGTGAACATTCAAATTCAGCGACGATCCAAATCGCTGCAAGACGGTCAGACTTCCGGTCTGCATCCGACCGCGCAGCTTGCGCTTCCGCGCGCGGCGGCGGAGGTCAGAGTTGATGGCGCTGATGAATGCACCAAGAACCATACTCGTAGCATCGGCGGAATAGGCCATATTGAAGCGCAAGGCATAGGGCAGCGACAGAACGTATTGCCGGGTAGGCACACGAGGGGAAAAATGATCCACACAGAAAGCCGCCGTATCGGCCATCCTGCGACCGAGGCAACTCGGGCAAAAGCCACGTCGCTTGCACGCAAATGCCACGACTCTGCTGTACCCACAGTCTTTGCGCCGGACGCGAAGAAAGCCGTGAACTGGAATGCCACAGCGAAGATAGGCCTCGAATTCGTCAAGCACGAAGGCAGGCAGTTCGCCTCCCCCGCTTCCATGTCGGCCAGAAATGTCGACCAGTGTTCCTGTATCGTTCTGAAAAGCGGGGTCGTTTCGGGGCAATGGCGTTCGTACGGGGCCGCGCCCGCGGTCGCGTGAGTGTGACTGCTTGCTGCTGGTTGCGTGGAAAGCACCAGCAGGAGTTGTCGGCAACGGGCGAAACCAGTTGCTGGCTAAACGCAGAATTCAGTGCAATCTCTGGCCTGGGGTGTCTCCCCCGCTCACCCCAAAAGAGGGCTTCGGGACGGACAACCCACCCTGCCCACTCGCGCTTCGCGCTCGCCCGTCGCGCTTACGCGTGCCGCCCACGCTGGCCGCAGCACCCTGGGCGCTACCGCTCACGCTCACGCTGGCCGATCTGCGCCGAGAGTTTCCCGACAAGCCGTAGTTACTGCCACAGGGCGCGCAGGTGCCCGGCCATGTCCACGCGGCTGGTGACAATGGCTGCGGGAATTGCTTCGTGGCGCTGCGCAGGCGCGAATCGATCGAAGTGACCGAGCACGCTCTCCGGCAGAAATCGGCTGCGCGGAGTGTAGACATGGCGATCGCCGCGGCGGTTTTGTTGGCGGATGAAGAAGCACACCGGGTGGATTAGGTTCAGGGTGTTCCTGGCGCGGGTCATGGCCACGTAGAGCAGACGCCGCTCTTCCTCGATCTCCTCGGCGCGACCGGTGGCCAGGTCGGACGGGATGCAACCGTCGGCCACGCTGAGCACATAGACGGTGTCCCATTCTTGTCCCTTGGCGGAATGAATGGTCGACAGGATCAAGAAATCTTCGTCGAGGTGGGGCGGGCCAGCCGGGGCGCCGGCACTTTCGGGTGGATCCAGGGTCAGGTCGGAAAGAAAGCGTTCACGTGAAGGGGCTGCGTCGGCCAGGCGTTCGATCTGATCGAGATCTGCCAGGCGCGTGCGCGCGTTGTCGTAGAGCCGTTCCAGATGCGGTTCGTAGAACCGGCGCACGCGGGCCAATTGACCGGGCCAAGGCGTGCTGGGATCCGTGAGCGTCTGCACCAGCTCGACCAGGGCCGGCCAGTCGGCGGCGGCCGCGGCCGGCGGCACAGCGCGGGCAATGACCTTGGCCGGGTTCTCCCGGTCAGCCAGCAGCATGCGCTGAACCCGACCGGCCAGCACCGGCCCCATGCCGGGCAGAAGCTGCAGCACGCGGGCCGCAGCCAGGGCGTCGCGCGGATTTTCGGCCCAGCGCAGACAGGCGAGCGCGTCCTTTACATGCGCAGCTTCCAGAAATCTCAGGCCGCCGAATTTCACGAAGGGAATGTTGCGGCGGCCCAGCTCGACCTCCAGGGTGTCGCTGTGATGGGCTGTGCGGAAGAGCACCGCTTGCTGTTTCAACAACACGCCGGCCTCGCGTTGTTCCAGCACGCGATCCGCGACAAAGCTGGCCTGGGCATCCTCGTCGTTCACGGTGACCAGACACGGCCGCGCTCCCCCTTTGCGCGTGCTGAAGAGATCCTTGGTGAATCGCTCCGCCGCCAGACTGATGACCGCATTGGCCGCGGCCAGAATCGGCTGGGTCGATCGGTAGTTCTGCGCCAGGGTGAGCACCGTGGCCGGCGGCGTGAACTGCTTGGGAAAATCCAGGATGTTGCGTACCGTGGCCGCACGAAAGGCGTAGATCGACTGGGCATCGTCGCCCACCACGCACACGCCCCGTCCGTCGGGTCGCAGGCGGCGCAGGATCTCGGCCTGCAACACATTGGTGTCCTGATACTCGTCGACCAGAATGTGATCGTAGAGTTCCGAGACGGACTTGGCCACGCTGGCATCGCCGAGCAAGTGATACCAGTAGAGCAGGAGATCGTCGTAGTCCAGAACCTGCCGACTGAGCTTGGCCTCGACATAACCGGCAAAAAGTCCGCGCAAGGCGTCTTCCCATTCGAGGCACCAGGGAAAGGCCCGCTCCAGACAGGCGCGCAGCGACGAATGGGTGTTCACCACACGCGAATAGATGGCCAGGGCCGTGCCTTTGCGTGGGAAGCGTCGCTGCTGCTGGCCCAGACCAGACTCGGCGCGCACGGCATCGATCAAGTCGGCCGAGTCCTCGCGGTCGAGCAAGGTGAAACCCGGATCCAGCCCCACCACCTGGGCGTGCTGGCGCAGCAGGCGGTTGGCCACGGCGTGAAAGGTTCCGGCCCAGGGCAAGGTTCCTTCAAGATCGCGCTGCCGCGCCGCCAGCCGCGCCGCCCGTCGGGTCATCTCGAGTGCAGCTCGGCGGGTGAAGGTGAGCAAGAGGATGCGCCGAGGATCTACCCCGCGTTCCAGAAGCGCCGCCACCCGATGTGCCAGGGTCTGGGTTTTGCCCGACCCTGCGCCTGCGATGACCAGCAACGGCCCATCGCCATGCGCACAGGCCGCAGCCTGCGCTTCGTTGAGGGGAGCTTCCCGGCTTGTGGTGGCCATTCCATTCATACTATGCAAATGTTCAGGCAGTGCAAGATCACGATCTTCGAAGGTCATCCATGCGAAGATTGGCACTGACCCCCATGACTCGGTTCCGCTTGCTGACGGTGCTGGCGCTGTCGGGCGCGTGCGCTCATCCAATTCAGATCCCGGCCCCGACTCCGGCCTCGTCTCCGGCTTCGGCCCCGGCCGCCGCCCAACCATTCGCTCCGGCTCCGCCGGCCAATCCCTTGCTCGCTGAAATCTCTGCCGCCGAGCGCGCAGTCGCCGACCATTCTGACGACGCAGAAGCATGGGGTCGTCTGGCCTCGGCGTTCCGGCGGGGCAATCGCCTTCAGGAAGCTGCGCGCGCGGCCTGGCGCACGGTTGAGCTGGCCTCCTCGGTGGAATCGTGGACCTCGCTCGGCAACCTATTCATGCAGGGGGGCGCGCCCAACGGCGCCATGGCCGCCTTTGAAGAAGTCAGCCAGCAGACCGGCGACGGGTTTCTGGCCGCGCAGAACTTCCTCAACCTGGGCTATCGCGCCTGGCTGTGGGGCATGGATGATCTGGCCATGCGCGCCTATGCGCGCGCCGACGAGCTGGCGCCCGGCCATCCCCTGGTGTTGTACGACAAGACGCTCTTGCTGGCGGCCTCTGGCGAGGCTGCCAAGGCGAAGGCAGAGGCGGACGAGCTTCGCAAGGTGGTGGATCGCGTGCTGCAGGACCGGCCACCGTTGGAGATGGTCGAACTCCTGGAACCGATGAAGGCGCTGGCAGAATCAGTGGCCAGCGGCGATGCAGTGGCAAGGCTGCCGCCCCAGCCCGAGCCGGGCCAGCCCCTGCCTGACCGCTTTTTCGTGCGCGATCCCAGCCAGAGCCACGCGCTCGATCTGGCGATCGACGAAACCTCGCAGCGTTTCTACCCCGTTGCAGGCTGGCGGGTGCTCGCGCTCACGGTGCCGTCGGCTTGGACCGACAGCCTCGATGTGATCAAGGGCCATCCGGCCTCAGCCCGGATCCGTCTGGAAGCCAGTGGAGCGCGCCCCGAGCTGTGGTTGCTGACCATTGCTGAGAGCCTGGAAACGCCCGATCTTGACCGTTTGGTAGGCGACGCGCGGCGAGCTTTGCCGGGCTCGCCCACCCTGGGCGAAGTGCGTTCCTTCGCAGGCCGCGGCCTGGAAGGACGCGCCTTTGTCGCCGACGATCCAGGGGCGCGTCCTGAAGACCGCAGCGGCTTCCCACGCTTGTGGGTGGCGGTCTTGCGCAGCAAGGGCTTCCTGATCACCGCCAAGCGCTTCTTGCGCGATCGCGATCCGGGCCTCGTGGAAGAGAGCGAACGCATCCTGCGAGCCCTCGAGGTTCGCGATCTTACCCCGCCCCCCCACTGACGATCACGCTATAAGGACCGTCTTATGCCCCGGCGGCGGAAGCACGCGTTCAGCTACCACGCAGGTGTCACCCTGGATGGCACGCCGCTCACCTGCGATGCTGCGGGGTTTGCCACCAATCTCGTGTTCCTTTCGCACGCCAAGGCGCTGGCGCCCGGGACATCGTTCGGCCTGTCGTCGCGCCGGGCAGGGCGGCGCCAGTTGCTGGCCACCGAGGGCACCCTGGTGCTGCTGGGCGCAGCCGGGGAGCGCTTGCGTGCGCGCACCTTGCCCGCTGGATTCGGGCGGGCATTCAACCTGGGTGGGCTGCGCCTGGCGCTGCTGCCTGCGGGGTACTTGCCGGGCGCGGCTTCGTTGCTTTGCGAAGCCGGCGGTCGCCGCCTGCTCTACGCCGGAACCATCTGCCGCGAGCGCGCCTTTGCCAGCCTGGCTGCTGCAGAGGTGCGCAGCGCAGACGCCGTGTGCCTGGATGCTACTTTCGGGGATCCGCGCTTTGTGCTGCCACCGCGCGAGGAAGCCGAGGCGGCGCTGCGGCGGTTCGTGCAGGCAGCCCTGGCCGCGCGACGCGCTCCGGTCCTGCTCGTGTCGCCCTTTGGCCCGGCGCCAGCGACGGTCGAAGCGCTGCTGGCCGCTGGCATCGCCGTGCGCGCTCACAGCGCCATCGTGAGCGCGCTGGGTCGGTTTGGTCAGGCCGGGGCTTCAGTGCCGACGCTGCGTCGCTTTGCGGGAAAGCTGGGCCCCAGCGAGGCATTGCTCTGGCCACCGGAGGCGCGCGAGGCCCCGATGCTGGGTGCGCTCGACTCTCCATCGTTTGCCTTTGTTTCCGGCTTTAGTGTCGAGCGCACGGCGGTTGATTGTATGCGCGCCGACCAGGGCATCGCATTGTCCAACCAGGCGGGCTTCCCTGATCTCATCGCCTATCTCGAAGCGACCGGGGCGCACGAGGTCGCCCTGCACAGGGGATTCGCGCAAACCTTTGCCGAAATTCTGCGTTCGCGCGGCTATGACGCCTACGCCATCGACCCTCCGCGCCAGATGGAGCTGTTTCGCGGCTAATCTCTCTCTATCCGGTCTGGAACCGCGCGGGATTCCGATCTAGAAACAACGCTGTGTTGAACCTCGGCTTCCAGGAGATCCTCGTTATTCTCTTCGTAGCGCTGATCTTCCTTGGGCCCAATATGCTCCCGGAGATCGCTTCTGGCCTTGGCAAGGCCATCCGCGAGGTGCGCAAAGCAGCGGCGGACATCAAGAACGAGATCGGACTGGATGAGGCCATTCGCAAGCCGCTGGCAGAGCTGCGCGATGCGACTATGCTGCCTCCCGAGGAGCTGAAGCGTCGCGATGAGCAACAGGACGCCAAGCGACGGGCCGAGCGAGAGGAGCGCGAACGTAAGGCGCGCGAAGAGGCTGAGCGCAGGCGCATCGAAGGCGAGGAGCAGAAGCGTCGCGCGGACGAGCAGGCGGCCAAGGCGCGCGCCGAGCGAGAAGAGCAGGAGCGCAAGGCACACGAGGAAGCCGAGCGCGTGGCGCGCGAGGAGGCTGAGCGGCGACGCCTCGAGGGCGAGGAGCGCCAGCGTCGCGACGAGGAGCAGGCCGCCAAGAAGCGCGCTGAGCACGAAGAGCAGGAACGCGTGGCGCGCGAAGAGACCGAGCGACGGCGTGCCGAGAGCGAGGTGCAGAATCGTCGCGACGAGGAGCAGGCCGTCCAGGAGCGCGCCCAGCGCGACGAGCAAGAGCGCAAGGCGCGAGGGGTGGCCGAGCAGCGACGCACGGCCATCAATGCCGCTATAGCGGCGGGCAAGGCCGCGCCGACTCGCCCGCCCGCGGGAGGCGCCGCGGGCGTGACCATGGTCATGAATCCACCGCCCGACGCCAATCGGCCCGCGCTCACGCCCACGCCCGAGATGCTCAATCTGACGCCCGAGCCGGTGAAGGTCGCGCCGCCCCCGACTCCTCTGGCAGTGCGTCCGCCCCCGGTGCCAGCGGCATCGCTGCGGCCCGGGTTGGCTAGCCATCTGCCGCCCCCGCGGCCCAGTCAGGCTGCTGCCAAGTCGCCTCGGCCGACCCTGCCACCCTTGCCGCGGAAGAAAGGCTAGCGGAGCATGTCAGGACAAGACGACGCGGGACAGTCCGACAAGACCATCGTCACAGAATTCCCGACCGACCTGATGGCCGACCAGGCAGCGCCGGCGGTGGCACCCGCCGCGGCCGAGCCTTCCACGGCGGCGCCCGCGACCATCGAGACGGGCGCGGCGGTGCCTGCCACGATTGAGACGGCCACGGTGGCACCTGCGACGATTCAGACAGCGGCGGTGGCGGCTGCGACGATTCAGTCAGCCCCGGTGGTGCCTGGGACGGCTGAATGGACCTCGACCTCGTCAGAGATGCGCGCGGATTCAAGCCCAGCAGCGGCGCCTGCGTCGGCGTCAGAGACCACATCGGATCGACCGACCAAAGAGGGTCTGGACGGCAAGCGCATGAGCCTGCTCGAGCACTTGGGTGAGCTGCGCTCGCGCCTGCGCAACGCCGGCATCGCATTCGTGGTGGCCATGATCGGCTCGTTCGCCCTGGTCGAGCGATACTTCGACTGGCTGACCCGGCCGGTGCGCACCGGCATGCGGGCCGCTCTACCCAAGGAAGCTGGCGACAACCTCAGTTTCTACGCCAAGAGCCTGACCGAGCCCTTCTGGGTCTACATGAAACTGGCCATCGTCGGCGGTCTCATTCTGGCGGGGCCCTTTGTGTTCTGGGAGCTCTGGAAGTTCGTGGCGCCGGGCCTGTACCGCAAGGAGAAGCGGCTCACCATGCTCATCATCGGCTCCACCGTGGGCTGTTTCGCAGCGGGCTCTGTGTTCGCCTACCTCGTCCTGTGCCAGCCGGCCGCGTATTTTCTGACCAAGTTGCTCACCGGATTTCAGGGCGATGCGCACTTCCATCTCTCACCCATGATCATGATGGACGAGGTGGCGAATTTTCAGATGATGACCCTGGCGGGTTGCGGCCTCGCCTTTGAACTTCCGGTGTTGCTCTCGATCCTCGGTTGGATTGGGCTGATTTCCAGTCGAGGCTTGTTCAAATTCAACCGCTACGCCATTGTCTTGGCCGTAGTTCTGGGCGGGGTGCTCACCCCCAGCACCGATCCCTTCACGCAGTGCTTGCTGGCGGCTCCGATTTTTCTGCTCTACAACATTTCAATTCTGGTGGTCTGGCTGATCGAGCGGGCGCGTCGCCGGCGTGACGAGGCCCTGGATCGAGGCGAGCCGCTCCCCAGCGGGTAGCGCGGCTACGTCACCTTGTACCAGCCCGCCATCGCCGCGATGGACGTGGTGGCCCACACCAGGGCGATGTTGCGGAGCGAGCGGTCTCGTGACCGGTTGACCTGCTCGTCCAGCTCGTCGAACTGGTGCAGGATCTCCTCGGTGCCCGGCTGGCGCGAAAGCACCTCCTGCCGCACACGCAGCTCGCGCGCGTCGGCCGAGCCAGGGCCAAAGGCGTAGTAGGCGGCCGGCAGCAGGCCCAGCACGACTGCCACGGCCAGGCCGATGAAAGCTCGCTTGGCCGGCTGATTGCGCAGATTGGCCACCTTGAGGCTCGCGGGAGCGTTGCGGCTCTCGAAGCCCATGGCCAACTCGCGCGCCGTCGACATGCATTTGCGACAGCCCGAGGCCTTGGTCTTGTCGTAGTACAGGCCGTGTTGCGCGCACCGGACGAGATTGAGGTTCCTGGGATCCTCGTCCATGGCCACGCCCGAAGCTTGCGTGGCGCCGATGTCGCGCAAGTTCCCGGCGGACTGTGTGTTCCGAACCGGCACGACGTCGTCGGAGGGACGCGTGGCGTCGCCGCGCGCCAGTTCGAGCCTGGGCCCCGACGATACATCGGCGCGGAAGGCATCGGTGCCAGGGACGGGGCTAGTCTGTTGGCTGGCGGGCGGCGGTGTGCGCGTGGCGCGTGAACGTCCGATGGGCGACCCAGCGGGCGGGGGCGCCAGCCATGTACCGCTCGAAGCCGGCGAATTCGAGGCGGGCAGTGCTGAGAAAGGGTCGGAGCCGGGTGAAGCAGAACCCTGCCGGGAAGCGGTCTGGGAGACTGCAGGGTTGCGAGCCTTCATCGGCGCACCGCCAGTCACAGCGGGATCGGGTGGCGCAACGAGAGGCGGCCCAAAGCCTGGGGCAGCAGCAGCTGCCGACGACGAAACGGAAACCGCGGCAGCAGTCGCGGCCGGGCGATCGGATCGAGACATGTTCATGGCCGGCGGCACAGGTGCGGCAGGGCCTCGCCCTGTCGCGGCCGGCACCTGCGACGAGGCGCGCGGCGGGCCCGCGGCCGGCCGTATGACGGTGACCGCGCCCAGGGCCTGCAGCTGACGCACCAGAGTCTGCGCCTGCGCCTGGTCCAGGCTTTGACCCGCGCGAAGGTTCTTGGCGGATATCGCCTTGGCCACCGTGGCCAGCGGGACACCGTGCTTGGCCGCGAGAGCGGAAGCCAGGCGTGTTTCCCCAGCGGGGCTAGGATCGGCCGAACCCACCACGAACACGTCAAAGAACTGACCGGCCATCCTGCCAGTATATCGGGCCTGGAGGGGCTGCCAAGCCGCGCGCACGAATGCCGGTGAAAAAAATTTGACGGCGCGAACGCGATCTCCAGGATGGGAACATGGCAGCAGCTGTCGCGCATGCCTCGTTCTCGGCGAGCAAGTCCGTGCCGTTTCCAGGCGCGCGTATTGTGCTGGCGCGTCGCGTTTCGGCGGTTCCGGGTCTTGAGGCACGCCGATCGCGTCCGGTGCGGCGCTTGTCGGAGCTTCCGCTCGACGACGCCATACCGGTTCGCAGTTGCATCGTTCTGTGCGGCGGCGCGGTGGCGGTAGATCAGGGACGATCGCGTCGCTTTAGAAAGCCATAGTTGGTCGGCCGTGGCCCTGGGATCACGGCTCTGACCCACTGGTAGCCAGGCGGAGTCCACGATTGTTCCTCGAAGCAGGGGCTCGGCAGGCAATACCTGTGCGTGATGAGGGTGGGGTGGCGCGACAGCATGTACTGGTCGCTTCCCCACTTCTGGTGCCCCGGCCGATCGGATGCGCTCATGTGCGGGTCATGGGCGATGTGGGCGTCAACCAAGCCGAAGACATCGTAGGCGGGAATGCCTGAGTAGTACGGGATCACGCCCGCGCCCCCGACAGTCATCAGGTCGTCCGCGCGCGCGTTCTTGGCGAACCATTGTCCGACGGGAATGCGATCCTCGGCGTATTTCTTCAGGTAGCCGGGGGTGTCGATTCCGTTGTCGGCGCCAATGAAAGTCACGGCCACCCGACTCACGCGCAGGCTGCCCACCAGGAAAGCGATCGCCAGGGCCGCGCCGGCCAGCACCAGCACAGGCGTACCCACGCCTGGCCGCAGACGTTGGGCCAGGCGGCGCAGTGACTCCTGCACAACCACGGCGCCCAGAGGCACCACCGGCAAGATGAAGCGGTACAGGCCCATGAAGTCGCCGCCCACCTTGACCACGTAGACGGCAAACGCCAGCCACACCAAGGCGGTCAGGCGCCAGAGATCGCGGCGGGGTTGGTCAGTTGCGGCTGGCCTGCCGAGCAACGCCAGCAGGATGAAAAAAGGCACGCCGTAGTCTTCGGCAAAGCGGCGCAGGTAGTATCCGCCGCGTATCAAGGTGCCCGCGCCGCCGGACGATTTTACGTAGAACGTGTTGGGGAAGGGCCAACCGTAGTAGCGCCAGCGCCAGGCAAAGTACGGAACAAAGATGGCGGCGAAGAGCGCGAGCCACACCCATTCGTCGCGGCGCGGACGGAGGCGGCGTTCGCGCATCACCGCCGTGAGCAGCCGAAAAAGGCCACCCAACCCAAAGAAGAGCAGCCCCTCGGGCCGGGTCATGGCAGCCAGGGCAAACACCGCGGCGCTGGCAAAACCGCGCTGCGAGGAGATCTCGGCCAGCAACAAATCGAATCCCAGCAGGGACAGAAAAGTGAAAAGCTGCGTCTCCAGCCCGCCCGTGCACCAGCAGGCAAAGGCTCCCATCGAGGCGAGCAAAGCAGGCGCCACCAGGTGCCAAGCCGACGGACGCTGGCCCGACAGGCGCAGCGACATGCGCACCACCAGCGCCAGGTTGCCCACGCCAAACGCCACGCCCAAGAAACGCGAAACCGCCACCGGACCCAGGCCCAGCTTGATTCCCGCGGCCAGCAGCACCGTCCACAGGAAGTTGGTAAACCCTTCCACGCGCTCGCCCAGGTTGAACACCAGTTGACCGTGCTCGGCCAGATTGGCGGCGTAGCGAAAAGAGATATAGGCGTCGTCGGTTACGAAGTCGAAGAATCGCACATGCGGCAGCAGCACCGCCGTGGCGGCCAGCACGGGCCAGTAGCGTCGGAGGACGGCAAACATCGGTTGGCGGGGGTTCTAACCCGCTCGTCTAGCCAAAGGTACCGCCATTCCAACCCCACAGGGCGCCGTCAGCGTTGGTGAACTCGATGTAGATGCGTTTCTCGGGAACGCCAAACCCAGTTGAAAGCTCCTGGCACAGAATCTTGGAAAGATTCGCCGCCTGCTCGGGCGACAAGGTGCCCACGTTCTTCAGCTCCGCGTAGCAGGCGGGTGCGCTGCTGCCGCCGAAGCTCATTTCTGTGCGGGCCGCCAGGCTGATCATGACGTAGCTCTCGGGTTTGCCGAGAACCCGCGCCACCAGCGCGGACAGACTCTTGAGCAGCTGCGCGCGCTTGTGTTCGTCCGCTGGATGGGCCGATGTGGAGACTTGGAGCAGAGGCATGGACGCATCCTAGTCCAAAGTGGGTTTTGCCGAAACCAAGGTCAAGGGGTGGCGAAGTGCGGTGCGGGTGACTGGCGATCCTTTGGAATTGCCTACGATCACTCGGGCGACGGCTTGAGACGTTTCTACTTGGGCCGAAGGGGACATTTGAACTTGGGCGCTACAAGGCTTGCGTCCATGCCTTGCCTACGGGCCCTATTTCTTGAAGGGCGGCTTGTGCGCGATCAGGGCACGTAGGGCTCTTCGACTCGTAGAACTCCAAGCAAACCATGATCGCCAGATTGGCGTTGTCCACCACCGCTCTCTTTTCTGGATGCTGATCCTTGGCGGCCTGGCGGAGCCCTTGGTAGGTTTCGGGCACAACCGTCTTCCCCGCTTCCATGTTCATCTCCGCCACGCGATCCGCGTCCCCCGCGAAGGGGGTACCCCGGTAGCCCTCGGCGAGGCAGGAGGCAAAGGCGTATCCTCGCAGCAGGTCTCGCTCTGGGACGTTTCGTCCCGAATCGGTCAGCACAATGGCCAGACTGGACAACACAAGAAAGGAGCGAATCATGGCGTCGGCGTCGTCTGAATAAGATGGCCACTCCGATTGAGCGCTTCGCTCATTCTGATCGCGCAGGTGTTTACCGAATCAACGAGTGTCTTACGGACCTCTCCGCCGATCTCATCCAAGAGAGACTTGGCCGGCACCCGATGCTTGTCGGGATAGTTTGAGGTCAGGACATTGTACCTAGGAAGCATTCGCATGCTTGGAAGCTAGCATGCTTCGCGATTGAGGTCGGCTTGGGCATGCTGACTGCCGAGCGGCCAGACGCTGCGACGAAGGTTGCCGCACCATTGCGGTGCCACAGCAGCCATTGCGGTGCCGCCAGCCATTGCCACCGCCCCTGTCACCCACACCGTCACTGTACTTCTATTCGATGCTCAGCCCTGTCGCGACGGCCGGCCCGGGCTGGTGCAGCGGCTTGTTGGTGCGCCTGACCTGAATGGGCAGGACCAATCGCATCGGCTCGGGCAGCGGTTCGAAGAACCATGCGGCCGCACTATCGGCCATGCAGTCGGTGACCGGACAGTCGGCCGCGTAGGTCGATCGCGACACCCAATGCGAGAGGATGTCGCCTTGCTTGGACAGGGACAGGCCCACGGCTACGAACCCCGGTTTCTGGCAGGCCAGCGGCATGGGATCGAAGCAGCGGTGCAGGGACGAAGCCTGGCGCTGCGCCTGGGCGCGGATCTGTTGCTCGATTTCCCAGGGCGTGGCTCCGGCCGGGATCAACGACCGCATTTCCTTGTCCCCCAGGGCGGTCGCCGCGGGTGTCGACCCGAAAAGCGTGGCCAGCACCGCGATGGGCAGCGCGGCCGCCACCATGGGCATCGAGCGTCGCAAGCTGGCCCAGCCGCGCGCCATCCGTTCACTCCATGGCAAGGCGGGACCCTCGAGCGGGTGGGCAAGATGACGAAGCACCCAATTGGCTGGCCCAAGGCGGATCCAGACCCGCCCATCCAAAGGCAGGGCCAAGCGCGTCGGCCCCGAAGCCACCAGGGACTCGACCGGCAAAGGCGAGCGACCAGCCTCGATGATTCCGGTCATGCCGGGCACCAGAGTCAGCTCGTATCCTGCGGCTCCTCGCCGGACGAGATCGACTTCCGATGATCCGAAGCAGTCGGCATCGAGGGCCGCGCCCACCACGTAGCGCCGAGCCCGACCAGCCGCACGGCGAGCCGCCAGGACTGCGACCACCGCGGCAGCGCCGAGCCAAGCAACCAAGAACGTGGGCGCATGGACCACCGTGCGGCGCAGACTGAGCAACACGGCTCCTGCAATCATGGCTGCCAGAATCACCCCCGCGGTGCCCGCCGCAGTCAGCACAGCGGCCCGCCTTTCTGTTTCTGGCGAGAGCGTTGTCACCGCTCGCAGCTCGTTCTGATGGAACGAAGCTACTTCCACTGCTCGCTCCACGTGGTACCTCCTGCGTGTCGATCAATTGTAGCGAGATAGGCCGCCGGTTGCCCTAGATATGAGGCGGTGGAGTGAAGAAATCAGCGAGAGCGCAATGCGCTGTCGCTTGCGCCGCTACCCGAGCGCGGCCAAGGCGGTTTGCAGCTGGTCGCGAGCGTGAAATTGCCCTTTGCGCTCGCACAGCTCGATTCCCCGACGCAGGAGATCCTGAGCCTCCTGGTTCCGAAGCATGCCAATCAAGGTCTCGGCCGCTGGTGAGTAGGCCGCGACGTAATCGGGGTGGTCCCGCAGCAGCGCCTCGAACACCGGCCAGGCCTCCTGCAGCTGACCCTGCGTCCGCAATTCCATGGCCAGCGCATAGCGCGCAAAGGGCTCCGAACTTCCCTGCGCCGCGATCGAGCGCAGCATTTCCAGGCGTGACGGCATCACACCTGTCAGGAGACGGCTGGTCGGGCCGGACCTGGAATCTCGTCGTCCAGGTCACAGCCGACGATCTGGTTGTGGCCATCCACCCGAACCACGGTGGGCCGCCAGTTCCGGGCCTCGGCTTCGTCCACTGCCTCGGCAAAAGTGGCGATGATCACTGTGTCACCAGGATGGGCATGGCGGGCAGCGGCTCCGTTGACGCAGACGACACCGGAACCGGCCTTGCCAGGCAAGGCGTAGGTTTCCAGGCGGCTGCCGTTGGTCACGTTCCAGATGCGGACCTGCTCGTAGGGCAGGATGTTCGCCGCCCGCATCAGGGCCTCGTCGATCGTGACCGAACCCTCGTACTCCAAGTCGGCATGGGTCACGGTCGCCCGGTGCAGCTTGGACTTGAACATCGTTCGCTTCATCTGTCGCTCCGTCCCGGCCGGTTCCCCGGTCCAGGCAGTTTTATCAATCCTGGACCAAAGTGACGCGGAGTCAACACCTGCGCTGGGAGTGTAGCCGCGACTGGCCAGCACGATGTCGAACCCTTTCGCGTTGACCTGCGGAAGCCCTTATCTCAATGTCAGAGGCACGCGACTTCCATCCGTAGAAGAAGCGAGGACCATTGACGCACAGGCCGTTCAAACGTTTCATAGGGATCGACCTTGGCGGAGGCCGAGGCAAGAAGACCGCCCTGGCCGTGCTTGACCGAAGCAAGGGCGGGGTCATAGTCACCGCCCTGCTTCCCCGGCCCGAGGAGCCGCCGCTCTACGATGCCGCGCTGATCGCGGCTGTGCGCGAACGAGGCGAGGGGGCCGCGGTGTGTGTGGACGCACCGCTGACCCTGCCCCCGTGCGTGAGGTGCGAGGTGACCTGCTGTCCGGGCCAGCCGAGTTGCACCGACGCCGAAGTGGTCGCCTTGCGCCGCCTGTTCGGGATGGGCGTGGGCCGCAAAGGCAAACCCGCGTTCACGCCCTACACTCAGCGGGCCACCGAGGCGTATCTTGTGCGGACGACGTGGAATCGCGCCGCGCGAAGCTTTGGGCCAGGGGATGGGCCCACTCACGGCGCGCGCCAGCTTTCTCGTTCGCGCGCTGGCCGATCGATTCACTCTCAATGACAGCCTTGTCGAGGTGTTTCCGCGCGCCACGCTTGAGCTACTCGGGTTTCGCGATCCCTACAAGAAACGCGTCGACAAGCGCATCGAGATTCTGGCCCGGCTGCGTGACTTGAGCTTCGGGCCGGGCGTTTGGCGCGAAGAATGTCGCCAGAAGCGACCATGTCTTCGACGCCGTCATTTGCGCGTACACAGGCTACCTGCGCAGCCGTGACGCTTGGACCGTGTCGAGCGAAGTTGCGTCGCTGCTTCCAAGCGCCGGCTGGATTTGGGTTCCGCCCGGCGAGACAGAGACAGCGGCCACCGTCGCCGCGGAGTGAGGGCGTCTACTCGGCCGTGGTGTCTTCGTCGGGTGTGCCGTGGTCCACGTCCGCAAGTTCACGGTCGTCCTGGTCCGCTGCGGAAAACTTGGAGGTGGACTCCGTCGCGCCCGAGCCCAGCAGAAGGGCAGCTCCGCGTTCGCGCAGGAACTGAAGGAACACGAGGGCTGTGGGCAACTCCGCAGCTGGTATTTCGTCGAGCAGGTCGCGCGCCTGGCGCCGCAGGATCTCGCCCGGAGCTTCTCCGGTGTGGGTTAGCCGCGGCACTTCGGCCGTTTCTGCGTGCGCCGTCACCTGGCCCCAGGGCGCAGGATTCGCCGCCTGGATCTGCATGTGCTCGATCCAGGTTTGGATGTGCAGGTGCAGGAGCTCCGAGCGATGGGCGAACCAGCGCTCGCGTTCGGCCGGGAAGGCCAGCAGCACGTCCTTGAATCGGCGAAAAGCACCTTTGCCGTCGATGGCCACCAGCAGGCGCTCGCGCAGGGCCTGGTCTTGCACCAAGCCCACGAACCGTTCCATCCAGCGGTACTGCTCGCGCGACGACGCGGGATCCACCCGGACGTAGCGGTCCGGGTTGTTGGCCACCTTGGCCCGGCGGGCCGCGGCGTCAGGCTCGCCTTCCACGATGGAAAGCAAGTCGCCATTTTCTAGGTCGAGAAAACTTTCCTGTTCGGGAGAATTGCGCTCGAACGCGATCTCCAGATCGCTCCAATTGATGGTAACTGGCGGCATGGCTAGGAACTCCTCTGGCGCCCCCCTCCCAATGGAGTGCGCAGAAAGATAGGAAGACAAGCCTAGCCTAGAATCATGGCCTTCGCTTTGCAATGCCTTTGGCTGCGCTGGCCGACCCCTTGACACCGGGAAGCTGGTCTATAAGACTAGCCATTCGACTTCTTTCGGAGTTCCCGTGGCACGAGTCACCGTCGAAGATTGTCTGGATAAGGTTTCCAACCGGTTCGCCTTGGTCATCCTGGCCGCAGAGCGAGCGCGCCAGCTCTCAGGGGGCGCCAAACCGCTGGTCAAGTGCGACAACAAGCCAGGCGTGGCGGCTCTGCGCGAGATTGCGCAAGGCCAGGTGCGCTTCAACGAGTCCGTCGATGGCACCATCAGGCAGTACCTGGGCGAGATACGCGGCCGCGGTGCCCGTCCCGAGCGCAGCGCTGGCAAGCAGTAGCTACCGCCCTCGTCGCGCGCTGAGGGCGAATCGATCGGGCATGGTGGCGCCTCGGCCCACCCCGCTGAACTGCGTGGCCAGGAACTTGTCCATGCGTGAGAGGCGCGCGTTCATGGGCATCTCGGGATGGGCGCTGGCCATGCGGCCAATCAGGCGCGCCATACCACGTGGGTCGTAACCCGCACGATAGAGCAGGACCGTGCCCATCAGGTCTGCTTCAATCTCGTATTTCTCCAGGCGCGGCTTGTTCACCACCGCATAGGCTTGTTCCGCGAACTCGTCGAGATCGTCTTCAACGGCGTCGCGGCTGGTCTCCGAATCCAGCTCGTCCATGGCGTTGTCAGCGCGCAGTCGGGTGGCTTGCACCTTCATCTCACGCAGGCCGTGCCGGCGCACGACGTGGATGATCTCGTGGGCGATCAACCCCGCCAGCTCGGCTTCGTCGCGGCACAGGGACAGCAAACCGCGTGATAGGAAGATGTAGCCGCCGGGGACGGCAAAGCTGCCCACGCCGTCGCTGTCGAGGATGTAGACCGAAAAGTAGTAGTCGTAGAAGGCCGTCTCGATGAGCAGATTGGTGGCGATGAGGTTGGCGTACCTTTGCAGGAGAGAGTCGCGCAAGAGGCCGGTGGCGGCCACGCGCGCGGCCACTGCCAGGCCCACGCCGCTTTCGCGCGGCCCGATGTCGTAGCCCTGCTTGCTGATGGTCTTGTCCTCGGCCGCCGCGAGCGCAACCGCGCCGGAGCGATAGGGCAGAAGCAGGGCGCGAAAGGCCCAGAACTCCGTGGCACTGAAGAACGGCCCCTGCTGGGCGTAGAAGCTGTCCAGGGCCCCACGCTGCACGTTCTTGATCTGTCCGGCGAAGCCCTTGACGGCCGCGCCCACGGTCCCGCGCGAGGCGCGCGCGTCGGACCATTCCTTGCTCATGGCTTCCATGGTCCCGGACTGCTGTTTTTCGTCCAGGCTGGCCTCGGCCAGCCAGCCAATCTTGGTGTCGGCCTGCACCCGCAGCCAGCGGTCCTTTTCTTCCAGCTTCTTCACCTTGGTGTTAACCGGAAGATTGGCCACCACGGAAAAGAAAGTGCCGGGTCCCTCGCGTAACTGATTGTTGGATCGTTTGGTGTAGAGGTCGGCCGCCCAAGCGATTGCCGGAATCGCCGCGACCAGCCCGATGGCAAGAACTCTGTGGGACAGCCTCATGGTGGGCCAAGCGTATCACCGCGGCGTCCTCTGGGGCTAGATCGTGACTTGGATTTGCTCTGCGGCCCGGGACAGGGAAGAATCCGGGCTCGGGAGGATCCATGATTCGTTGTAGGTTCACGCTGATGACTGTGTTGCTCACCACGACTGCTCTATCCGCCCAGGCTGCCTCCAACGGGACTTCGCCCGCGCCGGCGCCATCCGCGGCCGCCGAGGGCGCGGCCTCGCCCGTGCCCAGCAAGGTGACCACGGTGGAAGGAATCACCGAGTATCACCTGCCCAATGGGCTGCGCGTGCTTCTCTTCCCCGATCCCACCAAGCCGACGGTTCTGGTCAACGTGACCTACCTGGTGGGCTCGCGGGTCGAGGGCTACGGCGAGACCGGCATGGCCCACCTGCTCGAGCACATGCTGTTCAAGGGCACCCCCAGCCGGCCCGACATCTGGAAGCTGCTGCAATCCAAGGGCGCCAACTTCAACGGCAGCACCTGGTGGGATCGCACCAACTACTTCGAAGAGCTGCCCGCTTCGTCGGAAAGCCTAGAATTCGCGTTGGCCTTGGAGGCCGACCGGATGATCCACAGCAAGATCGCGGCCGAGGATCTGGCCAAGGAATTCTCGGTGGTGCGCAACGAGTTCGAGATGGGTGAGAACAACCCGGGCAATGTGCTGGAAGACAAGATGATGGCCGCGGCTTTTCAGTGGCACAACTACGGCAAGTCGACCATCGGCTCGCGCAGCGACATCGAGCGCGTTCCCGTCGGCAGCCTGCGCGCCTTTTATCGCAAGTACTATCAGCCCGACAACGCCGTCCTGATCATTGCGGGAAAGTTCGATCCGGCCCAGGCGTTGCAACTGGTGGGCAAGCACTTCGGTCCCATCCCGCGTCCGACCCGCATCCTGCAGCCCACCTGGACCGTCGAGCCGGTGCAGGATGGCGAGCGCCAAGTGACTTTGCGCCGCACCGGCGACGTGGCGCTGGTGTCCCTCATCTATCACGGCGTGGCTGGCGCGGACGCGGATCGCATGGCCGAAGACGCGATTGCTGACATCCTGACCAACAAGCCAAGCGGCCGTCTGTACAAGGCGCTGGTGGCCAAGGGCCTGGCCAGTGAGGTGAGCGGCAACGTCTATCCCATGGCCGAGCCAGGCGTGATCATGCTGTCGGCCAAGGTGAGTGCCGGCGTCGCGCCCGAAAAAGTGCGCGACATCACGATCCGCATTGTCGAGGGACTCGCCGGAAGCAAAGTGACCAAGGAGGAAGTGGAACGCTGGCGCGCGGGTTGGATGAAGGATTTCGACCTGGGGCTGACCGAGACGGCGCGCACCGGTGTGCTGCTCTCCGAGTACGCGGCCATGGGCGACTGGCGCCTGCTCTTCCTGGCGCGCGACCGAGTCAAGACAGTCACCTCGCTCGATGTGGAACGCGTGGCCCGCGCCTATCTCAAGCAGTCCAATCGCACACTGGGGCTCTTCTTGCCTGACAAGGCGCCCGACCGCGCACCGCTGGCGCAGACACCCGACGTGGCCGCGCTGATCAAAGGCTACAAGGGCAGCGCCACCGTGGCCGAAGGCGAGGCCTTCCTCGCCACGGTCGAGAACGTGGAAAAACGGACGACCCGCACCGACTTGGCCGATGGGCTCAAGCTGGCTCTTTTGCCCAAGAAAACCAAGGGCGGCTCGGTTCGTCTGGTGCTGACCGTGCGTTTTGGTAGCGAGCAAGACGTCAAGGGCAAGACCACCGCTGCGGCGGTGCTGCCCAGCATGTTGATGCGCGGAACCAAGCAGCACAGCTTCCAGCAGATCAAAGATCAGCTCGATCAGCTTCGCGCCGAGGCGAATTTCGGCAGCGGCGCTTCCTCTCCCGGTACCGTCAATGTCAGCCAGCTGCGGGTAAAAACTACACGGGAGAATCTGCCCGCGGTGCTCGATCTCGTGACCGAGATCCTGCGCGAGCCGGCGTTTGCCAAGAGCGAGCTGGAATCCCTGCGCAAGGAGATGCTGGCGGGTCTGGAGGAGCAACTGCAAGACCCGCGCGCCAACGGCCAGGTGGTCTTGATGCAGAAGCTGTTCCCCTTTGCCAAGGACGACGTGCGCTACGTGCCCAGCGTGAAGGAAAGCATCGAGCGGGTGCGCAAGGTGCAGGCGCCCGAGCTGGCCCGCATGCACAAGGCGCTCTGGGGCATGAGCACCGCGCAGCTTGCCGTGGTGGGTGACTTCGACCCAGACGCGGTCAAGGCGCAGCTTGCGAAGGATCTGGGCGCCTGGAAATCCCCCAGCCCCTACCAGCGGATTGGGCTCCCCTTCCGCGCCAACGCGCCCGCCGACGAAACCATCAACACGCCGGACAAGGAGATGGCTTTCGTCATCATGGGCAGCACCCTGCCGGTGCGCGATGACGATGCGGCGTATCCGGCGCTGACCATGCTCAACTACATGCTGGGAGGCAGCCCGACCTCACGGCTCTTCGATCGTTTGCGGCAGAAAGAAGGTCTGTCCTATGGCGCCGGCTCGCGCATTTTCGCCCATCCCATCGACGTCAGCGGGCATTTCCTGGCCTGGGCCATTTGTGCGCCCCAAAACATGGACAAGAGCCTGGCGGCCATGCAGGAGGAGATTCGCAAGCTGGTCAAGGACGGCATCGGCGAGAAGGAGCTCGACGAGGCCAAGAAGAGCTACGCCAAGAACTGGGACAGCCGCATCGCCGACGATGAATTCGTGTCGTCCGAGCTGGCGCAGGGCCTGTTTCTGGAACGCACGTTCGCGTTCTGGCGCGACCTCAACGACAAGATCCAGAAGCTGACCCCGGCTGACATCGATGTGGCGGCGCGGAAGTTCATCAAGCCCGACGGGCTGGTGATGGTGAGGGCAGGGGATCTGGCGAAGCGAAAGTAGAAGCGGTCACAGCGCCTGCAAGTGCCGAATGAAGCCCTCGGGAAAGTAGAAGACCAGCATCAGCCGGCCCAGTGAGATGGTCTCGCCGCCTACAAGGCGCCGCGGCCTTTGCGGCACGAGTGACACGCCATCCACGATGGTTCCGTTGGTCGAGCCCATATCGGTGAGTCGGTATTCGCGGTTCACCCGGGCAATGATGCAATGTCTCTTTGAGACCGAATATTCGGGGATGGCGATGTCGTTTTCAGACGTGCGCCCCAAGCTGATCGGTCCGGGCATCGAGTTGCGTGGCTTGACCACTGGGAAAACCCGGCCCGTCAGCCGGGTGCAGGCAAAGGTCCCTTCATCGAGGTTGACCACGCTCGTGCCTTCGCTCGATGCGGTGGGGTTGATCTCGCCCGCCATGCCCAGGGTCACCAAGACAGGCTGGAAGAAGGCGCCCTGGAAGCCCGCAAGGCCGAGACGCTGCAGTTCGTCTTTGTAGTCGATGGCGTAAGTCAGCATCCCAGGGCCGTTGCTGTGGCCGGTGGCCACGAATCCAGTGTCTCACGTTCATGTACCGCCCCGCCACCCGGCCGGTCAAGGTCGGCCGTCGTCGCTGCTGGCTCATCGCGGCTGTTCGGGCCGTGCTATCTTCAGAGCCTCACTCGATTTGTGCCAAGCCTCACGAAATGATCGCACCGGTTGCAATTCTGGCGGGAGGTCTAGCCACCCGTCTCCGTCCCATCACCGAGACGATTCCCAAGTCCCTGGTGGACGTGTGCGGCGAGCCGTTCATCGCGCACCAACTCAAGTTGCTGCGGTCCCACGGAATCGACGATGTGGTGCTTTGTGTTGGCTATTTGGGTGAGCAAATCGCGCAGGTGGTCGGGCCCGGCGCCGCGTTCGGCCTGCGCGTGCGCTACGCCTTTGACGGGGAACAGCTTCTGGGCACCGGCGGGGCCGTGCGGCGGGCGCTTCCCATGCTGGGCGATGAGTTCTTCGTGCTGTACGGCGATTCGTACCTGCCCTGCGACTACCAGGCTGTGCTCAGCAGCTTCCGTGCCTCGGGCAAGCTTGCCTTGATGACGGTCTTTCGCAACGAAGGCCAGTACGACGCCAGCAACGTGCAGTACGACGCCGGGACCATCCGGCGCTATGACAAGTCCGAGCGTTCTCCAGCGATGCATCACATCGACTACGGACTGGGCGTGTTTCGGCGTGATGCGTTCGCAGACCTGCCGGATGGTGCTCGTCTGGACCTGGCCAAGCTCTACCAAACCTTGCTGGCCAAGGGGCAACTGGCAGGCTATGAGGTAAGAGAGAGGTTCTACGAAATCGGATCCGTCGCCGGGCTGGAGGAGTTCCGCCTGCTGATGGACACGAAGCGGGTCACCATGACATTTACCGATCAGTTTCTCGACGAAGCTTCCGCCGTTGTTCGCGATCTCGACCGAACCAAGATCGAGGCACTGGTGGACGTGCTTGCTTCGATGCGCGAGCGGGGCGGAAGGTTGTTCATTCTGGGCGTGGGCGGGAGCGCGGCCAATGCGTCGCATGCGGTGAACGATTTCCGCAAACTGACCGGGATGGAAGCCTACGCGCCCACCGACAACGTGAGCGAATTGACGGCGCGAACCAACGACGACGGATGGGAGAGCGTTTTTGCGGCATGGCTACGCACCAGCCGGTTGCAAGCCGCCGACATGATTCTGGTGCTCTCGGTCGGCGGAGGAGATCTCGAGAAGAACGTGAGTCCAAATCTGGTGGCCGCGTTGAAATACGCCAAGCAAGTGGGAGCCACAGTGGGAGGTGTCGTGGGACGCGACGGTGGCTACACCGCCAAGGTGGCCGACGCGTGCGTGGTGGTACCGACGGTGAATGCCGCTCATGTCACGCCCCACACCGAGGCGTTTCAAGCGGTGGTTTGGCACCTCTTGGTTTCGCATCCCAAGCTGAAAGCAGCCAGCACCAAGTGGGAAGGGTTGCGATGACCGAGCGTGCCGCTCTTTTCCTGGATCGGGATGGAGTGGTATGTCGGGCTCTGGTTCGAGGCGGCAAGCCGTTTCCCCCGCGATCCCTGCAGGAACTGGACATCTTGCCGGGGGTCAAAGAGGCGCTGCAGAAAGCCGGGGCCCAGAAGCTGGTTCGCATCGTTGTTACCAACCAGCCCGACGTCGCGCGCGGAACCCTGGCGCGCGACACGGTCGAAGCCATTCACGATCGGCTGCGGGCCGAGTTGGAGATTGACGACGTTCTCGTGTGCTGGCATGACGACGCCGACGCGTGCGCCTGTCGCAAGCCCAAGCCCGGGCTGCTCGTGCAAGGGGCGGAGCGCCACGGGGTGGATCTGGCCAAGAGTTTCATGGTCGGAGACAGGTGGCGGGACGTGGAGGCCGGCGCGCGGGCCGGGTGTCGCACTGTCTGGATTGACTACGGCTACGATGAACAAGGCCCACCCACGCCGCCGGACCACCGGTGTCACAGCCTGGCCGAGGCCATGGAGTGGATAGGCGCGAGCGCGCAAAGGTGACCCACATGGAACCGAATCTGGATTCCCTCAAGATCAAAATTTTCGGCGACGGCGCCGACCGCAAGGCGATGGTGGATCTCTACCGCAATCCACGCATCAAGGGGTTCACCACCAATCCCACGCTCATGCGCAAGGACGGGGTGGGCGACTACGAGCGTTTCGCTCGCGAGGTCCTCGACGTGATCCGCGATCGGCCGATCTCGTTCGAGGTGCTCTCCGACGACATGGACGACATGGAACGGCAAGCGCGCAAGATCGCTTCCTGGGGCGACAACGCGAACGTGAAGATTCCCATCACCAACACCCGGAGGGTTTCTTCGATGCCGCTGGTTGGGCGCCTGGCGCGCGATGGAATCAAGGTGAACGTCACAGGGGTGACCACGCTGGATCAGGTGACGGCCGCTGGGGAGGCCTTGGCGCGAGGGCCGCGCTTTTTCCATCGTCTCGGTTTTCGGCGGACGCATTGCTGACACGGGAAGGGATCCGGTTCCCATGATGGCCGCGGCAGTGCAAACGTTGCGGCCCCTGGCTCACGTCGAGCTGCTGTGGGCCAGCCCGCGCGAGTTGCTCAACATCTTTCAGGCAGACGCCGTCGGCTGTCACATCATCACGGTCACCGCCGACATTCTCAAGAAGCTGCCCCTGGTGGGCAAAGATCTGGACCAGTACTCCTTGGAGACGGTGCAGATGTTTCGCGACGATGCGGTGAAAGCCGGCTACGTCCTGTAGCGGCCGGGGCAGCGCTGCGGCTGCCCACGGACATCTCGGATCAAAACCATCCAGTCGCGCGTCGCAAGACAAGAAAGAGCCGAGGAGCGGGGATGCGTTCCGCTCCTCGGCTTGGACTAGGCTGGACTCATTGAATTCAGGCGTCACTCATCAGTGAACACTTGAGCAGGTACACCGGATGTCCACCCAGGGATCCATATCCCCGTGTGTAGCGTCGTCGCAGTTCCAAAGACAAATGGCATCCTCGCAGTTTGAGTTGGGGTTTACGTCCGTTCCGGCGGGCGACCACAAGTTCAACGGGGAGTTTGGTTTCGCGCAAATGAAGTCAGCGGATGAGGAGAAGCTTGGATCAGTTGCGACGCAAACCATCATTTCTGTGTACTGCTTCCCCAAATCCGCATTGACCGCGGACGTGTTGTCGAATGTCTTCATGCAGCTCTGCACGCAAACATCTTGCGTAGTGGAGCAACCCTGCAAATTGTAAGCAAAGGCGCAATTATGTGCACAGGCATCGGCCAATGTCATTGCAGCCGTTCCGCTTGCTCCCCCAGCCGAAACACCGCCACTTGAGATGGCTCCTCCGGTCACTGCCGAACCGCCTGTGGCGGAAGCACCGCCCGTAGCACTGGTGCCGCCACTCGCCATAGTGCCGCCGGCCGCCGCGCTTGATCCGCCGGTTGCCGACGTACCACCAGCGGCAGTCTTTCCGCCTGTCGCCGGGGTGGTGCCGCCGCTGCCGCAGGCGCAGACACAAGAGACTACGCCCAATACGAGAACCAGTGATCCAACGTTATTCTTGAACATGACAATCCCTCACTGAAATTGATGAAAAATCGGTGCGTTGATGTTAGCCGAGTACGGCGTTCGTCGCAAGAGTCTTTTCTTTCTGGAAATCTGGAAATCACGAACAAAAGCGAAGAGCGTCCAAGCTGCGGGAATTAGCCCGACTGCATCCTCCCGTGACTACTGCGTGACGCGGACGAGCGTTGCGCTCGCGGCCGGGACATAGACCGAAACTTTGTTTCCCGAGACTGACTGAGTGTAGGGTGCATTGGAAGGCCAATCGCCCGCCACCGAAACCTGGGCGCCAGCAAGGGTTACGCTTCCTGCCGCTGCTGTCAAATTACCGGCAGGCGTCCCCTCCAGATAGATCGCGTTCGCGCTCGTCACCGCGGATCCCAGATCCACAGTGGCGCTGATGCCATTCGAGGCGTTCCTGTTGTTGAGCACCACGCTGGTGGATCCGTCCGCCGCCTTGATGGCCCACGCGGTGAAGTACTGGGCGCTCGTGCTAACGGTCGCGGAAATCATCGAGCCTGTGCCGGCTTGGGTGAAGAGGAGCATACCGTAGTATTCCGGCTGTACCTGCACCACGCCGCCGCCATTCTCCTTGATTGGCTCATAGTAGAAGGGAACCGTTCCATCCATTCCATTCTCGCTGCCGTGGAAATTGACGCCGCTGCCGCCACGTTTGGCGACCTCGAACATGTAATCGATCGCCCAGAGGGCCGAGATGAGCGTGTCGCTTACGCCCTGCTGACCGTGACCGGAACAGGTGTTGTTTTCGTCCATGCGCCAGCCTGGGAGCTCGTTCTTTGTCGCTGCGGCCTGGATCGTATCAAAGACGTCGGTAAGTTTGGTCGTTGTTATCTGGAGGTTGGGTACTGAGCAGTCCGACGTATTGGCCGCGGCAACGTAGGTGTGTTGCGTCAGGAGGGTCAACTTGCCCGGATACTTCGCCGCTATGGTGTCAGCAAATGGAGCCGTGTACGTCACGTCAGCCTTGGTGGTGCAGGCCGGACCGACCAACAGAGCGCCTGGCGTGGCGGTGATGGCATCTGCGAAGCTCTCGTATTCGGTTGTCTGCGAATCCCAGCTGCCAAATTTGTCGGGCTCGTTGCCGATCTCGATTCCGACGATGCTCGCCGGACACGCGCCCATGACATAGGCCGCCTCTTCCGACGAGAGGGTCACGTTGTCCAACTGGAAATTGACGGCATAGATAGCTTTTGTTCCCGTCGCGGCGAGAAAGCCGCAGAACTGGTCGACGCCGCCGGTTGTGACCTTTGTAGTGAATGGCTGCCCATTGGGCTGCGAAGGTGCGGGTCCTGTGCCAGCCCAGGTGCAACGTTCGACATCGTTGGCTCCTAGCCGCACCATTGGAGAACCAAGCAGCTTGTAGAGCGCAATCATGTTTGCGTTGCTGCTAGTGAGCGAGCCATTCATTATGTGCGTCTTTTCGTAGCTGAACCCGGTGAAGTCGGCACCGATCATTCCTACCGTGGTGCTGGTGTCCACAGTCACTGTGGCCGGGGTTCCCGTGCCCGTGGGACCGCCGGGTCCCCATCCGGTCGATGTGGCTGAGGACCCGCCGGCGCTGGTCGTGGTCCCGCCTGCGGCGGAGGTGTCGCCAGTACTGGTCGCAGTCCCGCCCGGGCCGTTCCCGCCAGGTGCCCCCGCTGGACTGGCACCCGAGCCACACCCGGACGTGAAGGCTGCCGCGAGCAGCACCGCCCCCGCGAAGCGATAGAGAAAGACAGTCGATGATGGGCTCCTGCTATTCATAAGAATCTCCTTGAGATGGGTGGGGGCACAGAGGCCAACTCGACCGATGCCTCGTCACCCAGTTGAACCTTCCGTAACTGACACACCAGCAAATGGCCCGGCCGCCTGTCCCATCTGCAGATGATTGATCGATATTTCTTTTCGGCCGCATTGTAAAGCTGGACGTGAATAAACCGCCGACGACCTCGGCTGCGAGGCCATCGGCGGCTTTGGTACGCACTACTGATCGGCGACTGTACGATTTTGCCAAAGGGCTATCGGGGGAGCAGCCCATTCACGACCGGCACAGCCACGGACGTCACCGTCGCGGTGCCTTGGGTTAGGCCGGGGCTGGTGGCGGTCAGCGTGATAGTCCCGGGTGTCGTCTGTGAGCGAATGAAGACGCGATTGATTCCGCCCTCGGTGTACAGATAGAGGTTGTTGGTCGAATTGATCATGCTCTCGTTGACCCCGCCGCGCCAGGTTCCGGGACCGGACACGGCGAAAGTAATCTTGGGCTCGTTGACTGGTGTGTTGTCGGTTGCTTTGGTGGTGGGGCCATAGGTGGGAACCCGCAGTCCGGTCGCATCCACGACCTCGACGTCGAACATGGCCACGTCCTCACCGTTAGCCAGGAAACCGCCGGGAGCGTTCGTGAGCGTGAGCTTGACGGCCGCGGCCGCGCCAGCCGTGGTCAGCGTATGCTGGCAAACCTGCTTGCCGGTGGCGTCGTAGCCCACGGCTTTGATAGTGCCCGAAGCCCAGGCGATATTTGGGAAACTGTAGGTGTACCCATCTTGCGGGGTCGACGACTTTGTTTCGGTTCCACCGTTGATGCTCAATCCCACCGACGAGACGTTATTCGCTAGCACGTATACCGTCTTCTTGGTCCCCGCGGGATACGTCCAGTGCCCCACAATGTGTATGTCAGGCTGCGTGTTGCCAGCAACGCGGAACGCGTAGTAGGCCTCCTTGGGCAGCCGCACCGCATCGACCTTGCCGCCCACGCGACAGACACAACTGCTATCCAAACGTCCATCGGCATTCTCGTCCGCGAAGTAGATTGAGGCGTAGCCTGCGTAGAAGGACTTTGAGGAATCCGTGTTGCGGATGGTCTCAACTTTCAGCCAGTCGTTGAGTCGGGCCACTTGCCCGGAGTCCGAGGAACCATCGCCCACCGTGAAGACCTCGGAAGTCTCGTTATACGTGTCCAGCGGCCCTGGTATGAAGCCGCCCACATGCGGGGGCGAGTACTGGTCCCAAATGCCGCGCAAGGACTCATCGCGGAAATCCTCTTCTTCGAGAATGGGACCCTTATCCCGGAACCCAGTGGAGCAGCCACGGAAGATGCTGGCGCCGGGGGGATTGGTCGGATCGTACGCGACCATTGTGCCGTACCAATCGGCAGAGGTTTCGGCTCCTGTGTCTGGCGTATCGCGGTCACCAACGCCGCGGCCACCGTTCGGATCCAAGGAGTCTCTGAGCGCCGCCAGCGCCGCCAGCTGGGTATCGGAAACAGAACCGTTGCCCGCCTCATAAAAGAAAGCGCTCGGGTTGTTCCTCACGTAGATCATGGTGGATTGAAAGACGCCCATCCTCGCCGTCCACTGGGCATCCGTCGGATCGGTCACCTCCTTGTCGGCGCCCGGCACAATGCTGATGATGCCGTACTTGTCACCCGATCTGAGGTCTGCGATCTGCGTCGTGACGTGCATCCAACGAATGTAGTTGGCGTTGGCGCCCCGGACCAGATTGGCATGGTAGTCGTGCATCCAGTCCGGCACGGCCTGGCCGAGGCCTGCCCATGAATTGGTCGAGCGTTGGGCGAAGCCCAGCATATACACAAACCGGCCATTGATATACACCCCGCCCGTGCCGGCGCCTCCCTTGAATTGAACCTGGCGGAAACCCGTGAGCGTGCTCCTGGCATCGACCACGTTCCCGCCCACAGTGAGCGTCGTCACGACATTGTAGAGATTCGGATACAAGTCACTCCACAGCTTCGCGCCCGTCACAGGTCCGCTCGCCTTGAGCGTTGTAAATCCAGTTGTCGGCAGTGACGCCGCGGTGCCTGAGAATGTGGTCAACGTCGTGCCCGTGGCCGCATCGACTACTTTCACGTTGAGTGTTGCACTCGCCGCGCTGCCCGATTCGTTACTCACCTGCGATTCCACATTCACTGTCAGGTTGCCCGTGTCGCCCTGTGCGGTGTTGTTGGTGATGCTGGCGTAGTTGGTGCCGTAGATGTAAACACCCGTCGTTTGCAGGTTTTGCTGAAGCGGATAGGTTTGGTAGATCTTGCCCGGCACGTGCAGCCAGACATGCCCCACCAATCCACCGTAGTCGGGGTTGGTGGCATTCGCATTCCAGTACTCACCGCCGCCGCTGTTGTCGACGGCGACTGCGAGAACGTTGTCGGTGGTCCCGTCAGCTTTGACATTCGCAGTGATATCGATGCCGACCGGTGAAACACCGTCGGAGAAGGTTCCGACCTGTGTTCCGTTGATATAGAACGTCGCGGTTTCTCGGATCCGTTCGAACTCGACGATGAACTTGTTGCCAGCGAATGTAGCAGGAACCTTGAAATGCTTACGGTACCACGCCGGTCCGGCGTACATACCGTGATCGCCGCCACTGTGGTTGATGAGAGTTCTGTAGGAATCAACGTCATTGTACGTATGCGGCGTGCTGACCGAAGTCCAACCCGTCTCGCTGGCCGCTGTAGCCTGGGCCCCGCTTTGGTCCTGCTTGATGAACATCCAGCCCACGTCCATGCTGTACTCGGCTTCGCTCGCGGGAAGGGGGCTGCCGCCGGTGTTGATGGTGCTAATCGTGTTGCCGCCAGTCGGTGGTTGGGTCTGTCCGCCGGTAGCGCCGGCGCCGCCAGTGGCCGTCGTCTGGCCGCCAACGGTCGTCTTGCCGCCTGCACCCGTGCTGCCACCAACAACCGCACCGCCACTGGCGCCCGTCTGGCCGCCAGCGGTCTTGCCAGCCGGCGCGCTGGTGTTGCCGCCAGTCGCGTTGCCGGCGAGAGGCGCAGTCTGTCCGCCGGTCTCGGTGCCGCCATTGGGCGGCACGGTCTGGCCGCCAGTTTCAGTGCCGCCATTGGGCTGTACGGTTTGGCCGCCGGTCTGGTTGCCAGCGCTGGGCTGCTGTCCGCCGATCTGGTTGCCGGCGCTGGGCTGCTGTCCGCCGATCTGGTTGCCAGCGCTGGGCTGCTGTCCGCCGGTCTGGTTGCCAGCGTTGGGCTGCACGGATTGGCCACCGGCAGCGCCGCCGGTATTTGCGGTGCCCGAACTACTTGAGCAGGCGGCAACGACAAGCATTGCTGAGAGGAGAAAGACGGTCGAAAGGGCCTGATTGCGTTTCATAGAGAACTCCTTGTGATCGAAAAGGGGCAGCCACCCAGACAGATGGGTCATCGCGGTCCCCAAAAAGGGCGTAGAAAAATGATCTAGAACGCCAGGCCGAGTCGCATGGCGGCAAATGGCCGCCAGCGCCAAGGCGTCCACACAACACCTGTTCCACTGGAATGGGTGACTAGGTACCGCGTGTCCAAGAGGTCTGCGTCTACGCCAATGCCCGCGGACACGATGGCAGCACCGAAGGCGCGCTCGAGTGCGGCCATCGCCGTGACCAGAGGATCCGTCGCCCAGAAGGCCGGCCGTGCGCCGTTGCCCCCTGGATTCACACGCGTCGCATCCACGCCAGCCCCCAATCCGAAAGATGCAGAGAGGTGCGAAGTGATGGCGGCTGGAAATGCCGCAACGAAGTGGATTCCAGACGATAGCAAGCGCAGGTCTACGTCGCTGCGAGCTACGGTCAGCGGCAATTGCTGCCGCAGGATTACGCCCAGGCGCAGACGCGGCCATCGCCGCTCCCCGTACAGTTCCGGTCCATGGGCGATGGAATCAGTCGACAGCATGGTCCCTGAGTAGCCGGCCGCGATCGCCCACCTCGGCCGCGAATCAGCTGCCGGCTCGGCGGGCTGGGGACTCTCCACTGTCGGTGGCGCTGGTGGTGCCGGCAGCGGCGGCGCTGCCGGTGGCGCGGGCGGCGCCGGAGTTGCCAAGGATCGTTCGAACTCCTCGCGACTCACACCCAGAGCGCGCCCTTTCAAGATGGCCTCCACGGAGCTGTCCACCACCAGGCGGATAAGCTCGATCTCGACCGCGTCCGGATCCGCGCGAACCGCCAGCGGGCGCGCATAGACGAGGCCGCTGCGCACATCCAAGAGGTACATCGTGGGTTGGCTTGCCATCAGGTCTAGCCACAGATATGCGACCGGTCCGGCGGCGGAACGATCGACGGGGCTGCGGGCTACCTCGAGCGGATCGATCCGCTCCGCGCTGACCGCGACCAGGTCCACGCCTTGACGGTCGAGAGAACCGCGAAGTGCGCCCAGGACCTTTTCGATTGCCACCGGGTCGCCTGCCAGCACGGCGTTGACGTGCTCTCGCTCCGCTGCCGTTCCCGCCCGTGGCAGCGCGACCCCGACGGCCACAAGGACAAGCAAGGCGATTCGCTCAAGGCACTCTGGCCATGGCGCGGTTGCAACGCCGTTCGTCCTACCGCTCACACCCCAACCATTATCAGCGAGAATGCTCTGTGCCTAGGGCCGCTTCCTGCGGGCGGTGCATCTGGGCCAAGCGCTCCTTGGCTTGGCTGGCGTAAACCGTTCCGGGGTAGGAATCGAGCACCCTCTGCCAGGCCGCACGTTCGAGGGAAGAGCGGCCCATCTGTCCCAACGCGGTTGCTCGGCCCGCCAGAGCCGCTTCTGGCGCCTCGCCCCCATGCGCAAGGTGCTGGTCGAATTGAGCAAGGGCTTGCGCAGGGCGTCCGCGGTCGAGCAGCATACGGCCCGCCACAGCGAACGAGATGCGCGCTTCGCGGGTTGAGGGGAAAAGCTGCTGCAGCTTGCGAAAAACAGCAATGGCCTCGTCCACTCTGTTGCGGTCGCGCAGGGCAGAAGCCTGCTCGAAAAGCGAGGCCGCACTGGGCCGCGCGCGCGGGGTCCGAGTTGGGATGGAACCTTCATCTGTGATTTCAGGTTGCGGACTCTCCGGTGTTTCGGCCAGGGCCAAGGCTGGCCTAGACGGCATCCGGGTCGGTAATCGCGCCGCGGTCACTTGGGCCAGAATCGGCTCGCTGGCAGCACGCCGTCCGTGAAACCACGCCGCACTTGCAACGCTGCCCACGGCCATCAACATCCCTGCGGTCGCCAACAGCCATCGTCTTCGACCCGGCAAGAAAAACAGCGTCGACCACCGCCTGCGTTCGAAGTAATCCAACGCGCAGTCCACAGCCAGGCTGTCCAGATGGCGTCCCCAAGGTTGAGGCGTACGGGCCTCCTGCCGCGATCGGGCCAGCGCGAGGTGAGCCTCACAGGCGCGGCAGGTGGCGAGGTGCTGCGACAAAACACGCTCTTCCGCTTCGGACAGGTCACCGGCCAGGGCGCGGTCGAGGGCCGCTTCTGGGTGCACCTCGAGATTCATGCGGGCTCTCTCCAGGCGACCATCTCACCGTCGAGCCGACGGCGTAGGTAGTCCTTGGCCAAGCGCAGACGGCTCTTGGTGGTGTTGACGGGCACCTGTGTGGCCACGGCGATTTCTTCCACCGAGCAACCCAAGACCATGCGCATGAGAACCGTCTCGGCCTGCACCGCCGACAGCTCGTCGATTAGCGCACGCACCAGCCACAAGTTGGGAAGGGCGTCGTCGCTTGCGGCCAAGTTCTGTGCCGGAGCCTGGTCAGCCAGCGCATTCTGCCGCTGCTCTCGACTGCGGGCTCGCTTGCGCGCAGCGATCGATGCCCGCAGGGCGATGCGGTTCGTGTAGTGCACGATCGCGCCCTCGACGCGGTATTTGGGCAGGGCGCGCAGAATATCGATCAAGCATTCCTGGACGGTATCTTCCAGGTCGACGTGGCCAGCGCCCAAGCACGCCCGCGACAGACGCTACGCACCGACGGTGCGATGGCCTCCAAGAACGTGCGCACGGCCGCTGGCGTCGCGTGTCCGCGCCATCAACGCCAAGCGCTGTCAGGTCCGACTCATTCCGAACGAACGATCGACCTTGGCGCGGCTATAGCAAGACGCGCTGGCTTTCCCGCGGGGGCCATGGTCCAATTGTAGCTCCGAAATAGTCCGAGGTTGTCAACCTATCGGTGCGAATCAACTTCACCGCCATGCTTCATAAATGACGCCGGGTCCGCCCACGGGCTCCCTGCTGAACAAGATATGGGTTCCATCTTGCGACACCCAGGGATAGCGCTCCGAGGAATCCGTATTGAGAGAGTCCAGGCGCGTTGGTGTAGCGGAAAAAGGCGTGGACGGGTCGGAAGGGCCGACTTCGACGAGATCCCACGACTTGTTGCTGGGGGCTCGCGTGCTCCAGATAATGGAGGACGAGGCATGGAAGAGCGCGGGATCGGCGTCTGCAACGCCTGAGTTGATGCCCGAAAGCTCCTGGACATTTTCCCAGGCTGCCTGCGGGTCGGTACGGGATGCGGAGTAGAGTTTGAAGTTCTCCGTGTTCCGCGCAGCCGTGCAAAAGGCCATGAAGAGTCCACTGGGATCGACGCTGGGTCCCCTGATGTCCACGGTGGAAGAGTCAAGCCCCGGCATGTCCACGAGTGCAGGGGGCCCCCAATCTTGCCCTCTGATGTCCCGTTGCGAGACATAGAGTTGGTATCCCTCGCCCGATCGGTCACTTGCAAAGTAGAGGATCAGGCCGTCAGGGGACACTTCTGGATCGTGCTCGTTGCGAGCGCTTACGAGTTCATTCACCATTGTGGGTGTGTTCCAACCCGCGTCCTTTGCGGCGCGCGTGCTGGTCCAGATGTGGAAGGTGGCTTCACCCTGCCTTTCGCACGCGAAGTAGATCTCTAGTTCATCTTTGGTGAGCGTGGTACCGTGGATGTCGGTGTCGGTGTCGGCGGCGGCGAGCCCAGTGACCACCGTCGGCGTAGAAAAGGGACCCCGTCCCCAAGCGGCGTCCTCGCCCCCATCCATTTCGACCACATCGTTCTGCACGGCCACCAGCCGGTCTGCCTTCATGCAGCCGATCCCCCCGAGAAGCATTCCGGCCACTGCGCCGATGTGTCGGCCTTTCATGCTGCTCAGTATGACCTTGCTTTGAGAAGGATTGTAGCCCTCGCGTTCACGGGCCGGGCCTGGATTCAGTTTGTGACGCGCGGAGTGATCAGAGCATGTTCGGCAGAAGCGGCCAGATCGCCGGGTACCAAGTCTGTCCGTTGGTCAAGGGTCGGCAGGGACGCCAGCGGTTGGCTTCGCGACCGGCTCGGTCACCAGGGGAAAGCGATCGCCGTGAGAGCGTCGCTGCTTGGTCATCATCCAGCGTCCGCTGCGGCTCTCCCACTTTTGCTCGAGGGTGGACTTGCGCAGGCTGGGGTCGTTCTTGAGATACCACTCGATGGCGACCGTCACACTCGCCCCCGACGAACCGGTGTCGAAGTGGACGCTCTTCACTTCGTAGTCGCACATCACCAGATCGTTGCCCACCAGATCCACGCGTTCGAGCAAGAGCCGCTTGTCCTCGGCCGGCATGGAAACCCCCATCGAATCCCAGCGCGCCCAGCGCAGGTCGTCGTTGAACATGCGGACGTCTCGCATGAGATCGTCTTCGCGTCGTTGTGCAGCCGAGAAGCATCCGGCCAGCGCCAACCCCAGCAGAGCCAGTCGGCTGTTCACGATGAAGTTCCTTTCAAGCCCGACACCACGCGCTCGATTCCAGCCAAGTCGCGACGGGAACGAACGCCGGCAAACCCCGTCGCGTCCAGGAGTTCCTCGACAGAGCTGGCCTGGCCGGCACCGGCTTCTAGGGCCAGGCAGCCTCCCGGCTGCAGCAATTCAGGCGCCGCGGACACCAGCCTGCGCAGTAGTGCAAGTCCGTCGGCACCGCCATCGAGCGCCAGGCGCGGTTCGCTGCGCACCTCGGCGGCAAGTCCGTCGATGTCGGCGCTGGGGACGTAGGGGAGATTGGCTACGATGAGATCGAAGCGACCCGCGGCCACCAGAGGTTGAGCGAGATCGCCCTCCACGAAAGTGACGGTCAGACTCAAACGCTCGGCATTGGCGCGCGCCACAGCCAGCGCGTCGGGCGAGACGTCAGTCGCAAAGACCTGCGCCTCTGGCCGTTCCTTGGCCAGAGCCAGCGCCAGCGCGCCTGACCCGGTACCCACGTCCGCGATGCGCAGACCCGCGCCCGGCCCTGCCAGGCGATCGAGCGCCTCTTCAACCAAAGTCTCGCTATCGGGCCGGGGAACCAGCACGCGCGGGTCGACCAGCAGGTCCAGACTCCAAAACTCCTTGTGACCGAGCAGGTACGCCACCGACTGGCCCGCCAGGCGCCGCGAGACCAGCTCGCGGTAGCTGGCCAGCTCGGCCGCGGCCAAGGGTCGGTCGAAGTGTGCGTAGAGTTCAATGCGCGACATCCCGAACGCGTGGGCCGCCAGCAGCTCGGCATCCAACCGCGCCGAAGCGACGCCGTGCTTTTCGAAATGGGCTGTGGTCCAGCGCAGGACATCGAGCACAGCCCAAACGGTCTTGGGCGGCGAAGCGGACGGAGTCGGCAGCACGTCCCGATTGTGCCGCAGGGATTGCCCGTTGGCGAGAATCGCGTGGGGAGCCCGCCGGCTTAGCCGGCGGCGCACCATTCGCGGGAGGGTTTGGGAACCCTCCCAGGGTTCCCAAGTGAATTGCCCAGAATGCCGCTTTGAAAGACCACCCACATCCCCGAGGCGGTAATACTATCTGCCTTGATGAAACCGCGCCTTCCCTGGATTTTCGCAGCCGCTGGATTGCTGGTCGCGACCGCCGCTCTGGCCACCACCACGCGTTTCTTTCGTCAGACCACGGCCAAGGATTTCGAGGAGGGCGAGGCCACGTCGAGCATGGTGCTGCCCAACGGCGAAGTGATCCCGGGCATGAAGGCGACACGCCTGGCGCTCGACGCGGCCTTTGCCTGGTGCGTGGCGCTTTCCCCTGACGGCCGCACGGCCTACTTTGGCACCGGCGACCAAGGGCGAATCTTCGCCGTGCCGATCGCGGCCAGCGCGGGCCAGGCAAAGAAGCTGGCAGAAATCGACGCGCCCTGGGTCACGGCGCTCGCCGCTCGATCCGACGCCACCCTTTTGGCCGGCTCCACCCCTGGCGGTCGCATCTTCGCCGTGGATGGCAAGACTGGCGCCTCGCGGATGTTTGCCAAGTTGCCGGCGGAACATGTCTGGGCGCTGCTTTCAGACGCCAAGAACGCCAGAACCTATGCCGCCACCGGGGCTCCGGGGCAGGTCTTCGTCATCGACGGCAAAGGCAAGGAACGGCTCTTGTGGGATTCGGGCGACAAGCATGTGATGACCCTGGCCTGGGGGGAAAAAGGCGCCCTTCTGGCGGGCACCGCCGACCGAGCCATTCTCTATCGCGTTTACCCCGACGGCCGCGCTGAGGCCTTGCACGACTTCGAAGCCAACGAGATCCGCGCCATCGCGCGCGTCTCAGGCGCGACCTACCTCGCTGTCAACGCCTTCGAGCGCCCGAGCGACGCCGCGGCCGCGCCCGTGCCGGGCGCCCAGCCGGGCAAGGGCACCAAGATTTCGCCGGGGCCGGCTCCGGCTTCCGGGGCTCAGCCGCCAGCCGACCAAGTCAAGGCCCACGCCGGGGTCTATCGCCTGGACGATGACGGCCGCATCGAGCAGGTGCTGGCCCTTGCCGATGGATATTTCACGGCGTTGTTGGTAGGGCCGAATAGCCAGGTCTACGCAGCCTCGGGAACTCAGGGAAAGATCTATCGCATCTCGCCTGACCGCACGGCTGCCCTCGCCATCGACTTGCCCGAACGGCAGGCCCTGGCGCTGGCATCCACGGCCGAAGGCTTCCTCGTGGGTACAGGCGATGTCGGCGCCATTTTTCGCGTGCGTCCCGCTTCCGCCAGCGAAGCCTCGTATCTCTCCAAGGTGCTCGACGCTGACGGCCCCGCGCGATGGGGTTTTCTGCGTTGGACCGGATCGGCCGACTTGGCTTTCGAGACCCGCGCCGGCAACACAGCCAAACCCGACAAGAGCTGGAGCGACTGGGCCAGACTGGAATCGCTGAGCCACCACGACCGGCAAGGGCAGGGCAAGGTGGCCGGGGCCCAGGCGCGCTATCTTCAATATCGGGTGGGGCTTCCCGCCCCGTCGTCCTCGCTGCGCGAGGTGCTCGCACACTATGTGCCGCACAACCAGCGCGCTCGTGTCACCGAGGTCTATCTGGCAGACCCGGCCGCAGCACCAGCCGCAGCGGGTGCGGGCGGAGCAGCGGGCAGTCTGGCGACCGTACCTGCGGGCATGCGCTCACACTCGTCGGTGCTCAAGCTGCGCTGGAAGGTCGAGAACCCCGACAACGACGAGCTCATCTACCGGCTGTGGTTCCGGCAGGAACAGCAACCGGTGTGGCAGCCGCTAGGCGGGCCCGATCCGCTGAGCAAGCCCGAATACGATTGGAACACTGACTCGGTTCCCGACGGCCACTACCTGATTCGTGTGTGGGCCTCGGACGAAAAAGTCACCCCCAAGGACCGCGCGCTGGATTTCACCTTTGATTCGCCGTCATTCTTGGTGGACAACACCCGGCCCGCGGTGCTGGATTTGCAGGCCCAGTTTCCGCGCGTGACCGGCCGGGTCCACGACGCGGCGTCGGTCATCACGCAGATCGAGTATTCCATCGATGGCAACGACTGGCGGCCGGCTTCGCCCGACGACGGTATTCTCGACGACATAACGGAAGCCTTCTCCATTCGCCTGCCGCCGTCGCTTGCGGCTGGCCCGCACATCATTACCGTGCGGGCCTGGGATTCCGCCGACAACCTCGGGTCGGCGCATATCCAGGTTCAGATCACCAGGTAGCTACGTCGCGGACTTGGCTTTCGGCTTCGCCGCTGCCTTCTTGGCCTTGCGTTCGGCGGCGATGACCAGGTCAAGCAAGCGCGCGTCCGACTGACTGTCGAGGCGAGACACGAAATCCTTGTCCTTGCTGTGGCCGAGCAGCGCCGCGGCCTGGGCCACCAGCTTGTCGCGCGAGCCGAACTTCTCTTTCACCGTGGTGGCGACGCGATGAAGGTTGAGAAGTCTCCGGTTGGCTGCGGCCAGCAGACGCTTGCGCAGTTCGGCTTTGGGTTCCTCGCCCCGATCGAGCATGGCGACCAGTTTGTCGACCAGCTTGTCCTTGGCGCCAAAAGTTTCGTTGACGAGCGAAAGCGGGCTTTTCTGTGGCATGGCTTGATCTGTCTCCCAGAGGGACGCGTCTCTTACCGCAAAAAGGCACCGACCGCCAGAGGGGACCTAATGAATCGTGGCTAGGGCTTCTCGGCAGGCCGCGACAAACGTGTCAATGTCGTCATCCTGATGCGCCAGTGAGATGAACCCGGCTTCAAGCTGGGCCGGCGGTAGGTAGATGCCACGGTCGAGCATCTCATGGAAGAAGCGGGCGTAGCGTCCCGTGTCTGCGCGCTTGGCCGAGGCAAAGTCCGTCACCGGCTCGGCGCTGAAGAACAGAGTGAAAGCGGACCCCACGCGATGGAATTGTGCGGCCACACCCGAGGCGGCCAGCGCGCCCTTGATTCCGGCCTCAAGGCGCCGGCCAAGAGAATCGAGCCGATCGTAGGCAGCCTGGTCCAACTTGCGCAGGACAGCCAGCCCGGCCGCCATGGCCAACGGGTTTCCGGACAGCGTGCCGGCCTGGTACACGGGACCATTCGGCGCGACCTCGGACATGATCTTGGCCTGTCCGCCGAAAACCCCGAGAGGCAAGCCGCCGCCAACAATCTTGCCCAGGCAGGTCAGGTCCGGGCGCACCCCGAAAAGCGCTTGGGCACCACCGCGGCCGACCCTGAACCCCGAAATGACCTCGTCGAAGATCAAGAGCGCATTGTAAGCATCACACTTCTGGCGGACGGATCGCAGGTAGCCTGGCCCGGGGGGCACCAGACCCATATTCGCTGGGATTGGTTCGATGATGACCGCTGCGATTTGGTTGGCTGCGAAGGCCGCCTCCATCGCCTTGTCATCATTGAAAGGCACGATGATGGTGTCCTGAACAGCGTTGGGAGTGACGCCCGCGGAACCAGGCAGGCCCAGGGTCGCGACACCTGACCCGGCAGCGGCCAGCAGGGCATCGGCGTGGCCGTGGTAGCCGCCGTCAATCTTGATGAACCTTTGGCGACCGGTGTAGCCTCGCGCCACGCGCAGGGCGGACATGGTGGCCTCGGTCCCCGAGGACACGAAGCGCATCCGTTCCAACGACGGCATCGCCGCTTGAATCGCTTCCCCCAACAAGACCTCGCGCTCGGTCGAAGCGCCGAAGGAGGTCCCGCGGCGAGCCGTGCTTTCGATGGCAGCCACCACGTCAGGATCGGCGTGGCCCAGGATGAGCGGGCCCCACGAGCCCAAGAAGTCCAAGTAGCTGTTCCCGTCGGCGTCCCACACCCGAGCGCCCTGGCCGCGTGCCAGAAAGACAGGCGTGCCGCCCACCGCCTTGAAGGCGCGAACAGGCGAGTTCACGCCGCCGGGGAAGAGATTCTGTGCGCGCTCGAAGAGCGCATCGGAAACCGTGGTTTTTCGCATGCGCCTCGCCCTAGTTCAGCTTCGGTTCGTCGCTGCCGTCGTCGCTTTCTCCTGCATCCCCGTCATCCGCATCGTCGTCATCGTCATCGTCGTCGCCGGCCGCCTCTTCGCCCAGATCCTCTTCCGCCAAAGTCTGCTCCTCGGCACGCGCCGCGGCCACCTCGGGCGAAACCTCGCGCTCGCCTTCTTCCATCTCGGCCAGACGTTCCATGGCCACCACGGTTTCCGCTTCTTCCAGGCGAATCAGGCGCACGCCCTGGGTGTTGCGTCCGATGGTGGGAATACCGTCCACCGGCATGCGGATCAACTTGCCCGCGCTGGTGATCAGCATCAGATCGTCCTCGTCGGTGACCAGGCGCAACCCGATGACCTTGCCGTTGCGTTCTGTGGTCTTGATGGTGATCACGCCCTTGCCGCCGCGATTCTTGGTCGGGTAATCCGACGTGGTGGTGCGCTTGCCAAAGCCGTGCTCGCACACGGTGAGCAGGGTGGCCGGCCGATCCGGGGGCAGAGCCGCCATGCCGACCACGAAGTCGTCCTTGTCGCGTAGGCGAATGCCGCGCACTCCGCGCGCCACGCGGCCCATGGGTCGGACGTTGGCCTCGCGGAAGCGGATGGCCCAGCCGTTGCGCGTGCCTAGCAGCAGATCGGACGATCCCTCGGTGATGCGCAGCCCGACCAGCGCGTCGTCGTCCTGGATGGTCAGCGCGATGATCCCCGACGAGCGAATATTGGCAAAAGCCTGCAGCGAGGTCTTCTTGATCAGGCCGCGCATGGTGGCCATGACCACGAAGGCGCCTTCGGAGAACTCGCGCACCGGCTGCAAGGCCACCACGCGTTCACCTTCCTGCAAAGGAATCAAGTTCACGAAGGCCTTGCCCTTGGCGGTTCGACCCGCCTGCGGGATCTCCCAGATCTTGCGGGCGTAGACCCGCCCCTTGCTGGTGAACATCAGCAGGGTGTCGTGGGTCGACGCCACGAAGAGCTGGGACACGAAGTCCTCCTCGTGGGTGTTGGCGCCGGTGATGCCGCGCCCACCGCGTCGCTGCGCCCGGTACTGCCCCTGGGGATTGCGTTTGACGTAACCGCCGTGGGTGACCGTCACCACCATATCCTCCTGGGCGATCATGTCCTCGATGTCGATGTCGACATCGATGTCCACGATTTCGGTACGCCGGTCGTCGCCAAAGAGCGCCTTCACTTCTTCCAGCTCCGACACCACGACCCCGACCAGCACGGCGTCGCTGGCCAGGATGGCTTCCAGGCGCGCGATGAGCGCGGCGGTTTCCTTGATCTCGGCCAGCAGCTTGTCGCGCTCCAGCCCGGTCAGCTTGGACAGGCGCATGTTGAGGATTTCCTGCGCCTGGATGGCCGACAGGTCGAAGGTCTCAATCAGGCCCGCCTTGGCCGTCTCGGTATCCTTCGACGACCGGATGAGGTCGATGACCGCATCGATGTTGTCGACGGCAATCTTCAAGCCTTCCAGGATGTGCATGCGCGCCTGGGCCTGCTGCAGGTCGAACTGCGTGCGTCGGGTGACCACGTCGCGCCGGTGCTGGATGAACTGCTGCAGCGCCTGCTTGAGCGAAAGCGTCTGCGGCCGTCCGTCGACGATAGCCAGACAGTTGATGCCGAACGATTCCTGCAGCGGCGTCATCTTCCACAGATTGTTCAACACCACCTCGGGCACGGCATCCTTCTTCAAATCCACCACGACCCGCATACCCTCGCGGTCCGATTCGTCGCGCACGTCGGAGATGCCGTCGATCTTCTTCTCGCGCACCAGCTCGGCGATCTTTTCGATGAGCTTGGCCTTGTTGACCTGGTACGGGATCTCGGTGGCCACGATGGACTTGCGCCCGCTTTTCGGGTGTTCCTCGACCGAGGTGCGCGCCCGCACCAGGATGCTGCCGCGGCCTGTTTCGTAGGCCTGGCGGATGCCGTTGCGACCGCAGATGATCCCGGCCGTGGGAAAGTCCGGCCCCGGAACGATCTCGATGAGATCGTCGACCTCGACGTCGGGGTTGCGGATGACCGCGATGGTCGCGTTGACGATCTCGCGCAGGTTGTGCGGCGGAATGTTGGTGGCCATTCCCACCGCGATGCCCGAGGCGCCGTTGATCAGCAGATTGGGCAGGCGGGTAGGCAGAACCGTGGGCTCGGTTTCCTTGTCGTCGTAGTTGGGCTGGAATTCGACGGTCTGCTTGTCGATGTCGGCCAGCAGTTCCTGGCCGATCTTCTCCATGCGGCACTCGGTGTAGCGGTAGGCGGCCGCGGGATCGCCGTCGACGGAGCCGAAGTTCCCCTGTCCGTCGATGAGCGGATAGCGCATGGAAAAATCCTGCGCCAGTCGAACCAGGGCGTCGTAGCAAGCGGAATCGCCGTGGGGATGGAACTTGCCCAGGACATCGCCGACCACACGCGCGCACTTGATGTACGGCCGATTCCACACGTTGTTCATCAGGTGCTGCGTGTAAAGAATCCGTCGGTGCACCGGCTTGAGTCCATCGCGCGCGTCGGGCAGAGCGCGCGCCACGATCACGCTCATGGCGTAGTCCATGAACGACGACTTCATTTCCTCCTCGATCGCCACCGGGATGCGCAGCCCGATGTTGGCCGGCGGCGGCGGGGGCGCAGGCGGAGTGGCCGGAGGAGGCGTGGGACCTTCGATGTTATCCATGTCGCTGGCCGCGCAAACTACCAAGTCACGGGGACCAAGTCACGACCGCAGAAACGCCACAATTCCGTGGCCCGCTCAACACAGCCGTGAGTGTGGCTGTCGTAAGATCGCGGCCAGTGACTCTCAACGGTTCCGTGACCAGTATTGTCTTCGGCGACGTCTCTTTCATCATGTACACGCGGAAATCTAGTAATTGGACTACATTGATGACATGAGTTTCCTGGTTTGTTCCCCTGGGCGCAAGAATTGTCTACGAGGTTGTATGACCTGCGCCTACACTTCCGTCCAAAACGGGACGTATCTGAGGTAACGATCCGCCCTTGTTTCGTTTTTTTTCTTGATTCCACAGCCACCTGACCCAAAACTGTTTCCCGCTGCTGCAATGCGCACGCTTTGCGGAAACAACACTTGGGTTATTGACGGAGGCTATTACATGACGACGTGTTCTAAGAGATTCGATCGGTTGCTCCAGGCGGCTAGCTTGGGGCTGGTCGGCATGCTGGCGATCGCCGGCTGCGGTGGAAGTAGTTCCAACCCATCAGTCGATGCGAAACAGTCCGGGGACGGAGGCGGGAACGTCAACGCCCCGGACGGTGGGCTCGCGGCGGGCTCCCTGACAGTCGATCAGGCTACGCTCAACTTTGGCTCCGTGGACCAAGGCTCCAGCGCGACGAAGATGGTTACTGTGACCAACCTCGGCCCGACGGTTGCGCTCAGCCCATCGGTTTCGGGCGCTGGCTTCGTGCTGCAGGGCACGACCTGCGCATCGGTTGCGAAGAACGGGACATGCACGATCACTGTGGCCTTCTCGCCTTCCGGAACGGGAGGGGCGCCCGGCGTGCTCACGGTAGCTCCGGGGTTCACCATCACCTTGAGCGGAGTTGGGACCACGCCGGGCACCTTCACCGCTTCCCTGTCGGCGGTTCCGCTGACGGCTCTGCTTGGCCAAGCGGTCCCGGTCAATGTGACCGTGGTGGCGAGCACTGCCCTGACAGATCTCTCTTGCATCTACAGCGGCCCTGATTTGACCGCGGACACTGCCGATACGACCTGCACCGCGGCTGTGGCGGCTGGCGCCCCATGCGTCTACGCCTTCACCTTCAAGGGTGCCAAGGCTGGCCCCGCCGCCGATACCATTACTTGCAGCTCCAGTGGAAAGGTCCAGAACCTGCCCGTCACCCTGACCGTGCTTTCGCCTGCCGCCTTGGCCATCAATCCTAGCCCGGGTGCCTTCGCGACCGTGGTCGGAACAACCAGCTCGCCCATCACCTTCAAGGCTACGAACAACGGGACGGCCCCCTCTGGTGCCCTCACGGTGGCTCTCACTGGCGCCGGCGCGGCCCAGTTTGCGATCACCGACAACGAGTGCGGCGCCCCTGTCGCCGGTGGCGCAAATTGCACGGTCACGGTTGTCTTCAAGCCGATTGCGTCTGGCTCCGTGACGGCTTCTCTTACCGTGACCGATGCCACGGCGGGATCGACGCCCGCGACAGCGGTTCTGAACGGAACCGGCGCCGCCGCTGCCGCCTTGGCGATCAGCGGGGCAGCCACTCTGAACAGTGTAACGGTCGGACAGTCGGGCACGGCCTCGACCTACACGGTCACCAACAACGGCGGCACGAATTCTGCCGCATTGAAGATTTCCGCGGCTGACGCGCAATTCGCAATCGGCAGCGATCTGTGCACCGGCCTCCCGCTGGCGGCTGGAAAGACCTGCACCTTCACGGTGACCTTCACGCCCACGTCCGCTGGCGCGAAGACCACCGTGCTGCTCGCATCCGACGGGACGATGAGCGGGACGCTTCAGATCTCGGCGACTGGCGTTGCAGTGGCGGCTGGCGCGGCCCTCAGCCTGACGCCGCCTACCCTGGACTTCGGAACCCTTGGCGTGGGTCTCTCCAGCCCGCCTCAGACCTTCACGGTGACCAACACCGGCGGGACCGCCTCGGGCGTGCTCTCGGTGGTGAAGAACGACAGCACCTCCAGCGTTGGTGGCGCGGCCCAATTCACCTACACCACCACCTGCACCGCAGCTCTTGCGCTGAACGCAACTTGTCAGGTCGTCGTGACCTTCTCGCCGACTGTCGCGGGGAATGCCTCGGCCACCATCACCGTGACCGACGGGACCGTGTCGTCGACACCCCACACCATCGTCGGTACCGCCCTCAGCCGGCCGGGTCTCACGGTCAGCTGCGCTAGCACTACTGCCGCTGACACCGTTGTCGGCCAGACCTCCGCGCCCATCACTTGCACGGCTGGCAACAGCACCAATAGTTCGCAGGCGACCGGGGCGCTTACCGCGTCTATCACTGGAGACTTCGCGATCACGACGAACAATTGCACCGCATCTCTGGCCCCAGGCCTATCATGCACGCTCTCTGTGGTGTTCAAGCCCACAGTCAAGGGGGCGCGCGCCGGGACCGTCACCGTGGCGGGTGCCAATGGCGGCGCCGGCAACTACAACCTGAGTGGAACTGGCCTCGGTGTCGTCGAGATCCAGGAGTTCACCTCGGTGGGGGTGAGCTGGCTTGCTGACAGCTGGGAACTTCAACTTTGGTTCACTCTCCTCGGGCCTGAACTCGGCGACGCAGACCCCGTCGCAGAAGATATACCTGGCCGTATTTGTGCGCGGTGCGGTGGGCAACCTGGCTGTCACCGGAGCCTTCGGGACGCCGGCTGACTTCACCCAGGAAACTGCAGCCACTACCACCTGGTATGACACCTTGACCACGGCGGTTCCGAAGTGCAATCTGGCGGCTCCGTCCACGAGCGTGACTGTGTCTAACACGGTGCCGTTCTGTGTCGCGGTTATGGACTTCACGCCGCAGTCGACGGGCGCCAAGACTGGCACCTTGACGGCTACCGGAGGCGATGGAACTACGGACACCGCGACCATCAAGGGCAATGGGACTGGGCCGATCTACATCACCCCGTCTGCTTTGACCTTCTCGGCTGTTGCGCTGGGGACGGTTGGTACCGTCCCGATGACATTGCAAGTCTGCAATTCCGCGGCGAGCCCCGCCACCGGAGCGAGCTTCACCAAGACCGGAGCAAACCAAGCCGACTTTGTGGTCACGGATGACGAAGTTTCTGGCGCCACCATCCCGGCTTCTAGCTGTAAGACGATCACACTGATCCTCGACGTTCCGGCCTCCGAGACCGCAACATCTCTGACCGCGACGATTACGGCCAGTGCTACGGTTTCTGGGGTGGTACAGAGCGATACGGCGACCCTGTCAGGGACAGTGACAAGTGGGCCGAATCTGAAAGCAAGCCTGAGCGGTGAATTTGGCCAAACGGCGATCACTGGCATCAGCGCACCGGTGACGGTCACGGTGAGCAACGCGGGTGGCCTCGGAACTTCAGCGTTGACCTTCACCCTGCCGTCCGGCAGCGAGTTCAGCTTGCTCCCGCCAGGAACCCAGGCACAGGGCACATGTCTGACGGGAACCCCGACTGCTACCTCTGTTACCGGTGTCGCGTTGGCGCCCAACGGAAGCTGCACCTTGAGCATTTGGTTCGAGCCGACGGGGACATTGGGTGTGGGCGGCCGGATTGACACTCTGACGATCGCCAGCAGCAACGCCGGCAGTCCGAAGTTGACCCTGCAAGCGACTGCGACGAGCCAGATCACAATCAGCCCGAATCCCGTGACCATCAGCACTCCGGCTGCTCCCTCGGGTTTGGTTCCCGGAAGCAACCCGCAGCCCACCAAGACCCTCACCATCACGAACCTTGGTCAGGCGATTGGTGCAAGCGGTCTGTCCTTCGGCTTCAAGGACGTCGTCACCAAGGCCACCACCACGCATTTCACGACCCTGAATAACACGTGCGTGGGCGGGATTGGGGCAGCGGGTAGCGCGACTGCGACTTGTACGGTTGACGTAATGATGAACATCGCGAGTCTCACGACTCCCGAATCAGTCCCAGACCGAGTCGGCGACCATGACGGCCACCGTGACTGGCACAAGTCAGACCGCGTCCACCGTGGTCACTGGCACGACCGCGGCCAATGCGGACGTCAAATTCGTGCTCGTGGATGGGACCAATGTTGACCGGAACCTCGGCACGGTAAAGGTCAATGGAACGTCGGCCACCGTGACGTACACCCTGAAGAACTACGGTGGCTTCAGCTCTGGCCCGCTGACGTTTGGCCTCTACGACACCAGCAGCAGCGGAGTCCTTCCGGGACGCCAGTTTTGCACACGCCCGCGGGGGATTTCAGTTACACCGGGACGACCTGTGTCAGCGGCGCGAGTGGCACTATACTGGCGCCGGGCCAAACCTGCGACCTGGTGCTGGCGTTTACTCCAACCGCGGCCACCACTGGAACCGTGTATGAGAAGCTGATCGCGAGTGCAAGCCCTGGTACTGCCGCTAGCGGCGTCAAGTCTGGGTTTGTTTCCGGCGCCCCGTCATCTGCGACACCCTACATCGTCGAGTTGTCCAGCGCGAAGGCGCCCTACGACTACGGCACATCTGGCAGCACCGCAACGCTCCAGATCTGCAATCCGCTAGGCGGAACGACCTTCACCTTCGGCGGCGACTCCAGTTGCGTTCACGCCTGCCACCGGCGTGGGCACTGAGTTCACCAAGGCCGACCTCCCCTCGGTAAGCAATGGATGCAGTTTCATCACTGGCGGGACAGTGGCGGCGTTGAATGCCGGAGACTGCTGTGTCTTCGGCGTGAAGTGGACCCCCGTGGCGGTGTCCGGCAGCAATCCGGTCGGAACGCGTTCGGTGAGCGTCACGGTTTCCAACACCACCGCGGTTCGCTCTCAAGCCCCATGACGTTGTTCGCGCGTAAGCTGGGACCCGCAACTCTGACTGCCGTGCCAAGCACCGTGGCTATTCGGACAGGTGATTGAGAGTCAGGCTTCCGCGAAGATGACCGTGGTGGTGACCAATACCGGCGATACGATTACCGGCGCAGTCGTCGCTGCGACTAGCAGCGATCCTCAACTGGTGGTGGTCTCGCCTGACACAACCTGCACCGGGACGCTCGATGTGAACCAATCCTGCAACCTGGTGCTCAGTGTGACCCCGACAGCGCTGGGGGCTCCATCCGGAACTCCCACGGTCACTGTGGCAACGACTCTTTCTGGCACAACCGACGTGCCGGCCACGGTGACGGCGACGTGGACAGGAGTATTGGCGGCCAAGATCACCCCAACCCCGACGGCGCACGACTTCGGCAATCAATCGGTTGGAGTGAAGTCGTCCGCGTTCACGATCAACTTGGCGAACGTGGCCAGTGGTTTGGCAACCGGACCGCTCAGCTTCTCGGTTGATGACCCTGACTTCGCAGTAAGCGCGGTCAGCGCCACGCCGGCAGCTAGTACCGATTGTGGCAACACGGCCTTCTTGACCAACGGGCTCGCAGGTGGCGCAAACTGCAACATCTTTGCGACCTTCACGCCACAGGCACTCGCGTCCGCCGCGAAGTCGGGAACCATCACGGTGCAGTACTACACGTCCGATGTCCCGCCGGTGCTCGTCAAGGTGCCGGTCACCTTGAATGGAACAGCAATTGCGGCTCTCAGCCTCACCGCAGAGGCGCCCGCAGCATCTGCTCAGGACAAGCTCGAATCGGGTGTCGGCTGTGTCTTCACGGCGGCAAGCGGAACGACCTTGGCGTCCTGCGCCTATCCAGCGGCAAGCATAATGGAGACGACGTTCGAATCAGAGACCTTCACGTTCATGAACGCGAGTGCGGCTCCGACGACAGGGCTGTTGGTGGCAAGCCTGGGAGGGACAAATGCGGGTGAGTTCAGGATCGTAAATGATATGTGCACAGGGACCACTGTGGCGCAATCCGGCACGTGCACGGTGACAGTGCGGTTCTCGCCGTCTAGCTCGAGCACCACGGCGAAGACGGCCTCCCTGATGGTGGGCGGCACGCCTGGTGACAGCGTGACGGTGAACCTGACAGGGGTGGGGAATCCGTAGCTGAGGGGATAGAGTAGTTCAAAGCCGCCCGGGCGTCGGCCGCAAGCCGATTCCCGGGCGGTTTCTATTTGGGGCTAGGTGGGGGAGAGAGGCAGCCTGCGCTTGCTCTGTACGAGCATCACGCACCAAGGGCTCCGCTTGCGGGGGTGCCGGGCCCAGGCGGCGCTGGAATCAGCGTGGGACGACGTGGCTGGCCAACAGCTCGAGCTTCCGGTGCTCCTCGATGTGCATCAAGAAGACGCGGACTATCTCGGGGTCGAACTGGGTGCCGCTGCAGCGCTCCAGCTCGCCACAGGCGATGACATGCGGCAGGGCCTGACGGTAGGCGCGATCCGTGGTCATGGCGTCGTAGGCGTCGGCTACAGCAACGACGCGGCCGATGAGCGGGATTCCGTCCGCGTGCAGGCCCTGGGGGTAGCCAGAGCCGTCCCAGGCCTCGTGGTGGCAGTAGCAGCCAGGCACGATGTCCCGCATGAAGGGGATGGGCTCGAGGATGCGTTTGCCCTTGGCCGGGTGCGAGCGGAACATGGCCAACTCTTCCGGGGTGAGCTTGCCGGGCTTGTTGAGCCGATCGTTGCGGATGCCGATCTTGCCCACGTCGTGCAGCAAACCGACCTTCACGATGGTTTCGATCTGCGGCTCGGGCATGCGCATACCCACGGCGATGAGGCGCGCGTAGGTGGACACGCGCTCGGAATGGCCGCGGGTATAGCGGTCTGACTCTTCCAGGGCGTGGGCAAAGCCGATGATGGTCTGGCGGAAGTTCTCTTCCAGCGAGACGTTGGCGAAACTCAGATCCTTGTTGGTGTCGACCAGGCTCTCGTACAGACGCGCGTTCTCGATGGACACGGCGGCGCGACTGCCGAGCACGTAAAGCATCTTGCGCTGGCCTTCGCTGAACTTGGCTCCCTTGCTGTAGCTGTACGCGCTCAGCATGCCGATGATGCGGCCCTTGAGCTTGAGCGGAATCGAACAGAAACTGACCAAACGCTTTTCCGGCGGGCCGAGCAAGAATCGGTGCGCGCGGGCGCCATGAGCCAGCAGGGGCTTATCCTCATGAAACAGGGGCAAGACCTCGGCGAAGTTGAGAGGCGGCGCCGAGTCGCTGGGGCCGAAGCGCGACGAAACCTTGCGTGCGTGCTCGATGAAGGGACCTGGCGGATCCCCGGGGCGGCGGTCGGGCTGGGGTTTCTCCAGCAGCAGATTGGCCACGTCGGCGTTGACCGCATCAAGCACGGATTCGAGGACCAGGTCGAGCACCCGCTCGACCGACAGGGACGTCGCGATCGCCTCGCTGATCTTGTAGATGGACAGGGCGTCCTTAAGGCGCAGGTTCTCGTGCTGCAGGCGCTGGCGGTCGAGCCCGCGCTGCACCGTGTGGACGACCTCCTCGACGCGGAAGGGTTTCAGCACGTAGTCGTAGGCGCCATGCTTCATCGCTTCGATGGCGGTCTCGACGGTACCAAAGCCCGTCATGATGACGGTCAGAACCGGAATGCCCAGCTCGGCGATCTTCTCGATCAGCTCGAGGCCGTTCATGTTGGGCATCTTCAGATCTGAGATGACCAGGTTGTAGCTGCGCCGTTGCAGCTCCTCTAGGGCCTGCACGCCGTCTTCCACGGTGCGGACGACATAGCCCTCCAGGCCGAGGAAATCCGAGAGCATCTCGCGAATCACGCGCTCGTCGTCGACGACCAGGATGCGCGGGCTTTCGGTGCTGAGCGTGAACCCGAATCGCTGCTGGCTTGAGGAACCAGCGTCTTCGATAGAATCCTCGACGGAAGGGCCCAGGTCAGGCGTCATTGGCGTTTCATCTGCAAACCTCTAGTTTACCTCAAACTTAGACCGTCGAAGAACTGGTCGAGCTTTTCCCTGCGGGATTCGTCCAGATAGTCGAAGTTTACGCCGCGATCCGTGACTTCCCAGAAGTCCTTGGCGTGGATGCGCAACATTTCGCTGCGGATGGAATTGAGGCGCTCGGGACTCTCCGAGCGCATGTCCTCGCAGATGCGTTGCGCATTGGCATCGGCCCCGTGGACCAAATAGTAGGTGGCCAGCTTGACTTGAGCCTTGCGCACGCCGCGCAGAGCCTTTTCGTCGGTCTTGGTCTCTGGCTCCCTGTCGACTTCAAGGAAGATCCCAAGCATGGCGTCATGGGCCGGCGAGGCCAGCTCGAAGGCGCGTTCGCACAGCGCGGCCAGATCGTGGGCAGAGGTCTCGGTGACGAATCCCATGCCGGCGCCGCGGGCGACCTGGCCGTAGTAGGCAAAGTGCTGCGCAATCGTCAGCGCCAGATCGGACCAGCCTTGCCGCAGCAGGAGTTCGGCCAGCAGGCGGTACTGGTTCAAGATGTTGTAGCAGGCGCGGACGTCGTGGCCGTTGAGCGCCCCGCGCAGGTACGTATTGAAGTACTTGACCACCACCGCCACCACGGCACGGTCATCGCGCTGCAAGGCTGCCTCGCCCACGTAGCGGGATTCGATGGCCACCACGTGGGCCATCTCGGGAAGATAATTGAGCGACTCGGAAAAGACGGAGCGCAGGTGGCGCATGACCTTCCATTCGAACCAAAGCTGCTGGCGCTCGAGTTCGTGCAGAGACTCGGGCTCCATGGCGATGAAGTCAGGGTTGCTGCGAATGCGGGCGCCCACGGCAAACCACTCGATGGGCAGGCTCGCCTTGTGCGGCTGGTAGCGAACCACGGCCTCGCGCAAGGCCGCGGTCGCGTGCGAGGCGAGAATCTTGTCCTTTTGAGCCACGGCGTTCACCGCCACGTCGGAAAGATGTTCCATGGCTGCGATGCTGATGGCCTGGCGGGCGGCCAGATCGTGTCTGACTTTGCGGCCCAAGCGTCGACCCACGGCTGCATCGAAGACAGTCTGGCCGATGCGCACGATCACCTTGCCGGGGTCGAGGAAGTCGAACACATAGGCGAAGTAGGGAATGAGCAGCAGGAGGCTGGCGCTGGTCATGGCCAGGGTCACCACGATGGTGATGCGCGGGACATAGTTGGCGGAGACCGAGAGCGTGACCCAGACCGCGTTGAGACAGGCCACCACAAAAAAGCCCATGATGGCCAGGTTGGTCTTGTCGCGGAAGAACATGTCCGCGATGCGGGGCGTGTAGCGGGTCGCGGCCAGTTGGACCACGATGGATACCACGGTGATGGCGATGCCCAAGACCGCCACGATTATCTGAGCCAGGGCGCCCAGTTCGTTCTGTAGGGTGCCGGCATCGAGGTCGAGCAGGAGTTGCAGCGGGCCCAGGTGCAGAGCCGGGCCGGTTCGCTCACCCAGCCAGTAGGCATCGATCAGCCAGCACCCGGCAAAGATCGCTCCGGCCACCAAGGCCAGCATGGCGATTCCCGACGGGAAACGGGGCCGCCAACGCGAACCGCCGTTGGCCGCAATCACGCCCGGGAGATCAGCCGTCAGCTTCTTTCGCCTCAAGCTGGCTCCCGCGCGGTCCAAAGGGACGCGTCTGGGAAATACGGCTCTGGCATGCACCGGCGCACAGATACAGATACAATCATCCAGCCCCCATGCTACTTGCGGTTGATATTGGAAACACCCATACGGCCTTCGGCTTGTTCGAGGGCGAGACCCTCCGGTTCGACTGGCGCATGGAAACGCGGGTCGAACGCACGGCAGACGAATACGCAGCAACTCTGTCAGGGCTGCTGACGCTGCGGGGACTGACCATGCAGCAGGTCACAGGGGCCATTATATCGTCGGTCGTCCCTCCTGCCACGGCGCCTTTGGAAAGGCTTTTTGCGCGCTACTTCGGCGTGACCGCGTTGGTGGTGGGGCCGGGGATGAAGACTGGGATGGCTGTCCTGTACGAGAACCCGCGCGATCTGGGTGCGGATCGTATCGTCAATGCCGTGGCTGCCCATGCGCGCTGGCCGCAAGGGGCCATCGTGGTCGACTTCGGCACAGCCACCACCTTCGATGTGATCACGGCGCGCGGAGAGTACGCCGGTGGCGTGATCACGCCCGGGCTCATGGTTTCGGCCGATGCGCTCTATCGCTCGACCGCCCGCCTTCCGCGGGTGGAGATCGCCAGGCCCAAACACGTGGTGGGAACCAACACGGTGGCCAGCATCCAGGCCGGCCTGGTCTTTGGCTACGCGGGAATGGTCGACGCCCTGGTCAACCGGATCCGCGCGGAGATGAACTACGCGCCCAAGGTGGTCGCCACGGGCGGACTGGCCGCTTTGGTGGCGCGTGAGTCGTCCACCATCGAAGAGTGTGACGAGCTTCTGACCCTGCGCGGATTGCGCATCCTCTTCGAGCGCAACCATGCCTAGCGAAGTCGCGTCTCAGCTACTCCAGCCGCTTCCTGCGGCCAGCCTCTCACCCGCCGTGGCCAAGCTGGTGGGTGGCGCCACCCCGGCCAAGCTGATGGCGGTGCGGGGCATGGCGCCGGTGCGGCCAGCCGAGTTGCTGGTGGTCATCTACCAACTGTCCTTCGATGCCGAGGCGGCGGTGCGGACAGCTGCCGAGGCTGCCCCGGCCAGTTTTCCCGACAACGTTATCAACCCGCCGCTGGGCGAGTCCCTGCCCGCGCCCTTGCTGCACTTCTTTGCCGCGCGGCTGCCCGACCGGCGCACGGCTGCTCTGGAGAGGATCCTCTACAACCCGGCCACCGCCGACGAGACTTTCCTCATGCTGGCCAGCCGTCTCGACGAGAGCCTGCTCGAGATCATTTCGCAAAACGAGGTGCGCCTGTTGCGCTGCCCAGCCATCGTGGAGGCGCTGTTCTTCAACAAGCGGGCCCGCATGTCGTCGGTCAACCGGGCGGTGGAGTTGTGCGCGCGCAATGGTGTGCGCCTGGAGGGCATCCCCGCGTTTGACGAAATCGCGAGCGCGATTCGACAGGACCCCGAGGCAACCGATGGGACCGTCACCGATGGGCGCTTCCAGGCCGCGCTGAGCGCGGCCGAGGCGGCCTCCGCCACAGACGAGGCGCCTGGGCAGAGCGAGGAGCTGTTGCAAGAGAAACCGCCATCCGAGGCGAAACAGCGACCCGCCGGCATGTCGTTTATCAAGTTCGACCAGCTCAAGATTTTCGAGAAGATCCGGCTTGCCACCGTCGGCAACGCCTATTGCCGCAAGATGCTGATTCGCGATGCCAACAAGCTGGTGGCCATGACCGTGATTCGCTCGCCGCAGATCACCGACATCGAGATTCAGCGGTTTGCGGGCAGCACCAACGTGTGCGACGACGTGATTCGCTACATCGCCAACAGCCGAGACTGCAGCAAGGACTACAGCGTGAAGCTGGCGCTGGTGGGCAACCCCAAGTGCCCGCTCGGGTCGTCGCTGCGCTTTTTGGCGTACTTGCATCCGGGCGATCTGCGCAACATCTCGCGCTCCAAGAACATCCCGGGCGCACTGGCCACCGCGGCCAAGAAACTGCTCCAGCAACGGGGAAGTCACAATTAGCCGATGAACGACAGTCAAGGCCAGTCCCGGCCGACTTTCTTGGTCCGCGTGGGCACACTCATCGTGGCGCCGGGGCGGGCACTGGCCGACATCCAAGCTCGGGAACGGGGTGGGGTGGGCGATGCCCTGGCGGTCTTGCTGCTTGGCGTTCTGTGCTTTCATCTGCCGGCGTTGGTGCGCGCGGTCCTCATGGTGCGCGAGGCTTCAGTCGCGGGAACCCTGGCGCAGATTTTCGGCATCGTGGCACAGGATCTGCGGCCGGCCATGCTGGTCGCGCTCACGGCTGGAGTCGCCATCAGCGTGTTGGCGGGTCGTGGCCGTCGCGATCCGGGGCTCGACATCGAGCTGGGCGCAGCCTGTGCCGTTCCCTATCTGCTGCTTTCGGGTCTGGCTGAGTTGGTCGCTTCGCAGGTTGCTTTCGCGGTCGCGGCCAGGATTGCGGCCTCGACCATCCAGCTCATCGCGCTCGTGTGGGCGCTCGCCATTCTTGTCCTCGGGGTTCGGCTGGCACGCAGCCGTCCTTCCCGAGCGAAAACCGCCGCTGCGCCCGAGCCAGGCCCGGCACCGCCCGAACCGGCCGAGCCATCCCAGCGCGCTCGCGTGGCCGCGACCATCGTGGGCGTCGTGCTGGCTTGCACCCTTGTCCTGAACATCGTCTGGCTCAGTCACAACCGCGACGCCGTTTCGCCGGTCGGACGTGGAGTTCCCGCGCCCGCCTTCGTGCTTCCGCGCATCGACGGAACGCCTGGCAGCGTGGCGCTGACCGAGTTGCGGGGCAAGGTCGTGCTCCTCGATTTCTGGGCGCGTTGGTGTCCGCCCTGCATCGCGCTTGCGCCCACTCTCCACGATGTCTACGAAGCGCGCCGGTCGCAGGGCGTGGAGTTCCTGGCCATCAGTTCCGAAGGCTCCATGGTCGACAAGTCCGACATCCAGGCATTCCTGCAGCAGAACCCTACGCCCTACCCGAATCTCCTCGACGATCAGGAGGTCGGCGGCCTGTACCGGGTGGTTTCGCTGCCTCACTTGGTCATCATCGGCCGCGACGGAGTCATTCGCAGGGTCATGGTCGGGCAGAGGCGGCGCGCCGAGATCGATGCGGCCATTGTGCAGGCCCTGGACAACTGACGGCAAGTGACGCAACTGACGGCGCCTTGTTTGTGCTGGCGAGCATCAGGCACTAAAATTGGTTGGTGCGACTCGGGCGATATGTGGCAGCCGAAGCCCTCGTGCTGGCGAGTGTTCTCGCCGGTGCCACTTGGATTACCCGAGCCTCGGTTCATTTCTTCGGCGAGCGTGGACGTGGCGGAGGCGATGCGGGCCGTGGTGGTGGCGCATGGGAAGGTCGTGCTGCCCTCTTGCCGCGTGGCGAGCTGTCGCGGCCGCCCAACCCGGCCATCGTCGAGGAGCCGGGTGGCACCTTCCTGGGCATGTCCGACGAGATGCTGCTGGCGCGGGTGCGCACGCAGGCCATCCTGGGCATGAAGCTCAACAAAGGGGGCTCGACCCTGTCCTTCCGGGTCGAACTCGCCGATGGCTCGCGCGCGGCTTTCAAGCCGGCGCAGACCGACTTGCGAACCATCCCGCGTAAGGAAGTCGCGGCCTACCGGCTCAACCGGTTGCTGGGCTTGGATGCGGTGCCGCCAGCAGCGCCGCGCATGGTGAGCCGCGAGGAGATCTTCACGCACCTCCATCCCGACAGCTTGGCGGCCCTGCCGCGTATCCGCGCCGAAACCGTTTTCAATCCCATGGGCAAAACGGCGGGCGTGATCATGTATTGGGTTCCCGAGATCAGGGACTCGGAGTTGGATACGCCCGAGGGCATTCACCAGAGCATGCAGTGGCTAACGCAGGGGCAGCCCATCCCGGTCGACAAGCGCTCGTGGGCGGCCCAGCTGTCGCAGCTGGTGGTTTTCGATTTTCTGACCTCCAACCCTGACCGCTACAGCGGCGGGAACATGAAGACATCGGCCGACGGCTCGCGTCTGCTCTTCATGGACAACACCATGTCGTTCTTCATCGAGCCGGAGGGCAACGAGAAGACGCGCTCGATCTTGCACCGCGCGCAGCGATTTTCGCGCCAGCTGTATGAAGCCCTCGATCGGGTCACCGAGCCTGTGCTGGAGCAAGTCCTGGCCCAGGCGAGCCTAGGCGAGTACCAGATTCTAACCCCAAGCGAAATCCGGGCGGTGGTGGCCCGACGAGAGGTCGTGCGACGCTACATCGACGGGCTGGTGGCCAGCTATGGCCCGCGCAACGTGCTGGTGTTCCCGTAGTTTTCTTCACCACAGAGAGCACAGAGAACACAGAGGTCGGAGAAGAAGAAGGGGGTTCGGATCGGACAGAATCAAACCCTTCCCCTTCCGGTCCGGCTCTGTGACATCTGTGATCTCTGTGGTGAAAAAGCTAACTCAGGCGCCGAGATCGATCATGCGCAGCATGGCGGCAGCGGCGCGCTGGCGCACGCCCTCGGGAACCGTGACCAGGCATGGGCCGGTTCGTCGCGCAGGGTTTCGTAGACGCTCTCCAGGGTGATGGCCTTCATGTGCTCGCACAGCCGGCAGGGCTTGTAGAACTTCCGGTCGGGGTGTTCCAGCTCCAGGCGCACCACCAGGCCGCACTCGGTGAGGATGGCCAGGCGCTTCTTCTCGGGGTGGCTCTCGACATACTTGGCCATCTGCGAGGTCGACATCACCTCGTCGGCGGCTTGCTGCAGTTCGGGTTTCACCTCGCCATGGACGATGACCACAGCCTCGGGATCTTCCTGGCGGATGTGGGCGATATCAGCCAGGGTCATCTGATGGTGGACGTGGCACGCGCCTTCCCAGGCGAACACGTTGCCGACCAAGCCGGCGCGCTCACCCTCGCGCAGCAGCGGCTCGATGCGCGCCAGATACTCGCGCGGATGGAACTGGTGCGGCTCCGGCGGAGGCAGGTACATGCGTCGGGTCTGAAGTGCCACCTGATAGGCGAGATTCTGGTCAGGCACGAAGAGCAGGTCCGGCGCGCCCAGGCGGTCGGCGATCTTCACCGCGTTGGAACTGGTGCAACACACGTCGGACAAAGCCTTCACGCTGGCGTAGGTATTCACGTAGGTCATGGTGGCGAACTTGCGTCCAAGCGAGCGCAGGAACTCCTGCCGCTCCTCGAGATCGTCTGCATCCATTTCCGCCAGCGAGCAGAGCGCCTGCTGGTTGGGAAGGTAGACCGGCACGTCCGGGGCCAGGGTCGTGCAGCCCTCGGCCATGAAGCGGACGCCACAGAAGACCACCAGGCGCGCTTTCACGTCGCGGGCGCGCACCGCCAACTCGAAGGAGTCGCCAACCGTGTCGGCGATGGCCTGCACCTCGGGCACCTGGTAGTTGTGGGCGGGCACGAAGGCGTTCTTGTCGCGTTTGAGGCGGCGGATTTCGTTCCACAGCCAGAGAACCCGGTCGGCCCGGTCTGCTTCCACCTGGCCGGAGCGGACCAGTTGGGCAACATCGACGTCGAACATCAGTCTAGGTGTACCGCTCTGGGCGACGGAACGCACGCAGACACGTGGCGTTTTGCGGGCTGCGCTGGTAGCGTGCAACGAATCCATGCGCCTGTTCGACGCAGACATCTGGACCGAAGTCACGGGCGGCGCCATTGCCGAGCGGGTGCGCAGGCTGGTGCGCGTAACGCCGCTGATTCCGGCGCCTGCGCTCGGCCGTCGCACCGGCTCAGACGTTTGGCTCAAACTCGAATCGCTGCAACGAACCGGCTCGTTCAAGCTGCGTGGGGCTGCCGCGTTCGTGGCGGGGATGTGCCAGAAGGGCAAGAAGCGAGTCATCGCCGCCTCGGCAGGTAACCACGGGTTGGGCATCGCTCTGGCGGCTCGAGCGTTCGGCGTCGATGCCCAGGTGCTGGTCTCGGCGCAGACGCCGCAGAGCAAGCGTGACGGCATCTTGGCGCTGGGCGCAGCGCTGGAAGTCGTTGGTGCGTCTTATGACGACGCCGAAGCCGAGGCTCGGCGGCGAGCGGCAGCCGATCCGTCGCTCAGTTTCGCCTCGGCTTTCGACGACGACTGGGTCATCGCAGGAAATGGCGGCGTGTTGGCGCGCGAGATCTTGGCCCAGCTTCCTGACGTGGACACGGTCGTGACGCCAGTGGGCGGCGGAGGCTTGGCGGCTGGCTTGGGGGTGGAAATGGTCCCGCGCGGAATCCGCGTGTTGGGCGTTTCGCCCGAAGCCAATTGCGCCATGAAGCGCTCGCTAGAGGGCGGTCGGGCCTACACCCAATACGACGGCGGTCCCACCTTGGCCGAGGGCCTGGAAGGCGCGGTCAGCCAGCGCACCTTTGCCATGGCCAAGGACTACTTTCCCGAGGTCGCGCTGGTGAGTGAAGTCAGCATCCGGCAGGCCATCGTGTACGCGTACCGGTCCTTGGGCATCCTGTGTGAGGCCTCGGCCGCGGTTGCGCTGGCCGGCCTCATGGAGGACAAGCTCCCGGTGCAAGGCCGCCGCGTGGTCGTGATCGTCAGCGGCGGCAATATCGAGAGCGACTTGCTCGACCAGCTTCTCGCCGGCTCATCGCCGAAGAAGCACGAGGGCTAGCCAGAATCTCTTCGGGAAAGTCGGAGCCGCCGGGCAGGCCGAGGCGCGGATCGCGGGCCGCGGGTCGCGGGTCGCGTGTGCGAGAGCGTGAGCGTGTTCGTGTGGGGGCGCGGGAGGCGGAAAGCGCAGGGCGAGGGCGTGAGCGCTCCGGGCGCCGCGGGTCCTCACCCCTGGGGGGCTTCGGGACGGACATCCCGGCCTACCCACCCCTCGCGCTTCGCGCTCGCCCGTCGCGCTCACGGCAGCCGCCCACGCTGGCCGCTTTCCGCGGGTCGCTCACGCTACCGCTACCGCTCACGCGCACGCTGGCCGATCTGCCCTGGTCCAGCGGAAACCCGCGCGCGTTTCGCAGCTGCCCGCCGCAGATTCTTGGCAGTCGGTCCCGCGCCCAGCTTGTCGCGGGCGTCCTCGCCATGGCCGGGGCCGATGATGTCGCGCAGATAGGCCTCGTACTGAAAGGTGTCGGAGTGTTTCTCGTTGTGGCAGTGGGCGCACACCGACTCGGGTGTGCGCGTGCTCAGGGCCAGCGGCTTTTCCAGCCCGCGCTTCTCGACGTGGATCGATCCCGGCCCATGGCAAGCCTCGCATTGGACGTTTTCGAGGCCCTTGCTGAACCCAAGGCTCGACCCTCCCACTTCGCCGTAGCCTGTGACGTGGCAACTGACACAGTCGCCGTGACCTGTCTTGCCCACGGCCTCAAGGGTCCGCCACGCGTGAGCATGGGCCGTGCGCTCGCAAAAGCGGGCGGCTGCCTTGTGGCAGCGCAGGCAAGAAGCTTCACCCGAAAAATGCGCCCGGCCTGGTTCGGCAAGGGTTGGTGGCTCTGCCATGCGCAGGTTGGCCGCACCCACCGCCTGGTCGAGCTTTCGCATGCTGGCAGCCAGAACCGGATCGCGAGCCAGGTTGCGTCGGATGGGCACAAGCTCGTTGACGAAATACGAGCCCTGGGCCGGCGCCGTCCAGAGCTTGCTGGCCAGTCGCGCAGCCTCGGCGCGGAGTTCGTCTCGTTCTTTGCGCTTGGCAGACATGAAGGCTGCATCGCTGGTACTGTCGGTCTCCCAGCGAGCAAGATCGGCATCGAGTTGGTGAACCTGGCGTTCGATCTCCTCGGCGCGCAGGCGATTCGCGACTGGCCCACCGGCATCGCGCAGGGGTTCACCAGACGGGCGCGACTTATCCTGGCGAAGAACGATCTGCAGCCTTCCCACCCGCTGCATTTCAGGCCCTGGAGCCAGAAGGAAGGCGCGGCCGAGGTTCTCTGCGCGCGGCGTTCCCGTGCCAACGTCATTGCCAAGCACAACGAAGTCGACCGCTGCCTCGCGACCCACCGCACGTGCCTGCTGGCGTTCCAGCGGTGCCAGCGCGATCACGATCTCAGCGCCGGCCGCGCGCAACCGGTCGGCCTCGACACGAGCCGCGCGGACTGGATCTTCCGCGCGCAGACCCTTTTCACGCAGAAGGGATGGATCCACCAGGCCGAAAACCCCGATCTTGATCCCTCCCACTAGGCTCATACGCGATGGCTCGACCAAAGCGAGGCTGTCGAGGTTAGCGGCCAGGCGTTTTGGCTGAACCTTGGTGACCCCGCGTGCAAGATCGGTCTCGCCGAGGGCCGAGCCGCCAAAGGGCAAGCGCGCAATCTCGCGGGCCAAGAAGCTTGCCACCAGGTCGGCCGCCTCTTGTTTGCGTTCTGGAATCTCGCCTGCGGGGTAGATCAGATTGCCAGCGTCGACAAGAAGGGTGGCGCCACCTCGCGCCGAACTGCGCACCAGTGCGGTCACGCGCGCGATGTCGCCGAGAGGATCGCTCGTGCAACCACACGGCTCAAGCGTGCCTTGGGTCTGCGCGGTGTAGAAAACCACGGCGCGACGTTCGCGCGGGCTCGCGAAAGAAAATCCGCTCGCAAACGCGAAGTGCGCCGCGAACGAGGCTGCCAGGAGGTGGTTGCGGGGGAACAGCCGCATGAAACCACAGGAAACTCTCACAGCCTCAACCCATTGTCACTGCAAGCAGTGGCCAATGACGCGGTCAGTCTGAGACAATCGGGAAAGAAGATGATGAAGATAAAATAACCACCTTCGCCTTGACAATCACATGCGTTATAATCACTCTCAGCCCTTAGCTCAGTTCGAGCCCACGAAGGTCCAAACAACATGGCCGTCACACTACGACTCACCCGCGGCGGCGGAAAGAAGTCCCCCCACTATCGCGTGGTGGCTTCGGATCGCCGCAGTCCCCGAGATGGACGTTTGATAGAGCAGGTAGGAATCTACGACCCCCGGCGCAGCCCGCCCGAGGTCAAGTTCGACATGGCTCGTGTCCACCACTGGTTGGCTGCCGGGGCCGTTCCCAGCGAGACCGTCGGTCAGCTCCTCAAGAAAGTCAGGCGCGCAGTCGTAGCGGCGCCTACCGAGTAGTGCTCCTGTGACAGAGGGCGATCCCTCGGTAGGAAGTTCTGAGACAGTGCCGCCCCTGCGGGAGCTCGTGCTGTACCTCGCCCGGGCGCTGGTGGAGCACCCTGACGAGGTGGCGGTCGAGGAGATCGACGAGCCTGATGCCACGGTTTTCGAGTTGAAGGTGGCCGAATCAGACTTGGGGAGAGTTATTGGTCGCCAGGGGCGCACGGCCAAAGCCCTTCGTACGGTTCTCTCCGCCGCGTCCGCCAAGATGAAACGACGCGCGATTCTGGAGATCCTCGAATAGCGCGGGGGCCTTCCGCTGCGCTCACTGGGTCACAGCGCATTCTCCAACGGTCTGCCCTTTGGAACCTTGGGCCGACCGCACGGCAACACGGGAGAGATCAGTCTCCGCCCGTTTCACTCAGGAGGCTGGCGTCTAGACGCCGCCGCACTGCCCCTGCAGGCAACGATTGGCGAGCCGGGATCTGAAACTCCGGCCACGGTCACAGCGGTTCGGCCGGTGGCCGACGGCTTTCTGCTCAGGCTGGAGGGCGTGTCAACGCGAGAAGCGGCGGCGTCTCGGACCGGGTGGAAGTTGTCGCTGCCCAGGACGGTTCTTCCTCCACTGGGCGCGCACGAATTCTATGTCTGGGATCTGGTCGGCTGCGTAGTCGAGGATTGCGCCGGACGCAGTCTCGGCGTCGTACGCAGCGTGTTCTGGAACGGAGGCCACGACGTCATGGTGGTTGGCGTCGGGGAAGAAGCCGAGCGCTTGCTTCCTGCCGTGCCGGAGTACATTGTGGCGGTCGACCGTTCGAAGAAACGCGTGGTGGTGGACCTTCATGAGTGATGACTCGCCTGGCGCGCCCTCGCCCCGGCTGGTGATTGAAATCATCACCTTGTTTCCCGAAGTTTTCGCTTCGTTTCTCGATGCCAGCCTGCTGGGAAAGGCGGTGGCCAGTGGTCTCATTGCCGTCGAGAGAACCAACCCCCGAGACTTTGCGCCGGGCCGTCATCGTCAGGTCGACGATTCGCCCTATGGCGGCGGACCTGGCATGGTCTTGCGCCCCGACCCCGTGGCGGCCGCCATTGACGATGTGGAGAATCGTCGAGGGCGAGCCCACAGGCTCTTGCTCGCGCCGTCCGGGCGGCTGTTCGATCAGAAGTGCGCCGCAGACCTGGCGACCCGGGGCCGCATTATGCTCATCTGCGGCCGCTACGAGGGCGTGGACGAGCGGATCGCCGAACTCTACGCCGATGAGTGTGTGAGCATTGGGGACTACGTGCTGGCGGGCGGAGAAGTGGCGGCCGCGGCTATCATCGAGGCCACGGCGCGCCTAGTGCCGGGAGTTCTGGGATGCGGGGAGTCGGTGGTGGAGGAGTCTTTCTCAGCTGGCCGGCTGGAATTTCCCCAGTGGACCCGGCCTCCTCTGTTTCGCGGACTCGGGGTTCCAGACGTGCTGCTCTCGGGAAATCACGCCGAAGTGGCGCGTTGGCGTCGTCGGGAAGCGCTGCGACGTACCCTGTCGCGCCGTCCGGATCTGATCGCGCAGTGCCCTCTGACCGACGAAGAAAGGGCCATGCTCGACGAGCTGGATAGGATCGCGTAGGCGAAGGCGGGCTTTGCCCGTCAGTCTAGCTCATGAGGGGATGGGAAAACTGGCCTGGTTCCCATGATCGCGTAGGCGAAGGCGGGCTTAGCCTGCCAGAGCCAGAACGCGGGAGGGGATGGCGAGGCCGAGCGAAGCGAGCGGGGTGGGGGAGGCGGGTGTGGGGCCGAAGGGCGGAGCGAACCCTTTCAGGGTTCGCAAGATCGCGTAGGCTGTGGCGGGCTTTGCCCGCCAGTCTAGCTCATGAGGGCATGGGAACCCTTTCAGGGTTCCCATGTAGATGTTGACTGCGGGCCTCCTTCCGCGTAGTAAATACGCCCTTGCACCGAGCCGACCCATGAGCACGCACCCTCTCATCCGAGCAATCGAAGATGCCACCCGGCGGGACAACATTCCGGCTTTCCGGCCTGGCGACAGCGTCAGGGTGCATACCCTGATCAAAGAAGGCGACAAAGAGCGCGTTCAGGTGTTCGAGGGCGTGTGCATCGACCGGCGTTCCGGATCGGCGTGTGCCTCGTTTACCGTGCGCAAGATTTCGTATGGCGTGGGTGTTGAGCGCATCTTCCCCCTGCACACGAGCCGCATCGAAAAGATCGAGATTGTGCAGCGAGGGCGCGTACGCCGCGCGCGCCTCAACTACCTGCGCGAGCTGCAGGGCCGTGCGGCCCGCATCAAGGGCGAGCGCGCCGTCGTGGACCAGAACGAGACCAGCGCTGTGGTTCCCGCTGCGACCCCTGCCCCCGACGACACCGCGCCCAGCGCGTAGGCTTTCCCTCGGCCCTTCAGGCCACGCGAAACGCGTCTTGTACGTGAATGATCGCGGGCGCCGCCCCGTCACGCGCGAAGGTGACCCCCACGACATCAAAACGAAACTCCGTCGCGGCAGGCTGAGCACATTCCAAATACAGGCGAGCTGCGCGCACGACACGGGCGCGCTTGCGCGCATTTACTGTTTCAAGCGGATGGCCACGTTCCTCGCCGGCGCGTGAACGGACTTCAACGAAGACAAGAACGCCCTGATCGTACGCCACCAAGTCCAACTCCCCCTCAGGACGGCGCCAGTTTCGCTCGACAATGCGGTAGCCAGACGCTTCTAGCAGAGCGGCGGCCAGACCCTCCGCGCGAGCCCCAACCGCTGCGCGGGCACTAGATGGTTGCTCCCGCGACGGGCAGCCGTCGGTCACGGCGTTTCTTGGCAGGCCGTGCGTCCGTTGTTCAGTTTGGGGTCGCAGGTCTGAGGTGTCAGCAGACCCGTTCCAAGGAAGTCCTTGCAGAGGCAGAGCTTCTGGCAGCACAGTGGGCCGACGACGAACGCCACACCGCAGGCATACCCTGTCTCGCAGCGGAAATCCCCGTTGTCGGCATTTTCCCGTTTCTGGCCGTCGCAGTCACTGTCCTTTGAGCATGTCGCTGAGCAGTAGGGGCCGGTCAGACATTCGAGGCCCGGTTTCTGAGATTGGCAGTCACTGTTGCTGTTGACCGGCTTCAAGCAGATACGGCTCGGGCATTCGAGAGCCTGATTGTTGTACACGGCCTGCGATGCGCCGGCGTCGGCCCCGACGTCACAGGGGCGTCCAATCCCGTTGTCTTCGCACGCCATGCTGCCCAAGGCAGCAAGGGTGAGGAGCAGCGCTCCAAGAACGGAAACGCGAACCATGGCGGTCAGCAGGTGACGAGACGGGGCAGACACTTTCGCGCTCATCGAAGCACTCCTCCTGTCCACTCGGACGAAGCCGAGGGCAAGCACGGTCAGGTACCAGGGATGGGCCATATTAGCTTTGCGAGGTCGTCTGTCAACAGGGAATCGCGTCCTCGCATAGCAACATTTTGTTCCGAAGATTCGCGTAGTTGACCGCAGTTTGCGGCGGGACGTTCTCCCTTGACACCTCAGATCCGCGTGCCTAGGATGGCCCGGTTTCCAGGCATAGCACCGACGGTAGGGTCATCGACTCCATCGCTGCGGTTCACGAGTCGAAGCCCTAGAAACACTCAAACTATCTTACGGTCGTGCGGCCAGGTAGGCGACTTCAAACACTTCACCAATCTCTTCCACCAATTGCCCGCCAAAATTCTTGAGGTGGGCGTTACCGACGCGAGGTCAATCCATGAGCCGTGAAAAGGGTTGCGTATTCTTCCTGCTTTTCGCACTCACCCTGGCGGTGACGTCCGACGCCTGGGCGCAGAGACGGAAAAAGAGCAAGCCGGCCGGCGCCACGCCCGCGGGCGACACTTCCAGCGCGACCGCGGCCAAGTCCGCCCCTGAGGGCGGTGCGCCCGAGCTCGAACGAGCTGAGAAGTTCTACCAGCTCGGCAACTACTACATGGCTTCGATCGAGTTCAACAAGGCCGTCGAGGGGGAAGGCGCGGGCGACGCGGGTGCGAAGATGCGGGCTGAGTTCATGATGGGCAAAACGCTGTTCAAGCTGAAGTTCTTTTCGGCGGCGCTGAACTACTTTGATCGCATCGTCCAGAAGGGTCCGGCCCATCCCAATTACAATGAGACTTTGCAGTGGCTGGCGTCGCTCACGCACCAGCCGATTGATACCAGCGCGGTCTTGGAAAGAATCGGAAAATACAACCGGCAGGAACTCGACGCCCCGCAGCTCGAAGCGGTTCGCGACGAGCTGTATTTCCTGCTGGGCAAGTACAACTACAACAAGGGCAAGTTCCAGGAGGCCGTTTCGATCTTCAACCTGGTTCCGGCCACCAGCGCCTTCTACCCGCAGGCCAAGCTGTTCGAAGGTGCGACCTATGTGCGCCAGTACACCGCCAAGCCGGCGGTCGAGGCGTTCAAGGCGGTTCTTCGTGCTGCCGAGGAAAGTCAGGATCCCAAGGTCAAGCCTTTCCAGGATCTGGCCAACCTGTCGCTGGCTCGGGTTTTCTACTCCACCGGCCAGTTCGAGATGGCGACCAAGTACTTCGATCGGGTCTCACCCGAGTCGTATGACTGGCCGAACAGTCTATTCGAGGCCTCGTGGGCCAACTTCATGCTCAAGCAGGCGGGGTATTCCAAGGCCCTTGGCGACATCCACACCTTGCGCGCTCCGTTCTTCGAGTACTTCGTCAAGCCCGAGTCCGTGGCGGAGGCTTTGACGGTCAAGGCGACCATCTACTTCTATAACTGTCTTTTCGACCGGGCCGCCGCTTCCATCCAGGAATTCAACGACTGGGTTCCCCAAGTGGCCGAAGGTCTCGCCAAGGCACTGACCAGCAACCCGGCCAACGACCAGTTCTACGGGCTGGCGGTCAAGATTCGTTCCGGCAAGTCGGGCTTGCCCCCGGCGGTCGAGCGGGCGGCGCGCGCGGTGCTGTCTGACCGCAGCTTGGTCCGCCGCTTTGATGCCATTCGCGAGTTGGACCGCGAGCTGATCCAGCTCGAGAAGGCTGACGCGTCGTGGAAGAGCACCTCGGTGGCCACGAATCTCTATTCGGAAATCGGCGTGACCCGCGCGTTGGCGGTGAATGAAGCCGGCGAAATTGCCCGCAAACGCGTCGAGCGTCTCGTGAACGAGTTCCGCGTTCTCATCACCCGCGTGATCAAGATTGAGTACGAAATTCTCCAGGGCGAAAAAGGCTCGTTGGAGGAAGACGTCAAGTCTGAGTCGCAGAGCGACGCCAGTGGCCGTTCGAGGGACATCAGCAATGTGCGCATCGACGACGAACATGAGTTCTGGCCGTTCCTGGGAGAGTACTGGCGTGATGAACTCGGCTACTACCGCTACAAGCTTCTCAACAAGTGCGTGCACGGAACTGCGGGACCAGAAGGGGCGCCGGCCAGTGGAGGACAGGAAGGTGCGGTACCTGAGGGTGGCGAAACGGCGGCGCCAGAATCGGCACCGGCAGGCGAGTAGCCCTGGACCCAGATCAGCCAAGCAAGGGAAATGAACATGAAGGATCATCGACGTTCCATTCGCTGCGCCTCGCTCGGCATCGTCTTCATCACCATGGGAGCGGTTTCGGGGACGGCCTCTGCTGACGCCAAGTACAAGAAGAAAGAGCTGGAAGTCCAGGGCGGGGTCCAGACCGAGCTGACGAAACCCAAGGAACCGCCCAAGGAGCAGAAAGAAACCGGGCCGGTTCTGACGGTGGAGCAGTTCGTTGGGCAACAGCAGGCGAAGATCCAGCAGATCACCGACAAGCAAATCGCCCGCCTCAATCAGCTCATCAAGATCACGCCCAACGACGACCCCCAGAAGCCTGATTTTTACTTCCGGCTGGGCGAGCTCTATGCCGAAAAGCAGCGCTATTTCAGTCTGCATGCGCGCAGCTTCGATGAGAAGATTTTCCAGGCCGAGCAGAAGAAGAACACTTCGCTGGCCGCGGATCTGAAGAAGAAACAGCAGGACGACGAGAAGGCATCCGAGAAATGGGCCAACGAGGCCATCAAGGACTACGTCGAAGCCTCCAAGCACTCGAAGTACGAGCGCATGGATGAGGTGTTGTTCCGCCTCGCCTATTTGTTGCAGATGATGAAGAAGGACGACCGAGCCCGGGAGTTCTTCCACCGCCTCATCAAGGACTACCCACAGTCCAAATACGTCCCCAACGCCTACCTGTCTTTTGCCGAATACTACTTCGCCAAGGGCGAGATGGAGAACGCGCTCAAGTTCTACGAGAAGGTGGAACAGTTCCCCAAGTCGTCGGTATACGGATTCGCCGTGTACAAGAAGGGTTGGGCGGAAATCAACCTGGGCAACTTCAAGTCGGCCCTGGGAATTTTCGTCAACGTGATCGAGCTATGCCGGGCCGGCAAGATCGACAAGGCTCAGCGTGGCCCCTTGGAAAAGGAAGCCAAGAAGGACTTGGTCAAGGCCTACGCACGCACCCCGGGCGCCTCTCCCGACAAGGCTTGGGAGTTCTTCCAGCGCATGGGTGGCGACTACGCCCCCAAGATGCTGGAGGCCCTGGCGGAGTTGTACTGGGAGCAGGGCATGTTCCCCGAGTCGTCCAAGGTCTATCGCAAGATCATGGCGCTCAACGACAAGTCAACGCGTCTGTGCGAGTGGCAATACAAGATCCTGCGCAACACGCTGTCCGCGGGGAGCAAGCGGGATCAGGTGCAAGAGGTCAAGCGTCTGGGCACGGCCTATGAGTACGTGCAAAAGATGGAAGGCATCAAGAAGGACGTGCTCACCGAGTGCAAGAACAACTACCACGACACCACGAAAGAGCTCGCCCTCATCTGGCACAAGGAAGCGCAGCGAACCAAGAACGCGGACACCTATCAGCTTACGCGCCTCATCTACAAGGAGTACCTGGATCACTTCAACAACGAGAAGGACACCCCGGAGATGACCTTCTTCTTCGGCGAAATTTTGTGGGTGACCGAACAGTGGGCCGAGGCTGCCGAAACCTACACCAAGGTCGTCCAGCTGGACCCCAAGGGCAAGTACGTGAAAGAGGCGGCCTATGCGGCGGTGCTGGGCTGGAAGAACGCCCTCAACATCGACGACTCCGGCGCCATGCCCGACAAAGACAAGAAGGATCTGAAGCCGCGCCCGATCCCGGCTGGCCAACAGAAGATGATCGCGGCCTTTGACACCTACATCAAATACGTGCCCGACGCGCCAGAGTTGGTGAAGATCAAGTACCGCAAGGCGAGGATCTTCTACGACTACAACCACTTCGACGACGCCGTGAAGCTGTTCAAGGACATCGTCGACAAGCATGTGACCGACGAACTGGCCATCTACTCGGCCAACCTGCTGCTCGACTGCCTCAACATCATGGGCAAGTACAAAGAGCTGCTGGCCACGGTGGAGACCTTCCTGGGCAATGCCGTCCTGATGAAGGACGAGGAGTTCAAGAAGCAGATGATCGGCCTCAAGACCGACAGCCTGGTGGTGGAAGCCAAGCAGTACGAAAAGGAAAAGAACTACAAGGAATGCGGCACCTCGTACGAGGCCGCCGCGGAGACCATTCCCGACCACCCCAAGCATGCCGAACGTCTGTACAACGCCGGCCTTTGCTTCCAGAACGCCCGTCTGGTCGGCCAGGCCATCCGGGTTCGCCAGCAGCTGATCGAGAAGCATCCCAAGGATCCGCTGGCGCAGCGGGCTCTCTTCCAGATTGCCAGCGGATATCACCAGATCGCCTCCTACAGCGAAGCGGCCAAGCGTTACGAGGAGTTCGCCACCAAGTTCCCAGGCGAGAAGCAGTCGCGGGCCGCGCTCGGCAACGCCTACACCTTCCGCATTGGTCTCGGTGAGTTCGAGAAGGCGGTCGACGACATGAACGCTTTCGTCAAGTACTACGGGACCCGTGATGCGCAGGACGCGGCCAACGTCGTGTTCCAGATGAGCGAGGTGTACGAGAAGCAGAGCAAGACCGAAGACTTGGTCAAGCACCTGACGGCGTACCTGAAGAAGTGGGGCGCCAAGGGTGGCGTCGACAAGCAGATTCTCGCTCACTTCAAGCTGGGCGAGATTGCGTGGAAGCGTTCCTGTCCCCAGGAAGGCGTCAACGGCGCCTGCATCAAGGTCGAGCGCGTGACCGCTACCGGCCGGCAGAAGGTCTTTGCCGAGATCAACGCCAAGATCAAGGACAAGAAGAAGAAGCTGAAGGAGAAGCTACGCACGCAGTGCGGTCCGCCCACCAGCTCGAAGATCACGGTCTATGACCGCAACTCCAAGTACGCCAAGGAAGGCCAGGACCACTTCAAAGAGGTCCTCAAGCTATGGAATCACGGTGAGGCCGCCAAGAAGATTCCTGGCGCCACGCCCAATGAGCGTGCCGCACGTGAAGTGATCGCCCATTTTGCGGCGGCCGGTTCGGCCTTCTATGGGGCCGAACAGCTCTACGAGCAGTTCCTGCGCGTGAAGTTCCCGGCGGGACTCGATTTCCAGCAGCCCACCCAGTGGGACAAGCCGAAGGTTGCCGCGGCCAAGAAGAAGAAGTTCGAGGAGTCGAGCAAGAGGTTCCTTGCGTACATGACCGAGAAGACCGCCTTGGCCGAGAAGCTGACTGGCCCCAGCGCGGAAAAGAAGGGTTTGTACGACTTCGTGCTCGACTACCACGTTGCGCATTGGACGATCGCGGCTTCGGCGCGCATCGGGCAGGTCTATGCGGATTTCGTCAACCAGCTGTACACCGCGGACATCCCCAAGGACCTCAAGGAGCAGGACGAGTGGGGTAACCGGCCACGCGAGATCTTCTGCGACGCCCTTGTCGACAAGGCGGAGCCCATCGAGTCGAAGGCCGTGGTCGGCTACGACCTGTGCTTGAAGGCGGCCACCAAGGAGTCTTGGTACAACGAGTGGTCGACCATGTGCGAGGTGGAGCTCAATCAGATGAAGCCCGCCGAGTATCCTCTGGCGGCCGAGATGAAGCCGGAACCTGGCTACGTCTCGACGCCCATCACACCCGGCGGTGTCATCCCGGACCTGCCCGACAACCTCCAGGTCACCTCCAAGGAGTAGGAGCCAGCGATGATCACCCGTCGAAGTCTCGGAATGTGCTCGTCTCGGACCCTGTTTGGGTTTGCAGCCCTGCTTGCCCTGGCCGTTGGCTGCGCCACGGCCGGGGGTCCAGCAACTCCAAAACACAGCACCCTACCTGACGAGGAGGAGGAGGGGGCGGTTCCTGGCAAGAAAGCGACCGGCGGCTTGTCCGCTCCCGTCGAAGCGCCCCTCATCGCGCGGAAGCCGACCGACCGGCAGATCACTGAGGAACAAAAGACTGACTACGAGAAGGCCGTCGCCGACTACATGAAAGCCAAGAAGGCCGGCTCCATTCCCGGCGAGGATTGTTCCAAAGTTGCATCCGCGTTCAGGAGCCTGGCCGACCAGGTGCCCGCCCTGCTGGAGGCCCGCAGCAACGAGGCCGCTGTGGAGCTTGAGTGTGGCAAGAAGAGCGACGCGGTCAGCATCTGGAAAAAGCTGACTTCTGGAGCCAAGCCCTTTGCGCCGGCTTTGGCGAATCTCGGCTACGTGAGTTGGCAGGAAGGGAACAAGTCGGACGCGGAGTCGCTCTTCAAGCGCTCCATCGAGGCCGATCCCTGGAGTGGTTCTATCGCTGCCCGCATCAACATGGCCCAGATTTATCGTGAACGGGCTCGGCAGGCGAGCGGAGCGGACAAGAAGTCGCTCAACGACGCGGCTGTGAAGGAACTGCGGCGCGTTCTCGCGGTGGATGGGAACAGTCTGCAGGCTTACGCTGGCCTTTGCTTCATCTACTTCGACTTGGACTTGCCCGAGGCCGCCAAGCTGGTCGGTGCTCAGGCCATCAAGCGAGCGCAGGAAATCGCGACCGGCAAATTCGAGGATGAGGCGACTGTCTCGGATGAGTCGACCAAGAAACCCAAGAAGGGCAAGGGCAAGAAAGACGAGGCGAAGGAGAAGGACGCGGACAAGACGGCCACAGAGACCGTGGCCGAGGGAACCGGCTACACGGTCGAGATGAAGAAGGCCGTGGCGGTGGTCTACAACACGCTGGGCATGATTTACCTGGCCAAGAAGAACTACACCGAGGCGATCAAGAACTTCACCTCTGCGGTGGAGAGCGATCCCACTCTGTTCGAGGCCCGGCTCAATCTGGCGGCGGTTTCCCTCAAATTCCGCAACTACGATATCGCGGAGGAAAACTTCAAGGCCGTGCTCAAGGCCAAGCCGCGCAACTACGAGGCCATCATCGGGCTGGGGGTTGCCTTGCGCGGCAACAGGAAGTTGGACGAAGCAGAGGCGAAGTACAACGAGGCTCGCAGTCTCGATCCGCAGCGCCCGGATGCGTACTTCAACCTGGGTCTGCTGTATCAGGAATACAAGGGTGGCAGCGACAAGCCGATGTTGCAGAAGGCACAGGCCTACTATCGGGATTTCCTGACGCGGGCACCTACGCCCAAGGCCAAGAAAGACGCTGAGAAGCGCATCAAGGACATCGACGAGGTGTTCGTGGCGCTGGAAGAAGCCGCCAAGATGATGAAAGAGGCGGAGGAGATGCAGCGCAAGGCGGAAGAGCAGCAGAAGAAGATGGAAGAGGACATGAAGAAGATGGAGGCGGAGGAGAAGCGCCAGCAGGAGGAGGCGAAGAAGAAGGAGGAGGAGGACAAGCAGAAGAAGGAGGACGAGAAGGCCAAAAAGGCCGCCGACGCAGAAAAGGCGGCGGCAGACAAGGCCGCAGCGGCCGACAAGGCCGCGGCGGACAAGAAGGCCGCGGGCGACAAGGCTGCAGATGCAAAGGCAACGGAAGCAAAGGCCGCTGCGCCCGGCCCTGCCACAGAGTCCCCGGCTGCGGCGACGCCGGATGAGCCAAGCGCTGCACCGGCAAAGTCCGATGACAAGTCCAGTGGCGGCAACAACGCTGCGCAGCAGCCGGCCGGCAAGAAGAAGTAGGCGCAACGTCGCGCTTCATCATTCGAACTCGATCCATAATTGTTGGGAACCGAATTCGATCTTGGTTGTCAATAGGAGGCGAGCTTTCCGTGCTTGGCCTCCAGCACAACCGAAGGAAGGAAGTTAACCGATGCGACTCATTGCAATGATTGCGGTTCTCACCATCGGGGGACTGGGTACGGCACTCGCTCAAGAGAAAGGCGAGCAGTTCAAGTCCAAGACCGTCTACGATTTCGAAGACGACAACGTCGAGGGCGATCTGCAGCGGCCTGACGGCGAGTTGGTGAACGCCATCAACAAAGCCAAACACTCCAGCCTAATCGAAATTCGCAAGGACTTTATTCCCGAAATGCTGAAGTCGCTCGAAGACATCTAGCCGCTTGGGGCGCACCCACGGCAGAGTTCGAGAGCACAGGCGTGGCCGCCAGGGCCAAGGCCTGCCGCAAACGGAGGAGACCAAATGGCCAATGTCGCAGTCCCCGTCAAGTTCCAGATCTTCAGGGGAGATCAGATCGTCCGAGAAGAGATACTGACGGAGGCGGTCATCAAGATCGGCAAGCTGGCGTCCTCCCATCTGCGGCTTGACGACGAATCCGTGTCACGCATGCACGCCGTGCTGGAAGTGAACGGACCCGATGACGTTCAGCTCATCGACCTGGGTTCGACGCGCGGGACGTTGCTCAACGGCGAGCGCATCGCCAAGGCCAAGCTGAACGCCGGTGATCAGGTGCAGTTCGGCGACGTTCGTGTCGCCATCAGCTTCGCGGCCGAAGACGCCGCCGCCGCTACGCCCGCGCCCGTTGCACCGGTGGCCGTCCAGGCTCCTGCCCCAGTCGCAGCGCCGCAGTATTCGGCGCCGGTCCAGCCGACGGCTCCTCCTGCCGCCTACGCCGCCCCGGCGCAGTATTCTGCCCCGGCCCAATATTCTGCCCCGGCCCAATATTCTGCCCCGGCGCCCCAGGCTATGGCAGCGCCTCAGAGTTATGCCCCGACCGGACCTGGCATGGGCGGCTTCGCCAGCCACGCCGGAGCCGAGGTCGAGGTCCACGACGGTACCCACGCGATCGAGGTCCAGGCGGTGTATCGCGGCGTTGTGATTCAGACCCGCCATCTGTCCGATCCAACGGGGCGGAGCACTGAAGGACAATCCAAGTCGATGCTGGTCGCGGGCGGCCTCGCGATCGCGGTGGGCTTGCTGGCCTTCTTCGTGACCATCTTGAACCTGGGTGCCGAAAAGAGCCGCTACGACAAGTTCATCAACGATGGCGGCGAGAGCAAGAACTTCCAGTGGAAGGCCTCTTCGCCGGTCATGGATTTCGTGGTGTTTGGTGGCCTCGCCGTGGGGATTTCCCTGTGCTACATGGGCCTCAAGCGTCGCGGGCGGACCAACCCCAATTTCATGGTGGGCGCGGCTGCAGGCTCGGATGCGCCTCTGGGGACCGACTACATTGGCGGTCAATCCTTTGCCCTGGTATCCACCACGGGTTCTGACTTCATGGTCAACGTCACGCCGTCGATGACGGGTGAGGTCCTGATGGACAACCAGGTGGTCCCCCTGCCGCAGTTTGTGCAGCAGCGAGGTGCCAGTTTCTCCCTGGGCGATCGCGGCCGCGCGAAGATCAACTGTGGCGAGACCAGCTTCCTGGTGAGCGCGACGCCCAAGCCGCGCACCTTCCCAGTTCCTTTCCTGATGTGGCGCTGGAGCGAGCAAGCCTACACCGTCGGCACCGCCGTCGGGCTTGTGTTGTTCCTGCTGATGATCTTCTCCGTTCCGCCTGATCCCAAGTCGCTCTCTCTCGATCTCTTTAACGCCGATAGTCGCTTCGTGAACTTCCTCATCAAGCCGCCGGAGGAGAAGGAAGAGGAGATTCCCGAGTGGCTCAAGAAGAAGGGGCCTGACGAACAGGGTGGTAAGGGCAAGCGACACAAGGGCGAGGAAGGCAAGATGGGGAAGAAGACCTCCAAGAACAAGGAGGGTCTGTACGGCCTCAAGGGCCCGAAAGACAACGTGGATCCCCACCTGGCCAAGAAGCTGGCCGAAGAGCAGGCCAAGAACGCCGGCATCCTCGGCGTGTTGAAGATGGCCGAAGGTTCGCACCTGGCCTCCATCTTCGGTCGCGACACCGCGGCCGGCAACGATGCGGAGAACGTGCTGGGCGGCCTCATCGGCAACCAGATTGGTGAGGCTTACGGTGTGGGCGGTCTTGGTCTGGTCGGCACCGGGACGGGCGGCGGCGGCACCGGCGAAGGCACCATCGGCCTCGGCAACTTCGGCACCATCGGCAAGGGCGGCGGCGGCGGCAACGGCTCCGGCTACGGCCGCGGCGCCGGTGGCTTGGGTGGCCGCCGGGCGCGTGCGCCCGACGTCATCCCCGGCCAGGCCAACGTGCGCGGGTCGCTCGACAAGGAAATCATCCGCCGTATCATCCGCCGCCACATCAACGAGGTGAAGTACTGCTACGAAACCGAGTTGACGAAGAAGGCCGATCTTTCGGGTCGTGTCTCGGTCCAGTTCACCATCGCCGCGACAGGAACCGTCATCGCTTCGGTCTTGCAGAGTTCGACTATGGGCAACGTTCGCGTGGAGAACTGCGTGGTGCAGGCGGTCCGGCGCTGGGAGTTCCCCAAGCCGCTCGGTGGCGGCATCGTCATCGTGTCGTATCCGTTCAACTTCACCGCCGGTGATGCGGGCAGCGAGTAGCACCCGCGATTCGACAACGGAAGGAGCCGCGATGAGCCGCTATCTGAAAGCCATTCTCATGTTGGGGTTGATTGTGCCGGCCTGTGATGCGTTCGTGTGCAGCCAGCAGCGCATCAAAGCCATCGAGATCGCGAACAGGGGTGTCGAGGCCTTCAAGAACAACCTCTATGACACGTCCGAGCGCGAGCTCAGGCTGTCCATTCAGACGGACCCCACCTACGAGATGGCCTACTACAACTTGGGCAAGGTCTATCAGAAGCAGCGCAAGTGGGACAAAGCCATTGATGCATTCGAGGGAGCGGCTCAGCGAAGCCCGAGCAACGCCAACTTTCAGTACGACCTGGGCGAAGCCTATCTTGAGGCGAAGCACCTGGACAAGGCTGAAACCGCGCTCAAGAAGGCGACGGAACTCGACCCCAAGCTCTTCAAGGCCCAGTGGCGTCTGGGGCTGGTGTACCTTTTCCAAGAGCGCCCCAAGGAAGCCGATCTGGCTTTGCGCAACGCCATCGAACTCAACCCCCGGATGGACAAGCCCTTCATCGCGCTGGGCCGGCTCTACCTCGACTACGACGCTGATAAGGAAGCTTCGCAGGTCCTTGCGGAATGCGTGCGGGCCAACGAGAACAGCGCCGAGTGCTACAACCTTCACGGCGTGGCGCTGAAGTCACTCAAGCAGTACGACCAGGCCGTGTCTGAGTTCAAGAAGGCGCTCGACGTGGACAGCGGACTTTTCGATGCTCTGTACAACTGCGGGATGACCTACGCTGAATGGTATGAGGAATCGCACGCCAACGACCAGAAGCAGCTGGCGCGCGACTACTTGCAGAAGTTCGTGGCCACCGGTGGGGGCAAGGACGGGTCGGCGTCGGGCTTCCTACGGGCTGCGAGCGACAAGCTCTATGCCTTGAGCGGCCCGTAGGCTCCATCCTAGGCCGGCGATAGCCGCAGAAGGTCGCAGACATGGCCGCGGCCGCGACGGGCGCGCGCCCTGCCCCGTGGCCGGCCGCAGGTCTGCGGAGGCGCGGCTACGCCCTTGGCGTGATCGGCAGAGGCCCGCAGCGACGGAAGAATGGGGTTCATTCCCGTTGTATGCGCAGCGGCCATCATGGTATAAAATGCTCCATTTTCCGCGGTCTTAGCCTGCCCACCCCGACAGGCCAAGAGCATGCGGTCGCGACCCTGCGGTTGCCTTTTTCATCCCGGAGGACCAAGTGGGCAAGGAACCAACCTCGAACGCTGTGCTTGAGGACTTTCCAGCCGAGCTGCAAGACCAGGCGGCTGCGGCGCTGGAGACCGAACGTCTGTCGGTAGAGAAAGGCATCGATGCGTGGAAGAAGATCGCGGCTGCCGCTCCTTCGGCCTGGGCGCCCAGGCGCGAGTTGGCCCGTGTCTATCGGCGGGCTGAACGCTGGAAGGCCTGCGTCGAGATCCTGAAGGAGGCTGTCGAGAAGGCGACCTGGCCCAGCCCCGAGGCGAAGGTCCCGGTGTTGTTGGAAATGGTCGAGCTGTACCGTGATCGGCTCAAGCTCGACGTGATGGTGGTCGAGTCCTACAACCGAATCCTCACCCTGCAGCCCAACAACGTCGGCGTGATGGACGCGCTGGCTGCCCAGTATGAGGTCATCCCGCGCTGGCCGGAGTTGATCGCGGTGTTGCGCAAGAAGGCGGCCATCGTCGCCTCGCCCGAGGAGAAGATCGCGCTGCACCTCAAGGTGGCCAACCTGTACCTGGAGAAGTTCTCCAACCAGGCCGAGGCCATCAAGACCTTTGAAGCGATCCTCGAGATCGATCCAGGGAACGCCGAGGCGCTGACCTTCCTCAAGCAGATGTACGAGAAGCGGCGCGACTGGGATCGATTGGTCGCGGTGCTGCGGCAGGAAATCGCGCGCGTGACCGATCCGGCCGAGCAAGGCCGCCGCTGGGCCGAAGTCGCCAAGCTCGCCACCGAGAAGCTCAAGAAGGCGGCGGTGTCGATCGAGCTGTGGGGCAAAGTCCTCGAAGTCAACGACAGCGACGCGGAGGCGCTGGCTGAACTGGAGAAGCTGTACGAGCGCGAGAAGAGGTGGGAGGAGCTGGCGGCGGTCCTCGACAAGCAAGCCACGCTGACCGACGACCCGGCCAGACGTGGCGTCATCCTGCCCAAGCTGGCCACGGTGTACACCGAGAAGCTGCAGAAACTCGACCTGGCGGTGGCCGCGTGGAAGACCTTGCTGGATGCCGAGCCCGAAAACCGGCGCGCCCAGGATGCGCTCCGCAAGCTCTACCTGCAGAACAAGGACTGGGATGCGCTCGAGGGTTTCTACTCGGTCCAGGGCAAGTGGGACGAATTCGCCCGCGTGCTGGAACGACAAGCGGAAACGGAAACCGGCGCGGCCCGCGTGGGGTTGTGGAACAAGATCGCGATGCTCTACCGCGACCGGCTGAGCAAGCCCGACAAGGCGCAGAAGGCTTTCGAGAAGACCCTTTCCCTCGATGGCCACAACCTGGTGGCGGCCGAGGCGCTCATCCCGATGTACGAGAACAGCCGGGACGCCAAGCGCCTCGCCGAGGTGCTGCAGGTGCAACTGGAGCACACCCAGGACGCGGCCGAGCGCCAGGAGCGCATGTTGCGGGTGGCGCAGATTCTCGAGGGTGACGCCAATGACAAGCCCGTGGCGCTCACGGTGGCGCTGCAGGCGCTGTCCGAGAATCCGCGCGAAGAATGGGCGCGCGAATACGCCGAGCGGCTGGCTGGCGAGACGGGCAACTGGTCTTTGTTGGTGGAGGCCTACGAGGTGGTTCTGCCCCGCCTGCAGGGACAGAATGCACTTCCCGTCCTGGCCACGGTGGCGCGGGCCTACGAAAAGGAGTTGGCAAACACCGAGGCGGCCATCGCGCGCAACCGAGAGATCCTGGAGATCGCGGAAAGCGACGAGCAGGCCGTGCTGGCTCTCGAACGCCTGTACATTGCCACCGACCAGCACGACCAGCTGTTGGCCATCTATGACAAGAAGCTCGCGCTGGCCGGCTCGGAGGACGAGAAGCGCGAGGTGCGTCTGCAGCTCGCAGCGCTCTACGAAGAACAGGTGCACGACGCCGACAAGGCGATCGAGCTGTACAAAGACATCCTCAAGACGGCCAAGGAAGACGTGCAGGCGCTGCGCGCTCTGGATCGCCTGTACCGGGCCACGGAACGCTGGAAGGACCTGGGCAAGATCATCGCGCGTCAGCTCAAGTTGCCCAACGACGACTCCGCAGCGGCCGAGTTGAAATTCCGGTTGGGCGAGGTCTCCGAGAAGTACCTCAAGAGCCCTGGCGTCGCCGTGCAGTCGTATCAGGAGGCCCTGGCGCTGGACGCGAATCATGCAGGGGCGCGCGCGGCTCTCGAAGTCTATCTCGAAGACAGTCAGCACCAGATGAGCGCGGTGGCGGCGCTCGAACCCATTTACGAGGCGGGACACGAGGTCGAGCGCTTGCTGCAGATTCAGCGCATCAAGCTGGAGCGTGAGACGGATGGGGCGGCCCGGGTGGCCTTGCTTCTGCGCATCGGCGTCCTGGAGGGCGAAGCCAACCGCGCCGAGAAGGCCTATCAGGCCTATGCCGAGGCATTCACCGCCAGTCCCGAGTCGGCTGAGGCGCGCGCGGCACTGGAGACGCTGGCTGATCGCATGGGCAAGTGGCGGGAGTTGGTCGCCCTGTACAGCCAGGTCCAGGCCAGCGGCAAACTCGCGTCCGGACTGGAGCGCGAAGTCCTCCTGGTCATCGCGGTGGCCTACGACGAGAAGCTCGACCAATCGGACAAGGCCGTCGAGTATTTCCGTCTGGCCCAGGAAATCGAGCCGGAAGACGCCTCCGCTCTCGAGGCCCTGGAGCGCCTGTACACGCGCACCGAGCGTTGGTCGGATCTGGTCGACACCCTCAAGAAGAAGGCCGAGTTGGTCCATTCCAGCGAGGAGCGTGAGAAGATTCATGCTCACATCGCTGCCATCTGGGAAGAGGCCATCGGAAATCCCGACGAGGCCATCGCGGCGTGGAAGGAGGCGCTGGGCGACAACGCCGGAAGCCTGACCGCTTTGCGTGCCCTCGATCGTCTCTTCGTGCAGAAGGGATTGGATCTCGATCTGGCGGACAATCTGCAACGACAGCTCGAGTTGGCCAGCGACGAGGACGACCAGGTGCGCCTGCTCTCTCGGCTGGGGCAACTGCGCGAACACAAGCTGCACGACATCCCCACCGCGGTGGAGACGTATCGGCGGCTGCTCGACCTAGCACCTGGCCACGAAGAAACCGTGTCCGCGCTGGAGGGACTGCTCGATCACCCCGACCACGACCTGGTCCTGGCCGAAATCCTGGATCCGGTGTACCGGGCGCGCAGCGACTTTGGCAATCTGGTTCGGGTTCTGGAGATCCAGGCGCGCCACGCCCTGGACATGCGGCGCCGGATCGATCTGCTGCACGAGATTGCCACCGCCTGCGAGGATGGCCTGGACGATCCGGGGCGGGCGTACGAGGCCTTGGGGCGCGCGCTGGCCGAGGATCCGCTCGATTCCGAGACGACCAAACGGCTCGAACGCCTCGCCAAGGCTCTCGGCCGGTGTGACGACCTGGTGGCCCGCTACCAAGCCGCTGCCGAGAAGCTGCAATCGGATGAGTTGAAGGGTGCGGTCTATCACGCCGTCGCCAGGCTGGCCGAGAGCGAGCTGGGCAACGTCGAGATTGCCACCGAGGCCTACAAGCAGGCGCTGGCCGTGGGGCCGCGCGACCTGGAAGCGGCCGACGCGCTGGAAGCCATCTACATTCGTACCGCCGACTACGCTCAGCTGGTTGTGCTGCTGCAGCGGAAGATGGACATGGTCGACGTGCCGGCCGAGAAGAAGGAACTGGGCTCGCGCGCGGCCAAGATTTGGGAGGAAGTTCTCGACGACGCCGACAAAGCCATCGAGGTCTACCGGCAGGTTCTGGCCCTCGACGACACCAACGAGACTGCTCTCGACAACCTGGTGCGGCTGTTCTTGCGCTTGTCACGTTGGAGCGACTTGAAGGACGTCTATGCTCGCCAGGCCGAGTTGGCCTCGGACCCGGCCCGCAAGAAGGAACGCCTTTTCGTATTGGGCCAGGTGTACGACCGCGAGCTGCAAGACGCGGCCCGCGCCATCGAAACCTACACGTCGATCCTCGACATGGATCCGGACGACCTGGATGCCTTGCAGGCCCTGGATCGCCTGTATCTGCACACCGAGCGTTGGTACGATCTGCTCAACGTGCTCGAGCGCCAGACCGAGCTGTCCTCGTCGGCCGCCGAGGTGGTGTCGCTGCGCTACCGCATCGGTGAGCTGTGGTCGGACAAGCTCAAGGATGCCAGCCGGGCCACGGAAGCCTATCAGCGCGTGCTGGCCATGGACCCCAGCCACGAGCCGACCCTGAAGGCGCTCGACGGCATGATGCAGCGGGGGGAAGAACCCATCGCTGCGGCCGAGGTGTTGCTGCCGGTGTACGAGAGCGCCAGCGATTGGCCCAAGGTGGCAGCCGTCTACGAGGTCATGATCGCCGCCACGCAGGAGCCTGCGCGTCGGGTCGAGTTGCTCGACCTGTTGGCCAAGCTGCACGAGCGCCGTCTCAACGATTTCGACCGGGCGTTTGATGCCTATTGCCGCGCGCTTCGGGTGGATCCGTCGAACCAAGATGTGATTGCTCACATCGACCGGTTGGCCGAGTCGAGCGGCCGCTGGGCCGATCTGGCAGCGGTGTACGACGCCGAGATCGATCGCATTCTGGACACGCGCCTGCAGACCGGAATGCTGCTGCGTCTGGCGCGCATCTACGAGGAAGAAACCCATGATCTCGACAAGGCCATTGCGACCTATCGAAGGGTCGGCGAGGCCGAGCCCGATCGCAAGGATGGACTCGAGGCGCTCGATCGCCTCTACACCAGGACCGAGCGCTGGGCCGAGCTGGTGGACATCGTGCGGGGCGAAATCCGCCTGGCGGACAGTGACGCTCAGATCATCGAGCTGACCTTCCGGCTGGCTCAGATTCTGGAAGTCGCGCTGGGCGACATGCCCAAAGCGGTCGAAGCCTATCAGGACATTCTCAACATCGATCCCAAGCACGCCGAGACGCGCGCCACCCTGGAACGGTTGCTGGCCGCCGGGGCCATGCAACACGAGATCGCGCAGGTTCTCGAGCCGCTCTACCGTGTGGGCGAGGAGTGGGAGAAGCTGGCTCGGGTCTATCAGGTCGAGCTGGGCGTCGAGTCCAATCCCGAGGAGCGACAGCGGCTCTTGCGACGGCTGGCCGACATATCTGAATCCAAACTCATGGACCAGGTGGCGGCGCTCGAGTGGTGGTCGAAGGCAGTGGTGGAGGATCCGACCTCCGAGCAGGGACTGGATGAGTTGTTGCGCTTGGCCCGTGCCACCCACCAGTGGGAAACCTACGTCGGCAGCATGGCCGACGCCGCGTCCCGGGCCAGCGATCGCCGGGCCCGTCGCGACGTTCTTTTCCGTTTGGCCACGGTGTTCGACGTCGAGCTGGCCGACTTGGTGCGGGTGGAGGACGTGCTGGGACAGGTGCTGGCGCTCGATCCCAATGACGGCGAAGCCCTGGCCTTTCTCGATCGGGTCTACGACAAGCAAGGCGACTACGAGAAACTGGCGGAGGTTCTGCGCCGGCGCATCGCCATCACCGACGGGTCGCGGGATCTGGTCGCGCTGCATCTGCGCCTGGGCAAGATCCTGGCCGACGTCATCGACGACGCGCACGGAGCAGTCGCCAGCTATCTGGCCGTGCTCGAGCAGGAGTCACGCTCGCCCGAGGCACTGGAAGCCCTGGAGCGCATCTACTTCCGGGCCGAGCAGTGGGAAGACCTGTACCAGATCTACGAGAAGATGCTCGACATCGCCCCAGGCGACGAGGCGCTGTCCGACTGCTACGCGCGCATGGCCAGGATTTCGTCCGATGTGCTCGGCCAGCGCGAACACGCCGTCGAGCTGTGGCGGCGGGTGATCGACCTGCGCGGCGCTGATCCGGCGGCCCTGTCGGCCTTGGCCGACCTGCACGAGCAGGCCGAGGAATGGCGCGAACTGACCGAGGTTCTGGACAGCCAGATTCGGGCCATCGAAGACCCCGAAGCGCGCATCCCGGCGTACAAACGCCTGGGCCACGTGTGGGGCGAGAAGTTGGGTCGTGAGAGAAACGCCCTCGAGTGTTGGAAGAAGGTCATCGAGATCAATCCCGGCGACGTCGAGGCGCTGCAGGCCATCGCCGCCAACTACCGGAGCGCGGCGGCCTGGGAAGAACTCTCGGACACCTTGCGCAAGCTGATCGCCGTGGGCAACGAGACATTCCCAGCCTCCACACTGCGGGATTGCTACGCGGAACTCGGCGAGTTGGAGGGCAGCACCCTCATGCGCATCGACGCCGCCATCGAGGCGTGGCGCCAAGTCTTGCAGATCGATGCGGCCGATGCCCGCGCTCTGTCGGCACTGGAGACGCTGTTCACCCAGGAGGGGCGTTGGGAGGAGTGTGTGGACGTGCTGGAGCGCCGGGTGGCGGCGCTCGCGTCGGTGGGCGACAAAGTCGACGTGCTGATGCAGATCGCGTCCATCTGGTCGGAGAAGATCGGCGATGGCGGCGCGGCGGCCGAAGCCTACGAGCGGGTGTTGAAGATGGACCCCTCGCATGCGGTGGCTTCGTCGGCGTTGGAAGAAGTGTACCGTCAGCGCAAGGTGTGGCCGAATCTGGTGGAGCTGTTGCTGGCTCGGGTGGAGTACACGGGCGAGACCGAGGAGAAGATCAAACTCTTCTGCGAAATCGCGCGCATCTACGAAGAGCACATGAGCGATCGCGACTCCGCCTTCGTCATGTTGCAGGCTGCGTTCCGTGAAGACTACTCAAGCAACACCGTCGCCCAGGAGCTGGAACGGCTGGCCAATGTCACCAACAAGTGGGCCGAGCTCTTGTCCGAATACACGCAAGTCGCCCAGGGCATGGACGACGCGAAGCAGGCGGCGGATCTGTGGGTCAAGATCGCGCGTTGGTACGACTCGGCCCTGCACCACACCGAATACGCCATCACGTCGGCCAAGGAGGCTCTCTCTCGCTATCCCAACCACGTGGGCGCCATGGCGGCGCTGGCTGACTTCTATCGAAAAGAGTCCCAGTGGAAGGATTTGGTCAGCATTCTGTCCAAGCATGCCGAGGTCGAGCCCGATCCCGAGCGCCGGGTTGAGGTTCTGCTCGCGCTGGCCGAGGCCTTCGAAACTCACATCGGCGACGCCGGCCAGGCTACCGTGGCCTACGACCAGGCCCTGCAGACCGACGAGCACTGCCTGAAGGCCATCGAAGCCCTCGAGCGCCTGCACCGACGGACCCAGGCCTGGGAACGACTGGCTGACGTGCTGGCGCGCAAGTCTCAGGTGGTCAGCGACGGCGAGTTGGCAGTGAAGCTGCGCCTGCAGGTGGGCGAGCTGTGGGAGGTCCGCCTGGGCGACAACGAGCGGGCGGTGCAAGCCTACAAAGAGGTGCTCACCGTCGATCCGCAGAATCTGCCCGCGCTCAAGGCGTTGGAGCAATTGTACGAGAAGGCCGGCCGGATGGACGCGTACCTCGAGGTCTTGGAGCATCAGCTCGAAGTCACCGCGCCCGACGCCGACCGCGTGAATCTCCTGGTGCGCATGGCGCAGGTGTGCGAGCAGCTGCCGGGCAAGATCGACGAGGCCATCAGCAGCCTGCAGCAGGCGCTCACCATCGATCCCAACAACCTCAAGGCCTGCCAGGAGCTGGAACGTCTCTACCGCAGTGAACGCAAGTGGGATGCGCTGGTGGATACCTTCCGCAAGCACATCGACATGGAGGGCGACGTCGCGGCCAAGATTGCGCTCTATCTGGAAATGGGACGGGTGTACGAGGAGGGCCTGCGCGATCCCGATCGCGCCATCGAGGCCTTTACCGAGGTCGTCAATGCCGACTCGGACCATGCCGAGGCCTTGCGAGGGCTGGCGCGGCTGTACGAGGAGACGGAGCAGTGGGAGCGTGCCGTCGACATCATGCAACGGCTGGTGGGCCGCGCGTCGCCCGAAGAGAAGGTCGACCTGAGCTACCGCCTGGGCAAGATCCTCGACGAGCAGATGCAGATGTCGGACGTCGCCGAGGAACGCCTGAGCGATGCCTTGGCCATCGACCCGACTCACGTGCCGAGCATGCTGTCGCTGCTCAACATCTACAAGCGGCGCGGCGATTCGTTCAAGGCGGCGCAGTTGATGGTGCGGGCCGAGGCCCACACGCCCAACGTGCTGGAGCGCACGCGCCTGGTGTACGAGGCGGCCAAGCTCTACCAGACGGAACTGGGCGACGAGGCCAAGGCCAAGGAACTTTACCAGCGCACGCTGGAACTGGATCCGGAACACGTCGAGGCCGCCACCCCGCTGGCCGACATCTACTACCGCCAGGGTGAATGGGCGCCGCTCGTGCCCATTCTGGAGATGTTGGCGCGCAAGGCGGATCGCCGCGCCCACCGCGAGCTCAACATTCTCTACTACCGTCTGGCCAAGGCAGCGGAGCAAATGGGCGACGAGGAAAAGGCGCTCAAGTACTACCGCTCGGCCTACGAGCTGGATGCCACCCATCTGCCCACCCTGGTGGATCGGGGCAATCTGCTCTTTCGCCGCCAGCAATGGGATGAGGCCTTCAAGCTCTATCAGACCATCCTTGTCCACCACCGCGAGTCGCAGAGCGAAGCGCAGATCGTGGAGATCTTCCATCGCATCGGCCACATCAAGATGCAGATCGGCGATCGGGCCAAGGCCATCAACATGTTCGAGAAGGCCCTGGAGATCAGTCCCGGCCACCGTCCCACGCTGGAGGCGCTGACCGAGATTCACGCAGCCGCGGGTGATTGGGAGGCGGTGATTCGCCAGAAGCGGGCCTTGCTGGCGCACACCGAGGATGTCGAGGAGAAGCTGAAGCTGCACCAGCAGATCATCGAGGTCTACAAGGACAAGGTGAAGAACCAGCAGAAGGCCATCGCAGCGTATCTCGAGGCGCTCGATGTCAAGCCCGACGCGCGCGGGCTGCTGGTCGACGTGCTCGAGCTGCTCACCGAAACCAAGCAGTGGAAGAAGGCGGTGGAGATCCTGCTGCGCTTGGCCAGCATCGAAACCGGTCGGGTCAAGGCCAAGTACCTGCAGACCGCTGGCCAGATCACCAACATCGAGCTGCACTCCCCCGACGAGGCGGTGGAACTGTACAACAAGGCGCTCGACGAGTATCCCGACGACCTCAAGCCCTTCGAGCGCATCGACAAGATCATGACCGCGAAGAAGGACTGGACCAACCAGCAGCGTGCCTACCGCCGCATGATCAAGCGCCTGGGCGTCGAAGTGCCGCCCGACAAGCGCTCCACCCAGATCGCCCTGTGGCACGCCTTGGGGGAGATCTATCGGTCACGACTCAAGGACTACCGTGCCGCGGCCGAGGCCTTCGAGGTGTGCGCCAAGCTGGAGCCCGACAATCTGCCGCGCCACCAGATTCTGGCCGAACTGTACCAAATGCAGGGGCCAGAGGCCTACGACAAGGCCGTGCGTGAGTGGCGGGTCATCCTCAAGCGCACGCAGGATCTCGCGGCCATGGTGCCCATCCTGAAGACGCTGCGACACCTGTATTCCGAAATGGGCAAGTACGATCAGGTGTGGTGCACCGCCTCGGTGCTCGCCTATTTGCGCCAGGCCGACGCCGAGGAGCTGCGCTTCCACGAGCAATACAAGCTCAAGACCCTGTCCCGGGTGAAGGCGCGACTCAATGAGGAACTCTGGCAGAAGTACATCTACCATTCCGACGAGGATCGCTACATCTCGCTGATCCTCGCCAACATCAGCCAGGCCATCATGGCGGCGCGCGCCCGCGAGCACAAAGACGTGGGGATTCGGCGACGCGATCGCCGCGATCCCACCAACGACAAGCTTATGTTCAGCGGCGTGTTCGTGTACGCGAGCCAAGCCCTCGGTGTCACGGCGCCTGAGCTGTACCTGCGCCAGGATTGGGCGGGTGAAATCGAGATGGTGAACGCACGTGAGAAGCAGCAGCTGTGCCCGTCCTTCGTGGTCGGGGCTGCGTTGTTGCAGGGCAAGCAGGAGAAGGAACTGGCCTACGTTCTGGGCAAGAAACTGGCGCTCATGCGACCCGATCACGTCGTGCGCTGGCCGGCGGTGGTGCCACAAGTGTCCGAGCTGAAGGCGTACTTCCTTGCGGCACTCAAGCTGGTGCAGCCCAACGTGCCCGTCAAGCCCGACATGGAACAGCCGGTGGCGGAGCGATTGGATTTGCTGCGCCGCCTGGTTCCACCCCAGAATGTCGAGCAGTTGGCTGAGGTGGTTCGCCGCTTCATCGAAAGCAAGGCCGAGGCCGATCTGCACCGCTGGTCCAAGGCGGTGGACTACACGTCGTCGCGGGCTGGCTTCCTCATGTGCAACGACATCGAGGTGGCGGCCCACCAAATCCAATCCGAGCCCCTGGCGGTGGGTGCCGCCGATCCCAAGGACAAGGTGCGAGACCTGATTCAGTGGTGCGTGTCGGACGAATACTTCGCCCTGCGCGCGCACCTGGGACTTGCGATCGCGTAAATGGGCGAGCCGGCCCTCTGGATCACCATGCTGGTCGCTCTGGCGGCCGGCGCCTTTGCGGGCACGTGGGCGGGGCGCCGCCTGAGGCGGCCGACGGTCGACCCCGACGGTGGCGAGGCCAGGCGCCTGCGCAGCGAGGCTGACCTCGAAGCGCAGGCCCTGCTGCGCGAGGCGGATATTCAGGCGCGCGAGCAGGCCCTGGCGATCCGAGCTGAGGGGGAAGCAGCCTTGCGCGCACGGGAGGCTGAGCTGGCGGAGGCAGAAACCGCGCTGGCGGCGCAGGCGGTGCGGATCGACGAGGAGGTGCGGTTGGTGACGGAGGCGCGCGACCGTCTCAAGCAACGGGAGGCGCCGGTCGCCGAACGGGAGCAGGACGCGCGGGCTTTCACGGCGGAAGTGCGTTCGACCGAGGCCAGTCGACAAGTCGAGCTGGAGAGGGTGGCGTCTCGGTCCGCGAGCGATGTCCAGCGCATCCTGGTGGAAGCCGAGGTCGAAGACGCGCGCGCGGCGGCTGCGCAGGTCTTGCGTCAGACGGCGGAGTCGGCGCTGGCCGGGGCGCAGATCCGCGCGGCCAAGAGAATCATGGGCATCGCGGTGGGCCGCTTTTCCGGCCACGATCTGACCGAGCGGCTTCAATTCGTCATCTCCCTGTCGGACCTGCGCCCCGGGCAGGTGCCGCCCGCAGACGCCGATTTGCGCGCCATCGAGGCGGTGACTGGCGTGCAGCTGTGTTTCCTCGACGGTCAGGCGGCGATTCGCATCGAGGGTCTCGATGGGGTGGGCCGGGAGATCGCCCGTCGCTGCGTCAATCGCATGCTGAAGCGATCCATCAGCGGACCCGCAGCGGTGACCCGGCTGGCCCGCGGCATCGTGGTGGATGTGGAACGCGAGACGCTCGACCTGGGGCGACGGGCTTTTTCCCTTCTGGCCCTCGACCGCGCGCACCCCGAGATCGTGAAGTTGGTGGGACGCCTCACCTTCCGCACCAGCTACGCGCAGAACCAGTGGAAGCACTCCGTGGAAGCAGGATTCCTGTGCGGCATGATGGCGGCGGAGCTGGGGCTGAACGTCAAGATCGCCCGACGGGCGGCGCTGCTGCACGACATAGGCAAGGCGCTGACCCACGAGCTGGATGGATCGCATGCCTCCATCGGGGCGGAGTACGCGCGCCGATTCAACGAGTCCGAGGTGGTGGCCAACGCCATCGGGGCGCACCACACCGACGAGCCGTTCGACAGCCCCCACGCCTACTTGGTGGCTGCGGCCGACGCCATGTCGGGCGGGCGGCCGGGCGCGCGTCGGCAGGCGGAGGACACGCACATGGCCAAGCTGGAGGAGATCGAGCGCATCAGCCGCGGCTTCTCCGGCGTGGACGAGGCCTTTGCCGTGCAAGGGGGACGCGAGGTGCGCGTCTATGTCGACGAGAATCGGGTGAATGACCAAGGCGCGGCCCTGCTTTCAACCCAGATTGCGCAGAACATCTCGCGCGAGATGACTTTCCCGGGCCAGATCAAGGTGACCGTGATTCGCGAGTTCAGGGCCGAGGAGATCGCGAGCTAGCCACCTGGGAGTTTGAATCGCCATGCAACTGAACTTGCCTCCCATCATCCCCTACGCGGTTGGGTGTATCCTGATTCTCTTTGGTGCCCTTCGCATCAAGTACCTGGGTGCGCCGCGGGCACGCGGGCGCAGCGACGACGACGAGAGCGCGGGCGATCGCACCGCTGAGCCCGAGGAGCGCCTGCAACGCGGACCCGAGCAACGCCGCCACATCCGCTGGGGGATCATCTGGGTTCTGCTGGGGCTTTTCCTGGTGGTCTCAACCTTCATCCAGGTTCGGCGGGGCTAGGAGAGGGGCGTGCGGCACTTCGGGCGCCGATCCGATGACCCAGTTTTCCCGTCGAGCCGCACTGCAGGGAAGCTCATCGCTTCACGGTCAAGTCCCGGCGAAACGATTTTGTCGCTGCCGCACTTGGCCGCAAAGGATCTATAATTCCACGAGTCGCCGCGTGACCCCTTTCTCCCGGTTTTTTCCCCTTAGCAATTGCAAGGAGATTTTCATGAACAGCAGGAGCCATTTGTCGACGGTCGTTTTCTATCGCTTCGCGGGTCCGGTGCTGCTCACCGCGATGTTCACGTTCGGGTGTTCTGGATCGGGGTCCACCACACCGGGGGGTGGCGGGAATACGAGCGTTGCGGGCGGAACCACGAGCGTTGCGGGCGGAACCACGAGCGTGGCGGGCGGGACCACGGCCGTCGCAGGCGGGACCGCGAGCGTGGCGGGCGGGACCACGGCCGTGGCAGGCGGGACCACGAGCGTGGCAGGCGGGACCACGACTGAACTGGGCGGGACCACGGCCGTCGTAGGCGGGGCCACGAGCGTGGCAGGCGGGACCACGAGCGTGGCGGGCGGGAGCGCCCGGACGGGCGGGGCCACGAGCGTGGCAGGCGGGACCACGAGCGTTGCGGGCGGGACCACGACCCCCGTGGGCGGGAGCGTGACCCGGACGGGTGGAACCACCGTCGTAGGCGGGACCACCGTGGCAGGCGGGAGCACCAGCGCAGGCGGGAGCACCAGCGCGGGCGGGAGCACGATCCGGACGGGTGGGAGCACCAGCGCGGGCGGGAGCAGCAGCGCGGGCGGGACCACCGTGGCGGGCGGGAGCACCAGCGCGGCCGGAAGCACGGGAGCAAGCACATGGGGAACGCCTGTGACTGGCGCTCCCTCGGGCACGGGGACCACGGCCACGGTGACGGTTGATCCCAGCACCACGGTAGGGACGATCGGCGCCGATTTTGCCGGGTTCAGCTACGAAAAGTCACACATCACAAACGGCTCGCTTACCAGCACCAACACGAATTTGATCGCACTGTACAAGCTCCTTGGTTCTCCCTTGCTGCGGCTTGGAGCCAACGACGTCGACGTCTGCACCTGGGGTGGCACAGGGGCGGCACCTACGAAGCCATCGGGGCAACCCTTCTCGCACACCATCACGACCGGCGACGTCGACCTGCTCTGCAGCTTCCTTGCCGCGACGGGGACCAAGATTATCTATGGCGTCAACTACCCCCAATTCACCGGCACCCCCGGCTCCGCAGCGGAGGCTGCCTACGTCATGGGCAAGTGTCCGTCGAGCATCTTCGCATTCGAGATCGGCAACGAGATCGACAAGGGCGGGTATGGGGGCGACTGGTCCGCCCAACAAACGAAGTACGAATCGGACGCGACCGCGCTTCTGGCCGCGCCGGGCTCTCTGTTGGCTGGCCCGGGTTCCACCGGTGGATCCTACTCATCGTTTAGCGTTCCATTTGCCGCGTCCGAGTCGGCGAAGTGGGGGAGCAAGTACACCCTCTTGACCCAGCACTACTACGTTGCTGGAGCCGGTTCGTCGGGATGCTCGGTGGCCAACCTCCAGACAACAACGTCCACGTTCAACACTCTGTGCACGACCATGAACACTGCAGCGAAGAGCGACAAGATTCCCAATGCGTACCGCGTGGGGGAAACCAACACCTGCTCCGGTCATGGTCAGCAGGGCCTGAGCGATACGCTCATCGCGGGGCTGTGGGCGATCGATCAGATGTTCACGATCGCCAAGAACGGAGGCACCGGAATCAATTTCCACAACGGCGAGACCGGAATGGATGGAACTGTCCCCTTCTACTATGAGGCGATCAAGGAGCAGAATGGCGTCGTGGTGCAGGTACAGCCGGAATACTACGGCATGCTCCTCTTCACCCAAGCCGGCACAGGCTCGATGGTTTCCACGACCGTCACCACCAGCGCCCAGGATTTCACGGCGTGGGCCATCAAGGCGAACGGATTCACCAGCGTGGTGCTCAACAACAGGGATGCCTCGAGCGGCGTCAACGCCACGGTGAATCTCGGAGCCGCCGTGAGTAGCGCGAGCGCGATCTATCTGCAGGGGACGCCTGCTAACAACCTGACGGCAGCGGCAGGGAGCGTGACCCTTGCGGGCGCCCAAGTCTCGGTGGCGGGCGATTGGCCTCGCAATCCACCCTACATTCAGACGACGTCGGGTAATAGCGTTTCAGTGTACGTGCCCCCGGCGAGTGCAGCGCTCGTCCGCGTCCTGCAGTAGGCTGGGCAAGCCGGTTCGCTCAACTCGCGTCGACATTGCCCCAGGACGAAGATCCCAAGGCAGCTCATTCGCCACTTTTGACACCAGGCGCGTGTATTCGGTATAAGGAGAATGAGGTAGACGACGAGCGATTGAATGAGGCGCGCTGCGGGAGTTTGCCCCGAAAGGACAGTCTGATCATGTCTCGATCTTCGTTGGCCATCCTGATCGCCGGTTCCGGCTTGCTCGTCGTGTCGGCCGCTCATGCACAACTCGACGAAAAGGCGCCAGCTGCGCCTGCCCCAGAGCCGACTCCGCCAACTGAGTCTGCCCAGCCACCGCCCCAGGCCCTGACCCCGCCCGTCGCCCCGCCGCCTGGACAAACCAGCGCTCCGACGACTCCTGTAAATCCATGGTTGGTTCGGCCGCCGTTCGTCCTGACGGCCGGCGCCGGGGCCGATTGGAAGCTGACGATCTACGGCTTCGCCGAAGCCGACGGAATGTGGGACTCCACCCGGAGCTTCAACGACGGATTGAACAACAACGTCATTGCTCATCCCACGACGCAGGCCGGGCGCAACCCGCGCCTGCAAGCCACCATTCGAAACAGCCGGCTCGGATTCAAGGTAGAATCCCCGGAATTCCACGGCATTCGCCCATCGGGCGTGCTCGAGTTCGACTTGTTTGGCAATCAGCCAAGCATCAATAGCGGTGGCGGATCGCCCGGGCTGGCGTCGGGCTCCGGTGCCACGACCGAAGCCGCGTATTTCAACAACGCCGCATTCCGCGTTCGCCACGCGTACTTGAAGATCGAGGATGACTTCGTCGACGCCTTGGCGGGCCAGACGTACTATCTCCTGGGGTGGCAGAATTACTTCTTCGGCGCCTCGTGCGGTTTCCTCGGGCTACCCAATGAATTGTTCAATCGAACGGTGCAGCTTCGTCTGAGCCACAGTTTCGCGACGAATCCAATCAACGTCGAAATCGCGGCCGGGGCATTTCGCCCGGTTCAACGCGATTCCGCGGTGCCGGACGGCCAAGCGGGCTTGCGCCTGGCCGTCAACCATTGGAAGGGGATCACGACCCCGGGCAGCGGTGGAACGGATGCGCGGGCCGCTTCCATCGGTGTCTCTGGCATGGTGCGCCAGTTCAAGGTCGACCCGTATGCACCGCTGCCGGCCTCGCCGATACCACTGATTGGGTGGGCCCTGGCAGCCAACGTGCTTCTTCCCATCATTCCTGCGAAAGACGGCACGGACCGCGGAAACGCGCTGACCCTGACCGGAGAGTTTGTGACAGGTACCGGTGATGCCGACCAATACACGGGAATGACCGCAGGCGCGACCATGCCCAATGTGTACCCGTTGCCCCCCGGAACTTCTAGTGACTATACAGGAGCAGCGGTGCCGGCGGATAACACGTATGCAGCACCTCTGGTCGGCCGCCCGTACACGCCCAACGTCGACCCGGGACTGGTGGGATTCGATCAGAACTATGGCATCCACACCATCAATTGGCAGACATTTATTGTCGGCATCCAGTACTACCTGCCCCCGACGGGGCGTGTCTTTGTTAGCGGGAACTACAGTCAGGGAAAGTCCAACAACATCACGACTTACTATCATGTCATTTCGCCTGATCGGCCATGGATCAATCCTTTAGGCGTATTCCAGTCTTCGCGGTATGTCGACGGGAACATCTTCTTTGACCTGACACCCGCTGTTCGGATTGGCCTTTCCTATCAACGCGTCGACCAGAAGCTGGCAGACGGCACCAGTGTCCACAACAATCGCTTCGAGTCGACCTTCCTCTATTTCCTATAGGCCCGGTGCACCGGGAGGCGGAACCATGCGAGTGCAAATGAACGTGCGATCCTCTTTCATTGTCGGCGTTGCGGCGTTCATGGCGGCCGCCACCGGTTTGTCATGCTATGAGAGCCCACAATCGTTTCAACCGATCACGACTGGCGCCAAACCGTGGACTCCCCCCAATGACCCCAACAATCCGTGGGATCCTGAGCCACCTTGCGTAACCGGGTACTACGTCGCCATCGACAGCTGCCCAGGTTGTACCGGCGTTTCCTACGCTCTTTGCACCGGGTTCACCTTTACCCAGTGCGCGTGCGGGGGGCCATTCTGGCCCGGTGTGCAGTGTCCGAAGTCGCTGGTTTGCTGCCCCAATGATTTTCCGCCGTACAACTGGCTGGAGCTCAAAGGGTACTCTGGCCCTGGCTGGGCCGGTCTGAACCCAGCTTTCAACGCAAGTACTGCCACAGGCACCTGTCCTTGAGAGGGTGGCGGGGAACGCGTTGGTGTCCCCCCCAAGCGCGGCTAGTTGTCCGGCGCGCCTTCCTGGATCCAATTCTGGATGGGCAACAGTTCATTTGGGTCAAGCGGAGGTCCAGAGAACGTCAGGACCGAGGTTCCGTTGGTCGTGTAGTTAGTCTTGTCCGCCGGCATTTGGGTTCCGCACCGGCTTGTCCCTGCCGGCAATTGATCCTGATCCAAGAGCTTCAGGTACATGACGCTGGCCTCAGGCTGGCCCGGGAGCACCCGCATTCCCGTTTGCTGGCAGTTGGGCCCCGCGCACGGCCGGTCGAAGAGGCTCCAGTATGCGCGCTCCTTCGAACTCAAGTCGAGGTCGCTGAACCGGATATCTACGCCGTTGTAGTGGCAGAAGTCGTTGGTGCACTTCTGTTGGATGGTTTCCTTGTAGATTTTCGCGAATGAGTTGGCAGACGGCGTGGTACCCGAGCCGCATCCGAGGCCGAGAACCGCGGAGGCGGAGAGTGCGAAAATCGCTGCCAGCATAGTGTGTCTCATCGATTTCTCCACGAGCCCATGTAGATCGCCAATCTACCACAGCCGGGCCGCCCCGCGCACGCCGCTTGAATCGCCGTGGCGGGCCGGGACAATCGGCGTGCTGACCGTGTCCGAGAAGACGTACTCGCCCAAGCGCAAGGGCACCTCACGATAGAGGCGCGCGATGTTCGAGACGCCGCCGCCCATGACGATGACGTCCGGATCGAGCAGGTTGATTACCGACGCCAGTCCGCGCGCCATGCGGTCCTCGTAGCGAATCATGCTCGCCAAGGCGGCCGCGTCGCCAGCTTCCGCACGCTGGGCGATGTCGTTCGCGTCGCGTGCTTCCCCGCTGTGCAGCCGATGGTCGCGGGCCAGGCTGGGGCCAGCCAGGAAGGTCTCGATGCAGCCGCTCTTTCCGCAGTAGCAAGGTGGTCCTGGGCGCTCGTCGTCGCGAGGCCAGGGCAGGGGGTTGTGTCCCCATTCGCCGGCGATGGCGTGCGGCCCGGTCAGCAGTTTTCCGTCCACCACCACGCCGCCCCCGGTCCCGGTGCCCACGATGACGCCAAGAATCACCCGAGCGCCTGCGCCTGCGCCGTCCGAAGCTTCCGACAACACGAAGCAGTTGGCGTCGTTGGCGACTCGCACGGGTCGGCCCAGGGCACGCGCGAGGTCGCGATCCAGCGGATGCCCGATGAGCGCGACCGTGTTGGCATTCTTGACCAGCCCGGTAGCGGGAGATAAGGCTCCCGGGATTCCGATGCCGACGCTGCCTGTCTGCCCGAGGCGCGCTTCTGTTTCGTGTACCAGCCCCACGATGCAGGCGACGATCGCGTCGTAGCTTCCGCTGGGCGTGGGCACCCGCAGCCGGGCGCGTTCGATTCCGGCGTCGTCGATGGCGATGCTTTCGGTCTTGGTTCCGCCGAGATCGACGCCGATGCGCATTGACGGAAGACACTACACCGACTCGGCGGTTCTCGCGCGTCCCATCGCAGTCCGTGATGCCGCCAGGCGGCGATTGCGGACAATCAAGCGGTGCGCGCGACTTTCCGATACAATGAGGATATGCGGACTTGGTCGCTGCAGAGTTCGGCGGGAAAGCCAGCCGCGCTCGGCCTGATGGTCGCCCTGGCCCTGTCAAGCACGGGATGCGAAGCCCTGGGCATTGGCAAAGAGAAGCCGCCACCCCTTCCCCAGGGCCAAAGCGTCGTGCCTGAGGCAGTCGTGTCTCGCGGGCTGGTGACCCACCAGAAGTTGCGGGCTTTCGAACTCGCTGGCCCGCAGAATGAGGCTCCGCCAGCCGATCCAGCACCGGTCGCTGCGGTGACCCCGACCGGCGTTTCGGGTGGCGCAGGCACGCTCAACGGGAATCCCAATGGCCTGAGCCGTGACGTCCTGAACTCCGCCATCCAAGGCACCATGGGCTCGCTGGCCACCTGCTTCTCGCCCTCCGCTGAGAACCCCATGGTTTCGGTGTCGTTTGAAGCCGATCCAGCCGGACGAGCCAGTCTTGTCCGCGTCAACGGGGCGCCCCCGGAGGCCGAGCGTTGCGTGCGAAACATTGTCCAGAACATGAAATTTCCCCGATTCGAAGGCAACAGTGTGCACGTTGACCTGCCCCTGACTTTCCACCAGGTCGGCCGCGCCCAAGCCCCGTCCCCATCAGGCGAATCCCAGAAACCTACTGGGCCCCCGCTCTACATCGAGCCGTAGATCGCGTGGGCGAAGGCGGGCTTTGCCCGCCGAAGCCGGAGTGCGGGAGGGTTTGGGAACCCTCCCAGGGTTCCCATCTAGATTAGAACCGCATGCCACGCTTTGCGCGGAACATGAACCATTTGTAGGTCAAGTACCCGGCGCCTCCAGCGGCAACCAGCCCAATCACGGGCCAGTGCGCCAGGGCGAGCAACCCGGCGCCACCCCAGGCCCCGACCGCAATTAGCCCCTTCTTCCGCGCTTCGTTTCTGTCACGGGTCGTCAGGCTTGTAACCATCGGTTTTCCTCCGCGAGTGTTTCAATCATGGATGTCCGCGGCCCGCAAGGCCCCGCGATCCCGCGCCAAGGCGCGTGGGTGCGTGCGCGCCTGACGGCC
>CAVWUP010000026.1:0-41239 GCA_963758155.1 uncultured delta proteobacterium
TAGTCCACCCCATCGGCGATACTCCTGAGTCATGCGACCCCTTCGGTATTCCATCAACGTCACATTGGACGGGTGCTGCGATCATCGTGTGGGGATCGCGGACGAAGAGTTGCATCGTCACGCGGTCGAGAACCTCGACCGGGCCGATGCCCTCCTCTTTGGCCGGGCGACTTACGAAATGATGGAGACAGCGTGGCGGGCGCCGGCGCGGACGGGAGTGAGGCCTGATTGGATGCCACCCTGGATGGAACCCTTCGCCCGGACGATCGACGCGGCAAAGAAGTACGTCGTGTCGAGCACCCTGGACCGGGTCGATTGGAACGCTGAGATCATCCGCGGGGATCTGGGGAAGGCCGTTGCGCAGCTCAAGCTGGAGTCGGGTAAGGGACTGTTCGTGGGCGGCGTGAAGCTCCCGCTGGCGTTGGCGGAGCTGGGATTGATCGATGAGTACGAGTTCGTGGTGCATCCCAGGCTAGTGGGCCACGGGCCGACCTTGTTCGCGGGGCTATCGAAGTGTGTCGACTTGAGGCTCGTGAGCCGGCTGGAGTTCGGCTCGGGCGCGGTGGCGATGCGGTATGAGCCGAGAAGGTAGCCTATTCACCGGCGGATTCACAAGCGGCTTCGATGAGCGCGGTCGAAAGGAAGTAGCCGGCCGACCGTACCTGCAACAACAAAGGTCGCAGTGCCGGAATCAGAGTGCGCTTCTTGGCGAGGAGGAGGGTCCCAATCGTCCCTCGCACTGGTAGCCCGTACCCAATCTCGGCGATCCTTCTCGCCTTCCGTTCATCTAGCAGCAGGCGGCCGCCCAACTCCGTCGCCAACGCAATCGCCTCGGCCTCACCCAGTCCCAACTCTGCGCGCAGCAACGTGTCCGGTGGATGCGAGAGCACGGTTCTGACCAACCAAGGTGACCGCAGCATTTCGATTGCGCCTGGACGCTCGGGGGCAGCTTCGGTGACTTCTCGCCATACGGCATTCGGAACCAACACGGCCCCGTAGATGTCGCGCAGCAGATGGAGATGCTCAATCAGTGCCAACGCGATCAGCGGACCACTGTCCGCGACAACGGGCAGTTCAGGCATCGGCAAGCTCTCGCTTCAGCTCGTCTGAATCGAGTTGCGCGAGCGAAACGCCTAGCTTGCCCATCGACAGCAGGAACTCGACGCGAGTCATGTTGCAGACCTCGGCGGCTTTTCCAGACGACACGCGGCCAAGCTCGAACAGCTTGGCTAGAAGCAACAACTTCGCTTCCCGCGCGAACTCCTCACTCGACTGGCCCGAGCCAAGCAGGATGTTCTCCGGGATTTCGATGGTCACGGCGCGCATTGTATATCCAGTCTAGCGCCTTATTGGGCTCCTGCCCAACCGTGCGATGGTAGTGCCAAGTTTTCCCCGCCCAGGCGAACGGCTCGGGGGCGGTGGCGATGCGGTATGAGCCGAGAAGGTAGCCATTGGGCCCGAAGCAGGATCATCGGAACAAAGCCGCTGGCAATGCCATCCAAAGAGCCAAGGAGGATTCCATGCCGACCACCAACGACAAGGTCACATCGACCCCATCCCAGGAGGGCACCATGGCAACCGGAGGGCAATGTCCGTTCAATCACGCCGCTGGTGGCGGTACCTCGAACCGTGACTGGTGGCCGAGCCAACTGCGCCTGGACATCCTTCACCAGCATTCCTCCAAATCCAATCCGATGGGTGGGGACTTCGATTACAGAAAGGCGTTCAACAGCCTGGACCTGGCGGCGCTGAAGAAAGATCTCGCGGCGCTCATGACGGACTCGCAGGACTGGTGGCCGGCGGACTTCGGTCACTACGGGGGCCTGTTCATTCGCATGGCGTGGCACAGCGCCGGCACCTACCGGATCGGGGACGGGCGTGGCGGCGGCGGCAGGGGCCAACAGCGCTTCTCGCCGCTTTGCGCTTGGCCGGACAATGTCAGCCTGGACAAGGCGCGACGGCTGCTGTTGCCCATCAAGCAGAAATACGGCGCCAAGATTTCCTGGGCCGACCTGATCATCCTGACCGGCAACGTCGCGTTGGAGTCGATGGGCTTGCGGACCTTCGGATTCGGTGGCGGTCGCGTCGATGTCTGGGAACCGGATCAGGATGTGTACTGGGGCGCCGAGAAGACCTGGCTCGAAGACAAGCGCTATTCCGGCGACCGCGACCTCGAGAATCCCCTCGCTGCCGTGCAGATGGGCCTGATCTACGTCAACCCGGAGGGGCCGAACGGCAACCCGGATCCGGTGGCCGCGGCCAGGGACATCCGCGAGACCTTTGCTCGCATGGCGATGAACGACGAGGAGACGGTGGCGTTGATCGCGGGCGGCCACTCGTTCGGCAAGACCCATGGAGCCGGCGATGCGAAGCTGGTGGGGCCCAACCCCGAAAGCGCCGGCATCGAGCTGCAGGGCCTTGGCTGGAAGAGCAGCTTTGGTACCGGAAAGGGTAAGGACGCGATCACCAGCGGCCTGGAGGTCACCTGGTCCCGGACGCCGACGAAGTGGAGCAACTCTTTCTTCGAGAACCTGTTCGGGTACGAATGGGAGCTGAGCAAGAGCCCCGCCGGCGCGCACCAGTGGGTCGCCAAGGGCGCCGAAGCGACCATCCCGGACGCGCACGACCCGTCGAGAACGCACGTGCCGACCATGCTGACCACCGACCTGTCGCTGCGTTTCGACCCAGCTTACGAGAAGATATCGCGGCGATTCTTGGCGAATCCTGGCGAGCTTGCGGACGCCTTCGCCCGCGCGTGGTTCAAGCTGACCCACCGGGACATGGGCCCGCGTGCGCGCTATCTGGGACCGGAGGTTCCCGCCGAAGACCTCATCTGGCAGGACCCCATCCCTGCCGTGGACCACAAATTGGTCGATGCGCAGGACATCGCCGCGCTCAAGGCAAGGCTGCTGGCTTCCGGCCTCTCGGTCTCGGAGCTGGTCTTTACGGCGTGGGCGTCGGCATCGACCTTCCGTGGCTCCGACAAACGCGGTGGCGCGAACGGTGCCCGGATTCGCCTGGCGCCGCAGAAGGACTGGGAAGTCAACCAGCCTGGGCAACTCGCCAAGGTGCTGAAGACACTCGAGGGCATAAGGGATGAATACAACAAGGCTCAGTCTGGGGGCAAGAAGATCTCGCTCGCCGATCTGATCGTGCTCGGGGGCTGCGCGGGCGTCGAGCGGGCGGCAAACAACGCCGGCCACAAGGTGACCGTGCCGTTCACACCGGGACGCATGGACGCCTCGCAAGAGCAGACCGACGTGGCGTCCTTCGCCGTGCTGGAGCCGATCGCGGACGGATTTCGCAACTACCTCGCGGGCAAGTACAGCGTGTCCGCCGAGGAGCTGCTCATCGACAGGGCGCAGTTGCTGACTCTGACCGCGCCCGAGTTGACGGTCCTTGTCGGCGGCTTACGGGTGCTCGGTGCCAATGCGGGCGGGTCCAAACACGGCGTCTTCACGAAAAAGCGGGAGGCCCTGAACAACGACTTCTTCGTGAACCTGCTCGACATGGCCACCGAGTGGAAGCCGATGTCGGATGCCAAGGATGTGTTCGAGGGGCGTGACCGCAAGACTGGTGAGCTGAAGTGGACCGGCACCCGCGTCGATCTCGTCTTCGGCTCGAACGCTCAGCTCCGCGCCCTAGCGGAAGTCTATGGCAGCTCGGACGCGCAGGAGAAGTTCCTTCAGGACTTCGTGGCGGCGTGGAACAAGGTGATGAACCTGGATCGCTTCGACGTTGTTTGATCGAGGGTGAAGCTGTGACGAGAGTAGACGCTGTCTTGTTTGCTGAACGTGGGTCTTGACAACAAACGGCAGCCCAGTCAGACTCTTCTTCACACAACCCACCAAGCCCACCGCAGACACGAAAGGACGCGTGATATGAGCTCCAAACCCTACCGCTTCGAAACCTTGGCACTGCACGCGGGACAGGTTCCCGATGCCACCCTTTCTCGCGGAGTTCCCGTATACCGAACAAGCTCATATTTGTTCAAGAACACGGAACACGCGGCCAACCTGTTTGCCTTGAAGGAGCTGGGCAACATCTACACGCGGTTGATGAACCCCACCACCGACATCCTCGAGCAAAGGGTCACCCAGATCGAGGGCGGTGCGGCGTCGGTGGCACTGGCCTCCGGCACCTCGGCCATCTTCTACGCCATCATCACCCTGGCCCAGGCCGGCGATGAGATCGTCTCGGCCAACAATCTTTACGGCGGGACCTATACCCAGTTCGATGCCATCCTGCCCCAGTTAGGGATCACCACGCGCTTCGTGGACCCGAACGATCCGAAGAATTTCGAGAAGGCGATCACGGACAAGACCCGCGCCATCTTCATCGAGACCATCGGCAACCCGGTGCTGGATTTCACCGACGTGGCTGCCGTGGCTGCGGTGGCGCACAAGCACGGCCTGCCGCTCATCGTGGACGCCACCTTCACCACGCCGTACCTGCTGCGCACCATCGAGCACGGCGCGGATATCGTCGTCAACTCGCTCACCAAGTGGCTGGGCGGGCACGGCTCGGGCATCGGCGGCATCATCACCGACTCGGGCAAGTTCAACTGGAAGAACAACCCGCGCTTCCCTCTGCTCAACAATCCTGACCCCAACTATCACGGCCTGAAGTGGGCACACGATCTGCCGGCCCCGCTCGCGCCCATCGCCTTCGCCCTGCGCGTGCGCACGGTTCCCTTGCGCAACTTGGGCGCGGCCATCTCGCCTGACAACTCGTGGATCTTCCTGCAAGGCGTGGAGACGCTGGCGGTGCGTGTGGCCCGCCACAGCGAAAACGCACTCAAGGTGGCCGAGTTCCTCAAGAAGCATCCCAAGGTCACTTGGGTCCGCTATCCGGGACTCAAAGAGGATCCGACCTACGCCAAGGCCAGCCGCTATCTCAAGAACGGATTCGGCGGCATGGTGGTGTTCGGGGTCAAGGGCGGCTACGACGCCGCGGTGAAGATCATCGACAACATCAAGCTGTTCTCGCACCTGGCCAACGTGGGCGACGCGAAGAGCCTGATTCTTCACCCGGCCAGCACATCGCACTCGCAGCTGACCGAAGAACAGCAGAAGAGCAGCGGGCTGACCCGCGATCTCATTCGTCTGTCCGTCGGCCTCGAGCACATTGACGACATCACCGGCGCGCTGGAAGACGCCCTGGCCCTGACCTAGGACAAAGGAGATAACCCCATGCCCGCAATTTTTGCTGACAATTCACTGTCCATCGGCCGAAGCCCCCTCATCAAGCTGAACCGCCTGGCCGCTGGCACCAAGGCCACCGTGCTGGCCAAGATCGAAGGCCGCAACCCTGCCTACTCGGTCAAAGACCGCATCGGCGCCGCCATGATCCGTGACGCCGAGGAGCGCGGCGTGCTCAAGCCTGGCAAGGAGATCATCGAGCCCACCAGTGGCAACACCGGCATCGCGCTGGCTTTCGTGGCTGCGGCACGCGGCTACAAGCTGACCCTGACCATGCCCGAGACCATGAGCCTGGAGCGACGGCGCGTGCTGGCCGCCTTCGGCGCCAACCTGGTGCTGACCCCTGGCCCCGAGGGCATGCCGGGCGCCATCCGGCGCGCCGAGGCCGCGGCAGCCGCCGAGCCCGATCGCTACTTTCTGCCCCAGCAATTCAAGAACCCCGCCAATCCACGTGTTCACGAAGAGACCACGGGCCCCGAGATATGGAACGACACCGACGGAGCCGTCGACGTCCTGGTTTCGGGCGTGGGAACCGGCGGAACCATCACCGGAGTCTCGCGCTACATCAAGAAAACCAAGAAGAAGCCCATCACCGCAGTGGCCGTCGAGCCTGCCAAGAGCCCCGTTCTGACTCAGTTTCGCAGCGGCCAGCCGCTCAAGCCCTCGCCGCACAAGATTCAGGGCATCGGCGCCGGCTTCGTGCCCGACACGCTGGATCTGACCGTCGTGGATCGGATCGAGCAATCCACCGATGAGGAAGCCATCGAAACCGCCCGCCGTCTAGGGCGCGAGGAAGGCATCCTGAGCGGCATATCGAGCGGCGCCGCCACCAGCGTGGCCCTGCGCCTGGCCAAGCTCGACGAGTTTGCGGGCAAGACCATCGTGGTGGTGCTACCCGACTCCGGCGAGCGCTACATCTCCACTGTGCTATTCGAAGGCATCGGGTAAGCTTCCGCCTCGTGGACAACACGGAGCTGACTGACCGTTTGCTGGGTTCTTATGAATCGGTTGGTGGTATCAACCATCTCGACGGCAAGAACTTGCCGTCGAGGCAGGCCATCGGGCGCATCACGGGCGATCTTTTGCGCCTCCTGTTTCCCGGATTCTTCGACGAGACAGCCATCGCCACCGCAGCGATTCGCCCAGTCACCTCGGAGTTGCTTGACGAGGTCGCCAGCCGGCTTGCCCGCGAAATAGGACGAAGCCTGGAATATGCGCGCCCGCGCGAACTGCCCGACAAGGATCTAGGCGTCGCCGCGCGCAGGCTGGCGTTGGAGTTCCTCGCCAGCCTGCCGCGCGTGCGCGAGCTTCTGGCAACGGACGTGGAGGCCGCGTACAACGGCGATCCGGCTGCGCTGAGCAAGGACGAGGTCATCGTGGCTTACCCGTTCGTGGAAGCCATCGCTGCCCAGCGCTTGGCGCATGAACTGTACCTGCACGACATCGCGCTAATCCCGCGCATGATGACCGAATGGGCGCACGCCCGCTCGGGAATGGACCTGCACCCGGGAGCACATATTGGCACTCACTTCTTCGTCGACCATTGCACGGGCACCGTGGTCGGTGAAACCGCAGTCATCGGCAGTCACGTGAAGATGTACCAAGGCGTGGGTCTGGTAGCGCGCTCGCTGGCCGCTGGGCAGCAGCTGCGCGGCAAGAAGCGCCATCCCACCCTCGAGGACGACGTCACGATCTATGCAGGCGCCACAATCGTGGGCGGCGACACCGTTGTGGGGGCTGGCAGCACCATCGGCGCCAACGCCTTTCTCATGCACAGCGTGCCCCCGCGTTCGCTGGTGCTCGCCGATGATGTGAAGGTCAAGGTGCTGAGCAAGGAGAAACAGCAGGATTCAACACCGAACTGGGAGATCTGAGGCGGGAGATTCTCCTACCAGTGCTGCGCTCTTCACGTTGATATCTCTCGCGATCTCCACAGAGTCTTGCATACCAGCCAGTGTGTCCCGTAAGCAGGACGCGTGGGCTGCGAACTCTACCGATTGTTGGCGCACCACGTTGGTGGGCTCGTCGGCAAACAATGATGGTCGAAAATAGTCACGACTTTTTTCGATAATCATGGAAAGGATGCTGCCGTACCCCCGCGAGCGGCCAGACTTTGCGCAAGACTTGAAGCATAAAGACATGCCAAGTCCGGGACAACGTGAGATACTCTCGTCCCGACAGATCCAGGAGCGTGGCTGTGGACAATTCAGAGGCTGTGGACATCTTGTTGGTCGAGGACAACCCGCAGGATGCGGAGCTGACCATCAGGGCGCTGAAAAAGCACAACCTGGCCAATCGGCTGATTATCGTCGAGGACGGTGCCGAAGCGCTGGAGTTTCTTTTTGGGCGGGGCAAGTATGCCGGGAGAGACACTGGGCATCCGCCCAAGGTGGTGTTGCTCGACCTGAAACTCCCCAAGGTGAGCGGTCTGGAGGTCTTGCGCGTCCTCAAGCAGGACGAGCGCACCCGTCCGATTCCCGTGGTCATCGTGACCTCCTCGCGCGAAGATCCGGACATCAAGACCGCCTATGGCCTGGGGGCCAATAGCTACGTGGTGAAGCCAGTGGACTTTGACGCCTTTGCCGAAGCGGTGAGCAACCTCGGCCTGTACTGGCTTCTGGTGAACCAGCCTCCGAGATAGAGGATGCCAGCGACTGTGAGGAGAGTTGCATGAACGAGGCCATTCGCGTCCTGATCGTCGAGGATCTGCCCACGGACGCCGAGCTGACCGAACGGGAGATTCGGAAGGCGCTGGGCTCGTGCCAGTTCCGACGAGTGGAGACCCGCGAGGACTATCTCGCGGCGCTGGACGAGTATGGCCCGGCGCTCATCGTTTCCGATTTCAAACTGCCTCACTTCGATGGCCTGACTGCGCTCAATCTCGCACTGGAGCGGTGTCCGGACGTGCCGTTCATCATCGTGACGGGCTCGATGAATGAAGACACGGCGGTCGAGTGCATGAAGGCTGGAGCGTGGGACTACGTCATCAAGGAGCATGTCAAACGACTGGGAGCGGCGGCTCAGGGCGCGCTGGAGCGACAGCGTCTGCGGATGCGGCGCAAACTGACAGAACAAGCGCTGGGGGCGTCTGAAACGCGGTACCGCCGCCTATTTGAAGCCGCCAGGGACGGCATCCTGATCCTTGATGCGGACACCGGTCTGATCGTCGATGTCAATCCGTTCCTCACGGAGTTGACGGGCTACTCGCACGACGAGTTCCTGCAAAAGCATTTGTGGGAAATCGGACCGTTCAAGGATGCCGCAGCCTCGATGGCCATCTTCGCCGAGCTGCACGCCAAGACGTACGTTCGCTACGACGATCTTCCCCTGCAAACTCGCGATGGACGGAAGATCGCTGTCGAGTTTGTGAGTAACATGTACCGCGTCGACAGCCTGAACGTGATCCAGTGCAACATCCGCGATCTCACCGCACGCAAACGCGCGGAGGAGGAGCGCGAGAAGCTCGAAGAGCAGCTTCGCATGGCACAGAAGCTGGAAGCCATTGGCAGCCTCGCGGGCGGCATCGCGCACGACTTCAACAACCTGCTTTCCGTGATCCTGGGCTGCGCGGAGCTGGCCATTGGCAGGGTGCGGGAGAATGACGGCGTCAGAGACGAACTTCTGGAGATAAGAAAGGCGGGCGAGCGAGCCGCGGCGCTGACTCGGCAACTGCTGGCCTTCGGTCGCAAGCAGGTGTTGCAGCCGGTGCTGCTGAACCTAAATGAGGTTGCCGTTGGAATCGAGAAGATGCTCCGGCGCATCCTTGGCGAAGACATCGACTATGTCCAGGTGCTTGCACCAGACTTGGGCGTGGTCCGGGCCGACCCGGGCCAGATCGAGCAGGTGCTGATGAACCTGGTGGTCAACGCCCGCGATGCCATGCCGAAAGGGGGCAAGCTGACCATCGAAACCTCCAATGTGGAGCTCGACGAGGCCTATGCGGCCCGCCACGTGGCGGTGAAGCCCGGGCCCTATGTTCAATTCGCGGTCACCGACACCGGCTGCGGTATGGACGCTGCGACGCAGGCGCGAATTTTCGAGCCGTTCTTCACCACCAAGGAAAAGGGCAAGGGCACCGGCCTGGGGCTCTCGACGGTCTACGGCATCGTCAAGCAGAGCGGCGGCAACATCTGGGTCTACAGCGAGCCCGGCCAGGGCACTACGTTCAGGGTCTATCTGCCGCGAGAGAGCGCGGCCGTCACGAAGGTAACAGGCAGCCGATTGAAGGCCCTTTCCGCGCGGCCAACGGGCACAGAGACCATTCTCGTGGTTGAGGACGAGAAGGCCGTGTGCGAGATTGCCAAGCGGATCCTCAGCATGAGCGGCTACACCGTACTGACGGCGGTGACCGCCGACGCCGCTTTGCGACGCTGCCAAGCGCAGGAGGGCACGATCCACTTGCTCCTGACCGACGTGGTAATGCCCCAGATGGGCGGCAAGGCTCTGGCCGAGCGCGCGGCGCTGGCACGTCCGGGGATCAAAGTCCTCTACATGTCCGGATACACCGACGATGCCATTGTTCACCATGGCACCCTTGACCCGGGTACCTACTTCATTTCCAAACCATTCAGTGCCGCGGACCTCACGCGCAAGGTCCGCGAAGTGCTGGACAGTGATCGTGCCGACCTCACTGCAAAACCAGATATGTAAGGCTTCGGCCACCCATTCAGCCAAACGTTCAATGACCACGGTCTGCGGTGCAGTCGCGCACGCCCAAATTGCAAACGGTCTTGGTTCGCAACTGGCCGATGTATTTCCGCACATCGCGAGATGGGCTCAGGAAAGCAGGCTGGCCACAGTGCGTGCGACGTGGCCAAAGGCGATCCGCTCCTGCTCCAGCCGCACACGATGGCCGAGGCGGTCGAAGCGGAGATCCTCGAAAAGCTCGTACTCGTCCTCTGTCAGGCGTGACAGGGGCGCCTGCGACGGCTCCGGTTCTTCCACCCACAGCGGCCGGTGGCCAAGCAGGGTCTGCCGATCCATGAGGAAGGAGCGCGCTTTCGGAAACACGGCGCGCAGGCTGTCCAGAATAGCGAAGCCGTGGGTATCGAGGTCGCCCCAGTAGTAGATGGCTTTGTCCTGCAACCAAGGCACGAGGCCCAGTCGCTCGACGCCATAGCCGAGACCGAAAATGATGATGCTGGCTTGGGCTTCTGGGAAGGCGAGTCCGTTGATTTCGTTTTCGGTGATGAACACGCGCCGGGCTGGCAGATTGAGCCGCGCGAACTGCGCAAGCGGCGTGCTCACATCGTCGAGTCCCTGAATGCGCAGGCGCTGGTCGAGCACGCGAAAGCGCACGAGCGCCGGCTTGCACAGGAGCCCCAGGCGCCGCTCGAAGGCCTGCGCGCCGATGGCCTGCTGGTCGATGTGTTCGGCGGGCAAGACGAGGTCGAGCAGTTCGGCCAGCAGGCGTCGGTGCGTCTCGATGAATTTCGTATGGACGCCTTCGACGTCGATCTGGCGGGCGTAGATGCCGGGGCGCGGATGGTCGCGGAACCAGGAAAGCACCGTCAAGATGCGTGCCCAATCATCGGCGTGGTCGAGCAAGTCGAGGGGTCGCCTCGCGATCCAGGGCAGAAGCTCGGGATGCGCGGTTTTGCTGTTTTCGACCAAGCGAGCGAAGATGTCCGATTGGCGCCGCTTTCCGATCAGCGCCAGGGCATCCGCCTCGCTCGGAACCAGCAGCGCCTGCGGTACCCGGTTCATTCCCAGTTGGCGATGGTTGATCTCGGCGTAGACGATTTCGTAGCCCTGGCCGGTGGACTTCTTGCTGCCCTCGTCGAGAACGCGTATCCACTCCCGCGCCTCGGCGAAGCGATCGGAGAGCTCGCGAACCTGCGGGCGCTCCAGTCGCAGCGCCAGCGGAAACAGGGGCTCTGCGCCCAGGCGCGCGGCCAGGATGCGGCCGCGATCCCACAGGCGCTGTACCTGCGCGCGAACGTCGTCAGGAGTGGTCCACGCCATGGGCTACAATGCGGGCCGCACGCTCCTGCCGGTATTCCTCGATGGTCAGGTTGCGCAGCATGGACGAGCGCCCGTCCTCGGTGTGCACGAAGCCGACAGCGGACACATGCGGCTCGATGATGTGGATTTTCTGCAAAGGCGTGACGATCAGCAACTGCAGGTTCATGCGGCCGAAGAGTTCTAGCGCATAGCGGGCCGACTCGTCGGAGCCGCGGCCAAAAGCCTCATCGATGGCCACGAAACGGAACGAGCGTGAGCGCTTCACGCCCCGTTCGAGTCCGAACTGGTAGGCCAGGCTGGCCGCGAGCACGGTGTAGGCGAGCTTCTCCTTTTGACCGCCCGACTTCCCGCCCGAGTCGGTGTAGTGCTCGTGCTCGCGGTCGTCCTCGCGCCACCTTTCCGAGACCGAGAAACTGAACCAGGTGCGAACATCGGTGACTTTGCGGGTCCAGCGGCGGTCGGCATCGGTGGAGCCTTCGCGACCGCGAAAGCGCTCGATCAGACGCTTCACTTGCAGAAACTTGGATTCCGAATACGCGGAATCCTCGGAGCCGGTGAGCGCGCCCTCGGTGCACGCGCGCAGGTCCTGTTGAAAATCGCGAACGTCGGCGTCCTGTGCCGCCACGATTTCCAGGGCGATGTAGCGATTCGGGTTGTAGTCGATGTCGCGCAGGGATCGGTTGATGGCCTCGATGCGCTCGCGGATGGTTTGCCGTTCACGGTGCAATTGCGACTGGAAATTGGCCACTTCGCGAATCGCGTTCTCGTTGAGCAGCTCTTTGAACTTGGATTCGAAGCGGGGCAGGTCGTCTTGTTCCAGGCGGCGCAACATCTCGCCGAATTCGGGCGCAGCATCCAGGCGCGCGTCCAGCTCCTGCGTCTCGACCGGGTGGTCCTTGCGATAGGCCTCCATGGCCTTGACGATTCGTTCTTCCAGACGGCGCAGACGCTGGTCACGCCCATCGATCTCCTTTTGCAGCCACTCTCGCAGATCCTTCTCGCGCCCGTCGCAGGACTCCACGGAAAGCATGTGCAAGCCGAGCGCCACATCGCGCATCTCCTCGATGCGCGGGAAGTCGCGCGCCTTGACCTCGGCCGGCGTGGCATCGAGCACCTCCAGGCAGGCCTGGCGTTGCTGGGTCGCCTGATCGGACTTGAAGCGCGTGGTGGCCAGCTCTCGGTTGTCGCTCTCCAGCGCGGCTTCCGTGGCACGCATGCGCACTTCCAGAGCGCCGAGCTGCTCTTCTAGGGCGCGCAGGATGTCCGAGGCCGCCTCCAGCTGGCGGCGCTCGCCCTGCAATCGCTCGATCTCGGCGAGCAAAGGCTTCCAATCGATTTCGCGGAAATCCTCGAAGCTCGACAGTTGATGAAGATGCGCCAGGCGTTCTACCAGCGATTGCTGCTCTTCTTGCAGATCTGCCAAGCGCGTTGCCACCTTGTGCATGCGCGCCTCCAGCCCTTCTCGCTCGCCATCGAGGGCAGCGATCTTCGCTTCGTTTGACCATCCGAGGATGTAGCGCGAGCGATCGTCGAGCCGGTGGCGATCGTCCTTCTCGTGCCGGCCGCCGCTGGTCTTGATCTGCCCGCTGCGGGTCAGGGCCTGCTTCTCGCGCCTGAATTGTTCCAGGGTGTCGCAGCAGACATGGTCGAAGCGGCGGGCGATCTCGCCCTCCAGCCAGTCGTAGAATGGCGAATCGGGCTTGAGGACGAGCTTGCGAAGAACCGCGGCGGGCGAAGTCTCGACATTGGCCGCGCGATGGGCGAGCACGCGAAAATACACCAATCGCTCGCCAAGATGCGTGCGATCCACCCACTGGGCCACGCGGGCATAGTCCGTGTCGGGCACCAGTAACGACAGGCCGAAGTTGTGCATGAGGCGCTCGATGGCGCCCTCCCAGTCGCGTTCCTCGGACCGCACTTGCAAGAGCTCGCCGACGAAGGGCAGGGACTCGTCCTTCAGCCCCAGCGCCTGACAAAGGGCGCTCCGAATCGCCAATACGCGCGCCGGGATGTTGGACCGCCGCGCGCGCAACGAGGTCAGCTCGCGCTCGATTTCGCCGTGCTGCTCCTTGAGCCCGCGCAGTTCCACCGAGACCTCGGTGATGTCGTTCTGCATCCTGCCCTGGCGGACGGTTGTCGTTTTCAGGTGCTCGGCCAGTTCACGGCGATTGGCGAGGAAGGCATCCTGATGGGCAGGCGTGGGCAGTCGGGCCACGGCCGCCAGGTGCGCGTACTGATCGGCGCGGCGAGAGCGAACGTCCTTGTCCGCCTGTTTCTGCGCGATCTCGGCCTTGATACGTTCAATGCGGTCGCCGCCTTGCTCGGCGATGGCGTGTTTGGTCTCGTCGCGGGTGGCTTGCTGCGCACGCCGCTCCTCCACCCCGGCAGCGATGCGCGCCTCGAACTTGGCGATATCGGCGCGCAAATTGCCAAGCCGCTTGTCCAGCAGGGCGGCCTTGTGCTCGGCAAAGTATGCGTGCAAGGCGTTGCGACAGTCGCGCAGGGACACGGCTTCGGTCGACACCAGGCCGTGTTCTTGGCAATCGACAATGATGGGCCGTAGCTGCGTGATCTGGGCCTTGGCCTTCAGCACAGCCTCGTGAGCGCGGTTGAGGTCATCGAAGTGTTGCACCAGCTTCTCGATGCGCTCTTCGACCGGGAAGGCTTCCAGCATATGTTGGCGGACGAAGTCGGTCAGATTGCCGACTGATTTCATGGACACCGTCTGGTGGAACAGGTCCAGGGCCTGGTCGTTTTCGATGCCAAAGCGCCGGCGAAAGGCCGCCGCGTAGGGGGCAAAGGCATCGAAGATCTCGGTCTTGGGCGTGCGACGCAGACGCTTGCGTAGATCCGCGATGTCGCTGCCGAAGTTGGCGAAGTGCTCGGCAATGGAAAGGGTCCCGTCGCAAATCACGAAGAGCTTGGCTGGCTGACCGTCCATGTCCTTGAGCCAGAAGACCTGGGCCAGGGTCACGGTTTGATCGTATCCCTCATTGAAGAAGCGAGCCAGCAGCACCGAGTAGCTGTTGCTGTCGCGCAAGGAAACCGGCCGGGCCGACAGTCCCACATCGCCCCGCTCGGTCTTGTAGTGGCCGAGCACATACGAACGGAGCGTGCGCTCGCGCGTGTCGGCGCCCGCGGCCTTGTTGTAGGCAATCTTCTGCGGCGGAACCAGCAAGGTCGTGATGGCATCGACCAGCGTCGACTTGCCCGATCCGATATCGCCCGTGAGGAGTTCATTGTCGCCGCCAGGCACCAGGCTCCAGATGCGCTGATGAAAGGTGCCCCAGTTGTAAATCTCAAGCCGGTGTAGACGAAAGCCCGCACGCTCGTCGGTCGCGACGAGGTCGAGCGAGCCCTGCGCGGCCGCGTCCCCGCTCACGGCTCGGCGTCCGGTTTGTCGGCCGACTCGCCCGCCAATTGCTCGGCGTACGCCGCGAGTCGCCGGTCAAAGTCGCCGAGCCATTGGGCATCGACGAAAGCCTTCAGGATGCGCTGGATCTCGAACTGATCGTCCTTGCCGCGCAGCCGGCGCAAGAATCCCATCTCGACGACCTTGTTCACGTGCGCGTCCAGGCGATCGAGGAGTCGCACCTCGTTGGCACTCTCGGCCAAGAAAACCCGCATGAGGTCCGCGATTTGCGCGCGACTGAGAATGATGCGCGTGTTTTCGCCCTGCGCGTCCGATTCGGCCAGCTTCTTGCGTAGCAAAACCAGCAGCAGGCTGAGCTGGAAGCCAAGAGGCCGGCGCGGCACCAGACGCGGGAGATCCGGCTCGCCTTCGACGGCCGGACGCTGGCGCAAGTAGGCGTAGCCCTCGGCCTCGTCCAGGATCAGTTCCAAGCCAAGGGGTGCGACGTGGTCGCGCACGCGCGCCTGCAGGTCGAGCAGGGCCTGCCAGTCCTTGGGTGCGGCATCGGCGTGCAAGACGCCTTTCATGAGCGAAATCAGCACGGCGGAGAAGGCGTTACGCCCCGTCGCATTGTCGGGATGAGCACCGGTCACGCCTGCGCTCATGGTGGCGATGCCTTCATGGTCGGCGCAAATCTAGGGCTGGCGAGCCTGAGAGGCAAGCGTCGTCCGGCTGGCCTGCTCATCGGCTGTACACCACCAAGGGAACCGTGGCCTTGCGCTCACAGCCCGCCGGATCGATCCAGGAAATCGTCTGCTTCTCTTCGTCGTCGATGAGGGCGTGGGCATCGTCGGCCGCCAAGCTCAGATAGGCCACCAGCTCCGCCAGTCCGCGCTCCAGCGGGCGCGATTCGACGAGTTCGGCCAACGAGACTTGTGGCCGCGTCTGCAGGGCGCGGCGGATGTGCGCTGCCAGCCGCGTTTTGTCCACGTAGACCTGCTCGTAAAGAACGTCGCTCGGCACATCCCCGGAGCCCTCCAGCAAGATTTGCTCCGCAATTGTGGGCTTCCACGGTGGCGCGAACAACGGGCGCTCCATGGGCAACTCGATGGCTGGGCCAGGCTCGTCGACCTCGATGAAAATCCCGGGCGGCGCTTGCGCACGCACCGCCAGCGCGGCTTGCTCGATCTTGCGGATGGTTTGCATGATGAGGCGATTCTCCAGCCACACCTTCTCATCAAGGTAGCGACGGAGTTGCTCCGACAGCCGTGCCACGGTTCGCTGCGCCACCTCGCCCGCTTCCAGCCAGTCGTAGTGCACGCGCAACAAGCGTGCGCTGGGCTCAAGTTGGCGTACGGCCGGCAGGGCGAAGACCGACTCCAAGAGCGTGGACAGCTCTTCCTGTCGGGCGGGCGACATCAGAAAATCCCAGAAAGCGCGGAAGCTTCGCCCCTGGTCCGAATCGCTGATGGCGTCCCGTTCGCCGAAGATCTCGTCGAGCAGGGCGCCCTTGCTGCCGTCCCAGGTTGCGATCTTCTCCCGCACCGACCGGTCGAGATCGCGAAAGCTCTGTTCGAGCTCGCGAAAATCCGCCAGCAACGCATTCGCCGTGTCTGACATCTGGGCAAAGCGATCCCGCACCTGGGCCGCGTTCATGAGATCGATGTGACCCTCGCGGATGCGATCGAGCTCCGCGGCGATCTCGGCCTGCCGCTTCTCCAGCTCGGCCATGCGTGCCTTGGGATCCGCGGTCGTGCCCTCGACGATCTGGCGCAACAATTCAAACACCGTGATCAGGCGTGACTCGGTGCCGACGAACTGACGCTGGCGCAGGCTGGCCAGCCAAGCCAGGGCTTTCTCAGTGGCCGGCGTCAGGTCGAAGTGCGGCTCGTCGCTGTCCGGTGGGTAGTACTTGCGCAACCAGCCGCGATCCTCGGCCGCCCACTCGTCAAGATAGTCGCTGGCGCCGCGGGGGAATGTGCCTTCGCCCAGGCGCTCGCGCAGATGGAATAGATAGTCGTCGAGCTTCGCAACCAGCTCATGCCGCGATATCGTGCGAAGATTGGGCTCGACGAAACTTCGGTGCAGGAAACTGGCCACGAAGGGCGCGCCGTCAGCCACGAGCAGGCGCCACGCCGGGTGTTTCTTGCGGAGAGTGTCAAGTGTCTGGAACTCCATGCTGCCCGACCCTCGTTCTAGCCGAAGTAACAGGCGCAGGCAGCAGACAAGAAGAGGGCCTGTTCAAACAGGTTGTTAGCGCGAGCCCCTCGCGGTGTTTCGATACCGCGCTTGCACCTTGGCCCAAACTTCGCACGCGACGTCAGACTCGCCCCTGCCGATGGGAACGAGGGAGTCGGGGTCAGCAGGTGGCCACGCTCCGAATTTGCGCTATGAACGCAGCTCAAAGGAGATTCGCCGTGAACCACGTCGTCGTCGACCAGGAACGCTGTCTTCATGATGGGTTTTGCGTCTCGGTTTGCCCGGCTTCCGTGCTTGAGCTGGAGACCACAGTCGTCGGCGCCGTGCCCACGTCCAATCAGGGCGACCGTTGCATCCGCTGCGGCCACTGCGTGTCGGTCTGCCGTGTGGGCGCGTTGGAGCTCACGTTCTTGACTCGCAGCGACCTGCGGCCGATCAACGCCGCGCACACGATCAGTCCCGAGCAGGCCGAGCAGTTGTTGCAAGCGCGGCGTTCGATTCGACGGTATCGGGACAAGCTGATTCCGCGCGAGATCATTGCGCGTGCGCTGGATAGCGCCCGCTTCGCACCCTCGGGGGTCAATCGTCAGCCGGTGGCCTGGACCGTGGTGAGCGGCCTTGATGCCGTCCATGGGCTTGCGGCGGGCGTGCTGGAATGGGCACGCACGCTGGTGGAGCAGAAACACCCGTTGGCCGAGCGTTTCGGTTTCGCCCGCTTTCTCGTGGCCTGGGAAAAGGGCGAGGATTTGATCCTACGCCACGCCCCTCACGTGGTTTTGGCCCACACGCCTGCCTCGGATCCCACTGGCCCGGGCTCGGCCACCATTGCGGTGACCTATTTTCAGATAGCCGCCGAGGCCTTGGGACTCGGCACCTGCTGGGCCGGGTATCTTCAACTCGCGCTCAGCATGTCCCCTGCCGTCGTCAAGCTGGCCGGCATCCCCGAGGGGCGCCAGGCCCACGCCGCCACGCTGCTCGGCTATGCGAAGCACCAGTACGTAGCCATTCCACCGCGCAAGGCCCTCGACGTCACGTGGACGTAGAGCACCGAACGGTTTGCCTCCCATCGTGAAATCGTAGATTTGCATCGCGTCCCTTCGTTGCTCGTCGGTCAAATACGTCGAGTATCTTCGCTCCTCGCGCCTCGGGCCGTTCGCAACTGCGCAATTTCACTCGGTCCGGCAAACCGTTCGGTGCTCTAGCGACTCCGGGCTTGGACAAGCGGGGAGCCCGCACGGCCACTGAGCCGAGTCGGCCGTCCCAACGGATCGCTCACCGGCACTCGGACAGACGGCGATCCGCGCCCGCGTGCCGCCCACCTGGAATTCCACAACGACGCGGGCGGCTGCTGCGGAGCCGGTGGAATGGCGGGCAGCGGTGGGAATCGAGCCACCGAGCCGTCGTCCTGCGATCCAGGTGTTGTTGGGTTGCCTGGCACGAAAGATCCCTGCCAATTCGACTGTGAAATTACTGTGGAGGCGCCGGGTACTGCCCCCGGGTCCGGAAGGTCTACACCCTGGCTGCTACGTGCGTGTCCGGCGATTTGATTCTCGCATTCGGGTTGGCCCGCCGACGGGGCGTCCCGGATGCCAGCCCTCCCTGTGTCTCGCGTTCGGGCCGGAAGACGCTGCCCGCACGCAAAGCCCACTAAGTTGCCGCTTCCCTAGGCCGTAGGCAGTTCCAGGGGTCGCGGGATGGTCCGTTCTTTAGGCGGCCATCGCAAACGAGTTATCGTTCGCGTTTGTTTGTTGCCCGTTTTTACGAGGCCTCGGGCGCCTCGGCACGCTACCAGAGCTTCGCTTACTCCCGTCGAAACTATTTCGCCCCCTTGTGGTGATTTTTCGGAAAGCATAGCGCCCATCCAGGCACCGGGCCACCGAGTCGACGGCAATCAGTGATAGTCTTGCCGGCCATGTTGACCGCCCTGGTGGCCGCCGCGCCTTCGCTGGCGCTCCTCACCTATTTCTACCTTCGCGATCGCTACGATCGCGAGCCCATCTCCTGTCTCGCCATCGCGTACCTCTTGGGCATGTACGCCATGCTGGCGGCGCAGAGCTTGGGTGCCGTCGTGGCGGGCGCCGTGTCCGAGGAATGGCTGCACCTGGGCGGCGAGCCGGCGCGACTGTTCGAGGCCTTGGTGCTTTCCGGGCTGGTCGAAGAGGTCGCCAAGTGGGCGATGCTGATGGCGGCGGTCTACCACTGGCGCGCGTTCGACGAGCCGCTCGACGGACTCATCTATGGTGTGACCATCGCCCTCGGATTCGCCACGCTCGAGAATTTCTTCTATCTTTCCAGCCACGGCGTTGGCATCGCCTGGCAGCGAGCCGTGTTCGCGGTGCCAGCCCACGCTCTGTTCGGCGGGGCCATGGGCTACTACGCTGGCCGTATCAAATTCAGCGCCAAGGCTGGCCGGCGCGCCTCAGGCGTCTGGCGCGACCAGATCCTGTGTCTAGCGCTGCCCGTGCTTTTCCACGGCGCCTACAACTTCGCGCTCTTGCACGGCCTGAACTGGTTCATCTGGGTCGCCATCACCGCGCTTTCCGTCAGCTTTTGGGTTTTCGTGCTGCGGCGGGTTAGTCGCGCGCAGAAGGCGTCGCCCTTCCGACCCAAGACCATGTTGCCCACAGACTTCCGGCTGCCACCATCGGCCCGAGGGGTGTAAAATACCGGACCATGCGCAATCACACTAAGCTGCTGGCCGCAGGAATCGGACTGGTTGTAGGGCTCTCGACGGCGTGCTCGAAGCGCGCCGAAAACAAGGTCTCGCCGGGTGCCGTGGCGAACGCGTCCACTTCTGATCCGGAATTCGACAAGAAGTGGGCTGCCCTGGCCCAAGCCGGTACGGATGTCGCCTATATAGAAGATGACCGCGGCGAAGGCCTGATGGGCAACGTGCGCCGCGCCTCGCGCGTGAAGGCCGATCCCCCGCCGGTGCTGGCCGCTTCCGCCGGGGATCAGGCGCTGGCGGCTTTGCCCGAACAACCCGCGGGCGAGGAAGTCCAGCGCATCATCCGGGGCAACCTCATGGCCGTTCGTGGCTGCTACATGAACATGGCGCGTACCGGCCAGGCCAAGTCAGGCAAAGCCATCGTCAGCTTCACCATCGGCGCTGACGGCCGCCCGGCCAGCTTGCACGTGGATGCTCCGACCTTCAGCGACACCCCGTTGCCGGGTTGTGTGACCGCGCAGATTTCGCGCTGGTCCTTCCCCAAGTCGCAAAAGGGTGGCGGCTCAGTCAGCTACCCGTTCGTGTTCGTGGGTGGATAGAAGACGACCCAGGACGGACTTCGGCCCAGCCTTCCCTCCTGTCCACCCGCCGCCCTGCTGGGCCCGGCAGAAACTACTTCGCCTGTCGGTCTTCCAGGTAAAAGACGGTGATGGCGAGGCAGTGGAACGCTTCGTCGGAGGACTGGGTGACGATGGTATCGACCACCTGGCACTGGGGATGCTCACGAATCCAGCCGGTGACCTTCTCGCCAAGGTTCTCGCGCTCCTGGGCCATCGTGGCCGAGAAGACCTTGACTCCATTGAAGCGTGCCGTCGTGTGCGTCTGACTTTGGGCCATCATTCTTTTCTTCCTCTCCGGACTTCTTAGTGCTGCGACGAGTACGGATAATGCCAGTCTTGTTCTGGCCTGCTGCAGTCCCGGAGCGCTCCGCATCTTCCCCGTACAGTCGCCTTAACCACCATATAACAGGGTTTCGGGGCTCGGGACAACCATTGCGAGCAAGGACTGGCCAGCCAAAGCCAAGAATTCGCAGGACGCTGTGCGCTATTTCTTGGCAAAGACGCCGCGACTAAATGCCGTCCGCTGGGAGCCCTTCGCCGATGTTCAGTTCCTCGAACGACAGGGCGAACGCCAGCAGGTCATCGAGGGCTGCCTGACCTTCCTCTTCGGCCACGGCGCGGCCGACCCGCAGCAGATCGCCGCACATCACCAGCGACAAGCGCGAGGCCATTCGGCGCAGGCTCTTGGTCCAGGCGGTCAGGTTGATGGAGCCGTACTTGCGCACCAGCTGTTGGCTCACCTCCGCAATGCGTGCGCGCGCAGGCGAATCGAGATCGGCAATGGCAGCGCGTGCTCCGTCGAAGGCCGGTCCCTCAAGGCGCAGCGACGCGCGGGTCATGGCGAGCGCGGCGATGAAATAGGGGCGCAGCTGTCCGCCGGAGCGCGCCGAGCCGGCGAGTCGTCCTGTCGTGGCCAACGCGAGGGCGCGGCTCAACCTGAACCCGAGCTCCACTGAGTCGGATTCGTCGAGAAGCTTGGGGCGGCACAAAAGGGCAGGCATCTGCAGGTGGGCCATGCGGGCATCACCCACCAGCCCCGCGTGGCGTAGCACTGCCGGTTCGCGAATTCCCAGAAGATCGCACAAGGTGCGCAACACGCGACGGAACACCGCCGGTTGCTGGCTGGCGGGAACTGGTGCCGCATTGCTGAGTCCCAGCTCTGCCCTGGTGACCGGCGGAAGTACCCCGGTTTCGACCAGTAGAGCGATCAGCGATTCGACGTCGGCGAACTCCGGGATGTAGCCGACGCGGCTCGGCCAGTCGGCGGGGAGCTTGCTCGCGCTCGGACTGAAGGCCGTGGGACGGCTCTGGTTGGCCAGTTCCGCGATCTTTTCATCGCCCAGCCCACGCAGCACCATGGCCGTTGCTGCAACCTGCGCCGCGTGGGTCAGCCCTCGATCCAGGAACAACTCAACGATCCGCTGCCCCGATTCGCCGTCGTCGGGATGCAGTTGCCATTCCCCGGTGATCGCACGGGCCATCTCGCGCCAGCGCGTGGGATCCTCGGCATTCATCTCAGCCGACTTGCGCAAAATGCCGACGTCGTCGGGCGCCAGGCGCGCCGCCATGTCGTACGCGATGCGCGCGGAAAGCCGATCCCCGAGTTGGTTCTCGTAGACATTGGCCAGTTCGCACCATAAGCGTCGACGCAGCGGCTGGGCGCGGTCGCCAAGCGCGGCAACCAGCCTGCGCATGAACCCCTCAGCTCCCTTGGGATCGGCGAGGCGCTGATAGGCCTGCAGCAACAGCTCGACGGCGTCAGGCTGCAGCGGCTGCAGATCGAGGCTCCGCTCCAAGTGTTCGCGCGCCGTCGCAGCGTCGTTCTCCGTGGCGGCCAGGTGGCCAAGCATGGTGTGCGCCTCGGCCAGATCGGGATCGAGCGCAAGGGCGTGCTGCAGGGTTTCGCGGGTCGCGCCGGCCCACTCTTGGCCAAAGGCGACGAATCGGGCCCAGCCCAGATAGGCGTGGTACAGCGCCTGGTCCGGCCGGGCGCGCACCGCGGCCTCGAACTTCGGCAGCGCCTCGGCGGCTTTGTCAGTATTGAAAAGGCCCAGGCCCTCGCCGAAAGCCAGCTCGGCACCAAGAGGATCCGACTCGGGCGACGCCGAGGGCGCCAGGGTGCGGTCGTAACCCTGGCGCAGCTGTGGATTGGCGAGAACCCTGGCCGCCTGGTCGATGGCCGCGCGCAGAGTATCGAGTCTGGCCTGATCTGCGGAATCGAGATGCAGCCCGGCCACGGCAGCGGGCGAGAATTCGTTGGCCTTGGCTGCACAGGCCGCCACAACCTCCGCTGTCGGGGCGTCGCGGGACACGCCCAGCGCTTCGTACAGGCTCTTGCCCCGCATCGCCAGGTAGGTTCGCAGGATCGCCTGTCGCAAAGTCTCGCTGGGCGAATCGCGACCAGGGGACAGGGAGCCACCGCCCGCCCCGTCGCTTTCCGGCTTGAGCGTGATGGCACGCAAGCCGACGTCCAGTTGGCCGGAGTCCTGTCCGTCGGCCAACTGAGAAAAACCAGGCTGGAGATCGGGCGCAGGAGTTGGGCCGTGCTGGACTTGGCTGAACAGTTCATCGGGCGCGCCCGTGTGTATGGCGTCGATTCGCCTCCCGACCTCGGTGCCCAGCCTTTCCAACGAGAGCGAGGATTGCCACGCATGGGGCGCAGGAGCCTCTTCAGGTTCCTGAACCGGGTCGCCCAGCTCGGCCAGGCCGGTTTCCAGCAGGGTGTCGATGGCGGCAATGACCAGGTGGGAATCGTCGCGCAATGCCAGCGATCCCACGCTGGCTCCTGCGGCCAGAACTTGCGTGATGTCGGCCCCGAACACCGCCTCGAAGCCCGCGCGATGATGGGCGAACCGGCGCGTGAGCTTGACTTCACGGGCCCCATTCTGGTCGAAGCGGGCCACCAGGTTTTCGGGCGTGGCGCTGCGGAGCAGTCCCATGAAGATGATGCGCTCGACCTCCAGTTCGTGCTCGATGATCCGGTCGCCGAAGGTGTCGCCGGGAACCCAGGTCCAGCTTCCTTCATCCCAGCGCAGACAATCGGACACGCGCTTGCGCACCTGCGCGGACAGACACTGCAGCACCTCCTCGGGCGTCAGCCAGCCGAGCTCGACCAGCACGGCTCCCATCTTGTGACCGCGGGCCTTGGTTTCCGCGAGCAAATAGGCGAGCTGCCGCTCGTCGATGATTCCTTTGGCGCACAGGAGGGTGCCCAGCGCCTCCTGGCGCAGATTCGAATCCGCAGCCACGACCTTGCCGTCGCGGAAGTAGATTTCCTTTCGCACCTTGCCGCGGGCCAGGGCGAGCGTGCCGGTCTGACATCCGTCGATGAGGTCGAAGAGCAGCTTGGGCACCCCCCGATCGGTCAGTGATCCTGAAGGTCCCGGCAACGGGCGCGGGGAAGGAGGCGGCGGATAGAAGCGCACGGTTTCCGTGCCCGACGCCGCAGTGGCTGGCGCTGCGGGCATGGAGATTAGCGGTGCGGGGGGCTCCGGCACGGGGACGGGCGTGCGCGTGGGTGCAGGCGCGCGCGGGACCGTGGCAACCGGCCGCGGCGTGTTTCCCGACACAAGGGCGCGGCCATCAGCGACCGGCGGAGGAGGCGAAACCAGGCCGGCAGGGACTTCCGACATCGGAATGGTTGGTCGGCCCGGCGTGCGCAGACAGGCCAAGATCGCCTCCACGAGATCACTCCGGGAAAACGGCTTCGACAGGAAGGTTGCGCCGACGTCCTTGTCCAGGCTGGCCGCCAGAGAGGGATCCTTGTAGATGCCGGATATGACGATGAGCCCGACATCCTTTCCGAAGGGAGAGTCGCGCACGGATCGACAGAACGCGAAGCCATCCATGCCGGTCATGATGAGGTCGGTCACAACGATCTGCGGGCGATCGTTCACAAACATGGCGAGGCCTTGCTCGCCACTTGCCGCCTGCAAAACCGTGGGTCCGAAGGGCCGCAGTCTGGCGTCGTCGATGATGGCTCGCTCCATGGCGCTGCGAGCCATCGGGTCGTCGTCGACGAGCAGAACCGTGAATGCCATTGCCTATATACTCGGCAGCTGGGCGTCTTTATTCAGGGTTCTTTTCGTGCGGGGAGAGCCGGCCCTCTGGAAACCGCCTGCCCACAGGCCCGCCCCTCGCGCTGCGCGCCCCTGCAGGCACCGCCGGTCACTTGTTGCGGTTTTCTGTCGTCAGCACGCTGGGGATCTTCGACTCATCCTGGGCGACCTGGGCGGGCAGGGCGGCTTTGGCCTCGGGCATAGGGGCCAGGCCCATCTTTGCTTTCAGCTCGGCCAGCGCTGTGTCCGTGCCTGCGCTGCCCGACTCCAGGGCCTTGAACTTCTGTTGCAAGGTGTCTCCCGACAGCTCGTTGCCCAACTCCACCGAGGCATCGGCCTCGGCCTCGATCTGATCCACCTTGGTCGCCATGCGCTCGAAGGTGTCGAAGGCGCTGGTGTCCGACAGACCTTGCATGGTGTCTTGGATGGCCTTTTGCGCCTCGGCGCGCTTCTGGCGTGCGATGAGGATGTTCTTCTTGCGCTTGGCCTCCTCGATCTTGTCGTTGAGCGTGCGCAGCTGCTCCTTCAGCTTTTCCACAGCGTCTTTCTGTAGCTGGGTTTGCTTGGTGAACTCCGCGGCCTGCGTCTCGTGCTCGCCTTTGCGCTTGAGCGCCTCGCGCGCAAGGGTGTCGTCGCCCGCGCGCACCGCCAGCATGGCCTTGCGTTCCCATTCCTGGGACAGCTCCGTTTGTTCGTCGCGCTGCTTTTCCAGGCGCTTCTGGTCCGCGATGGAGACCGCCACTTGTTTTTTCGCCTCGACAAGCTGGTTCTGCATGTCGGCGACAAGCTGATTCAGCATCTTCTGCGGATCTTCCGCCTTGGAGATGAGATCGTTGAGGTTCGATTTGATGAGAGTTCCGAGCCGCGAAAAAATTCCCATGACTGATTTCCTTGTCGGGCGCTTGGTCTAGGGTTCAGGCCGCTGCGCGAAATTTCGATAGCGTCGGGTAGTGCTTGCTGATGGCCATTCCCATGTCGTCCACCACCGCTTGCAGCTCGCTGAAGTCGAGATCCTCCAAGGGCAGCGAATCCGTGAGTACAACCGCGTTGCCGTCGACGCCGAAGGTGGCATAGACCATCTCCCTGGCGTTGAGCCTGAGCAGGGTTTCGAAGAGCGCTTCCCGCCGACCCTGGGGCAGGTCCATCACCTTGAGTCGGAAGACGACGACAGGGCCAGCCAGGGAGACCAGCAGGTTGTCGAAGCCATCGTCCTTGATTCGCCAGACGTCATGGCCCAGGTCTTCGTGAGTGACGCCGAGCTTGAGCAGATAAGACTCGATATCTTCGCGCGTTTTCATGGCGACACCCTTTCCTGTAGTTTGGTCGGACCCCGTGGCTTGCCAGAGGATTCCTGGCGAAGAGTAGACGATTCCCGAGCGGCCTACAAACTCGTTTTCTTGCCACAGACTCGCGCCGGCAGTTGAAGCAGACGCGTTCCTGTGGTAGCCGGAATCGTCCATGTCTATCGATCCTGCCGTGCTGCCGCGCCACGTTGCAATCATCATGGACGGGAACGGACGGTGGGCGCAGGACCGCGGGCTCCCGCGCATCGAAGGCCACCGTCGCGGAGCGAACGCCGTACACGAGGTGGTGCGGGCCGCGCGCCAGATGGGGGTCAAGGCCCTTACGCTGTATGCGTTCTCGCTGCAGAACTGGCTTCGTCCGCCTGACGAAGTCACGATGCTGATGGGGCTTCTGCGCGAGTACATCATTGGCGAGCGCGCGGAGATCATGGACAACACCATCCGGTTAATCACCATCGGGGACATAGGTCGGCTGCCCGGCTTGGTGCGCGAGCCGCTCGACGAGCTGGTCCGCGATTCGGCGGGCAATAAGGCCATGACCCTGTGCCTGGCTCTCTCGTACGGGGGCCGAGAATCGATCGTGGCCACGACCCGCGCTCTGTGCGAGTTGGTCAAGCGGGGCGCCCTTTCGCCCAACGACATCACCGAGGAGAGCTTTCAGTCAGCCATGCAGACCGCGGACCTGCCTCAGCTCGATCTTCTCATCCGCACCTCGGGGGAGGTTCGGCTGTCGAACTTCTTGCTTTGGGAATCGGCCTACACCGAGCTCTATTTCACCGACATCCGCTGGCCCGAATTCGATCGCGACGAGTTCGTGCGTGCCCTGGAATCGTACCGTGGTCGCGAGCGCCGATTTGGCCGCACCGGAGAGCAACTCCGGCGGATGGGGTAAGGTCTAGGGCGTGAAGCCGGACCAGAAAAACTTGCTCGTACGGATCGCCTCGGCGCTGGTGGCTCTGCCCGTCGTCGGCGCGATCGTGTTCTGGCGCGAGCCGATTGGCATGACGGCCTTGTGTCTGGTGGTGGCGGTTCAGGCCCTGCGCGAGTACACCTCGATGACCATGGCCGGCCGGCCCAAGGCCGAGCGCGCGTGTGTCGTGTTGATTGGCGCGGCCTTGTACTTGGCGCTCTCCCTCCGGCCGGACCTGGGCGTCATGTGGTTTTTGGCCGCCATGATTGCCGTGGCCATCTTGATCCTGGCGCGCGCGGTGGACCTTCCGGCCGCAGGGGCGAGACTGTTTGCCGCCGAATTCGGCGTGTCCTACATCGGCGGGCTGCTCGCCGCCTTGGCTCTCCTGCACGGCAGTCCGGGGCCGGCGTGGGTCGCTCTGGCCATTGCAGTCACCTTTGGCAACGATACCGGCGCCTATTTCGTGGGGCGGGCGTTTGGGCGGCACAAGCTGGCGCCAGCCATTTCGCCGGGAAAGACCGTCGAGGGCGCGCTGGGCGGACTCGTGGCCAGTTTGACCGTGACATTCGTGGCAGGGTGGGTCTTCATGCCGACCCTGACTACCTATGACCGCGTGATGATTGGTCTTGTTTCCAGCATTGTCGGCCCAGCCGGCGATCTGGTCGAGTCGCTCATCAAGCGCGCGGCGGGTGTCAAGGACTCTGGCCGGTGCATTCCTGGCCATGGCGGCGTCCTGGATCGCATTGACGCGTTGCTATTTGTCAGCGCTTACGTCTACTTGCACGTGAATCTTCTACGCCGATGAATAGGCTAGGGCCAAAATATGGCAAAGCCCCCGTGGTTTTCCACGAGGGCCGCCAGATTCTTAAGCGAGGCTGGTTAAGCTTGGCTAGATATGTTAAGCGGTTGAAGAATCAACCGCGAGTTCAGGTCACACCGGCCTGCGCCGGTGTGTTGGGAGGAGACGCAACTCTCGGAGTTACTGCCGCCGGTCGTTGCTTGTTGAGTATGGCTAGCAACGCCTGTGCCGGTCTGGACGCGGGCACCTTATCGACGCGGAACTGTTTGAATCTTTGAGGTTTTCATGTTAAACGCGGTAATACGACGAGCTACAGATGGTCGGATGCCCCTGACATTGGCGTCACGGTTGTCGAACCTAGATGCCGGTTTTTCACAGTCCTAAATGACTGACAGCTTTCTGGTCATCAACGCGGACGGCCCCGAGACTCGCGTTGCGCTAGTGGAAGACGGCCTGCTGGCCGAGCTCTACATCGAGCGCAAACAGGAACGTGGCATCGCGGGGAACATCTACAAAGGCCGGGTCGAGCGAGTCTTGCCGGGGATGCAAGCGGCCTTTGTGAACATTGGCCTGGAGAAGTCTGCCTACCTGCACGTGTCGGACGTGCGCGGAACCCCCGACGATCTTCGCCGGTTGGTTTCGGCAGGGGAAGGACAGGGACGCGCCAGCGTCCAGGACGACGATGAAGATGCCGAGGCCGCAGGGCCGCCGGGCGGCGCGCGCATCGAGGATCTGCTGAGAGAGGGTCAGGAAATCGTCGTCCAGGTAACCAAGGAACCCATCAGCACCAAAGGCGCTCGGGCGACACGCTACATTTCGCTTCCGGGCCGGCACTTGGTGTTCATGCCCACGGTCGAACACGTGGGAATCTCGCGGCGTATCTCCTCGGACAAGGAGCGGCGTCGCCTGCGCGAGATTATCGACCAGATGCGGCCGCCAGGGACAGGCTTCATCGTGCGGACGGTCGCCGAGAACGTGCCGGAGAAGGATCTCCGCGCGGACATGGATTTCCTCATCAAGCTGTGGAATGAGATTGTTCGCCGCACCGGGAACAGTCGTTGTCCCGCTCTCATCTACAACGATCTCGATCTCCTGCTGCGCACGGTGCGCGACATGTTCACTCCCGAGGTGAGCAAGCTGATCATCGATTCCCGCGCCGAATACGACAAGATCAAGAAATTCATTGCGGCGTTCATGCCGGACTTCACCGGGCAGATCGATCTCTACGACGGACCGGAACCCATCTTCGACGGCTACGGCATCGAGATCGAAATAGACCGGGCGATCGAGCGCAAGGTTTGGCTCAAGTCGGGCGGCTATCTCATCGTCGACGAGATGGAGGCTTTGACCGCCATCGACGTCAACACCGGCCGCTTCGTGGGCAAGAAGAATCTGGAAGACACCATCACCCAGACCAACCTGGAAGCCTGTCGCGAGGTGGCCGAGCAGCTGCGCATCCGCTCGCTGGGCGGTATGATCGTGGTCGATTTTATCGACATGGACCGCGCGTCCAACCGCGACCGGGTCACGCGCGCCTTCAACGATCATTTGCGTCGCGACCGATCCAAGGCGGCGGTCACCCGCATCTCCGAGCTGGGCCTGATCGAGATGACCCGCAAGCGAACGCGCGAGTCGCTGCTGCACGCACTGACCGAGCCCTGCGAACACTGCGAGGGCAAGGGCTACACCAAGTCGCGGCGGACCGTGGCCTATGAACTTCTGCGTGAGTTGAGGCGGCAAGGGAATCTGATCGAAGGGGACACGGTGCTCATTGAAGTGCATCCCGACGTTGCCCAGGTGTTGGCCACCACGGACCACGGATATCTCGAGGACATGGAGAAGCGCTTGCAGAAGCGCATCGTCGTCAAGGCACGGGGCTCGTTCGCGCTCGAGGATTTCGAGTTACGGTCCCCCAGCCAGAAGACGCCGCTCGATCGATCGGACGCGGATCGCGAGGGTGATCGCGCCGAGCGGCGGCGGCGCCGTCGCAAGAAGATTGGCCCGCCCGCCGAGGTCGAGGCCATGCTGGAAGAGGAAGAACGCAGCAACGCTACCGACCGAGACGTGATCGGGGGGGAGCGCGCGCCGGAGACCCACGATGACGAGCGTGCGGGGCAGCGTCGAGATGCAGAAGCGGCGGCGGGCAATTCCGCGGCCGATCACGCGCGGTCCGGTGCCGCGCCAGACTCTCCCGGCAGCCTTCCTTCTTCTGAGACTGCGCGGGTTGCCTCCGAAGCGAGCGCGGTTCCCGCTGGCTCCGACGACACCAAGCCACAGGGCCAGTGATCGCGCTGTCCGTCAGCCTTCTATGATCGGTCTGCCGTCTCCATGTAGGACAAAGTCTTACTTTTACCGAGGTGTGGTTATCAACAGGAAAAGTCAAATAACTTCAAAGTGATAGAATTTTGATCAACAGCTTTCCGGTTGTTACGATCGCGGAATCAAACGTGAGAAAAGAACATTCCGCGATGCGACGGGGAAACGGCGAGATGCTGTGTCGAGGTGCCCAGGCCACGCTGACTGGCGCTGAGTCGGCTTTCTTGGATCCGCGACAGCTGACCTTCCGCTTTGCCGATTCCGGGCAGGAAGAGGCCGCCTCGGTGGCACCGACATCGCGTTGGGCCGCGCGAACAGCGAATCCGGGTCGGGTCGCCAGAATTCCGACCAGCGGACGCTCGCTGGAGGAGATTCGCCTGGAGCAGGCCGTAGCGGCCTACCTGCCACCCGGTCATGGTCTGCGCCTCACCTTGACGGACAATCACTACAACATCGTGGCGGTACGACGGGATCCCTCGAACTATATAGTCAGGATTCACCGCATATTTGCCGGCGCCGAGCCGCGGCTGGTGCGGGCACTGGCGCGCTACGTGGTTCACAACGACCGGCGCGCGTCGAGCTTCCTGGGAGAGTTCATCGAGCGTCACGAGCACATTATCAATCGGGCGCCGCGCCGGCCGCGCTTGGTGAAACTGCGGACAGCGGGACGCGTCTACGATCTGCAAGACATCTTCGATCACCTGAACCGGCAATACTTCCAGGGAGCATTGCAGGCGCAGATCACCTGGGGACCGGCGGCCATCCGAGCCCGGCAGCGGTCCATCAAGATGGGCAGTTACTCGGTCGAGGACCGCATCATTCGGGTACATCCCGCGCTCGATCGCGCCGAGGTGCCGCTCTTCTTTGTCGAGTGGATTGTGTTTCACGAGATGCTTCACGGAAGGTGCGAGATCCGTCGCACCGGCAGGCGACGCTGCTTCCATCCGCCCGAATTTCTCGCCCAGGAACGCCAGTTTGCCGACTACCAGCGTGCCTCGGCCTGGGAGAAGGAAAACGTCGATCGCCTGTTTGGGAGGTAGCCCGGGGTGCTGTCATCTTGGCAGCGAAGAGGGTCGTTTCTGGCCAGAGAGTCGCGGCTGGGTCCCGGTCTGGCCAAAGATTGGCGCAGCGGTGGGTCTTTTCTGCTGGAACGATTGATGCTAGTTCCTTTCAGGAAAAGCATGAAGACGTCAAACCTCGGTGCACTGGCGGTGGTATTGGCAACAGCCGTAGCTGGCTGTGGTCACACTCGGTACTTGGCCGGAACCAACATCCCGGCCACCGAGGACAACTTGGCCGTGGTCGAGACCATCGAACAGTATCGAGCCTTTCTCATCGAGAAGAACATTGACGGACTGCTGCTGCTGGCGTCGAAGAGGTACTTCGAGGATGGGGGCACGCCTCAGGCCAACGATGACTATGGCTACGATGGCCTGCGTGAGATTCTGACCAGCCGCCTCGGGCGCGTGCAGTCTTTGCGCTACGACATCGAATACAAGAAGGTCACTCTTCGAGGCGATGAGGCGGAAGTCGACGCCTTTCTCAACGGCGCCTTCGAGCTGCAAAGCGAAACCGGAGAGCGCTACCGTCGGGTCAACGATCACCACAGGTTCCTGCTGGAACGGACATCCAACGGCAAGTGGCGCTTCTTGAGTGGAATGTAGTGCCAGGCGTCCGCTGGCGCTACAGCCGGTAGACCAGCAGGCGCGCCTCGATCGGGCCGTTCCACAGACGGTGCGAGATCTCGTGCTTGCGCCGGATGGCACGCGCAAGCAGCGGATTGCCGCACAGGATGACCGCGCGCCACCCGCGCATCCGGTTCAGAGCGTCGGCAATGGTGGCGTAGAGATCGTCCAGCGGTTGCTCTGGGTCAGGACCGGGCAGCCGCTCGCCGTAGGGCGGATTGAAGCAGATAGTTCCGGGCGGATCGCGCGAAACCAGAGTCGCAATATCAGCGACCTCGAACGAGATGTCGTCGGCCACCCCGGCGGCCTGGGCATTCCGGCGCGCTGACTGAATCGCCGAGGTCGAGACATCGCGGGCCAGGATGGGGCAGGGGGCCTCGGCCAATTGCACGTCGTGCGCCGCTTGCTTGAGGCGCATGAAAATCGGGAGATGGCTCTGGTCAGCCCATCGCTCGAAACCAAAGGCGCGGCGTAGGCCCGGGGGGATGTTTCGGCTGGCCAGCGCATGCTCGATAGCCAGGGTTCCCGTGCCGGTCATGGGATCCACAAAGGGCTGCTCAGCCCGCACCCCGCCCAGGGCTAGCACCGCCGCAGCCAGCGATTCCTTGAGGGGCGCCTCTCCCATGGCCACCCGGTACGCGCGTCGGTGCAGCGGCTCGCCGGCCAGATCCACGAAGAGGCGCGCATCCCGTCCGCGCAGGTGCAAGACGAGCGACACGTCGGGGTTCTTCACGTCCACGTCGGGGCGGCGGCCCATGCGGTCGCGGAGCGCATCGACCACGGCGTCTTTCACTTTCAGGGCCGCGAATCCCGAATGGTGCAGCTCGGGGTTCTCGTGGGTGGTGGCCGTGACAGCGAGCGTGGTCTTGCTGCCGAAAAAGCGGTGCAGGTCAGCGGCGCGCGCACCGGTGTAGAGGGTGTCGGCGTCGAAAGCTGGAAAGCTGCCCACCTCGAGCAGAACGCGCATGGCCACGCGCGACCAGAGACACACCTTCATCCCATCTTCCATGGTGCCGTCAAAGGAAACGCCTCCGGTGGCGCCGCGGGGCGCGTGGATGCGTTGGACCACCAGCTCGCGGCGGAGCGCGCCCTCGGTGCCCCGGGCGCAGGTCACGAAGAATCTCATCGCCCCAGGACCTACCAGGCGGCGGCGAAAGCGTCGAGGCCAGGTTTCCGAAGTCGCTGTTGTTCAGACCTGGTCGGTGGCTGCCTTGCGCTTGACCAACGGCCCGGACATGCGAATCTTGGTCGCGCACCGGTCGGAAAGCCGCCGGGCAGAGATCGTTTCCAAGAGGCCTGCTTGTTTTGGAGGGCTCATGAACCGCGCAGCGAAAATCATCCTTGTCTTTGGTCTCGCGGTTGTTGGCTGCGACCGTGACCCACTGGTTTCCCGATCGTCGCCCACTGGTCCGCCACCCGCGGGCGGCGACGCTGCCCTGGTCGATGGGCCGATGCCGGACCTCGCGCCTCAGCAGAACGCAGGTCGCGACGGCAGCGCTGTGACGGATGCGGGTGGGCTGCCCATCGGCGATGCGGCGGTACTTCCCAGCTCTGGGCCCGACGCTGGCACGCTGCCGCCCGGACAACCGGACGCCCCGGTGTCACGGCTGACCGACGCTGGCCTGCCGCCCGTGCTTGCAGACGCACCAGTCAGTCCTCGGCAACCGGACGCCCCGGTGTCACGGCTGACCGACGCTGGTGTGCCGCCCGTGTTTGCAGACGCACCAGTCAATGCCCGGCAACCGGACGCCCCGGTGTCACGGCCGACGGACGCTGGTGTGCCGCCCGTGTTGGCAGACGCGCCCATCCGGCAGCCGGACGCTGTGGGGGCGCCGCCCTCTGATGCGGCCGCGAGCCGGACCGACACTTCGTCGCCCGGGCCCGATGCCCAGCCCTTGCCTGGCACGGTTCTACCTGGCGGCGCCTGCACCGACAGTGGCCAGTGCGCCTCGCTACCGGGCCTGACGGCTGTTTGCGTTCCGCCGTCCATCGGATTCGCCTCGGGCTACTGTGCCGTGCCCGGCTGCTCGATCCTGGCGCAGAACTGCCCGGGCGGCTCGGCGGCCATGTGCATTCCGGGCGACAACGGGCCGATCTGCATCGGAACCTGCAATGCCAGCGCCAGCCCTTCGTGCCGGTCCGGCTACGTGTGCCAGTCGCTCGGTCTGTTGCTGCCGGCGGTGTGCGTTCCCGGATGTGTGGACAGTTCGGGCTGTCCGGCTGGCACCAGCTGCTTCCCCGTGGCTGGAAGCCCAGTGGGCCAGTGTCGCGATTCCGGAAGCAAGGTGGGCGATCCCTGTGCTGTGGCCTCCGATTGTCCACAGAACGGGTTGTGCGTCTCCGAGATCGATTTCGGCTGGCCCAACGGCTATTGTGTGACCAGCAATTGCACCACCAGCGCCGACTGCGCCGCGGGCACGGCGTGCACGGGCAACGATCCCAATGGTGTGTGCGCTCTCCGCTGCACGGCAGATTCCGACTGCCGCACCGGCTATCACTGTGCCGCGGCGGGCCGCGCTGGCGAGAGCGTGTGCGTTCCCCACTGCACCAGCGATAGCCAGTGTGAAGACCTGACCTGTCACATCGGCACGGGCCTCTGCTGACTGCCGCTGCTGAAGGGTGCTACTTCACTCGATTCGCCGCATCGACTCTCGCCGCGGCCCAGGCGCGCTTTCCCAGTAGCGCCTTGACTTCGGCGGCGGTCTCGGCCTTGGTCTTGGCCAGCTCCGCATCGACGGCGGCCAGTTCCTGTGCGGCCGTGTCGCGATCGATGTCGCGCGCGGGCTCGCCCCGATCCACCAACGCTGAGATCTTGTCGCTCTCCCCACTGTGCACGACCTGCAACACGCCGTCGCCCACGGCGAGAAAGCGCGGGCCTTCCTTGGTCCGGTAGAAGAGCACGCCGGGCTTGAGCGCGGTCATGAAGGGCACATGGCCCGGCAGCACGCCGAATTCTCCCAGGGCGCCGGGCGCAGCGATCTCGTCCACTTCAATCTGGACCAGCGAGCCGTGTGGGGTGGTGACGGTCAGTTGCATGGCCGATTAACTTTCTTTGGCCATCTTCTCGGCGCGCGCACGCACGCTTTCGATGCCGCCCATCATGACAAAGGCCTGCTCGGGAATGTCGTCGCAGCGGCCCTCGATGATCTCTTTGAAGCCACGCACGGTGTCCTTGATCTCGACGTACTGGCCGGGCTGGCCGGTGAAGGTTTCGGCCACGTGGAAGGGCTGTGACAGGAAGCGCTGGACCTTGCGCGCGCGCGACACGGCCAGCTTGTCGTCCTCGGAAAGCTCGTCCATGCCCAGAATGGCAATGATGTCCACCAGCTCCTTGTAGCGCTGAAGTATGCGCTGCACGTCGCGCGCGACCTGGTAGTGCTCGGCGCCCACCACATCGGGTGAAAGAATGGTCGACGTGGACTCCAGCGGCGAAACCGCTGGATACAGGCCCAGCGCCGCGATTTCGCGTGAGAGCACGGTGGTGGCATCCAGGTGGGCAAACGCCGTGGCCGGCGCCGGGTCCGTCAAATCGTCGGCGGGCACGTAGATGGCCTGCACGGAGGTGATGGACCCCTTGTTGGTCGAGGTGATGCGTTCCTGCAGCACGCCCATTTCCGTGGACAGCGTCGGCTGGTAACCCACGGCCGACGGGATGCGGCCGAGCAAGGCCGACACTTCCGAGCCGGCCTGGGTGAAGCGGAAGATGTTGTCGATGAACAACATGACGTCCTGTCCTTCTTCGTCGCGGAAGTACTCGGCCACAGTCAGCGCGGACAGACCCACGCGGGCGCGCGCTCCTGGCGGCTCGTTCATCTGGCCGTAGATGAGCGCGGCCTTGGAAATAACCGGCTCGCCGGTCGACAGCTTGGAGTGGGTCATCTCGTCGTACAGATCGCGTCCCTCGCGCGTGCGCTCGCCCACGCCGGCGAACACCGAGAAGCCACCGTGCTTCTTGGCCACGTTGTTGATGAGCTCGAGGATGACCACGGTCTTGCCCACGCCGGCGCCGCCGAAGAGTCCGATTTTTCCGCCGCGCCGGTAGGGCGCCAGCAGGTCCACGACCTTGATGCCGGTCTCGAACATCTCGACCTTCACCGACTGATCCACGAACTTGGGCGCCGCCCGGTGAATGGGCAGGAACTTGGTGGCGGGAACCGGGCCGCGCTCGTCGACCGGCCGGCCCACCACGTTCACGATGCGGCCGAGAACCTCGCGGCCCACCGGCATCATGATGGGCTTGCCCGTGTTCTTCACCGGCATGCCGCGCACCAAGCCGTCGGTGGTGTCCATGGCCACGCAGCGCACGGTCTGTTCGCCCAGGTGTTGCGCCACCTCGATGACCAGGTTGTCGGGTATGGCGTCGATGGCCGGGTTGCTCAGGGTCAGCGCGGTGTTGATCTCGGGCAGGCCCGCACTTTCGAACTTCACGTCCACCACGGGTCCAATGACTTGGACGACTTTGCCTTGCTGATTGCTGGTGTTTGTCGCGATCATAATCTTCGACCTCAGGTTCGGGACTTCAGCCTTTGAGCGCCTCGGCGCCGCCCACGATCTCCATCAGTTCTTTGGTGATGGCCGCCTGGCGGGCGCGGTTGTACTGCAGGGTCAATCGGTCGATCATCTCGGTGGCGTTCTTGGTGGCGTTTTCCATGGCGGTTCTACGCGCGCCGAACTCCGAGGCGATCGATTCGAGCAAAGCGGCGTGGATCTGCATTTCGACGTAGAGAGGCAGAATCCAGTCGAGAATTTCGTTCTTGCTCGGCTCGTAGAGAAAATCCTGGCCCCCGCGACCAGCTGCGCTGGGTGCCACTGGCAACAGGGGATCGATTGTGATTCTTTGGGAGACCACGGAGCGGAACTGGTTGTAGACAAGGACAACGCTGTCCACGCGGCTGCTCAAGAAATCGTCGGTGAGCGTGGCGGCCAGATCCTTGGCGCGCTGGACAGCGGTGTCGCCGGTGGGGCCGGGCAGGTCGCCCTTCATGGGAAGCTTGCGCCGGCGGAAAAAGTCGCGACCCTTGCGGCCTACCACCAGGTAGCTGACCTCGTCGGCCTCTTTGCTCTGTATCTTGTCGTTGCCCCAGCGCTGGGCGGCACGACAGACATTGCTGTTGAACCCGCCACACAGGCCGCGGTCCGAGGTGATGACCACTACCGCCACTCGTCGCGGGTCTCGCTGCTGCAGCAGAGGATGCGATTCGCCCCCGGCGCGCGCCGCCACCTCGGCCGTGACCTCGGCCAGCGAGTGCGCGTAGGGACGTGCCGCCACGATGGCGTCCTGCGCCCGGCGCAGCTTGGCTGCCGCCACCAGTTTCATGGCGCTGGTGATCTTCTGCGTCGACTTGACCGACGCGATTCGAGTGCGGACGGCTTTCAGGGATGCCATGGAAAAAACTAGGTAGCGGCTTGCAGAGTGGCGGCGAACTCCTTGGCGAACTCGGCCAACACGGAACGCATCTGGGTGGCCAGGCCATCAAAGGCCTTGCCGTCGGTGCCCTTGCTCCGCAGGTCGGCCAGTAGCTCGGGGTGCTTTGCCTCGACGAAGGCGTACATCTCCTTTTCGTAGCGGTCGAGCGCAGTAAGTGGCAGAGCATCCACGAACCCGTTTGCGCCGGCGAAGAGAATCAGGACCTGCTTCTCGACCGGCAGAGGAACGTACTGGCCCTGCTTGAGCAGCTCGGTCATGCGCGAGCCACGCGCCAACTGCTGCTGCGTGGCCTTGTCCAAGTCCGAGCCGAACTGGGCAAACGCGGCCAGGGCGCGGTATTGGGCCAGTTCCAAGCGGAGCATGCCGGCCACTTTCTTCATGACGGCAATCTGGGCGGCGCCACCCACGCGGCTGACCGAAAGGCCGACGTTCACCGCGGGCCGCTGACCCGAGTAGAACAAGTCGTTCTCCAGGAAGATCTGACCATCGGTGATGGAGATGACGTTGGTGGGGATGTAGGCCGACAGGTCGCCGGCTTGGGTTTCGATGACCGGCAGTGCGGTGAGCGAGCCGCCGCCCTTCTCGGTGGACATCTTGGCCGCGCGCTCGAGCAGACGCGAGTGCAGGTAGAAGATGTCGCCCGGGAAGGCCTCGCGTCCCGGCGGGCGACGCAGCAGCAGCGAGAGTTGGCGGTAGGCCACTGCCTGCTTGGACAGATCGTCGTAGATCATGAGCGCGTGGCGGCCGCTGTCGCGGAAGTACTCGCCCATGGTGACGCCGGTGTAGGGCGCCAGAAACTGCAGCGGCGCTGATTCGGACGCGGTGGCCGAGACCACGGTGGTGAATTCCATGGCGCCGTGCTCGCGCAATTTGTCGACCACGGTGGCCACGGTGGACTGCTTCTGGCCGATGGCCACGTAGAAGCAGTACATGTTCTGGCCCTTCTGATTGATGATGGCGTCCACGGCCAGCGCCGTCTTGCCGGTCTGACGGTCGCCGATGATCAGCTCGCGCTGGCCGCGGCCGATGGGAATCATGGAATCGATGGCCTTGATGCCGGTCTGCACCGGCTCGTGGACGCCCTTGCGCGCGATGATCCCGGGCGCCTTGATCTCGATCTTGCGGAACTCTTTGGATTCGATGGGGCCCTTGCCGTCGATGGGAATGCCCAGGGCGTTGACCACACGTCCGACCAGAGCGTTGCCCACCGGCACCTGCGCGATCTTGCCCGTGCGCTTGACCGTGTCGCCTTCGCGCACGGTCTCGAAATCGCCCAGGAGGACGACGCCGACGTTGTCCTCTTCCAGGTTCAGGACCAGGCCCACGACGTTCTTGCCAAAATCCAGCAGCTCGCCGGCCATGGCGTTTTCCAGGCCATAGACGCGAGCGATGCCATCGCCGGCTTCCAGCACGGTGCCGGTTTCACTGATGGCAACCTTCTGGTCGAAGCCTTCGATTTCCCTGCGAATGACCTGGCTGATTTCTTCGGCGCGAATCTGCATGGTCTTTCCTTGCGGCTGGTGGTGTCAGTTGAGAATCTTGCTGCTGAGAGCGTGGAGGCGGGCGCGCAGGCTGCCGTCCAATACCAGGCCGGCCACTTGCGCGACGATGCCGCCCATAAGGCTGGGGTCGACCTCGGTGGTCATGATCACGCTGCGGCCGGTGCGTCGTTCGAGAACCTGTCGGATTTCGGTTTGCGTGGCCACGTCGAGCGGTCGCGCCGATTTCACCGTGGCGCGAGCGCGGCCCAGCTTGTCGTCGCACATTTCTTGGTAGGCGCGGGCGATGGCGGGCAGGGCGGCGATGCGGCCTCGTTCCAGCAGGAGGAAGGCCAGGCTCTGCACCTCGCGCGTGGGCGCCACCTGTGGCAGCAGCCCTTGCAAGATGGCGCGCTTCTGCGTCGACCTGAAGATGGGATTGGAAAGCGACTGGCGCATTTCCGTGGCCTCGTTCCACAAGGCCGCCAGGGCTTCCAGTTCGCTCCCCAGGGCTTCGAAGCTGCGCTTGTCCACGCCAATGGCGAAGAGGGCGCGCGCGTAGCGGCGGGCAATCGAGCCAGCCAGCGCTGCCATCAGCGCGCCCCTTCGGCCGGCGCGCTTGCGCCCGCGGCAAAGTCCTGCGCCAGGCGGCGCTCGTCGTCGGCGCTCACCGATCGCTTGAGCAACTCGTCGGCTACCTTGACCGCGGTGCTGGCCACTTCGGCACGCAGCCGCAGCTCGGCCTCCTTGACCTGCTGGTCGAGCTGAAAGCGCGTCTCATCTTGTATGCGCTTGGCCTTCTCCTCGGCGCCCGCCAGCAGGTGAGCCCGCTCGCGCTCGCCTTCTTCCTTCACGGCGGCGCGCAGGGCAGCCAGCTCTTGCTCGAGATTGGCGAGGCGCGTGTCCTGTTCGCGGAAACGCTGCTCGGCCAGTGCGCGCTGGTTGGCGGCTGATTCAATGTCGGCCTTCAATTGATCGTGCCGGCCGTGGAAAGCCTTGCTCAAGGCGCGGCCGCCGAACCAGATGAGGATGAAGAGCAGCACGCCGAAATTGAGAAGTTGCAGCGCCAGGGTCTTGGCGTCGACTCCGGCGTGCTCGCCATGTTCTCCGTGGCCGGTGGCGTATTCGGCCGCGTGGCCAGACGTGGGTTCGCCAGTTGCCGGCGCGACACCTGTTTGCGAGGGTTCGTGGTCGAATGATCCGGACACGGGCTCGGTCAGGGTCGGGTGGTCCGCAGCGCGGACAGCTCCAGCGCTCAGGAGCAGCAGGGCTGCCAGCGGCAGGAAAATCCAAGCGCGCTTCACGACGCCAGCCTCCGGCCCAGAGCCTTTTCGGCAATCTCGCGCCCCAGGGTGGCGGCGCTGGTCTGCAGCCTGGCGCGCTCGGCGGTCAGGGCCGCGTCCAGCTTGGTCCGCGCCTCGGCCAGCATGTTGTGCGCGGCCGCTTGCGCTTCAGCTACGATCTGTTGCTCGCGCGCCAGCGCCTGCGCCCGCACCTGAGCACGCTCGGCATGGCCGGCCTTGCGTGCCTCGGTCAGCTGGGCCTCGATGCGCGCCAGGCGGGCGGCGCTATTGGACTCCAGGCGTTCGGCCTCGGCGCGCGCGCCCTCGACCCGACGCACGCGTTCGTCACGCACGCGCAGGTAGGGTTTCCACAGCCAGCGGGTCAGGATGAAAGCCAGCAGCAGGAACAGCCCCAGCATGACGAACACCGTGCCGTCGATGTCGAGGAGTTGTTGCTCCCCGGCCTGCGGCACGCTGCCGGTTTCAGGGGTAACTTCGAGGAGACAGCGAAGAGTCGTCACGGCTGGGTGAACCCCGGCGGTCAGCTGGCGGGAGGAGCGGGCGGGGCGCTGCCGCCGCCTTTGCTGCCCTTGCCCGAGGGTCGATGCGGCGGCTCGGGTGCGGGGCCGCCCGGCTCCATCTGGCACTGACCATCGAACAAGACGCCCTTTTCGACGAAGAGCGACGGGGTGTTGATGTTGCCGCGCACGCGGCCCGGGGTGTGAATCTCAACGCCACGTTTGGCCACGATGTTGCCGCGCACGGTGCCCTGAATTACGATGGAGCCAACCGAGATCTCGGCGTTGACTTCCGCGCCCTCACCGACGATGAGCACGTCCTCGGTGAAGATTTCGCCGGACAGCTTGCCGTCCACGCGGACGGTTCCCTCGAAGGCCAGCTTGCCCTCGAATTCGCTGCCCCGGCCAAGAAGGGTGGTGACCTGCGCGGTGGCGCTGGCCTCGCCAGTGGTGGACGTTTGGGGAATCGCAGCCATGGAGTCCGGGTCGGAACCCTACAATCTGGGCCATCGGCAGTCAACGCGATCCGGTCGCCGCTGGAATTCGGGCGGGAGGCCGTGGCGGGGACGGAGATGGGGACGGAGCCCGGGGCGGAGGCCCCGTCAGGCTGGAGTTCAGCGTTTCGGGTGGTTTTCTCCTTCCGGGCGACCCTTCATGGGCCGTCTTGCCACCGGCCGGCGAAACGAGTTGGGCATGGACACGAATCGTTCGATGCCGTCGTGCAGGTGCGAGGATCCTGCAAGGCCGCGCAACTCGTCCGCGGGACGTCCGACAAACCTGGTCGGGGCCTTTCTTGCTACCGATAAAGAGGTCACGCGCTACGTGGGGCAGCTCACTGGGGAAGACAAGGACCAGCAGCTGACCCTCGACCATCTGGCCAATGCCTCCGTGCAAGGCCTGGTCGCGACGGGTCCGCGCCGAGGCTGCCGTGTATTGCACCTGGGAGGTGCCGGCGAGGATGCCGAGGCCGCAATCGTAGGCAAAAGGTGCGCAGACGTGTAAGGTTGGCGCCCGGCGCCTTGCCGGTTTCAGCCGGCAGGTTTCCGGGCGCCCCCTTCCGAACCCGGCGTGCACCTTTCGTTGTGCACCGGGCTCTCCATAGATGTGCTCGCGAAGAATGGGGATTTCACCCAACCGAGCTTGAACTGCTCGACCTTGACGGTGGCACAGACAAACAGCGTCTGATGACCGTCGCTCCAATAGGTCGCTCGCCGTCCCGGCCGGTGTTGCGCGTACCGGTCAAGCGAGCGAACCGGAGCATCGCCATGCTTCTTCCGCAACCATCGGTAGATGGTCCACCACACATAGTGGTCGAGCGCGCCGAAGACACGCTTCGCCCCCCATGCATGACGGTAGAAGGAGCACCAGCCTCGGAGCATAGGGTTGAGCAGGCGCAGCCGATTCTCCAGCTTCTCATAGGTCGTCTCTCGTTTGAAGACGGCCTTGATGCGCTGCA
>CAVWUP010000027.1:0-85090 GCA_963758155.1 uncultured delta proteobacterium
GGGTTGTGTGAAGAAGAGTCTGACTGGGCTGCCGTTTGTTGTCAAGACCCACGTTCAGCAAACAAGACAGCGTCTACTCTCGTCACAGCTTCACCCTCGATCAAACAACGTCGAAGCGATCCAGGTTCATCACCTTGTTCCACGCCGCCACGAAGTCCTGAAGGAACTTCTCCTGCGCGTCCGAGCTGCCATAGACTTCCGCTAGGGCGCGGAGCTGAGCGTTCGAGCCGAAGACGAGATCGACGCGGGTGCCGGTCCACTTCAGCTCACCAGTCTTGCGGTCACGCCCCTCGAACACATCCTTGGCATCCGACATCGGCTTCCACTCGGTGGCCATGTCGAGCAGGTTCACGAAGAAGTCGTTGTTCAGGGCCTCCCGCTTTTTCGTGAAGACGCCGTGTTTGGACCCGCCCGCATTGGCACCGAGCACCCGTAAGCCGCCGACAAGGACCGTCAACTCGGGCGCGGTCAGAGTCAGCAACTGCGCCCTGTCGATGAGCAGCTCCTCGGCGGACACGCTGTACTTGCCCGCGAGGTAGTTGCGAAATCCGTCCGCGATCGGCTCCAGCACGGCGAAGGACGCCACGTCGGTCTGCTCTTGCGAGGCGTCCATGCGTCCCGGTGTGAACGGCACGGTCACCTTGTGGCCGGCGTTGTTTGCCGCCCGCTCGACGCCCGCGCAGCCCCCGAGCACGATCAGATCGGCGAGCTCGATCTTCTTGCCCCCAGACTGAGCCTTGTTGTATTCATCCCTTATGCCCTCGAGTGTCTTCAGCACCTTGGCGAGTTGCCCAGGCTGGTTGACTTCCCAGTCCTTCTGCGGCGCCAGGCGAATCCGGGCACCGTTCGCGCCACCGCGTTTGTCGGAGCCACGGAAGGTCGATGCCGACGCCCACGCCGTAAAGACCAGCTCCGAGACCGAGAGGCCGGAAGCCAGCAGCTTTGCCTTGAGCGCGGCGATGTCCTGCGCATCGATCAACTTGTGATCGACGGCAGGGATGGGGTCCTGCCAGATGAGATCTTCGGTGGGAACTTCCGGTCCGAGATAGCGCGCACGCGGGCCCATATCCCGGTGGGTCAGCTTGAACCACGCGCGGGCAAAGGCGTCCGCGAGCGCGCCCGGATTCGCCAAGAATCGCCGCGAGATCTTCTCGTAAGCTGGGTCGAAACGCAGCGACAGGTCGGTGGTCAGCATGGTCGGCACGTGTCTTCGCGACGGGTCGTACGCGTCCGGGATCGTCGCTTCGGCGCCCTTGGCGACCCACTGGTGCGCACCGGCGGGGCTCTTGCTCAGCTCCCATTCGTACCCGAACAGGTTCTCGAAGAAAGAGTTGCTCCACTTCGTCGGCGTCCGGGACCAGATGACTTCCAGGCCGCTGGTGATCGCATCTTTACCCTTGCCGCTACCAAAGCTGCTCTTCCAGCCAAGGCCCTGCAGCTCGATGCTGGCGCTTTCGGGGTTGGGCCCCACCAGCTTCGCATCGCCGGCTCCATGGGTCTTGCCAAACGAGTGTCCGCCCGCGATCAACGCCACCGTCTCCTCGTCGTTCATCGCCATGCGAGCAAAGGTCTCGCGGATGTCCCTGGCCGCGGCCACCGGATCCGGGTTGCCGTTCGGCCCCTCCGGGTTGACGTAGATCAGGCCCATCTGCACGGCAGCGAGGGGATTCTCGAGGTCGCGGTCGCCGGAATAGCGCTTGTCTTCGAGCCAGGTCTTCTCGGCGCCCCAGTACACATCCTGATCCGGTTCCCAGACATCGACGCGACCGCCACCGAATCCGAAGGTCCGCAAGCCCATCGACTCCAACGCGACGTTGCCGGTCAGGATGATCAGGTCGGCCCAGGAAATCTTGGCGCCGTATTTCTGCTTGATGGGCAACAGCAGCCGTCGCGCCTTGTCCAGGCTGACATTGTCCGGCCAAGCGCAAAGCGGCGAGAAGCGCTGTTGGCCCCTGCCGCCGCCGCCACGCCCGTCCCCGATCCGGTAGGTGCCGGCGCTGTGCCACGCCATGCGAATGAACAGGCCCCCGTAGTGACCGAAGTCCGCCGGCCACCAGTCCTGCGAGTCCGTCATGAGCGCCGCGAGATCTTTCTTCAGCGCCGCCAGGTCCAGGCTGTTGAACGCCTTTCTGTAATCGAAGTCCCCACCCATCGGATTGGATTTGGAGGAATGCTGGTGAAGGATGTCCAGGCGCAGTTGGCTCGGCCACCAGTCACGGTTCGAGGTACCGCCACCAGCGGCGTGATTGAACGGACATTGCCCTCCGGTTGCCATGGTGCCCTCCTGGGATGGGGTCGATGTGACCTTGTCGTTGGTGGTCGGCATGGAATCCTCCTTGGCTCTTTGGATGGCATTGCCAGCGGCTTTGTTCCGATGATCCTGCTTCGGGCCCAATGGCTACCTTCTCGGCTCATACCGCATCGCCACCGCCCCCGAGCCGTTCGCCTGGGCGGGGAAAACTTGGCACTACCATCGCACGGTTGGGCAGGAGCCCAATAAGGCGCTAGACTGGATATACAATGCGCGCCGTGACCATCGAAATCCCGGAGAACATCCTGCTTGGCTCGGGCCAGTCGAGTGAGGAGTTCGCGCGGGAAGCGAAGTTGTTGCTTCTAGCCAAGCTGTTCGAGCTTGGCCGCGTGTCGTCTGGAAAAGCCGCCGAGGTCTGCAACATGACTCGCGTCGAGTTCCTGCTGTCGATGGGCAAGCTAGGCGTTTCGCTCGCGCAACTCGATTCAGACGAGCTGAAGCGAGAGCTTGCCGATGCCTGAACTGCCCGTTGTCGCGGACAGTGGTCCGCTGATCGCGTTGGCACTGATTGAGCATCTCCATCTGCTGCGCGACATCTACGGGGCCGTGTTGGTTCCGAATGCCGTATGGCGAGAAGTCACCGAAGCTGCCCCCGAGCGTCCAGGCGCAATCGAAATGCTGCGGTCACCTTGGTTGGTCAGAACCGTGCTCTCGCATCCACCGGACACGTTGCTGCGCGCAGAGTTGGGACTGGGTGAGGCCGAGGCGATTGCGTTGGCGACGGAGTTGGGCGGCCGCCTGCTGCTAGATGAACGGAAGGCGAGAAGGATCGCCGAGATTGGGTACGGGCTACCAGTGCGAGGGACGATTGGGACCCTCCTCCTCGCCAAGAAGCGCACTCTGATTCCGGCACTGCGACCTTTGTTGTTGCAGGTACGGTCGGCCGGCTACTTCCTTTCGACCGCGCTCATCGAAGCCGCTTGTGAATCCGCCGGTGAATAGGCTACCTTCTCGGCTCATACCGCATCGCCACCGCGCCCGAGCCGAACTCCAGCCGGCTCACGAGCCTCAAGTCGACACACTTCGATAGCCCCGCGAACAAGGTCGGCCCGTGGCCCACTAGCCTGGGATGCACCACGAACTCGTACTCATCGATCAATCCCAGCTCCGCCAACGCCAGCGGGAGCTTCACGCCGCCCACGAACAGTCCCTTACCCGACTCCAGCTTGAGCTGCGCAACGGCCTTCCCCAGATCCCCGCGGATGATCTCAGCGTTCCAATCGACCCGGTCCAGGGTGCTCGACACGACGTACTTCTTTGCCGCGTCGATCGTCCGGGCGAAGGGTTCCATCCAGGGTGGCATCCAATCAGGCCTCACTCCCGTCCGCGCCGGCGCCCGCCACGCTGTCTCCATCATTTCGTAAGTCGCCCGGCCAAAGAGGAGGGCATCGGCCCGGTCGAGGTTCTCGACCGCGTGACGATGCAACTCTTCGTCCGCGATCCCCACACGATGATCGCAGCACCCGTCCAATGTGACGTTGATGGAATACCGAAGGGGTCGCATGACTCAGGAGTATCGCCGATGGGGTGGACTAGTACTACTGTGTTGCAAAAGTTGACCGATACTCAGGGTGCCCGAAACTGCGGGCATGGCAAGAAAACCGGTCGCTACAGAAGAGCGCTTCCAAGACTTCATCACCCGCCTGTTCGAGGCCGTCGGTCACGCTGACCGTCGAGAGCCGTTGCGGGCCTATATCGCTGGGCTGCTCTTGCCCGGCGAGCGGAAGAGCGTGGAGCCCATGGCGGCGAGGATCGATCCTCGCAACGTGGAGTCGCGCCACCAGTCGATGCATCACTTCGTAGCCGATGCGCCCTGGGATGAAGGAGCAGTCCTGCGGGTGGCACGTGATTGGGCCCTGGAGCAGTTCGAGCGCCACGGCCCCATCGAGGCTTGGGCCGTCGACGACACGGGTATCCCGAAAAAGGGTAAGCACTCAGTCGGCGTCGCGCGGCAGTACTGCGGGGTGCTCGGCAAACAGGACAATTGTCAGGTCGCCGTTACGGTGTCGCTAGTCAATGAGGTCTTGAGCGTTCCAGCCGCACATAGGCTGTATCTGCCGGAGATCTGGGCCAGCGACCTTGGGCGACGGAAAATCGCGCGGGTGCCCACGGACATTAGGTTCCAGACCAAGTGGCAGATCGCGCGCGACCAGATCGCGCGGTTACTGCAGGAGGGAGTGCCCAAGGCACCGGTGGTTGCTGACGCTGGCTATGGCACCACCACGGAATTTCGAGACTGGCTGGCCGCACAGGGCTTGGTGTATGCAGTCGGCGTCCAGAGCGAAGTGACGGTGTGGTTCGAGGACAACCAGCCGCCATCTCCTAAGGCTTGGCCGGGACGGGGACGGCCAGCAACGTTGCTGCGCCGGACAGAAAATACCCAGCCGCTCACCGTCGCCCAGCTTGCCTCGTCGCTGCCCAAGTCGGCGTGGAAGTCAATCCGGTGGCGCAGCGGTACCAAGGGCGACATGCGCTCGCGTTTTGCGCGAGTCCGCGTGCGAGCCGCCCACCGCGACTACTGGCGCAGCGAACCTCGGCCCGAGGAATGGTTGCTCATCGAATGGCCAAACGGTGAGTCGGCGCCAACGAAATTCTGGCTCTCCAACGTCGCGGCCGACATGAACATCACGGACCTGGTCAATCTGGTCAAACTCCGCTGGCGGATCGAGCGTGACTACCAGGAACTCAAGGACGAGATCGGGATCGACCACTACGAAGGCCGCAACTGGCCAGGCTTTCACCACCACGCTGCCTTATGTATAGCGGCCTACGCATTCCTCGTCGCCGAGCGTGCTCGGCTTTCCCCCCCGGCGCCTTTGGCCTTCCTCAAAGCCGCTCCACTACCCCGAGGTTTCCGCCCTCGGGGCAGTCCCGCTAAGACCTGAGCGCCACAACCCAGCCTCCATCGCCACCCTTCGACGAATTATCGCGCGGATACTCGCGGCTCAGCTTTGCGTGTGCCACGCATGTGGAGCCTGCCGTGCCATATAACACAGTAGTACTAGCAACTATGCCTTGTACCCCGCCGACAGGCTCCTGGTTCGCACGAGCGTACGCATGACGCTCGAGGCTCTGCCGAACGGTATGGCGCTAACCCGCACGCGCGCAAGCGCCTGTCGGGTTCAACGCCGGGTTCGGCGGCCAGACGCGCTCCTGGTTCCGTCTCCGGTTGGACGATTTCCACCAAGGGACCTCCCAGGCTTGTCACCGTGCCTGCGAGTGGATCGCGATATGAGGGGGACCTCGACAGCCTCGGGATCACTCCATGGAAGGAACTCCCTGGACGAAGCATCAATGCTCGACACATGTCGAAAATCCGGCCTTGCCTGGAGGTAGGAGGCCAGCGATTTGCGGTACAGTGTCTCACCGTCGAGCACTGGCGGCACGAACACGGCGGGGAGCACATCCGGAGGCTCCATCTCGGAGAGGGATTGACCAAGACCAAAACGATGCTGCTCAAGCGACACGTCGGCCACGATTGCCTTCACCATGGTCGCAGCCTCCGCGATCCTTGGTTGCGCGGCTCCCTGCATATCAGGTCGCCCAAGATCGATGACCATTTTGCTAAATCCTTGGTACTCCGCGGTGCCAAGCAACGCCGCAATTCGCGTAGAGAAGTCAGGGCAACGACTGTAGGGCACTCCGAGCCCCGTGATCGGCCGGACACTGTAACCTCGTAACGCGGCCTCAAGCTTGGCGAGCTTGCCGCGGGCGAGTGGACTCCGGAGGCTGTTGCGAAGAACTGCGACATTCTGAATGAAAGCCTGGAGGTCAATATCAATAATCAATTGGTTCTCCACAGCGAGAAGATAGTGCTCTAGATCCATTGCGACTCGGATGAAATTCATCGCCCTTCCACTTACATCGGAGCCGTTGAACATGAACTCGCCACCTTCAATCTTCACGTTGGCCTCCTCTTGCGCCTCGGCGAGGAATGCCCCACGCAATTCTTTGGCGCCATTGGTCGCAATTGCGCAGACCGGGCACGGATACAGTTCCGGATGCGCCATGAGATCGAGGGACCCGGCGTTATCGTCTGGGATTGCTACGTAGCCCGCGCCATGGGCAACGAACTCCTCGACTATGAATGGGAACGATGAGGCATCGAGCGACATGCCACAGCAACCACCTTCTGCACGAAATCGTCGAAAGAAACCCGGCCTACTAAGAAGGACGCCGGAATAGGACGACGACGATGGTGGCAGCACCAACGTGAGTCGGTCCAAAGCGTAGATTTGAAAACGGTGTGCCAGATCCTCGATTGAAGCTGCCGCGTGATGGCACCGCGCCGCCAAGCGGAGAAGATGGGGTGCCACCGTATTTGCGTCCGCCCGGAAGAAGGTTGTCCCGTCCGCCCCGAGAGCAACTTTCCGCTCAAGCCACTGCTCGCGGAGCGCTGCAAACCATGTCAGGACGGGCGGTATCCCTTGCGTGGCAATAGCGTTGGCGAGTGTCTGGCGGTCTCGGTATTTGCCTTCCGGTACCGGCTCGGCAAACATCGCTTCTGGGTGCAGAACGAGACCATCTGGGAGGTTGGCAGCCCATCGGGCGATTTCCTGAAGGAGAACCTTGCGAAGCGGATCAACAGTGGCGATGGCAGAGAGCAATCGCTTCGTCGCGCCCGTTAGAACGCTGCCGGCAAGCCAGGCGAGAGGGTCGAACATATTCCCATTCTACCCCGTCGCCCGGGCGATGCGCTGGAAGACGACACTCGTCGGTGCAGGTGGTCCGCCGAACGGTTTGGCGTTAACCCGCTGGCGGCCGTCCACGGCCGACCCCCGGGTTCAACGCCTTGTTGGACCGCCGAGCGATGGTACAACACCGTTCTCCACGGCCGCATAGACTCTCAGGATCTTCAGCGCGTTCAGTGAAGCTACGAGGGGATGAATGATCCGATGTACCAGGCGCACGAACTCCACGTAAGCAATCGGGTCGCCTCGATCTCGCAGTAGATTTCCGCTCGGCAGATCGTGACGAATGGCCGCGTGGCCAATATCGTTGCGCAGTTGCCGGTCCAACGTCGCATCCCAATGAGGCTGCCAATTCGGAATCATCTCGACCAGCCAAGAACGCTTTTCCACACTCCTGAGTTTGTCGAAGGCGTTGAGATTCTTCGGCGTCTTGAGCTTCGCATCCTTGGCCGTCGCACCGGGCGCTTTGATAGGTAGCTCGAATCGCTCGGCATCACCGTGAGCATCGGCATTGGCCACGCCGACGACATAGCGCAGCGTGCGATCGCACGCTTCGTAGGATTGGATATAGAGATCACGCAAGACCTCAAACTCGTCCCTGAAAAGGCGAATTGGAAATGCTTTCTTCCGCGCAGATTCCGGCCACATGTCAAGTAGGGCACCTGGCAACAAGCCACTGCGCAGGGCGATGTAGCGTGAAAGATTGGAGAACAGGTCTCCTTGAAGCCGCGCCAGAAGCGGGCTCTCTGCCTCCGCCTTGGCAAAAGCAACTACGGCCGAGAAATTGGGTCTGGCCGTGTCCCAGAGCGCATTGAACACAACCTTCATTTCAGGGTAGTGCCGTCGAGGGCTCAGCGCCCACATCGGGACCAACAGAAGATCGTACAGAAAATGGAGGGCATGGTCACGCCGCCACGGCTCCCTAAAGTCACACTCCGACGACGGCAGCAGGGAATCCACCTCACGGTCAAAGTGCGTCCAATCTCGATTCGTGTAGTAGGTCGTCAGCCTGCTGAGCGATGCCCAGTTGACAACCACGCGACCGTGTAGCTCGCCTGCCGCCGTCTGAAACGCAGCGACTTGCTCGTTGCCAAGGATCTGGCAGTGGAATAGGAAGGCGGAGCCGCCGCGGTCGCCCAGGTCTTTCGCATCGGCAATTCCGGGATACTCCGGATTGATGCTAATCGTTTGGGTACAGCCATCCTCGCTATCCAGACACTTGCCCGCGTCCAGGGATAGGCTCGTCTGCGCGCCGCCGCTCCACTCAAGAGTTCCTCTTGTAGCCGCACGGCACTTGCCACAAACGTAGAAGAACGGCTGATGTGGATCGAGCCCTACTCCTAGGCGAAGCACGATCCCAGAATCGCATCCGGGGCATTGTACTGGATACCTTACGATTCCCATGGGTCCTCCGGTCGGTCCGACTCTATATTCAGCTGCAGCTTCCCGCCTTGCGAGGTTTTTCGCAAGCACTGGCGGATGGCGGATTCCGCGCTGCTAGGGCTGCCCCCAGTCGCTCACTTCAAGCAATCTCAAAGCATTGCCAGGTGTGAACCCGAGGCTTCCGGCAAGATGTCGGGGTCTGGGCTGCTGTCCAAAATACGAAGGGCGTCGAGCCCATCCGGAAACAGCGCCTTGAACGCTTCGGGTTGCGTCGAATGAGGCCGACTCGTTGCGGCCGTTCCGAAGGCCAATCTTCTTCCGACACCGGCGCGCTCGGATCCTCAGGGCGGTGGCAAGACGTGGCACCCTTTGGCGAGGTGGGGAATCAAACTAACGGTGAGGTTTTCCAAACACGTTTGCGGCGCACCGGGTGCGTTGCGGAGGAGGTAGAGCATGCCCACCGTCATCGGCTATCATCAAGTGAAGGACACCAAGCATTGGCTCGCCTCGCCCATGCGCGAGAAGTTTTTCGGTCCCCTCGGTGTCACTGGCATTCGCACATTCGTCGACCCACAGAATCCGACGCGCGTCGCGGTGCTGATGGAGGTTCCTGATATGAATAGGCTCAAGACCGCGATGAGCAGCCCCGGTGCGGCCGAGGCGATGGCGCACGATGGAGTGCTGGCCGAGACACTGGTGCTGCTCGTCGAGGCCTGAGGCATGAGCTGCGTGAGCGAGTCGAGCGCGAAGCCATCCATGTCGCGTGACTATCTCATCCGCCTGCGCAAGCCTGTCGCTCATGCCGGGCGTCCCGCGAACACGCGCCGAGCTACCTCGGCACCATAAAGGCGTTCGGCGAGTTTCTCGCGAAGCTCGTCGTCCGAGAGTTTGCGGTCGGGATGCGCCTGTTTGATGCCGGCGATGGCAAGCTCGCGCGTGGCGCGCGACAGTCCGAGGCAGATCGCGAGTCGTCTTTCGGGCCCTGCTTGGCGCAAGAGTTCGAAGTATCTGGCGTTTGCCTTGGGCGAGGTGTCGCTCACGAAGGCCAATTTACCACGCGCGCTTCTGCTTGCGCGGCGGGCCTCAAGGTTTCTTCGCGTCCATCGGCATCTTTTCGTCCTTGCTCCAAGGCGGGACGATCTTGTTTGCGCGAGCATAGGCAACTTCTTGCCCAAGGTGCTCGTTCATGTGGCCAACGAGAATGATCAGTACGGATCGGACCGACATGTCATGGCCGAAGAAAGTCACCATCTTGTCCAAGTCAGTATCGGGCAGCGAACTGATCACCTCGTGCACGTGCGCAAATGACTTCTCGAGGATCTTCTTTATCTCCGCCTTGTCCGTCGTCTTCTTGTCCCACTTGGCCGGATTCATTTCCCAACCGGCATCGGCCGGAGGCTCCTTGCCCGTCGCCGCCTTGGTCAGGCCGTAGTTGGCGAAAGCGATGTGCAAGTACGCCTCGGCAATCGAGCGAACTCCCGGTGCTGGCCGCCAATTGAACTTGTTCTGTGGGACGGCCTCCTCCAGTTGCAGCACTTGTTTCTCGTTGTAGCTGTACACACCGAGCAGGTCGCGCTGAAACGCACCCTTCGCAGACGGAACAGCGGAGGAAGCGGGAGTCGGTGCCGCGTGCGCCGCAGCGCCAAGCAAGCCAACCATGACTCCAAATATCGAAGCGGAACGGATGACATTCTTCATCGCAGTCTCCTTATTGGGTTGTCGGAGCGTCATAACGCAGGCAACTCCGCCCTCCTTGATCTGTGATGCTGAAGCGAGGCAGGCGTTACTCTCATCCTGAGTTCGTTGATCTGGCTCAGGAAGTCGCGAGTCTGGACTACCGGTGGTGCCCTCGCTTGAACACGGTGACGCGCGAGAAGTCGGCCTTGCGGAACTGCTTCACGCAAAGGCCGAAGAACGTCGCTCCGATGGCCAGGATGATCAGCACCCCGTCGCGCGGCTGCACCACGAACCCGTGGACGTCGAAAGCCACGCCCGCCTTGACCAGCTCAGGCGTGGTCATGGATTCCATGTGGAGCGCGGTGTAGCGGAACATGGAGGTGGCGTAGGTCAGGGGGTTCAAAAAGACGATCGGTCGCAGGATGGCCGGGAGCACCGTGGTGGGAATGTAGGCGCCCGACAGGAACGTGAGAGGCATGGTCACGACCGAGATCATGATCTGGAATGTGGTGGATTCCTTGGACAGCGCCGCGAGGAAGAGTCCCAGGGAGCTGAAGGTGACCCCCACCAGCAGCATGAGGCACACCATCAGGACGAAGTGAACCGGATCCAGGTCCAGGCCCATGAAGACCCCCACCACCAGCACGATGATGCCTTGTAGGACCGCCACGGCCGCGGAAGACAGAACCTGTCCGACGGCGATCTGCCACCTGGCGATGGGCGCAACCAGGATCTCCTTCATGAAGCCGGTGGAGATGTCCTCCAGGATGCTCATGGAATTGTTCAGCGCCGTCTGGAACACGGTCATGATGATGATGCCCGAGACCAGGTAGTTCATCGGGTGCGCCACACCAGCGACGGCGGACTTCATCACGAACGAGAAGGTGAAAAGAAGGAACCCGCTCATGAACAGCGTGAAGAAGAACCGCATCTTGTCGCGGAAGAACTTGATCAGGTTCCTCGCCAGGATCGCTCGTATCGCGCGCATCAGTTCCCGACCTTCTTGGCCGTCAGGGAAATGAAGACGTCGTCGAGCTTCCCCTTGCTGATCTCGATGTCCTGGATAGAACTCTTGAAGAGCGAGACGAGCTCCATCACGGCGCCGATGTCCGAGGATGTGATCGAGAGCCCCTCGCCGTCACCGACGACGGGAAGCGACTTCTCGGCGCAATAGCGGAGCAAGGGATCCGGGTCGGAAGTCTTGATCCTGGTCGTGGTCCGGGTGTACTGCTTTTTGAGGTTGTACGGAGTGTCGTGCGCCACGATCCTCCCGTGGTCGATGATGGCCACCTGGTCGCAGATCTCCGCCTCTTCCAGATAGTGGGTCGTGAGGAAGATGGTGATGTTCTTCTGTTTCTGGAGCTTGTTGATGTAGTCCCAGACATTGGCACGGGTCTGGGGATCGAGGCCCGTGGTGGGCTCGTCCAGGAACAGGACCTTGGGGAAGTGGACCAATCCCCGCGCGATTTCCGCGCGCCGCTTCAGTCCCCCGGACAGGGCGCTGACCGGCGCGTTCCGCCACTCCTCGATGTCCACCAGCCCCAGGACGAACTGGATCCTCTCATTGATCTCCGATTTGGGCACGGCGTAGAAGTCGCAATGGAGCTTCAAGTTCTCGCGCACCGTGAGCTTGGCGTCCAGGGTGCATTCCTGGAACACGATCCCGATGTCCTTGCGGACCTTGGTCTGTTCCGTGGTCACGTCGTTCCCGTTGATGCGCAAGGTCCCGCGCGTCTTTTCCTGGATTGTGCAAAGGGTATTGATGGTGGTGCTCTTTCCCGCGCCGTTGGGCCCCAGGAAGGCGAAGATGGACCCCTCTTCCACGCTGAAGGAAATATCGTCGACGGCCCGGAATTCGCCGTAGAGCTTGGTGAAATTCTCCACCTCGATGCTGCTTCTCATTGCGGAATCGTTCTCCTTGAGTGGGAGTCGACTTCGAGAATGTCGACGACGTCTTCAATTTACCACGCGCGGTGCTGCTTGCGTCTGCGCCTGGTCCGACGTCTTTTGAAAGCCACACCGACCAAAGCCACGGCAGCCGGATTGCTCCCTGGCAAGGGACAGCGGCGTGATACCCTGGAAGGATGGTTTCAAAACCCTGCAGCGTTGTCGCGGTTGCACTTATCGCGCTCACCACTTCTGCCACATGCGGCGGCGGAGGATCGCCATCGTCCGGCGCAACGCCGCCAACGAACCCGCAAGACGGACCACCCGCTGGTTACCCGGAGGGAAACGCGGTCATTCCCGCCGAGGGGCAAGCCGAAGACGTGTCGTCGCCCACCACCGTCATTGGAACGGGAACCCCCGCGAACTGCACCGGCGACGCGTTTGTGGCGGCGGTCGCGAACGGCGGCATCATCACATTCAACTGCGGGCCCGATCCGGTGACCATCGTGCTCACCTCGACCGCGAAAGTCTTCAACGACAAGGGGACCAAGCTCGTGATCGACGGCGGCAACAAGGTCACGTTGAGCGGTGGCGGCACGACCCGCATCCTCTATATGGCCACCTGCGACCAGGCGCAGGTTTACCCGCCGGGACCGGGCGACTGCAACACCAACCCGGGCGTCCAGCTTGTCGTGCAGAACATCACCTTCGTCGACGGTAGCGCGAAAGGCATTGCCGAAGGCACCAACAATGACGGGGGAGGCGGCGCGATCCACGCGCAGGGCGGAAGCCTCAAGGTCGTCAACTCGCGCTTTTTCAACAACGTGTGCGACGACCTCGGATCCGATGTCGGAGGCGGCGCGATTCGCAAGCTCGACTACTTGATTGCGGCCGGCGCCGGCCCGCAACGCCCGGTGTGGATCGTCAACAGCACGTTCGGTGGCAAGGCGGGTCTCGGTAACTCCTGTGCCAATGGTGGCGCACTCAGCAGCATCGGCGTGTCGTGGAACATCATCAACACGCTGCTTTCGCAGAACACTGCCGTCGGCCACGGCGCGAACAGCGGCCAGGGCGGCAATGGCGGCGCCATCTACAACGACGGCAACGAGATCGTGCTCAATGTCACCAGCAGCCTGATCGAGAACAACATGGCAAACGAAGGTGGCAGCGCGATCTTCTTCGTCAGTAACAACCAAACCGGGTCAATCACCATCACAGACTCGATCACCCGCAACAACCCCCGCGGCACTTTCGAGACCCCCGATCTTCCCGGCTTCTACGTCATCGCCAAGAGTCCCGCCCAGATCGTCAACTCGCAGATCCTGCGCTAAGGCTAGCCCTTGTCGTGCAGGGGATTGTAGGGACGTCGAGGAGAGCGGTGCCATTAAGCCCGGTGCCACCCTGGTGGAAGCCTTCGACGATTCATTGGTGTTCCGGATAGTGACCCATCATCTGCCCCTTGCGACCCGACGGCACTGCTGCTAGGAAAACACGAGGAGGACAGCCATGATGCCCCAGCATGCTCGTCCGTTGGTATTCTCTATCCTGATTGAGATTGCAGCCTGCGGTGGTGGCCATTCCGGCAGCCCTGAAACGGGAGGGACAACGGGAGCGGGCACGATAGGCGCAGGAGGCGCGACGGTAGGAACCGGAGGAACCGTCGGCCACGGCGGCGGCTTCACAGTGACGTATGACCTGAATGGCGCCACGGCCGGCACCGTCCCGCTCGATGGCGCCGCATACACAGACGGCCAGACCGTCACGGTGCTGGGGAACACCGGGAACCTCGCCTACGCCGGGTATACTTTCGTCGGCTGGCAGACGAAGGCGGATGGATCCGGCACAGCCTATGCGCCAGGGGGCACCTTCACGATGGGAGCGGCTGACATCACTCTGTACGCGCTGTGGGCAGGCGGGTATGCGTACACGGTGAACCACAATGAAGGTGCCGAAGGCGCCATCTCCCAGTTTGTCATCGGCCCCAATGGAGAACTCACCCCGATGCCCACGCCGACGGTTGATTCCGGAGGTCATGACACGTGGTGGGTCGCGGTCGACCCACTGGGTAGGTACCTCTACGCAACGAATCCTGCGGCCAACAATCAACAGGGAACTCTCACACAGTTCACGGTCAATCAGACGAATGGGTTGCTCAGCCCCATGTCGCCACTGACGGTTCCCTTTCCGGCCGGTTGGAACTCCGCCCCTCTGAGGGGCGTGGCCCACCCTGCGGGCATTTGGTTCTATCTGATAAACACGCAGCCAGGGGTTGGAGGAGCCGTCTCTCAGTTCACCATTGGCGCAACTGGTGGACTCACCAGCCCATCGCTCCTTATGGTGGGGCAGACCCCTGGGAGCACCGGTCCGTATGCCATTGCCATCGATCCAACTGGCAAGTACGCCTACGTAGGAGCTACCGTGCCTGGAGGCGGCGGTGTGTTTCAGTACACGGTCGACCCGGCGGCGGGCACGCTCCTGCCAAATCCATCCAGCAGCAACAACGTCGTGTCTACGCCACCATTCACCAAGCTCGGCGGGGCACAGCCATGGGATATCAAGGTCCTCCAGATTTCCTCCGGCGAGTACGCTTACGTGAGCAACTATGACGATGGGACGATATGGGAGTTCAGCGTCGACCCAGCAAATGGAATGCTCTCGCTGCTGGGCTCCTTTCTGGTCGCCCCTACCAGTGTCTGCACTTGCGAGGCGGGCGGAAACAACATTGCGGCCGAAGATATCGCACTCCATCCTTCGGGCCAGTATGTCTACGTGACGTTTAGCTGTTGTTCGTCGCTGCAGTCCGTCGCCCAGTTCACCGTCAACCAAACAGACGGGACACTCTCTCCCATGAGTCCTGCAACGGTCCTGTCAAGTGGAAGTGCCGCGAGCATCGCGGTCGAGTCCTCGGGCAAGTACGCCTACGTGACCAGTGGCGATACCGGGTTCGCCCGCTCTGCCATCGCCCAGTACACAATCGACCAAACGACCGGTGCGCTATCACTCATGGCCAATCCAACCGTCGATACGGGGGGAGTTGGTCCGAGCGGCATCGTCACGGTGGGGAAATAGCCTTGCTGGCCACTTTGCACATCCGCCAAGAATAATTGCAGCAGCTCAGCGAGCGTAGATGATGATGTCGTGACAGCGGATCTCCGAGCTGCCCGGGTTCTCATAGGAATGCGGCTGGTCCGCCACGAATGAGATCGAGTCTCCTGCGGCCAAGTCGTGGACAGCGCCGCCGACGTGCACCCGCAGCTGGCCATTGAGCGCGATGACCACCTCGCGCGTTCCCGCAGCGTGCGGATCCGACGAGTGACTGGCGCGCGCGGCCAGGCGCAACTCGTACGCCTCGACCCAAGGGCACGAGCCGGCGGGTGTCAGCGGCCGACTTTCCATGCGCCCGTCGGCGGAGCGCAGAACCTGCGACTCGCCTCGACGGAGAATCGCCGCGCTCTGGGTGTTGCCGCCCAGCAGTTCAGAAAACGGGATGCCCAGTCCGACTGCGATCTTCCACATCACACCCAGCGACGGGTTGCTCTTCTGAGTCTCGATCTGCGACAGGGCCGCCCGGCTCACCCCCGATGCCACCGCAAGCTGATCGAGCGACATGTTGCGGGCCTTGCGCCTTTCGCGCAGGTTGACCGCCACGCGGCGGCCCATCTCGGCCGCCCCAATGTCGTCTCCGGGGGGCAACGGGGTCTGGCGCAGGGCCGAAATGGTACGAGGCCGCCCACCGCCATCTGCCGTGGATCGCTTGTCCTTCTTAGCAACCATTTGGTCGGAACAATAGCAGAAGACCGCGCCTGGGGACAACTACGCACGTGACCGTCGGCAGGCGTCGACGCGTGTCTTCCGCCCAGATCCAGCGGTCGGCCACAAAACCGACGCTACGCCAATGGCGCACCCCAGGCAAGAGCTATCTCAGGCCTCCCGGGTAGAACGCCTTTTCCGAAGCCGAAGTGCGACCATGACAAGCCCGAGCAGCGCCAAACCTGGGTAGTTCCTTGTCTCGGCCACGGCGATGCGACAGGAGCAGCCGCCGCTGCTTGCTCGGGTCGTAGCGCTCGCAGTCGTCGAGCCACCCATCGTGCCGATTCCCGAAATTCCGCCCGTGGCTGCTGCCCCCGGTTCCGACTGCACCAGCACTGGCTCCCCCGCCGCTTGCCGACAATCCGCCAGTCCCGATTGCTCCGCCAGTGGCAGCGTTTCCGCCAGGCTCGGCACTACTGCCGCCGGCTCCGACACTGCCCCCCGCGTTGACTACACCTCCTGCTCCAGTCGTTCCGGTCCTTCCGCCGGCCGCTACCGTGCCGCCGCTGCCCGCGCTCCCGCCGCCGCTCCGCCCGGAGCCACCGCCCGCGCCACTGCTGCCTGTACTGCCGCCAGCCCCGCCCGCGCCGCCACTGCCCACGCCATTGCCTCCTGCGCCGCCGCCGGGCGCGCCACCGCTGCCGCCACCCCCGTCGCGACCGCTGCCTCCACCCACGCCCCCAGTCGGACTCGGCGCATCTCCTCCAGGAGCGTCGACGACCCCCGCATCACTCACGCCCGCGCCGGCAGTGATTGTCAGCAGTGAGATCCCAAATCGGGGAAGATCGAAGCTCACACTGACCGAACCACTGTTGACCGCCATCGACTGGGGCGGATTCAGAGGCATAGGATCCATGGCGGCCTGCAGCGCCTGGACCTGGGCGGCTGAAGGATTGGCCGGGCTGCCCTGCGATGTCCACACGGTATAGGCGTCCCCATGGGTTTCGTCGACACGCATGTGCGAAACCGTGACGGTTGAACCGAATGCGGACGGAACCTTGATGGTCAGTTGGACCGACGACGCAGCTGTCGCCACCAAGTCGTCGTGGTAGTTCCAGACCAGGACCTGGACGCTCTGCTCCATTCAGCGTCGCCATGGCGTCGATGTCGGGATTGGCCCGCACGCTGTTCGCCAAGATGGAATCCAGCGTTGCGGCGCCACTGCTGGTAACCGGCAGGCGCGTCCCCGCCAGGCTTCCCAAGAGCTTGAAGGCGCTCAGCACCGGCAGGCTGATGCCGTTGGTCGCAAGCGCGCGGTAGCCGGCAAAATACGGCGTTCCGGGAAACGTGAAGGCCCAGGTCAAGAGCCCGCCGACCTTCACGCCCATGCTCGCCTCCAACTCAAGCGTGTGCTTCATCATGGCGATCTCGTAGGCACCGTAGGCCGGCGAATATCGGTACGCATCGGCAGGCGTCGAAGTCGCCGGGCAAGCGGCGCAACCGTCGGGATCGGCCTCGGTGATGTAGATGGGTGTCTGCTTGTACGCTGCCACCGCTGTCACCTGCTTGAAGCCAGTTTGGTGCAGGCTCAGCTGGTGACCGAGGTTCATCTCGACATGCCCGCCGGTGACCGTTGTGCCGCCTTTGGCGTGGAAGGAGATGAGGTCGAGACGCGTGCCCGTCTTGCCGGTGACGGCATTGGTTCCCGTCGCGCAATGTTGCAGGAGCTGGGACACATAGGAGCTGCTCGCACTCGCCACTGCGGGGCCGCCCAATTGGGCGGTCGGCATCACACCGTGCAGAGCCGCCTCAGTGTAGTCATAGAGCTTGGCGTATTCGGCAAAGGTTCCGTGCCAGTAGCTGTTGTCAGGTTCGTTCCACAATTCCCACAGCCACGACGTCGCGACGTTCGGGTAGCGCCCGTTCTCGCGGGTCGCCCACGCCGTGATGAGGGCGCCCCACTTGGTGTAGTCCGTGGGCGGGTAGAAGCAACCGCCGTCCAGTGCGGTCACCGCCGAGTTCTGGTAGGGAGTCGGGTGCGTGGACAGCGCCTCGGGCATGAACCCGATCTCCGCGAACGGGAATGCGCCCGCTCCTGTGATCGCATCCATGATGCCGTCCATCAACGTCCACGAGTAGACCGGATTGCCCGAGGCATCTTCGGTATAGACGTTGGTTGAGCCCCACTTCAGCGAGGGAGTGCCGTCTCCCGTGTTGAGCAGGAAGTGCGTGCGAACGTGAACCGGAGCCGTATGGGCCGTGGCCAGGGTCTTGAGCAGAGCCTCACCCTCCGGGGTCGTCGAGTAGTTGACCTCGTCGTAGCCGTGATACGGCCAGACGCGTTCAAGCGGCGTCCCGGTCGCCGTGGCATCAACCGATATCGTAACCGTTTGCGCCTGAGCGCGCGTGGCAAACCCAGTGCCCATGGTCATTGTAATGGCAACGACAAGACGAGCGTGCTCGAGGCGTTTTGTAGTCATCGTTCCCCCAATCCGCATGTGCCGCCGAAGCGGTTTGACGGCTCAGAAATGTTGGCTCTGGCAAGTCGAAAACTTCGAAGAAGGCGAAGTCGTAGGGGATTCCCCCCGCTGAACAGCCCCGACATCGGGGTGGCGGAAGTGTCCTTCCTTCTTGAAAGCGGCGTAGCGCCGCCGGCGGTTCATGATCGTGTCTTCGTCCTCTTAAGATTCGCGACGCCCAGTCACGAAGCCGCTTGGGCGGCGCCTTGAGGTCCGGCTCTCCCCGATCGGGGACCGCGACGATCTTGCTTGCTTCGATTGCGCGGATCGCTATCGTACGCCCTATTCGGCGGTCGGGTGGCTCGCGCACCTCTGCTTGTCGGCCGAGCCGCCTGGCAACTGATATCCGGTTTCTTTCACGGGGGTTTGTCATGCGCTTAGCGAAGTTCGTCACGACCACTTCATTGGTCGCCGCGTTTTGTGGGGTTACGGCGTGTGGGGCGGATGGCTCCCACGCAAAAGGCGGGGCCGGCGGAAATGGCGACACGACGTCTGCGGGCGGAGCCTCCGGAGCTGGCGGCTTGACCGTCCGTGGTGGCGGCAGTGGCAGCGGCGGCGCGCCGGCGAGTGCAGGTGGCGGAGCCGGTGGGGCGTCGAGCGGCAACGGCGGCGTAACGTCGATTGGTGGTCAAATAGGGACTGGCGGTGCAAGTAGCACGGGCGGCGCCAATGCAAGTGGTGGTGCCCCTGGCAATGGCGGCGCGACGACAAACGGCGGCGCCACAGGCAGCGGCGGCGCTATGGGCAGCGGCGGCGCCACCTCGATTGGTGGTCAAATAGGGACTGGCGGTGCAAGTAGCACGGGCGGCGCCAATGCAAGTGGTGGTGCCCCTGGCAATGGCGGCGCGACGACAAACGGTGGCGCCACAGGCAACGGCGGCGCTACGGGCAGCGGCGGCGCTACGGGCAGCGGCGGCGCCACCGGAACTGGGGGCCTTTCGGCAGCCGGCGGTTCCAAGGCCAGCGGCGGCGCGACGGTCAGTGGTGGCTCCGGCGCAACCGGTGGGGCCAGCCCGACCGGCGGTGGGCCCGGCGGGACGACGGCGACGGGCGGAACCATCGGAACTGGCGGAACCAACGCTACAGGCGGCACGGGCGGTGGAACGAGCACACTGGTTCAGCCCATTGCCCGCGCGAATGGAAAGTACGTTCTGGAATTCGGCGACATTTTCTTCGAAGTCGATTCCCTAGTTGGGGCGCGCGTGATCACCTTGACCCTCGCAGGCGGTCCCAACTACTTGACGGGAACCGCGCAGGATGCGGTCAACTATGGCTCCACTTTCCGCGTCAGCCCGCAGAGCGCTTGGCCAGGCACTTGGCCGCCACCGCCCGAGATCGATACCAGCGCCTACACCATGACCGTGTCGAGTCAGACCATCGAGGGCACAAGCCCCAACGCCGCGTCGATCGGCGCCACGGTCACCAAGAAGTTCACCCCGGGCCTGACCAATCAAAGTATCGTTGCGGAATACACCATCCAAAGCACGGCCAGCGGGAAGAGTGTCGCCCCCTGGGAAGATACGCGGGTCTTCCCCGGTGGCCTGACGTTCTACCCGACGGGCGATCTCGCGCCGACCGGAGGGACGTTCCCGCTCCCGACCACCCAGACTTCCTTCGGCTGCACCTGGTTTCAGTATCCGGCAACCGTCAGCGCGTCTGCGCGCCTGATCGCCGATGGCAAGGAAGGCTGGATCGCGCACATCACCTCTGGCGGCTACGTCTTGGTCAAGAAATACCCCGACATCCCGTCGACAGCGCACGCGCCGGGCGAGGGCGAGATTTCCATCTACGTCGATGGCGGGGGCAAGTTCATCGAGATCGAAACCCAGGGCGCTTACGCGGCCTTGCCCTCGGGCCAGTCCGTGACTTGGACGACCACCTGGTACGTGCGCAAGCTCCCCACCGGGATCAGCGCCACCCCGAACCAGGCGCTCGTCGACTGGGTTCGGGGCCTCATCCAGCAGTAGCGGCGCTGCGCGCGAAGACCTTCCCGAGTCGCAACTCCGTCGCCCTCAATATCATTGAGGTCTTCGCTGGCGGGTGAGCCCCCTCGCTTTGCCCGTGGCGGCGCGGAGAATCTCCTTGAGAACCAGAACTGCCTAGCCAGTTCCATGGCTCGAAGAGCGGCCTTGTGAAAGTGTCAGAACCTATTTCCCGCTCTTCCTGCGCAGTCGCCGCAACAAGAGGGCAGCGCTGAGCAGGGCAAACGGGGGCGCGGGACTAGCTGCGGCGTGACCGAGACTGCAGTCGCACCCTCCCTGGACCAGCCGTAGCCTGCCGCCCGCGTCGGGCGGGCTCGCATTTCGCCGGCCGTCGACGCTGGCGGCGTCGGGCAGGAGAAGATCAGTTCTGCCATCGAAGTTGCCCGTGTCGGGCGAGATTGAGTCTCTTCCGCCATCCGTGCTGCCACCGGAGTCCCCCGTGCCGCTCCCTCCGTCTGCCCCGCCGCTCAGGCTGCCGCCGGAACCACTCGCGCCGCCGGAACTCGCGCCACCCGCAACAACTGCACCGCCGGTGGCACCACCCGCACCGCTGCCGCCACTGGCGCTCGCGCCACCACGACCTCCTCCGCCGCCGGTGATCATGCCGCCAAACCCACTTGCGCCGCCACCTCCACTCGCTCCACTCGCGACGGTTCCGCCGAAGCCGCCAGTGCCGCCGCCGAAACCACCCGCGCCGCCAGTGCCGCCGCTACTGCAATCTAGCGGATCGACGCCTACTGTGCACGCGCCGGCGCCATCGCACGTTATACAGGTCCCGCAGGGCGTTCCGTATTGCGGATAGTCGCAAGCCCCCGCGCCGTTGCAGGTCGAGCGGCAAGCGCCGCTGCCCAGGCCGCATTCCTTCTGTGGATCGCTGCCGGCGGCGTAGGCAGAGCATTTGCCAGCTTGACCGGCCTGATTGCAAGACACGCAGATTCCATCGCACGCGCTGTCGCAACACACCCCATCCACGCAGAACCCAGAGGCGCAGGCGCTCGCGCCGGAGCAGGCTGTGCCGTTCTTGGCGTTGCAACTGCCGTCGGTCCCGCACGCCTGTCCTGGGCAGCTACCAGGAACTTCAGTGCCCGCAGTCACAGAGGTGCATGTGCCTTCGTAGCCGGCAACGTTGCATGATTGACAGGAGCGGGAACAGGAAGCGACCCCGCAGCAGACGCCGTCCACGCAGAAGCCCGAGGCGCAGTTCGACGCCGTGGCGGCGGTGCACCCCTCGCCGTTGCCGAGATTGGTCACCTTGTACTCCCAGACTTCGCCCTGGTCCGTGCCCGCGCCGAAAAGCACCATCACGCCGCGCTGGCTGTCAAACACCATGAGACCTGACCCGGGCCAGATTGGACCCGTGGACTGAGAACGCACGTACCAGGTTGCACCGTTGGTATCCAGCTCGAAGGTGTTGATAGCGGTTGTGGCGCCCGTCGGATCCGTCGAATTCGGGGCCCCAACCTGCCGGCGGCGCAGGCTATCGTAGGCAAAGACAGGGTAGGGCGTGCCGAAATCGATGTTGTCGCCGGTGTCGTAAAACTTCCAGCCCGCCGAGATGGGATTCCACTCCCAGAAGACGCCGTCGCTGGTGGTGCCTTGCCAGGCGGGCGTCCCGTCGAAGAAGAACATCTTCTGGCGACCGTCATCGAAGGTCACCCCGTTGATGTCCAAGTTGAAGGTGTCCGCGCCTGGCGTGACCGAGCCGGGGACTGGTGTGCGGCAGGTCCAAGTCGTGGTCGCGCCATCCCACTCCCAGACCAACGAGGCAACGTTCCTGATCGCGCCGAAAAGCAGCACTTTCCCGCGCCCAGAGTCGGTGACCATGGCCAGCGTATTCTGAGGGCCAGGGCTCGACGCGGGAGAGAGCTGACTCCACTGGCGGGGGCTGCTCTGCCATTCCCAGGTATCACCCAAGACCGACACTTCGCCGGTGTTGGTGTCCAAGTTGTTGTCGCCACCGTACAGGATGAGTGACTTGCGGACTGGGTCGTACGCCATCGCCGCGTTCTCGCGGGCCGAGGGGCGCACATCCGTCTTGACCTGGGACCAGGAACTTCCATCCCATTCCCACAGCTCGTCCAGATACGGGGACGAAGGCTGCCCGCTCCAGCCGCCAAACACGTAGGTCTTGCCCGTGGCGGGGCAGAAGGCCATGGCGAAACCCGAGCCGGCGCTCGGTGCGTTCCCCGGCGCCGAGCGGTTGGTGAACGTTGCTGTGGCGGGATCCAATTGCCAGAGTTCGCCAGACACACGTATCTGCTCCCCTCCGTGTGGCAGACTGGAGGCATCGTACGGACCGAGAAGGGTGACGCCCGCCACCAGATCAAGGCGGCTTTGCGCCGGGTCGGTGAGGAGTGAAGCGTACATGCGTCCGGCGGGCAGGTTGCTCTCGCTGCCGGTGAGTCGCTGTGTCCACGCCCCTTTGGTTGCATCCCAATCCCAGACGTCAGCCAAACTGAGGTGGGTCTGGAAGTCCTTGCCGCCAACCAGAACGGTCATGCCGCGGCTGGAATCATACGCCATGGCGTGGCCCCAGCGCGCACTCGGCACCGTCCCCGTGGTTGTGCGCAGAGTCCAGCCTGGCGTCGCCGGATTCCACTCCCATACGTCCTGTTGGGGGATGCCATTCGCATCAGCCTGGTCCTTTTGCATCCCGCCGAACAGCACAGCCCGGCTGCGCTGGCTGTCCCACACCAGCGCAGAGTCGTAGCGGGCGCTGGGCGCGGTGGTGGGAGCGAGCTGGGTCCACGCACCCTTGGTGGGATCCCATTCCCAGGTGTCGCCAAACGCAAGCGAGATGCCGCTCCCATCAGACGAAGGCCCAGGGCCAGGTCGGCGTCCTGGGTCCTCCTCAATCGTGTCAGTGTAATCGATCCCCTCGGGCCAGATGGAGGTACCCGAATCGGCAAGGCCGCCCCCAAAGAGCAGCACGTTGCCCGTTGATTTCTCGAACACCATGCTGTGCTGACTGCGGGCGCTCGGCCCCGCGCTGGTACGGTCCGTGAAAGCGTCGCTTGTCGGATCCCATTCCCAGGTGTCCGCGAAGTCATAGCCAGTGTTCGAGCGTCCGCCGAAGATGACGAGCTTCTTGCGGGTGGAATCGTAGGCCATGCTCGCGCCTCCGCGCGCACCTGGCTTGCTGCCTGCGGGGGTGCGGTTGGTCCATTTGCCGGTCGCAGGATCCCACTCCCAGAGATCCTGAGACGCCTTGCCGTAGTCGTCCAAACCACCAAGAATGACCAGCACCTGGCGGGCCTCGTCCACCGCGGCCGACTGCATGTAGCGCGGGGCGGGCGTCGGCGGTGGGGGCAGGTCGACGCGAGTCCAGCTGGCGATCTCGCTCGCGGGCACAGTGCCCAGAGCCAAATGGGAGAACTCAATGCCAGGGCCGTTGCCGGGATTGGGTGCGGAGCAGGTGGCAAGCAAGAGCCAAACCCCGACCCCTAGTCCCACAGGCGCCAGCCCGTTCGTCGACGGAATTGAACGGGTCGGCCTGCGCAGCCGACCACCCCCGCCTGTGTGATATCGGCCCACCCGCCGCCACAAGAAGGCGACGCCGAGCAAGGCGAAAGGTAGCCCTGGCGTGCCGGGTGCGGTCTGGCCCAGATCGCAGTCGCAACCCGAGTGGCCCAACCCCGCCCTGACGCTCGCGTCGGGCGCGAGCGTGTTTCCACCGCCATCAGGGGTGCCCGCATCAGCCGCAAGCGCGTCCCTGCCGGGGCTGCTCGCATCGGGCGCGAGCGCATCTCGGCCGCCATCAGGGCTACCCGTCTCGGGCATAATTGCATCTCTTCCGGTATCGGGGCTGCCCAGGTCGGGCGCGAGCGCATCTCTGCCGCCATCGGGGCTGCTGCTGGCGCCACCCGTGCCGCTTCCGCTTGCGCCGAGGGTGCCTCCGACGCCACCCATGCCACCGCTTCCGCCACTTCCACCCGCGCTGCCACCAGTTCCTCCCGCGCCACCCGCGCCCGAGCCGCCAGTGCCGCCAGTGCCGCAGACGGCAGGATCGGGGGGAGCGCAGGTACCCGCGCCGTCACAAAACTGGCAAGTCCCACAGGAAACTCCCGATGGCGGGGCATCGCAGGCGCCTGCGCCGTTGCAGGTCATGCGGCACGGGTCGCTGCCCGAGCCGCATTCGTTTTCGGGATCACTGCCCGTGGTGTAGGCAGAGCACTTGCCGGCTTGACCGACCTGGTTGCAAGACAGGCAGGTGTCCGCACACGCGCTCTCGCAACACACCCCATCCACGCAAAACCCAGAAGCGCAAACACTGGCGCGGGAACAGGTCGTGCCGTTCTTGCTCTTGCAGGCGCCGCTGCCATCGCACGCCTGTCCGTTGGCACAGCTACCGGGGACTTCAGTGCCCGGGGCTGCCCGGACGCATATCCCTTCGTGGCCCGCAACGCTACACGACTGGCAAGATCCCGAACAGGACGCGGCCGCGCAGCACACGCCGTCCACGCAGAACCCCGAGGCGCAGGTCGATGCGGTGGCGGCGGTGCATCCCTCGCCGTTGCCGAGACTAGTTACTTTGTACTCCCAGACTTCGCTCGCTTGCGTGTCGTAAGCCATCCCTGCGCCCGTGGCAATAACGCCACAGAACAACACAACCACGCCGCGCTGGCTGTCAAAGGCCGTGGCGCCTGCCCCTGTGAGGCGCGGGTCTATGCCTGCAGACAGAGTGCGCAGGTACCAAGTTGGACCCTTGGCATCTAGTTCCCAGGTTTCGAGGGCCCCCGGTGTGCCAGCAATGGGCACGACATGCCGGCGACGCAGGCTATCGTAGGCGACCAGACTCGTGCCCTGGTTGCTCTCGAAGTCGACGACGTCGCCGCCGTCGCGCAGCACCCAGCCAGCCGTGACAGGATCCCACTCCCAAAAGGAACCGTTGCTGGTGCCGTCGTCCGAGTCGTCCGCCATGAGGACCATCTTCTGGCGGTCCTGGTCGAAGCTCAGAGGCGGAGAAAAGCGCCCGGCCGGCACAACACTGAGGGGTGAGGGTGTGCGGTTGGTCCAGGACGTGGTCGCGCCGTCCCACTCCCAGACTGCGTTGCTCCGAGGGTCCACCCCTGTCTGGCCTCCGGGAGTCGGGTAGGTGTAGGCATAGTAGGGTCTCTCGCCGCCGAAGAGCAGCACCTTGGCCCGGCCCGAATCGGTGACCATGGCCTGTGAATCGCGAGGCTCCGGGCTCGACGCGGGATGAAGCTGGGTCCACTGGCGGGTTCCAGAGTTCCATTCCCAGGTGTCGCCGAAGATCACATCGCCCGTCGACGGGACGGGCGCGTAGCCTACGGTGGTCGCACCGCCATATAGAATGAGGGATTTGCGGAATGGATCGTAGGCCATCGCCGCGCTCATGCGGGCGGCGGGTCGCACGTCGGCCACGACCTGGGACCAGGCGCTACCATCCCATTCCCACAGATCGTCGAGCAAGACGGAGTTGTTCTCGATTCCGCTCAGCACCGCGGAATTGGCGCCGAGTCCGCCGAACACGTAGGTCTTGCCGGTAGCAGGATAGAAGGCCATGGCGGGATACGAGCGCGGCGGTGGCCATGAGGGCGGCGGCGGTGGCGTGCGGTTGGTGAAGGTCGCGGTCTTGGGATCCAACTCCCAAATCTCGCCGGGCTTCGGGTCCAGGTTGGGAGTGGGCTGTCCGTTGCCGAGCTGGGTCATGCCCCCCACCAGATCGAGGTGGTCTTGCCCGGAGTCGGTGACAAGCGAGGCGTACAGGCGCGCCGGGGGCAGATTGGGTTCGCTGCCGGCAAGTCGCTGCGTCCAAGCCCCCGTGGTTGGCTCCCATTCCCAGACGTCGGCCAAGGCGTTGCCGGTATCGATGTCCCAACCACCCACCAGCACGGTCACGCCCCGGCCAGGATCGTATGCCATGGCGTGGCCGTAGCGCGCGCTCGGTGTGGGCCCCGCGATTGTGCGATTGGTCCAGTTTTGCGTCGCTGGATCCCATTCCCAGGTGTCCTGCTTGGGGACGCCACTCAGACCGCCCTGCGCCTGCTCCATTCCGCCGAACAAGACGGCGACATTGCGTTGGCTGTCCCAGACCAGCGCGGAATCAGATCGGGCGCTGGGCGCGCTCGCCGGCGTGAGCTGGGTCCACTTGCCCTGCGCGGGATCCCACTCCCAGGTGTCGCCCGACACTCCATCGGTTGTGCTGTTCCCGAAGAGCAGCACCTTTCCAGTGGATTTCTCGAAGACCATCGCCTGGTCGCTGCGGTTGCCTGGCCCCTTGCTCGAACTACTGCGGTTGGAAAAGGCGCCAGTTGCGGGATTCCATTCCCAGAGTTCAGGGTAGTCTATGTAGCCGTCGCGGGTGAGCATGCGCCCGCCGTATATGACGAGATTGTTACGGACAGAGTCAAAGACCATGCTTGCGCCCTCGCGCGGGCTCGGTTGATCGCCGGCTGGGGCGCGGTTGGTCCAAACGCCGGTCGCGGGATTCCACTCCCAGAGATCCTGAAACGCCATCACCGTGGCATTGTCGGCCGTGGGGCGGCCTCCGAACACGACCAATACCTTGCGGGTATCGTCAAAGGCGGCCGACGCCAAATAGCGCCCGTCTGGGCCCGGCACAGCGGGGCCGACGCGCGTCCAGGTGGCTTTTTCGGTCGCGGGCACGGTGCCCAGAGCCGCGTGCGAGGACGTAAACCGGCCAGGAGCATCGCCGGGGCCGTTTTCGGTACACGTGGTGAGCAGGAGAAGAGCCCCCCCAACGCTTCTTGGCAGTTTGATCATGATTCTCCCCGGGGGTGGCCAAGCCAATGGCATCGCCCCATAGCATCTCCACACATGATGGTGAGGAATGTCTTTCTTATCGCCCGAAAATCGAAGACCTTACCGCTCGTGAGGAAGAGAAAACGGAAGTGGAAGCAGTTCGAGATGCACTGGGACAGGCTGTAGACCTGTGACTTCTTCAGCGTGGAAGCCCTGGAAGCCGAACCTTTCCCAGATTCGTCTCACTGAAAAACATAGCTGACACCCATGGCCGCTTGGGCGTCCCAGGATGGCAAGTTCGCTGCGGTCGCCGCGCCGGTCGCGACTGGATCGATTTGCACGCTCTGCTCGAACAGCCAGTTGACGGCGCGCAGGTCCAGCCAAAGCCGGGCTCGACCCCAGGGCATTCCCGCTCGGATGCCCGCGGCAAGACCCCAGGTTGGCGACCAGTCGGATTGGTTTGCCACGTAGCCATGGCCCCAAACGTAGGTCAGCGCCGCCACGCCTCGCAATTCCCCGTCGAGAAAGAACCTTCGCATCTCCCAGCGGGCGTCGAGTCCAATCCCGGCGGAAAAGCGCATCCAGCGGATTGCGACGCCCCCGAGGGCTACCTGTCGATCTGCGGGGACCGTGAGGTCGAACTGCCAACCAAAGCCGCCACCACGCCTCATCCGACCGAATTCCACGCGAACGCCGGGCACGATTCCACCAACGGTTGCCGCCAGCAGGCCGGCTCCGATTTCGCTTTGGCGACGGTCGTTCTTCGCCATCGCCGTCTCGGTCTCCTTTCTTGGCGGCGGCTGGAGGCTAGCCGCAGGCGGCTGGAGGACAGGCGTTCCCGCTGCTTCCACCGGGAGTTCTCCAGTCCAGGTGGCGATGACAAGAGCGACCGCCGTGGCCCGCATCGCGCAGTCGGGCCCCATCGCGAGCTGCCTCGGGTTCGTCTTCTGTGGTCCGATTTCGATCACCAACATCTGCGGAAACCCACGGATCGCCACCGACAGGGCAGGCCATGCTTCCACCGGGCGAAGACCGAGGAGCGCATCGCGAACCGCCTCGCCCGACGGGCAGTCCGAATCGCTGACAATCACAAGGCCGCGGCTTGCAGCCGGCACGTCGGCGTCCGCCTTGGCTGTCCCGGCGACGAGCATCGCAGCCAGTATGGCCGAAAGCGCTAGCAGTTGAGTTCGCACCCGCTTCGCAGGCACGGTCAAGGGTGCTCACCGAGCAGGCGGGTCGCCTCGGGGGCGAATCGTCCGCGAGGAAAAAGGCGCAGGCAATTACGCAGATCTTCACGCGCGCCGGTGTCGTCGCCCAGGCGGCTGCGAGCCAGCGCTCGTCCCCACAGCGCGCGTTCAAAGGGCTCGCGCACCTTCATGTCGGTTGTCGCGTCAAGGTCGGCCCTGGTCCGGGTGTGGCCGCGTAGGACGACATCGAAATCTCCCAGGGCTTCTCGCCAGCGGCCGACAGTTGCTCGCAGCTCTCCCCGCACAACGTGACGCTCGTCGCTGTTGGGCATCTGATCGAGAGACAGTCGATCCAGCTCGGCGAGCGCGTCGCCTTTTCGCCCCATCTGCAAGAGTGCCTCGGCACGCAGCATGGCCGCCTCGGGCGCAAGCGCACCGCTTGGAAAGCGCGCCTTGTAGTCGTCGAGCATTGCCAGGGCGGATGCCGGATCGTGCGCCGTCCGTAGCCGTCGCACCGCGATCGTCAACAGGGAATGTTCGTTGGGTGGCTGAGCCCGGTTGGCGACGCTCGATGGCGGCACCGACAGTTTCTGCGACGAACCAGATTCATTGGTCAAAACCGGCCTGCTTTCCGCCGGAGAATTCGGCTCGCGAGCTGTCACGACGGGCGAATCCCTCAGTGCAATTCGCCCCGCAACAGTCCCGAAAACGAGTGGTGGCGGCGATGCTTCGGCGATTGGCGGCGGCGCCAGCGATGGCGGCCCTGCCGGCGGCACACGTGTTCTTTCCAGCGTGGTCGATGGACGCAACACCGCCACCTTTGACGCCTTCGCGGCAGCAGCCACCGGCGTCCTTGGTGCCAGCGCGGCTTTTGCTGGAGCGGAGGTATCCGAGGCGACCTCGGACTTGGTGTCCCGGGGCGCCGTCGGGGCTGGTACAGCCGATGGCTCCGCCGTCATGGGCGGCTCGTCCGCGGGTGCCGAAGGGATCGCTTGCGCGGGCACGCGGCGGTGGGAGTGAAGAACCGCCTTCGTTGACCGATGGCTCGTGGCCGTTTCCGGCTCTGCCGAGCCGAGCTGCGAGCTAAGCAGCGGCACCGCAATCGCACCCACCACACTGCCGGCCAGAAAAACCAGCGTGCCCACCAGCGCCAGACGCAGTCCACGGCGACTCCATTTCGCCCGCTGGCGCAAGGTGTTTCGAATGCGCCACTTGACCAGCGGGAGGGGCTCGTCCGGCGCTTGCCTGGCGCTCCGGATCAGCAGCGCAACTCCCGCCGGGTCATCTTCTGGCGGCAGCTCAGCCAAACGAGTGAGATCCCGAAGATCCGGCCTCATGGTCGTTCTTCCTTGTGCAAGACTTCGAGGAGCTTGCCGCGTCCCCGGTGCAAGCGAACCCAAACCGTTCCAATACCCACGCCCGTTAACGCACCCACCTCTTCCCCTGAGAGTCCTTCAATCTCGTAGAGAATGAGGGCTGTCCGGTAACAGTCGGGGAGCTTATCGAGCGCCTGGTAGAGCCGGACATGCCGTTCGCGCCGCTCGATTTCTTCCTGCGGCGTACACGGGGCCGGAGCCAGGGAAACCAGCGCGTCCTGGTGTCGATTGAATAGGAGCCGCCGGATGAACCCGCGGCGCATCCGGTTGCGAACCACATGGTCGGTGACCCGGAACAGCCAGGTCTTCACGCTGGCCTCTCGCCGGCTCACGAAGCGCCGACGAAGCGCAATGACGAACACGTCGTGCACCAAATCCTCGAGATCAGCGCACGGTCCAGCCAGGCGCCGCGCCCAGCGCCTAACGTCGCAGGCATGCTCCTGGTACAGCTTGTCCAGGGGTTCGGACCGGCTATTGGCGTCTTCAGGGTCGGACATCGACCCTACGACATGAAGTCTCATCTTAGTTCCGCCATGTCCTATCGCCCGACTGTTGAAGACCTTACCGGTTTTTCGCCGATTGCGCGACGCGCGCGATAGCATCGTGGCCCCCATCATGGGCCACCACGGCGACCAGACGCAAAACGCAGACTCGGCTGAGACCTGTGTTATCTTCTGTGCGGGGACCGGTACTTGCACGCCCTTGACATGTGCGGACTGTCCCGCGACTATTTGCGGCCCGCAGCCCGACGGCTGCGGCAGACTGACTGGGTATTGCAACTACAACCAGTAAGCCTGTAGGGTGGTTCGACAAAGTACGAACACGGTTTTGCAACGGCCTCGAATGAAGCACCTTCGGCTCTCCACCCTCGTTGCCCTCACGCTTTTTTCGATCGCGTTCGGCCCGTCCGTTCTACGGAGCTGGGAAGCCTCGCGGGTCTTACGCGGGCTCGAAGCGCTTGGCGGCGCGGAAAATCCGAGCGCGCCGTCGGCAACTTCGCGCGGTGCCGGCCTCCCAGGAACCCCTGATCCTGCACTCGCGGTGCGCATCGAGGAGCCGAGCGGTTTCGTGGCGAGCTGGCAAACAGTGGGCGGCTGCGGCGCCGGTTCAGGCGGAGGCTCCAGCGTGGGCCTCAAATGGATCGGCCGCAATGTGACCGGGGGTCTGTTCAACGTGCAAGAACAGGTCACCTACACGGAGCTCGGCCAGCCCGGCTATCCCGAGTACAATGTCTTCTTCAACACCCTGATCACGACCGATATTGGCCAGAAGTGGAACGTTGGGGTCAACCTTCCGCTCGTGTATAAGTATCTCGTGGATCCGACCCACCTGGGGGGCTCTGGGGTTCCGGCCGTCGACTACAGCAATAGCGGCCTTGGCGATATCAACATCCTCGCGACGCGCAAGTTGGGGCGAACTAACTCCCTGTTGCTGACAGGCGTAGTCGGGATTCCTACGGGGGTCTATGACGCACGTTTCACCGCCGGAGGAACGCCCATCAATCAGAGTCAGCAGATCGGATTCGGGGAGCCGACGGCCTCGCTCATTCTGGATCAAACCCTGGACCAGATGTGGGGACTGATCGTCCTGGGGGGCGCCGCGGCCTGGCGTGGCGGAGAAAACAAGATACACAACTACCGCGCGCCGAGTGGCACGCTCTACGGATACGCAGGCTACTTTCTAGGACCACTCGTGCCGGCTTTCGGACTTTCCCTGACCGGATTCACGGGTCACGATAGGGATCAGGACGCGGAACAGACGACGCCGCTTTTCAGCACAGCCGCGAATATCTCCCTCGAATGGTCCACTCCCTGGATTGCCTTGCTCGTCGCCGCATCTATCCCATACGGCTACGACGGCATCCGACAAGACGAGAACGGACAGCCTCGATCTCCATGGAGGCTGCTGCCCTGGACGGTCTCATTGGGGGTTGCCACGGCACCCTTTTGACGAGCCGGCGTGATGAAGTTTTTTGAGCAATTCTTGGCTGTGGGAGCCCCGAACTTCTACTGGTAGCTGAATAGACGCGGTAGGAAAGAAGCAATGACCAACACGGGCGCCTTTCAGCGAGGTTCCAATAGACGGCTCACGCATCTCGGCGCCGTCGGCCTTGTCCTGGCCGCTCTCGTGGGGCTCGCTTGCGGTCTCCAGCGCGAGTCTGGTGGATCAGGCGGCGGGGCCGGGTCAGGTGGCCAGTCCCAGGTAGCTGGCGGGCAGACCACGGCGGTCGGCGGGCAGACCACGGCAACCGCCGGGCAGACCATGGCAACCGGCGGGCAAACCATGGCAACCGCCGGGCAGACCATGGCAACCGGCGGGCAAGCCACCGCAAGCGGCGGGCAGACGATGGCAAGCGGCGGGCAGACCACCGCGAGCGGCGGACAAACGACGGTAACCGGCGGGCAGATCGCAGGAAGCGCTGGTCGAGCAACAAGCAGCGGCGGGCAAACCACGGCAACCGGCGGCCGAACGGCAAGCAGCGGCGGGCAGACCACGCTAACTGGCGGGCAGACCGCTGGAAGCGCTGGTCGAACAACAAGCAGCGGCGGGCAAACCGCTGCAAGTGGCGGGGTGAGCGGCACCGGCGGCAAGTCCGCAGCAACGGGTGGGGCCAGCACGGGCGGCAGCAGTGGTGGCGGAGGCGCGAGCGGCGCGGGCGTGACCATCAACGGCAAGTTCGTGCCCAAGGACAAGGCCGTCGTCTTCATCCACTTCGGCCATTCGAACATGCGCGGGGCAGCCACCACGCCGACCAGTTTGACCTCCTATTTCTACGACACCGTGGACGGACTCTGGAGCTACAAGGGCAGCTTCACCCTTGCCAAGGAACCGACGGCGCCCCAGGCTGGATACACCTCTGCGGGGCCGGGCATGGCAATATTGCATTCTGCCCAGGGTGCGGTTGCAGCCACCAGCGATGTCCAGTTCATCTCGGTCGGCTATGGCCAGGGCTCGGCGACCACCGTGGACTACCAGAAGTCTGGGCTCTACTACCCCGTCTTCATGGGCTGGGCCGGCCAGCTCAAGGGCAACGTCACCTTTGGCGCAATCGTCATCATGCTGGGGGTCACCGACGGCGAGCACCTGGCGTCCAATTTGGTCCCCGGCTTCCCGGCCCGCGTTGTGCAGCTGGTTTCCGACATTCGTTCCGACCTTGGTGAGCCCAATCTCCCGGTTCTGTTCTGCGACTACGAGCAGAACGCGACGGGCCAGTACGCCATTACGGGCGCGATCGGTACCGTCATGGTGCCGCTCATCAAGCAGCTTCCGGGCTTGATTTCGAATCTGGTGCTGGTTCCCACCGACGGCATCGAAATGCAAGACAACCACCACTTCGATCTGCAGGGCCACAAAGACTGGGCAGGGCGTGTGATCTCGCTCATGCAGTCTAACAACTGGTTCCCCTGGCAGTAGTCTCGCTCTTGCGGGTTTGCTGAATGTCCGTTGGCCCGGCTGCCCCCGATTCTCACTCGGCGGTGGTGGCCAGCTGGCAGTTGCTGGCAAGGATGCTTCTGTTCTCGGCGGTGGCCGTGGGGGCCTTCGTGGTTTCGCGGGGGCCGATCTCGGACGGAGACATCTACTGGCATCTGGCTGCCGGACGCGAGATCTTTCATCAGCGGGCACTGTTGCGCCTCGATCCTTTCACGCTGAGCGCGGCGGGTCGGCCCTGGGTGGACGTACACTGGCTGTTCCAGGTTGGCGCCTATGCCCTCTACTCGATCTCCGGTTTCGCAGGGCTGGCCATCGCGAAGGCGACGCTGGTTGCTGGCGGCGCGACAATCCTCGTTCGCGCGGCGGAACTCTCGGGCGGGGCCATTGCCCGGGGCGTGTGCGCGGTCGCGGTGTTGGGCGGACTGATCCTCGATCGCCACCTCGTGCCGATGCGTCCGCTCGTCGTCACGTTGGTTCTTCTGGCGGTTTTCCTCCTGGCCCTGGAACGGCTACGCACGCAACCGGCGCGTGCGCGATGGGCGTGGGTCGTCCTGCCGCTTGCGCAGGTCGTGTGGTGCAACTGCCAGGGACTAGCACCTCTGGGGCCCTTGCTCGTGGCGATGTATCTCGCCGGGGCCTGGCTCTCGACGCGCGAGTTTCGCCGCTGGCCATTTGCGAGCGAGGAGTCGTGCTCGGTCCGTCCACTCGCGATCGTGCTTGGTTTGTGTGTGCTGGCCTCGTTCGTCACGCCCTACGGCCTCGATGCGATAGTGCTTCCCTTGCGCTTGCTCGGGCGCATCACCCAGGGCCACGCCAACGTCTTCAGTAGCGAGGTCGCGGAGAACATTCCACCCTTCGTGCTCGAGCGAACAGCCCCTGAGCTAGTCTGGCATTTCAAATGGATCCTTGTGCTCCTGGCCGCCGCCATTGCGCTCTTTCGCCCGCGCTTTCATCTCGCCCACCTGCTGGCGATTGCCGCCTTTCTCGGGTTGGCCCTGATGGCCAACCGGAATCTGCCTCTCTTCTACTGGGTGGCCGCACCTCTTGCCGCGATTGCCTTCGTGTCCGGGCTGCGCCTATTCGCGTCGTGGAACGCGGCCCGGCGGCGTAGTCGCGTGGGGAGCCCGCCAGCTCCCCCTACGGGGGCTTCGGGACAGCCGGCCACCCTGCCCGCCCCGCGCGCTTCGCGCGCGCCCTCGTCGCTGGCGGGTTCCCATGTTGGTGTCGGGACTGCTGTGCTGGCGGCGTTCCTGGGCGGCGAACTGGTGCTTGCCGGCCTTACTCAGATGCGTGAGCCCGCCGCTGGCAGTCCGACGCCGTTCCATTTTCCCGTCCAGTCGGTGCGCCGGCTGGCAGGGATACGCGCGGCGGGTCCGGTGTTCGCCGCCGATCAACACGGTGGATACCTCTGCTTCACGATTCCATCCCTGCGGCCCTACATCGACACGCGCCTCGTGCTGCACACCGAGCAGGAGTACGCCGACTACCTCGCGCTCTTTGACGATCCCGCTCGCTTCGACGCCCTCAACGCCAGGGAGCGCTTTGGCGCGGTCGTGCTGAGCACGGCCTACCCTGATCGCTACCTCGGCCTCATTTGGCGTCTCGCCGGCTCGGCTGACTGGCGACTCGCATACACCGACGGCTACGAAATACTCTTTCTGCGCGAAGGCCCCGGCCTTGAGCTGGGCGAGCGCGCGACAGTCGACGCCATCCTGGATGAACTGGCCGCGCGGTTTGGCGGCCACAGGGAGCTACTCGAGGCGGCGCGTCTTCACCTGGCGCGTTTGCTCGTCGTGCTGGGGCAGTCCCGCCAGGCCGAGTACGTGCTGGCTGCTCTGGACTCGCGGCCGGCCGCGCAGCTTCGTGCGCGCGCCCACTTCGCCGCCGGAGAGATTCGGGCCGCCGAGGCCCTGGCTGGCATCCTTCTAGGACAGGACCCGCGTGACGTGCGCAGCCTGGCCCTGCTCGCCGAGGTCGCGTTTGCCGACCACCAGCCAGGCAAAGCGAGGGAATGGCTGCGACGCGCGCTCGCCGTCAATCCCTACGATCCCGAGGCGCGATCGATTGCCGAGCGCGTCCTGGCCCGTTAGTCGCGTGGGGAGCCCGCCGGCTTCGCCGGCGGCGCACCATCGCGGGAGGGCATGGCGAGGCCGAGCGAAGCGAGCGGGGTGGGGGTGGGCGTGGGGGGCCGAAGGGCAGAGCGAACCCTCTCAGGGTTCCCATTGCGATCGTCACTCAACGCGGAGACGGCGAAGCAACGTCACGATGGTGCTCACGCTGTCGAAGGCCTCGGCACTGGCTTCGGCGTCGGGGATGCGCACGCGGTAGGTCTGATCCAGGAACATCTTGAGCGACACCATCGACAGCGAATCGATGAGCCCCGAGGAGATGAGCGGCGTGTTCGCGTCGATGGGCGCGCCCTGCAAGACGTCCGCGTATTCCCGCCTGATGTAGTCCAAGATGGTTCGCGCGATTTGCTGATCATCAGCCATGTCCTCGGCCTTTCTAGTCATCGAGCGACGAGAGATCGCCTACCGGCTCGCCCCATTCCTGGGCGCGCAACATGCGGCGCACGATCTTGCCACTGCGGGTCTTGGGGAGCTTGTCCACGAAATCAATGGCGTGCGGCATGGCCACGGGCGAAAGATGTTTGCGCACGAAATTCATGATGTCGAGCTTCAGCTCGTCGGTGCCGGCGTGTCCGGGCCGCAGCACGATGAAGCTCTTGACCACCTCACCATAGGTCGGGTCGGGCTTGCTCACGGCCGCTGATTCAGCCACTGCCGGGTGTCGCAGCAGCGCGCTCTCGACCTCGAACGGTCCCACCAGGTGGCCCGCGGTGTTGATCACGTCGTCATCGCGCCCCACGAACCAGTAATAGCCGTCGCTGTCCACGCTGGCGCGGTCGCCGGTCAGGTAGTACTCGCCCACGAACTTGCTTCGGTAGGTCTCCTCGGCCTTGAAGTAGCCTCGGAACATGGACGACCAGGGCGGTCGGAAGGCGAGCAGTCCGGGCGCGCCGGGCGTTGTGATCGGCTCAAAGGTCTTGGCGTCGAGGATCGCCGCCTGGATACCAGGGACCGGCTTTCCCATGGAGCCGGGCTTGATGGGCAGTTCGGGGACGTTTGAAATCATGATGGCGCCAGTTTCCGTCTGCCAGTAGGTGTCGTGGAAAGGCCGCCCCATGACCCTTTCGGCCCACAGCACTGCCGCGGGGTTGAGCGGCTCGCCCACGCTGCACATGTGGCGAACGCTGGTGAGTTGCTCCGCAGCCGGGGGTGGCGCCTTCATCAGCATCCGGATGGCCGTGGGCGCGGTGTAGAAGACGGTCACGTGGTGGCGCGCGATGAAATCGTACCAACGCGGGGCGGAGAACCCCGCCTCGAAGACAGCCTGGGTCGCGCCCACGGCCCACGGACCGATGATGCCGTAGGAGGTGCCCGTGACCCAGCCTGGATCGGCGGTGCACCAGTAGACGTCCTCGGCGCGGAGATCGAGAACGTGGCGCGTGGTCGCAAGCTGCGACAGCACCGAGCCGTGCACGTGCTGCGCGCCCTTGGGACGACCTGTGGTCCCCGAGGTGTAGTGCAGGAGCGAGGGCGTGTCTTCGTTGGCCGGAAATGGGATGAAGACTCGCGCAGGCGCAGTCTCGGCGTTCATCGCCGTCTCCCCTTCGCCGAGGACGGGCGCGGCGCCCGGCTTGACGTCGGCCAGGACGACCCACGACAGCGCTGGCAACCGGGCACGAACCGAGCGCACCTTCTCGATATGTCTGGCCGTGGTGATGACCGCGCGGGTGTCCGCGTCGGCCAAGCGGACCTCGAGCGCGTCGGCCATGAATTGCGAGAAAAGCGGCTGGGCCACAGCGCCCAGCTTGAGAATGCCCAGGAAGGCGAAATAGAGATCCGGCACGCGATCGAGAAAGAGACAGACGCGGTCGCCGGCGACAATGCCCAGATCCGCCAGCTTTCCCGCCCAGACGTCGCTGTACCGGCGCAGATCATCGAAGGTGAAGTCCTTGCGCAGCCGGCTATGGTTCTCCCAAACCAAAGCCAGACGGCCGCCGTGACCCTGTTCGCACAGTCGATCCGAAAGCAGGGATCCGAGGTTGAACGGTATGCCGGGCGCAAGGCCGAGCGCCAGCCGAAGGCTGCTGGTTTCGTAGGATGGCGAGGTGCCGCTGGCGGACGTCGCGACGACGAACGGCGGTTGGGAGTCGTTCATGGAAGCCTCCGACCGCAGCCCGAGCCCGCTGGCTTGTTGGCGACGGTTGACGGAACGATAGCAAACAGAGCATCATTTGTCCGGTCGGCTCACTCAAAATGTGGTTCTCCAGCAAAAAGAGTCCTGCCAAGTCCGATTTTAGTGCTGCGTCACCAGCCGAGGCGGAGGAGCCCGCCTCCGGCACCGTGCTGGACATGTTGCGGACGACGGTGTCGCGCATTTCGCGCGACCACGTCCCGCCCGAGAGTCTCGACCTCCGCGCGCCCCTGCTCGATAGCGGCTACATCGACTCGCTGAGCGCCACTGAATTGCTAGCCGACATCGAACGCCGGTATGGCGTGCGCATCGGTGAGATGGACATCGTGGGCAGGCTGTGCACCATGGAGGCGCTGGCCAGGGAGATCGAAAACCGCACCGGTGGTTCTGCGAAATGACTGAACCCACCTGGCGCGAGTTTCGCTTGCACGTGGGCATGCCCCACCTCGTCCCCGGCGGGCTGGCCGAGGAACCCCTCATCAAGCAACTGGGCGCGTTCCAGTGGCAGGCCGTGGCGGCTCTGGCTGCCCAGCCCGAAAACGCAGTCGTCAACGATGCCGGCGAGCGCCTGCACATCTCGATGATCAGCGTGGAGCTGGGTCTGCCGGCTGGCCGCGGCTGGGACGAATTCGACGAGGGCGACGACCTCTGCTTCCACCAGCGTACCGGTGTATTCGGCCGCAAGCTCGGAGAAGGCCTCTTCCTTTTCGACAGAGAGCCGATTTCCGAGGAGGAATTGCCGACGGTGTGCGCACGCGACGACCTTGCGCGGGGCCGCAGGCCTTGGGCCTATGTCACGCACGGATTCATCTCGGGTACCGGCGGGGGAAGTTTGACCAAGCTAGAAGCGCCCGAGGCGTTTCTGGAACGGCCCGTGCCCGAACTGCCCGCCATGCCGACCGGTATCGCCGAACACCTCGCGGTCGAACGCTCCGGCGCGATCGAGGGCTTCGCTGATTGGCTGAGCGCCGCAGAACTGCCCCACGATTCGCTGCCCGTCCCTTTCGAGTACGTTATCCAGCCTGAAACTGACCTGAATGCAGGGGGTGTGGTGTACTGCGCGCGAATTCCCGCCATCATGGCCTCGGGCGAGCGGCGTTCTTTGCGCGAGCGCTTGCTGGCCCCGCTGTCCGAGCCGCTGGTCGCCTGCCTCGCCACCCAGCACCGCCGCCTGTACTACTTCGCCAATGCCTCGCGCGAAGAGAAGCTGCACATCCGCGTGCAGGCGCGCTTCTGTCCGCCGGCCGTATCCGCGCCGTCCCGTGTGCGCACTCTGGGGCATTTCCTGTTCCGGACCGACGTGCACCGGGCCTCCGACGGCGTGCTCATGGCGAGCTCGCTCACCGACAAGGCTTTGCGCGTACCGGGGCAGATGAAGTCGCTGCTCACCGAGTCCGAGCGCCTGCTTGGCCGGATGCAATCTCGCGGTTAGAGCGAGATGGTTTTTACCTCCAACATCTTCATCTTCTATTTTCTGCCGCTGGTACTGCTGCTGTACTACGCGCTGCCGTTCCGCTACCGGAATGCGCTGTTGACGCTCGCGGCGTACGTTTTCTACGGCTGGCACAAGCCGTGGTTCGTATTGTTGATGATGTACTCGACGGTGTGCGACTACTACGCCGCTCGCATCATCGCGGCGCCTGGTTCGTCGCAGCGGCTGCGCAAGGGCACCCTGGCGGTGGCCGTGATCAACAACCTGCTGCTCTTGGGCTATTTCAAGTACGGCGTGTTCGCGCAGGAGAACGCCAATGCGCTGCTGCACCTGCTGGGACAGCAGGGCTTTCGCATCATGCAGATCACGCTGCCCATCGGCATCTCGTTCTACACGTTCCAGACCATCAGCTACACGGTGGACGTGTATCGCGGCACCGCGCCCCCGGCGCGCCGATTGAGCGATTTCACCTGCTTCGTGGCACTGTTTCCGCACCTGATCGCAGGGCCGATCGTTCGCTACAACACCATCGCCGATCAGTTCGGCCACCGTCACCACACCTATGAGCGCTTCGCCTCGGGCGTGGTTCTCTTCATTCTCGGTTTCGCCAAGAAGATCCTGCTTGCCAACGCGATGGGGCGCATCGCGGACGCCGTGTTCGCCGCCGATTCGCCCGACGCGCTGACGGCTTGGTGGGGGCTGGCCGCCTACGCCGGCCAGATCTACTTCGACTTTTCCGGGTACTCGGACATCGCGGTCGGACTCGGCCGCATGGTCGGCTTCGAGATCCCGCGCAACTTCAACTCACCGTACCTGTCGCGCAGCCTCACCGAATTCTGGCAGCGCTGGCACATGTCATTGTCCAGTTTCCTGCGCGACTATCTGTATTTCCCGCTGGGTGGCAACCGCTACGGCGCGCGCCGCTCCATGCTCAATCTCTGGCTGGTCATGCTCATCGGCGGTCTGTGGCACGGGGCCTCCTGGAAGTTCGTGCTTTGGGGCGCTTACCACGGGTTCTGGCTGGCGCTGGAACGGGGTTTTGCCAAACGCGACGGCGGCCTGTGGTCGTTCCTGCCGCGGCCGTTGCAGGTCGTGGTTACCTTTACGCTGGTGCTGCTGGCGTGGGTGCCCTTTCGGGCCGAGAACTGGGCCGCCACCGCGGCATACCTGCGCGCCCTGTTCGGCTTCGGGGCGGCGCTGCCGCACGGCCAACTGGTGCGCGGCGAGGTCTTCTCCCTGAACCACGTGATGATGATGGGAATCTGCGCCTTCGTGGTCACGCGCAAGACGCAGGCCTGGGATCTGGCCCGCGACGTGAGCTGGCCCAAGCTGGCCTGGCTGGTGCCGCTGTTCGTGCTCGGCCTGGCCGCCATGTACACACAAAGCTTCAACCCCTTTCTCTACTTCCGGTTCTGATCATGTCGCGCGCCTGCTGCAAGACTTTCGCCTTCGTCTTCCTCGGGATCATCTTCGCGGTTCCGTTGTTTCAAGGTGTTTGGGAAAAGGTGGTCGAAGGAGAATCCCTGCGCGTTCTCGGCGTGTTCAGAAAGGTCCCGAGTGAGGCCAACCTGCGCAGCTTCGAGAAGGAACTGGAGGAATCTTGCAAGGTTGCCGATTGGCTCCGGCCGGCTTACCGCCAGTTGCGCTGGCTGCTGATGCGCGATCTGGGCGACAAGGCCGTGGCCGCCGCGGATGGCTGGGCCTTTTACGGACCGGACATCCGCTACCTGGGCGAAGGCTACTTCAAGAACCTCAAGTCCGAGGGCCCTGGAGAAGATCCGGCCGCAACCATCGCCGACTTCGCCGGTCAGCTTCGTCGTCACGGCATCGCCCTGCTGGTAGTGCCCGTGCCGTCGAAGCCGTCCATCGCGCCCGAGCGTCTGCGGCGCGGACTTGCGCCCAGCCTCGACCTGTCAGTGAACACGAGGCGCTTCATGGACGAGCTGCGCGGGCAGGGCATCGATGTGTTGGATCTTTTCACGCCGTTGGTGCGCGAGCAACGGAATCGCCCCGACCGGCCCCGGCTGTATCTCGCCGCCGACACGCACTGGACCGGCGAAGGGGCTCGCCTCGCGGCGACGCTGCTGGCCGAACGCGTGCGCGCCGTGGTGGGCGCGGACCAGCTCTTGCCCAGAGTCAACTACCGGCGGGAAACCGTAACCGTGTCCCGGCGGCCCGACATTCCGCGCATGAGCCGCCTGCCGGGCGAATCCCGCGCTTTCCCGCCCGAAACGACCACGGCCTATCGCGTGCTCGACGAGGCGGGCGAGCCGTACGCAGACAGCGACGAGTCACGTATCCTGCTTCTGGGCGACAGTTTCTCGCGCATCTACCAGACCGACGAGCCGGAGGCGGCAGGTCTTATCGCCAACCTCGCCTTCGAGCTGCACACGCCGCTTGCGTCCATCGTGAACGACGGCGGCGCGTCGACCCTGGTGCGCCAGGAACTGGCGCGCAACCTGGAGATTTTGCAGGGCAAGCGCATCGTGATCTGGGCCTTCGCCGAGCGCGACCTGCGCTTCGGCATGAAGGGCTGGGCCAAGATCGCGCTCGACGAGTAGGGCGCTGACGGCTAGCGAAGAATCCCCGCTCGAACGCCTATGGGATGGTAGCCGAGATCCTGCGTCGCCGCGGAATGGTCGAGATCCGCGTCTTGGGTCAAGCCGGCGATGGTGTGTTCCATGAGCATGGGGCGGCGATCGAGGGCGCCCCAGAGGCGGGCTGCGATCCGGCACAGGCTGGCGGGAATGGTCAACATCGGCTTTGCCAGCCCTTGCTTCGCCAGCATGAGCTGCGCTAGTTCGCGCAGCGTGACTGTTTCGCCGCCTGAGAGGTTGTAGGTCTTGCCGAAGGTGACGGGATTGCCAGCCATGGCCAGCAGGCCTGAGAGAAGATCGTCGACGTGGACAGGGCTCTTGCGTGCCCAGCCGCCGGCGACCATTGGCACCAGCGGGTAGCGTTTCACGAAATCGGCGTACAGCTTGAATTCGAGGCCGCCGTCGCCGTCGTAGACCAGCGTAGGCCGGACCAGGGTGAAGTGCGTCCCCTTGCAGGCGCGAACGATGTCCTCGGCTTGCCGCTTCGAGCGCGAGTAGTGCGTGGTGCGCGGATAGACCACCGAGGCCGACGAGATATGGATGAGATGTCCCACCGCCGCCGCTTCGGCTGCCGCGACCACGTTGCGCGTGCCCTCGACATTGACGGCGCGGAACAGCTCGGCCTTCTCGCACAACAGGACCGCGGCCAAATGATAGACGACATCGACCCCCACGAACGCCCCGGCCAGGGTCGCGGGTTTGGTGACGTCGCCATGGTGGATCTCGGCCGCATCACCCAGGCGGCTGACCAGCTGGTCCCCCGGCAGCACCAGCGCGCGCACGCGATGGCCTTGTTGGTGGAACCAGCGGGCCATGCGGGAACCGATTTCGCCCGCAGCGCCCGTGATGAGAATAGTCATTGGCAAGGGGATTGAGGCATACACTAAAGCTGGCCCCGCCGCACGTGGAGCAACGCCACTGCCAGTCCAAAACGCTATACTCTGGCGAAGTAGGAGTTACTCGGATGCTCACACCTTCGCATCATGGGATCGCTCGTGCAGGCTTTCACGCTGCTCCTCTGTTCACTGGCCGTGCAGGCCAAGCAGCCAACACTGACCATCGACGTCACCGCGCGGCTGGTGAACATCCCGGGCAAGTTTCCCGCAGACGATCTCTACGACTACGCCTACGTCATGCAGTACCGGGTCGAAGGCGGCCCGATGGACAAGCAAACCATCCTGGTTGCCCACTACAAGCCGCGCCGGCCGCGCGCCGACATAGACGACAACATGAAGAAGGTCGTGGGCGGCTCGCTCAGGCGCTTCGATGTGGGGGCGCTTCATCGCCTAACCCTGACCGCGAGCATGCGTGAGGTATGGAAGGGAGCCGTGGTGGACGAGTTCTTCGATGCCGACCGCAAGAGCAAGCGCTACTTCTGCCTGAAGGCCGATCTGGCCGACGGCAAGTAGCGCCGCTATCTGGGCGGGACCGCGTCCTGATTGTGCTGTTCCTGCAAGAGCTGCAGGTTGTGTGCCAGGCCGGGCAGGTCCGGCCAGGCGCGGGCGGCCGCGCGGTAGGACGCCTCAGCCTCGGCAAAGGCGCCGCGCCGTTGCTGGGCGGCTCCCAGGCTCGCGTTCGCCTGGGCAAATCCCGGGAATTCTTCTGCGGCCCGAGCATAGGCATGCTCGGCAGGGCCGAAATCTTCGGCCGCACGCAGGTCGTTGCCCCGGTTGTACCAGTGGATGGCGCCGAGCTCTGACACTGTGACGGGACGGAAATACGCGGATGGGGGTTCGGGCCAAGGCCCGTACTTCTTGCGGTACCACTCGTCGGGCATGGTTTCTCCTTGACGGAGCAACTCCACGTTGCGTCCACCCGGCCCGCGCGTGCGCACGAAGAAGTGTCCGGGCAAGAGGATGCCATCGAGGGGAACACCGATGCGTTCGCCGATGGCCAGGTAGAGTGCGCCGAGACCTAGACAACTGCCGCGGCGGTCGCGCAGCACCGACGACAACTGGAAGAAGCGCGATGCCGCGCTCTCGATTTCGCGTTGAAACTTGAACTCGCCAAATACCACAGTGTTGATGTCGTCGGCGCCGTCCGCGCGGGTGCGCCGGTGGCGCTGCTCAACGGCCGCGGCGATGTCTTGCAACGAGGTGAAAGCGCGCGCGATGGTGTCCGCGTCGGCGCCGAAATCGGCGTCGAGGGCGAACAGCGTGCTCACCATCGGACCCGGCGGACGCTGGGGCGCACTCCGCGTGCAGCCCATTGCCGCCGCGGCGACCGCGCAGAGAAGACCTGCTCTTGTGTTCATCTCTTTTCCAAAGGCTGCCAGCCCTCGGCGAAGTCAAAGAGGTCGCGCGCGGTCATCATCCAGATCACGAGTCTCTTGCTCGTAAGCTTGTCCTCACCGCGCCGGAGCAACTTCTCGCGCACATTGGGTCCCCCACCGTAGCTCATCACCAGATCGACCGGGTAGCCGATCTCCTTGGCGATATGGGCGGACACGCCACCGTGCTCGCAGTCCATCAACTCGTACACCCCGGTGAAGCTGTCGCCCAGGATGACGACCGGGCTGTCAGGATCGTCCTCGTACGGCGTTCCATCGGGATTCACGACCTGGTGGCCCACCAAGGTCTCGGGAGCGAACCTCGCGCGCTCAGCCTCGGGCAGGCGCGAATGCAGGTCGCCGTGACGGGTGAAGGATTCGTCCTTGGTCTTGTACGCCTGGCGATGCGCGATGATGCCCTTGTACCAGGGATAGTGCGTGATGCGCTCGGCGACGATCTTCGCCGCCAGTTCCAGGCCACGAGCGGTCCAGTGCGTGTCCTGCGCCTGATAGAGCGGCTCGCTGGCGCGCACGCTGCGCCCGGCAAGAAATGCAGGCAGCAAATCCACGGTCTCGACGCCCTTGTCGGCGAGGTCGAGCAGAAATTTTCTCCCGAAGGGATTGACCACCTTGCCCGCGAAGGGCGCAAGAGCTGCGTCGCCAGAGGTGGCCCCGATCTTTTCGGGAAAGATCTCTTCCTTGGTGGGAATGGGAATGAACAGGAAGTCCACGCCGTGCTTGGCGAGCAGCTTCTTCCACGCGACGATCGCGGGGATCGGGTTGCGATCACCGCTCTGGCGTGCCAAATCGCCGCCCAGCACATAGGCGATGGAATTGCGGAAGAAGAGAAACCCATCGCTGCCCGCCAGGGCCTTGGATCCAGCCGGCATGGAGTCGAAGCGCTGCTTGAGCGTGGCCCGAAACGCGGAGACCTCAGCGGTCCATGACGACCACGACTTGCCGTGCGCGGCCAGTTCGGCAAGAATCACCTTCTTCACCGTGGCGGTGTTGGGCGACGGCGTGCTGGGGCCAAGGCTCAAGCCCGCTGCAGGGATCTGACTCTGTGTCGTGCCTTGCCCGGCCGCGCCGCTCTTCTGGGCGACCGGCCCTGGACTCTCGACCGTGCCCTCGACGAGAAAGACGTTGTAGACAGGCTTGCCGAGCGGCTTGCCGCGCATGACCACCGTCGGCGCGGAAAAGCTCAGACTGCCAAGTTCCTTTCGGATCGCGGACTCGGTGTCGTCGGCTGGCCAGGCAGCGGGCGTGGTCACCAGATCGGTGTTGTATGAGGGATACCAGTACGAGGCGAGCTGATGGGCCCAGGCCTTGACTTCGGCCGGTGTGAAAACGCGGCCCTCGTACTCGGTGCGGATGAACTTCACGATGTCCCGGGCTGGCCCGAGGGCGCTGTCAGCGACACGGCCGTAGATCTCGGGAAAACCGTCCCCGTCCTCGTCGGGCGAAGAGGAAAAGCCGGTGAACCAGGGCGCGAACTCGATCTTGATCCAGATCTCGACCGCGCGGCCTGAACCGGGATCGTGCAGGAAGGCCTCGGTCGCCATCTGCCGCACAATCTGCGGTCCGCCGGCCAGGCCCCAGCTTACGGAGCGAACCCGGGCCACGACGTCTTCCAGGCGGTCGGCGCCAGTAACCTTTTTCGACACCAGAAGTTCGACCAGCGGCGCCAGCGCCAGCGGGTGCGCGCGCTCATCGGCGCTGAGCGCCGTGTTCGCTACGGAGCCGGTCAGCGAACCGGCCACCAGCACGCCGCCAAAGGGATTGGTCGTGGTGGGGCGCTTGCCCTTGTCGCCGATCATGGCCCCGTCGGGAGGCGGATCGGCATTCATGAAGTTGGCGTGATAGGCGGCGTAGTCGAGGCTGGCGCGAGTCGGGCGGCTCACCCGCCGCACCAGTACCTGCGAGCCCATGCGCCGGTAGGATGGGTTCACGGTGGTGACGTCGGCTCGTATCGCGGGGACTGCGGGGGCGTGCGCCGGCCAGGGGAAGCGTGTGCCCGACGACGCGCAACCTGCTGCAACGACGATCAGCGTGAGGACGGCTCGATGGATAGCCCTTCTACGGAGCATAGTCGCCTCGCTTGAATCGCCACAGGACGCGCAGAACGCGCAGTCCGTAGGTTAGTGGATTGAGGTGGGATATCTCGTCGCCGTACCGGGTCGGGATGGGCGCCTCGCCTACAGCGAGTCCGCGCGCGCGCGCCGCCGCGATGACCTCGATGTCGAAGTCGAAGCTGTCACTCAGACGCGAAAATGGTATCTCGGCCAAGGCGCGCCGGCCGTAGACCAGATAGCCGCTGTGCAGGTCGGTCATGGGCAACGCGAAGACCCAGCGTTCGAGCTTTCCTATCGCCCAGTTGCCGGCGTACTTGTACAGCGGCATGCCACCAGCGAGCGCCTGTCCGCCCGCGATGCGCGAGCCTTGCAGCAGATCGAGGCCGCGGCTATCGAGCGCGGCAAGCAGGCCCTCCAGCACCTCGGGGCTGTATTGGCCGTCAGCATGCACGGACGCCGCGCGGTCGGCGTTGAGCGCACGTGCGACTTCAAGCCCGCTCTTCATGGCGGCGCCGTAGCCGCCGTTGCGTGGTCGAACGACGACTTCGATGTCGCTCGCGGTGCGAGCCAGATCCTGCGCGATTGCGGCCGTGCCGTCGTTGCTGCCGTCGTCGACGATCACGGTACGAAAGAGATGGGCCGGTCGAGCCGCGGCGATGCGCGCGATCACCTCCGGCAGGTGGGCAGAGGCGTTGTACGCCGGAACGATGGCGACCAGCTTCACGGCAAACCCAGCGTGATGGCACGGGCGAGGTGATCGTGTGAGACGCGCGATTCATAGCGCGCCAGATAGTCGGCCACTATGGGTGGCAGCATCTGGGCGAGAGTCATGCGCGGGCACCAATCGAGGAGGCGCGCAGCCTTGGCCATGGAGGGGATGCGCACCATGGAATCGTCGTAGCCCTCGCCGTAGAACGCAGCAGCCGTCTGCACACGCAAGCGGGGCGTACGGGCGTTCGGTCTCTGCGCACGAAATGCCGATACCATCTTCCGCGCCAGCGTGCGGATGCTGATGTCGTTCTTGTCGTTGCCGAGGTTGATGATCTGGCCTAGGCAGAGTTCGGCCCGGTCGATGATGCGCAGGAGCGCGTTCACAAATTCGTCGACGTAGAGGAAGGACCGTCGCTGGCGGCCACCGTCAACCAGCACGAGATCCTGCCCGGTGAGCAGGGCGTGCATGAACGCGGCAAGAACACGCGGGATTCCTTGGCCATCGACGCCGGGAATGAAGTCCATGCGCGGTCCGATGACGTTGAAGGGCCTGACCACCGTGAACTCAAGCCCGCGATGCTGGCCATACGCCCAGATCACGCGTTCCAAAAGTTGCTTGGCCGCGGCGTAGGTCCAGCGTTCGCGATGGACCGGGCCGAGGAAAAGCGCGGTCCGATCCTCGTCCATCCGCCGCGACGGGCGCCCGTCGGCGCGCAGCGCGCGTCGACCGTAGACCTCGCAGGTGGACAGGTGAATGAGCCGGCGCTTTCGTTCGGCGCACAGCTTGATCAGCGGCACGAGATCGGTGTAGCTGGCGTCGATCACTTCGAGCGGGCGAGTGTTGTAGAGCGCCGGATTGCACATGGCCGTGAGCGAGATGACGATGTCGGCGCTCATAGTGATTGTGTCGAGCAACCCCGGATCCCTGATCGAGGCCTGGACACGCTCGACCCCGGGCAGACCGGCCGGGAGCTTGTCGAACGCGACGTCGACTGCCACGATCCGTACGCCTGGGCGCGAAGCCAGGGCCGGCACGACATGGGAGCCGATAAACCCACCCGCACCGAGGATGGCAATGCACGGCTGCGTGGGCGAGTGGGTGGCGTTCGCGGGCGCGACGGCTCTCCCAGGTCGGGAGAAAATCCGCCTGTCCGCTCGGACTAAGGACTTGGGCCGCATGTGCTAGCGTTGCTTCTTCTGGCCCTTGGCGGACTTCTGATCGGCAGTGCCAGTCGATGGCACGGGCGCCTCCTGGCTCTTGCCTTTGGTTGCACCTCCCGCCCTGCTCGCCGCTGCGGGACTCGATAAGGCTGAGGCCGCCGCGCCGATGAAGATATCTGGCCAACGGTCATTGCCCGAGTGGAAAGTCAGCCGGACCGCCGCGTCGGCGGGCGTCCCGACCTCCCACAGATAGATCTCGTAGTCGGCAATGTCGTGATCGTGCCCACGCTGCGTGGCCGCCCAGACCAGCCACTTTCCGTCCGCGGAGAGCTGCGGGAAGTATTCGTGCGAGCGCCGGCCGGGAAGATCGATAAGAGTGATTGCATCCAGATCGGCATCGCTCTTGGTCGGCTTGCCGCTGGCGACCGGCAGGTGGAGCACGCGGCTGCCTCCGTTGCCGGTGGGGTGCACCCAGTAGATTTCGTCGCCCGCAGGGGTCCAGTTGATCTGGCAGCCCTCGCCGGTACGGGTCCAAGCGTTCTTCTTGAGATCCCAAATACCAGTTTCCCGCTTGGACCCGCGCAGCGTGATAGCGAGGTACGTACCGTCCTTGGACAATTCGGGTTGCTGCAAGAGCGCCCCGTCGAGGTCTGGCACCTTCGTGCTGTCGACCAGTAGGGTCTCTTCGCCACCGACGAGTGCGCGACGGTACACGGCAGTCGAGCGCACGTAGACGATCTCGTCGCGCGTGACCCAGCCACCCCAACTCGCATTGTCCACCACCTTGGTTTCTTCCTTGCCATCGGGGGTGACGGTGAAGATGTCCCACTTGCCGTCAGTGTTCGCGTCCCGCTCGTAGACCCATCCCTTCTTGCTGCGCGTGAAGAGGATGTGCGAGCCGTCGGGCGAGAAGCGCGGAAACCAGTCGACCGCGTCGCCCTTGGTGATGGCGTGAACGTTGGAGCCATCGGTGTTCATCACGAACAGGTCGTGGTTGCCGAGGCGCGAGCTGGACCAGACAATCTGCCCGTTTGCCTTGCCCCCAACCGAGGTCATCGCCTGCTTCTCGGCCGCGCTGGGCTGTTCCTCGCTGCCGCTCGGCCCGCCGCCAGCGGTTGCGCACCCGGAAATCGCCGAAACCAGTACCGCCAGCGCCCTGACGCGGCTGTTTCTCACCCGAGCTTTATCGCATGGGTTCAAGAGATCGCCATGTCTCGTCAACTGACTCATGCGGTACTCCTGCCAGCGGGGCGTCGACCCCATTGGGAACCACTCTAGCAGCCAGTGGTGGCGGCGGCGATGGCGATGTGCAGGCTGCCGAGCACCGGTCTGGAATCCCACAAAACTGGCGCCGTTTCCTTGTACGGTTTTCCCTCTTCGGTGCCACGATTCGATCCGCACCTGACGATCCACCGCCCGGAAGTACGGCAGCCGCGCCGACTCAACGGTTGGGCAGCCGCGGTCACGATTGGCATCCTCCGGGCATCGAAGCCAGGTAACAGGCTTCAGGTCGTTCGCTGAAAGGTAGGAATGCCCATGATTTGTATCTTTGGAGCTTCGGGGAATACCGGCGGCGCCGCTGCGGCCTTCCTGCTCAAGAGGGGAAAGCAAGTTCGCGTAGTCGGCCGGCAGCGAGAGAAACTGTCCCCCTTGGCCAAGGCTGGTGCGGAGAGTTGCGTCGGCGATATCGAGAACGCGGGTTTCGTTCGCGAGGCCCTTTCGGAAGCAGAAGCCGCCTACCTCCTGATTCCGCCAAACACGGCGACCGACGATTTCCGCGCGTATCAAAATCGCGTGATCGACGCCCTGGCGGGCGGCATCGAAGCGGCTGGGGTACGCCACGTCGTGCTCCTGAGCAGCTTAGGCGCGCACCACGCCCAGGGCACCGGACCCATCGTCGCGCTCCACCACTTCGAGGAACGGCTGAAAAAGATAGTCGGGCTCAATGCGCTTTTTCTGCGTGCGGGTTTCTTCATGGAGAACGTGCTCATGGGCTTGGGCTCGGTCAAGGCGCAAGGGATCTACGGCGGCCTCATGCCGGCCGAGGCTGCGGTGCCCATGATCGCCCCCGCCGACATCGGTAGCTACGCCGGCGGTAGGATCGAGCGCCTGGATTTTTCCGGCAAGAGCGTCGTCCACCTGATTGGCCCCAAAGCCATCACGCAGAGGGAACTCGTCGGCATTCTCGGACAAGCCATCGGCAAGCCGGTTCGCTACGTCCAGGTATCGTTGGGAGATGTGGAACAGGGGCTCAGGCAAGCCGGCTTCAGTCCCTCGCTGGTTTCGGCGTTCATGGAAATGTACCAGGGCGCGGGCCAAGGACTGATCGCTCCCGAGGCTGGCGGTTCGGTGGTGCCCATGCCGACGACTTTCGAGACTTTCGCCGAGGAAGTGTTCGCGCCCGCCTATCGATCATAGAAGCAGTTCTGGTGCGCGTATTGGCCACGCCGCATTCAATGAATGGAGCCATAGACCAAGCTGTGAGCCAGAACCTTCCACGCGGAAAAGACACCGTGAACATATCGGTCATCCTGAGTCACCCGAGACCTGACAGCTTCAACCATGCTCTCGCCCTTGCGGCGGTCGATGCCGCCCGCGCGGCCGGGCACGAGTTTCGATTCCACGACCTGCAGGCCGAGGGTTTCGATCCGGTGTTGCCGGCCGGCGAAGAGACGGCGAGCGCGGCTGTCCCGTCGATCGTCGATCTTCACTGTCGCGAGATCGTGGAGGCCGACGGGATCGTCATCGTCCACCCCAACTGGTGGGGCATGCCCCCCGCCATTCTCACCGGCTGGATTGACAGGGTGTTGCGCCCGAAGGTTGCCTACCGTTTTGAGGAAGGCGACTCGGGAGAGGGGACGCCCGTGGGCCTCTTGCGTGCGCGCAGCGCCGTCGTGTTCAACACCTCCAATATTTTGCCCGATCGCGAGGCTCGCGTTTTCGGCGATCCGCTGGAGCGGATCTGGAAGGATTGCATCTTCGGCCTGTGCGGCGTCTCGAACGTCGAGCGGCAGACCTTCGGGGTGATCGTGACAAGCACCCCCGCCCAGCGGCGGGCCTGGCTGGAGCAGGTGCGCGCCACAGTCGCACGCCACTTTCCGCGCGAGAGGTAGTCCTGTAGGCGGTTGCCATCAAGTCCACCCGGAGCCCTGCAAACGCAGGATGCCCTGTGTGCCAATTGCGACAGCGTCCGAGTTCCTGCGCCCAATCACCCCGCGGCGCTACGGGTTCTTACTGGCCGCGGACTGCTCGACCAGACCGCGAAACACACCTCGCGGATAGAGCTTGTGGTAGCGGGCGACCAGCGCCTGGGCGTCACTGTCGTGGTGGGCAACGGCCGCCTCGACCAGCATGACCAGAGCCTCTTCGGCCAGTTCGCCTTTGGGATGGCGATCGAGATACGCGGTCAGCAGCGCACGCGCGCGAACAGGATTCCGCTCGACACGCAGGGCGCGCATGGCATCGAGGAGCAGCGCCAGGTCATCAGGCTGCGCCGCTTTGCTCGCGCGCTTGGGGCGCGCAGCCGACGCTGGCTCGTCGCTGGTCTGGGGCTCTGGCCTGGCAACCGGCGCTGCTTCGGACGGCAGCAGCAGGCCCGGCACTGAAGACCTCTCGCCGGGCGCGTGGCGCAGCTTCTGGGCAGGAGGAGGAGGCGGCGCGAAGGTCGTCGCACGGGGAACGATGCTATCGAGAGCGTGCGCCAGCCAGGCCGGCCACTGCGCCAGCGCGGCACTCGTGCAGATGCCACACACCAGCCACGCCGCGACGGCGAAAGCGATACGCAGCCTTGAAGGACGATACGAGCGAGCCGCCGGCAGAGCCATCCACACCCGTTCCTTGTGGCCCGGGGCAGACTGATAGGGCGGCGCCTCGCGAAGCAAGGACACAGCCCACCTGGCAGAAGGATCCGAGGCGCTGTCTGGGTCCATGGACAATCGCGCGGGATCCTGTTCCAGGACGTTCGGGCCCGTGGGCTGTGAAGGCGATTTCATGGTCCTATCTCCCTACTGGTACTCGAATCGTCCGGACGATCGTTTCGGGCCTGCGCCTTGTGCTGTTTGGCCGCCAGTGCAAAGAAGTCTTTGCGCGCGTGGTGCAGCCGAGTCCAAACGGTCTTGAGTGGAATTCCCTGAATCTGCGCAATCTGCGCGCCCGAGAGACCCTCGATTTCGAAAAGGATGAAGGCACTCCGCCGCGCCTCGCGGATCTTTCCCAGCATGGCGTAGAGGACGCGCTGGTTTTCCTTGCGCTCGAGTGCGACCGCGGGATTCTGGCTGAGGTGGGGCAGGGTGTCGGGCTCTTCCATGCGGCGCCGGGTGAAGATGTGTTTGGTCCAGGTACGACGGCGAAAATCGCGGACCTGCCGCTGCGTGATGCGATAGAGCCAGCCTGGCAGGTTGCCGCCGTCGAAAGAATCCAGCCGGCGGCGCACCACCAGAAAGACTTCTTGGGCGATGTCGTCGCGGTCGGCATCCGGGCCGCCCAGCGCGCGAATCCAACGGCAGACCTCATCGAACCACTCGTGATAGATCCGTTCGAATCCGCCGCCACCGGGCGTACCTCGCCATCGCTCAACGGCCTGAAGTCCGCTTTGGCCCATTTGCACTTGCAAGGATACTACAGACTGCACTTAACTGATGTAGGGCACCCGAGAGGTGATAGCTTCACGAAGAATTTGGCTCGTGGCTGCGATGGCCCGCACGAATAATGTGAGGACATGTCGGTATCCATGGCCATGCGTCATCGTCGCGATTTCTCTGTTCGCAGCACGGGGACCAGCGAACGCGGCCGATGACGCGACCAAGAGCGCAGAATCATCGCCGAGCGAAAGCAGTGGGTCGGCCGGGCCACGCGCGCTTGACCCGGTCATCGGCGAAAGTCTTTGCCCTCTGCCCGACGCCGTCTGGCAAGAGCTTGTCACGCTGGTCCCGCGCGAGCGCCTGATTGCACGATTGCGCGGGCCGGGCAAGCCCAACGCCTCCATCCAGATCGAAGATCTGGGTGCGATGTTTCGCATCTCCGTGCTCGGCAAAGTTCGCGAATATCGCGAAGAGGCCCGCGAGTGCGCGTACCGGGCCAAAGTGGCGGCGCTCTTCGCCGCGCTGATCATCGATCCCAGGGCGCTGGTCAGCGCCGGTCTTTGCGAGCGACCGCCCTGTTCACCACCACCGGAACCAACGCCGCCGGCCAGGATTGAGGCCAAGGCTGAAGCACCAGCCCCGCCTCCTGCCCCTCCGTCGCAGCCACTGGTCCGCCTGGAACTCAGCCCGACCGTGATGACCGGACTGGGGGCCACGGAACTCTCGACCAACTGGGGAGGCGTTCTCCGAGTCGCTTTGGGCCGCGGTCTGGTCGTTCCGCTTCTGGGAGCAGGTACTCTCTGGCCCGCGAACACCAGTGTCGGGGACCTGCGGCTTCGGCAGTGGAGACTGCCAGTGGACCTCGGAATCCGCGCGACACTTCCCGGTTCGTGGATCGATCTGTATGGCGAGCTGGGTCTCGCGTTCGCCCTCCTGTCAGAGCGGGCCCTCGATCTGGCGACTGCAAAGACTCAAACGGGAATTGAACTGGGTGGCCGTGTCAGCCTGGGCGCGCGTCTCGCGCGGCGGGCTGGACTCGCGCCCTTCATCTCGTTGCAAGTTGAGTTCCTTCCCGATCCACCCCGGGTGTTCGCTTTGCCTGAAGGTGCGGCCGGCCGGACCCCCTATGTATGGATGGGCGCCTGCCTGGGCGCCTCGTGGGGAATGAGATGAGAACGCGCGCGATGAACACACTCTTGGCCTTGGCGGGCCTGCTGACCTTGGGCTGCGGCCAAGACCTGGATGTCGGCTCTGACGTCCTGTGGTCTTCGCGCTTCGAGGGAGGCAACTTCGCCGAATGGAACTCGGTTCCTTTCGGCTTCGGCAACTCCAGCGCCACGGCGCCCAACACGATAGAGGCTTCGAACGAGCAGGCACACCACGGAACATTCGCGGCGAAGATGAGCGTATCCGGCACCGCAACCAACACGCAGGGAATCGGTGCCAGCCTCGTGCAAAACGGCGGTCTGCCCACCCAGGCCTACTACAGTGCCTGGTACTACCTGCCCCAAAGTGTCACCGTTGGATACTACTGGGTGATCATGAAGTTCCGCGCTGCGCTCGGCAATCCGCCGACGCAAGCCGAGTTGTTCGACGTGAACTTTACCAACCCGTCAGCCGGGGTCATGTCTCTGCGTGTGTACGACCATCGAAATGGCGACCTGCCGCTGAGCGTGCCCCAGCCGCCCGATGTCCCGGTCAATACCTGGTTTCAACTTGAGGCTTTCTACCGGGATGCCAGCGACTACACAGGCCGGTTCACTCTCTGGCTGAATGGCCAGCAGATCCTGGATTGGCAAGGGGCCACGGGCCTGACGTCGTGGGTTGCCTGGGATGTGGTGAGCGTGGGGGAGGCTTTGCTTCCGGAGCCGGCGATTCTCTACGTCGACGATTGCGCCGTCAGCCGTACCCGCGTCGGCCCCAACGGCCTGCTGGCAAAGTAGTCAGTCCGCGGCCCCGATCCAGTATTGATCGGTCTGAAAATCGATCACGAATGAACCCGAGCGGATGCGTCGGCTGTCCAGCCGCGCGGGCCGGGCCCCTGACGCGGCCGCGATCCATTCCAACAGCACGGCGCTCATTGTCCCCGGAAGAAAAGCAACGTCCATGGTGCCCTCCATCAAGTGGCAGAATTCGGACCAGGTTCCCACCAGGCGACCGTCGCCCAGGCGTTGCCCTTGCGTGGCCAGGTGATCCAGGGCGCCGACCAGGGCGCGCTGGCGTTGCTCGAGTTCGGTCAGGCGCCGATCCTTGTCCAGCACGCGGTTTACCAGCGTTGGCAACAAGCGGCCCAGCCACAAATTGCCGGCCAGGTCGCGCTGCAGTTTCTCGCGATCCAGCACCGCGACCTCGACCGCGTCCAGGGCCCGCACCATGGCGGTCCGGCGGCCCTCGGGGACAAGCGCCAGCTCGCCAAACACATCGCCAGGTCCCAGAATCGCCAGCTGCTTCTCCTGTCCACTCATCGTGGTCCGCACCACGTCGCAGCGGCCCGCAATGATCAAGAACACCGTGGTGGCCGGTTCGTCCTGGCGAATGACGATGTCACCCTCGGCATAGGCACATCGATTGAGCTTCCACACGTTGTCGACAAAGGCCTGGAGGTCCTTCTTCAAATCCTTGACCGACTGGTAGCGGTGCTCAGGCTCGCGGGCCATGGCCCGCACGATGATCTGGCGCAACCACGCCGGCAGCGCCGGCGCGCGGTCCAGTCTGTCTTCGAATTCGCAACAACTGGCCGCGACCAGGGCTTCGTTGGCACTGGGCGCCTCGAAGGGCGGACTGCCGGTCGCGATCTCGAAAAGCAAAGCGCCCACGCCAAACACATCCGTGCGGCAGGAGATTTTGTCGGCCCGCCCCTCGGCTTGCTCGGGCGAAGCGAAGGACGGCGTGCAGGGCAACGGTTCGGTCCGGTGGCGGCGATACTCGGCCAGGTGCGCGTGGGCGTGCGGGCCGCGGTCCGGCTGTCGCGCCATCTTGGAAATGCCCCAGTCGATGAGATGGACCTCGCCATGGTCGCCCACCATCACATTTTCTGACTTCACATCCAGATGCAGAATGTCGCGAGCATGCGCGAAATCGAGGGCATCGCACACGGCGATGACGATGCGCAGACAACTCAACAATTCACCCGGAGCGCGATGGGCCGGCGGATTGCTGGCCAGGCGATCGCTGAGCCGCTGCCCTGCCAGCAATTTCATGGTGTAGAAGCGGCGTCCCTCGGCGTCGATGCCCGAATCATGGACCGGCACGATGTTGGGGTGCTCCAGGGCGGCCAGCAGCCTCGCCTCTTGGCCGACCAGCTCGGTCAACTCCTGCTCCATGGTCCGCGTGTCCTTCACGCGCTTGAGGGCCACTTGGCGGTCGAGTTCACGGTCGTAGGCCTTGAAGACCGCTGATGTCCCTCCCTCCCCGGCCAAGGATAGCTCCACGTAGCGCTCGCTGTTGCTCATGGTGGCAGAGTACTACCACGCGATCTCGCCGATGAAGAGGTGCCACGGCCACCTCAAATTCCGCGGGGGGTCTCAGAATTCTGAGCCCGCGCCGCATCGCAATCGGCGGCGTCGCGAGAAAATTGCACCTACAACCACAGCGCGGGTTTCGGCACGCAGATTGCTGTAGATGCCCAAAGGAGGATCAGATGCGCAAAATTGCAACGAGCGTCACTGCCCTTTTTGTGGCCGGCGTTCTGGGACTGGCGTGTAGCGACCATTCCGGTCTGACGTTTGGTGCGGTCGGTTCAGGCGGCGGGGCGAAGGGTGGCCAGGCTGGCAGCACCGGTGGCAACACCGTCGGCTCTGGTGGCACTGTTGGTACCGGCGGAGGCGGGGGAGTCAGTACGGGAGGAACCAGCGGCGACACTGGCGGAACCGGCGGATGCCCATCACAAGGTCTGTGCGTGGAGCTGGCCTGTGTGGGCGGTCTTCAGCCAAACCCCGACCCCTGCGGCTGTCCCATCTGCGCACCGACTCCTGACGCTGGCGTCGCCAAAGACGCTGGCAATTCAGATGCCCCGCGCATCTGTCCACTTGCCCCGTGCCCCTTGCTGGCCTGCCCGTATGGAACCCTGCCAATTCCCGACGACCCATGCGGTTGTCCCATCTGCGAGCCTGGGCCTGGCCCTGACGCTGGCGTCGCACGAGACACGGGCGGCCCAGACGGCCCGCGCATCTGTCCGATGATAGCGTGCCTCATGCCGGCCTGTGTGGGAGGGTTTCAGCCGAACCCCGACCCTTGCGGCTGTCCCATCTGCGCACCAATTCCTGACGCCGGCGCGGCCAAGGACTCTCGCGATGCCATCCCACGCACGCCGCTGCTCCACCGAGCTTCTGGCTCGACCTGTCCCGCGGGACGCGCTCCTGGTCTGAGTTTGCCCCTGTGCAACTGCTTCAACTGCGGGTGCGCCGGCCTGTGCGGTGGGGACTCGGATTGCACGAAGGGCACCGACGGTCGCTGCCTGATGACGAGCATCGGGGCCGCAATGGCAACCTGTTCCTACGACGAGTGCGCCAGCGACTCGGACTGTCCGGCGAACGTTCCCTGCGACTGTCGCCCGTCGGTAGCCAGCTCTGCGGCAAATTCCTGTGTGACCGGGAGCGACTGTCGCGTCGATTCGGATTGCGGCCCGGGCGGATTCTGCTCGCCCAGCCTGCACGGTCAATGGTGCGGCTCCACCTATCACTGCCACACCGCCAGCGACACCTGCGTGAACGACAGCGATTGCACCGGCGCTGGCTGCAACTTCAACCAGCAGTTGGGCCACTGGGCCTGCGGCGGGGACTGCGCTCCACCACCTCCGTAGGTCATGGGCTGTGCGACCGCGGGTTGCAGCGGCTGCTGTTTTACGGCCCGGAACTAGCGGCCCCTGCGGCTGCCTTCATGCGCTTGAGCCGGCTGGCAATGTCGCGCATGCGTTGCGCGAGATCGTGCGCAATGTTGGACAAAGCCGCTGCGTCGGGTGGAGATTGGGGTGGAGACTGTTGATCCTGGGCTTGGGCTGGCGCAGTCGCAGTTCGCGCCAAATCCTTCCCGGAGGTCTGCTCGGGCAGAACCGGGGCCGCAACTGGCTCCGCGGGCGGCCGCCGCAGCAAGAGCTTGGGCACTGAGCGTGCGCTCCCCCAGGTGGCGGCGCTGCTGCCCGTTCCATAACCGGCCTGCTGCGTCGCTTGGTCACCAGGAGCATCGGGCTTTCCCCCAAGGACGAGGGCCAGCGTGACAATGATCCCGACGGCGACGGCCAGCAATCCCAGCCACAATCGTCCCCTATGGCCAGAGTCCGCGCTCATTGGCAAACGCTGGAGCAGTTCGCGTCCATGCAAGCACCGAAATTCACCAAGGGCGACTCCCCTGCGGGATACGAAGTCATGCAGTTGTTCATGCACACATTGTCGGATGGGCTACAGTTGTTCATGCAACCGGTGAGACTCATGCAAGAGCTATCGTTGAGGCATGCCATCGTTACGCCACAACAGCAGCTGCCCAGGCACCTGTTGCAGTCATTGTTCGCCATGGCAGTACACTCGATGCCGATTGCGCCACATTTTTCGCTTGAATTTCCCGAACCACAGCCGACGCCGACCGCCAAGACGGCAGCCAATGCCAAGACCACGATTCGGTGCACCAAAACATCAGCTCTTGCTCTCATTTCTGGCTCTCCTCATCACTTGATGTTCAGACGCTACAGCGGCAAAGGCTCGCCGCCTTCGGGGTTTCGTCGCTCGCGATGGTGCTTCTTGGCGGGTTCGGACGAAGGCGCCGGTGCAGGATTCACCGCCGGTGCAGGTGCGAGGCCCGCATCGCGCTCGACCGGCCGAGCGTCGGGGGCTGCCGGGACCAGCGCCGGCGCGGGCGCAAGCGGTGCCGCTACCTGTGCCTTGGGGCGGGTGTCGAGACCCGCGCTGCCGCTGACTGGAGATGACTGGGACAATGAAGATCCTCGTCCCAACAGAATGCCGGCCCCCACTGCCACCACCACGATGGCCACTGCGCCGGCCACAATGGCAGTCCGACCGCCGGAACCCTTGCTCGGAGGTTGCACCGGGGCGACGCCTGCCACGGGCGGAATGCTGGCCTTCGAACTGGTGGGGGCGATGGGCGTCGTGCGCACCGAAGTCCCCGGGCGCACCTGTCGGGCGGCCCCCGTGCTCGCGCTTCGCACCGGCGAGACCACCGGCGGACCTACCCAGTCTTCCAGCTCGGGTTCGAGCCGCGCCCAGAGATCGCCCACACTCGCTGGCCGCTGCGCCGGATTCTTGGCCAGGCAATCGAGCACCACCGCCTCGAGCGCGGGCTGGATTGGGCGCAGACGCGACAGCGGCACGGGCGCCTCGGTGACGTGTTTGGTCACCACCGCATAGGCGCTCTCGCCATCGAAGGGCAGCGAGCCGGTCAGAATGCGATAGAGGATCACGCCCAACGCGTAGACATCGGTGCGGCCATCGACCGGGGTGGCCATGGCCTGTTCCGGCGCCATGTACTGGGCCGTGCCCAGAATCTGCCCATCCACCGTCATCTTGGCATTGGGCATGCTCAGGTTCTTGGCGATGCCGAAGTCGAGGATCTTGAGCGAAGGCTCCTGGTTGGGCAGGCGGGCGATCCACAGGTTCTCCGGCTTGAGATCGCGGTGCACGAATCCGGCCGCGTGTGCAGCCCCAAGCGCGTCGCACAGCTGGCGCATCAGCAGAACCACCTCGCGACCGGTGACATGGCCCTTCTCTAGCCCGTCCTCCAGGCTTTCGCCTTGGAGAAACTCCATCACGAAGTAGGGACGGCCATCGGGCAGCACCCCGAACGAAAAGATGTCGATGATGTGCGGGTGCCGGATCTGGTTGACGGCGCGGGCCTCCTCGAGAAAGCGCTTGGTCACCTGCTCGTTGCGCGCCCACATGGCGGCCACCACTTTGATGGCGACCTGCTTGCCGATGAGCGGCTGCACGCCGGCGTACACCGACCCCATGCCGCCTTCGCCGAGCTTGCGCTCGATCACATACTCGCCGACCTGGGTACCGCCGGGGAGTTCCTCGTCGTTGACCGCAGACGGGGCGTCGCTCATGGAAGACCGCGAGCCGTCATCGGCCGGAAAAAACCGGTCCTGCGAAGAGAAACCAACGAACTCACCGCGGACGAGGATGCGGCAATCTGCCACCGGATTCAAGTGTCGTATGGACCGCCCGGCAGTGTGGACGGCCGGGGGCCATCTCGGGTACCCTGAGCGCACCCGAGAGCCACGGCGCTCGGGTTCATGGAGGACCGCCGATGAGGCGCATCGCAACTGGAATCGCCATTCTGCTCTTGCTCGGGGCCGCTGCCAAAGCGCCCAAGAACGACCCGCGCGAACAAACCGCGCGCGCTTTCTTTGCGGCGGGAAAGTACCAGGAGGCGATCGACATCTACTCCCAGCTCTTCGCCCAGTACATCCATCCGATGTACATCTACAACATTGGACGCTGCTATCAAAATATGGGCGCCCCGGATAAGGCGTTGGCCAGCTTTCACGAGTACCTGCGCAAGGAAAAACACGTCACACCGGCGCTCAAGCAAGAGATCGACGGCCACATCAAGGAGATGGAAGATCTCAAGAAGCAGCAGCAAGCCCTGACGGAAAAACTCGGTGCGGTGGCAACGCCGGTGGCGGTCACGGCCACTGAGGCACCGCCCCCGACGCCCGTGGCGAAACCAGTCGCGACGCCCGAGCCAACCGCGGCGGTGGCCGAAGAGCCCAAGGCGCCCGCTGCGAAAGAGGCGAAGCGCGAACCGGAGAATCCGGTGGCCGCCTATTTGGCCAAGCTGCACGGCCAGCACGAAACCGTGTGGCGAGCACGCGCCAAGAAGCCCGACGACGCCAAGGCGCAGAAGATCGAGACCCTCTTGACCTCGGTTCCGGCCGACGATCCGCGCATTGCCAAGTATGAGCTTTACTTGGCGGACCTCTACGCGGGCAAGCACTTCTCCCTGCGCCTCCAGGAGCTTGAAAAGGACTCCCAGGCGCAAGCCGGCGCCGGCGAAGGCCAGCAGGTGGGCGCCGGGGCTCGTTCTTTCGGCCCGGAGATCAACGCCAGTTTTCTCAAAGCCGCCGAGCACTACGCGGTGGCCTCTCAAGTCGCTGGCTTCGACAAGGGCGACGTCGTGCTCATGGGCCTGGGCGTGCTACTTGAAGCGAACGGCATGGAGGCCCGCGCCCGGGCGGTCCTGGATCGGCTGGTGAAGAAGTACCCGAATTCCAAGGCCGCCAAGGAAGTGTTGTCCGGTGACGTGACCAAGACCGAAGACGCGGGCAAGGCGCCGGAGTAGCGGGGCGCCTCGTCTCTGTGCGGAATAGGTCACTTCATCCCCGGTCCAAGAGATGCTGGTTAGCGCTGTCTTGATTAAGCCAGTGGAGCCGAGTCCGAGACTGGTTGGGCGTCCTTGTCGAGCGCGTGCTTTTCGCCGATCAAGCGGTAGCGTCTCAGCTTGCGGTACAGAGTTGCCGAGCCGATCCGCAGCTGTTCGGCGGTGTGGGTCTGGTTTCCATCGTTCAATTTCAGGGCAGCGAGGATGTACTCCTTCTCGACCTCGTCGAGCGGCCGCACCGACCCCTTGCTGGCCACTGGTTTGGCGAAGGCCTGGCGGATCTCCTCGGGCAGGTCCTCGAGTTCCACGCGACTGCCGCGGGCGAGCGCAACGGCGCGTTCCATGGCGTTCTCGAGTTCGCGGACGTTGCCCGGCCATTCGTAGCGCAGAAGCTGATCGGCGGTAGCAGGGGCTAGACTGGAGATCTTGCGCTTCATCCGTAGTGCCGCCTCCCCGAGCAGCACCCGGGCCAGCGGTAGGACGTCGTCTCGGCGCTCGCGCAGCGGCGGCACATGCAGCTCGACCACCTTGAGCCGATAGTAGAGATCCTGCCGAAACGAGCCGCCCGCAACCCCGTGAGCCAGGTCTCGGTTGGTGGCGGCCACCACGCGCACGTCCACCCGTCGGCTCTTGTTCTCGCCCACGCGCCGAACCTCTCGCTCTTGCAGGGCGCGCAGGAGCTTGACCTGCATCCCGGGCGAGACCTCGCCCACTTCGTCGAGCAGCAGGGTTCCGCCGTTGGCCGCCTCGAACAAGCCGGGGCGGTCCGAGGTCGCGCCGGTGAATGCGCCGCGCGCGTGGCCGAAGAGCTCGCTTTCCAGCAATGTCTCGGTGATGGCGCCGCAGTTGACCGCAATGAACGGGCCCGCCGCGCGGGTCGACTCCTCGTGCACCAGCCGCGCGATGCGCTCCTTGCCCGATCCGCTCTCGCCGGAGAGAAGTACGGTGGAATCGACCTTGGCCACCCGGCGCGCCAGATCCACCAGCTGCCGCATGGCCGGGCTCTGGGCAACGGTTCCGAGCGGCTCCTCGACGTCGCGAGCCACGCGCACCAGTGCCCGGTGATGGTCGTGCAGTTTCCGCTCCGCCGCCTTCAAGGTCTCGGTGACCCGCTCCAGCGAAACATCGAGGCACTCTTTCAGGCGGTTCGGCTTGAAGAAGCGCAACTCCTCGGCGCGTTCGTCACCCCATTCCTCGCGCGCGCGGCCGAAAAGGTGGCAAGCCGCATCGCCTTTGCCCATGCAGCGGTCTTCCAGGACGAAGATTTCCTTGCCGGCGATCCGGCTGAGGTAGCCGCTGGTGAGGCCGCAGATCGTCCAGCACATCGGCGCATCGGCGCGGCCGAAATGCAGCAGGTGCTGTTCTGCCTCGTAGCTGGCGACCAGCATCACGCCCTCCTTGGACAGGGGGCCCTTGCTTTCCGGTTCGACGCGAAAGAGCCCTTCCAAGGCGTGGATCCGGGTGCCTGCTAGGCTCCAGTCTTCCTCACTGGTCCACTTGAATTCTGCCTGCATCGCCTCGGCCATGCGCCAACCGTGCGCGAATCCGAACTGGGTCAGAACTGTACGGGCGGCATTGAGCCCGAAGTTCTCGACCAAATACTTGCGCAAGAGCCCCATTGCGACCGCGTCAAGCAGGATTGCACGCTGCCCGGCAAAACGAATAACGCCACCCTCCGCGTCCAATTCCAGTAGCTCTTTATGATCCAAATCGTCCACTCGCATGCGCCATCCTCCCCTTCACATTGGATGACCTTGTACTTCATTTAGATGGGTCTGACCAACGATTTCAACTGTGGCTGATGCAAGTGCTTGAATCTATGCGCAACTAATTGATGGCTTGAAAGCTGCAGGATCCATTTGCGGAGATATGACGCATGGAAAAGACGCAAGCGAGCCCGGGCAAATCTGAAACTCAGCTCAAGCAGTGGGGCACAAGGCTCGACGAGTTCGTCGCCAAGGCCGATAGGGCGGGCACCACAGCCAGGATCGACAATCGCAAACGAATCGACGCTCTGCGGGCAAAGTGCCAGGCCGCGCAATCGAGGCTCGATGAGGTCAAGACCGCGCGCAACGACAAGTGGGAGACGCTGAAAATGGGCGTTGAGCGCGCATGGAGCGAGCTTGAAATCGCTTTCAAGAAAATAGGCAACTAGCTGGGAAAGGGGTGAGAACATGTTGTGGACGATTGCTGTGCTCCTGCTCGTTCTGTGGGGGCTGGGACTGGTAACTTCGTACACCATGGGTGGGTTCATTCACATCCTCCTCGTGGTCGCGGTGGTTGTGGTCCTGGTTCGGATCATTCAAGGACGCCGGGTGCTTTGAGTCTACTGCGCGGGAACAGCCTTGCCGACCGCAGCCGAGCCGACGATCCGCCGCTGCGAGCCGAGCTGTTCAGCGCCGACCAGATGAAGCAGCACGGGCGGACCCTGGCGGGAGCGCACGAGCTGGCGCGACGCTGGGCACCGGATCGCTTGCTCGCGCGGCTGGCCGACAACCAACGCATCCTCACCGAAGCCTGCAAGCTGCTGACCGCGGCCCTGGCCGCCGACCGTCGCATCGTCCCGGCGGGGGAATGGCTGCTCGACAACTTCTACCTGATCGAGGAACAGATTCGCACGGCCCGGCGGCACCTGCCCGAGGGCTACAGCCGGGAGCTGCCTCGCCTGAGCAGCGGCCCATCGGCGGGGCTTCCGCGCGTGTATGACATCGCTCTCGAAACCATCTCGCATGGAGATGGACGGGTGGACCCAGAGGGCCTCACGGGGTTCGTGGCGGCTTACCAGACTGTGACTGCGCTCAAGCTGGGCGAATTGTGGGCCATTCCCATCATGCTGCGCCTGGCTCTCATCGAGAACCTGCGGCGTGTGGGCGCGCGGGTCGCTGCTGCGCGGATCGATCGCGACCGAGCCGCCTTGTGGGCCGAGCAGATGGCGGCGGTGGCCAAGAAAGATCCGAAAAGCCTGATTCTCGTGACTGCGGACATGGCGCGGGACAACCCGCCCATGGCCAGTTCGTTCGTCGCCGAGCTTGCGCTGCGACTGCAGGGACTCAGCCTGACCTTGCCCCTCACATGGCTCGAGCAGCGGCTTTTCGAGTCCGATCTGACCATCGAGCAGATGGTGCACGCGGAGAACCAGCAACAGTCGGCCGACCAGGTTTCCATCAGCAACAGCATCGGCAGCCTGCGCGTCCTCGATGCGATGGACTGGCGCAAGTTCGTGGAGAGCATGAGCGCGGTCGAGCAGACCCTGCGCCAGGATCCCGCCGGCATCTACCCAGGGATGGACTCCGCCACACGGGACCATTACCGCCGCACCGTGGAGACTATCGCCAGGCGCAGCCCGCTCGCCGAGGGCGAGGTGGCGCGCCAAGCGATCCGTCTGGCCCAGGCAGGCACTGGCCCGAGCCACGAACGCACACAGCACGTCGGCTTCTATTTGATCGACCAAGGGTTGCCGCAACTGGAACGGGCGGCGCAAGTAAACGGGTCCATCGTGGGGGCCTTGCGCGGCCCGAGTGGCCGATTCCCCTTACTCATCTACCTGGGTGCAATCCTGCTGCTGGCGACCATCGGCACTGGCGGCCTGTTGGCCCGGGTCGCCGCCGACGGGGAACACAGCGGAATCCTGATACTGGTCGGGATCCTGGCGGCCCTGTGCACCAGTCAACTGGCTGTGGCGCTGGTCAATTGGCTGGCGACCCTGCTGGCCACGCCGCACCTTCTGCCCCGCATGGACTACTCCGCCGGAATCCCGGCGCAAGAGCGCACCCTGGTCGTGATTCCAACCATGCTCTCCAGCGCTGCGGGTATTGCGGACCTGGTCGAGGCGCTGGAAGTCCGATTCCTCGCCAACCGGGACGAAAACCTGCGCTTCGGACTCGTGACCGATCTGGCGGATGCTCGCGCCGAGACGCTGCCCGAGGACGAAGCGCTGGTGTCGCTGGCCAGGAAAGGAATCGAAGAGCTGAACGTGCACTACGGTAGCCCGAACAGCGCCCCGTTCCTTCTCCTGCATCGCCCACGGCGTTTCAACCCGCGCGAGCGTCTGTGGATGGGTTACGAACGCAAGCGCGGCAAGCTGGCGGCGTTGAATGCTCTGCTGCGAGGCCGCGCCCCGGATGCCGATTTTTCGCTGGTGGTGGGCAACACGGCTGGCCTGCAACAGGTCAAGTACGTAATCACACTGGACACGGACACACAGTTGCCCCGCGACGCCGCCAGGCAATTGGTCGGGGCCATGGCCCACCCCCTGAATCGGCCGCGTTTCGACCCACGCACGCAACGAGTCTGTGCCGGGTACGGCATCCTGCAGCCGCGCATGGCCGAGAGCCTGTCTGGTGCGAATCGCTCGCGCTACGCGCAGTTGTGGGGGAGCGAGCCGGGACTCGACCCGTACACGCGCGCCGTCTCCGACGTCTACCAAGATCTCTTCCAGGAGGGATCCTTCAGCGGCAAAGGCATCTACGAAGTCGATGCTTTCGAGCGCGCTCTTTGCGGCCGTTTTCCCGAGAACCGCATCCTGAGTCACGATCTGGTCGAAGGTTGCTACGCGCGCGCGGGGCTACTCACCGACGTGCAGCTCTACGAGGAATACCCGCCGCGCTACCGAGCCGACGTGAGTCGCCGTCACCGGTGGATCCGCGGCGATTGGCAGATTGCGCGCTGGCTGCTGCCCTGGGTTCCCGTGAGTAACCCCGCTAGAGCACCGAACGGTTTGCCGGACCGAGTGAAATTGCGCAGTTGCGAGCGGCCCGAGACGCGACGAGGGAGAATACTCGACGTATTTGACCGAGGAGCAACGAAGGGACGCGACGCAAATCCGCGATTTCACGACGGGAGGCAAACCGTTCGGTGCTCTACGCGCTGGCAGAAAAACCCGCTCTCTCTGCTCGCGCGCTGGAAGATCTTCGACAATCTCCGGCGCAGCCTGGTGCCGGCGGCCGCGACGCTCTGGTTGCTGCTCGGCTGGACGTTTCTGCAACGGCCGTGGTTGTGGACCCTCGCGTTGCTCGGGGTCGTGCTCGTTCCTCCCGCCGTTGCTTCGCTCCTGGATCTGCTACGCAAGCCCAAGGACGTGCTGCTGGTGCAGCACTTGACCGGGTCAGGCCGTTCGGCCGTCCAGGCGCTTTGCCCAGGCGGGCTTTGCTTTCGCGTGCCTGCCGTACGAGGCCTACTTCAGCCTCGATGCCATCGTGCGCACGACCTTCCGGGTGCTGGTCAGCCACAGGCGGCTGTTGGAATGGAGTCTTTCGAGCGACGTGAAGGTCAGTCGCCGCACCAATCTCGCCACCTCCTTTCGCACCATGGGGATTGCCCCCGCGCTGTCCGCAGCGGCGGCGCTCTGGCTGGTTCACCTTTCGGCCCAGCGCTCTGGCCACTGCCGCGCCCATCCTGGCCATTTGGTTCACCAGCCCGGTGCTGGCCTGGTGGTCGAGTCAGCCCCTCCCGCGCCGCGCGTCTAGGTTGACCGCGGCCGAGACGCACTTTCTCCGCGCATTGGCGCGCAAGACCTGGGCCTTCTTCGATACTTTCGTCGGTCCGAAAGATCATTGGCTGCCGCCCGACAACGTGCAGGAGCATCCCTCGGCGGCCATCGCCCATCGCACTTCGCCGACCAACATGGGCCTGTCGCTGCTGGCCAACCTGGCCGCGCACGACTTCGGCTACCTGTCGACGGGGAGACTCATCGAGCGCACGGCCAATGCCCTGCACACGATGGATTCCCTGGAGCGCCATCGCGGCCATTTCCTCAACTGGTACGACACGCAGTCGCTGCAGCCGCTGCGGCCGCACTATGTCTCCAGCGTGGACAGCGGCAATCTCGCCGGGCACCTTCTGACCCTGCGGCAGGGACTGCTCGCGCTCATCGACCAGAAGGTGGTGGGACCGAGTCTCTTTGCCGGACTGGCCGACACGCTCGCCACAGTGGTCGAGGCCACGGAAGACTCTGGCTCTGGCGAGCTGGCCCGGGTCAAGAGCGCCGTGATCTTCGCCGCGGAGGCCCCGCCGCGCACGCTCACGGCCGCTCGCCGCTCCATCGAATCGATTGCCAAAACGGCCCAAGCGCTGGCAGAGAGACTGGCCGCAGGCCCGGAGAACCAAGCCAAAGTGTGGGCGCTGACCCTGGCTCGGCACTGCGAAGATATTTTGGCCGATCTCGCGTTTATCGCTCCCTGGACTTTGCTGCCCGAGGCGCCCCGCAGCCTGGACGGATTTGCAGGCCTCGACGAAATTCCCACGCTGCGCGAGTTGGCTGGGGCCGCTGCGCGACTGTTGCCGGCCATCGAGGCGCGGCTCTGGCCGGGCGCCGCGGACACAGAGTGGTGGGCCGAGTTGCGCCGACTGGTAGCCGAATGCAGCCAGCGCGCCGGCAAGCGCATCGCGATCGTGCAAAGGCTCGCCCTTCACGCCGGCAACTTGGCGCGCATGGAGTACGACTTTCTCTTCGACGAGACACGCAACCTCTTGGCCATCGGGTACAACGTGGACGATCGCCGACGCGACTCGAGCTACTACGACCTGCTGGCCTCCGAGGCCAGGCTGTCCACCTTCGTGGCCATCGCGCAGGGACAGCTGCCGCAGGAAAGCTGGTTTGCCCTGGGACGGCGGCTCACCAGCGTCAGCGGCAGACCGATCCTGCTCTCGTGGAGCGGATCGATGTTCGAGTACCTGATGCCGCTCTTGGTGATGCCGACCTATGAAGGCACACTGCTTGACCAGACCTGTCGGACTGCGGTGCAGCGGCAGACGCGAGTATGGAGCCCAGCGCGGGGTGCCTTGGGGCATGTCGGAATCCGGCTACAACACAGTGGACGCTCATCTCAACTATCAGTACCGGGCCTTCGGCGTGCCCGGCCTGGGACTGAAGCGCGGGCTGGCCGAGGATCTGGTGGTAGCGCCCTACGCGACGGCGCTGGCCCTGATGGTGGCGCCCGAGGAGGCGTGCGAAAATCTGCAGCGACTGGTGGCCGCCGGGGGTGAAGGCCCCTTTGGTTTCTACGAGGCCATCGACTACACGCCCGCCCGCTTGCCGCGCGGGCAGACCCACGCCGTGGTGAGGTCCTTCATGGCCCATCACCAGGGCATGACCATGCTGTCGCTGGCCAACGTACTGCTGGATCGGCCGATGCAGAAGTACTTCGAAGCGGACCCGGCGTTCCAGGCCACGACGCTGCTGCTGCAGGAGCGGATCCCCAAGGCCGTCGCGCCCTATGTGCACACCACCGAGCTGGCGCAGTCGCGCACGGCCGCCAGCGGCCCTGAAACGCCGATGCGGGCCTTCGACAGTCGCACACACTTCCGCGCCCGAGGTGCAACTGCTGTCGAATGGCCGCTACCACGTGATGATCACCAACGCCGGCGGCGGGTACAGCCGCTGGAACGACATGGCCGTTACCCGCTGGCGCGAGGACAGCACGCGCGACCATTGGGGCACGTTCTGCTACCTGCGCGATGTGGCCAGCGGGAAGTTCTGGTCGACCGCTTATCAGCCGTCGCTCAAGCGATGCGACAGCTACCAGGCGATCTTCTCGGAATCGCGGGCCGAGTTCCGCTGCCGCAAGGACAACCTCGATGCCCACACCGAGATCGCGGTCTCGCCCGAGGATGACATCGAGTTGCGTCGGATCACGATCACCAACCGGGGCCGCAGGCGCAGGACCATCGACCTGACCAGCTACGCCGAGGTCGTGCTGGCCTTGCCTGCCGCGGATGCGGAACATCCGGGATTCAGCAACCTGTTCGTGCAAAGCGAGATCCTACGTGAGCGGCAGGCCGTCCTGGCTACCCGCCGGCCGCGTTCGCGGGACGAGCCGGTGCCCTGGATGTTTCATCTGATGGCCGTGCATGGGGCCTTGGCAACCGAGATCTCCTACGAAACCGACCGCAGCCGTTTCATCGGACGCGGCCGTACCATCGTGGATCCGCAGGCCATGCAGAGCGGAGCCAGGCTCTCGGACAGCCAGGGTTCCGTGCTCGATCCCATCGTCGCCATCCGGCAGCGGATCGCGCTCGATCCAGACGCTTCTGCGACCATCAATATCGTCTCCGGTGTGGGCGAGACACGCGACGGATGTTTGGCATTGGTCGACAAATACCAGGACCGGCGGCTGGCGGATCGTGTCTTCGATCTGGCCTGGACACACAGCCAGGTGGCATTGCGACAGATCAACGCCAGCGAAGCCGACGCGCAATTGTACGGACGCCTGGCCGGCGCCATTCTGTACGCGAACGCCTCGCTGCGCGCCGATCCCAGCGTGGTCAAGAAGAACCGCCGCGGACAGTCCGGCCTGTGGGGCTATTCCATCTCCGGCGATCTGCCCATCGTCCTGCTGAAAATCGGCGATCCCGCAAACATCGAACTGGTCCGTCAGTTGGTGCAGGCCCACGCCTACTGGCGTCGGCGAGGATTGAAGGTGGACCTTGTGATCTGGAACGAGGATCACTCCGGCTACCGACAGGTCTTGCACGATCAGATCATGGGGCTCATCGCCGCGGGCGGCGAGAGCAACGTCACCGATCGACCGGGTGGCATCTTCGTGCGGCCGGCCGACCAGATCGCCGACGAAGACCGCATCCTGGTGCAGACCGTGGCGCGCGTGGTTCTCACTGACGCTCGCGGCGATCTGGCCAGCCAGATCGACCAGCGCAGCCAAGTGGAACGCGTCTACCCGCCGCCGTTGCCGGTCAGCTTCGGGCGTGTCGAATCCGCCGCGTCTTCCACCCACATCGTGGGACCGCGCCCCGATCTGATCTTCTTCAACGGGTTGGGTGGATTCACCCCGGATGGCCGCGAGTACGTGATCACCACCACGCCCGGACAGGTGACGCCAGCGCCATGGGTGAACGTACTGGCCAACCCGCAGTTTGGAACCGTAGTGTCGGAAAGCGGCGCCGCTTACACCTGGACCGAGAACGCGCACGAATTCCGCTTGACCCCCTGGGAGAACGACCCGGTCAGCGACGGCTGCGGTGAGGCCCTGTACCTGCGCGACGAGGACAGCGGCCAGTTCTGGTCCCCGACTCCCCTGCCCTGTCCGGGCTCACCCGACCATCCCACCGTCGCCCGCCACGGCTTTGGCTACAGCGTCTTCGAGCACAGCGAGGGCGGCATTCACAGCGAGCTGTGGATCTACGTGGACGTGAATGCACCGGTGAAGTTCCTCGTGCTCAAACTGCGCAATGATTCGGGCCGACCCCGCCGGCTGTCGGCAACGGCGTACGTGGAATGGGTTCTGGGAGACCAACGCGCGAAATCGGCCCCCACCGTGGTTACCAATGCCGACCCCGGCACCGGCGCCCTTTTCGCGTGCAACCCCTACAGCACGGAATTCGCCGACCGGGTCGCGTTCCTCGATGCCGACGACATGACCGGCACGGTGACCGGCGACCGCGCCGAGTTTGTCGGCCGCAACGGGACGCTGCAACACCCGGCCGCCATGGGCCGCGCGCGACTGTCTGGCAAGCTAGGAGCCACGCTCGATCCCTGTGCCGCCATCCAGATTCCTTTCGACCTGTTCGCCGGACAAGAGCGTGAGATCATTTTCCGGCTCGGCGTGGGGCGAAGCATCGACGACGCAGCCAATCTGGTACACCGTCACCGGGGCGCGGCCATGGCTCGCAGCGCGCTGGAGGCGGTTTGGGAATACTGGAACCACACCCTGGGCGCGGTGCAGGTCGAGACCCCGGATCCGGCTCTTGATGTCCTGGCCAACGGTTGGCTGCTCTATCAGACGCTGGCGTGTCGTATGTGGGCGCGCAGCGGCTCCTACCAGTCTGGTGGCGCTTTCGGTTTTCGCGATCAACTGCAGGACGCAATGGCGCTTATTCATTGCGAGCCACGCCTATTGCGCGAGCAATTGCTCCTGTGCGCGGCCCATCAGTTCCGCGAGGGAGACGTCCAGCACTGGTGGCACCCGCCGTCGGGCCGCGGCGTACGCACCCGCTGCTCGGATGACTATCTCTGGCTGCCTCTCGGCGCCTGTCGTTACACACTCGGCACCGGGGACACCGGGGTGCTCGACGAGGTCATCCCCTTCATCGACGGCCGTCCGGTCGGCGCGGAAGAGGACTCGTACTACGACCTGCCCCGACGCTCCGCAGAGACTGCCACGCTGTACGCGCACTGCACGCGCGCCCTGTCGCACGGACTTCGCTTTGGCGTCCATGGCTTGCCGCTGATCGGGTCGGGCGACTGGAACGACGGCATGAATTGCGTGGGCGAGCAGGGCAAGGGCGAGAGTGTCTGGCTGGGATTCTTTCTCTATGACGTGCTTGAACGCTTTGCCGAACTGGCGCGCCGGCACGGCGATCCAGCTTTCGCCGAACGCTGTCAGAGCGAGGCGGCCCAACTGCGACGCAACATCGAGGCGAGCGGCTGGGACGGCCAGTGGTACCGACGTGCCTACTTTGACGATGGCTCACCCCTGGGCTCGGCCAGCAGCCCCGAGTGCCAGATCGATTCCATCGCGCAAAGCTGGTCCGTGCTGTCCCGAGCCGGCGATCCCGAGCGGTCCCGCCTGGCCATGGATGCAGTGGACAAGCGGCTGGTTCGCCGCGACCACTCGCTGATTCAATTGCTGGATCCGCCCTTTGATAAGTCAGAATTGAATCCTGGCTACATCAAGGGCTACGTCCCGGGCGTGCGCGAGAACGGAGGCCAGTACACCCATGCCGCGGTCTGGGCGGCCATGGCCTTCGCAGCCCTGGGTGACGCCCGGCGCGCGTGGGAATTGCTGGCCATGATCAACCCCGTCAACCACGCCCAGTCGCCCGAGGCCGCACAAGTCTACAAAGTGGAACCGTATGTGGTCGCGGCCGACGTTTACGCGGTCGCGCCGCACATGGGCCGTGGCGGATGGACGTGGTACACAGGCTCGGCCGGCTGGCTGTATCGGCTGATTGTTGAATCCCTGCTGGGACTGAGGCTGGACATCGACAAGCTGCACATCGCCCCTTGTCTGCCGGCGAAGTGGCAAGGTTTCACCGTCCACTACCGGCACCGCGAAACCGTCTATCACATCAAGACCGTGCGCACAGCCGCCGCCGCTGGCGGCGTGACCGTGACTGTAGACGGCGTCCAACAACAGGGCCCGGTCATCCCCCTGGCCGACGACCGGCGCGAGCACAACGTCGAGGTGGGCATACCGCCTCTCGCAAGTTCGTAGTTACGGCTTGTCGTGTAATTGCGGGCCGCCCGCAGGGCTGGCCAGCGGGTCGCGGCTAGCGGCTAGCGGGTCGCGTGGGCGAGGGCGTGAGCGAGTTCGTGTGGGGTTCGCGGAAGGCGGGAGGCGGAAGGCGTGGGGCGTGAGCGTGAGCGCCCCGGGTGCCGCGGGCCGCGGGTCGCTCACGCTCACGCCAGCCGCCGCCCACGCAGGCCGCTTGCCGCTGGTAGCTCACGCTACCGCTCACGCACACGCTGGCCGATCTGCGCTGGGAAGGCCGGGCGCCCATGTGGGCCAGGCGCGTGAGCATGGCGCAGAGGCGGTCAAGCAAAGCCAGCAGGCTCAAGATTTCCGCCTCGGGGGCGAGGTTCAGTACCAGCACGCCTTCCGGGACGGCCACTGCCTCGCACGCCTCGCTGCGCGCACAGCACATTCCGCAGCTCTATTCCAAGGTGGTTCGCGTTGCCAGGGGATACTACTCACTGGCGACGGTCGCCAAGAAAGCGGGCCGCACCCTGGCGCCGGCAAGCGATGCCGAGTCCGACGATACCGGCCTGATCAACGCGTTCGGGATGTTCTGGACACGTGCACAGGTCCAATGGTCCGGGACACCGCGCCTTCTTGGGCAGCAGCAGCCCGGCAGTAGCCCTGTCGACTTTGCCGGGCAACGTGGTGTGTATCTGCTTCACGACGGTCGGCAGGTAGTGTACGTGGGGCGGACCACGGATCAACCGCTCGGGGTTCGCCTTCGACAGCATACTGTCGATCGACTTAACGGTCGCTGGGACCGATTCTCCTGGTTCGGGGTCTTCGCGCCGTCCGAGGACGGCTCCCTGACCACAAGCTCGCAGCCCAGATATGATCTCGAGATGCTGATAACGACCATGGAGGCACTCCTGATCGAGGGACTCGAGCCGCCACAGAACCGCAAGCGTGGCGACGATTTCAAAGCTGTTGAGTTCCTTCAGGTCGAAGATCCAGAGATCCACAAGGGCCGAATCATGCAGCTCATGGAGAGCTTGAAAACCAAGCTATGAGGCAGGTGAAGCAGCCCAACATGGCGTTGCACCTCTCTCGGTCCGCTTCGCGGCCCGCAGGTAAGCGCCAAGGCGTCAGCCGCACAATAGCGCCAATGATCATGAATCCAGACCGGGTTCTCCGCAGAATTGTCTCTCCCCATTCTCAGCTATTCGGCCCATGAGCTGGATCCAAACCCGCCTTTGGGCCAGGCGCCGGCGACGCGCCCGGCGCTCGTCGACGGCAATCAGCTCACGGCCAGCCTAGACGCCAGAGCATGGCCCGTGTCCTGTCGAGTTACGAGAGGCGGGACTAGGCTATCTTCAGGCGGCGGAACAGCGGGACCTTGATCAGGTCCAGTAGAAGACAAAAGACAGCGGCCGCGGCAAGGAGAGTGGCCACTACGGCCGTGGGCAGAGGATGCATCAGGATTCCCCGAGTGGCCAGGGTTGCAATGATAAGGAGGTCCGTGGCCGATGCGACCATCAGCCATGTGCTGGGACGCGAACTCCAAAGATGCCTGCGCTCCCGCACGACGTATAGAACCGCCTGTCCGCCAAAAATCAGCGTCACAATGGCCAGCGTTTGCAGCGTCTCGATGCCAAACCCCAGTGAGTATTTCCCGATGGCCAGGACGCATGTGCAAAAGGCCAAATCGCAAAAGCCGAGAACGATTCCTCCTACAGTTATGCTTCCCACGCGCCAGACGTTGGGCGCCGGAGATACACGCACATTGTCGGTCGTCGCGAGCATGGAGAGAAAGTCGCCTGTGATCATCGAGATGACCAGCAGAAGCGGCGTGAGGACCGCGTGTCCGGTCATCAGAAGCCCGACCAAGAGAAAAAGCGCACCCACAAACTTGTGCGTCACCGATTTGAGAATGTAGGTCAAGATCCGCTGGAAGATGGTGCGACCTTCTTTTACCGACGCGACGATGCCGCCCAGGCCGGCCTCGGTGAGAACGATCCCGGCGGCGGACTTGGCGACATCGGTGGCCGTCGAGACCGCGATGCCCATCTGCGCCTGGCGCAGCGCCGGGGCGTCGTTGGCCCCGTCGCCGCACATGCCAACGGTGTGGCCGCTCTTCTGGAATTCCTGAACAAGACGATACTTGTCTTCCGGGAGCACGCCGGCAAACACCCCGAAAGTCTCCGGACGTAGCCCGTCGGGAATCGCACCGGATGGACACACGGCTCCGTCCAGGCCCACCGCCTGGGCGACGATGGCGGCGGTTGCCGGCGCATCGCCCGTGACCATGATGGTACGCACACCCAGCGCGCGAAGCTGCGTGACAAGTCCCGCAGAATCGGATCGCGGCGGATCGCTCAACGCAATGAAGCCGGCCAATCGCATGGCCTGCTCCGGGCCTGCTGCAACGGCGAGCACGCGGTACCCTTTTGTCTCAAGTTCGTGGGCCGCAGAGGCCGCATTGGGAGCGGCCGGCACGAGGTCCTTGACCACACTGAACGCCCCCTTGACGATTCGCCATGCAACTCCATCCGCAGCCATTCCGGACGCGCCAGACATCTTGGTTTCCGGATCGAAAGGAACGAAGCGAATGAGCTTTGGCAAGTCGCCCGCACTCTGCCGAGCGGCCGCTGAGCGAATGGCAGCGTCCACGGAATCTTGCCCACCGTCCGAGCTGGCCAGGGCCGCCAGGCCAAGAACCTGGGCCTCGCCAAAACCCTCCATGGCCTGGGTGACGCTCGCGCTCAATTGGTTCTGGGTCAGCGTGCCGGTCTTATCGACACACAGGATATCCATGGTCGCGGCTTCGTCCACGGCAGAGAGACGCGTGGGAAGGACGCCCAGCTTGGCCAGCGCCTTCGCGCCGATCGCGGCTGCCAGAGTGAATGTCACAGGCAGCGCCACTGGAATGGATGACAGAATCGCCGTAAGGACCAAGGGAATCATCTCCCGCAGGGGCATCGAGTGGACCAAGGCATAGGACACGAGCAGTGCGATGACGCCGCTGTTGAACAGAGCGATATTGCGCACGATGCGCAAGACCACCTTTTGCTGCGTGCTTGTGACATGAGCGGTGCGCACCAGCTCAGCCGTCCGTCCAAACTTGGTTCGAGTTCCCGTTGCAGTAACCGCGGCCACGGCTTCGCCCCGACGAATCAGCGCTCCTGCATAGGTTTGCTGACCCGGCCCGGCTTCGATGGGTACCGACTCCCCCGTAAGCATGGACTGATCGATCAAAATCGAACCTTCCAGCACGTGCACGTCGGCCGGCACGACGCCACCGAGTGACAACTTCACGATGTCTCCGACCACCAGAGCGGCCGCGGGAATACTGCTCCAGGTGCCGTCCCGGCGGGCGGAAGCGGTCAGTGCCAAACGGGACTTGAGCGCGCTCAGTGTGGCCTGGGCGTGACTTTCCCGGAAGAAGCTGAGGGCGGCATTGAATATCAGGAGAATCGCAATGACCAGTGCCTCGACATATTCGTGCAGGCCGAGCTCGACCACGATGACGAGTTCAAGCATCCAGGGAACCGGCGCCCAGAATTTCCCCAATGCGCTGCGGACGAGATGGACCGAACTGTCAGCTATGGAGTTCGGGCCCCACTGCCGGAGGCGGCTGCGGGCATCATCGCTGGACAGCCCGGACGCACCGGTCATCGTGGCGGGTGTGGGTTCCATCTGAGCGTCACCGCCCCCTTGGTTGAACGCGCGGTAATTGCGCGAATTGGCGCCTTTCTGTTGCGGTCTCGCCATAAATGGGACCACCAGCAAGTGCCATGCCCGGCTTCCGGGCGAACGGAGCCTTGGCCCGCCGATTCAGTTCTTTCAGGCGGTCCGCCAAATCAATCAAAGTGATGTGCTCCCCCTTCAATTCGACGGAGACGCAAGTGCGGCTGGTGGCGCTCAGGAATCTGGCGACAATCGTTGGCAGCAACGCGCCTCGCGTTGCCCGACGACATGTGACCGCGCCAACGGAGGCCGCGCCCAAAGGACATGGCACCAATCGTGCAGACTTCTTAAGGGGTAAGGAGCCACAATGAACCCAAGAAAACATGAACATTGCCATGTCGCAACCAGCGACTCGCACTTACAAGGTACCAAGGAACTGTACGGCGACAAGCTTGCCGCGCTGGATGGAGACATCGGTCATGTGAAGGACTTCTACTTCGACGATGAAAACTGGGTGATTCGATATCTGGTCGCGGACACCGGATCATGGTTGACGGGACGCCTGGTTCTGCTCTCCCCCCATGCTTTCGGGAAATTGGACCAGCATGGCAAGACGTTGCATGTGAAGCTGCGCAAGCAACAGATTGAGGATAGTCCGTCGATCGACGCGCACAAGCCGGTCTCTCGCCAATACGAGACTGAGTACTACGGCTACTACGGGTGGCCGACCTACTGGGAGGGCGACGCGATGTGGGGACTGGGCGGCTATCCGGCGGCCCTGCCACCGACCAAGGGCGAAATAGAAGTTCGCCGGCAGTACCGTCACCGGGCCGAGAAGCATCTGCGCAGCAGCCAGGCGATAACCGGCTACCAAATCGAGGCGACCGACGGAACCATCGGCCACGTGACAGGCTTCATGGTGGATGACCGGAGCTGGGAAATTCGGGACTTGGTCGTCGAGGCCGGTCACTGGTACGCGGGCCAGCGGATCCTGATCTCACCCAGCAGGGTGAAGCGAATCAGCTACGAGGAGTCCAAGGTGTACGTGGACCTCAGCAAGCTGGACATCCAGCAGACTGTGCAAAACGACCACGCGCGAGTCAGCGCGCAGGATCGTGGTGTGGGGCCCTGCTGCGACTGATTGGAGACTGCAGGAGACGCGAGGATCTGTCTCATTTTTGCGCGCTCCACCAACCACCCCCCAGGGCCACGTAAAGCGCGACGGTGTCCTGGAGCCGCTGCGCCTGTGCCTGAACATAGGCCAGCGTTGCCTGGTGGTACTGTTCGTCAGCAATCAGTAGCTGAAGATACGTTGCGATCCCCGACTGGTAGTTGATGTGTGTCAGGTGCAAGGCATCGAATGCGGCATGGACCGCGTCGGCCTGCGCGCTCAGGGTTTCGGCGTCATGCTCCAACGCCCGCAGGGTATCGGCTACCTGCGCCAGAGCATTGAGGACTGTCTGGCGATAGCTGGCCAGCACGGCATCATGCGCCTCGATGGCCGCCTTTCGTTGGTACCAGCGCGTGCCGCCATCGATAATCGGTCCAACCAGACTTGCGCCTAGGCTCCAAAAGAGGTTGTTTGACTGAAAGATGCTGGTAGCCGACGTGCTGTTCACTCCCACCGTGGCGTTGAGGGTTAGGCTGGGAAACATGGCTGCGGTGGCGACGCCGATCTGCGCGTTGGCACTGATGAGCTGCGCTTCTGCCAGAAGAATGTCAGGACGCTGGTGCACCAACTCCGAGGGCAACGAAACGGGAAGGTCCTCCGGAAGCTTGAAGTCCTTGATCTCTAGCCCCTGGGCGCCGGAAGCTGAAGAGAAGTCCGCCGGTGCAAGTCCCAACAAGGTCGCCAGCAGGTGGTTGGCCTGATCGATCTTCTGCCGAAGCGGAGGAAGGGTGGCTTGGGTGCTGGCGAGCTCGCTCTGCAGACTGAGCACGTTCGAGAATGGCACTGTGCCTGACTCCGCCTGAGCCCGCGTGATGCTCACCTGCTCTTTCTCAAGGACTATCAAATCTTCAGTGGCCCGAATCTGCGCACGATAGGCCGCCTGGGCGATAGCCGTGTTCACGACGTTGCCTGCCAGCATGATGTAGGTGCCCATGACGTTGTATCGCTGCGCCTCCACTTGGGCTCGCAGCCCCTCGATCTGCCGCCGCTGGCCTCCCCAGATGTCGAGCGTGTAGTTGACGGTGGCCGAGAGGGTAAATAGATTGAAGACACTGTTCGGCGCCGTCGACCCGATAAGCCTCACATTGGAGGTCTGCCGGCTCGCACCGATGTCGCCCCCGATCTGCGGTATGAAGACGCCGTAGCCCGCCCGAAGGATGTCCTGGCTTTGTCGAAGCGTGGCCTGTGCCGCCTGGAGGGTCGCGTTCTCGGCCATCGACTGGGCAATGAAGGCGTCCACTTTCGGATTCTCGAACAGACGCCACCAGTCAGCGACAACCTGTTTTCTATCCCCGAAGCGCTGGGCCTGGCCATCGGCCACAACGGTCGCCTTTGGGACTGGGCTGGCCGTGTAGCTGGATGTCTTCGGAGGGTCGGGGCGCACGTAGTCGGGCCCGAGGGCGCACCCGGCCAATCCGAGAGCGACGGCCATCCAATGGTTTTGTCGTCGCCAGCCTTGGAACAATGTGTTCACGGCCGCTTCACCGCCAGCGCGGGCGGCGCCGACGCCTCTCGTTCACCGGCGTATTCAACCAATGGCGACTTCAGTCGAAGCCCACGAGGCGCCGATACCGCGGTGGCATCCTGGGCACCGATGTAGACGTCCACCATTTGTCCCGGATAGACCTCCACGCCCGGCGGAGGTTGGAAGCGGAAGAGGGCCGGAAGCACGCGCAGATCGACTTTCTCTAGCCGTTGGTCGGAGAGTTCGATCTTCGGGCTCACGTACGGCTGCAGTCGGACAAACTCGAGAGCGACCGTCGTGGTCGTACCGCGAATCGACATGGTCGCCACCATCTTGTCCGCTGATGGCAGCCTGGGAATCAGGATCTCGTCAATGTAACAGCGCACGCTCATGTATCCGCTGGACTTGCCGGTGCCCATGACGATGATGGGGCCGAGACCCTGGGTATAGGTGCCGTAGGCACCCTGCGAAGACACATAGCTGCCCAGGGCAGCCTGAATCGAAAGAATTACACCATCCGTCGGCGCGCGAACCGTGTACTTGGCGAGAAGCGCAGTGGACGCTGACCATGCCTTGGAAAGCGCATCCACCTGTCGCTTCTGATTCTGAATGTCGAACGTCCAGGCTCCAGCCCTGGTGAGATCGAACTGCCGAGTCACGACATCCAGATTCGCCTTCGCCACCTTGACGGAGTTTCGAACAGTGTCGAGGGTGTCCTTGCTGACCGAACGCGGTTCCAGGTCGTAGGAGTGCTGCTGCTTATTTAGCGTGTCCTGGGCGCTCTTGAGGCTGGCCGTCGCTAGCTCGACCTGAGCGCGTGCCACCTCGAGATTCTCCTTGCGCGGCTGGGCTCTGAGCTCCTGAAGCAACGCCCCCGCGGCATCCACCTGTGCCCTTTGCTGCTCGGTGGTCGCTCGTTGCACGGTATTGTCGATGACCAGCAGGGGCGCGCCCGACTGCACGCTTTCTCCTTCCGCAACCAATATTTCTCGGACGGTCCCGGAAACATCTGGGTAGATGTTGATGTTCTCACCATGGGCCTGGTAGCTCTCGATAATTCCGTTGGCAAAAATTCCCTGCGCATAGGGGTTGGAGGCAGGCTGAAATACCGGTGACTGCGGTTTCGGCGGACGCGCGTAGACGTATGCGCTCGCTAGCGCCAGCAGCACGCCAACTCCCACCAAAGTGAAAATGATCTTGTTACGCATGGCCTTGCCCTTTCTCGATCTCGATGAGTTTGCCGTCCTCCATCTTGACCATTCGATCGGCGAACTCGGAGATTCGGTCATCGTGGGTGACAATGATGATGCAGCGTTTATCGTTCAGAACGTCCCGCTTCACGAACTCGACGATCTTCCGTCCCGTATCGCCGTCGAGAGAAGCCGTCGGCTCATCCAACACCAGGATGTCGGGCTGGCTGACGATGGCTCGGGCGATGGCGACACGCTGCTGCTCGCCACCGCTCAGTTTTTGCGGCGACAGACCCGCGCGCTGGGCGAGCCCGACCTTCTCGAGAGCCTGCAGCGCCTCCTTGATGGCCTCGTCCCACTTGCGCCGCTTGAGAATCAAAGGTACCGCGACGTTCTCGACCGTCGTGAGTCTTGGAAACAGGTGGAAGTCTTGAAAGACGAAGCCGACGGTGTTGAGGCGCATGTCGGCCAGCTTGTCCGAAGACAGGCTCCAAATGTCCTGGTCCTTGATCTTGACGGTGCCTTGGTTGGGGCGGAGGATTCCCGAGATGAGGCTGAGGAGGGTGGTCTTGCCGCTGCCCGATGGACCGACGATGAACAGCATTTCCTGAAAATGGGCGTCGAACGCGACATTCTGAACCGCGTTGGTTCGCGTCTCGCCTTCGCCGAACCATTTGCTCAAGTCTCGTGCTTCGATGGCGTTCATGCTCAACTCCGAAAGATGTCGAAGGGCTCGATCTTGAGCACGCGGCGAATCGCGATGTAGCTGGAGATCGCGGCGATGACGAAGACCATGACGAAGGCCAAGCCGAGGTTTCCGAAGGTAATGACCGAGGCGTAGTCGGGCACGCGCAGCTTCGCTGCCGCGATGAGCACCGTGCACAGCCCGATCCCGAGGCCGTATCCGGCCAGGCAGGTAATTCCCGCCTGAAAGAGCAGCATGTAGACCAACTCGCGCCCCTTGGCCCCCATTGCCTTCAGCGCGCCAAACCTGTCGAGATTCTCCAAAACGAAGGTGTAGAACGTCTGGGCGGAGATGGACAGACCCACGATGAAGCTGATCGCCGTCATGATCAGAATGTTGGTGCCCATACCGGTGTGGTATTCGTAAAAATTGGTGATTCGATCCATGAACTCGTCTTGCGTGACGGCCACATATCCCAGCTTGTCGATCTCGCTCTTGATGCCAGGAATCGCATCGAGGCTGGTGGGTTCGATGAGGATGTAGCTGATGGTCGATCGTAGCGACGGGATGTACTGGATGGCTCGATTGAACGTAGTGTAGAGGGTGGGGATCCCAAAGAGCCCACTCGCCGGAACCTTGGCGATGCCAACGATGACACCTCGGTTATCGTTGATCTCGAAGGTTGTCCCGAGCTTGGGATTCTCCAGCTTGGGAGCCTCGGCGTCCTGAACCATCAGAAAGCCGTTCTCCGCGTAGATGTCCTCGATGTTGCCCTCGATGAGTTCAGGCCGACCGAAGAGGCTGCTATCGTCGAGTCCAACGATCGAGACCGCTTGATAGGTTCCGTCCTGCAAGCGCGCGAGCCCAGCGCCGAGGTAGAGAGGCACGGCGAATTTCACGCCCTTGATGCTTCGGGCCGCGTCCTGCATGAAAGCGGGCATCGGGATGCTGCTCGCCACGCTGGTCACGGAGCGGTCCATCACCCAGATCTTGGCGCCGGTGTTGGTCACGGTGGCGGAGGCTTTTCTCATCATGCCGGCGAACATTGAAGTCATCTGGATCATGAGGAACACCGCAAAGGTGATGCCAATCAGCAACGCCGCGAACTTGCCCTTGTCGTTGACGAGCAGCTTGTAGGCGATCTTCAGGATTCCTGTCATGAATGGCTAGCCTCGGCCCTTGGCGGGTCTTTTGCCCATTTCCCGAGAGGACAATCAGCACAATGCGTGCCATGGCATTGAGACGCCCGTCTGAAGGGCGCGTGCGCAGAAAGTGCTCGTCGCGTTTCGCACGCCGGCGGTTTTGTCTCAACGAACCTGAAGCTCACCGGCCGCCAGGCACCGACTCCTTCGAATCGACCGATGGGCCCATTCATATTGATTGGGCGCATCGGCGCACGCTCGTAGCATGCGCCCATTGGATGCCCTGGCGCGCATCTTGCTGTTGCTGAGCAGTGGACCCTCCCCTCATGAGAGGACAGCGCGGCAATACTCCGCGCGAAATTGAGCGCCATGATTGACGACAGCGAATCGCCTCGCAGATCGGGCGCACCCCCCGACGCCGAACCATCGGCGGTTGCGGGCTCGGTGTCCGACAAGGAATCGTCCCCAACAGTGGCCAGCCTGGAACAGCGAATGGCGGTTCTGGAAGCCGAGAAGACCGACCTCGACAACTACAAGAGGCGCCTTCGCAACGAGATGAGCGAGCACGAGACCAAGGCACGTGACACGATCCTGTGCGACTTTCTGGAGGTCGCGGACAACCTGGAGCGTGCCATCGCCTCGTGGAAAAAAGGCGGCGAGGAGGACGTCAAATCAGTTCGCGATGGCGTCGAATTGGTCCTGCGCCTTTTCAAGGCCAAGTTGGAGCGCTATTCGGTCACGCCCATCGAGGCCAAAGGCCAACCGTTTGATCCGCACGTGCACCACGCAGTCTCGCAAGCGCCCAGCGCCGAAGCGACGCCGGGCACAGTGCTCCACGAACTCCAAAAAGGCTATCGTGCGGGTGAACGACTGCTTCGCCCAGCCACCGTCGTGGTCGCATCGGCGCCACCGGTCCCGTCGCCCGTCGCCAGTCGCCCGGATCAGGAACGAGGTGCAGACCACAGGGTCGTTGCAGGACATGGGCATCGCCACCACGGACGATGACCCGCGCACCGACTGTCAGGCCCTTGAGCGGCGCAACGAGCTGAGCAGGAAGAGGCTCACTGCCACGGGAGAGTCAGGTGCCCACGCAGCGCGGGGACGGACTACAGTTTCGGCGCGGCACGCATCACAGCGATCCTATTCTGGCTTGCTCTCGGTTTCCAGCGCCGCCACTTTTGCAAGACGGCGTTTGAACCGCTCAGACCCTTGAAAGTGGGCGCGCAGGAAGGTCTCGACCAAGTCCCAGGATAGAGCCTCTCCGGTGACCTGGCCGCCAACACACATCACGTTCAGGTCGTCGTCCTCTACACCTTGGTGAGCCGAAAATGACTCCGTGATCAACGCAGCCCTCACGCCCGGCACTTTGTTGGCCACAACGCAAGCGCCAACTCCGCTACCGCAGATGGCCACGCCCCGGGTGACCTCGCCCCTCGCCACTGCCCTGGCCAGGGGCACAACGAAGTCCGGGTAGTCGTCTCCTACCACCAACTCGTGGGCGCCGAAGTCCACCACGTCATGGCCGGCAGCCTTGAGGGCCGACGTCAGCTGCGCTTTCAACGCAAAACCGCCGTGGTCTGCAGCTATTCCGATGCGCATCGGCTCACATTCATTGCGGATTGCCCCATTTCCAGTTGCGAATCTCCGGCAGATCCTCGCCGTGCTTCTCGATGTATTGCCTGTGCTCGACCAGCTTGTCCTTGAGCTGCTGCTTCAGGTAGACGCCCTTCTCGCCGGCTCTCGGCACGCGATCGATGGTGTCCATCACGAGATGAAAGCGGTCGAGATCGTTGAGCACCGTCATATCGAAGGGCGTGGTGATCGTGCCCTCCTCTTTGTAGCCCCGAACATGGATGTTCTGGTGGTTGGTGCGGCGATAGGTCAGCCGGTGAATTAGCCACGGATAGGCGTGGAAAGCGAAAATGACCGGCTTGTCCTGGGTGAAAATGTCGTCGAAATCCACGTCACTCAACCCGTGCGGGTGTTCGGTCTGCGGCTGCAGCCTCATGAGGTCGACCACGTTGACCACCCGGATCTTCAGCTCGGGCAGATGCTCGCGCATGATTGAGACAGCGGCGAGCGTCTCCAACGTGGGCACGTCGCCACAGCAGGCCATGACCACGTCCGGGGCAACACCCTGGTCGTTGCTTGCCCACTGCCAGATCCCGATGCCCTCGGCGCAGTGTTTAACGGCCGCATCCATAGTCAGCCACTGAGGGGCCGGGTGTTTGCCCGCGATCACCAGGTTGATGTAATGGGGACTGCGTAGGCAGTGGTCCATCACCGAAAGCAGGCAGTTGGCATCCGGCGGAAGATACACACGCACGATCTCTGCCTTCTTGTTCATCACGTGGTCGATAAAGCCGGGATCCTGGTGCGTAAATCCATTGTGGTCCTGGCGCCAGACATGCGACGCCAGCAGGTAGTTCAGAGAGGCAATCTTGCGCCGCCACGGCAAATGCGCCGTCACCTTCAGCCACTTGGCGTGCTGGTTGAACATCGAATCAATGATGTGGATGAATGCCTCGTAGCAATTGAACAGACCGTGCCGCCCGGTAAGCAGGTAGCCCTCGAGCCAGCCCTCGCTTTGGTGCTCGCTGAGCATCGAGTCCAGCACCCGACCGTCCTGCGCGAGAAACTCGTCGTTTGGCAAGGTCGCTGCGTCCCACTGGCGGTGGGTGACCTCAAAGAGGGCCTCCAGGCCATTGGAGAGCGTCTCGTCAGGACCAAAGACGCGAAAATTCCGCTGTTCGCTGTTCAGCTTCAGCACGTCGCGGAGAAAGCGCCCGAGCACGTGCACGTCGCCGATCCCGCCCACCCCTGGTGTGGGCACGTCCTCCGCGTAGTCGCGAAAATCCGGCATTCGCAGATCGCGCAGCAATGCGCCGCCGTTGGCGTGCGGATTCGCGCCCATGCGTCGCTCAGCCACGGGTGCCAGCTCGGCGAGATCCGGTCTCAGTCGGCCGTGGTCATCGAAGAGCTCCTCGGGCCGGTAGCTCCGCAACCACTCCTCCAGCAGCTTGAGGTGTTCGAAATGGGTCGCCGGATCGGATAGCGGCACCTGATGCGCACGGAAGGTGCCCTCGACCTGGAGACCATCGACCTTCTTCGGTCCTGTCCAGCCTTTGGGCGACACAAGGACAATCATCGGCCAGCGAGGGCGCGTGAGATCGCCGCGGACACGCGCCCCCTGCTGAATCTCCTTGATCCGCTCAATTACGGCATCGAGTGTCGCCGCCATGTCCTGATGCATCGGCCGTGGCTCGTGTCCCTCAACGAAGTACGGCGCCCACCCGCAGCCCCGCAGGAACTGCTCCAATTCCTCGCGGGTGATACGGGCGAGGATGGTCGGGTTGGAAATCTTGTAGCCGTTGAGATGCAGGATCGGCAGTACCGCGCCATCGGTGGCTGGATTGAGAAACTTGTTCGAGTGCCACGCCGTGGCCAGCGGGCCGGTTTCCCCCTCGCCATCACCCACCACGCAAGCGACGACAAGATCGGGATTGTCGAACACCGCCCCGAAGGAATGGCTGAGAGAATAGCCGAGTTCACCGCCCTCGTGAATCGAGCCGGGGCATTCGGGCGAGGCGTGGCTGGGAATGCCGCCGGGAAACGAGAACTGAAGGAACAGCTTGCGCAGCCCCGCCTCATCTTGGCTGATGTCGGGATATATCTCGCTGTAGGTTCCCTCGAGATAGGTGTTACCGACCACGGCCGGGCCGCCGTGTCCGGGCCCGGAGACGTAGATCATGTCGAGGTCGTATTTCTTGATGACACGATTCAGGTGGACGTAGATGAAGTTCTGACCTGGCGTCGTTCCCCAGTGTCCCAGCAGCATGTGCTTCACATCCGCGAGCGTCAGCGGACGTCTCAGCAACGGATTGTCGTAGAGATAGATTTGGCCGACCGAAAGATAGTTGGCGGCGCGCCAATAGGCATCCATCCTATCAAGCAGCTCTTGGGTAAGTGGGGTGGTTGTCATGGTCTCGATCTCCCCCATTTGAGGTCTTGTGAATGAGGTCTTTAGCCGCTCAGCAATCCGAGTGCGGCAAGTTTTGCGCAGGTCGACTTGTAATCGATGTGAACAACGCCTCGGATCCCCAGGCCTTCGGCGATCTGCACGAACATCGGGGTATTCTCGATATACGCGACTTGCCGGGCTGGCGTCTGGGCGATGTCTAGCGCCAGCCGAAAGATATCGACATCGGGCTTGTGCAGGTGGACGTAGCAGGACGAAACGAAGGCGTCCACAAACCCATCCAGCTTGAACTTGTGAATCCGATACGC
>CAVWUP010000028.1:0-10395 GCA_963758155.1 uncultured delta proteobacterium
TTCACCGCTGTAATGGTCCCGCAAGATTCTGGCATGGGTAGCGTGCCCATAGTTGTTCTCGACAGTCAGAACAAACAAGGAGAAGACCACATGGAAGCTGCAGTCAATCCTGTATCGAGCAACGCCAGTCCAGCCAATAGCAATGCGTACGACGCCATTCCAAGTCGGAGTGCTTGGCACGGAGACGTGCAACAGATCCAGAAGGAGGTTCAGGACACCGCCGGGTGGGTGCCTGCGCTGCAAACGGAGATGGCACGGGTCATCGTCGGGCAAAGATACCTCGTCGACCGTCTGATCGTGGGCCTGCTGACCAATGGGCATCTCCTGCTCGAAGGCGTGCCCGGGTTGGCCAAGACCCTGGCGCTCAAGACCCTTGCGCAGACACTTGTTGGCGCGAAGTTCCGCCGACTGCAATTCACGCCCGACATGCTGCCCGCCGACGTCGTGGGCACCATGATCTACAACCCAACCTCCGGCAGCTTCCAGACCAAGCACGGTCCGATCTTTTCCAATCTGGTGCTCGCTGATGAGATCAACCGCGCGCCAGCCAAGGTGCAGTCGGCTCTGCTCGAAGCCATGCAGGAGCATCAGGTGACTCTGGGCGAGGAAAGCTACCCTCTGCCGGATCCATTCCTCGTGATGGCGACGCAGAACCCCATCGAACAGGAGGGAACCTATCCTTTGCCGGAGGCTCAGGTCGATCGCTTCCTGTTGAAACTCGTCATTGGCTACCCGTCGAAGGCAGAGGAACGCGCGATTCTCGACGCCATGGCCACCAGTGACCCCGATCTCCATGTCGATCCGATTGTCTCGATTGCCCAGTTGGCCCACGCTCGCAAAGTGGTCAACCGCATTTACGTCGACGACAAGATTCGCGACTTCATCGTGGATATCGTCACTGCGACGCGCTCTCCTGCCAGCTACAGTCTGCCCATCGCCGACTACTTGCTGTTTGGGGCATCGCCGCGCGCCACCATTGCGTTGACCCTGGCATCACGCGCCTGGGCCTTCATGCACGGGCGGGGCTACGTCATTCCATCCGACGTCAAGACCCTGGCCCCGGATGTGTTGCGACATCGGCTGGGCCTCACCTACGAGGCAGAGGCGGAGAACATCCAGGCCGACGATCTGGTCACCAAGATTCTCGCCGCGCTACCCAACCCGTAACGGTGTGACCATGGAAAAGAATATCAAAGAGATCCTGAAACAAGTCCGTCTCATCGATATTCGCACACGCCGGCTCGCCACCGATGCCCTGGCTGGACAATTCCACTCGATGTTCCGGGGCCGGGGCATGGATTTTGAAGAAGTGCGCGAATACGTGCCCGGCGACGAGGTGCGGACCATCGACTGGAATGTAACTGCGCGTGCGGGACGCCCGTTCATCAAGAAGTACCGAGAAGAACGCGAACTGACCATCGTGCTCGCGGTCGACGTGAGCGCCTCCGGCGACTTTGGCTCGACCGCGCACACCAAGCGCGAGATCGAGGCGGAGATCGCCTGCGTGCTCGCCCTCTCTGCCGTTCGCAACAACGACAAGGTCGGGCTGGTCCTGTTCTCCGACCAGATTGAGACATTCGTTCCACCGCGCAAGGGACGTCAGCACGTGCTGCGCATCGTGCGCGAGGTACTGAGTTGTCAGCCGAAACGTCGTGGCACAGACGTCGCGCACGCACTCGATTTCGTCAACGCCGTGACTAGGCGACGCGCCATGGTGTGCGTTCTCTCGGATTTCCAGAGCGCTGGCGATCCCGCCCATATGTTGTCGGCGCTGCGGCGCTCGTTGCGCATGGTTCGACGCCGGCACGACCTGGTGGCCTTGCACGTGAACGACCCGCGCGAACGGAATCTCTTGCAGGTGGGTCTGCTCACCATGGAGGACGCCGAGACGGGCGAAATGATCGAGATCGACACCGGCTCCGCAGGCGTGCGCGAACGCTTCGCCGACCGCGCCCGCGAGCGGGATCAACGGCTCGAACGAGCGTTGCGCGCGGAATCGGTCGACAGCGTCGAGGTCGACACATCCGTGCCGTACATCCCGGTCTTGATCGCGCTTTTCCGGTCGCGGAGAGGGAGGCGGCGATGAAACCGCGCGTTCACATTCTGTCCTTGGTCCTCGGCGGTCTTTTGTGGGCCACCCCGCTTTGGGCGGCAACAGCAATTGTCCCACCGGCTTCGACGCTGGCGCCAGCACCGGCGTCGGCCACGGAAGACATCCGGGACATTCGCGGGCCGGTGCCAATTCCCCTGTGGTGGCGCTGGCTGGCGCTTGGTGGAGGTGCAGCGTTGCTGCTCGGCTTGGGTGGGTTCACCGCCGTGGTGATGCGGCGGCGACATGCCAAGCCACTTTTGCCCCACGAGCGCGCGCTCATGCGTCTTGAACAGGCACAGCCGCTGGCGTTGGCCGGGCAGGTACGCGAATACGCCGGAGCCGCCTCTGATGCCGTCCGCGAGTACATCGAGGAGCGCTTTCTGCTGCGTGCTGCCCATCTGACCACCGAAGAGTTCTTCGAGAATCTCGTGGCTCAGGAGAATTCGTCGCTGGGCTCGTATCGCGAGTCCCTGCTTCAGTTCATCGGGGCCTGCGACCTGGCAAAGTTTGCTCGTTTCCCCTTGGCCAGGGAACGAATGGTGTCGCTCAACGATCTGGCGCGCCAGTTCGTGCTCGACACGGCGCCGAGCAAGGCCGAGACACAACCCGCACCTGCGAGGACGTCATGAACCTCTTCCTACATCCGCAAATCTTGTGGGCACTCGCGCTCTTGCCGTTGCTCGCGCTGTGGCTGGGACGAAAAGGGGCCAGGCCGGCAGTCACCTTCTCGAACATCGAGACCGCGCGCGACGTCGCGCGCGCCACGCGTAGCCGCTGGGGGCGATTCCTGGGAATCGCCCGCTGGATAGGATTGGCCCTCCTGATCGTTGGCCTGGCCCGCCCGCAGCTTGGACATGCCTCAACTGAGGTCCAGGCCAGTGGCATCGATCTGGTGCTCGCGGTCGACATTTCCGGTTCGATGCAGGCCCTGGATTTGACCGAGGGTGGTGAGCCGAGCAGCCGGCTCGACGTCGTCAAGTCGGTCGTCGCACAGTTCATCAAGAATCGGCCCAACGATCGCATTGCGCTGGTGGCGTTCTCGGCCGAGCCATACTTGATGAGCCCGCTCACGCTCGATCACGATTGGTTGCTGCAAAACCTGGGTCGGCTGCAGCCGGGCATGATCAAAGATGGCACTGCGATTGGCTCGGCACTTTCCGCCAGCATCAATCGACTGCGCGGCCAGAAGGCGAAATCGAAGCTGGTGGTGCTGCTCACCGATGGACAAAACAATGCGGGGAAGATCGATCCTGCCCTGGCGGCGCAGGCCGCGCAGGCCCTTGGGGTCAAGGTCTACACCATCGGGGTCGGTATCAAGGGAGAAGCGCCTATGCCGGTCGCCGACGAGAGCGGGCGTACGCGCATCGTGATGACCAAGGTGGACGTGGATGAAGGGTTGCTCAAGACCATCGCGGACACCACAGGCGGACGCTTTTATCGCGCCACCGATGCCGGCTCGCTGCAGCGGATCTATGGCGCGATCGACAGCCTGGAGAAGACCACGCGGAATCTGAAAAAGTACGAGCACCAAGAGGAGCGGTTCGCCTGGCTGGTGTTTCCAGGAATGCTGCTTCTCGCGGGGGAAATAGGGCTCGGCCTCACGCGTTTCAAGAGGATCCCATGACCATTCATTCCATCACCTTCGTTCATCCCGTCTGGCTACTGGTCGGCCTTTTTTTCGCCGTGGCCATTCTGATCCTCGGTGCGCGGCTCGACCGCAAGCGGCGGCTTGCGCTGGCCGCATTCAGCTCACGCCGTAACGGCGCGGCCTCGTCACTGTCGCGCACACGCCGGGGGTTCAAACGGGCCCTTCTGGTAACCGGTGCGCTGCTCGGCTGCGCAACTCTCGCGCAGCCACAGTGGGGCATTCGCTGGGAGGAGGCGCAGCGACGGGGGCTCGACCTTCTCTTCGCGCTCGACACATCAAAGAGCATGCTGGCGCCAGATCTGAAGCCGGACCGGCTGACGCGTGCCAAACTCGCCATTCGCGATCTGGTGGCGAAGTTCGATGGCGATCGGGTGGGTCTGGTGGCTTTTGCTGGGGATGCCTTTCTGCAGTGCCCGCTCACGCTCGACCGGGGCGTATTCGAGCAGACGCTCGATGCGCTGGACACCACGACCATCTTTCGCGGTGGCACCGATGTGGGCCGGGCCATCGACGTAGCCCGCTCGGCGCTGCATAGCCAGCCCGCAAATCGCAAGCTGCTGGTGTTCCTCACCGACGGCGAAGATCTCGAGAGCCACGCGGTCCAGGAGGCTCGCGCGGCGGCCGCAGACGGCATTCGCATCTACACCGTTGGCGTCGGAACGCCCGGGGGAGAGCTGATTCCCCTCGCGGGAGAGCCCGGCCAGTTCGCTCGCGACGACAAGGGTGGCTTTGTTCGCTCGCAACTTGACGAAAACACCTTGCAAGCAATCGCACGCGTGACCGGTGGCGACTACCGCCGACTGGGACTGGATGGCCGAGGGCTGGAGGCCCTGTACCAGGATGTGTTGGCCAAGTTGCCTCGGGAAGATCTCCACTCGCGCATGCACCAGATTCCCATCGAACGTTTTCAGTGGCCGCTCGGATTCTCCATTCTATTCCTGGCGCTGGAGCCTCTGGTTGGGGAACGTCGCAGGCGTCGCGTGCTCGAGGCGGAGCCCGAGAGGCGATGGCCGAAGCTCGCGCTCCTCAGGCGCAGAGTGGTCGTCACATTGGCGATTGCAGCTATCACCGCAGTCGCGCAAAGTGCGAACGCCTCCCCGCGCGACGCCGAGCGGGCGTATCACGCCGGGAAGTTCAAGCAATCAGCAGATGAATATGGGCGTGCGCTGGCTCGCGCACCCAACGACGTGAAGCTGCAATACAACCTCGGCGTCGCTGCCTACAAGAGCGGTGAATACGCCAAAGCCGGCGACGCCCTCGACCGCTCCCTGCACTCGGATCGCCTCGATTTGCAGGAGAACGCCTACTACGACCTGGGCAATGTTCTTTTCCGAGTCGGGCAGGAGACGGTCGCAAAGCAGCCGGAACAGACGACCGAGAAGTGGAAGAAGTCGATCGCTTCGTACGAGTCGGCTCTCAAGTTGAATGCCAAAGACCAGGACGCCATCTACAACCGGGATCTCGTGAAGCGGAAGCTGGCGGCGCTTGAACAGCAGCAACAGAAGCAGAAGGACGAACAGAAGAAGAAGGAAGAGAAGTCGGGGCAACAGAACAAGCAGAACCAGGCGGGCAAACAGGGTCAGAAGGACCAGCAGGCCAAGAACGAGCAGGGCAAGCAGGGCCAGAAGGACCAGCAGGCCAAGAACGAGCAGGGCAAGCAGGACCAGCAGAAGCAGGAGGGTCAGCAGAACAAACAGAACGAGAAGGGCCAACCGGAAAACCAGCAAGCCTCGGCACAGCCGCAGCAGGGGACGGGCCAGCCCAAGCCAGCGGCAGCCAAGCCCGAACAACAGACCCCCGGAGCGGCGAGTGCGGGCGACGAATCGGAAAAGGACCAGAAGGAGCCCGAGTTTCCTGGAAAGCTCTCCAAGAATGATGCGAAGGAGCTTCTCGATGCAGTTCGCGGGGACGAGAAGATCATGCCCATGGTGCCCACTGGGCCGAATCGCCCGGCCGCAGACGATGTGGTCAGAAAGGATTGGTGAGTCCCATGCGTTGGAACAAACAAACGCGGTTCAGGCTTGCTGCGATTGGCCTGGGTGTGGCGATGGCCTTTGCGCAGAAAGCTGCTGCAGCGGGCGCCAACCCGATGGCCGATATCAGCCCTTCCGAGATCGCCCTCGACCAGGCAGCCGAGCTTCGGGTCGATGCGGCTGGCGGCCACGCGCCCGCGCTGCCTTCGGTCGACGGGTTGCACTTTCAACGGACGGGACAGAGCACGGAGATGACCGCCATCAACGGCGTGGTTTCGCAGCACACCTGGAGCCTCTATCAGGTCGACGCCGACCGCCCGGGCTCTTACACCATTCCGATTGGAGGGCGAACGCTGCAACTCAAGGTCCGTCCGGCTGGCGCCCGAGGTGCGTCCGCTGCCTCAGTCCCGATGGCGGGTTTTCGCGCCGAGCCGGATGAATCCTCGCACCAAGGATCCCTGGCACTCCTTCATGTGGTGCTTCCGAGTAAGAAAATCTTCGTCGGGCAAGCCGTCCCCGTGACGTTCAAAGCGTACTTCCGCGCTGGCACGCAGGTCACACTGACCGGGGCGCCCAGCTTGGGAATCTCCGCTTTCACCATAAACCATTTGCAGGACGAACCGCGGCAGAGCGTTGAATCCATCGGCGGCGTTCCCTATCGCGTCGCCACCTGGACCGCGCAGGCTTCGGCTGCGATGCCTGGCCATTTCGCGACCCGTGCGACGCTGCCCATCGTGGCGCGCTACCGCGAGGCCTCGCGCCGGCCGGCAGCGGATCCTCTTGCCGGCATGCTCGACGACGACGACATGTCTTCGCCGTCCTCGCTGATTCGTTCCTTCATGAAGCAATCAGCCTTCGCCAACCTAAACGACATGTTCGGCCAGGAGCATCAGCGGGAGATGACCCTGCACGCCCCTGTTCAGACGGTTGATGTGTTGTCGCCTCCGACCACCGGCCAGCCCGCCGATTACAACGGCGCCGTCGGTCGCTTCGATGTGCGTGCGACACTGACGCCTACGACCGGGACGACATTCGCGCCGATGAGCCTGAAGATCGAGGTCACGGGGCAGGGGAACCTGGATCGGGTCTCCACCACCGGCCTTCCTTCCTCTGCGAACTGGAAGGCCTATCCACCAAGCGCGAAGGTCACCGACCAGGGGACCAAGATCTTCGAGCAGGCGGTCGTGCCTCAATCGAGTGGCCGCCTGCAAGTTCCCGCTGTCTCGTTCAGCTTTTTTGATCCCGACCGGCGTCAATACCTGACCCGGTCGACCGCGCCGATCAGTGTGGAGATCGTCGCAACCCCGGGTGGAGTTGCGACGCCGTCCGCGAACCTGGGGAAGAGTATCCCCAAAGTTACAGAAGAGCCTGCGACAGGGTTGCGACCCAACCACTTCGATGAGGGACGCTTCGTCGCGACGCTGCTTCCCCCGTACCGGCGTCCCTGGTTCTGGCCGGTCGTGACGGTTCCTTGGCTGGCGCTGACCATCCTGGTGGCGCGGCCGCGCCAGCGCGTAGCCTCGGCACGGATTCGTCGCCGGGCTCTGCGCGAAACCGTCGCACAGCATCGCATGGCAATGAAACGCGCAGCGATCGTCGGCGATTCAGTCCGTTTCTACGAGGCTGGCGCGGCCGCACTGCGAGAACGCCTGAGCGAAACCTGGAAGATCGCGCCCGACGAGGTCACCGCCGCTGAGGCCGCAGCCAGACTGGGTCGCGACGAGCCGATTGTCGCGATTCTGGGAACTGCCGAGCGTCTGCGCTTTGCGGCTGCGGAGCCGGATGCTTCCTCACTTGGAAACATCGAGGAAATCATCGAGAGCAGGCTCAATAAAGAGGAGAGTCGGACATGAGACCCCAATTGTCACCCAAGAGTCGTCGGCTGGGCACAGGCATTGCCCTGCTGACTGCAATCGTCGCGCTTGCCCTGGCCGGCATTGCGCGTGCCGACACCGGCAACACGACTTTCGATGAGGCCAACCGTCTCTTTTCCGAAGGCCGCTACGCCGATGCGGCGGTTGCCTATGAGACGCTCGCGCGCCAGCACGGGTGGTCGGCGCCGTTGTTGTTCGATCTCGGCAATGCCTATGCGCAGGGAGGAAGCGTCGGGCGATCGGTCTTGAACTACGAGCGCGCTCACGTGCTGGCTCCGCGTGATCCCGACATCGCGGCCAACCTGGCCTATGTTCGCGCGACGGCTGGTCTGCCGATTCCCGTCAGGCCTTGGTACCAGACCGTTGCGCGGTTCTTGACTCCAACGACATGGACTGGGCTCGCCGTCTTGAGCTTGTGGTTGGCGGGTGCTGGGTTTCTTGCAACCCGAAGGTGGCGATCGCGTCGGCTGGTCTACCCAACGGCTGTCGCTGCGCTGGTTGGCGTGATGAGCGTGGCCGCGATGGTGGTTCTTGATCGGGACTTGAATCACGCGGTGGTGGTCGAGACGAAGAGTGCGCCGGTGCGGGTCTCGCCGTTCGATACGGCAGCCAGCGAAACCACGGTGAGCGAGGGACAGGATGTGTCCATCATCGCGCACCACGGAGACTTCCTGCGCGTACGTGATGGCCAGGGACGCACGGGCTGGGTACAATCCACTGCGGTGCAGCCTGTCGTTCCGCGGCAATCCTGACCGTCGCTCGACGGTTGCGCCGCGCTCACTATGCGACTTCTCCTGATCGAGGACGACGAAAAGATCGGTGGCTTCATCGCCAAGGGCTTGCGCCAAGAGGGGCATGTCGTCGACTGGAGCCGCAATGGCGAAGAAGGCTTGGGCCTCGCCTTGGATGCCAAGTTGGACGCGGCAATCATCGACCTCATGCTGCCGGGCCGCGACGGGCTGAGCGTGATACGTGAACTGCGCGAGCGCAGACAGAAGGTGCCGGTCATCATCCTGAGCGCAAAGAGCGATGTGGAGGACCGGGTGAAGGGACTTTCGGTCGGCGCGGACGACTACCTGACCAAGCCCTTCTCATTCGCCGAGCTTCTGGCGCGCTTGCACGCGCTGGTGCGCCGGTCGAGCGGTTCAGGCGAAGTCGCACGGCAACTTTCCTTTGAGGATCTCACCCTCGATCTGGAGTCACGGCGGGTGACCCGAGCCGGACAATCGATCGAGTTGCAAGCCCGAGAGTTCGGGCTGCTGGTATATCTGCTGCGAAACCCCGGCCGGGTTCTGTCCAAGACCATGATCCTTGAACACGTCTGGAACTACTCGTTCGATCCGCAGACCAACGTGGTCGACGTGCTGGTCAGCCGGCTGCGCCGCAAGATTGATCGCGACTTTCCGGTCAAGCTCATCCATACCCTGCGCGGGGTCGGATATGTCCTTCGCAAGGAATAGCCGCTTGCGCTCGCTCGGTTTCAGGCTGACGGTTTGGTACTTCCTGGTTTTTCTGGCCAGCACGCTGCTTCTGGCCACCGCAGCAGAATTCCGAATCCGCTCGTCGATTCGGGAAAGGATCGCCGATACCCTCACGACCAACATGAACCGGCACAAGCAGACGTTCGAGGAGCAAGGCATCGATGGCCTGAAGAAGCTGACCGAGGCGACCGAGAACACGCACCGGCCGCCGTACGTTCGCGTGGTCGATCGCACCAACGTGACGCTTTTCCAGAGCTCGAATACCGAACTGTCTTTCGCCGCCACCACGATCGCGGTGACGGCCTCCTCCCAGCGTGTGCGGCCGGTGCGAGCCCAGAATGACGGCTCGCTGTGGAACTTGGGTACAATGCCGCTCTCCGAGGGCCGCTGGCTGCAGCTGGCTATCAGCGACGAGCAGACACAGGAGGTTGTCGGCCATCTGCGGGCCGGGTTGGTCGCGGTGTGGATTGGAGCCGTCGCATTGGGACTGCTCGGCGGCTTCTTCTTCACTCGCCGCGCGTTGCGTCCGGTGCAGCGCCTGGCAAACACCGCGCGGAAGGTGATCGAATCCGGCGACCTCGCGCTGCGCGTTCCTGAGCGGGGAACGCGCGACGAGCTCGACGAGCTGTCGCATCTGTTCAATGGAGTTCTGGCGCGCAATCAGGCGCTGGTGCGAGGGATGCGTGAAGCGCTCGACAACGTCGCTCACGATCTGCGCACGCCGCTCACGCGCCTGCGCACGGGCGCCGAAGTGGCCCTGCGCGATGCTGGCGATCCGCAACGGATTCGGGACGCCCTGGCCGACGCCATCGAGGACTCTGAGCGGGTGTTGCAGATGCTCAACACCCTGATGGACATCTCGCAGGCCGAGACTGGGGTGATGAAACTCGATCGCACGAAGGTCGATTTGAGCGAGCTGGCTCGGGAGGCGATCGACCTCTATCAGCATGTGGCGGAGGAGCGCGGCGTTCGGCTGCTGACCCATCTGGCGGTGGGCGTGAACGTGAACGGCGACCACAATCGGCTCAATCAAGTGGTCGCCAATCTCGTAGACAACGCGATCAAGTACACCCCCACCGGCGGGCAAGTCGAACTCACGACCACGCGCGAGGATCCCTGGGCTTCCCTCATGGTGAAGGACAGCGGCGTGGGAATCTCTGTTCAGGATCTGCCGCGCATCTGGGAGCGCCTATACCGCGCGGATCAAAGTCGGAGCGAGCGGGGCCTGGGTCTCGGGCTCAGCTTCGTCAAGGCGATCGTGGAGGCGCATGGTGGACGGGCCGAGGTGCAAAGCGAGCTGGGCGCGGGTTCGACCTTCATTGTTCGA
>CAVWUP010000029.1:0-46519 GCA_963758155.1 uncultured delta proteobacterium
AAAACTCGTTTGTTACCGAATGTTCAACGCAACGCGTGTAAGGCGCCTGCTCTGCCACTGAGCTACCCGCCTGGGCGGGCACAGTCTATACGGAGCCTTGTCAGAAGGTAAGTCGAAGCCCACCGCCGCCGGGAAAAATCAGCAGGGTCAGCGCGCTGCTGGATTCGTCGATCGGGTGGTAGTAGCGAACGATGCCGTCGACGGCACCGTAAATGTAGGCGGCGGCCAGAACGCCCGCGGCGGGGTACTGCGCGATCTTCAAGAAGCGCGCATCGCCACCGTGCGACCCGCCCGGTCCGTAGGTGTTGTCAGGGTTGTGCCAGTGGTAAAGGAGCAGCCTGCCGGTGACCAGGGCAGCGAGCGAGACGACTTCGACGCTCCCCACGATCCAGCCCTTGACTGGGTCGCCATTCTGAAACTGACCCCCTGGCGGCAGAAAGTTCCAGATCAGGTGGCGGCTCGCCCGTTCGCGCGCCAGGTGCTGGTGTCGGATGTTCTCGAAGAAGGCGACGACCTCGGGCCGGGTGGTGGTCGGGTCGAGGCGCGCAGCCGGATCCACACGCAGCAGTTCTGCGAAAGCGTTCTCAGCCCCCAGCGCCCGATCGGTCAGGAACAGCCCGATGCCTAGAAAACGCAGGGCCCGCGCGCGCTGCTCGACGCTGCTCGACAGGGTGCCCTCTGCCACCGGGCGGGCCGAGTCCACAACCTGGACCATATCGCCGTAGGCGTAGGCGGCTTCGGCGCGCACCAAGGCGCCAAACGCGTCGCTGGGCGGCTGGTTCGCGTCGCGTCCGTGCGCGGGGGCTGTCGACTCCTGGGCGCGGACCACGCCAGGCGCAGATGCGCTGATGATTAGGGCCGCGACGGGCGCGAAGAAGCGAACGGATACCATGCCTGCGCTCATCCCCCGTTGGCTGGATCGAGCAGATAGAAACTGTAGCTTCCGTCGGGCAGGGTGGCGAATTCAATCAGGGGCAGGGGCAAGGCTGCGTATGGATTGTTGGGATCCACGCAACCCAAGACGCCGGACTGTTCGCAATAGGCCTGCACCATGGCGCCGCTCACCGGCTGTCCGGCGAAGCTGACGACGCCGCTCACCAGCAGGCCCGAAGGCAGAGTGCGGTCAGGCAGCTGGGTGTCTTGGGTGGTGGTGGTGACACCGTAGATTGGGATGCGGGTGGGCAGATTTTGTCCAGCCACGGGTTGGACCAAGAAGCTATAGGTTCTCAGAGGGTCGGCCAGGAATTGGTAGCTTCCGTCGCTGGCCACCACGGTGGAAATCACGTTGCCGATCACGTCGGTGCCGGTGTCGGTCACAACCAGTTGGGCTCCGCTGGCTGCGGCGGCAGGCAACACATGACCGCTGATCTGGACTTTGCGGGCAAGATTCACTGAGCGCGCGCTGGTAGCGGTCGCCCCGCTGAGACTGATGGTTGTGGTCGTGAGGGCCGCACCCGCCAGACCGCTGGGCGGCACCAGGGTTGCGGCATACGCGATCTTGGGAATGTTGGAGAAGACGACCGAGCCACTCGCGTCGGTGGTGCCGTCCTGGCGCAGGGTTCCCGAGGTAGCGCTGGTCGAAACGCCGGCCACGGTGAACGAGCCCGCGTTGGGGAAAGCCCCGTCCTGCGATTGCAGGCGCACGGTGACGCCGGATCCGGCAGAGGTGCTGCCGTCACTCAAGAAGACCCGGAGGGTCAACGTGGTGGTGCTGATCGCGTTCCACGTGAAATTGACGCCAGCGAGGCTAGCGCCGTTCGCGGATCCGCGCAGGTCGATTCCATTGGCGATGGTGACCTGAGGCCACGCGGTGCCCGACGGTGGCACCACCACGGCCGAAAAAAGTGTGCCCGCGCTGGCGGACAGCGAATAGGTCCCCGTGGCCGTGGCAACGCCCACCGTGGATGGCAAGGGCAGCGTCACGGGCGGGTTGGCGTCGGCATGCAGGAGCATGCGCGCACCCGCAGCAGGACCGCTCGGGCCGCTCAAGGTGCCTGTCAGGGTCACACCCGCCGCCACGTCGAAATCGCTGGGACGGAAGCCCTGGGCAAGCTTGGGCGGGACCAGGAAGGGGGGAAGCTGAGGCCCGGTGCCGGCCTGAGGTACGACTAGAACATCGTAGGTGAGCGCGGGATGGAGCAAGGCACTCATGGCCTGATCCGTGGTGCTTGCGCCGTCGATGGTCCAGGTCGACCCATGCGGTGAAGCACGGACAAAGGAAGGAACGGCGACCGCAGGTAACGTCGGTTGCGCCACGGTCATAGGATCGATCGACACCATGTACCCGTGTAACAACTGAACAGTATCCTGGCGGGGTTGACTCGCCTGGAGCGTGAAGTTGGCGTCTTCGTACGGCACGGCATCTTCGGTCGGGCACCAGCGGGAATTGTCGGTGGTGCAGGTCTGGCCCGAGCCGGCCGACACGCTCGGTGGCAAAACGCGCAGGAAGAACGCCTGCGACCGATCTTGTGGCTTGACCGCCGTGGCCGAGGCTTGGCCCTTGCACGCTGGGGTCGCAGACACGCTGATGTCGTAGTTGCCAGGGGTGAGGAGTGGAAACTGGACGCTCTGGGTGTTTGTGTCGCTGGTGCCGGTGGGAGTGGTCGTCAGGAGCGTGCCGTCGGGTCCCCTGACTGTCCACTGCCAGTTCGGCTGGGTCGGTGTCGAAGAGCCCCAAGCGAGGGTGCCTTGCACGGTCAGTGTGGCACTGGCGCCCGACACCAGGTTGAGGAGACTGGGCGCGGAAATGTTCACAGTGCAGGACGCAAACGCATCCGGGGGAGCGGTCGTGACTCCCGCGTCCGCGCCGGTCGTCCTACCGCCGGAGGCAAGGCTTCCTCCAGCCGAGGTTGTACTGCTGGCAGGTGGGCTCGTTGCGCCGCCGCTCGGAGTTCCCCCTGCCGGGACCGCGCCACCCGTGGGCGGTATGCCCGTACCGGTGGCGCCACCCGCGCCGCTGGTAAACCCGCCCATGCCGGGCGCACCCCCGGCCGCTTTGGTGGCACCGGCAAAGCCGCTCGCGCCGCCGGCCGCGGCGGTGGCACCGCCCAAGCCGCTCGCGCCGCCGGCCGCGTAGGACGCACCGCCAGCGGCAGATTCGCCGCCCATGGCGATGACGCCGCCAGTGGCACTCATGCCGCCAGCCGCAGATTCACCGCCGGTGACTATGATGCCAGTGCCCGCATCGGCCGCCACCGGAAGCCCAGCGTCGGGATTTCCGTTGACCGCCGTGTTTCCCCCCGCCGCGACGTATGTTGCTCCACCGGTTGGGTATGTCTTTCCGCCGACGCTCGTGCTCCCTTGCACTGAGTTCGACGACGAGCTACAGCCAGCCAGCAGCACAAGCAGCCAGGCGACAGCAGGGTCGATGGATGGGCAGCGTTTCATAGGAAGGACACCGTCCATGTCACCCACTGGGCGCAGCCAGGGACCAACTCGCAGCGATCGGCATTGGGGTCACAGGAACTGAGGTCGCGGCCCACGCGGTCGTGGTACTCGACCCGAATCTGGACAACGTCACCGATGACAAACGAGCCGGGGCCGAAGTCCATCCGGTTCGAGTTGTACAGGTTTTGCATGCGCATGAACGCACCGCTCGTGCTGGTACGGTACGACCAGATGAACGTGCCCGTTGTCGGCCCTGATCCCGTGTAGGGATCCCCATCGTCGGAGACGTTGCTGACCTGAAAGGTGAGGCTCTGGTCGGCAAAACCGATGGTGCTCAGTGTGGTCGGAGAAAATCCCACGATGCATGGTGGTTGGTCGGTGGCAATGGCCACGTCCAGTGAGGCGGCGCTGGACAACTTGCTCGAGTCCGTGGCGGTCACCTGGACGTGGTAGGTGCCAGGGTTCGCTGCCGTGAACGAGCAGACGTCTGGTTTCTGCACCGACGGGCAAGCTGTCGACGAGAGGCTGGTCCCGTCGGGCTGGGTGACTGTCCAAGTGAACGTCAAGGTGTCTCCATTGGCCACATCCGGGTCGGTGGAATTGGCCGCGGAGAAGGTGAGGGTGCTGAACAGAGGCAACGGGGTGGTCGTGGACAGGGGGCTGGTTCGTTCGATCACGGCCGTGGGCGGCCGGTCTTGGGCGATCGACACATCAAGCGAAGCGGAGTTGTCCAACCCTTGCGGGTCTGTGGCTTTCACCTGGACGTGGTACTTGCCGGGCATCGAGGCCGTGAACGAGCAGACGTCTGGTGTCTGCGGCGAAGGGCAGGTTGTGGCCGAAAGGTCGCTGCCGTCGGGCTGCGTGACCGTCCACTTGTAGGTCAGGGCATCGTTGGGGTCGGGGTCACTGGAGTTGGCCGCGGAGAAGGTGAGCTTGCTGAACAGAGGCAGGGTGGCGTCCGTGGACGTAGGGCTTGTGCGTTCGATCACAGCGACCGGCGGGCTGTCCGTCACGTCGAACACGCGCGAAGCGGTGGCAGTGGCACCGTATCGATCCGTGACCCGTACCACGACGCAGATCGAGCCAAGATCCTGCGGCGTGTAGCCACACTTGTCATTTGGTTGGCTCGCGTGGCATATCGGTGCGCTGGCGGTTGCGTGGTCGCAGTTCCCGTCGGTCTCCGCGTACCAGGCAATATCCAACGAAGCGGTGGACTGGTCGGGGTCATGCACATTCGCGGTGAAGATCACTGCCTCACCGTAGTGCAGCGGCTGATCGAGATCGTTGAGTTGCACGGTGGGAGGCATGTTGGTTGGACCAGTATCGAGGAGGCAGTTCGTCGAGCCGCCTGCCAGGAGGGTCAGCAGCAAAAAGCTGGTCCTTTGCCTAGCCACGGCGCAACGCTATCACAGTCTTGTGCCTGCAACGAACAGGCCAACGAGTTCATCCGGCAGTGGCGGGGTGGCCGGGCCATATGATGAGTCTTTTGTGAAGGTAGCCGGATCTGGGTGTCGTGGTTCGGGCGTTCGTGACGCCGACACACCGGCGCAGCGCCAGCGGCTATGACTTGTGCGTCCGATCACTGGGGCCGCGCGAGAATGAGCGCGCCATCCTTTTGCGTCACCGTGCGCTCGACCTTGGCACCAGGGGGCAAATCGATCTCGCCCACCAGTTCCTTGGGTCCACCCTTGTTGCGCGTGCAGAATATCTTGTGTCGGCCGGGCGCCACGTCTTGGTAGCGAGGCATGAAGACAGAAGTGGGCTCGGCGTCCAGGCTGGGGTAGCAGATGGCGCCAGTGGCGAAGAGCTGGACCACACCGGGTCGCTCCACCGTCGCAGGCGTGGCCGACGGCGGCGCAGGGGCAAGCGCCGGCTGCGCGGCAGAAGCCACGATTGGCGCCGGTTGCTGAGCGGGGACCGTCGCTGCAGAGATTGTACGTCGAGATGTCCTTGGCTTTCCGAGGGAAGGAGACGAGGGGTGAACGGTCGGTGTGTTGCCGGGTGCGCGCGTCTGTGTCTCGGCGGAGGGCGCAGACGTAATTCCGCTCGACGCGGCCGCTGGCGCAGCCGGAGGAAGCACCGCTGTCCTGGGCTGGACAATGGGCGGCACAGGAGAGACCGCCGCGACGGGCTTTCGCCAGGGTGGGTGCCAGGCGAGCCAAGTGGCTGTGACCACTGTGACCAGCACCAGGCCCACGGCGATGAAGCCCGCCGCGCGCAGAATTGTCCGCCCGGCCGACAGTTTCTTGAGCAAGGCATTCGCGCCCGCATGACTGGGCACGTACGCAGTGGCGCGTCCGATCTCGGCCAAAGCGCGCGCCAGCTCGCCCCGTCGGGCCCGCTGGCGGGCCTGGGCCACCGCCGCATCGGCAATCCTGGGACGAAGCTCGGCCTCGAATTGGGCCGCGTCGTCGAGAAAACGCCGCAGCACCGGTTGCTCAGGCAGAAGTCCCGCCTCGCCGGCCAGCGCGCGCAGGTCAGCGGCTAGCTCGCCTGCGCTGGGGTAACGCGCGGCCAGGTCACGCAGGAGGCAGCGCAGAACGACGCGCTCGAAGCGCGGCCCAACGGTGGCGGCGATCTGGGAGGGACGGGGGAACGTACCGCGGGCGATGGCGGCGATCACAGAAAAGGGATCTTTGCCCGGGAAGGGCAAGCACCCGGTCGCCATCTCGTAGAGCAGGACACCAAGGGCCCAGATGTCGGCGCCTGGGCCCACGTCGTGCCCGCGCGCCTGCTCGGGCGACATATACGCGGGCGAGCCGACCAAGGTGCCGGACGCGGTCATGGTTTCCAGACCGGTAATATGGGCCACGCCAAAGTCAGTAATGACCACGCGGCACCGCTCGCCGCTGTGCTCGATCATCACGTTATCGGGCTTGATGTCGCGGTGGACGATGCCGCGGGCATGAGCCGTGGCCAGCGCCTCGGCCAGCGGCAGCGCGATGAGCGCGGCTACCTCGGGCAGAAGCCGCGCCTTTCGATCGTCGAGCAGTCGTCGCAGGGTCGGGCCTGCGATGAGTTCGGCCACGATGTAGCTCGGTTCCTCGGCGGTGGCGGGGACGAAGTCGTAGATCTCGACGATGCCAGGATGTCTAAGCGCGGCGACTGCCTGGGCCTCGCGGCGAAAACGTTCGGCGCCTTGGCCGCGGGTCGCGACGGTCATGCCCATGACCTTGATGGCCACCTCGCGACCCAGCTGACTGTCCCGGGCCCGGAATACGCTGGCCATGGCGCCGTGGCCGAGCACGTCCATGAGCACATAGCGGCCGAGCGGCGTGCCCACCTTGGGCGCACGCGGAAGATTCGGCGCGTCCGCGGCCCCGCCCGCCAGCGACGGTGGCGTCGGCCGCGAGTCAAGCGGCCCGGTCACGAAGTCTTGGGCGGCGTACCTCCCGCTCCCCCCGCTTTGCCCAGCGCTGCCTGCGCCTCGCCCAGCTTCTGCGCGATGAGCGCGGCAGCCGGCTCGAAGGTGCGCGCGAAGTTGAAATTCATGATGGCGCCCTTCCAGTCCTTGCGCGCCAGGCAGATCATGCCCATGCGGAAGAACTTCTTTGCCTCGGGATGCTTGAGGCTGTCTTCGGGATTCTGCAGGCCGCGCGACTCGCGGTCGGTAACCGTCAGACGTTTTTTGCCCTGGTTGAGCGCCCGCTCATAGGCGGCGCGCTTGTCGGGCGTGGTAAGCACCCGGTAGCCCTCGCACACGCGGGCGTAGATCATCTCGAGCTGCTCTTTGAGCGCACGATCCGCGAGGGTGTGGTAACGGTCAGGGTGCAGATCGGCGGCCAGACGATAGAACGCGGCCCGCACGGCGGTTTGGTCCGAGCCCGAGGGCACGCCCAGAAGGTCATAGTAGGAAAGCTGATCCAGCCGCGGGAAGATCTGGCGCACGAATCCGGCGAGTTGATCGGTGGACATCCCCGCCATGGCTTACTCCGCCGGCACTTCTGGGAGGTTGCTGGCCTCCTCGTACTTCTGGCGCTCCGCCGCTTCTTGCACTTCGGCCTCGCTCATGGCCCCGCGCACGTTGACCGCCGCTTCGCGGGCCACCCCGGTTGCACCGTCGCGCGCGCGCACACGCAAGATGCCGTTGGTGTCTACCTTGAACGTCACCTCGATGGAAACCTCGCCCCGCCGGGCGGGCATCAAGTCGGTGAGCTCCAGCTCGCCCAGGGGCACATTTTCGTCGAAACGTCGCGATTCACCCTGGCAGACCTGGATGCGCACCGAGGACTGATTGTCGGCCGAGGTGCTGAAGATGCGCGTCTGCTCGACGGGCACTGGCACGTTGCGATCGATGATCCGTTCGGCGAAGCCACCGGTGACCGCGATGCCCAGCGCGCGGGGCGTGACGTCGAGCAAGACCGCGCGGCTGGGCAGGTTCTCTCCCGCATTGGCCAAATTCTCGGCCTGAATGGCAGCGCCCCAGGCCACCACCTCGTCGGGGTTGAGGTCCGTGCGCGGAGGCCGACCGAAGTACTTTTCCACTTCGACGCGCACCATGGGCACGCGGGTGGTGCCTCCCACCATGATGACCTCGTCGATCTGCGAAGGCGTGAGCTGGGCGGAGGCGAGGACGTCCTGGCAGGACTGGATGGTGCGGGCCACCAGGCCGCGGATGGCGGTTTCAAAAACACTGCGCGCGATGTGGAAGCGCAGAGCGAGCGGTTCGCCCGTGGAACCCATGGCGATGTTCTTAAGGTCGCCGCGGGCCTCGGGGAAGTCGGACAGGTGGCGCTTGACCTGCTCGGCCGCGATGAGCAGGCGCGAGCGCGGCGCCTGATCGTTGCGCGGATCGAGGCCGTGCTCGGCTTTGAACAGCTCGGCCAGAATGTTGAGCAGGGCGCTGTCCATGTCGTCGCCGCCCAGAAAGGTGTCGCCGCCGGTGGCCAGCACCTCGAACACGTCATTTTCGACCTGCAGGATGGTGATGTCGAAGGTACCGCCGCCAAAGTCGTAGACGGCAATCCGCTGCGACATGTTTTGGCCCAGCCCGTAGGCCAGCGCCGCTGCGGTGGGCTCGTTGAGCACACGCAGAACGTCGACGCCGGCGATGCGTCCCGCGTCCACGGTCGCGCGGCGCTGGGAGTCGTTGAAAGTCGCCGGCACGGTGATGACCGCGGCGTTGACCGAGTCGCTCAGGAAGAGCTCGGCGCACTGGCGCAGATAGCCCAGCAGAAGGCCAGAGACCTCCGGAATGGTGTAGGTGCGATCCGGCCCGATGAAGATCGCTTGCTCGTTGCTGCCTTCGCCGAGGCCGTAGGGCAGGCGCTGCAAGGCCTTTTGCACTTCTTCGGAATGAAAGGGCAGGCCGATGAGGCGCTTGGCCGAGTACACCGTGTTCTTGGGGTCCAAGATGCGGCGGGCGACCGCTTCCACGGAGAAGTACTTGAGGCCGTCGGGAGAAAACGACACCACCGACGGGTGCAGGTATCCTTCCTGGGAGTTGGGCACCACGACCACCTGTCCGTCGCGCACGGTGGCGACGACAGAGTTGGTCGTGCCCAGATCGATGCCAATGACTGCCATGGGGATGTGTGCGGTTGGGGATTCGGAGATGGATCTGCCAACCATCTTACATCAGGACGCCGGCCGGGCGTTCCTGGATCTTCTTTGACCGAGAAGGCAGACGGAGGGCAGCGCGGCTACGGCAGCTCGAAGGCAAGCTTGTGCTTGATCACCATGTTCACAGGATTATGTTCTGGCGACGACAAGACCAGAAGACGCCCCTGCCACACAGTCAGCCTGGCAACTTAGCTCTCGTCTCCGTCATCCTCGGAACCTGCCGCCACGCCGGCGCGTTCCAGCGCCCGGTACAGCGTGCGGCGGTCAATGCCCAGACGCTCGGCGGCCTTTTTCTTGTTGCCACCACATTCCGCCAGGATGAGCGCGATGTAGCGTTTTTCCAGTTCCGACAGCGTGGGGCGATCATCGAAGATTTCGGCGGGCTGAGCCGGCGAGCCGCCATAGACTTCCACGGGAAGGTCCGAGGGCAGCACCACGTTGCCCTTGGCCACGGCCACCGCGCGCTCGATGGCGTTTTCCAACTCGCGAACGTTTCCGGGCCAGGAGTGGTGACACAGAACCTCGAGCGCTTCCGGCGACACGCTCGCCTCGGACCGGCTTTCGCGGCGAGCGATCTTGGCCAAGAAGTGGCGCACCAGAATGGGGATGTCGCCGGCGCGCTCACGCAAGGGAGGCATGCGGACGGTGACCACGTTGATGCGGAAGTAGAGATCTTCGCGGAAGCGGCCCGTCTTCACGTCCGCCTCCAGATCGCGGTTGGTGGCGCACACCAGGCGCACGTCGACTCTGATGGATTCGGTGCCGCCCACGGGCCGCACCTCGCCGTCCTGCAAGACGCGCAAGAGTTGAGCCTGCATCTTGGGGCCCATGTCGCCAATCTCGTCGAGAAACAGGGTGCCGTCGTTGGCCATCTCGAACAGGCCGCGTTTGGCGGATACGGCACCGGTGAAGGCGCCGCGCGCGTGACCGAAAAGCTCGGATTCCAGCAGCGATTCGGACAAGGCCGTGCAATTCACCGGCACGAACGCCTTGCCGGCGCGCGGAGAGCGGGTGTGGATGGCGCGCGCGACCAGCTCTTTGCCGGTGCCCGATTCGCCGACCACCAGAACCGTGGCCGTCGTGGGCGCCACCCGTGCCACCAGCTTGTAGACCTCGAGCATGCGCGGGCTCTTGCCCTCGATCTCGGCCACCTGTGCTGCACCGGTTTTCGGCGCGGCCACTGCTTCGGCGGAAAGCCGTCTGCGCTCGAGCGCGCGGGCCACGGTCTGGCGCAGCTCTTCGACGTTGAACGGCTTGGAAACATAGTCGTAGGCGCCGTGTCCGATGGCTTCCATGGCCCCGGTGACGTCGCCGAACGCGGTGATGAGGATGACGGGCGTGCCCGGGGCCTTTTCGGAAAAGGCGCGCAGCACGTCCATGCCGCCCACCCGCTCCATGCGGATGTCCGAAACCACAAGGTCGTAGCGTCCCGACGCCGCCCGGTCGACCGCGGGCGCACCGTCGTCCACGGCGTCGACTTCGAAGCCCTCGGCATTCAGGATCTCGCGCAGAAGGTCGCGCGCAACGGCGTCGTCCTCGACGACAAGGATTTTGGTCATGCTGCTCCTCCGGCCACGGCCCGTGGGGATGCTGGTTCGGCCTGCGCGTGGCGGGGCAAACGCAGGGAGAAAGCCGAACCTTGCCCGGGCGTGCTTTGCACCGCGATGGTGCCGCCCAGCGCTTTGGCCAATTCACGGCAGATGGCCAGGCCCAGGCCGGTGCCCTTGCCCCGCCCCTTGGTGGTGTAGAAAGGCTCGAAGATGCGCCGCAGATCCTCGGGCGCGATGCCGGTTCCCGTGTCGCGCACGGTGATGAGCACATGGTCATCCTGCGACTGCGCGGTCAGGGCGACGACCCCTCCGTGCTCCACGGCATCCAGGGCATTGGAGAGGAGGTTGATGACGATCTGTCGCAGCAAACCCGGATCGGTGACGAAGTCGGCTGGATCGGCGGGCACGTCCACGTTCAGAGTCTTGTTGCTACCCAGCTCGCCCCCGCGCGTGACCTCGACCGCCTCGCTCAGGACCTGGCGCAGGGAAACCAGCTTGCGTTCCGCTTCCAGCGAGCGCGTGGAATCGAGGTAGTCGCGCACGATACGGCCGATACGGGCAATCTCGCGCGTGGACACATCCAGACGCTCGCGCAGGTTCGGGGACAGATCGCGCTGGGACAAGGCGAGCTGCAGGTGGCCTGACACCGACGAGAGCGGCGTTCCGATCTCGTGGGCCAGCTGCGCCGCCAACTGGCCAAGAGCGGCCAGGCGCACCTTCGAAGCGTTTTCCCGGCGCAGCTCGTTGAGCAAGCGGTTGAGTTGTTCCAGGGCCGTGTTCTTGCGGGACAGATCCTGTGTGGCCATCTCAATCTCGCGCCCGAGTCGCTGGTTGAAGGCGTGGATCTCGCGATTGGCGGTGGAAAGCTGCTCCAGCATTCGGTTGAAGCCGTGTGACAGGCGGCCGACCTCGTCGTTGGTGTCCATGGGCACGCGCCGATCCATGTTGCCGGCTTCCACGTCGCGCATGGCTCGCGCAAGAACGTCGAGGCGTCGCAGCACCACGCGGTCGATGATGAAACCCGACAACAGCATGAGCACCAAAATCTGGCCAAGGCCGAGCACCAGCGACCAGCGTTCCGTCACCTTGATAACCGACTGAACCGGACCCAGGCTCCAGTTCATGCTCAGCACCGCGGTCCACGGCCCCTTGAGGTCGACGGTCCTGGTCACCACTTGGATGTCGTCGCCCTCGGTCGCCTTGCGGTAGGGCCCGACGATGGGTTCGCGTGGGATCGAGCCGAGGCGAGTGATCTCCGTGGCCTCTCCGCGCTGGGCGAAGATGCGGGTTGCACTTTCGCGCTCGATGACGAGTTGCAGGCGCTGGATGCGCGGATGCCGGTCGGTGTAGTTCGAGAGCGCGATGGCCAGGTCGCGATCTTCCGCATCGGCGTCGAAACGTTCCAGGGTCTGCCTGATGTCGTCCGCGATTTCGTCGGCAGACGCCAGCGCTTGACGGATCAGTTCGCGGCGCATGGCGTAGATGCGCAGCCAATAGGTTGCGCTGGCGGTCACGAGAACGCTGACCGCGACCAGCAACCAAACCTTGGTTCGGATCGTCACGCGCTAATCCTAGATACAATTCCGAGGGCGCTCGGCCACACGAGAATAGCAGCCAACAACAAAAAACCCCCGGGGATCATCCCGAGGGTCTTTTGCGGGGAAGCGGGACGGCCAGATGATTCCGACCGTCCTGCATTCCTTCCAGGAGTCGAAGTTTGTTACTTGGCCTCTTCCTTCTTGTCCTCTTTCTTGTCCTTCTTGGCCTTCTTGGCCTTCTTGCCCTTGGCCGGCTTGGCTTCGTCGCCAGCGGCAGCGGCCGGCTCGTCGCCAGCGGACGCGAAGGTCGTGGTGGCAGTCGGGATGATGAACGCGATGGCGAGGAGGATAACGCGGGTCAGCTTCATAACGATCTCCTTGTGGTCTCTTGTTTTCTGGCCTTGCGGCCGGGATCGCTTATCCATCCTTGCAGCCCATGTGCCACGCCCCGCGCAGTGCCAGAATCCAGGGATAATGGGCACTTAAGACATTTTGACGGCCGGGACTGTGGACATGAGTGAGGCGGTTTTGCTCGCGAGAAAGGAACCGTGTGGCGTTGTGCCGCATGGTCACCGCGCGCCGGTTGCGGAAAGTTGTCGCCCAGGACCACGACAGCGCGGAAGTTGCGCGGTTTCTACTTCTGGTCGGTCTGGGTCAGGATGGCGATGTTCTTCGCGCCCGCTCGCTTGGCGATGGCCATGAGGTCGACCGCCTCGCCCAGAAAGACATTCTTGTCGCCGCGCAGAAGTAGTGTCTCTGAGCCCACGTCGTTGAGCGCTTTGCGAATCTCGTCCTCAAGGTTGGCAATCTCGACCTTCTTGGAGAAGAGGAACACCTCGTTGCCCTTGGTTACGGTGAGGATGGGATCGGTGCGCTTCTTGGTCACCGCGCCGGCCGAGTTCGCCTTGGGCAGCGCGACCTTCACGCCGGTACGCGAGGTGATCTCCGATTCGACGATGGCCGTGGATGTGACCATGAAGATGATGAGCAACACCAAGAACACGTCGGTCAGCGGCGTGATGTTGATCTCCGCCACCACGGTCTCGCTCATGTCGGCCTCGCCTCCATCGGCCGCACTGGCGTCTTCTATCTGGATGTTCATCCCCATCGCAGAGGGATCCTACGAAGGAGAGGCGTTCCTGTCCGCGGGCACTGGAGCCGCACCGGCAAGAGCGGGGGGAGCCTCTCGGGTTTTCGCGTACTCGCCCAGGGCCAGCAGGAATTCCTCGCAGAATATCTTGTACTCGACCGCGATGGCGCCAACCCGCGAGACGAAGTAGTTGTAGGCAATGATGGCGTAGATGGCGACCAGCAAGCCGGCTGCCGTCGCCACCAGCGCGGCCGCGATTCCCTGTGACACGACCTTGAACCCGCCCGTGCCCGCCGTCGACATGGACTGGAAGGCTTTCAGAATGCCCACCACCGTGCCGAACAGACCGACGAAGGGTGCGGAGGAACCCACGGTCCCCAGCGCCCACAGGTTGCGCTTGAACGAGCCGATGGCGACCGTCCGCTGTGACATGACGGCCTCGGTGGTCTTGTGAGGCGTTTTGGCAAACACGCGCAGACCACGGCCAAAGACACCGGCCAAAGGATCGTTCGAGGTTTCGCAAAAGGCGTTGGCCTTGGGGAGATCCCCACTCTCGACGGCGCCGATGACCTGGTTCTTGAAGGCCTCGGACTTGGCCAGGACGTTCCACAGGGCGTAGACGCGCTCGCAGATGATGGTCAGGCCAGCGACTGACCACAGCAGCAGGAGCGACAGGATCATCCACTCGTCGTGGATGAGATTGAGAATTGTTTCCCAGGTCATGGACGCGGACTCAAGGGTGCTCGGCGGAAGTCGCTTTGTCCAGCTGTTGCGACGCGATTGGCGCCCACATCGTTTACAATGCCGGCATGCCTCAGGCCACACAGGGCGGCGGCGAGTTTCGCCTTTTGCGCAAGATCGCGGCGGTCGAGTTGTTTCTGGGCGCACTCGAGGTCGCGGTGTGTGTGCCCCCTCTGGTGCTGTGCGCGCGAGCCCTGCCTGACCGGTGGCTGTGGGCCAAGGTTCTGCTGCCAGTCTTTGTGGCAGCCTGGGCCGCTTCGCTGTTTCGGCTGGTGGACCGGTTGCACTTGTTGACCGAGCAGTTGGCTGTGCTCCAGCGTGGCGAAAAGGCCAGGGCGTTGAACCCGGATGTCACGCGTCGGGCGCTTGCGCATGTCCCGCGCGAGAGTGCGCTTGTGCACTTCACCCTGTGGGCCGGGTTGGCGCTGGTCCTGGCGGGTGCTGTCTTTCGCTCGGGCGGGCGTGACTTGTTGGAAGCGGCGGCGCTGGCCACACTCGGTATCATTTCGGCCGCAGGGGTGGCCTCGGCGCGACTATTGGTGCTTGACCGCATCTTGGGAGCTGCTCGGCCCATTCTCGTGCCTCAGCTTCAGACCATTCAGGCCTTTGCGACGGACTACCGGGGTTGGTTCGCCTGTGCGGCCCTGGCCATGCTGGGGCTGTCGCACGCCTTGCTGGCGCTCATGGCCTATTCGCTACTGCGGCTGCCTGGGCTGGCTCGCGCCACTTTCCCTTTGTGGGCAGTCCTGGTCGTGGCGGCCTTGGTCTGGTGGCGTTCCTTTGTCCGTCAGGCTGCGCCCATCGAGCAGTACTTCGATGCGACCGTGCGCGTGCGCGGCAGCAAGGGCCCCGCACGCGACGAACCCAAGGCGATCGCGGCGTTTTTGGCGGCGCAAGCGTTGCCCTACCGACTTTCCGCGTGGCAAGCCCTGGCCCTTGGGCTGGCCGGAACTGTGGCCCTGGCCGCGGTTTGGCCATGGCCTGGCCTGGCGGCTGTCAGCCGGATGGGTGTTGTCCTGGTCCTGGTCGTGGGCCTGGTCGCCATCTATCAGCGGATCGCGCTTCAGGAGATTCTGCGGCCCCTGGTTCGCCACTTGGGTTCGCGCCATCTGCTTCCCCCCGACCAGGTCAGCTCGCCCGTCGGGCTGCGCCTGAAACTGGCGGTATCATTCGTGGCGGTGTGGGGCGTGGGCGTCGGGTTCCTCTGGCTCTTCCAGCAGGCCGCGCCTGGCGGCACTGCGCGTTTTGCGTTGGCCGTCGGTCTAGTGCTCGCGGCTGGTCTGGTGCTGCTCGCCGTGCGCGACGTGGTGGTTCCGCTGCGCGCGCTGGAGGAGCGTTCGGGCGAAATGTCCAAGGGGCAACTTGCCCGGCCGGTCCCGCCCTGGGGCGAAGCCGACGAGTTGGGCCGCCTGGCGGTGATCTTCGAGGAGATGCGGCGCTCACTGCGCGATCGGCTGCGATCGACCGAATCAATCAATGTTGATTTGGAACGCGAGGTGCGGCGGCGCACCGAGGCCCTGGAGCAGCGCAACGCCGAACTGCACGAGGCGCTGGAAAAGCTGCGACGGGCGCAGGACAACCTGGTGCGCAGCGAGAAGCTAGCCTCCATGGGCCGGCTGGTGGCTGGAATCGCGCACGAGATCAACAACCCGGTCAACGCCGTGATCAACTCGCTCGGACCGCTGGCCGATGCGGTCGGGCGTATTGCGGCCGCCAAGCCTGGAGACCCGGTTGCGAAACTTGCCGCCGAGGCCTCGGAGATTCTGGCGGTGGTTCAGCGCGGGGCCGCGCGCACCAAGAGCATCGTGCAGGCGTTGCACGGCTATGCCCGCGGCGACGAATCGGTCGAGCGCGAGGTCTTCCTTGCTCGCAGCGTGGAGGACACTCTCGGGCTGCTGCAGCACCGGTTGCGACACGTGCAGATCGTGAAAGAGGTGGACCCCGACGCGCGCATCCGCGGCTTCCCCGGCCAGATAGACCAGGTCCTCATGAATTTACTGACCAACGCCGCTCAAGCCATGGGCGATCGGGGTGGAACCATTCGCGTCAGCACACAGTTTCGCGACGGCCGCGCGTTGCTCATCGTGAGTGACGACGGTCCCGGGATTCCCGCCGACGTCTTGCCGCGGATCTTCGACCCGTTCTTCACGACCAAAGACGTGGGTGAGGGCTCGGGGCTGGGACTGTCGATCGTTCACGGCATCGTCGAGCGCCACGGAGGTCACGTCGACGTGGATAGCAAGCCAGGGCAGGGGACGACATTCACGGTTTCGTTTCCGCGTCCGGGTGGCTAGTTATTTTTCGCCACAGAGAGCACAGAGAACACAGAGGTCGGAAAGGAAGAAGGGGTTCGGACCGGATAGGACCCAACCCTTCCCTTTCCGATCCGGCTCTGCGACCTCTGTGCTCTCTGTGGTGAAAAAAATGCATCTAAGCTCACGCTTCGTGATCGTGGTCCGGTTGCCCTGATGTGGCCTGGCCGTCGGAGGGCGAGGGGGGCGAAAACTTGACGGACGAGTTCGTGGGGATACGGTGTGTGTAGGTATAGGTAGTTTCAAAATATCAGGCCAAAACGGGGCAAAATATGGCGACAGCGAAGAACAAGGGCGAAGCGCCAGGACGAGGCCGCGAGATCATAGGGATTGGGCTGCTTGGTCTTGGGGTGTTCTGTGTGATTTCTCTGGTGTCCATGCAGGCTGGCCGCGGACGCCTCATGGGTCCAGGGGGCGCTACTGCCGCGACCGGTCTCTATTCGTTGATCGGCCTGTGCTCCTATCCCGTGGTGGCGGGGCTCCTCCTGATCGCGGTTCGCATGTGCCGCGCCCGTCGCCTCATCGAGGATGCCCTGGGCGCGGTTGGGTTCGTGGCATTGCTGTGCTCGGCGGCCGTCCTGCTTCACCTTCCCTTTGCTGGCGAGCCGGTCACCTTGCGTGGTCCGGGCGGGCTGCTCGGGCAGTGGCTGGCAGAGACCGGAGCCGGCGTGGTGGGCGGTGTAGGCGTGGCCCTGGCCGCAGCAACACTGCTTTCGATTTCGCTGATCCTCCTGACCCACGTGAGTATGGGCGAGGTTTTCTCGGCGCTGGCTTGGGGTGGGCGCGGGGCCGGTCGTGCGATTCGAGCCGCCGCTCGCACCACGGCCTGGTTGGCCACAAGGGGTGCGCGCGCCTTGGGCCGTATGGTGGTGGCCATGTTCCCGGAGAAGGGAGAAAGCGAGCAGGCCGAGAGGTTCGATCCGGTTCAGGCCGAATCGAGTTGGGATGAAATCCCCGAGCAGGATGAAGCCTTGGCGCCGACTGTGATCGCGCCGGTCGAAACCCTGCGCGAGGGTGAAAGCGACGTGCACGCGGCGGACGAGTCGGAAGGCGCGTCGGACTTCGCCGAGCCCGGCGAAGGACTGGACACGATGCTGGACGAGGCGCCCGGGGTACACGAAACCGAGGACCGGCGGGCCATGGCCGCCTTGGTTGCCGAGGTCGCTGCTGTGGAGTGCGCGGCGCCAATCGAGGCACTGCCCGAGACCAACCTGCCGTCCGTCGAAGCGAAGCCCGAGCCGTGCATTGTCCCGGCCGTGACCGCTGCCCTGGAGGAGGGTGTGACCGAGCCGGAGCCTCGCGACCAAGCGGTCGCGGCGGGCCCGGTTATCGTGCAACCCGTGATTCGCAGGGAAGAAGACGTCGCTCAAGCCGCCGCCGACGAGGGAGACGGCCTGGGCTACGTGCGCCTGTCCAGCGGCGCTTTCCAGCTTCCCAGCCCCGACCTTCTGGAGTACGTCCCACCCGAGGGCGGCCCCATCGACGAGAAGACCCTCAAGTCCATGGCCGCGCGCCTGGAGCAGGCCATGGGCAACTATGGCGTTCGCGGCAACGTCACCGCCATCCAGATGGGTCCGGTCATCACCACGTTCGAATTCGCGCCGGTCCCGGGCACGCGCACCGGCAAGATCGTGCAACTGGAAAACGATCTCGCCATGGCGCTCGAGGCGCAGTCGGTGCGCATCGTGGCCCCCATCCCGGGCAAGGCCGTGGTGGGCGTGGAGCTTCCCAACAAGAAGCGCGAGACGGTGTACCTCAAGGAAATCCTCGAGGACGATTCCTTCCGCAAGGCCAGCTCGAAGCTGCAGATCTGCATGGGCAAGGACACCAAGGGAGCGCCGGTCAGCGTGAACCTGGCCAAGATGCCCCACTTGCTGGTCGCCGGCACCACCGGATCGGGCAAGTCCGTCGCAGTCAACGGAATGATCACCAGCATCCTCTACTCGTCCACGCCGGAAGAAGTGCGCTTCATCATGGTCGACCCGAAGCAGCTGGAACTGTCGATCTACGAGGGCATCCCCCACCTGCTTTTGCCGGTGGTCGTGGATTCCAAGAAGGCGTCGCTGGCGCTGCGTTGGGCGGTCGACGAGATGGAGCGTCGCTACGAGTTGCTGTCCAAGAGCGGGGTGCGCGACATCTCCAGCTACAACGCCAAGATCGAGGCGGCGTCGAGTGCGAACGCGGTGACGGAGCCCTTGGCCGAGTCGCCCTCCAAGCACGGCAAGCGACTCAAGTTGTTCATCGCCGGGGAAGACGGCGTGGAGCGCGAGGTCGAGGTGGATGCGGACAGCGAGCCCATGGCGGCGGCTGGCGACGGCACCGTCACCGAAGAGATGGCCGAGGAGATCTCGGCCGCGGCCGCAGGGGCGCAAGCAGCCAAGGAGCACGGCGAAGCCCCGGCGCGCAAGCTGCCCTACATCGTCATCGTCATCGACGAGTTTGCCGATCTCATGATGGCAGCGCCCAAGGACGTGGAAACCGCGGTGGCGCGGCTGGCGCAGAAGGCGCGTGCGGCGGGCCTGCACCTCATTCTGGCGACCCAGCGACCGTCAGTGGATGTGATCACCGGCCTCATCAAGGCCAATTTCCCCAGCCGCATCGCCTTGCAGGTGGCGTCCAAAATCGACTCGCGCACCATCCTGGACCAGCCCGGCGCCGAGACGCTGCTGGGCAACGGCGACATGTTGTTCTCGGATCGAGGCACGAAGCTGCGACGTATCCAGGGCGCCTTCCTATCCGACGACGAAATCCATCGCGTGGTGGCCATGCTCAAGAAGCAGGGCAAACCGGTCTATGACATGAACATCCTCACCGAGCGCGCCGAGGACGGCGAAGAAGGGGCCGAGTCGCGCGAGGAATTTTCCGATCCGCTCTACGACCAAGCCGTGGCCATCGTGTGCGACACCGGCCAGGCCAGCGTGTCCTTCATCCAGCGACGTCTGCAGATCGGCTACAACCGCTCCGCGCGCATGGTTGAGCAGATGGAGCGCGACGGGATTGTGGGTCCGGCCAACGGCATCAAGCCTCGCGAGGTGTTGGCTCCGCGCGGTGAGTACCTGGCTGCGGCGGACTAAGGAAGCTTTCGGATTTCACCACACAGAGCGGCGCGATGAACACGCGAATTGCCGAGAACCGTTGTACAGTAAGGCGTGGCTCCCCTTGGGCTCTCTCTCATTCTCTACGCCGCAGCGGTGGGTGCGGCCGTGCTCGGCGCGGCGTCGCGCAGACCCATGGTCATTGGTGTTGGCAAGCCCATGGCCACGGTGTTGTTGTTCGCCGTCCTGGGCGGCGTGCCCAGCGACCTGTTCGGCACCATGGTGTTCAACGCCATCATCCTGTCTCTCGCTGCTGACATCACCCTGCTGGCCGAGGGCCAGGAAGCGCTGGTGGTGGGGTTGGGGCTGTATTTGGTGGCGCATCTTTGCTACGCGATCGCATTTCTTGGCGCGGGGCCAGGGGGATGGCTGGCGCTGCCGGGTCTGGCGGTTTTTGGTGCGTGCTCGGCCTGGCTGGTGCGGCGCGAATGGCACGGGATCGAAACGGGGCTGCGTGTGCCCATCGGGGCTCATGCCCTAAGCCTCAGCGCCATGATGGCGGCCGTCTTCTCCACCCTTGCGGGACAGGCCGCACTCGAGCTGGCTGCGGTGGCCGCCGTGGGAGCCACTCTGTTCTATTTTTCTCAAGTCCTGCTGCCTTGGGCGCGCGTGCGGCGCTCGTCCGCCTGGGCACAATCCATGACCCTGACGCTCTATTGGGGGGGGCAGATTTGCCTGCTGCTGGCGGCGCGTTGGGGCTTGGGCGGAAAGGTCGTGCCATGATTCCGGTTTCTCTCATCCTGTTGTTTGCCGTCGGTGACGCGGGCGCGGCGCCGGCTTCCTCTCAGGCCAAGCCAGCGCGGCTCGAGCTGTCGGCTGTGATCGCGCGGGTCCAGAACCGCTACGACCAGGCCAAGGATTTCCAGGCCCGCTTCACCCAGAAGTACAGTCGCTCAGTGGTGGGGCGCGTGACCGTCTCCACCGGCCAGGTCCACTTCAAGAAACCGGGACGCATGCGCTGGGACTACGACAAGCCCGAGGCGCGCATGTTTCTATCCAACGGGCAGGTGCTGTGGCTGTACGAGCCAGAGGAAAAGCAGGCTTTCAAGCAGGACCTCAAGACGTCGCAGCTGCCCGCGGCTCTGGCCTTCCTCATGGGCAAGGGCAAAATTGCCGATGAGTTCGAGGTGACGTGGTCAAACAACACGAGCTTGGGTCGCCCCGACGATTATCGCTTGTCGCTGCGGCCCAAGCAGCCCCAGTCCACCTACAAGTCCATCGTCTTCGTGGTGGATGCGGGCGATTTCTCGGTGCGCGAAAGCCTGCTCACCGACCAGCAGGGCAACGTGAATCACTTTGCGTTTTCTGACCTGAAGATGAACGCCAAGGTGGCTGACGAGGTTTTTCGCTGGAGTCCGCCTGCCAAGGTGCGCGTGGTCGACACCGGCAAGATGGAGAAACAGTGATGGCGAATGCGTCGTCGTCGGTCGTGGCCGCCAAATTGGACCCAGTCGCGCGCCGCGATTGTCGCGGTCGTGGCTCGCACCACCCCTATTTCTGGAGGTAGACAATGACACGCTTGGGACCAGTCGCGGCAGCCGTGGTTGGCTTGAGCCTGGTTTCGCCCCAGGTGGCGGCCCAAGTCGACAAGCCTCGCTTTGTATTCATCTTGGACAACTCAACTTCCATGATCGAAAATGTCGGCGGGTACAAGACCCACGGAGACGGTTCGCAGAGCCAACCAGGCTGCGACCTTGACGGAAAGTCCACGGGCAGCTGGCCCTACGACGATAGCAAGCTGTATCAAGCCAAGGCGGCCATCATCGACACTATCTCGGCCTTTGGCTCGGCGGAGTTCGCTCTCGCCACCTACGCCCGCGTATTGCTGGGGCAGCCCTGCCAGACGGACAGCGACTGTGCCGCCATTGTGGCGGGCGCTTCGTGCGTGGACTTGCCCGACGATGCCACGACACAGATGTACTGTGTCGAGCACATGGGCGCCAACTACACTGAGTGCTCGTCCGGCCCGCCGACTTGCATTGGATGCGCGAATCCGGCCGACACCAACGATCGCATCTTTGAGGGGGCCCGGCTCGACTGCAGCACGCCCTGCGCCTATTCCAGCACCTGCCCCGGGGCGCAGGTCATCGTGGGATTTCCCACCAGTGGCTCCAATTTTCCCGACATCTATAGCTGGATCGACGGCAAGGAGGACCTGCCTCCTTTCACGGCGACTTCGAACCGCGAGATCCGAGCTTCGACTTGGACGCCCCTTGCGGGCAGTGTGTACTCGGTGCGGGACTGGTTGCTCAACGCAAATCGCACGGACGTAGGGCCGGGCGCCGGGTTGCTGTCGAGCGATCCAGTTGCCCACGATCCGCGCGCCGCTTGTCGATCGTACAACATCATTTTGGTCACCGATGGCCTCGACACGTGCGCGCTCAACAGTAGTGACGATCCAGTGACGGCGGCCGGTGCTGCCTACGCCGCGGGCATCTCGGTTTACGTGGTCGGGTTTGGTACCGGCGCCAGCGATTCGTTGAGCCGCATGGCGCTGGCCGGTTCAGGCGGCAAGAAGTCCGCCTACCTCGCCAACAACCGGGCTGACTTAGCGGCCAGCTTGGGCGACATCATCGTCAGCTCCATTCCAGTGCCCCGGTGCAATTGCAATGCGACCTGCTACGACGAAGCTGCGGCCTTTCCTCAGAAAGGCCAGCCTTGTTCGGTGGGTGTGGGCCGTTGCAAGCGGCAAGGTGTCTACTCCTGCAACGCGGCCGGCGACGGAGTGATGTGCGCCGTGGCTGCGGCCTGCGGCGCGACGCCTCTTGCGGCCGGCGCACCGGAGCAAGAGGTTTGCGGAATCGCGCCCGGCTGTCTTGCGCCCACTCCAGCCGATTGCGCTGACGAAAACTGCGACGGGCAGATCGACGAAGGCCTGTCCTGCGGATGCGCCTACCAGCCCGAGGTGTGCAATGGGCTGGACGACAACTGTAATGGGATTGTTGACGATGTCCCAGCGGTGAGCTGTGGTGTTAACGTGGGTGAGTGCCGGCCAGGGTCTACCGCCTGTGTGGACGACGGCGCGGGGGGAAAGAAGACGGTGTGCCAGGGCGCCGTAGGACCGCAGCCCGAAATCTGCGACAACAAAGACAACGATTGTGATGGCGTGGTCGACGGCTTCGGCCAGGCATGCTTCCCGACGGGCGCCTTGGGGTGCACCTTCGACTCCGGCGTCGGGACTTGGACTTGCCAAGGGATCTGCGCAACCGGTGTGCAGACCTGTGTGGCGGGTGTCTGGCAGAACTGCGTGGGCGCAACGACGCCCCAGACTGAGATTCCCTGTGACGGCAAAGACAACAACTGCGACGGGCGGGTTGACGAAAACGATCCGGTCGCCAGTACGCTTTGCTATCCCACGGGGGCCGTGGGCTGCGACATGTCGACTGGGAAGTGCGTGGGCGTGTGTGCCTTTGGGCACCAGGCGTGCCAGGCCAGCCCGATCACGGGCAAAGGCGAGCTCGACTGCGTGGAAGCAGTGACGCCCACTGCGGAACTGTGCAACGGCAAGGATGACGACTGCGATGGCAGCCTGGACGAAGACTTTCCCGATCTGAACCAACCGTGCAATACAGAGTCGTGCCAGGGCGCTGGTCACTACATCTGCAACGCCCAGGGCACAGACGTCGAGTGCACCGTGACTTCGACCGGGCCCACGCCCGAGATCTGCGACGGAATTGACAACGACTGCAACGGTGTCATTGACGACCCCGACGCGAACATGCCCGGTGTGGGCATCCCGTGTGGCAGCTCGGTGGGCGCGTGTCAGCCAGGCGTGAGCGCTTGTGTCGCGGGACACATCGTGTGCAACAACGATGTGGGGCCCACACCTGAAGTGTGCAACGGCAAGGATGACGACTGCGACGGAATTATCGACGATGGCGTTGTCCCGCCGGGAAACGCTTGCAATCCACCGGGCGTTCCGTCAGGTGCTGCCTTGCAGGGCGAATGCAAGGCAGGGTATTTTCAGTGTCAGGGCGTGGCCGGTTGGGCTTGCGTGGGAGGCGTGGGCCCATCGCCGGAGATTTGCGATGGCAAGGACAACGACTGCGACGGTCAAATTGACAACAACGCCAGCTGCGGCCAAAACGAGGTCTGCCTGGGTGGTCAATGTGTTCCGCTCTGTGCCGAGGTGGAGTATCCATGCAGCCCGGATCGCGTTTGCCAAAACGGCGTTTGTTTGCTGGCGGCCTGTGTGGTGAATCCCTGTGCGGCCGGGCAACTGTGCGACGCCCAAGGCAATTGCTACGATCCTTGCGCAAAGGTCTCCTGTCAGCCGGGCGCCACCTGCGAGAACGGCGTGTGTCAGGATTGCTACTCGCGCGGTTGCTCGACTGGACAAATCTGCCACAATGGAGAATGCGAGCCTGATCCCTGCCAGAAGGTGAACTGCGACCGGGGCCAGTACTGTGCCAACGGGACTTGCCTGCAGAGTTGCGCGAGCGTGACCTGCCCCGACGGGCAGAGTTGCCGAATGGGTCAGTGCGTGGCCGATCCGTGCGCCGACGTCAATTGTACAGACGGTTCCTTCTGTGATTCCGCGACGGGAAAGTGCCTGCCTCGACTCTGTCTGCGGGTTTCGTGTATGGCCGGCACAGCATGCGTCGAGACCACCGGACAGTGCGAGGCGAATCCCTGCGAAGTGGTCCGCTGCCAAGATCCGGAGAAGTGCCTGGTTCAGCCTGACGGACATGCGGAATGCCTGCTGGACCAGCAGACGGTGAAGGCGCAGATCAAGGTGGGCAGCAGAGGCGTGTTCGGCTGCACGGTTGGCGGCGGGGGTAGGGGAGCCGGCGCCGGGTTCGGCGCGTGGATGCTGGCGCTTTGGGGTCTGGTGGCGGCGCGGGGACGGCGACGGGGACGTCGCAACTAGTCCTTCTCGAACGCGCGCGGGGCGGCCAGGCAGTATTCGATGGCCGGCAGGATTTTCTCCGGCGGCAATCCGCGCCAGAAGACGTGCCAGTCGGGAAAGCGCGCCAAGCCGTCGCACTGTTTCGCGTACCACGAGCAGATGGGATTGGAGGGCTGCGCGCGCCAGAAGAAGGTCGGGTAGTCGCGCGTGAGCAGCGACCAGATCTCGCCCCCGATGCCTTCACCCTGGGCCTCGCGCTCGACGGCGAACTTGGACAGATACGGCGCCACCGGCTTTTGACCGACCAGGGCCGCGCCCAGGTAGCTTTCTTCCAGGTAGATACGCTCGGCGTCGCCTTCGATCAGCCCACCTGAATCCATGGCCCCTGCCACCAGCGTATGGCCGAAGGCCGATTCCAGGAGCCCTTGCAACCGTCCTCGATCGACGCGCGCCAGGCCGTCGTGGGTGTCAATGCGCGAGCCACGGCGGATCATGGTCCCGGCGCCGTTGACGGTAAATAACTCGCGCAGAAGGTGCAGAGGGTTGACCACCGCCACGCTCATGCGCTGGGGAACCTGGTCGAGGAGATTCTTCACGTGGCGGAGCAGCGACGAGTGGCGGCGCGACAGGTGGCCAGTGGCCATCAACCGTTCGTAGTCGCTCGAGAGGTTGACCAGCGAGATGGAAGGCGCGCCCTCTCGCTCCAGGCCGGAGCTGGTGGAAAGGAACACCACCTTGCGGGTTTCTAGGCCGGTGGCCAGGCTGTGCAGCAAATGGAAGCGGTCTTCAATATCGAGTTCCTTGGCCGCATCCAGCGATACGATGGGAAGGGTGTTCTGCTGCAAGGTCTCGCGCACCGACTCGCGGATGGCGACCGGAAGGTCCGGCCCCGAGCCAATGGTCCGGGCGGGCACCTCGTCTTCCAGCAGCCATTCCAAAATTCGCTGCGACTGCCGATCGGCGTCGCGCGCGTCGAGCAACCCGACCAGAACCACGGGATTGAGGCCCAGGCCGGCCAGGATGCGCAGGTCGAAGTGAAAGGGATCAAGGGCGGCACGCACGATCTGGGCGTCGGCCACGATGATGGCGAAGCTTTCCTTGCGCTGGGCGCGGAAGAGCTTGAGGTAAAGGTCCACGTCGGCCTTCTGGCCGACACTCTCGAGAAAGCGTTGGATGACTTCTGGTTCCATCTCCGGAGGTGGCAAACATGACCTCAGCAGGGCCGCGCCGTCAATCCTCGTGAGCGGCCGCCAAGCTGCCCTGTGGTACGCTGGCTGCCATTGCTATGAGCGACCGAGGTATGGCCCCCACCGAGATAGCGGAAGCTGCGCCTGACCCCCGCGTCGGCACCGTGGTGGGTGAGCGCTACCGGGTGCTCGGGCGCATCGGCGAGGGCGGTATGGGGGCGGTGTTTCGCGCCGAGCACATCTTGATGAAGAAGGTGGTGGCGCTCAAGCTCTTGCACGCCGAGATGGGACAGGTGGACGAGGCGGCACGGCGCTTTGAACGCGAGGCCCAGTCGGCGTCGCGGCTTAACCACCCCCACATCGTTTCGGTCACCGATTTCGGCCGCGACCATACCGGCGAATTGTTCCTGGTCATGGAATTCGTGGCAGGCGAGTCGCTCGCCGATGTGCTGGCGCGCGAGGGCCGCCTGTCGCCCACACGGGCGTGCCGGCTGGCGGGCCAGATTCTCAGCGCGCTAGAACATGCCCACGCACAGAAGGTGATTCACCGCGATCTCAAATCGGCCAACGTCATGCTGGTGCGAAGCTCAGATTCGCGACTGGGCGAGATGGCCAAGATCTTGGACTTCGGTATCGCCAAGATCATGGAAAGTACCGAGGGCGAACAGCCGCTGACCAAGGGCCTGATGATCTTCGGCACGCCCAGCACCATGTCACCCGAGCAAGCCACCGGGCAGGACGTCGACAGTCGCTCCGATCTCTATTCGTGCGGGATCATCCTGTACGAGATGTTGACTGGCCGGAAGCCTTTCGAGGCCGAAGATCTGGTCAAGCTGATGGCCATGCAGGTGACGGCGCCGCCTCCGCCGTTTGCCAGCGCGGTGCCAGGCGTACGCATTTCGGCGACCCTGGAGGCCGTGGTCATGCGGGCGCTGGAGAAGGAGCGCGAGCGTCGCTTTGCGACCGCGGCCGAGTTCCGCGAGGCCTTGGAAAAGGCCGAGTCGGCGGGCCCCGCGTCGGTCGATGCATGGTCGCGCCTGGTCGCGGCGGCAGGGCCAGCGTTGTGGGCCGGTCTTGCCAAGCTGCGGACTGCACTTGGGTGGCTGGTCCGTCAGATGGCAGGGGCGACCCGCGCGCTGATCGCGCGCCTGCCGCCGCGGGCTCAGCCGTGGGTCAAGCCGGCTGCGGCTCTTGTGGCGGTGATTCTCATCCTCGCCTTGCTGGTTGGCCACCGTCACGGCGCGGCCCCGAGCTTGCCGCCTCCGAAGCCCAGAGCAGTGGCGCAGGAGATGAAATCGCCCATCAAGCAGATCGAAGCCGCCATGGCCGAGGGCCATGTTGCCGAGGCCCGCATCCTCATCATGCAGCAGATCTCGGAGCACCCTGATGTGGCGCGCGTGCGCTACCTGTTGGGAAACTTGGAGTTCGCCGACAAAAAACCCAGCGCGGGACTTCAAGCTTATGAAGAGGCCCTGCGCATGGATGCGGGGCTGCGCGGCGACGCCGCGTTGCTGGTCAACGTGCGGGGCCTGCTATCGGACAAGAGGCTCGCCCGCAGCGCACTTGATCTCATGATCAGGCAGGTCGGCCTTCCGGCTTGCAGCGCGCTGGCCGAGATTGCCGGCGAAGAGCACCGACTGGACCTCCGGCAGGATGCGCGTGCGGCCTGCAACAGCCTGGGCTGCTCTGACCAAGTCGACCGCGTGAAGAGCTACGCCTTGGACCTGGCGCAAGCCCAGAGCTGCGCCGAGAAGCGTGAAGCCGTCCAACAGCTGGGCGCGACCAAGGACTCGCGCGCCATCGAACCGCTGCGCAAAGCCCGCACCGGTGATCGCGGCGGATTCATTGGCCGGGTCCTCGGCCGCGGGGGCAATTCCTGCATCATCAAAGACATCGACGCTGCTTTGAAAGAACTGGGCGTCGAACTGCCGTCGCACAGGAAGAAATAGTTGGCAGTGCGCGCGCCCTGCCGCTTGTCTTTGGCCGCCCCTTGTCCTACAAGATCCAGGTCAAAGTTAATTGCGAAGACTTGGAGGAATGCAAATGAGATCCATGCGCCCTGTCAGCACGATGGTCTTGGTCGGCATGTGGCTTGGCGGATTCTCGGCGTGTTCCACGGTCCTGACGAACACCCCAGTGTCCAAGAGTGCGGACGGGTGGGGCGTTACCCTGGGCCAAGTGACACAAGGCCCCGATGAGTATGTGGGCGAAAGGGTGGTCCTGAATCCTGGGAAGGGCGAGACGCTGATTTGGACGGTCGTGACCGTACGAAACGAGAGCGCTCAGGAAGAGACGTTCTCGTACGACGCGTGCGTTCTGGATGGGAAAGGCGAGGCCCGCGAACCTCTGACTGTTGATCGCAATGCGGACGTGAGTTCGACCGCCGACCGATCCGAAGCCTTTGATCCAGGGCAGGAGCGCACGCGGCGGTTGATCTACACGTTTCCCAAGGACCAGAGGCCGACCCGAATGAGATGCGGCAAGATTTTGCTCCCAATCCCGGGACGGCGCTAAAGACGGTTCCGTCAATCGCCGTTATCTTAAGCTACACTAGCGGCGTGGATCGAGAGCAAATCGCACAGGAAATCGCGCGCGTGTTCACGGCGAGGAACGAGAACGCGCGGCCCTCGCCATGCCTCTGTGGGTTATGCGTGACTGCGGGTGGCCGCGGCGGCTACGGATAGCTGGCGTGGGTTTCGGCGCCGATGCACGTGCCGAGGGTCAACGGGGCGTCGTTGGCAGGTGCGGAGCCTGGGCGCGAGGTCAGCTTGACGTCGAGATTGGTGGGTTCGTCTTTCATGCAGTCGAACATATTTAGATCGGGGTTGACCATGATGAGGGCGATGGTCGGACCTGCGATCGAGCTTTCGATTCGCTGATAGTAGGCGACGCGCACCGATGGGCCGGCTTGCCGACAAGCGGGGCCGGTGCCTCCATCCACGCTTTCCTCATCGGAACTCGCGCTGCCGGAGGCGCTGGCGGTCCCGTGGCTCATGGAGACCTCGATGGAATCGACGAAGTCGAGGCTGGTCGTGCTGGCCAAAGTGACGGAGGCCAAACGCACGTCGGCTGAGAGACCTGCGGCAGCGCTTGGCAATTGGGCAAGGACGGAATTGAAGTCAATTTCTGCGATCCATTCCAGGGTGGGAATGGTCGGTGAATTGCCGGCCAAGCTGCTGTCGAGCGGACCCGCGAAGCCGCCGTCCCAATTGTCGCCATCCGAGCTGGGGATCGCGCCGTCCACTGGGTAGGGAAGCACGGAGGACAGCGCGGGAATCGTCGGGCCGGGGTTCGCAAGACACAGTTTCTTGCAGTCGACATCGACCTTCACCAAGGATCCGCAGCCGGCACTTCCGACAACGAAGAAGAAGAGCACATGCGTCAAACTGACCACTTGGCGTGCCATGCGATCATCTCCTAGAAGAAATACTGCGTTCCCAATTTCAGCGTGGGCCCGCGGTACGTGACCTTGGGATCGGAGGCTTGCAAATCGACTTGAGCGACGTCGTGCACCGACTGTGCGAAATCATTGATCGTGGTGCGCATCCAAGTCACACCACCGCGAAGATAGAACGATAAGTGCTCCCGCCCGAACTCTATGCCACCAAGAAGATTGAGGTAGTCGTAGCTGAACCTGCGCAGTGATGCGATCTCTTGCACGTCGCTGCTGAACCAACGCACGACCTTGTTGGCGTCGCCCTCGAAATAGTGGCCAGCTTCGCAGGTCAGCGACAGCGGCACAACAAGCGGACTGATAACGGTGGCGCCACCGTTCACGCCGAAGGCAATGCCGTTGTAGCCAGCACCCGCTTGCACCTGGATCCACCGGATCGGGCGCAGTGCGAACAAGAGCCCGGCGTCGGGAAGCGGCCCGGAAAACCCGATGTCCGCGCCCAATCCATAATGGCGCGTGCGCGCCGGTGTGGATGGGGTTCGGCTCGCTGCAACCGCAACTTCCCGTTGTGCAACTGTGGTGGATCCGGTCCCGGCGAGTGGGACCTCTGCGACCTTTGCCCTGACCTCGTCGCTTTCCGACGCGTCCGAGTCACCGGCGTCGGATGGTGTTTGCAGTTGCGCGGTTGTCGCTGTTCCTCCGTCGATGGCACCGCCAGCATCGGCAGCGGACGACGGGACTTGATTGCTTCCCCCATCGACGCCGACGGTTTCCGACGTCGGGCTGGGCTCGCTCGCGATCTCGGTCGCCGCGCGGGAATCGCCTTCTCCATTGGCGCCTTCTGCCCAAACCAGGTGCCCCGCCAGCGACCACAATGCGGTGGCAGTGGTTGCGACGACAGCAGCCCATACGCTCGATCGCGAAATGCTCAATCGCGCTCCACCGCCATGACATACCAAGCTATTCATCAGCCGGCTTCTTCAAGTGGCCTGACCTAGACCTGAGGAACCGGCGCAGTATGCGGAAGACAAAGGATACGGGAAGTGACGTTTTTGTTACGGTAGACGGAAGGCCCGCTTTTTCCACGCGTCGCCAGGGCTCGAAGCGTCCGACAAGCCGGGACGGCAGTCCCTCGACGTCATCGCTCGTCCACGGTCGGCTCGGCGAGGCTCGGCGAGTCCTTCTCACGCCTTCCATGGGGGTCGGACGGCCGCGAGAGAGGCAAAATGGCGCTTCTTCCTATGCTCCCGTAGCTTGGAATGCTTGCGGCCGTAGAAGAAGTAAATGACCAGGCCGATGGCCATCCATGCGAAGAGGCGGATCAGCGTGTGCGTGGTGGCGGTGTACATCAGGCCGCCGGAAAACACGGCGCCCAGAATCGGGATGACAAAGGCCCCACCTGGCACCCTGAAGGAACGTGGGATGTCCGGCCGCTTGATGCGCAGGATCATCACGCCCAGGCTGACCAGCACGAACGCAAACAGGGTACCGATACTGGTCAGCTCGCCCAGGATATCGATGGGCAGAAGGCCGCCCGCCACGGCGCAGGCCAGGCCGGTGGTGATGGTGGTGACGTGGGGTGTGCCGAAGCGCGGATGGACCTTGGCCGCAATCGAGGGCAGAAGGCCGTCGACCGCCATGGAGAAGAAGATGCGCGGCTGGCCCAGCAGCATGACGATCATGACCGATGACAGCCCGGCGATGGCGCCGATCTCCACCACGGTTTCCAGCCAACGCACGCCGGTGGCTGCGATGCCGACAGCCATAGGGTGGGGAACTGAGAGCTTGGTGTATGAAACCACCCCGGTCAGGATCAGCGACACGGCGATGTACAGCACCGTGCAGATGGCGAGCGAGCCCAGAATGCCGATGGGCAGATCGCGCCGCGGGTTGCGCGTTTCTTGCGCGGCCGTGGACACGGCGTCGAACCCGATATACGCGAAGAAGACCATGGTCGCGCCCTGCAGAATGCCGGAAATGCCGAAGTGCCCGAATGTGCCGGTGTTCTTCGGGACGAACGGGTGCCAGTTCTCGGTGCGGATGAAGGGCGCAGCGGCTACGATAAAGAGCAAAACCACCGCGACCTTGATGATCACGATCACCGAGTTGAAACGCGCCGACTCCTTGATGCCCACCACCAGAATGGCGGTCACAAACAGGGTGATGAACACCGCGGGCAGGTTGATGATGGCGCCGGTGAACTGGACGTGCTTGTGCGCCTCGCTCCACACCAGGGGCGAGCTGGTCCAGGTGGCGGGCATTTTCCATCCGGTCACGTTGGCCACGAAGGCGACCACGTAGCCTGACCAGCCCACGCTCACCGTGGCCGCGCCCACCAGGTATTCCAGGATCAGATCCCAGCCGATGATCCAGGCCACCAGCTCGCCCATGGTGGCGTACGAATAGGTATAGGCGCTGCCCGCGATCGGGATCATCGACGCCATTTCGGAGTAGCACAGTCCCGCGAAAGCGGACGCGATGCCCGCGACGGTGAAGGAGAGGGCGACGGCAGGGCCGGCATTCGCGGCGGCGGCCCGGCCGGTGAGCACGAAGATGCCGGTGCCGATGATGGCGCCGATGCCGAGCAACACCAGGTCCACGGGACCCAAGGTGCGCTTCAGGCCATGGGCGAACTCGGCGTCCGCGCGCAGCTTGTCCATGCTCTTGGTGGCGAACAGAGGATGGGCCACTAGCCGACTCCTTGAGCGGGTGCGGTCGGCTGGGCTCGGGGGCGATCCTTGAATGCGGAATGCAGCAAGGCCAAGGCGCTGTAGGTCGCCACCCCGATGACCAGCCAGCGAAGTTGATCGACCTTCAGCTCGCGCACCACATACGCCGCCAGCAGCACGCCCGGCACGCCACCCAGGGCCAGGCCCAAAGCCGCGCGCGGCGAGTAGCTGCCGCGCCCGATGAAACGGATTCCGCTGGTCGGCATGATGAAGGCGCAGGAGCCCATCATCACCGGGAACACGGCTTTCAGATCCATGCCGAGAAATCCGAACAGGATGAGGCTGGGCGCGTAGGCGCCGATACCCAGATTCATCAGGGCGCCGAATGCAAAGTTCCCGAACAGGCCCACGCCCATGCGCCAGCCGTGCAGGCCCAGGGTGTCTCCGCCTCCAGGCAGGTAGTGCAGGGCGCTGGCCAGCATCAATCCTGCAGCCCCGAGCAGCGCGAAGCCCATGCCGATCTGAATCTTGCGCTTGGGCCAGCGCGCCACCACGCCCGCGCCCAACCACGACCCGAGCACCGAGGCGGCGATGAGCAGAGCCAGCGAGGTCATCTCCACCTGAACGATGTGGATATAGATCACCGCCTGAGCCACGGTTGGCCACATGTGTCCGACGAGCAAGGTGCCCGGAATGAGACGGTCGGGCACCAGACGGAACAGCTTGTAGATCGACGTGGTGGTTGCGTACGAGCCGATGCCTAGGGTGTCGAAGAAATTGGTCGCGAAGCCGATGGCCGTCTGCGCCGGCGAGGGCAGCCCGGCGCGCATGGCTGCCGTCTCGCTGTTGTCTCCGGTTGCTGCGTCTTTGTCTCCGGTGCCTTGCTTCCGCTTGCGGGCATTGTCACGGCCCCAAAGCGCGGTGAAGACCGCGCCGAAGCCGGCCAAGGTCAGCATGAGAAGGCCTCTCATTCCGAGCATGGGCGCCATGCTACACGGAAGTCGTATGCGACGCATAGACGCATGCACGATGGGATGGATCGAGTGAAAATCGAGAGTTGGCGGCCAGGCCGTGCGCAGGCACGAAGAGATCAAGAACGTGCTTAACCCCGGCGCCGACTTGCCGATAAGTCTCATAACGGGTCTCAGGCCCGTGAGGCAGAAAAGCACGTGGACGCCAAAGCAGGATTCGCCCAGGGTCGCCCGTTGCCAGAGGGCACGCTGCGGCCGCTGGTTCTCGTCGTGGACGACGACGAGACTTTTGCGCGCTCGTGCGTGCGCGTTTTGGAAACCTGGGGCTATGGCGTGAAGACCGCATCGGATGGCGGCGCGGCGATCGAGTTGGCGCGTGCGCAGCAGTTCGACGTGGTGCTGACCGACATCCAGCTGCCCAGCTACAGCGGCCTCGACATCCTGCGCGCGGTTCGGGAGCGCGATCGCGACACACCCGTGGTTCTGATGACAGGAGGCCCGGGACTGGACAGCGCTCGCGTTGCGGTGGAGTGGGGCGCTCTCAGCTATCTCATCAAACCGCTTTCGATGTCGCAGCTCAGGGATGTGCTCTCGCGCGCCGTGCAGATGCACCGGGTGGCGCAACGGGAGCGCCGTATTCTGCATTCCACCGAGGAGCACGAGCGCGAGGTGGAGGCGATGCGCCTGCGCTTCGAACGGGCGCTGGCTGGAATGTGGACGGCCTTCCAGCCGATTGTGTCTTGGTCGCGCAAGGCCGTGGTGGCCTACGAAGCCCTGATGCGCACCACCGACACCGAACTCTTCTCGCCCATGGAGATTCTCAAGACCGCCGAGGCGCTGGACGAGATGTCGACCCTGGGGCGCAAGACGCGAGGACTGGTTGCCGAGGTGCTGCGCAAGCATCCCGAGCTGCCGGGCGTCTTCGTCAATCTGCACGTGCTTGATTTGTTGGACGAAGATCTCTACTCCCCTCACGCGCCGCTCTCGGAGTTCGCCCCGCGCATTCACCTGGAGATCACGGAGCGCATGGCGCTGGAGAAGATCCCCGACATCCGCGAACGTGTGGCCCACCTGCGTCGATTGGGCTTTCGCATCGCGGTCGACGATCTTGGTGAGGGCTACTCGGGACTGAACTGCTTCGCGCAGCTCGAGCCCGACGTGGTCAAGCTGGACATGGCGCTGATTCGTGACATCGACACCACGCCGACCAAGCGCAAGATGGTGCACGCCCTGGCCGCCCTGTGTCTGGAACTGGAAACACCACTCGTGGCCGAGGGCGTCGAGACCGAAGCTGAGCGCAACATCTTGGTCGACCTGGGCGCAGACCTCTTCCAGGGCTACCTGTTCGCGAAGCCAGGCGCCCCGTTCCCGGTGCCGAACATCTAGTGGGAGGACGCATTCCCGTCGAAGATTGTCGCGTTGGCGCGGGCGGGAATCGACCCTCGTCTGCGGGCGCAATCGCAGCGTTGAACTGGCAAAAGTTCCTGTTGCTTCGCTGACACAGCGGACGTAAGAAGACTGCGTTTTTCCTAAGTTTTACCCCCCTGGAGGACCACGACATGGCTCGCAAGAAAGTCACGATTGACGGCAACGAAGCCGCTGCCTACATAGCGCACAAGACCAACGAGGTGTGCGCCATTTACCCCATCACCCCTTCGTCGAACATGGGTGAATGGGCCGATGACTGGTCGGCCGCGGGCCGCACCAACATCTGGGGCACGGTCCCGTCCGTGGTGGAGATGCAGAGCGAGGCAGGCGCTGCCGCCACGACCCATGGCGCCCTTCAGGCGGGTGCGCTGACCACGACCTTCACGGCCGCGCAGGGCTTGCTGCTCATGATCCCGACCATGTTCAAGGTCGCGGGCGAGCTGACCTCGACGGTGTGGCACGTCTCGGCCCGCACGGTGGCCACCCACGCCTTGTCGATCTTCGGCGATCACAGCGACGTGATGGCCGTGCGCTCGACTGGCTTCGGCCTCATCTGCACCGGCTCCGTGCAAGAGGTCATGGATATGGCCCTCATCTCGCAGGCCGCGACCCTGCGGGCACGCGTGCCCTTCATTCACTTCTTCGACGGCTTCCGCACCTCGCACGAGGTGCAAAAGATCGAGCAGCTCACCGACGAGGACATCAAGGCCATGGTCACCGACGATCTGGTCAACGCGCATCGTGCGCGCGCCATGACGCCCGACCGGCCCATCCTGCGCGGCACCGCACAGAACCCCGACGTGTTCTTTCAGGCGCGCGAGGCGTGCAACAAGTTCTACGACGCGACGCCGGCCATCGTGCAGGCCGAGATGGACAAGTTCGCCAAGATCGCGGGCCGCGCCTATCACCTGTTCGACTACGTGGGCCCGGCCGATGCCGAGCGCGTGATCGTGGTCATGGGCACCGGTGCCGAGATCGTGCACGAGACCGTGGATGTGTTGGCCAAGAAAGGCGAGAAGGTCGGCGTCGTCAAAGTGCGCCTGTACCGTCCGTTCTCGATGGACCACCTGATTGCCGCCCTGCCCAAGTCGGTCAAGGCCATCTCGGTCCTGGATCGCACCAAGGAGCCGGGCTGCGCCGGTGAGCCGATGTATCAGGACGTGATCACGGCCCTGGCCGAGGCCCAGTCAAACGGCAAGCTGCCCTTTGCCATGCCCAAGGTGGTGGGCGGCCGCTACGGTCTGTCGTCCAAGGAATTCACCCCGGCCATGGTCAAGGCGGTGTACGACGATCTCAAGAAGCCGGCCCCAAAGAACCACTTCACCGTGGGCATCAACGACGACGTGACCCACACCTCGCTGCCCGTGGACCACAGCTTCTCCACCGAGACCGACGCCGTGAAGCGCTGCCTGTTCTACGGACTAGGTTCTGACGGCACGGTCGGCGCCAACAAGAACTCCATCAAGATCATCGGCGAGGAGCCTCGCTTTTATGCCCAGGGCTACTTCGTCTATGACTCGAAAAAGGCCGGCGCGGTCACCGTGTCGCACCTGCGCTTCGGGCCCGACGTGATTCGCTCCAGCTACCTCATCACCGAGGCGCAGTTTCTGGCCTGTCACCAGTGGTCGTTCCTCGAGCGCTACGACATGCTCCAGTACTGCCAGACCGGCGGCGTGTTCCTGCTCAACAGCGTGTACGGGAAGGACGAGGTCTGGGACCAGCTGCCGCAAGAGGTGCAGAAGCAGATCATCGACAAGAAGCTGCGCTTCTACGTGATCGACGCCTACAAGGTGGCCAAGGAAACCGGCATGGGGGCGCGGATCAACACCATCATGCAGACCTGCTTCTTCAACATCTCGGGTGTGTTGCCGCCGGACGAGGCCATTGCCAAGATCAAGAAGACCATCCAGAAGACCTACGAGCGCAAGGGTCCCGAGGTGGTTCAGAAGAACTTCAAGGCCGTGGATCAGACGGTGGCCAACCTGCAGCAGGTCAACTACCCGCAGAAGGTATCGAGCAGCCTGAAGATGCCGCCCATCGTGGCCAAGGAGGCGCCCGAGTTCGTGCATAAGGTGACCGCGGAGATCATCGCCGGCCGTGGCGACCAGCTGCCGGTCAGCGTGTTCCCGGTCGACGGAACCTTCCCGACCGATACCGCGCGCTGGGAGAAGCGCAACATCGCGATGGAGATCCCGGTATGGAACATGGACATCTGCATCCAGTGCAACAAGTGCACCTTGGTGTGCCCGCACGCCTCGATTCGCGCCAAGGTCTTCGACCCGATGCACCTGGCGAAGAAGCCGGCGACCTTCAAGTCCACCAAGTACAAGGGCAAGGAATACGGCGACGTGATGTACGCGCTGCAGACCGCGCCCGAGGACTGCACAGGGTGCACCTTGTGCGTGGAGGTCTGTCCCGCCACCGACAAGAAGGACAAGACCAAGAAGGCCATCATGATGGAGTCGCAGATTCCCCTGCGCGCGCAGGAACGCGACAACTACGCCTTCTTCCTCGACCTGCCCGAGGTGGACCGCAGCCTGGTCAGGGTCGACACGGTCAAGGGCTCGCAGTTCCTGCAGCCGCTCTTCGAGTACTCGGGGGCGTGCGCCGGCTGCGGCGAAACTCCGTACGTCAAGCTGCTGACCCAGCTCTTCGGCGATCGCGCCATCATCGGCAACGCCACGGGATGCTCGTCGATCTACGGCGGCAACTTGCCCACCACGCCCTACGCCAAGAACAAGGACGGTCGTGGCCCGGCCTGGAACAACTCGCTTTTCGAGGACACCGCCGAGTTCTCGCTCGGATTCCGGGTGACCATCGACAAGCAGAACGACTACGCCAAGGTGCTGCTCAAGAAGCTGTCGGGTCAATTGCCCGGCGAGCTGGTCACGGGGCTCATGGAGGCCAATCAGTCTGACGAGAAGGGCATCTACGCCCAGCGCGAGCGCGTGGTCTTGTTGCAGCAGAAGCTGATCGGAATCCACGACCCCGACGCGAAGAACCTGGCCGGCGTGGCCGACATGCTGGTCAAGAAGAGCGTGTGGGCCGTGGGCGGCGACGGCTGGGCCTACGACATCGGCTATGGCGGTCTGGATCACGTCTTGGCCAGCGGCAAGAACGTGAACATCTTGGTGGTCGACACCGAGGTGTACTCGAACACCGGCGGCCAGTGCTCGAAGTCGACCCCGACCGGCGCCGTGGCCAAGTTTGCGGCGGCCGGCAAGCCCACGCCGAAGAAGGACCTGGGCATGATGGCCATCGCGTATCGCAACTGCTACGTGGCCAAGGTGGCCATGGGCTACAGCGACATTCAAACTGTGCGCGCCTTCATCGAGGCCGATGCCTACGATGGTCCGTCCATCATCATCGCGTACAGCCACTGCATCGCCCACGGCATCGACATGGCCAAGGGCATGGACAACCAGACCGCCGCGGTCGAGAGCGGCGCCTGGACCCTGTACCGCTTCAACCCGGACCTCTACAACAAGGGAGAGCACCCGCTCAAGCTCGACTCCAAGGCGCCCAAGATGACCTACGAACAGTGGGCCATGACCGAGACGCGGTTCCGTTCGCTGGCCCAGGTCATGCCTGATCGCGCGCGCGTCCTGATGGAGCAAGGCCAGCGCGAAGCCAAGGCACGCTGGAAGTTGTACGAGGCTCTGGCCATCGCCGGCGTGGACTCGCCCTTTGCACCACCCGCAGGCGACAAGCCCGTTTCGTAGTCTCGACTGATCCAATCAAGGCCCGGGCGTCCGCAAGGCTCCCGGGCCTTTTTCTTGTCCGACTAGTAGAACGAGAGCGCGGTCACGCAGAAATCGAACGTCCCGGCCGCTGGACCCGCACTCGCCTCGAACTGAATGTTCGTCGCGTTGGGCGCGCCGGTGAGGGCCGTGCCCGTGGCTGGGGCCCAACGTGCACAACTGCCGTAGGTTCTCATGGAGTGGGCACCGCCGTTGGCGCCTGGGGTGGTGTGGGGAACGATTTCCGACACGGCGGGCGTCTGGACGGTCAGTGGATCTCCATCGTTGGAGGTGTGCCAACTGCCGATCCGGCCTTCGCAGGCTGGTAGCCGGCCCGAGAGAGGCTGCTCCATATCGTCGATGAGACCGGGCGTGCACACGACCGAAGAGCCACCCGATCCGGCGGAGGCGCCGGTCGTGCCTGCGCCGGCAGATCCCCCCGCGCTTGTCGTGCCGCCAGAGCCGCCAGTCGCGCCGGTCGTGCCGCCTTTCACTCCGCCGGAGCCGCCAGTGCCGCCACCCGCGCCAGCTAAGCCGCCTTGCCCTCCGGCGCCCGCGTCCGGCCCCGACACCACAACCGCCAGGGTCACCGGAATGTCGGTCTCACCGCCTGAAAACAGATCCTTGCTTGCCTGGCCGTGCGCCACCGTCCGGTTTTGCGCGTCGAGTCCGTCGATGCCGACCTCGATACCGCCAACACGTGATGTGGGCATGGTGGCCGAAAGGGTGGTGGGAAACACAATCGGCGTTGATGTCGTGTTCGCTGGGTAGCTGCGAGTCTCCGAGGTGCCGGCGTTGGTGAAGGTGACACTCAGGTGCGTGATCCCGTCCGCGCCAGGGGCGTCGACCCGGACGAGCACGACGTCTTGGGAACTGCTGCTACTGGCTTTGCAGGCGAGCGATAGAAAGACCAGGCCTAGGAGGATTCGTCGCATGGTTGTCCGTCCCTATTGGAAAATAGGCTGGTTGCCGAGCGTCGTGTTTGGAATCCCCTTCGATGATCCGGAGGAGACTCGGGGCCAAGTCGCGGTTCGTTTCCTGACGCCGGAAGTGCTCCCGGTGCGCTTTCTCGATGCCGCGAATGAGAATCAGTTGCTTATGAACGGAGTCTTGCACTTCGTGTCGCACAAGACCTGGGTGCCTGGCGGGCAACCAGCGTCCCCTGCACTTCCTTGGCCCGCGTCGGCTGGATCCCCGCTGGCATCCAAACACACGCCGTTCAGCGCGCCCAAATCACAAGCCTCGCCCAGATTCCTGTCCACGATGCCATCGCCGCAGTAGTGGGGCAGCAGGCATCCAAACGCGCATCCGTTTGCACCGTTGTTCGATCCATTGTCCTTGCCATTGTCGCATTGTTCTGGCGGGCTCTGCGTGACGCCGTCCCCGCAGAAAGGTCCCCAGGTGCAGTCGGTCTTGCAACCGCCATACGTCGTGTCGTTGTTCGGGCCCGAGCAGTTCGCTGGGAGCGGCGCCGTTCCATCGCCGCAATCGCACTCCTCGCCGCCTGTCACGATTCCGTCGCCGCATCGAGGCTGGCAGACTGACTTGGTGGTGGAAAAGCCGCTCAGCGTGAGCTGGAAGTTCGATTCCGTCGGGTGTCCGTCACGCTCGAACACGGCGATTTCGTAAGTGTTCCCCTGTTGCAGGCCGAGCGCCACCTGCCGCTGGCGACAGTCGCAGGTCGTGCTGCCGCTCGGGCAGGTCGAGTTGAACGCCACCTTCGTCACCGGATCCTTTGCGTTTGCGCTGCCGTCGCACGGCACCAGATCCCCAACATTCTTGCCCGCCGGGATCACCGGGCAGACTGTCTGTCCGACTGGATTCGTGCATGGCATGTAGACGTTTCCGCCCTCCTGGATGGTCGCATTCCCGGTGGCGGCGGCGACTGTCACGCTGGCCGGAAGGCGCTGATGGACGCCGCCGAGGTCGATTACCAACACGCCGTTGATGAACACGAATGTGTCGTCGTCCCCGAAGAATTGCAGTTGAAAGTCATTTTTTCCGTCAAACACGAAGAGGTAGCGCGCTTCGACGGAGAACCAGGAGTCGTGGAACCACCCCTGGGCCTGTGGGATCCAGTCCCCGTTCGGGTGCATGCCAAACCACATCGCCGGATCGACACCGGGCGCGAAGCTGGGCGGGAAAACATACTGGTCGCCCTTGCAGCCCGCCGCCGCGCCGAATGAAGCCGAGCTGTACCAGTACGGCCATAGGTTGCAGAGGAGTGGCTCGCTGTTACCAGTGGTCGAGGTCATCACCGTGCCTGGCCCGGTCGTGCTTCCGGTCAGCGAATAGATAGGAAAGTTGTTGGCGGGTGGATCGAGAGGGAAGAAGTTGCCGTACACGCTGTGGGGCGCGCTGGAGAAGCGATAGAGATTGGTCGCTGCTGCCACCGGCCCCAGTTCCAGCGTCGAGACAATGTGCGTGTTGTTCGTGTACTTGCTGTCAACCCACCACTGGCCAAAGGTTGCGGCGCTGGTCACGATGGGCGCGGGGCCCTTGTACATCGGATGCCCGTTTGCTCCTGCATTGTATGTGAGCCCATTGGTCGGGCCGTTGGCAGCTTGGGTATAGCCAGGCACGTGTCCACCATTCGTGTCGTGGCTCCAGTCAGTGAACTGGCAATCGCACAGTGTCGCGTTTGCGCCCCCGCCGTTGCGGGTTGTATCGAAGGCGGGCCGGCCGTTGTTGTCCAGGTTTGCCTGGGCCATGCCCCAGCAACGCTGGGTCGCATCGTTCTGCCGCGCTGGACCGGCCGAGTTGGGCACGCAGTAGCGCTTGTTGTAGTTCACAGCGCCGGGCTGGCCTGCCACGCCGGTGATGCTGACGACACTAGCCGATTGCAGAGGCACGCCGTAGTAGAAGAAGTCCGGGTGACCGTTGGTTTCCTTTTCGCTCTCGAAATCACGATATTTGACCGGCAATTCCAGGCAATTGCCGCTGTAGATTGATTGCGTGCAGGGCTGGCTGTCGGATTCGGTCTGTGGGGTGCAGGTGAACCCGGCTTCAATCTGACACTTCGACGAACAGCCATCGCGGTCGATCAGGTTGCCGTCGTCACACTCCTCGCCAGTTTCGAGGTTGCCGTTTCCGCAGGTGACCGCACAGGCGTGGGTCGTTCCCGTCCCGCTCGTTCCACGACAGACTGGCTCCATGGTGCAGGTTTTCGAGCAGCCGGTGCCGTCGCCGTTGAAGAGGCCATTCGGCCCCGTGCAATCTTTGGGCAATTTGGTCGGATCGGTGCCACAGTCGCAGGCCTCCCCGGTTTCGAGAATGCCGTTGCCGCACACCGCTTTGGTGCAGACGCTGGGCGACCCGGTGCAGCTCCAGCCTGGCTCGATCTCGCACGTTGCCGAGCACCCATCATCGATGGCATTGGGACCGGTCTTCTTGTCAGGGGATACGCCGTCGTCGCACTGTTTGCCGAGATCGATCTTGCCGTCGCCGCATATCGGCGTACAGGGTTTCCCTGGCACTGGACACTGCCACCCGGACTCGATCGTCTGGCAATCTCCCGAGCAGCCGTCTCCACTGACGGTATTTCCGTCGTCACAGGCCTCGTTGGAGGTCAGTATCTTGTTGCCGCATATAGCCATGTTCTGGCACGGCTGTCCTGGGGTTGGACAGCTCCAGTTCGCTTCGATTTGACAGAGGGCCGTGCAGCCATCGTCTGGAATAGCGTTGGGACCGTTCTTTTGCGCAGGGAGTACGCCGTCATCGCATGTCTCGCCTGGGTCTAGTTGGCCGTTGCCGCAAAGCGCGGTATTGATTTGGACTGTTGTCCCGCCTCCGGTTCCTCCGGTGGAACCACAAAGAATGCAGGGCCCGCTGCCGCCGTTGGCGCCACCTCCGCCGCTCCCTGACCCCCCGCCCTGGGCCTGCCCGGCGACTGGCGGCGGGGACGAGACGGTGGCATTGGTGCAACTTGCTCCAGCGCCCAGAACAAGCACGCCGGTCAAAAGTCGGGCGCCACAGCTTCTGCGGATGCGGACACAAATCGTATTGTTAGACATGGAACGCACCTCGTCTTTAGGAACACGCGGGCCGGAGCCTTTGAGAACGCGTTCCAGCCCACGGTGAGAGCAGTAATTGTCGTGCCCGATCCGCAGAACTCCTCTCTCGAGAATGTCCTAAGTCACGCTCTCTAGTATTGGGCCATTTGTGCACTTCTGCCACAGTTGGTTTTCGACTTTCCCAAGACTGGCGACATGGCGCCTCTCCGTCAATCAAGCCTCCATTCGTTCACGCCACTACGGGCCTGGCAATCCTCGCGAACTGGATAATCTGATCGAGCGCGCCGTGGTACTGACTGACCACGATACCACGCTCCTCCTGGAAGCCGCCGCGTTGTTGCCGCTACTCACGACGCATGCGTCGGCGGTCAGATCTGTGGGGCGGCCTGAACCGCTTTTTGCCGGAAGGCCAGCGACAGCAGCGCAGGCTGCAGGAGACGGGGCAGGATCACCAGCGCCAAGGCGCCGCCGATGACTACGATGGCCAGGGGCCTCTGCGTCTCCGATCCGATGCCGCGCGACAGGGCCGCGGGAAGCAGGCCCAGCATGGCGACCCAAGTGGACATCAGGATGGGGCGCAGGCGACGCTGGGCTGCCAAGCGAGCTGCGTTCTCCGCTGATTCGCCTCGTGAGCGCAATTGGCGGGCGTAGGTGACGACGAGCAACCCGTCCTGAATGGAGATACCGAGAATCGAGATGAAGCCCACGGCCGCCGACACCGAGAAATCGGTTCCGGTGAGGAAAAGAGCCACGACACCTCCGCTGGCGGCCACCGGTGCGCCCAGCAGCACGATGAGGGTATCGCGCGCGTTCTTGACCGAACCGTAGACCAAGAAAGTGATCATGAGCAGCGTCACCGGAATGATGATCAGCAAGCGCGCCGTGGTCTCGCGCAACTGGTTGATCTCGCCGCCCCATTCCAGGTGGGTGTCGTAGGGCAGCTTGACGTGCTCGGCGATCTTGGCCTGGGCCTCGGCGATGGTCGACCCTAGGTCGCGCCCGCGCACGGAGAATTTGACCGGCACGTAGCGACGCAGGCCTTCGCGGAATATGACCGACGGACTATTTTCCTCGACCACGTCAGCCAGCTGCCCCAGCGGCACCTGGGCACCGTCGGGTGCGGCAACCAGGATGGCGCGGATGGCGCGCAGGTCGCGCCGGTAGGGCTCGGCCCAGCGCACCGTCAGGTCGAAGTGCTTTTCGCCCTCGTAGACTTGCGTGATGGCCAGCCCACCGATGGCCGCCTGGATGACCGCCGCCACATCCCCGGTGTTGAGGCCGTAGCGTCCGGCGGCGGTGCGCGAGGGCGTGATGCGAATCGCGGGTTGGCCGAGTGAGCGGAAGATCCCCAGGTCGGCCACGCCCCGGACGTTGTTCATGGCGGCAACGATCTCGCCCGCTTTGGTCTCGTCCACCCGCAGATCCGGCCCCACCACCTTGACCGTGTTCTCACCCTTCACGCCTGACATGGCCTCCTCCACGTTGTCGGAGATGACCTGCGAGAAATTGAAGACCACGCCGGGAAAGGCACGCGCCAGGTCGCGCTGTATGTCATCGGTCAGCGACGCCTTGGTCACGCCAGGGCGCCACTCGGAGCTGGGACGCAAGGGCGCCAAGAGCTCGATGTTCTGGAAGCCGGACACGTCGGTGCCGTCGTCGGGCCGTCCCAGCTGCGAGATGACGCTCTGGACTTCGGGCCGGCTTCGCTTTTCGAAAGGACAGTCAGCCGCGTCTTCGCCAGGGCAGCCGAGCACGATGGCGCGAATATGGCCGACGTAGCGGGCCGACTTCTCCAGGGAGATTGACGTCGGCAATGTCGCGCGGATCCAGAAATTGCCCTCTTCCAGTTTGGGCATGAACTCGCGGCCCAGGATGCCGGCCGCAGCCAGGGCCAGCACCACCGGCACGACCCCCAACACCACCGCCCAGCGCGGCCACTGCAGGGCGAAGGAAAAAAGCCGTGCATAGAGCCGGTGCACGAGGCGCATGAAGCGCGTGTCCTTCTCCTCCTCGTCTTGGCTGGAGGACACAGGCATGAGACGGGACGCGAGCGCCGGAGTCAGGGTCAGCGCGAGCAGGATGGCGCCGCCGATGGCAAAGGCATATGTGTGCGCCATGGGTGCCATGATCACGCCGGCCACGCCGGTCAGGGTGAAAAGCGGCACGAAGGCCACGGCGATGATGAGCGTGGAGGAGAACACCGGCGGCCCGACCTCGCGGGCCGCGCTGGTGATGCGCTCGAAGACCGAGCCGCCGCGCCGGACGAAGTTGCGGAAGATGCTCTCCATCATGATGACGGACGAGTCGACCACAATGCCGAAGTCCACTGCGCCGAGAGAGATGAGGTTGGCTTGCGTGCCGGTCGACACCATGCCGAAAAACGCGAAGAGCAGGGCCAGCGGCAGGTTCAGCGCGACCAGCAGGGCTGCGCGCAGGTTGCCCAAGAAGAGCCACAGCACCAACGATACCAGCACCATGCCGGTGATGAGGTTCTCCATCACGGTGTGCGTGGTCAGCTTGACCAGGTCGGCCCGGTCGTAGAGCGTTTCGATGTCCATGCCGGGCGGCAGAACCCGGTTCTGGCGAATGTAATCCACGCGATCGTGAATGCCCTTGACGGTGGACAGCGAGTCGCCCCCGTAGCGCATGAGCACGATGCCTTCCACGATGTCCGGTTCACCGTCACGGCCCACGATGCCCAGACGCGGGGCCGCGCCGACACTGACCGCAGCCACGTCGCGGACGCGTACCGGCACGCCCTTCTGCGCGGCGACTGCAATTTGCTCAATGTCACGAACCGACCGGATGAGTCCGATGCCGCGCACGTCGAAGGATTGCTCGCCCAGGCTGAGGCGCTGCCCGCCCACGTTCTGATTGGCGTTGGTAATGGCGGCCTGCAGCTGCGCCAGGCTGACATTCAGCCCGCGAAGACGGTAGGGATCCACGTCCACGTGATACTGCTTGGTGAGGCCGCCGAACCCGACGACATCGATCACGCCCGGCACCTGGCGAAACTGCTTTTCCAGGATCCAGTCCTCGGCGGTTTTGAGATCGGCTGACGTGTAGTCTTTGCCCACCACCTTGTAGCGGTATAGCTCACCGATGGCACTCCAGGGCGAGAGCTGTGGCTGCAAGCCCGCCGGAAGGGTTACGAAGTTAAGTTGGTTGAGTACCCGCTGCTGGGCCGTGGCGTAGCTGGTGTCCCAGCCAAAATAGAACTTCACATCAGCCAGGCCGAAGAGTGACTGCGAGCGCACATGTTCCAGCCCCGGCATGCCCACCAGTCCGGTTTCGAGAGGCAGGGTGACATAGCGCTCGACCTCCTCGGCGCTCCAGCCTTGCGGCTGCGCGATGACTTCGATCATGGGCGCGACAGGGTTGGGATAGGCCTCGATGTCCAGCTGCGTGTACGAGCGAATGCCGATGCCGACGAGGGCCAGCGCGGCCATGAAGACCAGAAAAGGCGCGCGGACGGCGGCCGAAACCAATCGCTCAATCATGACTACAGCATTCCGGAAAGCAGGATGGCGCCCGAGACCACGATGCGCTCGCCCTTGGCCAGGTTGCGCAGTACCGGCAGGTACTCGCTGCCCAGCTCTTCATTGACCACCACCGGCCGGCGTTCGAAGCGCAGGCGGCCGTCCGGCGTCTTGCCCGCCTCGACAAAGACCACCGTCTGATCGCCGAGGCGCAGAAGCGCGCCGCGCGGGATGGCCAGCGCAACTTGGCGGTCCACCGGCAGGGTCACGGTGGCGTACATCTCGGGCTTGAGCGCGCGGTCAGAATTGGCGATCTTGCAGCGGACTTTCGAGGTGTGGGTCGCGGGATCGAGCATGTCCGAGACCCAGTCAGCTTGTCCTCGGAAGACTCGGCCGGGATACGACACCACTGTGGCCAGGCAGGCCGTGCCCGCCTTGACCCGCCCGAGATCCATTTCAAAGACATCGCCCAGCACCCACACGCTGTCCAACTCGCCCACGGTGAAGAGTTCAAGCACAGTGCCGCCGGTGTATTGCCCTTGCACCTCGGCGCCGGGATTCACGTTGCGGGCGATGACCTCGCCGTCGATGGGCGTGTGCAGGGTGTACATCTGGTTCGAACGGTCGGAGGAACTTCCGCGTAAGATGCGGGTCTTCTTCCTGGCGCGATCCAGCTCGGCCCTGGCCTTGCTGAAGTTCGACTGCGCGCTTTCGAGATCGCGTTGCGATCCGGCGTGGACGTCGAACAGGTCTTTCTGGCGGTTGGCCTCCTTTTCGGCCGCACCAAAGTCGGCCTGGGCTTTGGCCAGGTCGGAAAACGCCGTGGCCACATCAGGAGATTCGATCACCGCCAGGGCGTCGCCCTTCTTCACGCGCTGGCCGGGCTGGGCTTCGATCTTCACCACCCGGCCGGTCACCGGCGACAGCACATGCGCGACGTGCAGATCGTCAAAGGTGACTCGGCCGCTGGCCACCACCACGCCGCCCACGGGCTGCGGTTCCAGTGGTTCGACGACCAGCTTGGCCGCGGCCACTTGTTCAGGCGCCAGCCAGACCTCGGTATTGGGCGGCACGATCGACGAGTTGGCCGCGCGCCGCGGACAACCCACTGCGAAGACCGTGGTCAGGCAAAGTGTGGTGACGGGAATGACTCGCGTATGGTTCATGGACCCAGCTCCAATCCCACGGCCTCCCCGATGAGTACGACCGCCAGCCAATAGTCGGCGAGATCGCGCAGGTAGCCTTGCGTGGTTTCTATGAGCATTCGTTGTGCATCCAAATATTCAAGCAGGGATGCGGCGCCCTTTTCGTACTGGATCTGGACCAGATCACGCGTGCGCCGCGCCCGATCGAGCAGCCCATGCTCGGCCCGTTCCACCCGGCGTTGGGTCGATTGAAACTGGGCCAGGGCGACGGTCACGTCGTTCACGATCTGCGCTTCGGTTTTTGCCAGCATCGTGTCCTGCACGCGCAGATCCGCCCGGGCCTTCTGCATCTCGCCCTGAAACCGGTAG
>CAVWUP010000030.1:0-9297 GCA_963758155.1 uncultured delta proteobacterium
GATCAATTTTGCGACAAGAATTCCTCGTTTGATCTCCTTCTGGGCGTTCACATACGGAACATCCTTGACGAGCAAATAGCCGTTGCGGATTTCCAGGTCATAGCCCTCTTCGCGCAGCTTGTTCAGGTCAGCGCTACGACTTATCAGTTGATGTGACATTGAAGACCATTCCATCCCTGATTCTGACCGATTCGCCCTCAATTAGCGTGCCTTCTGGCTTGCTGTGCGGGCCGTGTTCGTAGACGATGGTGAACAGGATATTCGGTCCCGTCGGAACGGGGTCGAACGCGAGGGCGACAATTGCGGTGAACGACAGCTCTTTTGACTTCACGAGCTTCTTTCGGCCGTTTACGATGATCGTGAATTCCCTGCTCTGGGCAGCGCCACTGTGGAAGTGCTCGTCCTCTCTCAGATGGACCATTTCCGGGCCATTCTCGATGGGCGGATCTTCTCTATCGCCAGCGACTTCGCGATAGAGTTCGAGGCCGGCCGCGATATTGGCGAGCTGGTATAGGGCTTCGCCCGTCGTTGGGTTGGGCGAGTCGTATTGCCTCTGGTCGATGTGGATGCGGACGTGGTGCTTCGCGTGAACTTCCTGCTGTGTCTCAATCATGACGCCTTCTCCTGTACTGTGCTTGACGAGTGCGCGCGCTACGAGCGCCTATTGTACGGGCTCTGGTTGGTCGGTTTCAGGGAGACGCCCTTCTCGCTGGCGACGGTCCGAACGGCGCCCTCGGTGCGGCCCAGCTTGAGACCGATGACTCGCGTTGGCGTGTTCTGCGAAGCGAGGGAGCGAAGCTGGCGAACATCGGCTGCGGACCAAGAGGTTCCTGAGTTTCTGGTCGACTTCGACATGTTCACGTTCTCCTGTTTGATGGTTTCCTGACTGTCCCAAGTATGAAACGCCGTATCGCGGAGGTCAACCATGAAAATGCGTCTTGTGGTTGGGACAGCCACGAGCGAGAATGTAGGCAAATGAACGCCAAGCAGGTCGTTGACTTCAGCGGTCTCGCTGCCCTAGTGAGAGGGTATCGAGAAAGCAAGGGTTTGAAACTTCGCGAAGCTGCCGACGAGTGCGGCGTGAGCGCGTCGACCCTTTCGCGCATCGAGCGTGCGGAGGCTCGACCGGACCTGGATACCGTTCAGGCTCTCGTCAACTGGATAGGCGTGCCGCTGGAGCGGGTGGCCACGGGCGCTGCGACGTCCAAGCGCCTGCCGTCGCGACAAGGGGACGATGCCATCAGCTCTGTGGAGATCCAGTTCCGAGCCGATCCCGATCTTGCGCCAGAAGCCGCAGAGGCGCTTATCAAGATCGTCAGGGAAGCCTACGCCGCGATGAAGATCAAAGGGCGCAGCCGGTAGTATGATGGTGCATGTTCTGCCGATGGCCCAGCAACGGTTTTGTCCGCCATCTTGAGGGAAGGGGCCACGGTCTTCGAAAGCGCCTTGGGCTAGACGCGCTGGCGTCCCTCGATCCGCGCCAACTGGTTGGCACCTACAACAACATGGCCCTGCTCGACCTGACGGGCGTCACCGGCAATGCATCTGAGGTAGGAGTAGTCAGGAAGTTCAGCGGCGCCTGGTCTGCGATGGCGTACCGGGAACATGGCGGTGTGTGGCTCATAACCTGGAATCCGTGGCATGCGGAGACGCGAATCAGGGTCTCGTTGATGGAAGAGGTTGCCCATATCATCCTCGATCACGCTCCCACAAAAATGGTCTCTGACCCGAGGGTCGGCCTTCCTCGGCGAACCTACTCTCCCAGCAAGGAGAAAGAAGCCTACGGCGTTGCAGGCGCTGCACTCGTCCCCTACAACGGCATCATGGCGATGCTCCAGCGCGGAGCAGGGGTGTCGAACATCGCAGTCCAGTACAAGGTGAGCGAGGCACTTGTCCAGATGCGTCTGAAAGTGACCGGCGCCCAATCTGCTGTCTTACAGTCGCCACGGAGATGACCGATGAACTGGCCACATGTCGACCGGCCTGAGTTGGGCTTTGCTGTTGACCCGTGACCAGTCTGCGAATGGGCGGAGCGCCGGGGACGCCACGATCACCCAAGAAAGGGCCATGATGAGGCAGGCAAGAAGCGTCCCGTGACAGCGGGCGCGAGAATCGGCACAATCCCTGCATGGGCGAACAGGTTTTCCTAAGCTACGCGCGGGAGGACGGAGATCGGCTTGAGGAAGTCCACGAGCGGTTGATTACTGCTGGGTTCTCGCCGTGGATGGACAGGCACTCAATTCTTGGGGGCCAGGACTGGGAGAACGCGATCTTTCGCGCGGTTCGTGATGCGAAGGTATTTCTGGCCTTCGTATCGCGTACGTCCGTCCAGAAGGCGGGCATGGTTCAGCGCGAGCTGGTGCATGGGCTTCGTCGACAAGAGGAGATGCCTGAGGGGCGAGTGTTCATCATTCCCGTGCGACTCGACGATGTCGAACTCCCCATGAGGTTGTCGCGCTTCCATTGCATCGACGTGTTTGTGCCCGGCGGCTGGGCGAATCTGCTCGGGGCAGTCGTGGCGGCGACGGCGGCGGCCACGCTCAGCACCCCGGGTCCACAACTGGCCGACGGTCACATTCAGGAGAAGTGGGAGGGAAGCCCCGGCTACGACGTAGACATCGTCTACCCGGTATTCCATGGACTGGACGGTGGCCAGAGCAGTGAGGAACTAAATGCATTCCTCCGCGGGCACTTCACCAAACGCCTCATCGAGGAGCGCCGCGTGCGTCGAACACAGTACCACCAGCTCTTCGTGAGCGACATTCAATGGAACGATGTGAGCGCCCGCCACGCCGTCGCTCTCCCGGCGCCAGGGGTTGTGTCTGTGCTCATGCACTACTGTCTCTACTGGGCTGGAGCAGCCCATCCAAACTACGATGTCGAGACGTTCCTGTTCACGTTCGCACCGGTCGCGCTGCATGAGCTGTCTGATCTGTTCCTCGATCCCGGGGCTGCCGTCAGACGTCTTTCCCAGATGTGCAGGGACGACCTCCATGCACAATGCGCTGCAGAGGGCGATGTTATACGCGAACCCGACGAGTGGATCGAGAGGGGGACCGAGCCAAAGATCCGCAACTTCGAGAGATTCTTCGTCACCGCGAGCACGCTGGAGATTCACTTTGGTCCGGAGGAGGTAGGTCCCTGTGCCTGGGGGCCGCGACGGACCTCGATCTCGCTTGAGCGGCTACGTGACCTCCTCGGTCCGAACGGCCCGCTCGGGTTCGCCACTAGGCGGGAACCCTGATCACGTCCCGGGCGCCGAGAAGGCGTGCTCACTAGAGACGGAAGGCTATTGGTCCGTCCTCGCAGGCCGCGCGGTGGTTTGATGCGACACTGTCGATTGCCATCAACACCGTGAGAGGAAACGTCCCGCGAAGAAGATGTCCGTGGGGAACCTTGAATCAAACACTCTCGAACCACCCGACATCCACTCGAAACACCTCGATGGTTTCGCGCCGCACGCCGAGGCTGAGTTCCTTCAGCTTCTCGGCCAGGTCGCTCCCGTCGATCAGGCCGATCGGCGGGGCGCCGTCGCGCAGCGCCTCTTTGACCGCCCCGGGGCTGAAGGTGCCGGTCGTGATGAACAGACCCTTGTCCGCCCGGCCCACCATGGCGCCGCGAAAATCGCGGATCTCGCTGGGCGACACGGCGCCCTTGTAGCGCTTGCACTGGAACAGGACGTGAAAGCTCATAAGCCCGTGGATGCGGGCGATGCCGCGCCCGTCGATACCGCCATCGCCGCTGCGGCCGGTGACCTCGACCTGGATGAAGCCGGATTCACGCAAAACGCGCTGGACCAGACGCTCGAACGCCGCCGGGTCGAGCTTCTGGGTGAGGATCGCGTGCAGGTCCCGCTTCCACTCTTCCTGCTCGGGCGGCTTCTTCGTATCTTCCTCCTCGCCGCCCTTGGCGTCCTGGGCACGGACCTTGCGCAAGACTTCCTGTGGATCGACCTGGCCAACGCCCTTGGCCTTGGCCGTGAGCGACCACACGCCCCTGGTCGAGTTCTCCAGCAGGCCGTACTTCTTCAGATAGGTGCGCGCCCATGCCAGCCGATAGCCGACCTCGGTCTGATTGCTCTTGTCCTGGTCGTGCAGTTGGGCCAGGACGTCCTCGGGGAGCTTCTCCAGCTCGATGACCTTTTCGTAGATCTCGTCGACCGCCCCGGACCCGCCGAGCGCCTCCAGCGCACGCAGCAGAGGGTTGATGAGCCGGTCGAATGTGGGCAGCTTGTTGGCCATCAGGTCACCTCAGGGCAGACGGAGCGAAGGCTGCCAGAATCGTATCACACCGCAGTCGGTCGACGCGATGACAGACACCCTTGAACTTTGGCCAATGATCTGACCAAATTAGTCTGATGAAGATGGTCAGCTTGTCCGAGGCGAAGGCGCACCTGTCGCGGCACGTAGAGCGCGCCAGGCATGGTGAGTCGGTGCGCATCCAGGTGCGCGGCGTGGCGGTGGCCGAGCTGGTGCCCATCGGCGACGATTCATCCGGCGAGGCCGATGATGGCGATCTGCTGGCGCTGGAACGGGCAGGACTCATCCGCAGGGGCCGTGGTCCGCTGCCCGAACTGATTTTCAAGCCAGGTCCGCCGGTGCGCGGTAAGGGCGTGGCGGCCACCCTCGTGGACGAGCGCCGGGCGGGTCGCTGAATGCGGTTCTGGGATTCCTCCGCCATCGTTCCCCTGATCGTCGAAGAGGCAGGCAGCGCGGCCTGCCGTCGGCTGCTACGCGCCGATCACGGGATCGCGGTCTGGGCTCTGTCCCGTGTGGAGGTACTGTCCGCGATATGGCGTCGAGTTCGGGCCGGCGACATGGAGCAGGCCGGGGCGGTGCTGGCGATACGGCGGCTTGATGCCCTGTCCGCGCACTGGATCGAGGTCGACGGCCTGGATGCCGTACGTGCCCGGGCCGAGCGCATCCTGGCCGTGCATCCCCTGCGCGCCGCCGATGCTCTTCAACTGGCTGCGGCCTTGGTACTGTCCAAGGATCGACCGCACTGGCCGTTCGTCACCGGGGACGAGCAACTGGCTGGTGTGGCTGAACTGGAGGGGTTCAACGTGATCGTTCCGGAGGCCGCCAGGTAGGCGTCCCGTGCGCGAGCTGACCGCCAAGGAACGGGTGCGGCGCGATCTGCGACGCCTATTCCGTTGCATGGACCAAGTGGCCAAGCATCCGGCCCTCGCCCGTCCTGGGCGCAGTGCCCTGTCGAGGACGCTGGGCGAGGTCTACCAGCAGCTCGGCCTAGCCTGGGAGTTTCTGGGGCTGCAATGCCGTCACTGGGACGGCTTTCGCAGGACCCGAAAGGGCGTTCTGGCCTGCCCAATCTGCGGAAAGGTGAAGGACGCAGCCGAGGCGTGGTTGCTCCTGCCGCGCGATGGGCGCAAGCAGATTGGCAGGATGCGGCTGCCCCGAGGCAAGGCCATGTTCCCCGACAAGAAGACCGCAACCATCGTTTCTGACGCCATCGGCTTCCACGGCGCGACCCTGCGTGTGGACGTGACCGAGCAGCACAAGTCTTCCATTCTTGGTAGGGCGATCAACATCGCCGAGGATCGCGTCGTGCGCCTGGCGGAGCGCGGCATCGAGTGCTGGGTCGACAGCTCACTCGTTCACCTGCGCCTGGTTCCCCGCAGCGGCAAGGACGCGCGGCGCTGGACCGGCGCCATGGTGTGGGAGCTGCCTCGCAAGAGGCTGCGGCAGTTACCCGTGCTCGTGGATTTCGATGGCCGTGGGCGCCTCGCCGGTCTGTGCGTCTTCTCGTTCCGCCCACGTACGAAGAGGGAAAGCTAAGGGGGGCCGGTGAGCCCGGGTCTGCGCCGCGCCACAAGGCGCTGCGGCCCCAAGGCCACGCGCGTCGTGCCAGAAGGCAACAACAATTCGCTCGGCCAGTGTAGATAATTCCCCTTCAACGGGATTAAGATCCTGTTCCACTCGGCGAAGGCGAATTAGGCCAGGGCCGACGATGTGATGTCAGGGAGGCAACGTGGATACGATGACTACGAGCGAGTGGATTGAGACACTGCTCCCGAAGGTGGCCGAGCGGCTCCACAAGGAACTTCTGCTGCTCGATCCAGTTCCCGAAAAGTACGCGGCGACGCCCACGGCTGCGGCCTGGTACCACCTGTCGAGACATGCGAAAAGCATGAAGATTACTGAGGCTACTAAGAAAGGAGAGACCAAGGGCAAGTTGCCGGCTCCGTGTCCGCATCCCCTTCCCGAGTGCAAGGCATATGGCCTTGCCCGAGCCCTGCTGGCCTGTCAGCCGGGGGCACCCGGCATCGCCGCAGCCACGGTGGGGCATTACGTGGACGTAGTTTTCTCCACGCAGCTAGCCTTGGAGAAGATCATTGAGAAGCTTTCACCGGCAACAAGCGATTTGCTTGGTCTCCTGCGTCCGCAGGCTAGGGGCCTCGGGCCGGACGGCCGGAAACTTCTCCGGGGCGCCGTTCTCAGACTCCAAGCCTTGGTGCGGATCTGGAAGGCCCTTGAGCCGTGGGTCCTGTCGGTGCGCGACAAGTTTTCGACCACGTTCACGAAGCTCAATTTCCCAAACAGGAGGCACGATTGGCACCACATTGATCTGATTGAGCAAGCACTGCTTGACGTCGGCTTTGCCAACAAGAAGATTGCCGAGCTCGTTCCCGACGGGGGCAAGCCTGGGCCTCTTGGTAAAGGGCCAGAGGAAAGAGTGTCCAATCGGCGCAAGAAGCTGACTGGCACTCGAAAGGGCGGGAGTTCAAGGAAGCCAGGCCGGCCGAAGAAAGTGCCGAGCGAAACCTAGTACTAGAACGATTGTCAACTCACTCCGTTTTTCGGGGTCTACCTTGGCGGCAGATCGAACGCGATCGCCCCCATGGAAACCGATCAAATCATCGCGGGCTTGGAGAAGCTCGTCGAACAGATAGTCGACAGGAAACTGCCGGCGATGATCGGTGCGCGTCTGACAGAGGAGTTGTCGCGCCGAGCTGGGGCGGACACAGCGGCCTTCGCCGCGTTGGTGGCCAGTGGGGATGTCTTCCTGAAAGTAGAAGTGGCTGCGGCCGTTGCGGATTGTCACCCCAAGACGATCAAGCGCGCCCTGGATGCGGGCGAGCTGACCCGCTACTCGGCGGGTGAGGATCCACGAATCAAGCTGGGCGAGCTTCTCAGCTACCTTGGCCGGCAGGCGTCAGCCGAGGTCCCAGATTCCATCCGTGCGCGCGCCCGCGCTTTGGTGCGTCACGGGAAGCGCCCGAATTCCTGAACCCCGAACCTCTCAACGTGTATATCATGGTGGTAAACATGCGAAAGAAGCGAAAGTCCATTCCTGGAGTTGTCGTGCCGCCCCTTCGCACCGTGCAGATCGGATTCCGCATCTGCCCTGCGGATTCGCGTTTGCTCTTGCAGCTCGCCCGTGATGCTGGCGTTGGCCATCTCACGCTTGCACGGCTGGTTGTGGAGAAGTACCTGGCTGATGTGCGCGGGAAGGGCGCCGGAGGTGAAGACGACAAGGGGAAAGGACGATGAGCGCTCGGCGAAAACGACCTGGCAGTATCTATCGGCGCGACCACATGCTTTGGATCAAGTACGTCGATGCGGATGGCGCGTACGCCTGGAAATCCACCGGGTGCCAGGTTGGTCAGGAGAAGCAGGCGGAGGTCTTCCTGAGAACGGTCATCGAAGAGGTGGCGGCGCAGCGGCGCGCTGGCGTGCGGTCCGACGAGCCTCTGACCGTGGCGAGGTTTGCCAAGCATTGGGTCGCCAAGCGCCGGGCACGTCACATCGTCTCCGCTGGGGATGACGAGGCACGACTGAAGAACCATGTCCTGCCCCTGATCGGTTCAGTGCTCGTGTCGGACGTGACCACGGACCACGTCCGCACGGTGATGGAGGCTATGATGGAGAAGGTCGGGGAGAAGACCATGGCTCCCCGGACCGCTCGCCACGTGTACGCGACCATGCGCATCCTCTTCAAGAAGGCGAAGGCCTTCCTTCCGATCAATCCCTGCGGCCTGGACACGGACGAGCTGCCCGAGAATGTCGACGAGAACCCCGCCTGGCGCGTGACTGCCGTGTTTACGCGCGCCGAGATCGAGTCGATGCTGAGTGAGCCCCGGATTCCCGTTGACCGGAGGATCTTCTGGGCGTTGGTCTTCCTTGGGGCGGGCCAGCGATTCGGCGAGGCCGCAGCTTCAACCTGGGGCGACTACGACGCGAACCTGGTTCCGCTGGGGAGGTTGCTGGTCACCAAGAGCTACAGCACCAGAGACAAAGTTGTCGGCACGGTGAAGACCGAGGTCTCGCGCGTCGTCCCGGTCCATCCAATCCTCGCCGAGGTTCTCGCCGGATGGCGAGAGCATGGTTGGCGGGTATTGATGGGACGGGCGCCCGAGGCCACGGACTTGATCGTTCCTTCCCGCACGGGACGGTGCCGGTCGGCGAACCACATGTTGAAGAAATTCCACCAGGATCTTGAACGCATCGGGCTGCGCAAGAGACGGCAGCACGATCTTCGACGGACCTTCATCTCGCTCTGTCGAGCCGATGGCGGTCGGGGCGACATCCTGCGCTTCATCACCCACGGTCCCAACAAGGGTGACGTGTTCGACTCGTACACGACTTTGCCCTGGGAGGCCTTGTGCGCGGAGGTTGCCAAGCTCCGGATCAATCTCAGTGGCAGTGATGTGCTTGCTGGCCGGGCGTCGTCGGAGATCGCCACCACCAGCAAGACCGTCGACCCCCGTGGCGACGGGGGGACTGTCACACGAACTGTGACATTTGCTGTGACAGTACCCAGTGCGTCACGCGGATCGGTGGTCCAACTACGCGAAACCCCTCAGGATTTCTCCCAAGGGGTCTTGCGGGGTGGACGGGACTTGAAACTTGCAGGACTGAAAACCCAAAAACCGAGTGAGGACGCGACCTTGGCCGTCAAGTCCCCGTGGTTGTTGGTGAATCATTCTTGGCTCTGAGTGCATCTAGTTGCATCGAGCTACATCCAGGTGTGCAGAGTCACGGCACACTGACGGCACTGTAGAGACTGGACGGGAGTCATGTAAGGGTGCAATTGGAATCTGCAATTGGAATCGCATCATGGTGCGGCAATGCACTCCAGCACATCCGGCTTGTCACGCCGGAGGCCGCGAGGCGGATCGGGATGGCGGTGGAGCGCATCCGCGCGCGCATTGGGCGTGGGCTTCGGGGACACTACGGGCGGCGTTTCCCCCGAGGTCCTTGCTCCCATTGGCGCACGCCGAGGGTGAGATTCGACTTGGCCCTTTCCCACGTGATCGTGCAACCAGCTGGCATCGGA